>CAVPXL010000016.1:0-58887 GCA_963709765.1 uncultured Alphaproteobacteria bacterium | reverse complement strand
CAGGAACATCAGCTGCATCGGCTGGAAGATCAGCCCGAAGGCGCTCGACAGATGCGGCAGTGCGTCGGTGATCAGGTCCACGGAGCGGCGCTCGTTGCTCGTTGGGACAGCCCGCCCGGGCGAACCCGGGCGGTGCGTCATTCACTGCTCGAGGATCGGATCACTCCATGGTGATGCTGTAGTCCTCCTCCAGCCAGTCCAGCACGTATTGCTTGGCCTCGGGCGAGATCGGGTCGCCTGCTTGTCGCCTCGACGGCCGCATCCCCGGTCATCTGCGGATAGACGCCCAGCACCTCGTTGCCCTCGGCGAAGCCGTCGCCGCGCCTTGATGTGCGTCGAAGGCCTCCGTGTACATCTCGACCACCTCCTGCGGCGCGGCGGTCGGCAGGTAGATCGTCTTCTGGTGGCGAAGCCGGCCACGAAGAACGCCTTGCACGCGTCCCAGGCGGCGCCTTCACGTCTCGCACCCTTCGGTCGCCTCGCAGACCTCCTTGAAGGTCGGCATGTCCGGGAAGGTCGGATCGCGGACGATGTCGCCGTTGTCGTCCAGCGCGCCCCAGGTGAAGACCGGCACGGCCAGCCCGTCGTCGACCAGCGGCTGGACGTTGGCGATGTAGGCGGAGGAGGTCTGGTAGTCGATGTTGGCCTCGCCGCGCTCGAACATCAGGCGGCCATCGCCGCGGCCCTCGACACCGAAGACCGGATCGACCTGCAGGCCCAGCATCTTGAAGGCCAGCAGCGGCACGAGGTCCAGCGTCGTGGCGCCCTGGGTGCCGTAGAGGTAGAACTCGTCCTTCAGATCATCCATGTCGCCGTCGAAGCGCTCGCGCCAGATCCGGCGGCAGGTAGACGACGCCGCCGGTGCCCGAGGCCAGCACCGGCTGCCACTCGGTATACTCGTAGCGCACGCGCGGGTCGCCCAGCAGGTACGGGAACTTGGTGGAGCCGGAATCGCCGAAGACCAGCGTGCCGTCGTCGGTATCCTGGTTCGCTGGAACCAGTTCGCGCCCTCGGTCGAGCCGGCGCCGGGACGATAGCGGACCACGACGGTCGGGCTGCCGGGCAGCGCTTCGCCAGGAGCGGGGCGAAGAAGTTGGCCCATTTCGCCGAGCCGCCCGATTCCGAGAACGGGATCATGTATTCGACGGTCTCGCCCTCGGACAGGTCCTGCGCGGCCGCCGGGCGGCGGCGACCAGCGGTAGCGGCCAGCGGCGCCGCGAGCCGCAAAGTGGGTCTCAGGTGATCATGGTATCCTCCCAGGATCGTTCCGTGCCGGCCGCCGGTATCTTTTGGATCGGTCGAGCGTGCGCGGTCCCGAGTTCGACTCCGAAAGGAGGTTGTCTCCGGCACGTGAAATAAATCAATCGCATTGATCGAATGCTTGGGTGAAGCGTTTTCATCCTGCGGCCTCATGGGTTGGTCTCGGACTGCTTCTTCCCGCGCAGGCCGAGGAGGGCGCGCGACCAGCGGCGCGCCGGTGATGACGATCAGTGATCCGCAGGATGTGATGCACGACGATAAAGCCTAGGTCCGCGCCCGCGACGATGGCCAGCACCGTCATCTCGGCCTGCCCGCCCGGCGCGAAGGACAGGAAGCCCTCGACCGGCGCGGCGAGGCCGAGGGTCACGACGATCTCGGTGACCAGCGAAGGCCAGCAGCGGCGAGGATCGCGACATAGACGATGCCTGCCAGCACGTCCTTGCGCAGTTCGGCCAGAGTCACGCCGACATAGCCGACGCCGATGCCCGTGCCGATGAAGAACTGCGCGGCAAGGATCGCCTCGCTCGGGGGCCGGTGCTCGATCAGACCGCCAGCGACAGGGTCGCCGTGACGATCATCGGCCCGAGGATGGTCGCGCCGAACAGCCCGATCCGCTCGCCGCCCTTCCAGCCGATCCAGGCCGCCGCACCATCAGCGCCAGTTTCGGACCGGGCAGTCGCGGGCCGGCTCGCCGATCGGCTGGCGTCAGCGGGACGGTCGAAAAGCTGGATCAGCAGGAGCGGGCACGAGGGTGACGATGATCAGCACCCGCGTCGCGTGGATCAGCGACAGCGCGCGGACATCGGCGCCTGCCTCCTGCCCGAAGATCACCATGTCCTGCAGCCCGCCCGGCATCGCCGCGTAATAAGACGTCGCCAGGTCGAAGCCGCAGACCTTGCGGAAATAAGGCACCCCGATCATCCCGATCACGGCGACGTAGAGCGGCACGAAGGCGACCGAGCCCGCCATCCTCGGAATCTGGCGCACCACCTCTGGCGTGATCGAGGCGCCGACGGCGATCCCCAAAATCGTACGCGCGCCCATCGAGACCTCGCCCGCGCCCACGAGCGGCGCGCCGAGCAGCGCGGCGACAAGACAGGCCGACATGGGGCCGAAGAGAAAGGGCAATGGCAATCCGAAGGTCAGGAACACGCCCGTGCCGAGTGCCGCGAGCACGATCGTGAAGGCACGCCTCGGACCGGTGGTGCGCAGTTGGATTTTCGCGAGTTGACGCATTTGCATCCAAGCGTATACAAGCAAACACATGACGCAAGCCCATGAATTGCATCTTGTCCACAAGGACCAGGGTGGCCCTCATGGCGCGACGGTTTGCAGCCGTCTGCTCGACCAGATTCGCGCCGACGTCCTGCAGTCGGGCGCTCGACTTCTCGAAGCGGAGTCTGGCCGACCCTTCCGCCATGTCCGGAACGCTGGTGCATGAGGTGATCCGCCGGCTCGAGGTGGACGGGCAGGTCACCCACATCCCGCGCGCCGGGGCATTCGTGAACACGCTCGATTGTTCGGAGTTCATGGAGATCTACGAGATGCGCGTCCTGCTGGAGGGCGTCGCGGCCCATCTTGCCGCGCGCGCGGCTTCGGAGCTCGAGTTTGACGCCCTCGATGTGATCCCGGACGACATGCTGGCTGCCGATGGCGACGGGGCCGCGCTGTTCGCGCTGAACCAGCAGTTCCACCGCGCCTACATCGACGCCGCGCTGCGCGCCCGTGAGGGCGACGCGGCGGAGGCCGCCATGCGCGCGCATGTGGAACAGGCGCAGTGCACAAGGCTGCGGATGCTGTGCGACACCGGCATCCTGCCTGACCAAAAGCCGGAGCCCCTTTGATGAGCGACATCACCCGCATCGCGGATCAGGGATGGGATATCGTCGTCGTCGGCGGGGGCAATGCCGCCCTCTGCGCGGCCATCGAGGCGGCCGAGACCGGCGCCAGCGTGATCCTGCTGGAGGGCGCGCCAGAGCCCTATCGCGGTGGCAACTCGCGCCACACGCGCAACTTCCGCTGCATGCACCACGGCGCGCTGGGGCCGCTGATCGAGACCTATGACGAGGACGAGTTCTACGACGACCTGCTGCGCGTCACCAAGGGCGACACCGACGAGCGTCTGGCGCGGCTCGCCATTCGCGGCTCGCAGGATGCGCTGCCGTGGATGGAGGAGCACGGGGTTCGGTTCCAGCCGTCGCTGGCGGGGACCTTGTCGCTCGACCGGACCAACGCCTTCTTCCTCGGGGGCGGCAAGGCCTTGGTGAACGCCTATTACAACACGGCCGAGGATCTGGACGTCGCGATCCTCTACGAGGCGCAGGTGCGCCATGTCGGGATCGAGAACAACCGTTTCACTCATGTGGAGGTGGAGACAAACGGCCAGACGCATCGGATCGAGGGGCGCGGGACCGTGCTGGCCTCGGGCGGGTTCCAGGGCGACATCGACTGGCTCGCCCGAGCCTGGGGCGAAAGCGCGCGCAACTTCCTGATCCGCGGCACGCCCTACAACAAGGGCGTCGTGCTCGACGACATGATCAGGCAGGGGGCCGAGAGTGTCGGCGATCCGACCCAGTGCCACGCCGTCGCCATCGACGGGCGAGCGCCGAAATTCGACGGCGGCATCGTCACGCGGCTGGACTGCGTGCCGTTCTCGGTTGTGGTCAATCGCGATGGAGAGCGGTTCTACGACGAAGGCGAAGAAGTCTGGCCCAAGCGCTACGCCATCTGGGGCCGACTTGTCGCGGCGCAGCCCGAACAGGTCGCCTATTCGATCATCGACAGCCGCTCGATCGACCTGTTCATGCCGTCGGTCTATCCCCCCGAAAGCGCCGATACGCTTGAGGGGCTGGCGCAGAAAATGGGTCTTCCTGGCGACAAGATGGCACGGACGGTGCGGCAATTCAACGAGGCCTGCGGCGAGGGCGAGTTCAAGCCGCAGGACCTGGACGGACTGGCCACCGATGGCATCGAGCCGCCCAAGACCAACTGGGCCCGGCCAATCACGCAGCCGCCGTTCTACGGCTACGTGCTGCGCCCGGGCGTGACCTTCACCTATCTGGGGTTGAGGGTGGACGAGACCGCGCGGGTGACCGGACCCGCGGGCCGCTACGACAACATCTGGACCGCCGGCGAGATGATGGCCGGGTCGATCCTGGGGCAGGGCTATCTGGCCGGCTTCGGAATGACCATCGGCACCGTGTTCGGTCGCATCGCTGGTCAGGAGGCCGCCGCCCATGTCGCTTGACGTCTCGCTTCTGACGGATCCCGAAACCTTGTCGTCCGACCCGATGGACGAGGCGCGTCGGCAGGTCGGGATCTGCAACGCCTGCCGGTATTGCGAGGGCTATTGCGCGGTGTTCCCGGCGATCACCCGGCAGAAGACCTTTGCCGACGACGACCTCACGCAGCTGGCGAACCTGTGCCACAATTGCCGCGGCTGCTATTACGCCTGCCAGTACACCGAGCCCCACGCCTTCGCGCTGAACCTGCCGCGTGCGCTGGCCGAGGTGCGCACCGAAAGCTGGGACCGCTTCGCGTGGCCCGGCGCGCTGGGCGGCCTGTTCCAGCGCAGCGGTATGGCGCTGGCGGCGGCGCTCGTGGCCGGGATCGCGGCTCTGTTCCTGTCGGTCCTTGCGATGCCGGGCGGGGGCGAGGGCTTCTATGCCTATCTCGGTCACTCGATGATGGTGATGATCTTCGCGCCCGCCTTCCTGCTGCCGCTCGCAGCGATGGCGATGAGCCTGCGCGCCTTCTGGCGCGAGGTGGGTGGCGCGAGCGTCACCCTGTGGGACCTGCGCGCCGCGACCCTGTCGGCGGGGCGGCTGAAGAACCTCTCGGGCGGGCAGGGACAGGGCTGCAACTACGAGCAGGGCGACCGCTATTCCGACACGCGCCGGATCATGCATCAGCTTGTGCTCTACGGGTTCCTGCTGTGCTTCGCCTCGACCTCGTCGGGCACCGTTCTGCACTACGTCTTTGCGCTGGAGGCGCCCTACAGCCTGTTTTCCCTCCCGAAACTTCTTGGGGTGCCTGGCGGCATCGCGCTCAGCGTCGGGGCGCTGGGTCTTGCCTGGCTGAAGACGAAGGCCGACCCCGAGCTTGGCGAGCCTGACACGGGCGGTGGACAGATGGGCTTCGTGCTGCTTCTGGCTTTCGTCGGACTCTCGGGGCTCGTGCTCTATGCCGCGACGGGCACCGGTGCGGTCCCGCTCCTGCTGGCTTTGCATCTGGGGGGCGTTCTCGCCTTCTTCCTGCTCATTCCATATTCCAGAATGGCGCATGGCTTCTATCGCTTCGCGGCGCTCGTGCGCGACGCGCAGATCGCGCGGGGGGCCTGATGCGGTACATTCGACGGGAGCTGACATGAAGATCGCGTTCATAGGGTTCGGCGAGGCGGGACGCGCTTTCTCCGACAGTCTTCGAGCCGCGGGACAAGGGGAGATCGCGGCCTACGACAGCCTCGACACCCCGGAGATGGCCCTGGCGATGTCCGGCCGCGCGGTACGGCGCGGGCAGGACCCGGAGGACGCCCTGCGCGCGGCCGACTGGATCATCAGCGCCGTCACCGCCGACCAGAGCCTCGAAGCGGCGCTGTCGATGGTGCCGCATCTGGTGCAGGGGCAGGTCGTGTTCGACATCAACTCGGTCTCGCCGAGCCGCAAACGCGAGACGGCGACCGCGGTCGAAGGCGCGGGCGCGCGGTACATCGACATGGCGGTGATGGCCCCGGTGCATCCGCGTGGCCACGCCACGCCGACCCTGATCGCGGGCGCTGCGGCGCAGGATCTGGCCGCGACGCTGGCCGGGGCCGGGTTCGCCTGCGAGGTGGCCGGCGACGCGCCGGGCGAGGCGACGGCGGTCAAGATGGTCCGGTCACTCTTCGTGAAGGGGCTGGAGGCGATCACGGTGGAGGCCTGCCTCGCGGCGGAGGCGTCGGGTTGTTACGACCGTGTGATGGACTCGCTCGCCAAGAGTTATCCCGGCCTCGATTGGCCCGACAACGTCGCCTACAATTTCGAGCGGACGCTGCGCCACGGCGCCCGGCGCGCCGCCGAGATGCGCGAGAGCGCGGCGACCCTAGACGGGCTGGGCCTCGGCGGCGGTCTGGCGCGAGAAATCGCCGCAATTCAGGAGCGGATGGGCGCGCTGCCCATGGTTGGCGAAGCCGACACGCCGCCGCAGGAAACGGCGCAGGCGGTGCTGGCGTTGCTGACGAAGCGGTGACGCGCGCCCACGGGGGATCGCGATCTGTCCCGGTGACGGAATTGGCCCGCGGGCACGATGTGATCTGCACCACCAACATGTTCGGCGGCATCCCGTCGGATCTGGCGCCCGAGTTGGGCAACTCGGCCTCGCGGCAAGCTTGAACTTGGGCAATGGCGCAGGCGCAGCACGGTGGTGGCGGACGGAACGTCTCCTTTTCCCGGATAGGTTCGCACACCGAGCCGTCGATCCGGATGATTAATGTCGCAGCGGAGCACGGCATTCACGAGACGCAGTTGCGGCGTTGGCGCTCATCTTCGGTGCGGCTATCCGCGCCGTCTGGGTTCGTCGATGGGCATCCCCATCTGGTCCTTCCGCACGATGTTCGCCGCACTCATTCAGCGCGCGGCGGATGTTGCGCCGCGCCGCGCGTCCGTGTTGGCCAACTGGACTGGCTGTCAGCCCGCGCCGGGGTGCGTACCACGCACAGCCGTCTCGACTGCCCGATCGTACCGACGAGGCTGCGCAGGAACTTCACCGCGACTTTGCCGGACCACGGCTGGGTCGCCGACCTGATCATAGTCGAACTGGAGAGAATGGCTCGCTCCGTCCGCCCGGAAACCGGCTGCGCCTGCAATCGGCTCCCGGAGGGCGATCGTCCGCCGAAACGCTCAAGCACCGGAACCGAGACGCACAGGGCATGTGAGAGCTAGTCAAGAGCGCCTTGATTGGTCATCGGGCAAGCTTGTTCGCCCCATCCCTTGAGGACGGCCGCCAGCTTCCACGACAGGTCGATGGCGTCGCCGATGCCGGTGTTCATGCCGAGCCCGCCGGTCGGGATAACGAGATGCGCCGCGTCGCCCGCCAGAAAGATCCGGCCGTCGCAGTAGCGGTCAGCCAGAAGCAAGTTCTGTTTCCATTCACCGACATGGAGCATCTCGTAGTCCACCGGCACGCCCACGACTTTCTCGAACTGTCCGGCCATCGCGGCGTTATCCTCTACGACCGCGTGCAGGGTCCAGTGCCGGGTGGAATCCTGCATGATCAGGAACGAGTGGCGATCGTCCGGGACGTGGTAGTGGCGGCCTTGTCCGGGACCGTCTCCGATGGGCAGGCGGCCGAACAGGTCGTCGCATCGATAAAGCGCCTGACGAAGCCGCAGGAGGTCGCCCTCGCCCCGGAGGCCGATGCCGAGGGTGCGACGGACGGGGCTCGCCCCCCCCGTCGCACCCCGCAAGGCAGGCCGCTCGCAGGCAGGCATCGGCCTCCCCCTCGCGACGAAACCGTGCGGTCACGCCATCCGCATCCTGCTGGAGCGAAAGGAAATCGGTGCTGTAACGCACGGTCACGTTGGGCAGGCGCTCAACCATGGCGCGCAGGAGCGGTTCGAGCGTGTACTGCGAAATCAGCTGGTACGGCTCGGCGGGCAGCGAGATATCTTCGCAGGCATCGATTTCGGCACGCGCTTTGGTCACCGACGGGTAGTCGAGGTGAACATACGGCCGCTCGACCATCGAGTTCACGATGTAGACGTCCATCGGAACATCGGCGTCGAGCCCGGCGGGCCGGATTTGCTCTGCCAACCCCATCCGCCTGTAGATTTCCATCGTGCGGGCGTTGCACCGCTCCATCTTCGGCAGGAATTCGGGACACGGCTTGCGGTCGATCAGGACGCAGCGGATGCCTTGCTGCCCGAGATCGATCGCGAGCGTCAGGCCCACGGGTCCGGCGCCGTCGATCAGGACTTCGGTTTCCTGCATGTTCCTGATTCTCCGGTCCCTTTCGTCCGAACCTTGCAGCGGCAAGCCACGGGTCAAACCCCACGTTCCTGCATGCGGAACACTGTTCTTATGCGCTTGACAGCACCGGGGGCGGCCATAGCCTTGCGTCGCAAGGGAAGGGGGGGCGAAATGGCAGATATCGAGACGCTTCGAGCGGACCTCGTGACGGCAAGCCGGATCCTGGCCAATGAGGGCATCTGCGATGCGTTCGGGCACATCAGCGTGCGTAATCCCGACGATTCCTCCCGCTTCTTTCTCGCCCGCGCGGTGGCGCCCGAACTGGTCACCCGTGACGACATAATGGAATTCGCGCTCGACGGCACGCCGGTCGATGACGACCGCAAGCCGTTTCTCGAGCGCTTCATCCACGGGGCGCTGATGGACGCGCGGCCGGACATGAATTCGGTCGTCCACAGCCATTCACGCGGAGTGATCCCGTTCGGCGTGACCGGCACGCCGATCCGACCCCTGCTGCACAGTTGCGGAGCACTGGGGCACGATGTTCCGGTGTGGGATGCAGGCGACGTCTTCGGCGACACGAACTTGCTGATCGCCAACAACGACATGGGGCGCGATTTCGCGGCCCGGCTCGGGCAGGGGCGGGCGGCGCTGATGCGTGGCCACGGCTCGACGGTGGTGGGGCGATCGATCCGGGAGGCGGTCTACACGGCGGTCTATCTTGAGGTGAATGCGCAGCTTCAGGCAGCCTCAATGCAACTTGGCTCGGTGAAATACCTGAGCGACGAAGAAATATCCCTCATCCAGTCGCGGCTGGCGGATGCGAAGCCCGGCGAGGGATATGACCGAGCCTGGCAGTACTGGGCGCGCCGCGCCGGTGTCGCGGCGGACGGTCCCGTGCCCTGAGACGTGGCGCGCCGGGGGTTCTTCAAGGGGCTCGATGCGTTCCGCAACCGGGGTTTCCCGAGTTTCTGGGGCGCGCTGATCTCGACCGGGTTCGCCGTGCAGATCCAGACGGTCGCCGTGGGCTGGCAAGTCTATGACCTGACCCGCGATCCTCTGGACCTCGGCCTCGTGGGCCTGTCCCAGTTCCTGCCCGCGCTCCTGCTCGTCGTGGTGACGGGGGCCGTGGCGGACCGGCTTCCAAGGCGCGCGATCATGGCAGTGTGTCTTGGGGTGATGGCGCTGGCCGCGCTGGGGCTGATGGCGTTGACACGATCCGGCGTCCCGCAGGTGGCTCCGATATTTGCCCTCCTCGCCGTCTTCGGCGCGGCGCGGGCGTTCTACAATCCGGCGCGTCAGTCCATCGTTCCGAACCTGGTCCCGCCGGATCGGCTGTCCCACGCGGTCGCGGTGAATTCGAGCGCCAACCAGATCGCGACGATCTGCGGTCCCGTGGCGGGCGGGATCCTCTACGGCATCGATCCGCTGACCGCGTACGGCGCGAGCCTCGTCCTGTTCTGTCTGTCCGCCCTTCTGGTCGCGCGCATTCCCCGGCTGCCGCAACAGATGGTAAAGACCAGGGCGACACTGGAAACGCTCAGTGCCGGCGCGCGGTACATCTGGCGGCAGAAGGTCGTGCTCGGCGCGATTTCGCTCGATCTGTTCGCCGTCCTGCTCGGGGGCGCGACGGCGCTGTTGCCGGTCTACGCCTACGACATCCTCGATATCGGCCCGTCGGGGCTCGGATTTCTCCGGGCCGCCCCGGCGCTGGGCGCGATATCAATGGGCGTCCTCCTGGTCGTGCGGCCGATCAACGATCGGGCCGGGCGGATCATGTTCGCTGCCGTCGCCGCCTTCGGCGTCTTCACCATCGTGTTCGCTCTCTCCGAGACCCTGTGGATTTCTGTCGTCGCACTGGCCCTGATCGGCGCGGCGGACATGGTGAGCGTGTATGTGCGCGGCACGCTCGCGGTCGCCGCGATCTGGAGACGGGCAATCCCGACGCTCGCCGGCATCCGCAGGCTGGATGTGCCCGTGAGCCCGGCGGAGCCTGCGGAATGAGCATGTATGCAGGCGAACTCCTTGCGCTGCTGTCGGCCTTCTCGTTCGCGCTGTTCAACGTGACGATCCAGGCAACATCCAGTTCGCGCGGCGACAAGGGCGTGCTCTTTTCGGTAATCGTGACGATCGCTTTTTCTTTCGGCCTGTTCCTTCTGCTCGAGGCGGGGCGCGTGCCGCTCAGGGGCAGCCGGGAGACGCTGACCGGACTTGGCTATTTCGCCTGTGCCGGGGTTTCGGCGATGGCATTCGGACGCACGCTCGTCTTCACTTCGATCCGCCGGCTCGGCCCCACGCGCGCGTCGGCCGTGAAGCGGCTCAATCCCTTCTTTTCGGTGCTGCTTGCCGCGCTGATACTGGACGAGCGGGTGACCAGCGCGGACCTCGCCGGTCTTGCGGCCATCGCCATCGCCTTCGCGGTCCTGTTCTCCGACAGCCTGTGGCGCTCCAACCGTACGGTGGCATCGGCCAACCCGGCAGCCTACGGGATCGGGGTGACTGCCGCGCTGGCCTACGCCGTGGCCTACGTCGGACGCAAGGCGGGCCTCGGCATTCTGGATGCCCCCGCGCTTGGCACTTTCGTCAGCGCCCTTTCGGGCTTCGCAGTGTTCGCCTGTCTCGCGCTCGTTTCCGCGCGCTACCGGCCCATGTTCCGAGACGTCTTCCGCAACATCGACCGTCCGGTCTTCATCGCGGCGCTGCTGGTCTCCGTCGGGCAGGTCCTGATGTTCGCGGCGCTGGCCTTTGCGCCGGTTTCGACAGTCGTGATGATCTCGTCGCTCGAGATCTTCTTCTCGATCTTTCTGTCATGGCTTGTTTTCAGGACCGAGGAACGCCCGGGAGCACCGGTCGCCTCGTCTGCCGCCCTGGCCATTCTCGGCGTGATCCTGGTCGCCACCGGCTAGGGCGCGGCGGTGTTCCCCTATGCAGAACCCCGTCCCGTTGACTGGATCAAACCGGCGGCCTAGCATCGATCCGCGGCACAGCTGACAGGGGGAGGTCAGTCTGCTTGGGAGAAAAGGACGGGTCCAGCCCGCGCAGCGCGGCGACAGCCGCCGCTTCCATGAAGTTCCGCTCGTCCGGAAAAAGGAAACCCACATCGCGCGTGGCGCGTGCGGGACAAGAATAACGAGGCCAAAGCCTGAAGATCTGGGAGGAAAGATGAGAAGAACATTTTTGAAATCCGCGGTCGCCATCGCGGCAGGGATTGCGGCGACCAGCCTTGGCGGCAGCGCCTTCGCGCAAGAGGCCGCCGACTTCTATAAGGGCAACGTGATCAAGTGGATCGTGCCCTACGATCCGGGCGGGGGGTACGACGAATACAGCCGCACGCTTGCTCCCTACATGGAAAAGTACACGGGCGCCCGGGTCGATATCGTCAACATGCCCGGCTCCGGCGGGATGAAGGGGGCGGTCGAGATTTTCAACTCGCCCAGCGACGGCACCTACATCGGGATTATCAACGGCTCCGCGATGGTGACCAACCAGCTCGCTGAAATCGAAGGGGCGGAGTACAAGGTCGGCGACTACTCCTACCTCGGTCGGATCGTGTCGGATCCGCGCGTCTTCGTGGCCGCGGCCAATTCCGGCATCGACAGCTTCGAGGATCTGCAGACCGATGGAGAGACCGCGATCGTCGGCGCCACTGGCCTTGGTGGGTCGACCTACGTGGACGCCGTGATCATCGGTGATGTCTTCGGCATCGATCAGAAGGTCGTGCATGGTTTCGACCGATCGGGAGATATCCGCACGGCGATGCTGCGGGGCGACGTCGATGTGATGTGGGGCTCGCTCGGATCCGCGCTCGACGGGATCGAGTTGGGCGAACACAAGGTGATCCTTCACGCCGAGAGGGAAGACCGGCCCGAGCTTGGCGGCGCGCCATCGATCTACGAGGTCGCCAAGAGCTTGGAGAACCCGGACCGCGCGATGAAGATCCTGCGCAGCTGGGAAGCTCTCAACGCGGTCGGCCGCCCGGTCGCCGGACCTCCGGGCATTCCGGAAGATCGCCTGGAATTCCTGCGGGACGCCTTTGAAAAGGCGATGACGGATCCGGAATTCGTGGCGCAGGCCGAGGAAGACGGACGTGACATCCTGTTCGCGTCCGGCGCGGAAATGGGCGAGATTGCCAAGGCCGCGACCGAACTCGAGCCGGACATCCAGGACCTCTTCGTCCGCGCGATCCGCGGCGAAATCTGACGTGAATCGTCCGATGAAACATGCCTCCGCCTGTCAGCCGGCGGAGGCGGTCGCGCGGCGAGGCGCCAAGGCATGACGATCGTCGAGGGGATGCTCAGCGGGTTCGCGCAGTCGATCAGCCTCGAAGTGTTTCCCTACCTTTTCGTCGGATCGATCTTCGGGCTGATCATCGGCATCATACCGGGGCTTTCCGGCCATTTCGCCATGGCGATGGCCGTCACGTTTCTCTACCAGATGGAACCCGCCGCAGGCATCGCCTTCATCCTCGGCGCCCATGCGACGGTGGCGCAGGGGGGCGGTCTGACGGCGATCCTGTTCTCGACACCCGGAACAGGACAGAACGCCGCGACCCTTCTCGACGGGCCACCGATGCGCGACAAGGGAGAGGCGGGGATCGCCGTGGGGGCGGCGATGGCGTCCTGTTTCCTCGGCGCGACGTTCGGCGCGCTCGTTCTGGGGCTGCTGATTCCTGTCCTTCGCGAGGTCGTTCTGTTCTTCGGTCCGCCCGAAGTCTTCGTTCTGGCCTTTCTCGCGCTGACCTTCGTGGCCGTTCTCGGCAAGGAGGACATGACGCGCAGCCTCATCGCCGCCCTTCTCGGGCTGCTTCTGGCGATGATCGGCGTCGACAACGTCACCAACACCCACCGCTTCACGTTCGGGTCGGACCGCCTGGCCGACGGATTGCAGCTTGTGCCGGTGATCCTCGGTCTGTTCGCCGTCGCTGAGATGATCGACCTCTGGGTGCGGGGCGGGTCCCTGGCGCGCGGCGTGCCCCGCGCGCTTTCGGCGAAGGAGACGCAGCTCCAGATCTTCAGCGGCATCGGCGCGGCGTTCCGCAACTGGTGGCTGGTGATGCGGTGTTCGGCGATCGGAACCGCGATGGGACTGATCCCTGGCCTGGGCTCGGCACCTGCGGCGTTCGTGGCCTACGGTCACGCCAAGCAATCCTCGGCCGATGGCGACACCTTCGGCACCGGGAACGTGAAGGGCGTGATCGGGCCGGAGGCAGCGAACGACGCCGTGGAGGGCGGCGCGCTCGCGTCGACACTTGCGTTCGGCATTCCCGGATCGTCCTCCATGGCGATCCTTCTGTCGGGGCTGTTCATCCTCGGGCTCGACACCGGTCCGCAGATGCTCAACCAGAATGTCGACATCGTCTTCGTGATGATCTTCACCATCATCATCGGGAACCTGATCGGAACGATCGTCGGCATGTTCCTGGTCAATCCGCTGTCTCGTGCGACATCGATCCGCGCTTCGGTGATGGTGCCAGTCCTGATGGCGATCATTGCGACGGGCGCCTTCGCGGGAGAGCGGGCGATCTTCGACATCGGGGTCGCGGTTGTATTCGGGATCATCGGATACGTGATGAAGATCCTGAACTATTCCCGCGCGGCGCTTCTGATCGGTTTCGTCCTTGGATTCGCGGTCGAGAAGAACCTCTATCTGGCGCTTCTGCTCGATGGGCCGCTGTTCATCCTGCAACCGATCCCCGCAGGGCTCGCGCTCGTGACGGTGGTCTTTCTGGCATGGAACGTGTGGACCGTTGTCCGGGACAAAAGGAGGAAGTCTCCCCGTGTCAAGCGAACCTGAGGCGGAAGATATCGCCCGCGTCGAGGCGAAATCACACGAAAGGCGCGGCAATCTCTACGTGCTCGAGATCTGCTTCCTGGGGCTCATCGGCGTCATCTGCGTCCTCGCCTTCTTCGAAGCCCTGACCTACAAACTCGTCTCGTCGCGCACCCCGTTCGTGATCATGACGCCGCTCTTTATCCTGATCGCGATCCAGGCGCGGCGGCTCTGGGGTGCGCGCGGTGAGTTCGACATCTCGGCACGTCTGTCCGCCGCAAGGTCAGGCCTGACGCCGGGCTTCAACAAGGTGTGCGGGATCTCGGCCTGGATGGTCGCGATGGTGCTGATGATCCTTGTGCTTGGCCATTACGCCGGGATCTTCCTGTTTTGCGTGATCCTGATGCGTTTCCTCGCGAAGGAGGCCTGGATCGTGACGCTGGTGACTGCCGCCCTGGCAACATTGTTCGTGTTCGGGGTGTTCGAATTCATCTTCAACATCGACCTCTACCGCGGCCTGATCATTCGCTATTTCCTCGGATTTCGGGACTTCTAGCCGCCCTTCGTGGCACGGCGGGCGGCGGTCTCCCGGCCTTGGCGCGGGTCGATCAACACGTCGATCAGGAAGGGCCGTTCCTCGTGAAGGGCGGCAATGCCGGCGGTCACGGCTGCCTGCAATTCGTCCGCCGTGCGAACCGGCCCCTCGGCGTCCACGCCCTGCGCGCGCGCGAGTGCCGCGATGTCCGGGGCGGGGTCGTCCAGCCGTTGGCCGATCCAGGCGTTGGCCTCGTTGCGGCCGCGGTGGCGTGCGACGCTCTCTTGGTGCAACTCGTCGTTGAAATAGGATCGATTGTTACCGACCACGATCAGGACTGGGAGCCTGTATTTCGCGGCGGTCCAGAGCGCGGTGACCCCCATCAGCGTGTCGCCGTCGCCCAAAGTCGCGATCACGAGTCGGTCCGAGCCTTTCAGCGCCAGCGCCGCACCGACCGCCAGCCCCGGCCCGCTGCCGATCCCGCCGCCGCCATCCTTGCCGAGATAGTCGAGAGGCACGCGTTGGGGCCAGATGTCGTGCGGCCAACTCCGCGCCAGTGCGGGGAAGGTGACCGGACGATCGCCGACCTCTGCCTTCAGGGCGCGCGCCACATCGCGCATCGTCAGGCCCTCGCCGGACCCGGCCACAGGGGGCGGGACGGCGGGAAGGTCGGGCGCGGGTTTCGACGGGCCGGGCAGAGCGGCGAGAACATCCTCGGCGACCGGATCGGCAGGACAGGAGAACTCGATGTCCACCGGGGCGAGGCCGAAATGCTCCTGTCCCCAGCCGCGATGGAGCGTGGAATCATCGCCCGCATGAATCACGCTGGCGGTGATCGTCGCGTCTCCGAACGCCTGTTTCAGAAGTCCGCCCAGATCGATCCAGCCCAGGCTCAGGATCAGGTCGGCGCGGGTCAGGATCTCTCGCGCCGGAGCGGAGAGCTTGTTGATCGGCGGGCCGGCGTGGTTGGGATGGTCGGAGGGGACCATCGTCCCCGCCTTGAGGTCCGACAGCATCGCCGCACCGCTGCGCTCGGCCAACGCCACGCGGATCGCCATCGCCTCCTCCGTCCTGTTCCCGCGACCGAAGAGGATGACCGGCGACTTCGCCGCGGCGAGGCGCGCGGCCGCCTCCGCGACCAGGGTCGGATCGGGACGTGTCGGCGCCGGCGATACGTGCCGCTCGGGATCGGGCCACGCAATCTCGCCTTCGACCGGCGCCTCCTGCCAACCTGCGTCGAGGTTGATGTAGACCGGCGCCTTCGGCGCGCTGTTGGTCAGCTTCCAGCCGCGCGCCATCGCCTCGGTCGCGGCCACGGCCGAGCCGGGCTGGTCGTCCCACTTGGTGAAGTGGCGGATCAGCGCGCCCTGGTCCTGCGTGGTGTGGAGCCAGTCGATCCACGGTCGTCGCTGTGCGGCGTCGACGGGGCCGGTGGCGCCAAGGATCAGCATGGGCGCGCGGTCGCCCCACGCGTTGAAGATCGCCATCGACCCGTGCAGGAGCCCGACATTCGAATGGAGCGCCACCGCCATCGCCCGCCCGGTGACCTTAGCATACCCGTGCGCGATCGCGACGGCATGTTCTTCGTGCAGACAGAGAAGCATCTTGGGCCGCTCGTTGCCCAGATGGTTGACGAGGCTGTCGTGGAAGCCGCGGTAGCTGGCTCCCGGCGTCAGCGCGATGAAGGGGATGCCGAGACGGCGGAGCATCTGCGCGGGAACGTCCGAGCCCCAGCTCACACCCGCGTCGATCGGATCGGCAGCCGGTTCCGCTCTCCAGGTTCCGCGTGCCTCGCCATCCTTCGCCATGCGGGCTCCTCTCTGCCGCTCCGATATGCAGCAGCCTAGGAGGCGAGCCGGAGGCCTGTCAAAACGCACGGCCGATACTCTCACGATGACTCGCGATCGTTCCTGCATGCGGAACTGCATTCCACGGTGTTTGACGTGGCCCATCGCCTGCGACATGCTGCCGGCCTGAGGAGACGCATTAGGGGGAGAATGCGGATGCCGCACGATATGGACGGAACCGTTCACTGGCACGAGCCGAAGCGCGGCGAACGCGCAGGGTTCGGCAAGTTCGGCCAGCCGCTTTCGGACTATGACCGGTTCATGGAATCCGAGGGCATTCCGATCTTCCGCGGCATCGGCATCCGCAGCGTGCACGATCTCGAACTTGGCGAGTGGTCCCGGATGGGCGGGCGCGGCAGCTACATCCAGCTTCACGGAACCGAGGGCAAGTGGGGCCAGTATGTCGTCGAGGTGCCCGGGGCGGGGGCGCTCAATGTCGAACGGCATCTCTACGAAGAGATCTACCTCGTCGCCGAAGGGCGCGGCACGACCGAGGTCTGGATGGAGGAGAATGGCCCGCGGCACGTGTTCGAATGGCAGAAGGGGTCGCTGTTCTCGATCCCGGTCAACGCATATCACCGGATCGTCAATGCGACCGCCGATCCCGCTTTGCTGATCGGGGGCACGACGCATCCGAACCTTCTCAACCTGGTCGGTGACAACGACTTTCTCTTCAACACTCCCTACGGGTTCGCCAGCCGCTTCTCCGGCTCGGACGACTTCTACAAGTACAACGAGGATCTCGAGCCGGATCCGATCCGCGGTCTTGCCATGCGGCGAACCAACCTTGTCCCTGATGTGATCAACTGCGACCTGCCGCTCGACAATCGCCGCTCGCCGGGCTGGCGCCGGGTGGAGCCGTTCATGACCGGCAACAAGTTCTACCTCTGGCTGGGCCAGCATGAGACCGGGAAGTATTCCAAGGGCCACGCGCATACCTCCGCCGCGGTGCTGATCTGCATCAAGGGGAAGGGCTATACCTACACCTGGCCGGAGCGCTGCGGCGTGAATCCCTGGAAGGACGGACAGGGTGACAAGGTCGAACGCGTGGATTACGAGCAGTTCGGAATGGTCACCGCGGCGCCCGGCGGCGACCGTTGGTACCACCAGCACTTCAATTCCTCCTCCGAGCCCTTCCGCCTGACCGCCTGGTTCGGGCCGAACCACCCGACCCTGGTCACCGGTCTGCAGCCCGGCGCGAAGCAGATCGACTACACGGCGATGGATGTCACCGAAGGCGGCACCTCGATTCCGTACTGGATGGAAGACCCCAGGCTGCGCGCGGAATTCGAGGCCCTGATCGAGAGCAACGGCGGCGAGAGCCGGATGGATCCTGCGCTCTACGAGGCGCCGGCGGAGCGGTGAACGCGCCGCTGACCTCAGACGAGCTTGACCCGGGCGGGCGCATCCACTTCTCCGGAGCGGGCAGGTCGCTCATAGAGGAAGATCAGATCGAGCTGACCAGCGTCGGCGTCGATATCGGATCCTCGACCTCGCACCTTCTGGTCTCGACCATCACGCTCGAGCGGCTGGATACGCGCTACATCGTGACCGGGCGCGATGTGCGGTTCGAATCCCAGATCCTGCTGACCCCATATGCCGAAGGCAACACGATCGACGCCGAGATCCTTGGCGGGTTCATCCGCCAGCAATATCAGGCGGCGGGCATCGAACCGGGCGACATCGACACGGGCGCGCTGATCCTGACGGGCGTAGCGGCGCGGCGTGCGAATGCGCGCGCCATCGGCGAGATCTTCGCCGCAGAGGCCGGCAAGTTCGTCGCCGTGAGCGCGGGCGACGCCCTCGAGACGCTGATGGCCGCGCATGGCTCCGGGGCGGCGGCCTTGTCGGAGAAGGCCGGAGCGGTTCTGAACGTCGACGTCGGCGGCGGCACGACCAAGATCGCCCTCTGCCGCGAGGGGGAGATCGTCGCGCGAACGGCGCTCGATGCCGGAGCGCGGCTTGTCGTTCTCGACGAGAGCGGCCGGATCGCGCGCCTGGAACCCTTCGGCACGCGGCATCTGGAGGCGGCGGGGATTTTCGCGGGTCCGGGCGATCCGCTCGGTGCCGAGGATCGCCGAAAGGTTGCGCGGCACATCGCCCGGACGATCATGGCGGCGGTCAAGGGAGACGAAGCCGCCGGCTACATGCGGCTGCCGCCCCTTGGCGAAGCGTGCGTCGCGCGGGTGGTCTTCTCGGGCGGCGTGTCGGAATTCATGGCGGGCGGCGGCGGCGACACCGGAGATCTCGGCCCCGAACTGGCCCAGGCGCTCGCCGATCTTGTGGAAGAGGCCGGATACCAGATCGCGCCCGCGCGGCAGGGCATCCGCGCGACCGTTCTGGGCGCGTCTCAATACACTGTGCAGGTTTCGGGATCGACGATCTTCCTTGATCCCGACGATGCGCTGCCCCTGCGCAATCTCGCGGTGATCGCGCCGGCAATCACGCTTGCCGACGACATCAACCCCGAAGCCGTGGCCGGCGCGATAGAAGATGCGCTCTCCCGGCTCGACCTCCAGGACGGCCATGCGCCGGTGGCGGTGGCGCTGCCGTGGACGGGCACCGCGAGCTATGCGCGGCTGTCGTCGCTCGGGCGCGGGCTGGTCTCGGGATTGCGACCGGTCCTCGAGGCGGGGCATCCGCTCGTGATCGTGACCGACGGCGACGTGGGCGGGCTGATCGGGATGCAGTGCCGCAGCGCGGAGCACATCCCCGGCGCCGTCATCTCCATTGACGGGATCGCGCTGTCGGAGTTCGATTTCATCGACATCGGCGAGGTTCTGCGCGCCACCGGCGCCACCCCGGTCGTGGTCAAGTCGCTGTTGTTTCCCACGGAGTAGCGATGCGCGAGACCGATACCTCAAATGCCCCCCACGCGGTCACCTCGATCTGGCCGGCCCTGGTCCTTCTGGTCTTTGCGGTGGTCGTCTTCGGTGTCGCCTGGGGCTACCCGCCGGTCGCCGCGCGGTTTCCCACCATGGTGGCGGGGGCGATGATCGTGCTTGCGCTTCTGGATATCTGGAGCCGGACGACGCTTCCCGGCGCGCGTCTGGTGGAGACGTTCGGCGGCACCGGGTTTCGTCGGCGCGAGATGATGCACAACCCCAGCTTCGCCAATCAGGCGGCCTGCATCGGCTGGATTGCTGCCGGCTTCGCGCTGATGGCTACGATCGGTATCCTGGCGGCGTCTGCTCTCTTCTGCGCAGCCTTCGTTCGGCTGCGCGGACATCGGCCGCTGCTCGTGGCCGCATTGGTCGGGGCCGTGGTCCTGGTCTTTCAGGTCGCCGTCTTCGAGTGGGCGCTGGACTACGAGCTTTACCGCGGCCTGTTCCTGACGAGGGGAGGCATCTCGGCGTGGTAGCGCCGCTTCGGACAACAAGGGAGGAGAAACCATGAAAACCTACATAGCAGCAGGTGTAGCCGCATGCGCCATCGGATCCGCGGGAGCGGCGCTGGCGGAGTTTCCACGGACGACAACATCACGTTCGTCATCCCTTACAGCCCCGGGGGTGGCTTCGACACGATCGTGCGCCAGTTCGCCCCGGCGCTGGAGAACGGCGATGGGAACCACCGTCGTGCCGGAGAACATTTCAGGGGCCGGTGGCGCGCGCGGGGGCCAGTCCGTCCACAGGGCCGATCCCGACGGCTACACGATCGGCATCTACAACATTCCCGGCCTGACGGTGAACGAGGTAACCGGCCGCGACCAGGGCTTCGCGCTGGATGAGGTCACGTGGATCGCGAACCTCGCTGTCGCGCGCTACGCGCTGGCGGTTCAGGCCGACAGCGAGGTCAACTCGGTCGAGGAACTCTGCAGCGAAGACGAGCCGGTGAAGTTCTCCGATACCGGCGCGACGTCGACGGCCTCGGTGACCACGCGCATCGCGATGTCCATCATCGGTTGCGACATCGTCGACGTGACGGGCTATGCGGGATCGAACGACGCCATGATCGCCGTGATCAGCGGCGAGGTGGACGCGACGATCAAGCCGGTCTCGTCGCTCGCGCGCTATCTCGAAGGTGACGACGGCTCGGGCGACATGAAGCTGATCCTGACGCTGTCGAAGGAAGAGCTGGTCGAGGGCGTTCCCACGGCGAGCGACATCGGACATCCGGAACTGGCGAACTTCACCCTGAACCGCGTGATCGGCGGACCTCCGGGCATTCCCGAGGATGTCGTCGCACAGCTCGAAGAAGGTCTCCGGGCCGCCGGCGAGAGCGAAGAGGTCCAGACCTGGTCCAAAGGCGCGGGCGTCGATCTCGAATTCATGGGCGCGGCGGAGACCAAGGCCATGATGGACGAGCTCAAGACCTTCTATGCCGACTACGCCGACATGGTTGACGGCACGGAGTAGACCTAGAGGAGCGCCGCCCGGTACATGGCGGCGCTCTCCGATTGGAGGTGGCATGGGGCTCGAAGCGCTATTTGCGGCATTCATGGCCGTCCTGAACGGTGGCAGTCTCGCCTACCTCGCGGCGGGCGTCCTGCTGGGGCTGACCTTCGGCGTGATCCCGGGCCTTGGCGGCACGACCGCGCTCGCTCTCCTGATCCCGGTCACGTACACGCTCGATCCTCTGGACGCGATGTACCTGGCGGGAGGCGTCATGGGGGCGACGTCGTTCGGCGGGTCGATATCGGCAATTCTGCTGAACACGCCGGGCACGGCGCCCAACGCTGCGACGACGTTCGACGGCTATCCGCTGGCGCGACAGGGCAAGGCAGGGCTGGCGATCGGAGCCGCCGCGACCGCCTCGGCGCTGGGCGGGCTGATCGGGCTGTTCACGCTCTTGCTGTTCATCCCCATAGCGCGCGAAGTGGTGCTGAGTTTCGGATCCTCGGAGTTCTTCCTGCTGACCGTACTCGGGCTTGCAGCCATCGCGGTTTCGGTGAAGGGAAAGCTTCTGCGCGGCCTCGTCGCCGCCTGCGTCGGCCTTCTGCTGGCCTTTACGGGCGCGAACCAGTTCACCGGCGACACCCGGTTCACGGGCGGCATCGACTATCTCTGGGACGGGATCCCGCTCGTGCCGGCGCTGACCGGACTGTTTGCCATCAGCCAGATGATCGAGCTCGCCCTGAAAGGCGGTTCGGTCGCCGATGACGGCAGCCGCGAGGAGACCCTGAACATGAAGATCACCGGCGTTGGTGCCGGGATCCTTGCGGTTTTCGTTCACTGGCCGGTTCTGCTGCGCGGCTCGATCATCGGGACGGTGATCGGTGCGGTTCCGGGTTTGGGCGGCACGGTCGCGGCGTTCCTCAGCTATTCCTCGACGGCCCAGACCGCGAAGGACCGCGATACCTTCGGCACCGGCAACATCAAGGGCGTCATCGCTCCCGAAGCGGCCAACAATGCCAAGGACGGAGGCTCGCTCATTCCGACGGTGGCGTTCGGCATTCCGGGAAGCGCCGAGACGGCCGTCTTTCTGGCCATTCTCGTTCTTCACGGTATGGAGCCGGGCCCCGCGATCCTGCTGCAGAACGAACGCGAGGTGTACGGTCTCATCGTGGCCCTCACCGTATCGGCGATCGGCGCATCGATCATCGGGCTGGCCCTGTCGCGGTTTCTCGTGCTGATCACCCGGATCGACGTCAACATCATTGTCCCCGTGGTCGTCACCCTGTCCCTGACGGGCGTCTTTGTGCTCGAAGGGCGCATGGCCGATGTGTTGCTGACCGTGCTCATCGGAATTCTCGGGTACCTGATGATCCGGTTCGACTATCCACGGCTGACCCTGGTCATTGCCTTCGTGCTGGGAGAGACGGCGGAACGCTCGTTCCATCAGGTGCGCCTGATCTCGGACGGTCAAGTGGTCGAGTACATGCTTGGCCGGCCGATTTCCGTCATCCTGATCGCGGCGACGTTGGTGACGTTCCTGCTCCCGGCATTGCGCACCGTCTCGTGGCGGCGCCGCACGAAGGTGGTCGAATGAGCGAACTGGAGAGATGGGAAGCGCGGTTCGCCGCGGAGCACTTCGTGTTCGGGACGGAGCCGAACGCCTTTCTCGCCCGCAACGCGGCGCGGATCGCGCCGGGCGCGCGGGTCCTGACCGTCGCCGACGGGGAGGGGCGAAACGGAATCTGGCTCGCCGAGCAGGGGTTTCATGTCACAGCGCAGGATTTTTCACCGACGGCGCAGGCCAAGGCTCGGAAGCTCGCCGCAGAACGGGGCGTGACACTGGACTGGGAGCTGTCGGACCTGACCGCGCGTGAATGGGCGTCCGATGCCTTCGATGCGGTGGTGGGCATCTTTTACCAGTTCCTGTCACCAGCCGAGCGCGGGCCGGTGTTCGGCGGCATCCGAAAGACCGTCCGTCCCGGCGGGCTCGTGTTGATCGAAGGCTACGGCCCCAGACAGATCGAATACGGAACCGGTGGCCCGAAGCGAGTGGAAAATCTCTACACCAGGGCGCTTCTGCACGACGCCTTCAAGGGGTTCGCCGACGTCGACGTTGTGGCTTATGACGCAGAAATTGCGGAGGGTCCGGGACATCACGGCATCTCGGCCCTCGTCGACATGGTCGCGCGGCGCTGACCTAGTCCGCAGGCGCTTCGATGACGACGGCGCTGTCATGGGGGACGACCTTGTAGGTCTTAAGTTTGACGATGCAGGGCGGCGCAACGACGCTGCCATCGCGGATGTCGAACTTGCCCTGGTGGAAATCGCACTCGATCACATGACCTTCGAGATAGCCTTCTGACATCTCCCCCGGGCCATGTGTGCAGGAATCGTCGGTGACGTAGAACTTGCCCTCGACGTGATAGACGGCCAGCTCCAGATCCTCGTGTTCGACCTTGATGACTTCGCCGTCTGGCACGTCATCCTTGGCACAGAGTTCGATCAGGTTTTCGGTTTCGGCCATGGATCCCCTCTTCTTCCGGATTGGCTTCAGATTTAATGCTGGTGTTCCGCTGGAAAACCCTGAAAGGCCTCTCGTTCCGCATAGAGGAATGTTGTTCTGGCATTGCGGGTCTGCTAGCCTGAACGTGGGAGGATACCGCCATGGACAAGAAGACAGACGAGGGCCCCGACGCGCATGAGGCGTCGTATGCACAGGACGCAACCGCCGCCCCCGAAGGCCATTATCACAGCCAGAAGGACCGGGTGTTCGTTCGTAGCATCCAGGGCGAGTACAACCTCACGAAGGAGCTTGAACGGCTGCGGTCGATGCCGCGCGTCCGCAAGGCGCAGGAGATCAAGTTCGTCGATGGACCGCAGGCGTATTCGCGCCACTACGTCGAGCCCAAGGACGGGATCAGCCAGCTGTTCCACCTGCATCTCGAAGAATACGGACCGGGCGGCCGGAGCCAGAAGCACGGCCACGTCAACGAGGCGGCCTTCTATATTCTCGACGGCGAAGGCTATGAGATCCACGACGAGGTGCGCTACGACTGGAAGGCCGGTGATGTGGCGATCGTCCACAACAACTGCGTCCATCAGCATTTCAATGCCTCCGACACCAAGCCGGCCCGCGCGCTGGTGCTGAAGACCAAGCCGATGTTCGTCTTCATGAACATGCTGTTCCAGAAGACGGTCGTGCCCTCGCTCGACCGAACCGGCGCCAGGCGGCGAGGATTTCGAGGTTCGCGAGGACGAGGACGACTTCAACCATCCCGCGGAGGGCTACTGACATGGCGTGGGAGGAAACGACCGCCTGGATCGACGGGACCGAGAACAGGGGTCTCTACCAGGACCTGCTCGACGACGCCGCCGAGCGGCCGGCGCGCGACGCACACTCGCAAGAAACTCGTGCGCCCCGACGAGATGCCATGGGAGATGTCGCGCCAGGGGCTTCTGAAGCACCTCATCAACGAGGCGATGGACACGCGCATGGAAACGGTTGACGCCTATATGCAGATTGTGCCGCCCGGGTCGAAATCGGGCAAGCATCGGCATCTGGCCGAGGAATGCCTATACGTGCTCGAGGGGCGGGGCCACGATCTCCACCAGGATTGCGAAGTCGAGATCACCGACGAATATTTCTGGAAGCCGCAGGACAAGGTCTCGCGCTGGAATTATGAGGCCGGTGACGTGATCTATGTGCCGCCCAACACAATCCATCAGCATTTCAACGACGATCCCGATCGGCCGCTTCGACTGATCTCCTGCATCAACAGGATCTTCAAGAACTCCGGCCTGAACGATCTGGAACAGATCGAGGACGCACCTGAATACGACCCGGACGTCACGCTGACGCCCGACGTGATCCGCGATTTCCTGCGGAAGGCGCGGTAGATCCTCGCCTGAACGCCGCGCATGTTCGGCGCTCTCCTCGCTCTTGCCTCGGCCGCGCTCTTCGGACTGAACAACGCGACGCTACGGCGGGGCGTGATCAAGGGATCCGTGCTGCAGGCCATGGCCATAACGGTCCCGTTCGGCGTGCCGATTGTTCGTCGGATTCGCGGCCCTCATGGGCGGATTCGACGCGATGGCGCGTTGGGGCGTGGCGCCGTGGATCTGGATGGCGGCAGCGGGGATCGTTCACTTCGTTTTCGGTCGCTACGGAAACTACAAGACCACCCAGCTTCTTGGCGCCACCCTTTCGACGCCGATCCAGCAGGTGTCCATCCTCGTCGCCCTTGTGCTTGCCTTCGTATTCCTTGGCGAGGCGGTGAACCCGGTGAATGTCGCCGGGATCCTGCTCGTGGTCGTGGGGCCGATGATGGTTGTCCGGCGGCGCAGGGCAGCGTCCGTCGCGGGAGGAAAGAAGGGATTTGAGCCGCAATACGGACCCGGCCTGTTCTGGGGCGGGATTAGTGCGCTGGGATACGGGACCAGTCCGCTTCTCGTGGCTCTCGGTATTGGCGAAGGGGGGGTTGCAGACAGCGTGGGCGGCCTTCTGGTGTCCTACACCGCCGCTACTCTGGTCATCCTGGGCTGGATCACAGCGCTTGGAGGCACGCGTATTCTGGGGCCGTTCGACCGGGACACGGCCAGGTGGTTTCTTCTGTCCGCGCTATTCGTCGCGCTGTCGCAGTTCTTTCGATACGTGGCTCTGGCGGTGGCCCCCGTCGCCGTCGTCGTGCCGATCCAGCGGCTGTCGGTTGTCTTCCGGCTGATCTTCAACGCAATCCTGAACCGCGACCACGAAGTGTTCGACCGCTGGATCATCGTCTCGATCCTGTTGTCGGTTGTCGGAGCCGTCGCGTTGGCGGGTGATACGACCATGCTGCTCGAGTTGGTCGGTTGGTCGGGTGCCGATTGGCTGGCACGCCCGCTCTTCTGATCCCGAAACGCAAAACGCCCCCGGCGAGGGGGCGCGGTCACCGGAACCTGAAGATCAATCCTTGCGCAGGATGTTCACGGCCTGCATGGCCGCGTGGGGAAGGTCCTTGCGGGACAGGCCGAGTTTCGCCAGTTCCCCGTCGGACTTGGCAGCCAGGCCAGTGTAGATCAGGTACGCCTTGTATCCGGAAACCAGGCCGAACGGGTCGAAGCGGAACGATCCCGGTGCCAGGGTCTCCGCGATCGCGCGGAGGTCGAAGCCCAGGGGTGTCGCGGTCGCCACACTCATATCTCTCTCCTTTCATGCTGCGCTGCAACATAAGCGGAGATCATTGAAATTCAATTGATTGAAACCGGCTGCATGGCGGCTATGCCGCAACAGCATCGCTACTTGCCGCGCTCCTTCAGCAGCCGGTCGAGGAGCGGATAGACCCGACGCGCGTTGCCTTCAAAGACTTTCCTGCGGTCAGTATCGCTCAGGTCCAGCGCGTCGACGTAGCGCTTCGTGTCGTCGAAATTGTGCCCCGTCTCAGGGTCCACGCCCTTCACAGCGCCGAACATCTCTGACGCGAACAGGATGTTGTCGACGTCGATCACCTTGAACAGGCAGTCGATGCCGGCCTGATGATAGACACATGTGTCGAAGTAGACGTTCTTCATCACGTGCTCGGACAGCGGCGGCTTGTCCATCATGTCGGCCAGGCCCCGGTAGCGCCCCCAATGATAGGGCACTGCGCCGCCGCCATGCGGGATGATGAGCTTCAGGTCGGGAAAATCGCCAAACAGGTCGCCCTGCAGGAACTGCATGAACGCCGTCGTATCGGCGTTGATGTAGTGCGCGCCCGTCATGTGGAAGTTCGGATTGCACGAGCCCGAGACGTGGATCATCGCCGGAACCTCAAGCTCGACCATCGCCTCGAAGAACGGGTACCACGCGCGGTCGGTCAACGGCACGCCCGTCCACATGCCGCCAGACGGGTCGGGGTTCAGGTTGCACCCGACGAAGCCCATGTCGACGCAGCGGCGCAGCTCCTCGATGGCGTTCCTGATCGGTGCTTCGGGGTTCTGCGGCAGTTGACAGACGCCGACGAAATTGTCCGGGAAAAGCCGGGTCACCCGGTGGATCAGGTCGTTGCAGTGGCGTGTCCAGTCGCGCGAGACCGCCTCGTCGCCCATGTGATGGCCCATACCGGAGGCGCGGGGTGAGAAAATGGTTATGTCGGCGCCGCGGTCCCGGAGCGCCTTGAGCTGATTGTTTTCGACGGACTGGCGGATCTCGTCGTCCGCGATCTCGGGAAATTCCGGCATCGCGCTACCGGTCTCGAACGCCTCGATCTGGGACTTGCGGTAGTCCATGAAGAGCTTGGGCTCGGTCGTGTAATGCCCGTGGCAGTCGATGATCATCGGCCCTTCTCCCATGTCTCCTGCGTCATGTAGACGAGCCCCTTGTCGGCTAGGCGCCCGCGCATCTGGTTGATGTCGAGTCCAAGGTCGCCCACTTGGTATCGGGCACGGCTCTCGGCTTCCTTCGCCAGCCGCGCCTCGGCAGCCTGTCCGACGTCGCCCGCGCTCAGCCGCGGCACCACCACGACCCCGTCGTCGTCGGCCACGATCACGTCGCCGGGGGTCACCAGTGCATCGCCGCAGGACACCGGAACATTCACGTCCCCCAGCGTCTCCTTGACCGTCCCGTGGGCCGAGATCGAGCGCGACCAGACCGGAAAGCCGAGCTCCTCAAGCTCGCGGATGTCCCGGCACCCGGCGTCGAGGATCAACCCCTGCACCCCCCGGGACTTCAGCGATGTGCCTAGCAGCTCTCCGAAATAGCCCGAATGCGCCTCGGAGATCGTCGCGGCCACGAGGATGTCTCCGGGCTGGCACTGTTCGACCGCGACATGGATCATCCAGTTGTCTCCTGGCGGCAACGTGCAGGTCACAGCCGTCCCGCTGATTGCCGGACCACGGTAGATCGGCCGCATTCGCTGGTGCATCAGGCCTGTACGCTCCTGCGCCTCGTGCACCGTCGCCACCCCGTACTGGGCGAGCGATGCGGCGATCTGCGGGTCGGCGCGCTTGATGTCCGTGACGACGGTGGGCATTTTTTGTCTCCTCAGGCGGCGACAATCGACCGGCAGCAGGCCAGCCCGTCGCGTATTTCAGCGGCGTCGAGATTGCGGCCAATGACGACTAGCCGCGACTGTCGGAAGGCCTCGCCCCAGGGCGCGCCGTAATCGCCCTCGTACATCATGTGAACCGACTGGACGATCACGCGGCGGTCCTCGCCGGCCACGTCCAGCACGCCCTTCAGCCGCAGGATATCGGCGCCGCGCAGCATCAGGAGGCGTTCGAGCCACGCCTCCAGCAAGACGGAGTCGAGAGGGTCCTGAAGCTGGAGCGATACGCTTGCGATCCCGTTCGCCGCGACATGGTCGTGGTCGTGATCCTCGCCCAGCGGATCGAGATCGAGGGCGACGCGGTCGAGCGAAAAACTCTCGGTCCCCAGAACCTTGTGCGGATCGATCCGGCCGCGGTCGGTACGGTGGATCGGCGCGTGCGGGTTGATCGCCCGCAGCTTCGCCGCCACTCCATCCGGATCAGCCGCTTCGGAGACCTTGTTGAGGACTATCACGCTCGCCAGGGCTACCTGATCGGTGGCATCGGGACTGTCGGCCAGACGTGCGCCGATATGCACTGCATCCACCAGCGTCACGACTGCGTCGAGGCGCGCATGGCCCGCCAGGAGACGGTCGGCGGTGAAGGTCTGGATGACCGGGCTCGGGTTGGCGACGCCCGTGGTTTCGATGAGGATCCCGTCGAGCGCCGGCGCCCGTTTCAGCAATGCGCGCAGAGTTCGGATCAGGTCGCCCCGGACTACGCAGCAGAGACAGCCGGAGCTGAGCTCGATCAGCTCTTCGTCGCCCGTCTCGATCAGCTCGCCGTCAATCCCCACATCCCCGAACTCGTTGACGATGACGGCGAAGCGTTTGCCGTGGCTTGCCGTGAGGACGTGATTGAGCAGCGTCGATTTGCCCGCGCCCAGATGGCCCGTGACGATTGTCACCGGTATCCGGGCGTCTTGCGTCAGAGCCATGGCATCAGCGAGACATGGATCACGTCACCCGACCCGCCCACCGCCTTGATCGCCTCATGGGTCTGTTCCAGCGCGAACCGGTGCGTGGTGATCAGGTCGAGCGGAAACCGGTCGGAGTTCAGCTGCTGGAGCGCCAGCTCGCAGCTCTGGTAATTGTGCCCGCGGGCGCATTTCACGGTGACGTACTTGTTGCAGAGCTTGGCAAGGGGAAAGCTAGGGAATTCAGCCACTTCCTGCTGGACGAGGAGCGTGCCGCCCTTCCGCTTCAACGCCTCCAAACCGAGGAGCAGGGGGGCTGTGCCGGCGCCGGCGGTGCAGTCGAGCGCCACGTCTACCCCCCCGCCACCGGTGATCTCCGCGATCCGGGCGACGGGGTCTTCTTCCTCGACATTGATGGTAAAATCGGCGCCCAGCTTTCGGGCAACCTCGAGCCGGTGCGCGTCCTTCGCCGTGCCGGTCACGATGATCAGGGACGCGCCGGCCTGACGGGCCGAGACCACCTGGCTCAACCCCTGTTGTCCGGGGCCCTGCACGAGAAGGCGGGTGTTGTAGCCCGCGCCGCAATCGAACAATGCCCACTGGATGCCATTCGCCATCGGCGTCACCACGCCGGCCAGTTCCGGCGACAGCCCGTCGGGCACCTTGTGGAGCACGGAATTCCACGGGAGGAACATGTATTGCGCGAATCCGCCCCAGAGATGCGGGGCGCGGGTCATCGGCGTGTAGCCGAAGCGGATTCCATCCGGGTTCTTGCGCCAGTCGGTGGCGACGCACAGCCGGTAGTCGCCCCGGTGGCAATGCTCGCAGTTCATGCATCCTACATAGTGCTCGGCGAAGACCCGGTCGCCCTCCTTCAGGCCACGTCGTTTCTGAAATGTCTTTCCGGCCTTGGCGATGATGCCGATGTTTTCGTGACCCATGATGACGGGATCGGAGATCGGAGGCTTCGAGTAGAACTTGACGTCGGTGCCGCAGATGCCGGCGACCTCGATCTTCAGAAGCGCTCCGTCGTCGGGAATGTCGGGCATGTCGAATTCCCGGAACTCGGTCCGCTCCGGGCCCGTCCGTACTGCAGCGACGACTTTCTCGGCCACGCAAAAACCCTCCCCGTTTCGGCGTTGACCCTGTGCTAGCAAAGGGTCAGACTACAAGCAAGAACGTAGTTCCACATGGCGGAACGATAGCAATTCGGGGACGGCGCGTGTTCCAGAGCCAGAGAACGACGGAGCCGGAGATCGCCCAACTCGAACGGATCGAGAGGATGGTGCGGGCGCGGTACGGGATATCGGACGACGATATTGTGCTGGTCACCGAAGAAGCGGGCCGTGTGCCGGGTCTGCCTGTGCGCATGACGACCATCCTGTTCTGGACCGGCAAGTCTATACGTCACAGGCTGCGGCTGTTCATGCCCGCAGTGGCGGTTGAGGAGGCGGATCTGCCGCAATCGTGGCTGCGCGGGGCGCTCATTGATGAGGGTGACGAGGATTGCTGTTGAGGAAGATGTGATGGGAAAACGCGTGCTGACGGCCGTCTCTCGGACGCAGGGCAACAATCGGGCCCTGAAGTCGGGCGAAATAGCTATGCCGGATTTCGAGCTGGCCTTCGAGGAAGTGAACCCGTTGCCGCGGGCGTTCCGCCGGATGGTCCGCGAAGGCGCCTACGACGTGAGCGAAATGGCCTTGACGACGTACATCACGGCCAAGGCCTATGGTGCGCCTCTGACCGCCATTCCTGTCTTTCTGGTCCGAGGCTTCCACCATGGTGCCATCGTGGCGAGCCGGGCGTCAGAGCTTGCATCGCCACGGGATATAGGGGGACGGCGTGTCGGGGTGAAACGAGGCTATACGGTGACGACCGGCGTCTGGGCGCGGGCGATCCTCGCCGACGAGTACGGGGTGGACCCGGGACAGGTCACCTGGGCGCGATCCGACGACGAGCATGTTCCGGACTGGCGGTTGCCGGACAATGTCGAGGATCTGGGCGGGGAGGGTACACTCGAGGAGCAACTCGCGCAGGCGGACATCCCGGCGGCGGTTGGATTGACGGCGGACGAGACCACGCGCCCGCTCATCCCAGATGCCTTCGCAGCAGGAGTGGAGGCGTTCAGGTCCCGCGGGTTCTACCCGATCAACCACCTGGTGGTGATCCGTGACGATGTGCTGGCCGATGCGCCGGATCTCGCGCCACAGCTTTTCGGGGCGTTCGCCGCCTCGAAGACGGCCTATGTCGAAGACCTGCGCGCCGGGCGGATTGCTGACCTGAGCGCGGCGGACCGTGTGCATCTGACCGCGCTCGACCTCATGGAGGACCCGCTGCCGTACGGTCTGGAGCCGAACCGGGGAGTCCTGGAGTGCCTCATGGACCACGTGGTCGCGCAGCGCATCATTGACGCGCCGATCCCGCTTGAGGAACTGTTCGCGGGCTCGACGCTCGACAAGGTTGCCTGACCCGCGGTCGATGCCCTGCACCGACGGCGGCATGAGGTCGAGTTCGAACCCGCGCGCCCGAAAGGTCAGGTCCGCGGCGTTGCGAACTCAGGTCAGGTATTCGTCGAAAAACGCCAGCGTTCTCTCCCAGGCAAGGCTCGCCGCTTCTTCGTCGTAGCGCGGCGTCGTGTCGTTGTGAAACCCGTGGTTCACATTCGGATAGAAGTGGACGCTGAACTCTTTCTGATTGGCGCGCAGCGCTTCCGAATACGCCTCCCAGCCTTCGTTGATGCGATCGTCGAGTCCGGCGTAGTGGATCAGCAACGGTGCCTCGATCGCAGGAACATCCTCCGCCGCCGGCTGACGTCCATAGAAGGGCACCGACGCCGCAAGGTCGGGATAGGCGACCGCTAGGGCATTGCAGACGCCGCCTCCGTAGCAGAAACCGACCGCACCCACCTTGCCGGTCGACCCTTCATGATCGCGCAGATACTCGAAGGCGGCAAAAAAATCGGCCATCAGCTTGGCTCCGTCGAGCTTGCCCTGCATTTCGCGCCCCTCTTCGTCAGTGCCGGGATATCCGCCGAGCGGGGTCAGCCCGTCGGGGCCGAAAGCGAGATATCCGGCCTTGGCGACTCGCCGCACCACGTCCTCGATATAGGGGTTCAGACCTCTGTTCTCGTGGACCACCAGGACCGCCGGAAGAGGGTCGGTGGTCCCGGCCGGCTTGGCCATCAGGCCCCGGATAGTGCCATGTCCCTCGGGGCTTTCATATTCCGCAATCATCGTCTCGATCGCAGGATCGTCGGGATCGACCTGTTGCGCCCAGGCGTAGTTGGGCTGCAATTGTTCTAGGATCATCGCGCCCGTCACGCCGGCTGCAGCGTACTTCCCGGCCTGTTCGATGAATTGCCGCTTGGTCAGCTTGCCGTGAACGTATCCGTCGAAAACTTCGAGAATGCGTTGATCGAAATCGCTGGCTTTCTTGCGTGGGTCTTTTGCCGGAACTCTGTCCATGGGTGTCCTCCCTCTGATCCGCGTGGCGCCGCGCGGTCTCTGCTCGAGACGCTGCGGCCCTGCGCGTTCTCCGGATCTTATATCACCGTTACGAGCGATCGGCTCATTTCAGATCGAATGAACCACACTTCGGAGATACGACAAAAGGCCGCGCGTGCCGTCCGGGTCGAGGCACGCCTATCCGGCCGAAAGCACGGCGTGCAGGAAGTCCAGGATCCGGCCGGGGGCGGTGTCTTCCGTCTGTTCCTCGGGCGTGGCGTCCCAGTACGTCGACCCGGCGAGACATTCCTGGAGATAGCGCGCGGCCGAGGTCGCGTGAAAGCCGTCGGCGCCCGGCACGATCAGGCTGGGGATGTCGAGGCGCATGAGGTCCTCGGGTTCCGCGCCAGGAGCGGTGTCGCGATCGAAAAGCCCGTTCGCCATGCCCCGCACCGTCAGGAGGTATCGCGGCAGATCGAGGGCAGCGTAGTGCCGCGCAAAACCTGCGGAATTGCGGATCGGCTGTCCCCACGGCCCGCCGCGCGGGTCGGCGCTGAAATTCTTGTCGTGCGACCGGACCAGATCGACCACCGCCTGCAATCCGTTCTCCTCGGCGAAGGCCAGGTGGCGGGCGAAGCGCTGGTGCGAACCGATCCGATAGGGCGCGCCGCCCACGGGCCAGTAGAGTACCATCGACAGGACACGGTCGGGATGCCGTACGCCGAAGGCCGTGACCGGGGCGCACCCCATGCAGCCGCCCATCAGATGCGCCCGGTCAATTCCCAGATGATCGAGGAGGCCCGCCCCTTGGGCGACGTAGTGGTCCCACGTGATCCGCTCGACGCGCCCCCCCGATTGACCGTTCTCGCGCCGGTCGAACAGGATGCAGGTGAAGTCGCCGGGCAGGTGGTCCAGAGGCCGGATGCGCTTGTAGACGCCGAGGTCGGACCATTTCGAGATCTGCGCGTCAAAGCCGCCCGGCGCGTACATCAGAAGCGGCGGACCATCGCCCCGGATCTCATAGTTGGTCTCGATTCCGTCGATTTCGGCTGTGGGCATGTCCTACCTTCCCGGCTGTCCCTTGATTTGACGGGCGGATCGAACGTCGGCAGCACATTCCGACAGCGCGTCATGAATGGTGCGGGCGACGTTAGCGTAGCCGGTTGGTTCGCGATCGAGCGCGGCGACGTTGTAGCCCACGGCGGCCTGCGCCAGCCGTACCCGCCCGTCGAGCCAGGGGCCGCCGCCGAAGCCGCCGATGACGGGGATGTCGACCGCCGCGACGACCTGCGGACCGATGACCGGCCCGGAATTGGTGAAATCTAGCAAGACTGCGCCGGCGTCGGCCAGTTGCCTGGCTTCGGCAATCAACCGGGCTTCCATACCCGGCGCCGCGTCCGTCGCGCCGGCCTGGTTCTCGTAGGGTATGCCGCTGGCCAACGCGGTCTGGGGCGTCAGACCGAACTGCGCCCAGACCGGGATGCCGGCGCGCGTAAGGGCCGAGACCGCCTCGGGGTAGTCCGCCGCGCCATCGAGCTTGATCAGGTCGACGCTTGCCTCCTTGATGAACCGGATCGCGGCGCGGACGGCCTGATCCACGCCTTCCTGCAGGGATCCGTAGGGAAAGTCGGCACTCACAAGCGCGTTCTTGACACCGCGCCGTACCGCCTTGGTCACGACGATCATCTCGTCCATCGTGATCTCGAGCGGGTTCTCGTGGCCCCAGAGGTTCTTGCCGACCGTGTCGCCCACCGAGACGATGTCGACGCCCACCCGGTCCGCGATCGCGGCCATGTGGAAATCCCAGGCCACGACGCCGAAGATCTTGCTGCCCTGACGCTTCATCTCGTGAAGCGCGGGGATCGTCCGCTTCGTCAAATGACGAACTCCTCATAGGTTTCTGGTGCGAACATCTCGTCCACCTCCAGCTTGCGCGGCGACAGCCCCTGCTCGTGGTGGTAGCGCAGGAAGACGTCCAGCACTTGGCGGTTCTTCTCCACGCCGTAGGGCCAGAAATCGTCCCCCATCAGGTCGAGCGCCTCTTCGACGTGGGCGTTGAACCAGGGCAGCATCGCTTTCAGCGCCGCGGTCTCCCGCAGCCCCTCGTAGCAAAGTCGCTGCGCCTCGCGGAACGCCTGGAAGAGGTTCATGGCGATCCAGCAGTTGGCCTCGTAGACCTCGCGCCGGATCGCGACGACATGCATGATCGGAAAGATGCCGGTCTCGCGCCAGTAGGCGCGTTCGACGTCGACGTAATCGGGAAACAGCCGTTTCACCCGCTTGCCGTCATAGGTCGAGGGCTTGCGCGCGGTGTGGAACGCGTCGATCCGGCCATCGGCCAGCATCTGCGCCAGCGTGTCCTCCGGCCCGATCCGCTCCAGACGGAAATTCGGCGGCAGGTCGAGTGCTATCTTCTCGTTCCGGTTCGGCGTCTCCTCCCCGCCGGTGACGTAGGTCGGCCCGTCCACCGGCACGCCGTAATGGTCCGACAGGATGCCCCTGATCCAGACCGGCGCGGTCATCTGGTATTCGGGACAGCCGAACCGCTTTCCGATCAGGTCGCGCGGGCTTTTGATCCCCGCATCCGCGTTCACATAGATGCACGAGTGCCGGAAGAACCGCGACGGAAAGACCGGGATCGCGACGAATGGCCGGTCGGGCTTCGTCAGCGACACGCAATAGGATGACATCGACATCTCCGAGACGTCGAACTCCCGGTTGCGCGCCATCCGGAAGAAGGTCTCCTCGACGATCATGTTGAGGAAGCGCAGGTCGATCCCCTGCGGCCGCACCCGTCCGTCGATCAGCGGCTGCACCCGGTCGTAGTCCCAGCAGCCGAGCGTCAGATCCAGTGCCGTCATCGTGCCACCCGCCCCCGCGCCGTCGTCAGTAGAATTCGTCGAAGTGGAGCTGATCCATGGGCACGCCCGCTTCATTGGCCATCGCCTGGACCGCCGCCGACATGACGGCCGGCCCGGCGAAGTAGATCTCGCACTCCTTCAGGTCTGCGCCCACCTCGGCGAGCGCGATGTCGTGCAGGAACCCGGTGGGCCCATTCCAGCCTGCTCCGGCCTCGGGCTCCGACAGGGCCGCCGCGAAGGTCACCATTGTCGCGGCCTGCGCCCCCAGCACGTCGGGCGCGCAGAGATCGCCCAGTTCCGCGTCCGCCGTAGAAGAGCCTTATCGAACGCTGTTTCGCCATTCCCGCCGCTATGGCCCCCTGCGCGATCGAGACCATGGGCGACAGCCCCGATCCGCCCGCCAGAAGTACGATGTCCCTCGGGCTGTCTTCGCGCAGGAATGCCGTCCCGTAGGGGCCGTCGAGCATCAGGTCCGCCCCGGGAGCCGCGTCGAACAGCCATCCGGTTGCCTTCCCGTCAGGCGCTCTCTTGATCATGAACCGCCAGATGTCGCCGGAGGGAATGTTCGACATGGAATAGGCTCTCGGGCCATCGACGCCGGGGACGTGGAACAGTGCGTACTGGCCGGGGCGGAAGTCCGGGTCGCCTTCAATGCGGAACGTGAATTCGCTGATATCGCGGGTAATCTGCGTGATGCCAACGAGTTCCGCCCGCCGGCGGGACGGGCGAACGGGCGGAAGGTATTGCTTCATCGGCCGGAACTTGACCTTGCAATCGCCGGAGGGCGCTGCCTGACAGCCAAGCCACCGGTTCCGCTTCAGATCCCGCTCCGACCAGGCCGGAGAGTCTTCGCGCAGATGGCGGACCTCTCCCTCGATTAGGTCGAACCGGCAATTCCCGCAGGAGCCCGTGTTGCACGAATAGGGCATCCCGATTCCGGCACGAAGCGCAGCTCGCAGGATCGTATCGCCGTCTTCGCAGGAGAAGCAGGCGCCGTCGCGCGCATTGGTTATCTCGGCCATGGATGCCTTCCGTCAGACATAGAGCGGTTGGCGCTCGATGAAGCCCATGCGCTGCGAGATCTCGTTTGCGGCGCCGATCACGGGGGGCGCGATCTCCGGCACCTGGCGCTTCTTGATCCGGACCCGGGGACCGGCGACGCCGACTGACGCGACAATTGCGCCCTCAGCGTTGAAGATTGGGGCCGCCACGCAGCGCGTGCCCTCTTCGCATTCCTCGTCCTCGAACGCGTAGCCGCGCCGTTTGACGTGCCTGACCCGGGCAACGAATGCGTCTTCTTCCGTTACTGTCTGGCTGGTGCGTTGGGGGCGGGGGTAGAGTAGGAACTGCTCAAGCTGCGGTGGTCGCAAGCCGGAGATCAGGCACAAGCCCTCGGCAGTGCAGAAAGCCGGGCGCAGTTGACCCGTGGCCGACCGAAGCCGAAGGGTCTGCGGCCCCTCGAAGTCGTGCAGGAAGACGACGCTGTCGCGCTGCAGGACCGCGAGGCGCACGTTCTCCTGCATGCGTTCGCGCAGTCCGTTCAGGATGTGCTTGGACTCAATGGTCACGTCGAGCCGGGAGCGAACCAGCGATCCCAGCGAGAACAGGCCAACACCAAGCCCGTAGCGCCCGGTTTCGGGGTTTTGCTGAAGAAGCCCCTCGTCCAGAAGCGCGCCGGCAAGCCTGTGGACCGTGCTCTTGGCGACACCCAGCCGCTTCGCGAGCTCGCTGATGCCAAGCTCCTGATCCTCGGCCGTGAATGTCTTCAGCAGGTGGATTGCCGTCGTGACCGAAGACAGCCGCGAACTTTTCCGCCGCGGGTTCCGGTTGATCTCTTTCCGGGGCGCGCGCGGCTGGTCATCTGGCATGGGGAGTCCTCGTTCCGCGATAAAGAACCGTGTTCCATTTAACTGGCTGGCTTCGCCGGCTGTCAACCGTTGGCCTGATCTTCGTCCGCGTCTTGGTGATGATGGTGATGATGGTGGTGTGTCGGCGTGAAATGGATGCGTTCCTGCCGGCGCGGGCCGCGCGCGTCGTCCGAGAAGAGAAGCGACTTGACCGTTACCGGCACCGTGAAGGAGGGCAACCGGATCTTGCCCAGGTCGATGTAGTCGAAGTCGCGCAGGCTGATCCCGTCGAGCACCAGCAGGTCATTCGACAGTTTCAGTTCGTCGCGCAGGATGCCGCCGAGCGTCTGCGCGATGTCTCCGTCGATCATCGCGTACAGCCCTTTGCCGCACGCGATCCTGCCGGACAGAGCCTCGACCATCCCGTCGGCGAGCGTCCGGATGCGGCCGTATCCGGGTGCGCCGTGAAATTCGAAGGCCAGTACGGCCTCGTGTTCGGTCGGATCGAGATCGAAAGCTTCGTAGTGCTGACGGATGGCTGACGCGATCGTCTGACTGTCCGGATCCGTGGACAGGTCGAGAGCGGGTTTGAGGACCTGCATGTTCCGGCGCGGCAGGCTGCGCCCGGGGGCGCTGATGGTGCTGGTCTGTCCCGACAGCTGGATCGAATATTCCGAGGCTCCGAGAGCGGTGGCACGGATGGCAGACCCGCCCGCGATCATCGGCGCCCCGAAGTCTCCGGTCTCTGCGCGCTGGCGCAGGATCGTGCCGAGGTGAAAGCCGAGATCGCCGAAGTCCCGGCTTTCCTGACCGCTTACATAGGCGCCGACGCCGCCCGAGAACACGATCCCCTGGATGTCGGCAAAGTCGTCGGGAATGTCGGTCAGGAACAGCTCGCGCACATTCTCGCCCAGCGGACACTCGGTCACGGCGCGCACGATGATGTCCGCGATCTGGCGGGCAATCTGTTCCAACTGGTCGGCCGTGACTGGAGCGTTGCGCTTCAGGTTCAGCCCTGCGCGTTCCGCGAAATGACGGCCGGTCGGCTCGATCCGCGACACCTTGGCGTCCTGCGCGGCGATCAGGCGTCCGCCGGCGTGCAGCGCCGCGGTCCAGACCACTTCGCCCCGGTCGGCAAGGGCGAGCTTGGTCGTCCCGCCTCCGATGTCGATGTTCAGGACTCGGCCCTGCCGCTCGTGGCTCTGCCGCGCTGCGCCGGAGCCGAAGGCCGCCAGCATCGCCTCCATGTGATTTCCTGCCGTCGCCGTCAGGAACTCGCCGCCCTTTTCCGCCACGATGGCTGCGATCGACCGGGCGTTCTCCCGTCGGAGGGCTTCACCGGTGAGGATGACCACGCCGGTGTCGATGTCGGCTGGCCGGATGCCTGCCCCGGCATAGGCCTCGTCGATGATCTGTCCCAGGGCCTGTGCGTCGATCTTGGTTTCGTTTGCAAACGGGGTGAAGCGGATCGGGGATTCGTAGGCCGTCTGCCGGTCGACGATCACGTAGCGCGAGGTGTGGCTGTCGGATTTCCTTTGCAGGTGGATCGTCGAAAAGATCACCTGCGTGCCGGCCGACCCGATGTCGATCCCCGCAGAAGTAAGCGCGACGTTGTCGCGCAGCCAGATCGGATTTTCCTCGAGCGGACCGGGGTCGACGTCGTCATGATCGTGGTCGGCGTCCGGACCATGCTCGTGCGAGAAGAAGTCTCCGAACATGTGATCGTCGATGGTGTGCTTCGGAGGTATTTTCTCGTCGGGCAATCGACCGTTCCTCTATGCGGACCGACGGTCCATTGACGGAACGATAGACGGATCGTAATCTTGTCACAACGTGAAATGTCGGCAGGCGCTGCAAGCGCACAGCCGGTGGGAGGGATGCCATGAACACCCGCGCTGTCGTTTCCGAGCAGCTTGCCGCCAAGTTCAAGTCCGAGAAGGAGACGCCCTATACCCGGTTCATCACGGGGGAAGGGCTCGAGATCCGGAACGGCAACTACGTGCCGTCCCTTCACGAGATTGAACTGAAGCCCTGGACGCGGCGTGGCGGCAATGCCGTCTTTCTCAACCACGACGCCTCGCGGACGTCGAACGACTGCTACGTGATGGAGATCCCGGCGGGCGGCGAACTCGCCCCGCACCGCCAGCTGTTCGAGGAGACCGTGCTGATCCTCTCGGGCCGCGGTTCCACGGTGGTCTGGGACGATACCGGCGCCCGCGTCAGCTTCGAGTGGGGGCCGGGCTCCATCTTCGGGATCCCGCTGAACGCCCACCACCAGCACTTCAACGGGCAGGGCGACACGCCGGCGCGCTACGTTGCGGTCACCAACATGCCGCCCATGCTGAATGTTTTCGAGGATCCCGACTTCGTTTTCGGCACTTCCCACGACTTCAAGGGGCGCTTCAGCGGCGAGCCCGACTATTTCGCGGATTCAGGTGAGCAGAAGGGCCTGCTCCTCGAGACGAACTTCGTCCACGACGCGGTGAACCTGCCGCTGATCGAGGCGGGCGAGCGCGGTGCCGGCGGCGGGCATATCCGCTTCCAGCTCGCCAAGTCCTCGCTGAACAGCCACATCAGCCAGTTTCCGGTCGGCACCTACAAGAAGTGCCACCGCCACGGGCCCGGGGCCCACGTCATCATCCTGTCCGGTGAGGGCTACTCGCTCATGTGGCCCGAAGGGGCCGATCCGATACGCTACGAGTGGAAACCGGGCGCGATGATCGTGCCGCCCAACATGTGGTGGCACCAGCATTTCAATACCGGGACGACCCCGGCGCGCTATCTTGCCTTCAAGTATGAGGGCGTTGCGATCCGGAACGAGCAGGGCGTGCCCAAGGCGTGGATCTCGACCCGGATCGGTGGCGACCAGATCGACTACGCCGACGAGACGCAGAAGGTTCGCACGATGTTCGAGGATGCCCTGGCCGAGAACGGGCTCTCCTCGAGGATGGAACCCGCCTACGAGGCGGAAAAGCCGGACCTGCCGCCCAGACCCGGCGAGGCGGCCTAGGAGACAATCGAGGCGCCGGCGCGCCCGCACCGACACGGAGACAAAGCGCATGCTTCGCAAGGAAATCAACGACCTGCTGACCCAGACCGATGGCGAAACGCCGATGGGTGAGATGTTCCGGCACTACTGGATCCCGGCGCTCCTGGCCAAGGAACTGCCCGAGGACGATTGTCCGCCGGTCCGGGTCAAGTTGCTGGGCGAACGCCTCATCGCCTTCCGGGACTCGAAGGGCCGCTATGGGTTGATCGACGAGTTCTGCGCCCATCGCGGCGTCTCGCTCTGGTTTGGTCGGAACGAGGAATGCGGGCTGCGCTGCCCGTATCATGGCTGGAAGTACGACTATACCGGGCAGTGCATCGAGGTGCCGTCCGAACCCGAGGAATTGGGCTTCTGCGAGAAGATCAAGCTCAAGGGATATCCGCTGATCAAGGTGGGCGACGTCCTGTGGACCCACATGGGCGACAAGGAGAACCGCCCGCCGGAGCCGATCTGGGAATTCGCGACCGTTCCGCCCGAACAGACCTATACCTCCAAGCGCTGGCAGGAGTGCAACTGGCTGCAGGCGATGGAGGGGGGGATCGATTCCAGCCACGTGTCGTTCCTGCATTCCGGCGGTCTGAAGTCCGACCCGCTGTTCCGGGGCGCCAAGGGCAACCAGTACAACGAGAACGACAAGAAGCCGGTCTTCGAGGTCGTGGAATCCGAGGGCGGACTGCACATCGGTGCACGCCGAATGGCCGAGGAAGGTCACTATTACTGGCGGGTGACGCCGTGGATCATGCCGTCCTTCACGATGGTGCCTCCGCGCGGCGATCACCCGATGCACGGCCATTTCTGGATCCCGATCGACGATCACAATTGCTGGGCGTGGTCTTTCGACTACCACCCGACGCGGGCGCTGACCGACAATGAGCGGCAGGCGATGGTGGACGGCTACGGGGTGCACAACAAGTACGTCGAGGGCACGTTCCGGCCGCTGCAGAACAAGGACAACGACTACCTGATGGACCGCGATGCCCAGAGGCGCGGCGACAGCTATTCGGGCGTTTGGGGCATCGCGATGCAGGACGCCTCGCTGCAGGAGAGCATGGGGCCGATTGTCGACCGGACCAAGGAGAACCTGGTCTCGACCGACAACGGCATCATCATGGCGCGTCATCGGCTTCGGAAGGCCTGCATCGCCCTGCGCGACAAGGGAAAGATGCCGCCGGGCCGCGATCCCGAGCATCAGAAGGTCCGTTCGGCCGCGCGCGTGCTGCCGCCTGACGAGCCCTTCAATGAGGCGATGAAGGAAGACCTGACCGCGCGTCCGGGCGTAAAGCAGACATCGGTCTGACCCCATGCCACACGATTCCGACGACATGTTCGAGGCCGACAAGGCCACCCGCGAGGGTCGCGGACCCGTCGATCACCCGACGATGCTTCACAGCTGTGCGCGGGCGGCGACGGCCGACGAGGCGCGGTTTCGCATTCAGTACCCGAATTCGCGGGCCCGGAGTTCCCGCATCTTCGCGCTCGATGCGGCGGCCGCGGAAGCGATGTACGGCATCACCGAAGACCCGTGGAACGACGCGCATTTCCTGACGCTGTCCGGTGTCGGCAAGGTCGACCCGGGGTCGGCGGTGGCCCCGGACCTGCGGCTCAGCCATCCGGACGGATCTGCCGCCGACCTCGAGGCGGAGCTGTCCGGCGCGGACATGGTCGTTCTTCTCGCGACCGAAGGGTCGAGCGAGGGGGCGGCCGAGGTGATCGCGCGGGAATGCTATGAGCGCAAGATCATGTGCGCCGGGCTCGCGCTGGGGAAGGGCAAGAGCGACGCGGCGCTCGATCGTGTGGTCAACTCCATGCGCCGCTTCGCCCGAGTGCTCGTCGTCGCGCAGGACGACGACTACATCCCGGCCATGCTGACGGCGCTGCGCGCATGAAGCGTCTCTTCCCGTTGTCGCTGATCTTCGCCGCCACGCCGGCCCTGGCGGCGGGGACGGGAAGTCTCGATCCGACGTCCCCGATGCCGTTCCTTGCGCTCGGCTTCGCGGTCGGCCTCGCCCACGCACTCGACGCCGATCATGTCGCGGCCGTCGCTGCGATGATCGGGCGGGGCGGAAATCGTCGCGGCATCGTTGCACGCGGCGCCGTCTGGGGGCTTGGGCACACGCTCGCGCTGTTTGCGATCTGCTCCGTCGTGCTTCTTCTGGGTCTCACGATCTCTGACCGGGTCGGCGCAGCGCTGGAACTCGCCGTCGGGATCATGATCGTGCTTCTCGGTCTCCGGGTGTTCTGGAAACTCTGGCGAGAGCGCGTCCATGTCCATGTTCACGAACATGACGGCGTCCGGCACCTTCACGCCCACTCCCACAAGGGCGATCGTTCGGACCACGCGGCCTCGACCCATGCCCACCGGCACCGCGTGCGCGCGCTCCTGCCGACGTTGGGGGTGGGGCTTCTGCATGGGGCTGCCGGGTCGGCGGGACTGCTCGTCCTGATCGTCGCGAGTGCCGAGAGTACGGCTCAGGCCATGGTGGCCTTTGCCGTCTTCGGACTGGGCTCGCTGATCGGAATGACATGTCTCACCGCAGCCGCAAGCTATCCGCTGGCCTACATCCACCGTGGCGATGCCTGGATGCGCACCTCGCTCGCCGTCGTCATCGGCTGCCTCGCCTTGTTCGTCGGCAGCGGACTTGCGCGCGAAAGCCTTCACAGCCTTCACAGCCTGACCAGCGCGGGCCTTTGAGAGAGGATCGGATCGATGTGCGGTGAACTCGACGACCAGGTGCTGATCGGACAGGAAATGCTGGACCGGGCCCGGTTCATGGCGAAGCAGATGAACCTGCCCGAGCGCGAAGGGGCAGGGGATACGCCTTCGGGGCTCGCCGGGGAGGACGGCCGCGCGGCCTACATGGAGCGCGTCTTCCGGTCCGGGCTCGCCCGCGCCCTGAACGATGTGGAGCGCGCCGAGGAGGACGAGACGATAGATGCTCTGGCCGCGCAGTCCATCGCCCTGGCGCGTCTCGCCGGCTTTCTCGCCGGACAGCTTCCTGCCGAAGCCGACCTCTACCGGGCGGTGATCGAGTCGACGACGGCGGGCCACGCCGAGGCCAGAGACATGGCTGACGAATCTGCGCATCCCCATGACCACGACCATCATCATCACTGATCAGGGGCGGAGAAAGGGGAGGCGGCGGCAGTGCGGGATTTCGACTTCCTCCTGGACCCTCTTTGGCGGCGCGGCGTGGTGTCCACCGCCTTCGGCAAGAGCTTCTGGGGGTTCTTCGCCGCCGCCGCCGCCCTGGGCCTGATCTGCTGGGCGATCAAGGGCGGCGACGCGGTCGCCTCCGCATTTGCAGAAGACGTGCGGCTTCTCATCGGATTGATGCCGCGCGTCGTGGTCGCCCTGTCCATTGCCGCGCTGATCTGGCTGATGCTGCCGCGCGATCGCATGGCGGCGCTCATGGGCACGAAATCGGGACTGCGCGGGCTCATCATCGCGACCGCGGCCGGAACGGTGACACCGGGCGGTCCATCGTCGGCCTATTCGCTTCTGGCGGTGATGGCAGTCTCGGGCGCGGATCGAGGCGCGCTGGTCGCCTACATCACCGCCTGGGCGACGCTCGGAATGCAGCGCATCCTCATCTGGGACGTGCCGTTCATGGGCGCGGAATTCGCGATCCTGCGCTTTCTCATCACCCTGCCCCTGCCCATCCTGGCGGGGATAATCGCGCGGAAACTCGCGCTTGATCTGCGGATCAACGATCCCGAAGCCCGGAAGGGCGAGGCATGAGCATCGGATTTCTGATCCTTGTTCGGCCTCCTCCTCGCCCTGGTGAGCCTTGCCCTGCACCGAAAAGAGCGTTTCGGCCCCGTGGCCGCGCGCTTCATCGAGCAGTTCGCCATGCTCGTGCCGCGCATGCTGTGCGCCCTCGTTGCCGCCGGGTTCATTGCCCAACTCATTCCGAAGGAGGCCATCGCCCGGTTGCTGGGCGAGGAGGCAGGGCTTCTTGCGATTCCTGTCGCGGCCGCCACCGGGCTTCTGATCCCGGCGGGTCCGGTAATTGCGTTCGCCATCGCGGCGGTCTTCGCGAAGTCCGGCGCCTCGACTGCGGCGCTTGTCACCTTCATCACCTCCTGGAGCATCTTCGCGGCGCACCGGATTCTGATCTACGAGCTTCCGCTTCTCGGCCCCTCATTCCTGCGGCTGCGGATCTCGTCGGCTGCCGGCGTGCCCTTCCTCGCCGGGCTTCTTGCCGTCCTCGTCGGAATGATCTCGGGCTACGGGGCCGCCGCGCCGCTGCATTGATCCGCTCTGCCCAACGCAAAGGAGACGTCGCGTGACAGACATGGGGCCCGGCTACCGGAAGTGGCAGTCCGACGTCATCGTCGATCTCCTGCAGGCCTACGAGTTCGACTACATCGCCATCAATCCCGGGGCGAGCTTCCGGGGACTGCATGACAGCCTTGTCAATTACGGCGGCGACACTCCGAAGATGCTGGTTTGTCAGCACGAGGAAACCGCCGTCCAGATCGCGCATGGCTACGCAAAGGCGACGGGGCGGCCGATGCCCTGCATCCTGCACGATCTGGTCGGGCTCCTGCACGGGCAGATGGCGATCTACTATGCCTTCACCGATCGTGCGCCGATCTTCATTCTCGGCGCGACGGGTCCGATGGACGAATCCAGGCGCCGGCCTCGCTCCGACTGGCACCACACGGCGCAATCGCAAGGCGACGCGGTGCGGAACTTCACCAAATTCGACTATCAGCCGCACGCGATCGAGGGCGTGACCGACAGCTTCATGCGCGCCTATTCGGCCATGGTCACCGAACCGGCCGGCCCTGTCTATTTGTGCTACGACGCCATGCTGCAGGAGACGCCGCTGACGGCCGAGGTAAAGATCCCCGGGCCGAACATCGAGAAGGCGCCGGCACCGATGGCCGCCGACCCCGCAAAACTCGAAGCCATTGTCCGAAAGCTTCTGCATGCCGATCATCCGTGGATCATGGCGGAATTCACCGGCCGCCATCCCGGCAATTTCGAGAAGCTCGTCACTCTGGCCGAAACTTTGGGCGTGGCCGTCTGGGACGTGAACTCGTCGCTCTGCTTTCCGAACCGGCACAGGCAGGCGCTGTCGATGGACACCGAAAGCCTCGCGACGGCGGACGCCGTTCTCGCGCTCGATGTGGTGGATTGGGAAAAGGCGACGGCCAAGCTCGATTCCGACGACGCGCGAGCTGTCTTCCTTCCTTCCGGATGGGTGCGAGTGGATGGAGGTCGGCTTCCACGAGACGGGGATCGGCTCGTGGTCGCTGGATTACGGGCGCTACCTGCCCAAGACGCTCTCTGCCCTTGGTGACCCGCGTCTCGCCATGCCGCAGATGACCGAGATCGCTGAACGGTTGATCTTCGAAGATCCGGACCTGCCGCCGAAGATCGCCGCCCGAAAAGCGGCCATCGCCGAGCGCCACAACGCAATTTTTGCGCGCTGGGCGGCGGAGGCACGCGCGGATCGCGAATCCAGCCCGGTCACACCCGCCCGGCTGGCCGAAGAGGTCTGGTCGATGATCCGTGACGAGGACTGGGTTCTCGCCGCCGGCACGCTCCGGCAGTGGACGCGCAAGCTCTGGGATTTCGACGCGCCGCATCGGCATCCGGGAAAGGGCCTCGGCACCTCGACACAGATCGGGATCGGGCTTGGGGTGGCGCTGGCGCACAAGGACACCGACCGGGTCGTCGTGACGTTCCAGCCCGACGGGGACCTGATGTATGACGCCGGTGCGCTGTGGACCGCGGCCAAGCACGAGATCCCGCTCCTGATCGTGATGTTCAACAATCGCGCATACTACAACGACTGGCACCACCAGATCAGGATGGCGCGGTTGCGCGGGACGGATGAGGCCAAGGCCCACATCGGGATGGACATCTTCGGGCCGGAGCCGGACTTTTCGGCGATGGCCATAAGCATGGGAGTATGGGCCGAAGGGCCCGTCGAGACCCCGGAGGCCGTCGGCCCCGCCGTGGCGCGGGCGCTGGAGGTCGTGAAGTCCGGCAAGCCGGCGCTCGTCGACGTGATCTGCCGCCACCGTTGAACCGGAAAGCGGAGCGGGGCGCACTGGCGCGCCCCGCTCCCGGTCCGGACGTTGATCCTGTCAGTCCGTGGTGCAGGAAACGGTCTGAAACTCGATCTCGTCCCCGTCCTCGTAGGACAGCTCGCATTCCATGCCGACCACCAGCGCATCCCGCTCGGCATCTGCGCCGTCGATCGTCAGTGCCGTGCGCGATCCGGAGACTTCGCCTACCTTCTCCGCGCCGTCGGCCAAGAACGTCACTTCCTTGCCGCCGTCGCCGAGTGCCCCGATCTGGCTCGAGACCGTCGTCACATCCGCCGCCTCGGACGAGGCTTCTCCGTCGCATGCGACAGTAATGAACTCGTTGGCCTCGGTTGACGGGTTGTACTCGAATTCGCAACTCATCCCGACGGCCAGGTCGCCCCGCTCAGCCTCGGCACCGTTCAGCGAGACGTCGGTGCGCGAGCCGGAGATCTCTCCGGACACCTCCTCATCGCCCGACATGAAGGTGACGATCTTGTTCCGATCCTCGAGCGCGAGGATCTCGCTGTTGACAGTCAGCGTCGGGATCTCGACGTCGAGCGCCGCGGAGATGATCTGCACCGTCTCGGGACTTTGCTGAAGCGCCGCGCTGACCAGGGCCTGCACCTCGTCGCCGCGCGCGGGTTCGATCGGCAGGCCGAGTTTCTCGGCGTCCGCCAGGAACTCCGGATCGGTCATCACGGCCATGTAAGCGTCGCGCAGTTCCTCGACCACGTCCGCTGGCACGCCCGGAGGCGCTGCGGTCAGCCGCCCCAGGCTCGAGAGCGCCTCGATCAGGTTGACGATGGATTTCGCCTTCTCCGTGCTGGCGATCTCAAGCGCCGAAGGCTCGATGCCGCCCCCGATCCCGAGCGCGATCACGGCGTTGCCCGTTTCTATGAACGGGGCGAGCGAGGAGAGGGAGCCGACCTGTCCCGCGATTTCGCCTCTCAGCATCGCCATCTCGGCGGCATTGCCCTGATATCCTGGAATCAGCTCGACGTTGAGCTCGAGCGCATCCGCGAGCATCTTCGTCTCGGTGAACGAGGCCGAGCCGATACCGGTGGAGGCAAACCGCGCCGGCTCGGACAGATCCAGCAGGTCCTCGTACGACGTGAGCCCCGAGGTCTCGGCGAGCACCAGCACGCGGGGATCTGCCGATGCCTTGCCGATCCACTCGAAGTCGGTGAGGTCGAATTGCACGCCCTCGCGATGAAGGATCTGCGCGTAGATCAGACCGGTGTTGAACGTCCCGATCGTGAGCCCGTCGGGGTCCGAGGCGAAGAGCGTGTTCGCCCCGATGATATGGCCCGCGCCGGGCAGGTTGCGGAAGATCAGGCGGCGCGCGCCGAGCTTTTCCTCAAGGTACCGCCCGATCAGCCGGCCATAGGCATCGTAACCGCCGCCGGGGTTCGTCGCGATGATGTAGGTGACGGTCTTGCCTTCGAAATAGCCTTGCGCCGAAACGGGCAGGGCTGTCAGGCAGGCGAGCGCGACGGCTCCGAGTAGTCGTTTCATGATCAGGTTGCCCTCCCAGGCTCAGTGCCGGGGCGGGGCTTCGGATGTCCCCGTCCTCCGGGCGGCTCCGTCCGGTCAGTCGGCCGGAGGTATCCAGAATTCCTCGAAACCTTCTGCCGGTTCGAGCTGGTCGAACCAGTCCAGTCCGATCGCCTTCATCACGCGGCTGTTGCAGACGATGACGCGGGCCTCGATGTCGGATGTGTTCACCCGCTTGTGGGCCACGTAGGGCGGCACGTAGATGAAATCGCCGGGCCCCCAGTCATAGGTCTTGGGCGTCGTGTCCCAGGTCCATTCGAACTCGACCTTGCATTCGAAATGCACGTCGTAATGCAGATCTCGGCCCGTGCCCTCGATGACGAAGGCGATTTCTTCGGAGAGGTGGCGCGATGTGCCGGTGGCCTTGCCCGCCTCGATGAACTGCATGTAGATGTCGACACAACATTCCTTGGTGTCCATGCGTTCATTGATGACGTGCTTGATGAGCCCGTCGGCGGAGCGTTCCATCGGCATCTGGTCCGACTTCACGACATTCAGCCGGTTGTCGTACTCGGCGCGAAACTTCTGGGATTGCGCGAGGGCTTCCTTGTAGAAGCTGACCTCGGGCGCGCCCGCCTTGGCACGCTGACGCTCAATGACGTCGGCGAAAGTGCTTGGATCTATGCCCATGTCGCTGTCTCCCCTCAGAGGCTCGCTGGCGGCGCGTAGTCTTCATGTCCCGGCACAGGCTCTTCGGGCGGGAATTCCACCATCTTCTGGAACAGCATGTGCATGAACAGGAACAGCGGTTTCGCCTTCAGCACCAGAACGAAGGTTTCGTCGTCGCTGTCGTTCAGGTGCTGGTGGACGCAGGCGTTCTCGACGATCAGCGCATCGCCCGCCTCCCAGTCCAGCCGTCGCCCGTCGTGGATGTCGTGGCCCTTGCCCTTCAGGACAAAGAAGACGGCCGAGTTCATGTGCCCGTGGATCTGCCCGTAGCCCCCGGGGGCGAAGGCGTCCACATGCGCCTCGATCGACTGGGCGATCCGATTGGCCTGCGGGTTGATGACCTTCTTGCCGAAGTTCTGCGGCCCGCCCTTCCACTTCATCTCCGAGGTCCGGTAGACGCGCGGCTGGGCGTAGAGTTCTTCCTTGAGCTGGCCGTAGGTGCCCTCGAGCGCGCGGACGAAGGTGCGCTTCTTGGTCCAGCGCTCCCAGACGACCTTTTCCCGCTTTTCGCTGTTGTGGCCCACGCCCGCTTCGGTCGATCCGTCCGACATGGCGTTCCTCCCTGTTCATGCAGAGATTAGTGTGAGGGGCCGTTTCCCGTCAACGGTACGGCGTTCCGCATGCCAGAACGATCCTCACCTTGGTCGCGTTACCTCCGCTATTCCGCGCGCGCGGATCGTCTGGCCCAGATACTCGGCCTCATCACCGTATAGCAGCGCCTTCACCTGATCCGGGCCGAGCCGTTTCACCAGCTGATCCACGGCACCAAACAGCGGCAGGGCAAGCCCGGCCTGCTGGCTGAGGTCAAGAACGACGTCCATGTCCTTCTCGTGCCATGTAAATTTCGTCGTGTCCCATCGTTCGAGGGTGGTGTTGCGCGCGGGGCATTTCAGAAGTGTCTCGCGCATCTCCTGCGCGTCGAGTTCCGCAGGCTTTCGCCAGCGCCAGCGTCTCGTAATTCGCGACGCAGGCCGCCCAGTGCATCATGTTGTTGCACGCCTTGCCGAGCTGTCCGCAGCCGGTCGGCCCCAGATGCTCGACGCTGCGGCTGTAGCTCATGAGGACGGGTCGGATCCGCTCCACGTCCTCCGCAGACCCGCCGCAGAGCGATATGAGGCTGCCTTGCCTGGCGCCCTGAAGCCCGTAGCAAACCGGCGCATCCACGAGGCTGCAACCCTGTTCCGCGCACTCGGTCGCAAGTTCGATCATCGTACCGCGGATGATTGGTTGCGGCGATGACGACGACGAGTCCGGGCCGGGGCCCGGCCTCGAGAAGCCCGCGCACCACAGCGCGCGACTGGTCATCGGTAATGACTACGGCAATGACCACGTCTGATGCGCGCGCGATATCCGCGAGTTCCCCGGCGGCAGACACCGCGCCCCCGGTCGCGTCGGCCAGCGCGTCCGCGTCGGTGTCGAAGGCCGTCACCGACAATCCGGCATTCGCGCAATGGCCCGCCATCGCGGCCCCCATGGCACCCACGCCCACAAATCCCACGTCCATCCGCACGTCCTCCCGTGGCAAGTGCCACCCAGAAAATTCGGCGGATCGTCAAGTCGCGCAACAACCTGTGGCCCACCATTCCCGCATGCGGAACGGTGGTCCATTATGCCTTGGCCGGTTTCCTCCCCCGCGCCTAGGCTGAATCGCGCGGTCGGCATTGGCCGCAATCGCGCAGTTCGCGGACTGGCCATCAAGAGCCACTCAAGCCGCGCTGCCGGGAGGAATGCATGACCGGCCTCGACGTGATGTTTGCGCCGCTTCTGGCGATCGTCACCTCGCCCCATCTGATGGGCCTGATCCTTCTCGCGATTCCGCTCGGAATGTTTTTCGGGGCGGTGCCGGGGCTCGGCGGAAAGCTGGGCATCGTGCTGCTGATCCCGTTCGTCTTCGGCATGGACCCTCTTGCGGGATCGATCTTCCTTTTGGCCATGCACGCGGTCGTGCATACTGGCGGGTCGGTGCCCTCGATCCTCTTCGGCGTTCCGGGGACCGGGCCGGATGCGGCAACCATTGTCGACGGATTTCCGATGGCGCAGCGCGGAGAGGCAGGCCGGGCGCTGGGCGCGTCCCTTGGGGCGTCGGGCGTCGGCGGTGTGATCGGCGCGCTGTTTCTCGCGGCCATGCTGCCGGTCCTCAAACCCGTCATCCTCGCCTTCTCTCCGGCGGAGTTCTTTCTCCTCGCGCTGTTCGGGATCACCTTCATTGCGATGCTCTCGGGCCGAAGCCTGATCAAGGGCGTCTCGGTAGGGTTTCTCGGACTATTGGTGTCCCTCGTGGGGCTCGATCCGCACACTGGTTCGGAACGCTTCACCTTCGGCCAGCTCTGGCTCTGGGACGGGGTCAGCGTCGTGGCCGCAGTACTCGGCATCTTCGCGATCCCCGAGATGATGGCTCTCGGCGTCAAGGGCGGGTCCATCGCGGCGGTCCAGGGTAGTGCGAAGGGCTATGATATCCGTCAGGTTCTGCAAGGCATCGGCGATGTCTTTCCGCAACCCTTGGCTGACGTTCCGGACCTCGCTGATCGGCGCCGTCATCGGGGCGATCCCCGGACTGGGCGGCGACGCGGCGTCCTGGCTCTGCTATGGCCATGCGGTCCAGACCTGCAAGAACCCCGAGAATTTCGGCAAGGGCGACGTGCGCGGCGTCATTGCGCCCGAGACGGCGAACAACTCCAAGGAGGGCGGCGCACTGCTTCCGACGCTGTTCTTCGGCGTGCCGGGATCGTCCGGCATGGCGATCCTCATCGGTGCGTTCGTCATGCTTGGCATCCAGCCGGGGCCGCACATCGCGCTGACGGGGATGGACCTCGTCTGGTCGCTCATCTGGGCGCTGGCGCTGGCGAACCTGCTCTCGATCCCGCTGTTCCTGCTGATGGCGCCGGCGTTCTCGCTTCTCGTGTTCGTCCGCGGTGCGCTCCTGATCCCCTTCGTTCTCGTGCTCGCCTTTCTCGGGGCCTACCTTTCGGAATCGGGTTGGGAAAACATGCTGATCCTGATCGGGCTCGGGGTCCTGGGGTATTTCCTCAAGAAGTTCGGCTGGCCGCGCCCGCCATTCGTGATCGGACTCGTCCTCGGTCACATCGCGGAGGATTCCATCCACAAGGCGCTGGCGATCTGGGGGCCGACCTTCTTCCTGAGGCCGCTCAGCCTCGTCTTCATCGCGATGATCCTCCTGACGATCGGCGCCTACATCTGGCGGCAGCGCAAGACGCGGTCCGGCCCGGAGATCCACTATGATGTTTAGCGCCCGCATCGCGACGACCCTGACCATGCTGGTGCTGTTCTCCGGGGCTTGCGTGCTGGCGCTCGGCCTGCCGCAGAAGGCGGCCTTCATGCCGCTGCTGATCGGGATCCCGGGGGCGCTGCTTTGTCTGTGGCAACTGGTTCTGGACCTGCGCCGTCCGCCGGACGAGGCGGCGCCACCGGAGGAAGACGGCGCGGAAGGTCATTCGGAAGCCGCGATCTTCCTCTGGCTCGCGGCGTTTTCCGTCGCCCTGATCGGGTTCGGCTTCATTGTCGGAGGCCCGCTTGTGGTCTTCGCCTTCGTCAGGTTCTCGAGCGGGGAAAGCTGGCGAAACGCATTGGTGGCGGCTTCGGGCACCTTTGCCGTCGTCTATGGCGTGTTCATCTGGCTGCTGGAATTGCCGCTGTTCCAGGGTCTGGTGATCGAGACCTTGCTGTGATCCGGCGCGGGACATGCCTCGCAGTTGCGAACCACTGCGTGAACAACCCGCGTTACTCCGAGAAAATATCACGGGAATTCAGATGACCAGACTTCCGCTCACCATCGCCACGACGGACTACGATCACTTCCGGGACATCCGCACCGGGGCGGTGCAGGCCGAGGGGATCGACCTCAACTGGCTTCTGCTGGGTCATCACGAATGCTTCGCCCGGATGACGGCCAACCGCGAGTTCGACCTGTCGGAAATGTCGTTCGCCAAGTTCGCAACCCAGGTCACGCGGCAGGACAGCGACCTCATCGGCCTGCCCGTGATCTGCTCGCGCCTGTTCCGGTTCTCGTCGTTCTACGTCAACCGCAAGTCCGGGATCGAGCGCATCGAGGACCTTTACGGCAAGACAGTGGGCAGTCCGGAATGGGCGCATTCGGCGGCGGTCTGGATGCGCGGCTGGATGCAGAACGATCTGCAGATGGACCTTGAGAAGATCCGCTGGGTGCAGGCGGGCGCCAATTCGGCAGGACGCGAGGAGAAGGTGGAGCTGAACCTGCCCGCGGGGATCGAAGTCACGCGGATCAGGGATCGGTCGCTGTCGGAGATGCTCGCGGCCGGAGATCTCGACTGCGCGATCATCGCGCGCCCGCCGACCTGCTTTCTCGACGGTCACCCGGACGTGGTGCGGCTCTTCCCCGACTTTCTGGACCGTGAGGAGCGGCAATATGCCGAAACAGGTGTGTGGCCGATCATGCACATCGTGGCGATGAAGAGGTCCGTTCACGAGGCGAACCCCTGGGCGGCGCGCAACCTCTTCAACGCGTTCGATGAATTGCGCAGGCGGAGCGTCGAGAGGATCCTCGACCCGGCGGTTTCGCGCTACCCCGTGGCCTGGCTGCCGATCTATGCCCGCAAGATGCAGGACATCTTCGGCAAGGCGCTGTTCCCATTCGGCATCGAGGCCAATCGCAAGACCTGGGAGATGATGGGGCTCTACACCCACCAGCAAGGGATCGCGCACCGGCAGTTCGGGCCCGAGGACATCTTTCCCGCATCCATCGAAACGAAGGTGATCATCTGATGCCGCAATCCGGAGGCTCCGTGGATCCCGCCCGCATCGCCGATCTGGCCGCGGCCGCCCGCATCCTCGCCGCCCGCGGCGTGGTCGACGGCTTCGGCCATGTTTCCATGCGCCATCCCGACGCTCCCGAAAGATACCTCATGTCCCGCGCGCTCGCCCCGGCGCGGGTGACGCCCCACGACATCGTCGAATACGACCTCGACAGCGACGCCTGCGACGCGGAGGCTCCCAAGGGGTTCCTCGAACGCTTCATCCACGGCCAGATCTATGCGGCCCGCCCCGATGTCGGCGCCGTCGTCCACAGTCATTCGCCGTCGGTGATTCCATTCGGTCTCGCCAGGGTCCCGATGCGCGCCTGTTTCCACAACGCGGCCTTCCTCGCGGGCGGCGTTCCCGTCTTCGACATCGCGAGCGATCATGGCCCGACCGACATGCTCGTCTCCGACAACACCAAGGGCGTGGCGCTGGCGAGGTGTCTGGCCGACCGTCCGGTGGCGCTGATGCGGGCGCACGGATCGGTCGCGTGCGGCCCGACGCTTGAGACCGCGGTGTTCCGCGCCGTCTACACGGAAGTCTCGGCCCGTGTGCAGCATTGGGCGCAGGCGCTGGCCGGGGAGGGCGAGGAGCTTGCGGTTCTGTCGGACGAGGAGGGCGCGCTTGCCGATGTGCCGAACCAGACGGCGGGTCTCAGAGCCTGGGACCTCTGGCGCGAAGAGATACGGGACCAGACAGGGTGGTGACATGAGTGAGAAAGCCGACCTGGCGCTCTGCCTGAGGATGCTGGAGCATCAGGGCATCATCGACTTCAACGGACACGCCTCGATCCGCACCGATGGCGGGATGTTGATCAATGTGGGCGCGAGCCAGCGCAGCCGGCTGACGGCCGACGACATCTGCACGGTCGACCTCGACGGCACGCTGATCGAAGGCAAGGGCAAGCCCCCGCTGGAATTCCACCTGCATGCCGGGATCTACAGGGAGCGGCCCGAGGTGGGCGCGATCGTTCACGCCCACCCGCAATGGTCCACCTATCTCACGATGACCGGCCACGCCTATCTGCCGGTCTTCGCGCAGGGGACGCTCGTCCACCCCGTGCCCCTGCTCGACACGCCGGACTCGATCAACAGCCCCGAGATGTCCGCGCGTCTGAACGAGGTTCTGGGCGATCGCCCGGCGGCGCTGATGAAGTCCCACGGCGCGGTGACGGCGGGGGCCGACATCGTCGAGGCGTTCGTGCTGATCATCTATCTGGAGGAGAACGCGCGCCGCCAGTACATGGCGATGCAGCTCGGCGCGCCCTACGCCTTCTCGGAGGCCGAGATCGCCGCCGCGCGCAAGAAGCTCTGGACGGACGGACTGTTCCGCCGGACGTGGGAGCATTATCGCGCCAAGCTGGAGGATGCATGAGCGATCAGCACTACCACCTGATCGGCGTCATGGGCTGGCCGGTGATGCATTCCCGCTCGCCGATGATGCACAATCACTGGTTCGCGCAGACCGGCCTGCCGGGCAGATACGTCTATCTGCCGCTGCCGCCCGAGCGGTTGCCCGCCGCGTTGCGCGCGCTTCCGGCGCTCAATTTCGCGGGCTGCAACCTCACGATCCCGCATAAGCTTCAAGCGTTGGAGATCGTCGACGAGGTCGATCCCGTGGCCCGCAAGATCGGCGCGATCAGTTGCGTCGTCGTGCGCGAGGACGGGTCGCTCCGGGGCACCAACAACGACTGGCGCGGCTTTCTCGGTAACCTGAAGCAGGCCGTGCCGGACTGGCGGGGCGGCGCCGGCCCGGCGACGGTGATCGGTGCGGGCGGCGGGTCGCGCGCGGTCTGCCACGCGCTCCTGTCCGAGGGCGTGCCTGAGGTTCGGCTGGTGAACCGGACCGTTGCGAAGGCCGAGGCGCTGGCGCGCGACATCGGCGGCGCGATCCGGGTCCTGCCCTGGGACGCGCGCCACGCCGCGCTGGAAGGTGCGGCCGCTGTGGTGAACACGACGAGCCTCGGGATGGTCGGGCAACCGTCGCTGGACCTCAACCTCGATGCGCTCTCCCCCGAGGCCGTGGCCGCCGACATCATCTACACGCCGCTGGAGACGGAATTCCTGGCCCTGGCGAAAGCGCGGGGCAACCGGGTCGTCGGGGGTTTGGGCATGCTCCTGCACCAGGGTCCGCCGGCCTGGAAGCTCTGGTTCGGGCTGGAGCCCGAGGTCACGCCCGAATTGCGGGCCAAGATGGAAGCAAGCATCCGCGGCGACGGATAGGGGGATTGCGATGGACAGGGACGACAGCCTGATCGTGGGCCGCATGCTGATCGGCGGCGCCTTCGAGGACAGTGAGAGCGGCGCGTGGATCGAGACCATCAACCCCGCCAACGAGAACCTGATCGGACGCGTGCCCGCCGGGACGGCCGCCGATGTCGAACGCGCCGTCGTGGCGGCCACCAGGGCGCAGAAGGACTGGGCGGCACTGGATATGCAGGTCCGGGCCGATTACCTCAACCGGCTCGGCGACGCGATCGCGGCGCGGACCGACGAGCTGGCGCGTCTCGAGGCGATCGATACCGGCAACACCATCGGCAAGACGGTGGCAGACGTGGAAAAGGCGGTGGAACGCATCCGTCTCGCCGCCGGCCTCGGCCTCGAACTCAAGGGCGAGACAATCCCCTCGACCGCGAAGGGCCTCCACTTCACGCTGCGGACGCCCTACGGGATCGTGGGCCGGATCATCCCGTTCAATCATCCGTTCGGCTTTGCGGCCTCGCGCCTCGCTTCGGCGATCATCCCGGGCAACACGCTCATCATCAAGCCGTGCGAGACCAGCCCGCTCTCGGCCTGCGTGCTGGGCGAGATCGTGAACGAGATCCTGCCTCCCGGCGTCGTCAACATCGTCACTGGCGGGCCCGCGACGGGCGAGGCAATCGTGCGGCATCCGAAGATCAAGCGGATCGCGTTCATCGGTCACGCCGCCACCGGCATGGCCATCCAGCGGGCTGCCGCCGAGGTGGCAGTCAAGCATGTCAGCCTCGAGCTCGGCGGCAAGAACCCCCTGATCATCTGCCCCGACGCCGATCTCGACGCGGCCTCTGCGGCGGCCGTGCGGGGCATGAACTTCGCTTGGCAGGGGCAATCCTGCGGCTCGACCTCGCGCCTCCTGCTGCACGAGGATGTCCACGATATCGTCTTGCCCCGCGTGCTCGAGCGTATCGGCAAGATGAAGGCAGGCGATCCGCTCGATCCTGCCTCGTCGATGGGGCCGATGAATTCGAGGATGCAGTACGACAAGACGATGCACTACATCGAGGTCGCCAGGGCCGATGGCGCGACGCTGGCCGCCGGGGGCAAGCGGCCGGAGGGCCCGGACTACGAGAAGGGGTTCTGGGTGGAGCCCACTGTCTTCACCGATGTCACGATGGACATGCGCATCGCGCGCGAAGAGGTGTTCGGCCCGGTCCTGTCGGTGCTGAGATGGCGCGAGATCGACGAGGTGATCGAAATGGCGAACGCGGTCGATTACGGGCTGACGGCTTCGGTCTGGACCCGCGACCTCGATCTCGCGCTGCGCCTCGCGCGAGAGGTCGAGGCCGGCTACGTCTGGGTCAACGGAACCGGCACCCATTTCCGCAATGTGCCCCATGGCGGGTTCAAGAACAGCGGCACCGGGCGCGAGGAGGGCATCGACGAACTCCTGAGCTACACCGAGATCAAGGCCGTCAACATAATGGCGGGGTAGGGGCATGAAGACCGGCATCGCGACCGTTTCCATCTCTGGCAATCTCCGCGAGAAGCTAGAGGCCATCGCTGCGGCCGGTTTCGACGGAATCGAGATCTTCGAGCAGGACTTCATCGCCGACGCGGGCACACCGCGCGACATCGGCGCTCTGGTGCGCGATCACGGGCTGGAGATCTTGCTGTTCCAGCCGTTCCGCGACTTCGAGGGGCTGCCCGGACCGCTGCGCCAGCGCGCCTTCGACCGTGCGCGGCACAAGTTCGACCTCATGGTGGAGCTCGGCGCGCCGCTGATCCTCGTCTGTTCGTCGGTCCACCCGGAGACTCTGGGGGGGATCGACCGGGCCGCCGAGGACTTTCGCGAACTGGGCGGGATCGCCGCCGAACGCGGGCTAAAGGTCGGGTTCGAGGCCCTCGCCTGGGGGCGGCACGTCAACGATCACCGGGACGCCTGGGAGATCGTGCGCCGGGCCGATCACCCGTCGGTCGGCCTGATCCTCGACAGCTTTCACACGCAGGCCCGAAAGATCGATCCCGAAACGATCCGTCGCATCCCCGGGGACAGGATCTTCTTCGTCCAGCTCGCCGATGCGCCATTGATCGAGATGGATCTGCTCTACTGGTCGCGCCACTTCCGCAGCATGCCCGGCGAGGGCGATCTCGACGTCACCGGCTTCATGCAGGCCGTGGCAGCGACTGGATACGACGGCCCGGTCAGTCTCGAAATCTTCAACGACCAGTTTCGCGGCGGAAGCTCCGTCCAGCTCGCCCGGGACGGTCACCGGTCGCTCACAGCGCTCCTTGGCGACGTGAGGCGGAATGAGCCCGATATCAAGGCTGATCTTCCCGATATCCCCGATCGAATTGCAATCGAAGGCGTGGAGTTCCTCGAATTCGCTGCCAGCGCGGACGAAATCGCGATGTTGACCCGAACCCTGACCAGTCTCGGCTTCTCGCGCGCCGGCGCCCATATTTCGAAGGCGGTCGAGCTCTGGACGCAGGGCGATACTCGCATCGTCCTGAATTCCGACGAAGACGGGTTCGCCAGGACATTCTGGCGCGTGCACGGAATGGGTGTCTGCGACCGGGGACTGCGCGTCGGAAACGTCGCCGAGACGGTTCGCCGGGCCACGGCTCTCGGCGCGGAGACCTTCAGTCAGCCCACGGGCCCCGGCGAACTCGACATCCCCGCGATCCGGAGCGTCGGCGGCGGGGTCATGCACTTTCTGGACGAGGAGAGCGGCCTGGCGGACGTCTGGAACGTCGAGTTCCGTCCGGTCGGGGGCAAACGCGCGGCGCCTGGCGCAGGATTGATGCGCATCGATCATGTCGCCGAGACGATGAGCTACGACGAGATGCTGTCCTGGTCGCTGTTCTACACCTCGATCTTCCGAATGCGGAAAGCGCCGATGGTCGACGTGGTCGATCCGGACGGCCTGGTGCGCAGCCAGGCCGTGGAGGCACCCGACGGCGCGATACGGCTGACGCTGAACGGGGCGGAGTTGCGCAGGACGCTGGCGGGTCAGTTCCTCTCCGAGAGCTTCGGATCGACGGTCCAGCACATCGCCTTCGCGACGGACGATATCCATCGCACGGCCGAGGCGCTGCGAAGTGGCGGCTTCGCCTTCCTGCCGATCCCGAAGAACTACTACGACGACCTTGCGGCGCGGTTCGGTCTTGAGAACGCCGAGATCGATAGGATGCGGCGGTTTCACATCCTTTATGACGAGGATGATTGGGGCCGCTACTTCCAGCTCTACAGCCGCCCGCTCGGCGGAGGGTTTTTCTTCGAGGTGGTCGAACGGCAGGACGGCTATCGCGGCTATGGCGCAGCTAACGCCCCGTTCCGCATCGCGGCGCAGAAAAGGATCGTGACCCGGAAGGGGATGCCCGCGCGATAGCCGGAAATGCCGGCTACGAAGGTGGAGCAGGTATCGGCCGCCTTGCACTCGCGCGCGCCTGTCAGAAGCACGTCCAGAATCCCGCGAGGAAGCCTTGCGAGCGCATGGACTACTTCCGGACACCGGAGAGTGCCGGGCAGCAAATGAGTTCGGCGTGGCGCGACGTCACGCTTTGTTTTTCCCGAGGCGTTCGCTCATCTTTCCGTCCCGCCCAACAGCAGGAAATCGCGCGAGCCCGATATCCCAGGAGCGAGCCCGAAATTCCACCGACGCGGCGCCGCCTTTCTGCTCCGCAGCGAAGCCTGTCCCGGAGGAGGACCGTTGCCGACCGGTCGGTTTCACGAACGAGCGAGGAGGGCGTACTGGGCGCCCCGTCCGATCCGGCGTCGCAATTG
>CAVPXL010000015.1:0-291287 GCA_963709765.1 uncultured Alphaproteobacteria bacterium | reverse complement strand
GGCGGCAAAGCGAAATCCGCCAAACCCTGGCCGAGCTGGTCGGCAAGGACAACCCCACCGACGACGAAACCCGGCAGATGGAAACGCTGGACGCGGAGTATCGCCCAGAACGAAACCCGCTATCGCGCCGCGCTGATCGCCGAGGATCACCGAACGCCGCGAGGCTGGCGACGAGCTGGAAACCCGCTCCGGCCGGGAATTGGCCGACCTGGTGGCCGGTTTCGAGATGCGGCAGGTCGCGCTGGCCCTCGACGAGGGCCGGGCGCTGGACGGCGCAACGGCCGAAGTCGTGCAGGAACTGCGCAGCGCGGGCGGCTATCCGGGGCATCCCGGTCCCGTGGCAGGCGCTGGAAACCCGCGCGGGCGAAACCGTCGCCGCGGCACCCCGAACCCGATCCAGACCCGCCCGATCATCGACCGGCTGTTTCCCGGACAGCGTGGCGGCCCGCATGGGCGCGCAGATGATCAGCATCGACTCGGGCGCGGTGGAATGGCCCGTGACCACCTCGAGCGTGACGGCGGGCTGGGCCGATGGCGAGACGGCCAACGTCGCCGGGCCGACCGTCTACGCCACGACCGACCGCGCCTGAACCCCGATCACAACCTCGGCACTCAGATGCGGATCACCCGCAAGGCGCTGAAACAGTCGGGCGCGGCGCTGGAACAGGCGGTGCGGCGCGACATGAACGGCGCCATGGGCGCGGCGATGGACCAGGCGGTGTTCCTCGGCACCGGCGCCAACGGCCAGCCGCTGGGCGTCATCCCCGGCGCGGCGACCTACGGCATCACCGCGACGGCGGTTGACGCGGCTGGCGAGCTGGGCGGCGTTCCGCGCGGCGTCGTCGGCTTCATGGCCGGCAACGCGGCCACCGGCCCCGGCGCGGTCGCGGCCTGATCCGGCCCGAGTCTGGGACTACCTGGACGGCGCACTGATCACGGCACGGCGGTTTCCGAATGGGACCGGCTGGCGAGGCAAGCTGCCGGGCAACATCGCGCATGACGCACAACGCGCTTGCGGCGCCGTCCGGCGATCCGCTGGCAACCACGGCGCTGCTGACGACCAGCGGCGGGCGGCGTGGCCCCGATCTTCGTCGGCGCATGGGGCGCGGTGGACCTGATCCGCGACCCCTACACCGACGCGCAATCCGGCGGGCTGCGGATCACCGCGCTTGCCACGCATGGACTTGACCGTGGCGCGCCGGCGCAGCTCGCACTCCTGACCGGCCTCGAGGGCACGGCGTGATGCTCTGGGGCGCGCATCGGCGCCCTTGAGCTGCGCCAGATCAACGGGGGCAACCGCCTTTCCGCGCTCTTCCCCTATGGCGACCGAAACCGAGCTTGCACGCGGGCGGGCGAGCGGATCGCGGCGCGGGCCTTTGCCGAGCGGATCGAGGCGGGCGGCGATATTCACCTGCTGGTCGGGCCACGACTTTAACAAGCCGCTGGCAGCCGGGGCGCGGGCACTCTGGACATCACCGACGACGCGCCGAGGCGCTGGAGATCCAGGCCAGATATCGGACGGCACGAGCTGGGCGCGCGACTTCCTGGCGGCGCACCGGGCGGGCTTGTCCGTGGCTTGTCGCCGGGTTTCCGCGTCCCGGCCGGCGGCGAGCGGATCGAGCGGCGCGGCGACGGCATTGCTGCGCACGATCACGCGGGCCGATCTGTTCGAGATCAGCGCCGTGACCCGTCCGGCCTATCCGCAAGCGCAGATCGAGGCGCGGAGCTGGCAAGCGCACAGGACCGGCAACCGCTGCGCAGCCGGCCTCACCCCCTGAACCGCTGGAGGCTCTGACATGTGGCTTGCTGAACCAGTTTCGCCGGGCCGAACCCGCCGATCGAAACCCGCTCCAGCCGGCACGCGGCTACACGGCGCAGATCATGGCGGCGCGGGAAAGCTATCATCGCGGCGCATCGCGGCATTGGCCGAGCTGACCGCGACCGTGCAAGCCTGCGTGAGCCTCTGGGAAGGCGGTCTGGCGCTGGCGCGATGTGATCCGGCACCGACCTGCTGACCCGGCGCACTATGGCGCTGCTGCGGCGCGTTCGCTGGCCCTGCGGGGCGAGTCCGTCTTTCTGATCGACGCGACCGGCTTGTTCCGTGACCGACTGGGACGTTTCCACCCGCGACGGCATCCCGCGCGCCTATCGCGTGTGCATCCCCGAGGCAGGCGGCGGGCGTCCGAAACCGTGCTGGCGGGCGAGGTTCTGCATTTCCGGATCGGCTGCGACACGGCGACACCCTGGGCCGGCACGGCACCCCTGCGGCGCGCGGCATTGTCGGCGGAGCATGTTGCACGAGGTCGAAACCGCTCTTGCGCGACATCTTCCGGGATGCGCCTATCGGTTCGCAGATCGTGCCCTTGCCCGATAGCTCCGCCGAGGACATGGCAGCCATGCGCGCCGCGTTCCGGGGGCAGGCGCGGCTCAGACGCTGGTGATCGAGGGCGTGGCGCAGGCGACGGCGGCGGGCATGAACCCGCAACTTGGGCAGAGGCCGACGATCTGTACCCCGGACCTGGCAAGGCGCAGGCCGGCAAGCTGCTGGAGCGCGCGCGCGGCGGCGATCGGCCGGCTTCGGCGTCCTGCCAGCGCTGCTTAACCCGGCAGCCACCGGGCCGATGGTCCGCGAGGCGCAACGGCACCTGGCGCAATGCACGTTGCAGCCCATCGCCAAGCTGATCGGCCGAGGAAGCCAGCGCCAAGCTGGGCGGCGGCTGTCCTGATCGACGTGGTGCGGCCCCTGCAGGCCTTCGACGCCGGCGGCGGCACGGGCGCTGTCGGCCATCATCAAGGCGCTGGCCGAGGCCGAGGCGGCGGGCGTCGATCCGGGGCCAATTCTGCACATGATAGACGTGAAGGAAGAATAGGACCTTCAGCGGTCCGCCATAGGCCAGCCGTCGGGGCCGATAGTGTTTCGCTGGATCGCCTTTTCTAGCGTGAACAGCTTGACGGAGAAATCCGTGGGCTGGCGCAATCCCTCCCGGTTGTTTCGGATGGCTATGGAGACGCAAGTCTTCACCGCGTAGTGCCTGCAGCTCTTGCTTGTCGTTCTGGGAGCTAGCGGACACGCAAGCCTCAATCCGCTCAACGATTTTCCACAAGGCGGCGTAGTCGTCGGACGACGCTGCATCTGCATGTGCGCGGCGTAGGTCAGCGATGGCCTCAAGGGATTCCGACACGTTCGGCTCGATTGCTGAGACAGGGTACCGAAGGCGTAGCGGAAGAAACGTCAGGATGGTAGCCATCCTGAATGACTGTTGTGAGCCACCCCGCACCGGGGACAATTGTTCGCGTTGATTTATCTCAGGGCTTTCGACCACCGGAGATGGTGAAGCGCCGCCCCGCCATCGTTCTGTCGCCTCCGATCCCGAAGCGATCCATGCTGTGCGCGATTGTGCCACTCAGCACGAAGCCGCCGAAGCCGGTTCTTGGGCATCACATGGCCTTGACCCTCGATCCTCCACTGCCGTCGCCCTACGACACACCGACGATGTGGCTGAAAGGGGACATGGTCCTCACGGTCGCCTTCCATCGTCTCAGACTGCTGTTTTCAGGCTTCGAAGGCGGTCAGAGGGTTTACGACGTGCGCGTGCTGGACGCCGCGACGCTGGAGCAGGTCAGAGAATGTGTCAGATGCGGGCTCGGTTAGTCGATTTGAAAACCCAAGGCCAGTAGCCTACGTTCCTACCGATGCCTGTGCACCGGCAATTAAGTCCAGTGGCTAAGATCCGCTGGCCGCTGCGGAGGGATGATCGCAAATCTGCCGCAGTGTCAGCAAAGCCCCGCTTCGGCGGGGCTTTGTGCTTCTCCCCTTCCGTGCGCGGCCGCCTTGATCTCGCCGCTACGGACAAGCACAGCTAGACGAAGCGCCGCTCGGGTCAGTTGACGGAATTGCAGCGAAACCGACGTGCTGGGAATTTCTTTGACTGCCAAGACCCGGCGATTGCCTCGCAAGCGGCTTCGTCACCGGCACCAGCGTAGCCGAAAACAAGTATCATCTTCTCCCACTCGCCGATCACATTCTGCATCTCAAACCAGTAGCCACCCTGCGTCAGAGGGTTCGCCCTGATCGTTTGCGTGAGGGTGTCGAGAGCCTCGGTGTACTCGTCGGCATGTGCCGCTATAGGGCAGGGGCGCGGCAAGGATGGCGGCAAGACCTAAAGCGCGCGCGTCAGTCATCCTGTTTCCCCCGCGTTCCCCCACCGCCAACTGAAACGCGTTCCCAAAGAGTCAAAACCTATATCTTCTTGAAACTTCTTCGTTTTTTGGCTCCGGCGGTAGGGATCGAACCTACGACCAATTGATTAACAGTCAACTGCTCTACCGCTGAGCTACGCCGGAACACGGAGGCGCATATAGCAAGTGACCTTGCCAACGTCCAGCCCCTTCCAGAGCATGTTCCGAACACGGTCATCGCCGGTGAAAACGGGCCTCGAGACCGAGCCGGGGAACGGCCGTGACCAGCGTTCTCTCATGAAGATCAACAAGATGCGCGAGCACGTTGCGTTGCGCCGCAGGATGGAGTTCCTTGCGCAGATCCGGATAGACCCGCTCGGTGATTACCGCCACGTCAGCCGGCGTCGATCCCAGCGCCGCCAGGATCTGCTCCTCGCGTTCCAGACGATGCGCCATCAGCCACTGCAGCCGCGCGGCTGGCATCGTGACCGCAGCTCCGTGGCCCGGGTAGAAGATCCGGTCATCGCGCTGCAACAATCGTGCGCAGGAACTCATGTAGCGCGTGACGTCCCCATCCGGCGGAGAGATCAGCGACGTGGACCATTCCATCACCAGATCGCCAGTGAAGACGGCATCGCCCCATGCGAACGACAGATGTCCCGCAAAATGGCCGGGCGTCCACAGGACCTCGATCGCGCGACCTTTCAAGGCGATCATGTCGCCGTCGCAAAGAAGGTGGTCCGGCGTGAAGTCGGGATCGACCCCCTCCCCGCCTGCCATCAGGCCCTGCGCGGCGAGTTCGTCCATCACGGGAAGGCGGCCAGCCGTCGGCGGACCGAAGCCGAAGATCGGGCAACCCACAGCCTCGCTCAGGGCGCGCGCCCCTTCCGAGTGATCGAGATGTGCATGGCTCACCAGGATGGCGCGCACGACCCTGTCCCCCGCCGCCGCCGCCACGTTTTCGAGATGCCCGGCATTCGCGGGACCCGGATCGAGAATGACGACCTCGTCATGCCCGATCACGTAGGTATTGGTCCCAGGTCCGGTCATCGGTGAAGGATTCGGCGCGAGAATGCGCAGCACCCCGGGTTCGAGCATATCGGCCAACAACGCTTTCTTCCCCATGAATGACCGTTATAGCTCTAGCGATGGTGTTCGTCTGGCTCAAACGCTCCATGCCGCGCTCGCTTTATGGGCGGGCTGCGCTCATCGTGCTCTTGCCGGTGCTGACGGTGCAGCTCGTAGTCTCGGTCGTGTTCATCCAGCGTCTTTACGAGGACGTCACACGACAGATGACGCAGAACGTCATACTCGAAGTCCGCTACCTGGCACGGATGCTCGACGCGGCCCCCGATCGGGAAACCGCGGAAATCCGGATCGCGCAGCTTCTCGATCCCCTGGATTTCGGATTCCGTTGGGTCGAGGAGCGGCCTGCCAGATCGCGAAGGTGGTATGATCTTTCGGGGCTCGTGGTCATTCGCACGCTGGAAGAGGCGATGCCCTCGGTCGTCGCGGTGGATCTGACGGGCAAGGACCGGCAGGTGGGAACCTATCTCGACACGCCGCATGGCCTGGCCGAGGTCGTTTTCGATCGCGGGCGAGTCTCGGCGTCGAACCCGCATCAGTTGCTTGTCCTGATGACGTTCACCAGCATTCTGATGACGGTCGTCTCTTTCCTCTTCCTGCGCAATCAGGTGCGCCCTATCGCAAGGCTCGCCCGCGCGGCCGAGGCGTTCGGGCGGGGTCGGAGCGCGCCCTACAAGCCCGCCGGTGCCACCGAAGTGCGGGCGGCAGGCAGCGCTTTTCTCGACATGCGCCACCGGATCGAACGCCAGATCGAACAGCGCACGTCGATGCTGTCCGGCGTCAGTCACGATCTGCGGACGCCTTTGACACGGATGCGGTTGCAACTCTCGATGATGGAGGACACGCCGGAGGCCACAGACATGTTGCGCGATGTCAACGACATGGAGCGTCTTGTGGACGCGTTTCTCGAATTTGCACGTGGCGAAGCCATGGACGCGGTCGAAATGGTCGATCCCGTGGCCTTGGCGCGGAACCTCGTCGAGAAGCTGCAGCGGGCGGTCCCTCGCCGTCACCTTCGGAACCTGCGAGGGCGAGGGACAGGTCCGTCTGCACCCGCTGGCCGTTGAGAGGGCTCTCGACAATCTCATCGCGAACGCCGTCCGCTACGCAAAGAACGCCGAACTGCGCGTCTCTGTTGGCGAGCGCGCGGTGCGTTTCAGCGTCGAGGATGACGGGCCCGGCATCGCACCGGACCAGCGCGAAGAGGCGCTCAAGCCGTTCAGCCGTCTCGACATCGCACGCAATCAGGACCGCGGAACGGGTGTCGGTCTGGGTCTGGCAATCGCCCATGACATCGCCCGCCGTCATGGGGGCACGCTCCGACTGGAACACAGCGAGAAGCTCGGCGGTCTGCGCGCGGACCTCGTCCTGCCACGATGAAGTCAGCGACCGGAACAAGCGCGCGCGTCCCTCGTTGAGGGCTGGAATGATTAACGACGACGGAGGACGAAGATGGCCCTCGAAAGCCTCAAGGACGTTTATCTGGATCAGCTTCAGGACCTCTACAGCTCCTGCAAGCAGTCGCACGGCATCACCAGACGGATGCGCGAGAAGGCGAAAAGTGACGAGCTGAAGACCGCGCTGGACGATGGCGTGTCTGGGATCGAGACCGGGATGAAGGATCTCGAAACCCTTTGCGAACGCCATGACTGTGACCCCAATGGCAGCCATTGCAAGGGCACCGAAGGTCTCGTCGCAGAAGCGAAGTCGGAGGTCATCGACGAGGAGTTCAGCGACGACGATGTTCGCGATGCGGTCATCATCTCGCAGTACCAGCGGCTCGCGCATTACGCCATCGCGGGATACGGCACGCTGCTCGCCTTCGCCAAGCGGATCGGTGCGACCGAGGATGTCTCGATCCTCGAGAAGTGCCTCGACAGCGCCTATGACGGTGATCGCCGCATGAGCGACATCGCCTCCTCTGACGTGAACTCACGCGCCGCGTGACGAACCGAAGGGAGAGCAGGGTCGACCGGCCCTGCTCCCCTCAGTTGCCCACTTCAGATCGTCGCGATCGGCTGTACGATTGGCCCATATGGCGTGTCGGCCCGGTAGGCGGACACGCTGAAAACATCGGCTATGGCTGCGTCGCTGAGAGCGAGTTCAGGACGTCCGTCGGCCATGACCGCACCTTGCTTCAGCAATACCAGGCGCGTGCAAAATCGCGCCGCCAATCCCAGATCATGCAGCGAGACCATCAGTCCGCGACCCTGGCGGGCAAGTTCCGCGAGCAGTTGCATGGTCTGAAGTTGCGCGGCGGGATCCAGCCCGGCGATCGGCTCGTCGGCGAGGATCAGCGGCGTCTCCTGCGCCACCAGACGCGCAATGAGGAGGCGGGCAAGTTCGCCGCCCGAGACTTCGGTTGCCTTCCGGCCCCGCAACAGGTCCGTTCCGGTTCTGCGGAAGGCCGCATCCACGGCCCTTTCGTCGATCAGGTGCGTCCCGCGACCACCGTGTGGCAGCCGCCCCAGCCGCACGAGACTTTCTGCCGAGATCGGCCAGGCAACGGTTCGCTCCTGCGGCATCCATGCCGCGTGCCGGGCGCGCGAATGCCGGTCCAGTTCCAGAAGCGATGAGTGACCTTGCACGTCGAGCAGTCCCAGGGCGCCGCGCAGAAGACTTGTCTTGCCCGCCCCGTTCGGACCGAGCAGACCGACAAACTCACCTTCGCGTACGATCAGATCGACGTCGCTCACCACGCGACGCCCGGCCGAAAGGACCGAGAAGCCGGTAAGCGCCAGCAGGGTCACAGCAGCCCTCGCCGCGTCCGGTAGATCAGATGCAGGAAGATCGGGGCGCCGACGAGGGCGGTCAGTACACCGAGCTTGAGGTCCCTTTCGGGCAGGATGAGGCGAATGCACAGATCTGCGGCCAGCACCATTGCCGCACCGCCGAGACCTGACGCCGGCAGGAGCCTGGAGGGCTGTGCAGAGACGAGGGGCCGCAAGACGTGGGGCACGACGAGGCCGACGAAGCCGATGGCCCCCGCTACCGCGACCCCTGCCCCGACCGAGGCCGCCGTCCCGACAACAAGCAGCAGACGCAGGCGGCGCAGGTTCATGCCCAGCGAATGGGCCGCATCCTCGCCCAGTGTCAGGGCGTCGAGTCCGGCGCCCGTTCCAAGAAGAACAGCCGCCCCGGCAGCGATGAACGGTACGGCAAGGACCACATGAACGAACGAGCGATCCGCGACGGACCCCATCATCCAGAACATGGTTTCGGCGGCCGCGAAGGGGTTCGGCGAAAGATTGAGGGCCAAAGAAGTGAGCGCCCCAGCAAACGCGCTGATGGCGATACCAGCCAGGATCAACGTCATCGACGACCCTCGCGGCCCCGCGAGCAGCAAGACGGTCGCAACCGCCGCGACAGAACCGGCCAGGGCCGTGACCGGCAACATCAGCGGCAAGGTTGCGGCCAGACCGGTCTGCAATGCGATCACGGCACCAAGCGCTGCGGAGCCCGAGATGCCCAGAAGCCCCGGCTCGGCGAGCGGGTTGCGCAGATATCCCTGAATCGCGGCGCCGGACAGCCCCAGACCGTATCCGATCGCCGCCGCAAGGATCACGCGCGGCAACCTGATTTCGCGCATGATGATCGCTGTGGGGTCCTGGCCCCCAGTCAGCAATGTCCACAGCCCGTCCCCTATGGGAATGTCCGCTGGTCCCACGACAAGCCCGGCAAGGCTCAGGAGCGCAATCGACAGCCACAGCAAGAGGGTCAAGCGCGTCATTGTCGTGCTGCGATGCGGTCACGCAGGCGTCGCAGCCGCGCCACTTCGCGGGCCAGGGCGGGCGTGCCACAGACCCAGGCGCTGCTGGTCGTCGTGCGCTCGGAAGACATGGCGCGCAGCGCAGGGTGACCCAGCATCTCTTCCCCGCGTGCCGCGCCCGCATGTGGCGACGACGTGATGACGAGGTCCGGATCGCCGGCGATCACGAGTTCGAGCGGCAGCATGACGCTCGACGAGGTCTTCACGAGGTTCGTGAACCCGGCGGCATCCAGAACGGCGCCCGCAAGACTGCGGCGTCCAGACGCCCAACCCTGGGCCTCGTAGACGAGTGCCGAAGGCTTCGATCTGTCAGAGGGAGGGCGGCTTGCCAAGGATGCGTCAAATCGATCGATCAGGCGGGAGGCCGTTTCGGCGGATCCGAGAATTTCGCCCATCTTGCGGATATTTGTGCGAACATCCTCAATCGATGTCGCAGGTGAAAAGGTCACCACATCTGCACCGAGGCGCGACAGCATGTCGACCGCTGCGCGCGCCGTATACTCGCCGGCAAGAACCAGGTCGGGCTCCAGGAGGTAGATCTCTTCGGCCCGTCCGTGATTGGTCTCGAGCAGCGCCGCCGCCTCGGCCATGACCGACAGTCGCGGATCCAGCGACAACGCCGAAACCGAGACCAGCTGACCCTCGTCGGCGAGCATCAGCGCGAGCTGATCGGTGCAGAGGTTTATCGACACGACGTGCTTCGGCGCAGCCACCGCCGCACCCGCTGCGAGAACGGCAAGTGCGGCCAGAAGCAGTCTAGAACGAGGCACGGACGCCTACATGGAACGATCGGTCCGGCGTACCGTAGCCGATCGCCGTCTGATATTCCTCGTCGAACAGGTTCTCGACTCTCAGATAGGCCTCCGCAGTCCCGGAAAGCCGATAGCCCAGCCGAAGATCCGCCACGGTATAGTCGTGCAATGCCTGCCCTTGATCGAGAGTGTCCGCGACGTGTCGAAAGCTGGCCAGAGCGTCGAACCGCTCGGCAAGCCGCGCGTCGATCCCGACCAGCAGATCGTGTCGGGGTACGCGCTGAAGCCGCACCCCCTGCCCGTCCTTCGCGTCGGTGTAGGTGTAGTTTCCGAAAAGTCGCAGCCGTGGCGTGAGCGGGATGTCCGCCGTCGCCTCCATGCCGTGGGTCCGTGCGACCCCGTCGACCTGCACGTTCGAGTCGCCGACATACTGGATGAGGTCGTCGATTTCCGTGGCGAAGGCCGTCGCCGCGACATTCGAGGCCCCAAACCGCCGCGCGACACTGAGTTCGAAGCTGCGGCTGTGTTCGGGCTCCAGCGCAGGATTGCCGCCCCAGAAACCGAACCGTTCATAAAGTGACGGCGCGCGAAAACCCGTCCCGGCAGCCGCCCGCAGGCTCGTTTCGTCATCCACATCCCAGACGACACCCACGCGTCCGGAAATCACGTCGTCAAAATCGGAATGGGCGTCATAGCGCAGCGCAAAGGCCATTTCCGTTGCCGGCGATACCTGTTGCAGGACCTCGGCGAAAACCCCGACCGTCTCCTGCTCGCCTGCGTCGATGCCGGCCTCGAATGCTTCCTCCGTGCGCTCGGCTCCAAATGCGAGCGTCGTGTCGGCTCCCGGATGCATCGTGCCGGTATAGGCGAACGTGGTACGGAATCCCGCGAACGGGTATTTGAACCCGTCGCTTTTCAACTCGCGGTCCGATTCAAACCGGGTGACCGCGAATGTGTGGTCGATGCCAATGGCATGGATCTCTGCGAAGGCACGCAGCCCCCACGACTTCGATCGCCGACACGTCGTCGGGCGTGCCGTCGGCGAATTCGGGAAAGGTCGCATCGTACTCGCCTTCGCTATCGATCCGGAAGCCCGAGGCGCCGATCCGGACGTCTTCCGTCGCCTGGAACGCAGCCGAGAAGGTGAGCTGGGTCTGATCGAACCCGTCGGCTTCGGCGTTGCCGTCGTTTTCGTCGGCCGCGGAAATCCCGTCCGTCGTCAGGCTGCTGGCCGTGAACGCAAACTCGGCGCGCTCACCGGTCGCGCCATAGCCGAGCGAGACCCGTCTCGTCGCCTGGGAGCCCAGTTCCGCGGCCACATCGAGGCTCTGGCCCGGCGTTTCCGGCCGGGCCGTCACGAGGTTGATCACGCCACCGACCGCGTCGCTGCCGAAAGCAGCCGATTGCGCCCCGCGCAGGATCTCGATCCGCGAAACGCCGGCGCTGGTCAATTGACCGAAGTCGAAGAAATTCTCGGGATTGCTCGGGTCGTTCACCTCGATACCGTCGATCCGGACCGCGATGTACTCGCTGCCGAGACCGCGCATCCGCAAGGTCGTCGTCTGTCCCAGCCCGCCATTGCGGCTGAGGCTGAGGCCGGCCTGCCTTGCCAGCACGTCGGAGACCAGAGCCTCCCCCGTCGCACGCAGTGCCGCGCCGGATATGACGTCCACGGAATAGGCGCGGCTGTAGGTCATCTGACCCGACGGAATGACTCCGTCGAGGATTACCGTCCCGATCATCTCGCCCACACCGGTTTGCTGTGCGACCAGCGGCTGCGCCGCGACGCATATGAGTGTCGTTGCCAGGAGTTGATATCGCATGTCGCCCCTTCCTGCGACGGGCCGCGCCCGCCACCGATATCGGACTGTCGGAAGGGCAACCCTCCGGCAGACGGTGAGTCGTCACCACGCCGGAAGGATCCGTCGTCCCAGATGCGCCCCGCACCCGGACAGGGTGATCGCCGCGGCAGGTCTCCTGGCTTGCGGATCGTCGCTTGGCCGGCCTTCCCGGACCCCGACGGGGCCCAGTGGCGTGATCGACCGCGCTCACCGCTTACAGTTGCGGGGGCAGCCACGGACTGCGACCCGATGGGTCGTCCCGTGTTCCCTTTTCACCGACGGCGGAACCGCCGGACCGAGGCGTGATCCTCGTCCCCCATCGGAGCACGTCTGTCAAGCGGCGAGGCCGTCGAGGACGATCGCCTCGACCGCGTCCGGAGGGTGACGAGTGCTGCAGGACCTCAGAACAGTTCGACGTCGTTCGCCTTCGGCTTCTGAAGGGGGATGTTCTCTTCGATCCGCTCGACCAGGCGCTGACGTGCGACGCCGGTGTGGGGCCAGAACCGCACCATCCGCGCCTGATTGCCGCCAAAGCTCGCGCCCTCGCAGGGAATCCCTTCGGCCTTGAGGTAATCGGTCACAAAGGCCGCGTTGCGCTCGCCGATATCGGTGAAATTGGCGATCATCTTGGCGCCTCCGAACGCCTTCGCCCGCAGGCGTGCGCGCTGTGCGCCCCGCTTGAGCAGGCCGTTGATCAGTTGCTCCATCGCGGACGCGCCAAAACCGTTCACCGCAGGAACGATTTCCGTCCGGTCGGGCAGCAGGATATGGTTCATGCCCCCCACCCTGGCGAGCGGATCCCAGATGCAGGCGGCCACGCAGGAGCCCAGGATGGTTGCGATGATGGCGTCCGGCGCAGTGTCGACGGCAAACTCGCCCTGCGAGATATGCTTGATGTTGGACGACATCGAGTTCACGCGACGGCCCTTCCGGATTGTCCGCAGGCATCCAGGAGCGCCCGCGCCATCTTGTCGATATCGATGGATTTCATGACGCCACCCAGTTCGCGCGCGACGCGGGGCATGCCGTCAACGACGCAGGTCTGCGCGCTCTGGGCGAATGTGGTCGCGCCGCCCTGGCGCAACTCGAGCATCCCCGCCGCTCCGTCCCGACCCATGCCCGTCAGGATCGCGGAGACGATCTCCTTGGAATGCCTTCGGGCCGACTGGAAGAGCACGTCGACCGAGGGAACGTGCAGATGTGTGCCGTCATCGGCGACCAGCCGCGCATAGGGCGCGGCCGTGCCAGCCACGGTCAGGTGCGTGGTGCCACCCGGGGCAAGCAGGACCTTGCCCTGCTCAAGGCGCTCGCCATCTTGCGCCAGCGCGACTTCCGGCTGCATCGTCGCGTTCATGCGCAGCGCGAAGCTCGCAAGGAACGATTGCGGCATATGCTGGCAGATCATCGTCGGCGGGCAATTTCCGGGGAATTGCGACAGCACCCGCTCGAGAGCGTCGACACCGCCGGTTGAACTTCCGATCAGCAGGAACTTTCCGTTCCAGTTGAATCCGGTCGCGGCCTCGAAGACCTTGGGCGCACTCGCGGCGCGCACCTTCGCCTGCGCCGCGACGCGAACGATGTCGCACAGGAACGTGCCTCCCTTGATGTCGCGCTGCACCTCTTCCCGGTCCACGCATTCGATCGCGCCCAGCGACAGGGCGCGTACCGCGGCCGCGCTGCCCTTCTGGGTGAGCGACGAGACCATCACCACCGGCATCGGTCGCAGGCGCATGATATGGCCAAGGAACTCCAGCCCGTCCATCTTCGGCATCTCGACGTCCAGCGTCAGCACGTCTGGATTGAGCCGCTTGATCTCCTCGCGCGCCTCGTAGGGGTCGGCGGCTTCACCGACGACCTCGATCTCGGGATCGCGTGACAGGATGGTCCGGACAATCGCCCGGATGGTTCTGGAATTGTCGACGACGAGTACCCGTATCTTGCTGCCGCTCATCAAATCATTCCTGTCAAAGCCGGTCGACCGGGCCACGGCTGCTGATCCGGAGCACGAACCTGGGCGTCGGACATGCGGTCGCGGGACCGCGCACGGCAGGCGTCGCCAGGCAAGGATCGAGTTGTGTCATCAAGCCGCTGCCCCCGATTGCGATCTCGCACGCGGCAGACCACGCGATCCGCCGACGCGCAGACATAGGGGCGACAGGTTTCGCGACCTTTAATGGTGGGGCGGACGCGGCGCGTGCTCAGCCGTGGTTGTGCCGGACCCAGTCGACGAGGGCGCGGGTCGATCCATCGAGTGCGCCGCGGGGCTCCTTGCCCTCCAGGGTCGGTTCCAGCCCCTGGGCCAGCACCTTGCCGAGTTCCACCCCCCACTGGTCGAAGGAATTGAGGCCGAGCATGACCCCTTCCACGAAGACGCGATGCTCGTAGAGCGCAACGATCTGGCCAAGCACATACGGAGTGAGCTTCGGATAAAGCAGCGTGGTCGAGGGGCGATTGCCGGGAAAGACCCGATGCCGCGCCTGACGCTCCAACTCTTCCCCATCAAGACCCTGCCGTGCCATCAATTCGCGGGCCTCCTCCAGGTTTCGGCCCTGCATCAGGGCCTGCGACTGGGCCAGACAGTTGGCGATCAGCATCCGGTGCTGATGCGCGAGATCGTCTTCATGGCCCTCGGCGGCGACCATGAATTCGCAAGGAACGATCCGCGTGCCCTGATGGATGAGCTGGTAGAAGGCGTGCTGCCCGTTCGTTCCCGGCTCCCCCCAGACGACCGGCCCCGAATGGATCTCGAGCGCCTTGCCGTCCATCGACACGCGTTTGCCGTTGCTCTCCATCTCGAGCTGCTGAAGGTAGGCTGGCAGCCGCGCCAGCCGTTGTTCGTAGGGCAGAACCGCGCGTGTGGCGTAGCCGCAGCCCTGGTTGTGCCAGATCCCGACCAGCGCCAGCATGACCGGCAGACAGTGCTGCGGCTCGGCGACACGAAAATGGGTGTCCATCCATTGCCCGCCGCGCAGGAAGGCCCGGAAGGCGTCCGGCCCGATCGCGATCATCAGGCTGAGCCCGATCGGCCCCCACATGGAATAGCGCCCGCCGACCCAGTCCTCGAACCCGAAGACGCGCGCGCTGTCGATGCCGAACGCCGCCGTCTTGTCGGCCGCCGAAGAGAGCGCCGCGAATTGCTTCCCCGGCTCTTCCACCCGCTCGTCCATCCATGCCAGCGCCGTCCGGGCATTGGCCATCGTCTCGGCGGTGGTGAAGGTCTTGCTGGCCACGATGACGAGAGTCGTCGCCGGATCCAGCGGACGCAGCGTGTCAGCGATCTGTGCGCCGTCCACGTTGGAGACGAAATGGCAGCGCGGCCCGTCGTGGTAGGGCGCGAGCGCCAAAACCGCCATCGCCGGCCCCAGATCGGACCCGCCGATGCCGATATTGACGACATCGGTTATGGCCCCGCCCTCGCCGCTGTAGGTGCCGCTCCTGACCGCGTCTGCGAACCTGGCCATGCGCTCCAGCGTCGCGCGGACCTCCGGCATGACATCCTGGCCGTCGACGTCGACGGCGCCCCCGTCGAGATTGCGCAATGCCGTATGGAGAACCGCGCGCCCCTCGGTTTCGTTGATCCGGGCGCCCTGGAACATCGCGTCGCGGCGCGCCGGAACGTCCGCCTCGGCATAAAGGTCCAGAAGAAGATCGCGTTCGCGGGATGCGATGTTCGTCTTGGAATAGTCGAAGTAGAGATCGCCGGCCGAGATGGCATATTCCGCAGCCCGCGCCTGATCCGCGAAAAGCTCGGAGAAGGGCCGGTCGGAAGCCGAATTTGCCCGCTCTTTCAGTTCATTCCAACGCATGTCTATTCCGCCCAGTGAATTGTCGCATCGCCAAGAAAGGCCGCAACGGGGTATTGGGAGGCCTTCGCGCCTCGCGCCTTGCGCAGCGTCTCCAGCTTCTCCGGACCCGTGATGAGAATGTGCGTCGAGACCGCCGCCCGCAGGACCGGAAGCGTCAGCGTCACACGCGGCTCCGACGCGCCGGGCGCGCGCATCGCCATGAGCGGCGGCGCGTCATCGTCCATCGCATCGTCGAGCCGGTCTGCCCCCGGAAAGAGCGACGCCACATGACCGTCGGCTCCCATCCCGAGCAGCAGCACGGAAACCGGCATGACAGAGCGCACCTGCTCGCTGAGTTCGTCGAGACGGGCTTCCGGTGCGTCGGCCTCGGCATGGAGCGAGATCAGGGTTGCGGCGGCCGCGCGGTCGACCAGGAGCCGCTCGCGCAGCAGTCGCGCGTTGGAGCGCGGCGAGGTTTCGGGCACCCAACGTTCGTCGGTCGGGACCACGCGCACCCGCGACCAGTCGAGCTGGGCCGCGCAGAGTGCGTCGAAGATCGGACCCGGTGTCGTTCCGCCGGGGGCTGCGAACGTCGCCCAATCCTCGTGTGACAGGATCGAACGGATCTCGCCCGCCAGACGGTTGGCGAGATCGATCATCATCATCTCGCGGTCGGGGTATTCGACCAGGTTCATGTCTTGATCTCCCGCCATTTGCGGCCTTCGCGGTGCATCATCACGGCAGCGTCCTCAGGGCCGGCGCTGCCCGGCTCATAGGGCTTTGGCGGGTCGCCCCCGTCTTCCCAGCGCGCGATCAGCGGATCGGTCCAGGCCCAGGCCGCCTCGACCTCGTCGCCTCGCATGAAGAGGGTCTGATTGCCACGGATGACGTCCATGACCAGCCGTTCGTAGGCGTCGGGCACATCCTCGACGTCAGGGCCCAGCGCGTCGGCGAACGTCATGTCGAGCGGCACGTCGATCAGACGCATACCCCCGGGCCCCGGCTCCTTGATGGTAACGCCCAGCGTGATGCCCTCGTTGGGCTGCAGACGGATGGTCAGGACGTTGCGGTGGGTCTGGCTGCCCTCCCCGAAGATCGAGTGGGGCGCATCCTTGAACGCCACGGCGATCTCGGACTGGCGCGCCCGCAGCCGCTTGCCGGTGCGCAGGTAGAACGGCGTTCCCGCCCAACGCCAGTTCGACAAATGAACCTTGAGCGCGACGAAGCTTTCGGTCCGGCTGCGCGGATCTTCCACGTCGTCGCGGTAGGACGGCGCGTCGCCCGCCTCGTACTGTCCGCGCACAACGTCAGCCTTTCGAACCGGGTCGAGCGCACGGATGACCTTGAGCTTCTCGTCGCGGACCTCGTCGGGTTCGAACCGGCTCGGCGGCTCCATCGCCGTGAGGCAGAGGAGCTGCATAAGATGGTTCTGCACCATGTCCCGCATGGCGCCCGACTTGTCGTAATAGCTGCCGCGCCCCGCCACGCCGACCGTCTCGGCAACCGTGATCTGGATGTGATCCACGTACTGGCTGTTCCAGAGCGGCTCGAAAAGGACGTTGCCAAACCGAACCACCATGAGGTTCTGAACCGTCTCCTTGCCCAGGTAATGGTCGATGCGGTAGATCTGGCGCTCGTCGAAATGCTCGGCGAGCGTGTCGTTGAGCCGCCGCGCCGAAGCAAGGTCGCGACCGAAGGGTTTCTCCACGACAATGCGGCTTTCACCGTGGGCGATGCCGCGCTCGTGCAGGCGTTCGGCCAGAGAGCCGAAGAGCGACGGCGCCACCGAAAAATAGAAGGCGCGGACGACGTCGTCCCGCACGCTTTCCTTCAGCGCGTCCCAGCCGCCGTCCCCATGGGCATCGATCGGGATGTAGGTCACGCGGTCGAGAAAGGCGGCGAGGGTGTCGCCCTCGCGCCGGTCTTCGGCCACGACCTCTTCGATCGCCTCGCGGACCATGTCGCGATAGCTGCCCTCGTCGAGTTCCGAACGCGCGGCGCCGATGATGCGCGCCTCGTCGGGCATCTGCCCGGCAACGAAGCGGCGATAGAGTCCCGGCAGGATTTTGCGGCGGGCCAGGTCGCCCGTGCCGCCAAAGATGACGAGGTCGAACGGTTCGACGGGAATGACGCGCGATACCATGGTCGCAGCCGCTCCTTCCTGAGCTTGGGCCTCTGGGTCGACGCACAGTAGCGCGCGCAACCTTGCGTACAACAGTTGGCGGGCCCCTCCTCCGCTTTTGTGTATGCCGGAGGCGCAGTTACGGCGCTCAGGCCTGCAGTTCGGCGTCCCAGTAGAGGAAGTCGATCCAGGTTTCGTGCAGATGGTTGGGAGGGAACCTGCGGCCCTGGTTCCGCAGTTCCTCGGCCTCGGGACAGCGGGGCGACCGGCGCAGCGACATGCCGGCCTGACGCAGGCTGCGCGCACCCTTGCGGAGGTTGCAGCGCGCGCAGGCGGCGACGACGTTCTCCCAGCTGGTGATGCCGCCGCGCGCACGCGGGATCACGTGGTCGAAGGTCAGATCGGCCTTTCCGCCACAATACTGGCAGGCGAAACCGTCCCTCAAAAACAAATTGAAGCGCGTGAAGGCCACGCGCTTCTGAGGTTTGACGTAGTCCTTGAGGACCACCACCGAAGGTATTCGAATGCTGGTGGACGGACTGCGAACGTAGTGGTCGTATTCCGCCACGATCTGCACCCGGTCGAGCCAGACCGCCTTGATCGCCTCCTGCCAAGGCCAGAGCGAGAGCGGGTAGTACGAAAGCGGCCGGTAATCGGCGTTCAGAACCAAGGCAGGATAGTGCCTGACGCCCTGCGGTTCCCTTACGAAACTCGTTCTGAAGTCCCCGTCCATGCCAGACAAACCCCCACTATCCCGTCATACGCGGCCGACAATGGGGAGGCGGAGCCGCCGCCCCAACGTCACCGACTATATATGTAGCTTTTGACCTCGCAAGTCCCACGACATGCTGTGGAATGCTCCGGCGCCCTTGACTGGAGCTGGATCAGAGCCGTGGCGGCCGCTCTCAGTCGGGCAGCCGGTCGATGAGGAACCGCGCTGCCGCCCCCAGCCCGTCGGGCGAAATCCCGTGTCCGGTGCCGCGCATCACATGCGTGAAGACCTCGAATCCGGCTCCGGTCAGCGCATCGGCCGCGTGGGGAAGGCTTTCCGGCGGGACCATCTCGTCTTGGTCTCCGTGCAACAGCAAAACCGGAAAGCGCGACAGCGTCTCGTCGCCCAGATTCTCTTCATGCAGCAATCGCCCGGAAAACCCGACAAGACAGGCCAGCGGCGCGGTCCGGCGCGGTGCCACGGCAAGCGCCATCATCGTACCTTGGGAAAACCCGACGAGCGCCATCCGATCGGCTTCCAGACCTTCCTCTGCCAGCACCCGGTCGAGAAAGGCGTTCAGATCCGCGATGGACCGCGCCATCGCAGTTCCGGCGGCGGCCTCGGTTGAGCCGTCGAGCCATGGGATCGGGAACCATTGCCGGCCCATCGGATTGCCGGTGCAGGGCTCCGGCGCGTCGGGTGCGTAGAACGCCACATGCGGAAGATGCGGCGCCAGCGGCTCGGCAAGGCCCAGAAGATCTGCACCGTCGGCACCATAGCCATGCAGGAACACCACGACCGCTCTGGCCGTCCCCTCGGGCGCACCGCGCCGCGCACTCTGCAACTCTCGCATCACCTGATCCCCTCGCGTTCCTTGGCGACGCGGTAGTAGGCCCAGAGCAGCCGCGCCGCAACGGCCCGCCACGGCGACCAGGCCTCGGCCAGAGCCCGCAACTCGCGTTCCGTCGGGCGTGAGGGCATCTCGAAGAGCAGCCGCGCGGCCTCCTGCAGCGCCAGATCCGCCGGAGCGAAGACGTCGGCCCGCCCGAGCGAGAACATGGCGTAGATTTCTGCCGTCCACCGTCCGATGCCGGGAACTTCCGTCAGGACTGTCACCACATCTTCGTCCGGCCGGTCGCGCAGATTCGTGTACGGCAGCCGGGCCGCCGCCAGGGCCCGGGCATACCGGATCTTCTGGCGAGACAGGCCGCAGGCGCGCAAGTCTTCATCCGTGGCGACGAGGATCTTGCGCGGCCCCGTCAGCCTGGCCGTCCGCAGCCGTGACCAGATCGCGTCGGCGGCAGCAACGGAGACCTGTTGACTGACGATGGCGGACAGGAGCGGTTCGAACCCGTCGCAACGACGGCGCAGCGGCAGAGGCCCGGTGAGGTCGAGGGCCGCGGCGAACCTGGGCTCGACGCGCGCCAGCCATGCGGCTCCTTCCGCGACGCAATCCGGGCTTTCGATGATCCGCCCGCTCATAGCCGCGCCCTGACCCAGGCGAGCGCGGCCTCGGCCGTCTCGACGCGGCTCGATTCAGGCGGATCGGGCCGTCTGATCATCGCGACAGGCAACCCCAGTTCCCGCGCCGCCGCGACCTTGGGCCAGGCACCCTCCCCACCTGCGTTGTGCAAGATCAACCACTCGATCCCCAGCCGGCGAAAAAGATCGCGCTCGCCCGTCACGGTGAACGGTCCCTCCTCGACCCGGTAATGCCCATCCGGAAATGGAAACGGCTCTCTCGTGGGCGCGCGACGCCGCACGACGACGTGGTGACGCCCGAGCTCCGGCGCGGCCTCGATCCGCCCGCGGCCCGCCGTGACGAACACATGCGCGCCGGCGGGGATGCAACGCGCCGCTGCGCCCAGATCAGCCACCTCGGTCCAGGTATCGCGCGGCCCGGGGCGCCACGGGGGTCTCAGAATCCGTAGATAGTCAGCTCCCGCCGCGCGGCAGAGCGATGGCCGCAAGCACCCCAACCCGGCATCGAACGGATGGGCTGCATCGAGGACGGTATCGAATCCTTCGGCACGAAGCCAGCCGACAAGGTCCGTGTCACTCTCTCCGGCCATGCATACGCCGGGAAGCGGCAGATCCTCCGCGACCCGACCGGTTCGATACCCGACCTTCGCCGCGACGCCCTCCATGAGGCCGAGGGCGCGGGCGATGGCGCGCGCCTCGCTCGTTCCGGCCAGCAAAAGGACTTCCAGCGGCCGGTTGCGACCGCGCCGTTCCACGTCACGCTTCATGGGGAGCGGACTATGATCGCGGGCAAACGAAGGCGCAACCGCGGCGGCCTCCCGGCCGACTTGTGGAGGCCTGAACGCCCCTGTAGCAAGTTGCGCATGCCGAACCGTTTCACGCCCGATCGCGCCCGCCGCAACGTAGCCGTCCTCGTCGCCGCGCAGGCGATTCTGGGGGCGCAGATGCCGATGATCTTCACGGTTGGCGGACTCGCGGGCCAGTCGCTGGCGTCGAACCCATGCTTCGCGACGCTGCCGATCTCGCTGATCGTTCTGGGCTCCATGCTCGCCGCGCAACCGCTTGCGGCGATCATGCAGCGATTCGGACGGCGCACGGGCTTCTTCATCGGCGCGGCAGCCGGCGCGGGCGGCGCGGCGATCGGCGCATGGGGGCTGGCCGAAGCCAGCTTTCCGATCTTCCTCGCAGGATCGTTGATGACCGGCATCTACATGAGCGCACAAGGCTTTTTCCGGTTCGCCGCCGCCGACACGGCGTCGGAAGATTTCCGGCCCAAGGCGATCAGCTACGTTCTTGCGGGCGGCCTCGCCTCGGCGCTGATCGGGCCACAACTGGTGAAGGTGACGGCCGATTCGATGGTGGTGCCGTTTCTCGGAACCTACCTTGCGGTGATCGGGGTCAACCTTTTTGGATCGCTGCTCTTTCTGGCGCTCGACATCCCACGCCCGCCCGCGCCCCGCGCCGACGCGCCGCGCGGCCGATCGCGCCTGGAATTGCTGGCGACGCCTAGGGTGTCGGTCGCGATCATCTGCGCCATGGTCAGCTACGCCCTGATGAACCTGATCATGACATCGACACCGCTGGCCGTCGTGGGGTGCGGCTACGACAAGGGCATGGCGGCCGACGTGGTCTCGGCGCACGTGATCGCGATGTTCCTGCCATCGTTCTTCACCGGTCACCTGATCGCGCGCTTCGGCGTCGAGCGGATCGTGGCGATCGGACTGGTCATCCTCGGCGGCGCGGGACTGACCGGTCTGGCCGGCGTCGACGCGACGAATTTCTTCGGCGCGCTCATCCTCCTGGGGATCGGATGGAACTTCGGATTCATCGGCGCAACCACCATGCTGGCCAACGCCCATCGCCCCGAAGAGCGCGGCCGCGTACAGGGCATGAACGATGCGCTGGTGTTCGGCTGCGTCACGGTGGCCTCTCTGGCCTCCGGCGGTCTGATGAACTGCTCCGGCGGCACGGCGGCCGAAGGCTGGGCGGCCGTGAACATGGCCATGGTGCCGTTCCTCGTCCTGGCGGGCGGCGCGCTCATCTGGCTGGCGATGCGGCCGCGACAGGCGGCCTAGATCCGTCCCGTCAGAGCCGTCCGCAGCAGCCGCCAGCGCCGCCCGGCCTCCGCCGGCCGCAATCGCCCCTCGGTCACCGCACTCGGCTCGCGCCCGGCCCGCGTCAGGATCGCCGCCGCCTGCCAGCCCGGGAAAAGGGCCGCGCGCGCCCGACCCGGCACCCTGGCGATGGCGCGGCGGCCCTGCCCAAGCGCGTCCAGTCCACGCCGGCTCAGCCGCGACGGGCCATCGTCCACGGCGAAAGGCACACGCCCGAGGGCCTGCAGAGCCGGCACCGCAAGCAGATAGCTCGCAGCAGACGACGCGAACCCAAGCTGCCGAACCGCAGGCTCCGCGTCGCAGGGAGCCCCGAGCAGACGCGCGGCGGTCCACATCAGAGCCGCCCCCGTTGCATCGAGATAGGCGTCGAGCGCCATGGCGTCTGCAAACGGCACCTTCTCCAGATCGGCGCGCCGGGCCGTGACGAGTGTCTTCATGGCTTCGGCTCCGGCCCTGTCGAGCGCGAGTGCCAGAGGCGTCGTCACCTCGTGGCGTCGCACGGCCGCGCCGCCTGCGATCTCGTCGAGGGCATCCCGCCACCACTGCAATCGCATTTCGGCGATCAGCGCCTCGTTCGTGACCCAAGGCGCACGGGCCACTTCCACATTGAACGCATAGAGCGGGAAAAGCACGTTGCGCGCCGCGGGCGGAGCGGCGAGAGCCGCCTGAAAACGATCCGGATCTCCGCGCCGGACGATCTCGGCGCATGCCTCGATGGTCATGCCGGACGAACCGCCGACAGAAGATAGCCAAACGACCTTCGGTACTTGCGCCAGACCAGGATCTCGTCCGCGGCCGCGTTCCGGGACGGCGAGCCGCCGGTTGCGGGCAAGTCTCGCGGACGCGCTTCCATCGGGCCGAAACAGGCCTCCCGCGCGATCTCGCAGAACATTCGCGTGTCGAGTGTCTCCCATCCGGCATCCCGCACGCGCGCGGCGATCCCTGCCCGATCGGTCATCGCCGTACAGGTTGACCCGAACGCGCGCACGTCCTCCGCCGGGTCCGGCGAACATCCAGCCCACTCGCTGAACGCCGCGGCGCCGCCCGGCGAAAGCGCCCCGTGCCCTGTTCTCAAACCTTCGATCACACCAGGAAAACAGAGCGATCCGGCCGACCAGATGACGTCGCAGGGCTCCGTGTTACCGGCGATGTCTCCCTGCCGGACCGAGACCCGGTCGAGGCCCCGCCCGATCGCCGTCCCACCGAGGTCCGCCTGAAGCTCAAGGCCGGTGACACCGGCGTCGCAGATATGCGCCGTTCCCTTCAGGCAAGCCACTTGCGCCCCCAGAGAACACCTGCGGGTTCACTTGGCGTCAGTCTCTTAAGTCCTTCAGAAAATGACATGAAAGTCGACTTATCCTCGGATTTCATGGGCCGCCCGGCGAGGTGCCATCGCCGCAATCGCGGATCAGCTTCCAATTGATCGCGTCGAGAAGCGCCTCGAACGACGCATCGACGATATTCGGCGAAACACCGACCGTGGACCAGCGCCGGCCCTTGCCGTCCTCGCTGTCGATGATGACGCGGGTCACCGCCTCGGTGCCGCCCTGCGTGATGCGCACCTTGAAATCCACCAGATGCATGTCATCGATAACCTCTTGATATTGACCGAGGTCCTTGCCGAGTGCGCGGGAGAGCGCGTTGACCGGGCCGCGATCGGTTCCGTCCTCGTCCATGCTTTCGCTGACCGAGAGCTTCTTCTCATCGCCGACCTTCACCACCACGACGGCTTCGGAGAGGCTGACCATGCGGTCGTGCTTGTTCTTGCGACGCTCGACCGTGACCTTGTAGCGCTTGACCTCGAAGAAATCAGGTTTGCGGCCCAGTTCGGCGCGTGCGACGAGTTCGAAACTGGCTTGCGCGACATCGTAGCTGTAACCCGTATCCTCGCGTACCTTCACGATTTCCAGGATTCGCGCCAGGGCGGGGTCGCCGGGTTCGACCGCGAGTCCCATGCCGCCAAGACGCGCCCGCAGGTTCGACTGACCGGCCTGGTTGGACATGGGCACGACACGTTCGTTGCCGACGGCGGCTGGAGCGATGTGCTCGTAGGTCGAGGGGTCCTTTGCGATGGCGCTGGCGTGCAGTCCCGCCTTGTGGGCAAAGGCCGACGCGCCGACATAGGGCGCCGAGCGCACCGGCACGCGGTTGAGGATCTCGTCGACCATGCGGCTGATCCGCGTCAGGCCCTTCAACGCGCCGTCGGGGACTCCGGTCTCGAACCGGTCGGCGTAGGTTTTCTTCAACAACAACGTGGGGATGAGTGTGGTGAGGTTGGCGTTCCCGCACCGCTCACCGAGGCCGTTGAGCGTGCCCTGGATCTGACGCACGCCGGCCTCGAGCGCGGCGAGCGAGCCGGCGACGGCCTGTCCGGTGTCGTCGTGGCAATGGATGCCGAGGCGGTCTCCGGGAATGCCGGAGGCGATGACCTCGGCGCAGATGCGCGCGATCTCGGACGGCAGCGTGCCGCCGTTGGTGTCGCACAGGATTATCCATCTGGTTCCAACACTTAGCGCGGCCTGGAGACAGGAGATGGCGTAACCGGGATTGGCCTTGTAGCCGTCGAAGAAATGCTCGGCGTCGAACAGGGCTTCGCGGCTGCGGGCGACGTGCGCAAGGCTCTCGCGAATGTTGGTGACATTCTCGTCCAGAGAGATTCCGAGTGCCTTTTCAACATGGTAGTCATGTGTCTTGCCCACCAGGCAGACCGCGCTGGTGCCGGCGTTCATGACCGCGGCGAGCACGTCGTCGTTGGCGGCGGAGCGGCCGGCGCGTTTGGTCATGCCGAAGGCGGTCAGGGTCGCCGAAGTCTCTGGTCTGGCGTCGAAAAAAGCCGAGTCCGTCGGGTTCGCGCCGGGCCAGCCGCCTTCGATGTAGTCCAGCCCGAGCTCGTCCAGGGCACTGGAAATCCTCAGCTTTTCGCCGGTGGAGAATTGGACGCCCTGGGTCTGCTGACCGTCGCGCAGGGTGGTGTCGTAGAGGTACAGGCGCTCGCGTGTCATCGGCGAAATCCGGCGAAAAGCGGTGTCATGCAAAGCGTACACCCCCTGTACACCCCCTGTGCATACGCGCGGCGAGCTTTGGTCATCGCAACGCCTCCAGCCGGGCGCGGTCGAAGTCGGGGGCAAGCTCCCACTCGACGCCGGACGCGGTGTCCTTGACCACGACACCGGCCGCGGCGAAGCCGTCCCGCAGGGCGTCGGCGCGGGCGAAATCACGCGTCTCTCGCGCGGCGGCCCGGTCGGCCAGCAGCCCCTCGATCAGGGCGGCGAGCTTCGCGTCGGCCTCCGGCGCGGCGGCCCAGGCCGGGACGCCGCCTTCCATCAGACCAAGAAGCGCCAGACTGCCACGCAGCGCCGCCGCGTCGCCGGCTTGGGCGAGACGGTGCAGCTCGGCGATGGCGCCGGCGGTATTGAGGTCGTTGGCGAGCGCGTCCACGACGGCCGGATCCGGGTCGCCCGCCCCGGCCCCGGCGGCGAGGCCATACCAGCGGCGGAGGGTGGCCATCGCCTCGCGCGCGCGCGCCTCGGTCCAGTCCATCGGGCTGCGGTAATGGGTGCCGAGGAAGACGAGGCGCATGACCTCGCCGGGCCAGCCCTGGTCGAGCAGGTCGCGCACGGTGAAGAAGTTGCCCAGCGACTTGGACATCTTGCGCCCCTCGACCTGGAGCATCTCGTTGTGAAGCCAGACGCGCGCGAAGCCCTCGCCGGGATGGGCGCAGCGGGATTGCGCGATCTCGTTCTCGTGGTGGGGAAACATCAGGTCGTTGCCGCCGCCGTGGATGTCGAACGCCGGGCCCAGGATCTCGCGGGCCATGGCCGAGCATTCGATGTGCCAGCCGGGGCGGCCGCGGCCCCAGGGGCTGTCCCAGCCGGGTTGATCGTCGGCGGATGGCTTCCAGAGGACGAAATCCAGCGGATCGCGCTTGTAAGGCGCGACCTCGACCCGGGCGCCGGCGATCATGTCGTCGACCGAGCGGCCCGAGAGGCGGCCATAGTCGGGGTAGCTCTTCACTGCAAAAAGGACGTGGCCCTCGGCCTCATAGGCGTGGCCCTCGGCAATGAGATCACCGATCATTTTCACCATATGTGGTATGTGATCGGTGGCACGGGGTTCATGTGTGGGGTCGAGCGCCCCGAGGGCGGCCATGTCCTGCGCATACCAGCGGGACGTTTCGCCGGTGATGTCGCCGATCGGGCGGCCGCTCTCGACGGCGCGCGCGAGGATCTTGTCGTCGACGTCTGTGATGTTACGCACATAGATCACCCGCTCCGCACCATAGACGTGGCGCAGCAGCCGGAAGAGCGTGTCGAAGACGACGACGGGGCGCGCATTGCCCAGATGGGCCCGGTCATAGACGGTCGGGCCGCAGACATAGAGGCGCACCCGACGATCGGCCTCGGCGACGGCATCGCCCTGCCAGTCGAGCGGGTCGAAATCTTCCTTGCGGTGGGTGGCGGTGTTGGTCAGGCGGATCTGGATCATCGGGCCTCTCGGGGGGCAGTCCCGCGGGCCTTAGCAAGATCGATGGGGTGATGAAAGTGGACCGCGGCGGATGGACCGCGCCTCGCGGGCAGTCCGACATCCGTGTGACCGGCAGGCCGGGGGTGGTCCGGGGCACGCGAGGCGCCCCGGACCGGGCGCCTCTCAGAAGCGGAAGGTCATCTTGGCCTGGATCGTCGTTGCGTCGACATCGATGCCGGTGTCGTCGAAATCGTCGAAGCGGTGGTACTGGATCTCGCCGCCGAGGGTCACGCGGTCGGTGACGAGATAGTCCATCCCGGCGCCGATCACCCAGCCGCTGTCGCTGTAGTCTTCACCACCGACTTCGGCCGAGGCGCGGGTCCAGCCCGCCGAGCCGTAGACCAGCGAGCGGCCTGCGTCGTAGCCGGCGATCGCCTTGAGCCGCGCCACGTTGTCGATGGAGCCGGCATCGTCGTCGAGATCGAGGTTGGCCCAGTCGTACTGCGCCTCGCCGCCAAGGACGAACTGGCCGAAATCATGCCGGTAGCCGACATTGAGGCCACCGATCGCCCCGTCATGGTCGATGTCGGCAGCGCCGGTATCGGCTGAACCGGAGCCCCAGCCGAGCTGGGCCCCGGCGTAAAAGCCTGTCCAGTCGTACGCCGGTGCCACGTAGACCGGCGCAACGACGACCGGGTCCGGCGCGGGGGCCGTCATCTTCTGGGCAGAAGCGGGAAATGCGAGGCCGGTCGCAAGCGCTCCCGCAGCTACAAGTGTCAGGTTTCCAAATGTCATTTTCTGATCTCCAATGTCCGGATCTCATTGAACGCCGGGTGCCGTTTCGGGCGTCGGGGTGGTGACGTCCGCAGTGGATATGGGGAGCGCCGGACGCCGTTTAAGACGCACCGCGATTCCGCATGGCGGAATGTAACATACACGCAACAAATGGCGAGATTTGTTCGGCGGACATTCGCGCGGGGCGTCAGCCGCCGGCCTTTTCCTCGAGCGCGAGCCATTCCTCCTCGGCGGCGGCGAGGGCCGTCTGCCGGGTGGCGAGGGCGTCACTGGCCCTCGCGAACCTGGCGGGTTCGCGGGTGTAGAGGTCGGGGTCGGCCAGAAGCTGCGAAAGCCTGGCGATCTCGGCCTCCAGACGCGCCATCTCGGCAGGCAGCGCGTCGAGGCGGTGACGCTCGGTGAAAGACAGGCCGTCGCGGGGTGCCTTCGCGGCCGCGGGCGCCTCGGGGGCAGTGGCGGCGGGTTTCGGCGCGGGCGGCGTGGCGGAGGGGCGCGACAGGCGCTGGTCCTCGGGGATGTCGGACCAGCCGCCGGCGTGGAGCGTGGTGCGTCCCTCGCCCTCGAAGAGCACGGTGGTGGTGGCGACACGGTCGATGAAGTCGCGGTCGTGGCTGACCAGAAGGACGGTGCCCTGGTACTCGCCGAGGAGGTCCTGCAACAGGTCGAGCGTCTCGATGTCGAGGTCGTTCGTCGGCTCGTCGAGGACCAGCAGGTTCGAGGGCTGGGCCATGATCTTCGCCAGCAGGAGCCGCGCCTTCTCGCCGCCGGAGAGCGAGCGGACGGGGGCGCGGGCCTGGGCCTCGGAGAACAGGAAGTCCTTGAGATAGCCGATGACATGGCGGGGCGCGCCGCGCACCATGACCTGATCGGCGCGGCCGGAGACGCGCATGTCGGGGCTGCCGGTGAGGCTGTCCCAGAGGGTCATGTCGGGGTCGAGGGCCGTGCGGTTCTGGTCGAAGACGGCGATGTCGAGATTGGTGCCGAGGCGGATTTCGCCCGAATCGGGGGCGATCTCGCCGGTAAGCATGCGGATCAGGGTGGTCTTGCCGGCGCCGTTGGGGCCGACGAAGGCGATGCGGTCGCCGCGATGGACCAGGAGCGAGAACGGGCTGAGGACGGTGCGCCCGCCGTAGGACTTGGCGATCTCGCGCGCCTCGATCACGCGCTTGCCCGATTGCTGACCGGCCTCCAGCCCCATGTCGGCGGTGCCCTGACGGCGGATCATCGCGGCGCGCTGGCTGCGCAGGTCTGCCAGCGCCCGGACCCGGCCCTGGTTGCGCTTGCGACGCGCCGAGATGCCCTCTACGGCCCAGCGGCCCTCGGCCTTGATCTTGCGGTCGAGCTTGTGGCGGGCCTCGTCCTCCTCCTCCCAGGTCTTGTCGCGCCAGGCCTCGAAATGCTCGAAGCCGCGGTCGAGGCGGCGCACGATGGAGCGGTCGACCCAGAGCACGCTGCGCGTCAGGTGGCGCAGCACGGCGCGGTCGTGGGAGATCAGGACGAAGGCGGGGGCGCTGCGCAGCCGGTCCTCGAGCCAGCGAATCGCCGTGATGTCGAGATGATTGGTGGGCTCGTCGAGCAGCATGAGGTCCGGCGCCTCGGCCAGCAGGCGGACGAGCGCGGCGCGGCGCCGTTCGCCGCCCGAGGCGCGGGACGGGTCGAGCCCGGGGTCGAAGGAGAGCCCCTCCGCCGCCGCGTCGATGCGCCATTCCTCGTCGGGGGCAAGGTTCGACGCCGCCCAATCGCCCAGCGTGGCGTGGCCGGACAGGTCCGGGTCCTGCTCCATGTAGCCCACGGTGGCCCCGGGCGGCACGGAGCGCACGCCGGAATCGGGTTCGACCAGACCGGCCATGATCTTCATCAGGGTGGACTTGCCCGAGCCGTTGCGACCGACGAGGGCCGCCCGGTCACCTGGCTGCACCACCACATCGAGGCCATCGAGGAGCGGCGCTCCGCCGAAGCCGAGACCGATACCGGAGAGTTGAAGGAGAGGCGCGCGCGACATGTCGGGCGGGCTATCGGAGCCACGTGGCGCCGTCAATCTGTGCGGCAGCGACGCCACGGGCGCCGTCGATGCTTCGCGCAGGGCGGGAGGTTCGTCGCAAAGGGCCTTGATCGATGGAGAAGATTCGCCTTTTGGCCGCAATCGAAAGGGTCGGGGCGCTTCACGGACTTGCGACCGGGGGGTGCCTTTCGCTCTGCGGGCGCGATATGGCATTGGGTTGACGGGATCGAGCAGGAGACGACGATGGACAAGGTGGTCAAGTCTGACGCGGAATGGCGCGCGCAGTTGAGCGATCTGGCCTTTCGCGTCACCCGCAAGCACAAGACCGAACGCGCCTTCACCCACGACGATTTTCCGAAGGATCCCGGTCAGTTCACCTGTGTATGCTGCGGCGCTGCACTCTTCGATCAGGCGGACAAGTTCGACAGCGGCACGGGCTGGCCCTCGTTTACGCGACCGATCTCGGACGCGGCCGTCGGCGAACAGGACGATCGCAGTCTCTTCATGCGCCGCACGGAAGTCCATTGCGCGCGCTGCGCGGCGCATCTGGGCCATGTCTTCCCCGATGGACCGGACCCGACGGGGCTGCGCTACTGCATGAACGGGGTCGCGCTGGACTTCCGGCGCGACGAGGGCGACGCGGGCTAGGCCGGGGCCGAAGTGGATGCCGATCTTAGGGCTCTCGGCCGTGAACAGCATGAAGGCGATGAGATCGTCTGCCGATGCCTCCCCGAGCCAACTCGCGCGCCCCTGATTCAAATCCGTGCGCGCAAGGAGATGAAGATCCGCAGTTCTTCGGCGGAGCCTGGCTAAATGTTCGCAGGGCGTCGGTAGATCGCGCAGACATGCACGACGTTACGTGAAATCCCGCTGCCCCGCGCCACGACCGTGGCGAGAGGCGATTGGGGTCCGGAACGCCTACTGGTCGCCGAAGAAATTCGAGGCGTCGAAGCGGCCGATATTGCCCAGAAGCTGCCGCAGGAACCCGATGCCCTCGGTGTTCGACGACGTGACCCGACGCGAGATCCGCACCACGTTCCCGTCGCGCAGGCCGAAGCGCTCGATGTTGGCAACCTCGCCGCCATCGTCGAAGGAAATGGCGACCACCTCGCGGTCGATCTCGACCGGGGCGCGATACGCATAGGTGCGCCAGCGGCTGCGAACATAGTACCAGCCGCTGTCGTCGCGGATGCCGGTGGCGGTGGGCAGGCCCACTTCGCGCGCCACGATCTGCTGGTCGTCGCCGAGTTCGACGCGGGCGAGATCCTCGTCCGCGGGAACGTAGCCGTGGTTGCGATAGAGGTCGGCGCATCCCGCAAGCGCCAGGACCAGTCCGGCCAGACCCGCCTTGACCGTGTACCCTCGCGCCATCCCTGCCCCTTTGCTGGTGCCCTTGCCCTGCCCAGCGGCTTACATAATGGTCCGGGCCTGTTCAAGAACGGAGCGACGCGATGCCATTGCCGCCTGACCCCTGGAGTCACCTCGTGCGCCTGTCGGTGACCCGGCGCGCGGAAGAGACGTTCGAGCTCAAGCCCGACGCAAACGCGCGGGCGGCGCTCGCAGAGCGGCTGGGGATCAGCGCGATCCGCAAGCTGCGCCTGGCCGGGCGGGTCACGCCCGAGGGCAGCCGCGACTGGCGGCTCGAGGCCGAACTGGGCGCCACGGTGGTCCAGCCCTGCGTGGTGACCCTGGCACCGGTGACGACGCGCATCGACGAGACGGTCACCCGGCGGTATCTGGCGCATGTGCCATCCTACGAGGAGGGCTCGGAGATCGAGATGCCCGAGGACGAGACCGCCGAGGCGCTTCCCGCAGCGCTCGACCTGGGGTCGGTGATGGAGGAGGCGCTGGCGCTGGCGCTGCCGGCCTATCCACGCGCCGAGGGTGTCGACGGGGGCGCGCAGGCCTTAGCCGGGCCCGGCGTCGCGCCGATGACCGACGAGGACGCGAAACCGCTGGCGCAGTTGAAGCGCCTTCTGGACGACGGCACGGACACGGAGAAGAAGGACTGACGGCGCCCCGGAAGCCGCGTCGAGGGCCGGAGAAAAACCTTGCGCCCTGATCGAATCGCAGTATGTTCCCGCCCTCGTTCGCAGAACCGGGCGCCGTGGCCGGTCGCGAGAGTGTTCACGTCGCGCGGCTCCACCGGAACAAGGGCCCTGCCCTCACAGAAGACAAAGGTTTAGGACATGGCTGTCCCGCAGAACAAGGTTACGAAATCGCGCCGCAACATGCGTCGCGCGCATGATGCGCTTACCGCCGCCAACCCGGCGGAATGCTCCAATTGCGGTGAGCTCAAGCGCCCCCATCACGTCTGCGCGGCGTGTGGCCATTATGCCGACCGCGAGGTCGTGGCACAGGCCGACGAGATCGACCTCGAAGACGACGCCGCCTGAGCGGCCGGGCAAGTCCCGTCCCGGCGATGGCCCCCGTCTCCAAGACCAGGCTCGAGGGCACGGTCGTGCTGTCGGTCGACGCGATGGGCGGCGACCGGGGGCCGGTTTCCGTGGTTGCCGGCATCGCCAATTCGGCCAGGATCAATCCCGACATCCGCTTCATCCTGCACGGACCCGAAGCGGAGCTGACCCGCCTGGTGGCGAAGCGCAAGCTCGCCGACCGGGTCGAGGTGCGTGACGCGCCGGGCGTCGTCGAGATGACCGCCAAGCCGAGCCAGGTGATGCGCAACGGGCGCGGCACGTCCATGTGGTCGGCGATCGAGTCGGTGCGCAACGGCGAGGCCGAGGTCGCGGTGAGCTGCGGCAATACCGGCGCGCTGATGGCGCTGTCGATGATACGGCTGCGCAAGCTGCCGGGGATTGACCGCCCGGCGATCGCCTGCCTCTGGCCGTCGCGCAATCCGACGGGCTTCAACGTGATGCTCGACGTGGGCGCCGACATCCGCGCCGACGAAGGCGACCTGCTGCAATACGCGCTGATGGGCGCCGCCTACTCCCGCATCGGGCTTGGCGTCGACTGCCCGCGCGTCGGGCTGCTCAACGTGGGCACCGAGGAGCACAAGGGGCGCGCCGTTCTCAAGGTCGCCCACGATCTCATCGAGCGAACGGCCGACGACGAAAGCTTTTCCTTCGTGGGTTTCGTCGAAGGCGGCGACCTTCCGTCGGCCAAGGTGGACGTGATCGTCACCGACGGGTTCACCGGCAACGTGGCGCTCAAGACCGGTGAAGGGACGGCCAAGCTGATCGGCGAGCTCCTGCGCCAGGCGTTCGAGCACACACCGCTCAGCCGCATCGCGTCGCTGCTGGCGCTGACGTCTCTCAAGAGGCTTCAGGCCCGGATCGACCCGCGCCGGGTGAACGGCGGTGTGTTTCTCGGCCTCAACGGCACGGTGGTAAAGAGCCACGGCTCAGCGGACGCCACCGGCGTGTCGGCGGCGATCAAGCTGGCCTTCACCCTTTCCCGCTCCGACTTCGGCCGGCGCGTCGCTGCGCGGGTTGCATCCGCCGCGGACGCTGCGCAGGATGCGGCGGAGAATTCGGGAAAAGGAAAAGAGGCGCAATGACGACACGCGCCGCCATTCGCGGCGTCGGTCACTACCTGCCCGAGAGGGTGGTTCAGAATGCCGAGTTCGAAAAGACGCTCGACACGACCGACGAATGGATCCGCTCCCGCACGGGCATCGAACGCAGACATCTTGCCGCTGAGGGCGAAACCACGTCCGATCTTGGCTTGAAGGCTGCGCAGGCAGCCCTTGCCGATGCCGGACTCGACCCGGACGATATCGATGGGATCATCGTCGCCACGTCGACGCCCGACCTCACGTTTCCCTCCGCCGCGACCATGATCCAGAAGGCGCTCGGCCTCACCCACGGGTTCGCGTTCGACGTGCAGGCCGTCTGCGCCGGGTTCGTCTATGCCCTGACGACCGCGAACGCGCTGATCGTGTCGGGCCAGGCCCGGCGGATACTCATCATCGGCGCGGAGACCTTCAGCCGCATCCTCGACTGGACCGACCGCAGCACCTGCGTTCTCTTCGGCGACGGCGCCGGCGCCGTTGTGCTGGAGCGGATCGCGGGCGCGGGATCCAGCGCGGATCGCGGAATCCTGTCCTCCGACCTCAATTCGGACGGGCGGTTCCGGGACATACTTTACGTGGATGGCGGCGTCTCGACACAGTCCACCGGACATCTGCGGATGGAGGGCAAGGAGGTCTTCCGCCACGCGGTCGAGAAACTCGCCCAGACCGCCCACGCCGCCCTCGACAAGGCCGGTCTCACCGGGGCGGACGTCGACTGGATCGTTCCGCATCAGGCGAATCTGCAAATCATCAAGGCAACCGCCGCGCGAATGGGCGTTTCCATGGATCGCGTCATCGTCACGGTCCAGGATCACGGGAACACCTCGGCCGCCTCGATCCCGCTTGCGCTCTCGGTCGGACGTCAACGGGGACAGATCGCGGAGGGCGATCTCGTCGTGATTGAAGCCATCGGGGGCGGACTGGCCTGGGGGGCTGTCGCGCTGCGTTGGTAGACTTCTTCAACGGCGCACCACAACCCGTTGACATTTTTGCTTTTCGCCCCCTATCCTCCCCATAGTCACGTGGAGGTCAATCGAATGACTGGCAAGACCCTGACCCGCATGGACCTGACCGAAGCCGTTTTTCGGGAAGTGGGCCTGTCGCGCAACGAATCCGCCCATCTCGTCGAAAGCGTTCTCGACCACGTTTCCGACGCCCTGGTGGGAGGCGAGAGCGTCAAGATTTCGTCTTTCGGCACCTTCAATGTGCGCGACAAGGCGGCCCGGATCGGGCGCAATCCGAAGACGGGCCAGGAAGTGCCGATTCATCCGCGACGGGTTCTCACCTTCCGGCCCTCGCATCTGATGAAGGATCGGGTGGCGGGCGGCAACCGGGCCTGACACGCAATGCCCGCCAAGTCACGCGACGCGTTCCGGACCATCAGCGAAGTCTCCGACTGGCTCGGCGTGCCGGCCCATGTCCTGCGGTTCTGGGAGACCCGCTTCACCCAGGTGAAGCCGGTCAAACGGGCCGGCGGGCGGCGCTACTATCGCCCTGCGGACATGGAATTGCTCGGCGGCATCCGCAAGTTGCTGCACGACGACGGCATGACGATTCGCGGGGTTCAGAAGATCCTGCGTGAAAAGGGGGTTCGGCATGTTTCGGATCTCTCGCTGCCGATCCTCAACGGCGAATCCGCGGAAGAAATCGAGCCGGAATTGCAACTGGTCGCTGCGCCTGCGCCCGCCTCCGGCCCGCCGCAATCAGCGGATCCGGCGCGATCGGCCCTTGGGCCGGTCGTCGCTGCGGCCCGGGAGGGCGCTCGGGACGCCGAGCCCTCGGCGAGCGGTCAGACCGACACCTCGCTTCCGGAGACGTCGCCGCGGGCCGCGGCCGAACCCGTCGCGCAGGACGTCGCCGGGACGGAGAGTGTCCGGGAGGCCCCGACGTTCGAGGCGGCGCCTGGATCGATCGGCGACGTGCCCGACGGCTCTGAGGAAGGCGACGAGGTTGCCGCCGCCCGGGATGCGACGGATGAAATCGCTGCGGATGTCGTCGAACCTGCCTTGCCGCCCGTTGACGGACGAAACGAGGCCGAGGTCGATGACCCGCAGGCTGCAACGACCGGCGATATTGTTGATAGCCCGGCACGTCTTCCTGAGGACGCCGCAAGTTCCCGGGCGGCCGCCGATGCGGGAGACCATGCTCCCGACGCAACGGCGGAGGATCGCGAACAACGTGCGGAGGAACCAGCTTCGCCCGGCGCTGATATGGTCGATGCGTCGGCAGACCGATCGAAAGAGCCCGTGCGGTCCGACGACGACATGAGCGCGAAGGGTATTGGCGCGTCAGAAACATCTGCGGCGACGGCCGCGAGCGTTGATCCGGAGGAGGCAGCTTCCGTCGCTGAAGGGTCGGACGCTGCGAATGCCGAGGACTCTCAAGGGAAAGCCGGTGCCGGAACAGGAACCCTGTTCCACCATCGGTCACGCTTGAGTTTCACGCAGCCGCCCGAGCGCGACGCGACGGACGGGCATTCCCAAGCCGATGATGCGTACAGCCCGCCGCAGCAGGCAACGAAAAGCCTTTCGGATCTCGAGCACGGGCCGGTCGAGCCCCTGGCGCCCGTCTCGGCAAGGCCGGCGGCCGGTGATGCCACCACCAGTGGAGAAGCGGTTGCGCGCGAGGCGTCCGAAAACGCGGACGCGGCGGGCGCGCATCCGCCGCTCAGGCTCGATGCGGCCGCCAAGACGACGGAAGCTGGAGAAGGTGCGCAAGCCGAGGAAGAACCGGAGCCGGAGGAGGACCCCGTGCTCGCGTTCCTCGAGCGGTCCGACACCAGCGGCGAAACAGCGTCGGATCCTGAGACACCATCACCGCCGCCTCTCGAAACGCTAATACTTGCCACTCCGCTGCCACCTCAGATCAAGCGGTACAAGGACGGCTTCGGCGCGGCGCAGAAAATACGCACGCTTGACGATGCGGTGGCGAAGGAAGCGCAAAAGACGTTCGACGGACTGGCCGGACGATTGCGGCTTCTGCGCGAGCGGGCCGCGACTCGTACCCGTCCGACGCACCGCTGACAACGCCGCAACGTGATGCGCACCAGCCCTTGTTCCCCGCCGAGAACTCGTTATGAAGACGCCGTGTCGGGCTATGGCGCAGCCTGGTTAGCGCGTCCGTCTGGGGGACGGAAGGTCGCAGGTTCGAATCCTGCTAGCCCGACCAATGCGACATCTTCGATCGCAGGAGCCGCCTCGTGACAGCTCACGGGGTGCTGCCCGATACCGAGATTCGCATGCTTATCGAGGCCGGTGCCATCCGCGCCGACGGACTCGACGACGCGCAGGTGCAACCCGCATCGCTCGACCTCCGGCTCGGGTCACGCGCGATCCGCGTCCGGGCCTCTTTCCTCCCCGGCGCCGACCGGAGCGTGGTTGAGCGCCTCGATACGCTCGCCATGCACGACATCGACCTGACCGGCGGCGCGGTGCTGGAAAAGGGCTGCGTCTATCTTGTGGAGTTGCAGGAGCGCCTGTCGCTTCCACCCGGGGTGGCGGGTGTGGCCAATGCCAAGTCCTCCACCGGACGGCTCGATCTGCTGACGCGCGTGGTGACCGATGGCGGGACCGAGTTCGACCGCATAGCGCCGGATTACCATGGGGCGCTCTACGCGGAGATCTGCCCGAGATCGTTCTCCGTCCTGGTCCGCCCGGGTCAGAAGCTGAACCAGATGCGATTCCGGCGCGGCAAGGCCGTTTTGTCCGACGCCGAACTTGCCACGCTGCACAAGAGAGTGCCGCTGGTGAACCGGGAGGCGAAAATCTCGGACGGGTTGGCGTTTTCGGTCGACCTGCACCATGGCGACGGCGACATGGTGGGCTGGCGCGCGCGACCGCACACGCCACTCGTGGATCTCGACCTTGTCAACCACTACGATCCCGCCGAGTACTGGGACGAGGTGCGGACACGGGATGGCCGGATCGTGCTCGATCCCGGAGCGTTCTACATTCTGGTGAGCCGCGAGGCGGTGACGATCCCGCCCGACCACGCGGCGGAGATGGCGCCCTACCTGGCGATGGTGGGCGAGTTCCGCGTGCACTATGCGGGGTTCTTTGACCCCGGCTTCGGCTGGGGAGCGGCCGGTGGAGCCGGCTCTCGCGGAGTGCTCGAAGTGCGATGTCACGAAGCGCCCTTCGTGCTGGAACACGGGCAGGTCGTCGGTCGGCTCGTCTACGAGCGCATGGCGGCGGAACCCGAACGGCTCTACGGGGCAGGGCTCGCCTCGAACTACCAGGGACAGGGCCTGAAGCTGTCCAAGCATTTTCGCAGCCCTACGCCTCGCAATCGCGAGAACTGATGCGCCAATGCGGCCCGGAGCCGCCGCTGCCTGGTTGTGAGCAGCGAACAGATCAGCAGTCGCAGCTCGGCTTCGCGAATGCCCGCGGCGCCGATCGTTTTTCCCAACTCGTCTCGGCGGCTGGCCCTGCGGGGGTCGGACTGCTTTCCGATCCAGGCGGAAGTTTTCATATCGGAAGGGCACTGAACGCCAGGTCGGAGCAACGATCAGATCCGCCGGCGCAGACCTCAGGTTGCGGCTCGGCCGATGCGTTGAGCGCTCTCGAGGTCGGTCGGCGGGAATTGCAGGATCCAGACGGTTCCCCCGTCGCACTCCCGCGTCAGGGTTCCATTCATCTGCTGCACCAGCGCGGAGACGATGCTCCTGCCAGTGCGCGGCGTCTGCTCGTCCGTCATGCCGACCCCGTCATCGATGATGCGAAGTTCGATCCGATCTGAGCTGTGGCGGCGCAGGACGATCCGGATGGTGCCTGCTTGTTCCGGAAAGGCGTGCTTCAGCGCATTGGTCACAAGCTCGTTGAGCATGAGGACCATCGGCGTGGCGTCGGCGATGTGAAGGCGGATCTTCTCCAGCTCGCGTTCCAGCCGCACGCCAAGGGGCAGGAGCGATTCCTCGAGAGTCTGGCAGAGCCGCTCGATCAGCATGGCTGCGTCGATCACATCGATCTCGCCCTGACTGTCGAGAAGGTCGTGGACATGGGCGATCGATTGAAGGCGCGCCTCCACGTCGGCCAGGGCCTCGTGCACTTCTTCGCTGTCGGACGCCTGCCGCCGCGAGCGGGTGATGACCGCCAGAAGCGACAGATTGTTCTTGACCCGGTGGATCAGTTCGCGATGGAGGTGGCGTTCGGCCCGCAGCGCTCCGGCGAGGTCGTTGCGCAGGCGTTGATGGGTCGCAAGTTCGGCATTCAGGCTCTGCACGAGGCGGCTGTGTTCCTCGAACCGTTCGGCGTCGGCGGTGTCTTCCACGAACAGGATCATCGGGGCGTCCCGCGGCGTCGAGCGAAAGCTGCAGAGCCGGACGCGCATTCGCTTGCCGGATTCCGCGCCGCGCAGAAGCGTGACGGCCGAGTACTGCCATGCGGACGTGCCGGCCGCGACGAGGAGAAGCTCTCCCAGATCTGCGCCATTGAGCCGGCAGACCTGCGACAGATGCAAGCCCACCTCCCGCTGGATCCCGCAGCGTTCGTTCGCCGCCCGGCTGACCCGCTCGATCGTGCCGTCCATCCGGACGATGAGGGCGGGAACCGGCAGCGCGTCGAAAGCGGCCCCCAGATATGATGTCACGCGCATATCCTCAATCGGAAGCCGGAATTTGACGGATCGAGTAATAGTCACGCCCCTGCCCCGTATCGGGCACGAGATGAACGATCACGTGGCAGCCCGGCGCGCCCGAGGCAATCGTCTCCCTGAGCTCGACGCGGGCGTAGCCCAGGTTTTCGGCCGTCACGCGCCCGAACACGTTTGACGTCATCATGCACAGAGACGGACGGTCGCGGACCATTTCGCCGAACGGACACCGACGGTTGCCGAGCACGATACGCTCCTCGTTCACTTCGATGATGTAGAAATCGCCGTTGATGCGCGCCTTCAGATCGACCAGAACCTTCGCCACCTCGTCGACGGCCAGCCGTTCCTTGCCGCTGGCCTCACGATACTGCGCCTCGATCCAGTTGCCCATGATAGAGCCGACGGTGGTCACATAACCCGCCGCGCTCTCCAGCCCTACGACGTTCTGCAGCGTGCCCGCCAGATCGCGCAGGAGGCGTCGGAGAAACAGGTCGCTGTCGAGTGGAACCTCTGCCGGGACGGTTCGAATTCACTCATACCGGGAAACCTCGGATCATTGCGACGCAACATGATCCTACGTCGCGCCGCACCGCTCCGACAATGCCGCAGCAAGGTCAAGGGCCGATGAACATGTCGTCCTGTCCTGGCTCGATCTCGCCTTCGCCCGGTGGCGGACGGTTCTCGAGCAGGCCCGCCTCGCGCAGCTCGCGCAACCCGGGCAGGTCTCGTGCCGATTCCAGGCCGAAATGATCGAGAAAGACCTGGGTTACGATGAATGTGACCGGTCGTCCCGGCGTTTCGCGGCGGCGGCCGAGCCGGATCCAGTCGAGCTCCAGAAGCTGGTCGATGGTGCCCCGGCTCACACTTACACCGCGGATCTCTTCGATCTCCGCGCGCGTGACGGGCTGATGATAAGCCACGATGGCCAGGGTTTCGATGGCGGCGCGCGACAGCTTGCGTGCCTCGACCGTTTCCTTGCGCATCAGATGGCCCAGATCCGGCGCGGTGCGGAAGGCCCAGCTGTCGCCCCGGCGAACCAGCTCCACCCCCCTTCCCTCGTACCTGCGCGAGAGCGCAGAGAGCGCGCTGGCGGCGTCGGCTCCATGGGGCATCCGGCCGTTCAACTCAGCGACGGTGAGCGGTTCGGCACTGGCAAAGAGGATCGCTTCGACCATGCGTTCCTGCGCGGCCTCGGATGGCGCTTCGAAAAGGCCGGGCTCGTCGTTTTCACTCATTGCGCCGGCGCACGCGGAGAGGGGCGAAGGTCGAGTCCTGGCGGATCTCCAGCCGGCCCTCCTTGACCAGTTCCAGGGAAGCGGCGAAATGCGAGGCGGTGGCCGAGCGCCGCATGTCCGGATCGCTCTCCCAGCCGCCGGGCAGCCAGGTGGCGAGATCGACCCAGTCGCCGGCGAATCGGATAAGGGTGCGCATCCGCTCAAGCGCCTGTTCCATGGACATGATCCGGTCGCGGTCCAACACGAAGGGTCGAAACTCGTCCTTGGTGCGGATCCGCGCATAGGCTTGCATCAGATCCAGCAGCGTCGCGGTATAGCTGACTGTACGGACGCGGATCACGTCTTCGGGCAGACCACGGGGAAAGACGTCGCGCCCGAGCCTGTCGCGCGCCATCAGCCGGGCCGCCACCTCGCGCATGGCTTCGAGGCGCTCGAGCTGGAAGGCCAGGTGTGCGGCCAGCTCTTCGCCCGATGGGCCCTCGTCCTCGGGGTCGGGCGGCAGGAGCAGGCGCGACTTGAGGAACGCCAGCCACGCCGCCATGACGAGGTAATCCGCCGCGAGTTCGATCCGCAGGCTGCGCGCCTCCTCGACGAAGGCCAGATATTGCTCGGCCAGATGAAAGATGGAAATGCGCCGCAGATCGACCTTCTGAGAGCGCGACAGCGTCAGGAGGAGGTCGAGCGGTCCCTCGAAGCCGTCCACGTCGACGATCAGCGCCTCTGCGGCGAGGCGTGCCGAAATGTCGATCGGGGCGTCCGGTTCAGACATCGGCTCCGGCCAGGATCTCGTGCAATTCGGCCTCCAGCGCCGTCTCGTCGGCCGGTTGCGGCGCCCTGCGCGCAGCGAGCGCCGCATCGGCGCGAGACCGGGCGGATGACCCGAGGTCGCCGGAGGCCATCGCCACTTGCCGCATCTCGTCCAGATTGCCGTTGCAGTGCAGGATCACGTCGCAACCCGCATCGAGAGCGCTGCGGCATCGCTCGCCTATCGGACCATCGAGCGCCCCCATAGAGATGTCGTCGGTCATCAGAAGACCACTGAAACCGATGCGCCTGCGGATCGTCTCGATGACAGAAGGCGACAATGTCGCCGGAAGATCCGGGTCGAGTGTCGGATAGACGACGTGGGCCGTCATTGCCATCGGCAGATCCGAGAGCGCCGCGAACGGTGCGAAATCCAGAGCCTCCAGTTCAGGATCCGACACGACTGGCAGATCCAGATGGCTGTCCGCCCGCGCGGCACCGTGCCCGGGAATGTGCTTGAGGACCGGCAACACGCCGCCAGCCAGCAAACCGTCGGCCACCGCGCGCGAAAGATCAGCCACTGAGGCCGCATCGTCACCATAGCAGCGATTGCGCAGGAATGGATGGGTTTCATCGCGGGCGACGTCGGCGCATGGCGCGCAATTCGCATCAATTCCGACGCCGCGAAGCTCGGCTGCGATCAGGCGATAGCGAAGCCACATCGCGCGGCGAGCCGACGCTCCAGCACGGCGCACGTGATCCAGGGGAGGAAGCCAGTCACGGAATTCGGGCGGCCTCAATCGCGCCACGCGCCCACCTTCCTGATCGATGAAGATCGGCGTGGCGAAACCGAGCACGTCCCTGATTTCCGAACAGAGATCAGTGAGTTGCGCGCGAGATCTGATGTTCCGGTCAAAGAGGATCGCGCCCCAGGGCCGGCTGTCGGCAAACACGTCTCTTTCGTCCTGGCCGAGGGTGGGACCGGCACAGCCGAAGATGAACGCGCCCTGCCCCAACGTTCTATCGAACCGTCGCGGGAATGCACTCCGCCTGACGCGCCACCAACGCCGCGCAGAACCGGCGCGCGTCATCGATATCCGCAAAGCCGGCCGCCCTGAGACGCCAGAAATCATCGCCGCCCGAATTCGCAGGCTGGATCACCCGCGCCTTGTTCTCGAGATAGCCGTCGAAGCGCGCTGCCAATCTGTCCCACGCGGCACGCGCCTCGTCTGGTGAGGGATAGGCCCCGAGTTGAACGAGGCGGGTCCCCGGGGTCAGCTCTGCCGGGTCAAGCTCGGTGGCCGGGGTCTCGACCACGAGCGACGCGCGCTGCAGGATCGGCCGGGGCTCAGGCCGCGACCAGCCCGCCAGAGTGTCCTGTGACGACTTCAGACCCAGGACAGCGTCGGAGGTGAGTCCGAGCGCCTCGGCCACCGCGAGATCAGTCGCGGCGATCGCAGGGGCAACGTTCCGGGACCGCGTCGAAGCGTCCGGGTCGGTCGATACTTCGACCGCGCCTGTGGTCAAGGCTTCGGGAACGGGCGGCGCTACCGCTAGATCCTCATCCACGAGATCCTGATCTTGCGGCGCGAGGACGAGTTGAGCCGGCGGCACCTCCGATGCATCTTCGGCCACGCGGTTCACCGCCAGCCCCTGATGCGCGGCGCGGGTTCCACCCGGCACGTCCGGGGCGATCCGCATCGGCCCCTCGATAGCGCGAATGACCGGCACGCCGGTGACGTCGCGAACCGTCAGCTGCCAGCCCCAGACCACGAGGCCGCCGATCAGTGCTGCCGACATTGCCGCACCGCCCCATGTCGCAAACGACGACAGGGCGCCGCGCGGCGCCTGCTGCCCAGACATAGTGTTCCAGTCGATTTCAGCCATGTTCCGCCTCATTCCGTGCCCTGCCGCACACCCGTTTGAGGGGAATACAGCAGGAACCATACGTCTGCTCGCCGCCGGTCGCGGGCGCCGGATTGAGGGTCAGCGCATCTCTTCGACCGGGGTGACGCCAAGGATACCAAGACCCGTGGCAATCACAACGCCGACGGCCCGTGCAAGGGCCATCTTTGCGGCCGACCGTGGCTCATCGTCCTCATGCAGGAAACGCAGCTCGGGCTTGTCGTTGCCCCGGTTCCAGAGCGCGTGGAAGTCGGAGGCCAGTTCGTGGAGGTAGAATGCCACGCGGTGCGGCTCGTGATGGCGCGCGGCGATTTCCAGCATCCGCGGCCATTCGGCAATCTTGCGGGCGACCGTGAACTCCGCCTCGTCCTCGAGCAGCGGCACGTCGGTCGTCATGATCCCCGCATCTTCGGCCTTGCGCCACAACGAGCGAACCCGCGCGTGGGCGTATTGCACATAGAAAACCGGGTTTTCCTTGGATTGTTCGGTCACCTTTTCGAGGTCGAAGTCCAGCGGCGCGTCGTTCTTGCGGGTCAGCATGACGAAGCGCGTGACGTCCGGGCCAACCTGTTCGACCACCTCGCGCAGGCTCACGAAGGTGCCGGCGCGTTTGGACATCTTGTAGGGCTCGCCAGCCTTGTAGAGGCGCACGAGTTGCGTGAGCTTGATGTCGAGCGGCACCTTGCCGTCCGACAAAGCTGCAACTGCGGACTGCATTCGCTTGACATAGCCACCATGGTCCGCGCCCAGAACGTCGATCAGTTCCTCGAAGCCGCGGCGGATCTTGTCGTAGTGATAGGCGATGTCCGGTGCGAAATAGGTCCACGAGCCATCGGATTTCTTGATCGGCCGATCCACGTCGTCGCCATGGGCGGTCGAGCGGAAGAGCGTCTGCTCCCGCGGCTCCCAGTCGTCGGGAACGCGACCCTTGGGCGGCTCCAGCACACCATCGTAAATCAACCCGCGACTTTTGAGCTCGGCGAGCGCCGCCTCGATCCGGCCGGTGCCGTAGAGGGATTTCTCGGAGTAGAAGACGTCCATCCTGACGCCGAGCGCGGCCAGATCCTCACGGATCATGTCCATCATGGCATCGGTCGAGAAGCTGCGGATCTCGTCGAGCCAGCCCTCTTCGGGCTGATCTACATATTTGTCGCCGACACTGTCCCTGAGCGCCTCGCCGACTGCGATGAGATAATCGCCGGGGTAAGTGCCGTTCTCGAAATCCACATCGCGACCGTGAGCTTCGAGGTAGCGGAGATAGACCGAGCGGGCGAGCGCATCGACCTGCGCGCCACCGTCGTTGATGTAGTATTCTCGTGTGACGTGATACCCCGCGAAGGCCAGCAGCGAGGCCAGGGCATCGCCGAACACGGCCCCGCGCGCATGGCCCACATGTAGCGGTCCGGTCGGATTGGCCGAGACGAATTCGACATTGACCTCTAGCCCGGCGCCCAGCCCGGAATGACCGAAGCGGCGCCCGGCATCGAGCGCCTCGGTCACGACGTCCGCCCATACACCGGGTGCCAGACGGAGGTTCAGAAAGCCCGGACCCGCGATGTCGATCGACTGAATGCGCGGATCGCCCTTCATCCGCTCCGCCAGACGCTGCGCGATTTGCCGCGGGTTCATCTCGGCCCGCTTCGACAGCACCAGGGCTGCGTTCGTCGCCATGTCGCCATGGGCCGGATCGCGCGGCGGCTCGACCGAGACCGTTCCGTAATCCAGCCCGTTGGGAAGGTCGCCATCCACGACCATCACGTCGAGCGTTTCCACGACCAGCGTGCGGATATCCGAATATACGTTCATGCTGCGGCTTGTCGCGCAGTTGCGGTGCAAACTCAAGGCGTCTGAGTCCGTCGCTCCGGATTGCCCGGGCTGCAAATTGCTACATCAGGTGACAGTCATGCTGGCGAAGAGGCCAGGGCCGAACCGTTCCGAGATTTGCGCGACACTGACACGGAACGGCGGGACGATATCGTCGGCCTGTCGCAACGCAGCCGGATAGAGCCATTCAGGGGCAGCCACGATCTGCTCATGCAGCACTGCGCCGTCTTGCTCGACCCGAACGAGATAGCTTTCCGATGCTTCTCCCAAAGGCACGTCCGGCCGGTCCCAGCTGTCGCCGTCGATGCGCGTGCGGCGGGTCCAGTCCATCGCCAGATCGCCGCCCTCCCAGCGCGCTCTGAGATGAACCGGCGCGTAGGGACGCAATCCGATTCCGGCGAACGTCTTCTGCGCGTGCACGTAGACCGGGTCATCGGGCGGTCGGGCGGCGGGCCCGATGCGATAGTGCCGCTCCACACCGCGCGAGGAGGCCGGCATGTCGAGTTGGACAACCGAGGAATCCAGCAGGACAAAGCGGCTGCCGGCAGGCCAGGCCGCGGGCATCACCGCGTCGGTTCCGGCCTGTCCGCGTAATCGATGCGCAATTTCGTAGGTATCCGGCGCGACAAGCTCGGCGTCGCGGAATTGGAGGATTTCCCAGTGATCGCTGGACCCGTCTCCGATCACGGCGGCGTTGGCACCATTGAGGAGCTCGCGCCAACCAGTCGAAGACAACTCTCCTCCATATAGCTTGACTCGCAACGGCGCCCCGCGATCGACCCGACCCGACCCCGCGGCGGCAAGTGTTGTCTCCGTCTGACCGATAACTGACGCGACCTCGACGATGTCGTTCAGCTCATAGCCACTGTCAGTTGGTGCGGCATAGACAGCCACCCGTCCCGGCCACGGATCGGCGCTCACGGCGAGGCGTGGCGCATGGGGCGCTTCGTCTCCCGTAAGCAGCGGCAGGTCGAGGAACTGCGGAAAGACAGGCAGAGTGGGTGCGAAGCCCCGCGCGCGCGGCAGGCGCTCGGGGGCTTCGACCGCGACATACACATCCGGTTCTACGCGCGTCGCCTCAAGCATCTGATGCTCGCCCTGCTCCACCCGATCGATGCGCCAGGCGTCGGCGCTCTCGCCCACGCAGATCGTGTCGCCAGCCCCGACGCCAAGATACGACGGCGGCAGCGCGAGCCTGATCTTGTCACGCGCCACCCGCGACTCGGCAAGCCACCGTTCGACGATCCGCTGGCTTTCGGCACCCGTCAGCACGAGAGGCATTTCGGAATTCGAGACGCGCGCCTGTGCCTCGTCCGGAAACACCGCCTCGGCTGCACGAGTTTCATAATCGCCGTCGGCCTCTACATAGGTCAGGCGCAGGCGGCCCGAGGTTTCCGCTTCGGGCGCACGGACCAGCTCCACCTCGCCGTCGAGCTCCGACGTGACCACAAGGTCCCCGCGGGGGATGACGGCGCTGGCCCGACCGGTCCTCGAGGTGAAAACGATCCTGCCTTGGCGCTCCACGGCATCGAAGCCGTAGGCGATCATCAGGGGCTGAAGTGCCGCGCGCGCCCCGTCGACATCGCCTACTCTGTAGCCGCGCACGATCCCGTGGAGCCGATCGAGATCGAGCGATGTGACACCTGAGCGGGTGCAGATCTCTGCCACCACATCATCAAGCGCCCGCGACGAAACCCGGCCCGAGATCCAGTGCCCGCGCACGTAGTTGTCGCCGTCGCTCCAGAGCTCGCGATTGGCCGGGAAATGCGGATAGGGCCGCGCGTCCCAGGCCCAGACATGCGCACGGCTGGGCTCCACCATCGGCCCGCCATAGACCGGCGAGACCGGGTTGTTCGCGTCGTCCCGCCAATATCCCAACATCGCACGCAGATATTGCATCTGCATCAGGTCGTCGCGCGCGCCTGTGGAATATCGCGGCAGCCCGGATTCCGACGATTTCGGGTCGAGGAACTTGTTGGGCTGGTTCGTTCCCTTGTCGATCGCGGCGCAGCCGAGCTCCGTGAACCAGATCGGTTTCGAACTTGGGACCCAGGGCGTTGCCTCGGGCTGACGCACGCCGCCAATCCTGTCGTGATGCCGCTTCTCCCACCAGGCGCGGATGTCCTTGTAGCGATAGACCCACGGCTCGCCGTAGGCGCCGTCGGCAATCGGCGAGCGACGCTGCGCTGCGTCGTCCTCGGGCGAGGCGTAGAACCAGTCATAGCCCTCGCCGCCCTCGATGTTGGCGCGCAAGTAGCTCAGGTTGTAGATCGAGCTCCAGTGGCCATCGGCGTGGCCGGCCTCGTCGCGCCAGTCGCTGAGCGGCATGTAATTGTCGATGCCGACGAAATCGATGTTGTCGTCTGCCCAGAGCGGGTCGAGGTGAAAGAACACGTCGCCTGACCCGTCCTGCGGATGGTAGCCGAAATACTCCGACCAGTCGGCGGCATAGCCGATCTTCGAGCCGGGGAGGATCCGGCGGACATCGGCAGCCAGACGCACCAGTTCGTCGACGGCCGGGAAACTGTTGCCGTCCCGGATCTGGGTCAGCGAACGCATCTCCGAGCCGATGCAGAATGCATCGACGCCGCCTCCCGCTGCACAAAGGCTCGCATAGTGGAGCACGAAGCGCCGATAACTCCACTCCTGGGGCCCGACATAGGTGACGCCCTGCTTCGACGGTTCGAAATCCTCGACCGCCGCGTCACCAAAGAACGCCCGCACCTCGTCGGCCGCCGCCTGCGTCCCGTCGGGAGAGCTGTCGTGACCAGGAGCACGAGACGTCGTAATCCGCCCGCGCCACGGCAGAGGCGGCTGTTCGGACCCGTCGCCCCATGGGTCCGGCAGGCCGTTGCCAACAACTTGCTCCATCAGGATGAAGGGATAGAACATCACGGCGCTGCCGCGCTCTTGGCACGCGGCGATTGCCTGGATGACGGACTGATCGGTCGGCGTTCCGCCATAGATCGGACGTCCGTTCTCACGCGCAATGAGCTGAGCCGATGACCTGGTCTCCCCGCTGACGCTCCAACTCATGCCCGTCGCGTCTCGGTCCTTGTTCTCGACCTTGGGTCGCAAGGTGCAGTCGCCGCAACGCAGGTCATCGCCAAACCACGACACGATGAGCGAGGTCGACGACCACCCGGGTAGCTCCTCCTGCAATGCATCAAGTGAGGTCAGAAAGTCCGCCTTTTCGCTGGGAGTATTCACATTCGCCGTCCGGTAGCGGCCGGGTCCGTCCTCGTAATGGAGACTTTCAGTGGCGAGCGCGTATTCGCCCGTGCCGGGCATCATCGCCACCGCCTCGATACTGCGCGCAAGACCGGTTCCGCGGCCCGCACCGGGCTGCTCGGGCCGCATGACCTCGAAGTTGAATTGCGGCACCCGGTTGCCGAAGGCGCCGAGGTCAAGGTCTTCGATGACGACGTAGGCGAGGCCGCGATACGCAGGGGTGTTCTCCAGACCCTCGATGGCCGCGATCTTGGGATCGGGCTGCTGATCATCGGCGCCGGTATAGACGCGCAAGTTGAGGTCGGAGGGCGCGATCTCGGTCCCGTCCGCCCAGATCCGGCCGACCCGCGTGATTACCCCTTCGCAAAGCGCGAGCGCGACGCTGACTGTATAGCTGTAGCCGGTGGCGCTGGACCCGCCGGGAGCGCCCTTGCCGGCGCCGCGCACCCTTGATTTGTGCTCTTGGAACCGCGACGCCCAGATGGCGTGGCCCGCGACCCGACTGCGCCCGTAGATCTGGGCGATGGGGACGCCTTCGCTGGCGCCGGTCAGGCGAAACCGATCGACGCGGCCGGTTTCAACGGCGCGCGATCCGTCGCCCAGTATATGCTGATCAATGACACGGCCAACTGTCGCGCCGACCGCGCGGCCGAGGACTGCTGAGCTCAGACCCAAGGCCGTACCGCCGAGCGAGGCTCCAGCCGCGGCGCCGGCCGCCGAAAGAACAAGGGTAGCCATCAGACCTCCAATCCGGGGAACTGAAAGGCCGCGACGATCCGGCGCCGCCAGGGCGCCGAAAGCGGACTCTCGGTGACAGCATGTCCACTGTAGGCGTGAACGAAGGCGGGTTCGGGTCCGACCGATGCAATTATCCCCAGATGCTTGGCCACGCCGCTTTCCCGCATCCGGAAAAGCAGCACATCGCCGTCTTCGGCGCGCGCGACTTCGAGCGCGATCAGGTGTCGCCCGGCCGCTTCCCACAATCTCTCCTGGTGCTGTGGCTCGGCCCAATCAGGAGTGTACGGTGGCGGCGCCTCGGGTTCGCGCCCGTAGACTTCGCGCCAGATCCCGCGCAGGAGCCCGAGGCAATCGGCCCCCGCACCCCTGGCGGAGGCCTGGTGGCGGTACGGTGTCCCTATCCAGCTGCGCGCGGCTGACACGATGCGTTCGCGGGGCGACGTCACAGCACGCCCCCGTCGTTCCGGGTCCGCCCTGAGGGATAGGCCATTAACCAATCTTCGCCCGGTATGAAGGGGAATCCGCGGTAGTTGATGAAGTTGCCGAACTTGGCCTTGCAGGTCTCGGGCCGCTTGTCGCAGCCTGCGTCGACCCGGATCAGCGTACTAGGCGCGATATCGGCCTGAATTGATTGCCAAAGCTCCATCCGCCGCGAGGCACCGACGACACGATCGGATTTGACGAGCCCCACGAGGCCCGCTCCGTCACCCGCGCGAATTGTCACGCGTCCGCGCTCGAACCAGCCCGGTTCGAAATCGGGAAAGTCGTCGAAGGTCAGGATGCGGCCCAGACTGACTTCGTCCACCAGAAGTTCAATGCGATATTCGGGTTGATCCATATCGACACCGCAGCGGGCATCGCCCAGGACCGCCGAACAGGGCTTCTGGAAGATCATGCCCTGCGGCTGGTTCAGCATCTCGGTCAACCCGCGCAGTTCTGCCCGGAAAGCGCCCGCGCCGCGCCGGATTTCGCCGATCGTGCCGTTGAACGTCATCAACCGCTCGGACGGCTGGGCCCAGTTCACGATCCATGCGGAAACCTGCGCGCCGTCGAAACGGCCAGCCTCGATATCCGTTTCGGTCAACGAAGCATCGGTAAGGGCACCCAGCGCCTCGGTATTGTCGACCGAAAGACCGGTTGCTTGCTGCAATGCCTGCGCAGTCAGGCCGGTATCGGCACGGAAGATCGTCTCGTCGAAAGTCAGGTCGGCGTCATGGTCGGTGAACCCGAACCGACGTCCATCGCGGCGGTGCACCGCCCAGCAGCGACAGACCGTCGTGTCGCCAGTTGCCAGATGCGCGAAAAGATCCTGCGAACTCATACACGCACCTCGACGATAGGCACGGACGGCACCTCACCGGCGCGAAAGGCTTCGATCGAGGTGAGTATGCGGTCGGTGTCGAAGCGGACTGGCACATCGAACTCGAACCCTGCGGTAACCGTTGCGCCTTCGGCCGGCGGTTGACTGAAACTCACTATTCCGGTCGTCGCATCGATTCCGTAGCTCGCTTGACCAACGGTTTCTCCGTCGAGACCCACGACGACGGTGTCAGCCACCGGCTTCTTGATGGGGCGATCATAGGATTGCGCACCAGAGGCATAGCGTTTGGAAAGCGGGAAATGCGTCCGCACACCGTCTCCGATTCCTATGAGTTGATCCGAGACCGTGACCGGCTCCGATGCACGCGAGGACTTGAAGTCGGACCAGTCTTTCCATCTAAACGCATAGAGCTGCCCGCGACGCGCCTCGAAAAATGCGATCAATGTTCCGATATCGTCGAGCGAGCGCATTCCGACGCCGGCATCATAGCGGCGCATGGAATCGGACCACGGAGAGTTCCGTTCCTCGAACCCGTTGGCGAGCCTGACGATCTCGGTCCGACGCTCTGGGCCTCCGACCGAACCGAAACTGAGCGTTGTGGGAAACCTCACTTCATGGAAGCGCATCGATCCTCCTCAGCGGTTGCGTTCGCCGCGGGCCAGAGCACGCGACATCTGCGCTGCAATCTGGCTTTCACTGCGGCGAAACCCCTGAACGTCGGGGGTCGTGATGTTCATGGTGACATTGACGGCTCGCGCGCCGCCTTGGCTGCGGACGCCCAGTCGGCCGTCCGGGCCGCGACTTAGCGGCACGATCGCTTCGGGCCCCAATTCTCCCATCAAACCGGTACCGCCGCGCATGGGGAACATGGTTGGTCCATCCACGACGCCGCCCGTTGCAAAGGGCAGGACGCGGCCTTGGGCGAAGCTGGCCCCATTGGCGAAAGGCTTCGCACCGGCAAGGAGTCCCGACATGCCCGATGCCAGCATGCCGCCGAGATGATTGGTGACCGGCTTCATCGCGGCGTTGTAGACGCTGTTCATCATGGAGCGACCAACGGTCGAAAGCACGTCCGAAAGCTTCATACCGTCGAAGATGAGCCCGTCGATGGCATGCTTGAGACCCTTACTGAATCCCTTGGAAACGGCGTCCACATCGCGGCTGGTTTCGCTGAGGCTCGAACGCATCTTCTGAAGTTCGTCTGAAAAGGCGGCCGTCATGGATTGCGCGCCGCCCATCGACTGTTCTAGCGCCGCGATTTGCTCGTCGAAATCATCGACAGATTCCGCATCTCTCATATGTCCATCCGATCCTGGTCGGGGAATTCTTCTGCGAGATCGAGAAGTCGCTCGCGATTGAGGGGCGCCGCTCCGCCGTCTTTCCCGAGAAGGAAAAGAAACTCGGCGGGGGACAGGGCCCAGAATTGATTAGGGCGCAGGCCGAGACCGTGCATGCCCGCTCGCATCATCGCCGGCCAGTCGAACCGGCTCATGCGGTCTGAGGTGTCGCGAAGGCCCGCGCCAGAAGCTGCCCGGCTACACGGGCAGCCTCCACGGGACCGCCCTCGATTTCGGCGGTCAGCAAATCCGGGGCGCTACCTGTCCAGCCACCGCCGCGAAGACCTGCGACGATCAGGGCAAGCACGTCCCTGCTCGAGAAATCTCCATTCTCGAACCTCTCGACCAGACCCACCAAAGTGTCGCTTGCCAATTCCGCCTCCAGCTCGGCGAGCGCGCCGAGGGTGAGTTTCAAGGTATGGCGATGCCCATCCATCCTCAGCGCGACCTCTCCTGCCCATGGGTTAGCCATCAAAGCGCCGTGAAGTTTAGGGCCCCGGCCGAGGACAGCGACATTTCGTAGGTCGCTTCGCCGTTGTAACTACCGGAATATTCTATCGAGGTGAGCTGAAACGGACCTTCGACAATCCCGAAGCTGGGAATGATGAGCTGGAAGGCCGGAGTTTGACCGTCAAAGAAAATCTGGCGCGCCCTGGCATCCGTCTCTTCGTCCTTGAAAATCCCGGATCCCGAAATACTGGCAGACTTCGCTCCGGCGCCGGAAAGCAGCTCTCGCCATCCCCCAGCGCTCTCCATTGTCGTTACGTCGACTGCTTCGGCATTAAAATTGATCCGAGTGGCGCGAAGGCCAGCCATTGTTTCGAAACTGCCGGAGCCAGTCATGTCGATTTTTAGCAGAAGATCCTTGCCGTTCTGAGCGGGCATCAGGTGTTCTCCGTGTTGGGTGAATCATCGATGCGGGCGCGAAACCACAAATCGATGCGCCGCAGACGCGCATCTTCGACGCGAGCCGCCTTGGCGCGAAGAAAGGTCATCGAGACGAGACAACCCCTATCGAGATCGAACCTGGCCTCAAGAAGCGCATCAGACACCGCACCCGCAGCACGTTTTCGCGGTCTGGAATCCGGCGGCATCGGTAATGACGCTGATGATAAAGTCGTGTTGCGCGCCAAAACCGGTCTTGTCCGATCGATCCCGGACGTCTTCGGGCCCGAGACTGATGTAGATCGATGGCTTCTTGCCCGGCGGAACGCTGTCATATACAGCGTCTCCGACCGCCTCCACTACACGCAGGTTCTGCGACAGAGCGAGGTATATCGCCTGCTGCAGCGCGGCGGACGCTGCGTAACTCATACCGCAACCTCCTCGACAGCACGACAAATCAAAAAGCGGCCGAGGCTGTCACTTTCTGCAACTGCAATGATCCGAAAGATGCGATCGCCTTCCCGGAACCGCTGATCCGCCCGCGGGCGTTGCGGCGAATTGAATGGGAGCGCCCCGAACAGTGATCTTCACCGCCTGGCGGGATGTAGTCGCCTCGTCGGACAAGGAATACTCGCGCCCTGAACCCGGCCGGATTTCGGCCCATAGTGACCCAATTTGAACCCAATCGTCGGGCGAGTCCTCCCGAACCGTCAGAAACATCTTGAGGCTCTTCAAGCGTCAGTTTCCGGTTTAGAGTTGGCTGCTTCATGAGGCGCCTCCGAACAGGCGGACATTCCGATAACGCTCGATCAAAGCTGAAACCCCGTAAGGGATTGCCGATCCGCCGCTAGAACCGTCGAACCTGCTATCATAGAAGGTGCCGGCCAACAGAAGAACTGCTTTCTGCAAATCATCTGGCAACTCAGACCAGCTACGAGCATATCCTGCCTCGAATTGTATCTCCGCGAACCCACCGACTGGTATGGACGGTAGGAACAGGGATGAAGAAGCGATGCGCGGCCTGTGTGCGTCACGTTCGAGCACGAAAGCGGTCGGCAGAAACATCTGTCTCCGTGCCAAGTCGATCGGTAATCCTCAGACAGATAAGACGAACCACCGGTGCCGTCGGCAATGTCTGACGCGCAAGATCACGCCATGCCGTAACAGTCCATCGAAATTCCCGGACCAAGAGGGCCTTTCCAATTCGTCCCTCGATCGCAGCGATTGCTGCACGGAGGCAAGTTTCAAGAAGGCCGTCCTGAATTGAGTTGTCCGCAAAGCCGGTGCCAAGCCGCAGATGCTCGCGAAATTCATCTACCGGCAGAGCGGAAGCGGGCACTACCGTGATTTCGGTCAACATCATCGCCACACTCCGCTGGGAACGAGAAGGGGGTTGGCGGCGCAATAAAGCACCGCCAGAAATCTCGGTTTTCTTAAAGAAGACCGCTTAGCCGAAGACAAGGTCCAGCATTTACAGCCGAGCACTCAACCCAACTCAGTTTGCGGCGAATTTAAGAAGCTTAATCGCTGCGAAATCGCTGACGTCACCACCTACGCGCTTGGTGGCGTAGAACAGGACGTGAGGCTTCGCCGAAAACGGGTCCCGGAGAATCCTTAGATCAGGCCGCTCCGGAATTGTGTACCCGGCCTCGAAATCACCGAAGGCAATAGCGTAGGAACCGACACCGATATCAGGCATGTCCTCGGCGATAAGCACAGGATACCCCAACAGCCGCGCCGGTTCCCCCGCAGCCAGGCCGTCCGACCATAGGAAACGGCCATCAGCATCCTTCAATTTTCGAACGGCGCCAGTCGTCTTCGAGTTCATTACAAAGGTACCGTTGGCACGGTATCGCGCGCCAAGGGAATAGACAAGATCCACGATCGAGTCGCCTCCATCATTCGAGAAGAAGTCGCCATCCTGTCCAGTAGGGATATATCCTAGTCTTCCCCAACTCCATGTTCCATTCGAAACGCCGCCATGATAAAGAAACCCCGTAGGTTTGTCGACGCCGTCGCCGAGAACGAAGGCTGCAGACTCTGCCCTCGCGAACTTGTCCGCAATCTTGTCGGCCAACCATTCCTCTATGTTAAAAGCAGAATCATCGAGTAAACGTTGAGATGCCTTTGGTAAAGCACTGAGTTCATGAAGGGGTATAGAAATTCTTTCGACTTGCGGCGTATCAGTTTCGATCAAAGGGCCGATTTCAGTAGCCCAGCCCGATCCAAGATCGCCATGATCTACAATGACGTCGTACGCAGTTGCGTCAACCGTCACTACATTTGCGATCTGGCGTAGCGAAGAGGCATTCCGCAACACACCGGTAATCCTTTGGGACATCTGCGGATCGACGAGATACCCTCCTTCACCAGCGACCGCGAGGTTCATGGATTTTCCATCGAGCGTCAAGGCACGAAGATCGGCTTCATCACCGGAACGAACGTAGGTCCCCACAGCCTTTCGGTGCGGTGCTTCCGTGTCCGACGCCGTCGAGAGGTGGTGGCGCCGCGAGATCAATGACTTCCTATCGAGTTTGTTCAATTTCTGCTCCTGTTCGTCCAGACGTTCCGCGACATCTTTCATCAATCCAGACATAGCAGCCTGAACATCTTTCATCGTTGGATCGCTCGCAGCATTCATTCTTCTAGGTCCCTTTTTTTTGGCAATAACCCGAAACATTTGGTGATGAATCAACCCGCGTCTGATTCTATTGAAATCCGCGCTTGATCGATGGCGTCGATCATCTGGCGAATTTCAGATCCGCTCACATCTGTATCTTTGGCGCCGATGCGCGCTTCCGGCAGCATCGGAAACGTCACCAACGAAACCTCCCAGAGATCCAGTTCAAGTAGTACTCGCTGACCCGAAGTATCACGGGACGATTTTTGCGTTCTGTAACCTATTGAAAGTCCATCGATTGCACCGGCATCGATCAAGGCCGCCGCTTCTCGCGCGCGCGCCACATCAGTGAGAAGACGTCCCTTCACCCAGAGACCGTGATCATCTTCCTTTACTTCATCCCAGATTCCGATTGGTTCACGCGCTTCGTGCTGCCAAAGCATTTTTACCCGCCGCTTCTGCTGTGAGAGCGCCTGGAGAGAAGAAGCATATGCGCCCCTTATCACAATATCCCCACCTTGATCGCGCCTTCCGAAGACCGAAGCATAACCTTCGATGGTGGTTCCATTTATAATTGTTATGCTTTTTCCGAATGAAGAGAACTTGTGCTCTAGACTTTCTAAACCGCCATTACTCGAGTTCATAAGCTTTGTTCCTCTTGGGAAAATCTGGGCAGGCCCAGCAGGGCTCTTTTTTCACTGTCTGTGAGAAAGCTCGCCTCACTAACACGCTTCCACTGCCCATCTCGCTCGGATGCTAGGGCAGGGACTTGGTCCAGATCAGGCTTCAGTTCCGCCGACCCGCTCTGAGCATCCCCCAGCCATTGCGAAATTGCAGTGGCGACTCGAGAAGCAAGAGGAACTATTGTAAGTCTGTAGAAGGCCCGGTTCGCTTCTTGGTAGTTAGCGTACGTTGCGTCACCTGGGATTCCAAGGAGCATGGGTGGGACTCCGAACGCCAGCGCAATCTCACGTGCAGCCGATTCCTTCGTTTTCTGAAATTCCATATCAGAAGGCGAAAATCCCATCGGCTTCCAATCCAATCCACCTTCAAGCAACATCGGTCGACCGGCATTTGCCGCTCCCTGATGGTAACTCTCCATTTCGATCTGCAAGCGCTCGTACTGCTCTGCGCTCATTGCGCCCTGACCGTCCACGCCATGGTAAACTATGGCTCCAGATGGTCTAGCGGCGTTGTCAAGCAATGCCTTGGACCATCTGGAAGCACTATTGTGTACATCTACGGCCGAAGCCGCAGCTTGCAATGCAGACAGTCCGTAGTGGTCGTCGTGCGGATGGAAACTGCGCACGTGGCAGATTGGCGACTGACCATCCGTAACCTTAAATCGATGCTTCTTCGACCCAACCGAGTATTCATAGGCCATCGGCCATCCATCGGGGCCTGGAACCAGATTCATTCTATCAGACCGCAGGACGTGAAGTTCTTCGGGAACATTATCTTCGCTTGTCACTGCTTCAAGATATCCGTTGCCCGTAAGAAGTAACTGGGCGATAAGCGCTTCAAGTAGTTCCGCCTTACCCTGCGCGGGATTGGGATTCCGAACCAGCCGCAGGATTGGGTGATCTTCGTAGCGCCGATCTTGATCCTGAAATATGAGAGGCAACGCGGCTGCTGCCTCCGCAATGAGCTTTACTGACCTGTAACCCACGGGGTTATTCAAAAAGCCGGCGCGGGTCAGCGAAACTGCGTCACGCGGTGTCCAGGCGACTCGTCCTACGGAGTGATACGCGACCAACGGTCCGCTCGCGGATCGCTTGACTTCGAGATTTTGGCTAGATTTCCGTGAGAAGAATGGAAAGACCATTCGGACGGCTCCTAATGCTAGGGAATGCGAAGTGTTGCCCGGGCGCGTCAAGGGTGTTCCGCTGGTTTATTGCGGTACCTGTCGTAGCGAGGAACTATTGGTTCATAGTGTACGAACCCGCGGGCGCCGCCAATGAGCGGCTGGTTCGATCAAAAGCTCGTGGATAGCCCAAACCAGAGCGTCAATTCGATCCGGGCTACCTTTGCCCTGGTATCCCGTCGATGTCATGCGGCACATCTGATCTTCAAGGGAAGCAAGACCCTTCATATGACGCACTCGCCCCTGCTCGTAGAGAGCCGCCACTGGTTCAGCGCGTGCGCTCTTTCCGCGGGTAGCCCTTACGGCGCGAAATGGAATCAATGGATCGATCTGCCGCAGGACGCTGCCAACGAGATCGCCACCCTGATTTACTTCTGCGACTAGACGGTCTGCTCCATGCCGCTCCATTGCATGAATGGCAGCCTGAGCCCATTTTGAAGGAGAAGCGCCGGCGATACTTGCATCCTCAAGTACCACGGCCCTCCAATCCTGAGGGTCTCCTCTTGTCCGTGCCCCTACAACCACAATGCCACATTCGTCCGACTGATCGTGGCCGGTGACGGGCGGATCTACTGCTACGACGATACGGTCAAGCGCACCTGGCTCGTCCACTCGAAGCGCTTCGAGCTGCAGTGATGTCCAGAGTGCGCCTTCCGCGTCATCGAGCAGGACTCCTTCCAGTTCCTGTCGACCGAGCCGTGTTCCGGCATATCGTGACTGGACTTCTTCCAGGAACGATTTTGCTAGATTTGCACGATTTGCTTCTGTTGCGGCATGAGTGATGACCGTGGAAGCATTCTCAAGTATCTGCTTCAAAATTGGCGTATTGCGTGGCGTCGTCGTAACGACCTGCTGAGGTTTCTCGCCCAGACGGAGCGCGAATTGTAACTGCGTCCAAGTTTCGTCCGCTTTCTTCCATTTCGCCAGCTCATCCACCCAAGCCGCATCGAACTGAGGTCCGCGAAGGCTCTCGGGATCATGGGCGGAGAAAACTTGAGCAGTGGCGCCGTTGGGCCAGACCAGCCTTTTACGGCTCGGCTCCCAAACAGGTGTTCGATCAGGCGGGGTACAGGCCATGATGCCACTGTCGCCAAAGATCATAACCTCCCGCACCTGATCGATGGTTTCGCCGACGAGAGCAATTCGGCGAGCACGGCCGAAATCGAGCGGCTTTGCGCCCTCCGACCATGTAGCGCACCCATTCGGCACCCGCACGCGTCTTGCCGGCTCCGCGACCACCCATGATGACCCAAGTCGTCCATTCGCCTTCCGGGGGAAGTTGGTGCGGTAACGCCCAGAACTCGAAAATGAAAGGAAGGGCTAGAAGTTCGTTGCGCTCGAGACCGTCCAGAAACTCATCTTGAATTTCAGCCGGCGCGGAGGCGATCCAAGCGGCGCCCGATCTCAACTCTTGCCGACTCGAAGTCGATGGCGTGACCATGAACGACGCCGGTGTCCCTTCGAAGCTGGTCCTCAATTTTCTTCCTTTCGTCAAAAAAGGTCTGCATTGCCCGCCTCGCGTCAGTGACGGTCATGCTCATTTCCCGATTTGGAGCCAGTTCGCCGTTTTGGATACGATCGATCAGCTCATTCAGTGCCTGGATAGCGCGCGTGTAGTGCGCCTGAACTTCCACCAAGACTTTGCCGGCAGATGCGTCACTCTCGGCGGTTGTTGATGATGCCATGTTATAAAGCCCGTCCCCCATATAACCCCGAGCCAGAAACAGAAAAGCGGCCGAGGGCATTGCCCTGGCCGCCGTAAGGATTCATCGTAGCTTGGCTAAATTTATACTTTCGGGCGTTCGTTCAGTCAAGCGACTTGCGCCGAAACGCGCAAAGCCTCACGAACGTCGCGTTTACGAATTATTGATTGTTTTGTTCAGTTTCGATTTTCCGCCATCGCGCAACATTTTCGTTGTGCTGTTGAAGCGTCGTCGCAAACGCATGTCCGCCGGTGCCATCGGCAACAAAATAGACGTAATCGGAATTGGCGGGATCGAGCGCTGCCTCGATACTCGCGGCCCCCGGGTTCGCAATCGGCGTTGGCGGAAGCCCCGGAATTACGTACGTGTTGTATTCGGTGATAGCGTCCAGCTCACTGCGCCGGAGACCTCTCCCTAGCGGCTCTTTGCCGCTCGTGATGCCGTAGATCACGGTCGGATCCGTCTGCAGCCGCATGCCCCGGCGCAGGCGATTCACGAAAACCGCGGCCACAAGATCCCGCTCCTCAGGCACACCGGTTTCCTTTTCGATGATCGATGCGAGGATCAGAGCTTCTTCGGCACTGGCGACCGGCAAGTCGGCGGCGCGATTTTCCCAAGCGGCGCTCAACCGCTCTGCCTGCAAATCCTGCATGCGTTGAATCAGCCCCCCACGGGTCGCCCCCTGCTGCACCTCGTAGCTCTCTGGGGCCAACGTTCCTTCTGGCGGAATTTCAGTCAACTCGCCTTCCAAGATATCGATCCGGGCCAGGGCACTTGCCACCTGCCAGCTCGTCGCGCCTTCGGCCACGGAAATGCGATACCGTGTGTCGGGACGATCGCGAGAGGCTTGAAATTCGGGCGGCGGAGCTTCGTCGGAAAGAGAGAAATCCGCCAAGACTGCGAACCTGTTGGAGGACGGATCCAGCTCACGAATTCGGACGTCCATGGCATTAATGCCAATCCGGTACACGATTTCGGTGCCGCAGGTGCTCTGCCCCCCGCGGGTCACGATATCGAGTATCTCGGCGGGCGAGGCTCCGGCAGGCAAAAGAAAACTGCCGGCCTTCAGTTCTGTCGATCGTCCGGTGTAATCGGCGCCAAGCCGCACCAGAAACGAATGGTCGACGGCACCGCGCTCGTGCAGTTCATTCGACAATGCGCGCATTGTCGATCCCGACTCGACCCGCAGGCAGATCGCCTCGGCTAGCGGGCCCTGCGCGTTGTACTGACTTTGTCCCCATGCCAAGACACCTGCCGCGACCAGCAGAACCAGGATCAGCAGCGACAGCGCATTGGAGGCAATATTGCGCCACATCAGGCGTCAAACCGCTTCATGACCAGCGAAGCGTTCGTCCCCCCGAAGCCGAACGAATTTGAAAGCACCACATCAATCTGCCGCTCTTCCTTCCGGTTCGCTGCGAGGCTTAGGGTCGACTCGACCGCTGGGTCTTCCAGATTTATCGTCGGCGGCGCGACGTTGTCCCGTATCGCCAACGTGCAGAAAATCGCCTCCACGGCTCCTGCGGCGCCCAGGAGATGTCCGATGGCCGATTTGGTCGATGACATCGTCACGCCAGCAGCCGCATCCCCGAAAAGGCGCTCGACGGCGGCGAGTTCGATGACGTCCGCCATCGTAGAGGTACCATGGGCATTGATGTAGTGAACATCCGACGGTTGAAGCCCAGCACGCTTGAGTGCCGCGCGCATTGACCGTTCGCCGCCCTCCCCGTTTTCGGACGGGGCCGTGATATGATAGGCGTCACCGGAAAGCCCGTAACCGACGACCTCTGCATATATCTTGGCGCCCCGCGCGCGGGCGTGCTCGAGTTCTTCGAGAACAACGATCCCTGCGCCCTCGCCCATCACGAAACCGTCCCGGTCCCGGTCGTACGGTCGGCTCGCCGTCTCCGGTGCATTGCCGCGCTTCGTCGACAGGGCCTTGCATGCATTGAAACCGGCGATCCCGAGTTCGCAGATTGGCGCTTCGGCCCCGCCGGCAACCATCACGTCTGCGTCGTCGAGCATGATGAGTCGCGCCGCATCCCCGATTGCATGAGCTCCAGTCGAACATGCCGTGACGACCGCGTGGTTCGGCCCCTTGAAGCCGTGTCTGATCGAAACCTGACCGGAGATGAGATTGATGAGTGATCCCGGAACAAAGAACGGAGACACTCGCCGTGGTCCCCGCTCCTTCAGCAGCACCGCGGTTTCTGAGATCGATTGCAGGCCGCCGATACCGGACCCGATCATCACCCCGGTGCGAAGAAGCTCTTCTTCATCGTCAGGAGTCCAATTGGCATCGTTCAGCGCCTGTTCGGCCGCCGTGATGCCGTAGAGGATGAAATCATCGATCTTGCGCTGTTCCTTCGAAGGCAACCAGTCGTCAGGATTGAATGTGCCATCGCTCCCGTCGCCACGGGGGATCTCGCAGGCATAGGTCGTTGCCAGCCCGCTTGCATCGAAACGTGTGATCGGTCCGGCCCCCGAGCGGCCGTCGATCAACCTACGCCATGTCTCCTCAACGCCGCATGCAAGCGGTGTGACCATGCCCAGACCCGTAATGACCACTCGCCGCATTGCGTCATCTCCATGTTTTACTGGCGCGCCACTGATACACGCGGGGGTTCTGACGCGCAATCGCACGCAATTCTCCCGGGCACCTCGATGGGCAAGATTTTGTCAACATCGCCGTGCGAGGGTGCGCCTCATGGCGTATCGAATTGCATCTACACTTGTCGGCGTCGTCTGTCGCTCTGCTGCTGACGGTCGTGACGGCCTTGCCCGTCTCCGCCGGTTGCAGCATCTTGCGTTCCATGGGCGCCATGCCGGTCCAGATCCAAAATCTGCTTTCCCGCACGGACGAGGCAGAATTCGGAGCGGCAATTCACGCGTACGAGCGTGCCCGCGCTCCGGTCGACAGCGCCGCCATCCGCGCGGCCGTGGCCAGGGGCGAGCTCGCAGGGTACGAAACGCCGCTGCTCGCCTATGCCGACAAGCTCGCGTCAATCACACCGGCAGCACTGGCCGGCGACCGGGTCGCGCTTCAGCAGATTGTGACTTCTCACGGTATGCGTATCGGCTCCGATCTGGTGCAGCGCCTGCTGGTCAACACTGGTTGCGCGTCGACATCGGCCGCTCTCGAGATTGACGACGCCGTCCCCGACCAGTTCGAGAAACGGCCTTCGAACAATCCACCAGAGACGCAGAAAGTGCTACCTGAAGCCGGTGAAAGGCAAGCCTGGGTGCCCAGGGAGGTCTTGAGAGGGCTCAATGTTTCACGGACATCCGTCGTGGCGGGGCTCGGTGGTCTACTGCTCTTCGCCGCCGCCGCCATGATGTGGTACATAAGTCGAACCTTGCGCAATCGACCGATGCTTCTGCGCACACACACGCGCCGGCGATGCCGATATCAGGCGTTTCTCCAGAGTGAAGCTGGGGAATGCCGTGCCCTCGTGATCGACATAAGCGGTCAGGGTGTCCAACTTCTGGCCCCCACTTGGCTTTCCCGAGGCGACGAAATCAAGATCACCCTGGGCGAGGTCGCCCTGGAAGCCGAGGTCATGTGGCGACGGGACTATTCTGCCGGTATCCGCTTCGAGCGCGAACTGACGGAGGACGAGCTGAAGACCTTGGCACCGGAATTGGCTGATCAGCTCGCTGCCTGAACCGCGTCCCCATAAAAAAACGGCGCCCGAGGCGCCGCCTTCCTAACAGGCCGCATGAAAGCCTTACTTCTTGGCTTCCTTGATGAATTTGACGGCGTCGCCGAAGGTCTGAATTGTCTCGGCGGCGTCGTCGGGGATTTCGATCCCGAATTCTTCCTCGAAGGCCATGACCAGCTCCACGGTGTCGAGGCTGTCCGCGCCGAGATCGTCGATAAACGACGCATTCTCGGTCACCTTTTCTTCCTCCACGCCCAGATGCTCGACGACGATCTTGCGCACGCGATCTTCAATGTCGCTCATGGTATGTCCTCACAGTTCCTCAGGGTCTTCGCCCATTTCGTTTTCGGCCAGACTGACCGCGTTTACAATCGCCCTGTCTTCAGGCGCTTCCGGGCGTGGACGCACGCCGCAGAGCAATAAACGGGCCTATATCACGTCCACTTGCACTGGCAAATGGCAAAACCCGAGCCAAAGCGCCTAGATCATCGCCATCCCGCCGTTGACGTGCAGCACTGTGCCCGTGACGTAGCCGGCCTCCGGGCTGGCAAGATACAAGACGGCCGCGCCGATCTCGGCGGGCTCCCCCATCCGGCCTGTCGGAACCTGCGAGAGAATACCACTCTTCTGATCCTCGGTCAGCTTGTCGGTCATCGCTGTCGTGATGAAACCTGGCGCGACGCAATTGACGGTAATTCCGCGGCTCGCCACCTCGTAGCCAAGGCTTTTCGACATGCCGACCAGACCGGCTTTCGAAGCCGAATAGTTCGTCTGCCCCGGATTGCCCGTCGCGCCGACGACCGAGGAGATGTTGACGATCCGTCCCCATCGCGCCTTCATCATGCCCCGCAGGACACCCTTGCACAGCCGCATTGAGGCGGTGAGGTTCACGTCCAAAACATCCTGCCACTCACTCTCGGACATTCTCATCAAGAGGTTGTCGCGTGTGATGCCAGCGTTGTTCACGAGGATGTCGACCGCTCCCATCGCCTCGGCTGCCTGCTTCGGCAGGCTCTCGACCGCATCCTTGTCCGACAAGTTGCAGGGCAGGACGCAAGACCCCTCGCCCAGCTCTGCGGCCAGCGCATCCAGCGGATCCCTCCGCGTTCCGGACAGCGCGACCTTGGCCCCGGCGCCATGGAGGGCCGTTGCGATGGCCGCGCCCAAACCACCCGACGCACCGGTGACAAGCGCTGATTTCCCTCTCAGATCGAACATGCTGCAATCCTCACTTCAAGCTTTGAACGGCGGAGGCGACATCTTCGGGAGAGCTGACCGCGCGCGAAGCTGCGTTCTTGTCGATGCGCCGGATCATGCCGCTCAGAGCCTTGCCCGCCCCGATCTCCCAATATTCGTCGACGCCATTCTCCGACATCCATACGACGCTTTCGCGCCAGCGAACTGCTCCGGTAACCTGGCAAACGAGGAGTTCCCGGATCCGGGCGGGATCATTGACCGCCTCCGCCAGGATATTCGCCACCAGCGGGATACGCGGCGACGCGATCGCAACCCCGTCCAGAGCCTCTTTCATCCGTTCCGCCGCGGGGGCCATCAGGGCGCAGTGAAACGGCGCAGAGACAGGTAGCAAAACAGCGCGCTTCGCCCCGCGTTCCTTCGCGATCCCGACTGCGCGCTCGACCGCGGCCTTGTCTCCCGAGATGACAACCTGCGTCGGATCGTTATCGTTCGCAGCCGCGCACACCCCGTCGCCGGCAGCATCCCGCACCACTTCGCTCGCCGTCTCGTAGTCAAGACCGAGCAGAGCCGCCATCGCGCCCTTTCCCACGGGCACCGCCTCCTGCATCGCTCTCCCGCGAATGCGCAACAGCCGCGCCGTATCGGCAATGCTGAGCGCTTGCGCTGCAGCCAGTGCCGAGTACTCGCCAAGAGAGTGCCCCGCAACGTAGGCCACGGCCTCGATCGGAAGTCCTTCTGCCTCGAGCGCCCGCACGACGGCCAGCGACGTCGCCATCAGGGCAGGTTGGGCATTGGCGGTCAGGGTCAGATCGTCCTGCGACCCCTCCCAGATCAGCGCCGAGAGCTTCTCCCCCAGAGCCTCGTCCACTTCATCGAAAACCGCCTTGGCCGAGGGATGCGTATCAGCCAGAGCCTTGCCCATTCCCACCATTTGCGCCCCCTGCCCGGGGAAGACGAATGCTCGGCTCATGGGATGTCCCTCCATGTTTTCGGCGTGGATAGCGGCTCCGTTCCATGCGTGCAACGCCGGGTCACACAAGGAGCCAGGGTTCATCCGGACCTTGCAAGCCAAGCGATCCCGTGTATAAGGCCGCCTTCCTTCCGCGTATCCTTAGCCGGCGCAACCTCTCGTGGACGGTGCGGAAGGTCACATCCGTCCTGTGAAGTGCGCCCGAAAACAACTGGAGTACTGCATGCCGCTCTACGAGCATGTCTTCATCTCGCGCCAGGATCTGTCGAACAGCCAGGCCGAGGGTCTCGTCGAACACTTCTCCACAATTCTCGCGGACAATGGCGGCAACGTCGTCATGAGCGAGTACTGGGGCGTCAAGACGATGGCCTACAAGATCAACAAGAACCGCAAGGGACATTACGCATTCCTTCGCACCGACGCCCCGGCGCCGGCCGTGCAGGAGATGGAGCGCCTGATGCGTCTCCATGACGATGTGATGCGCGTTCTGACGATCAAGGTCGATTCCCACGACGAGGGCCCGTCGGTCCAGATGCAGAAACGCGACGAACGCGACCGCGGCGATCGTCGGCGCTGAGACAAAGCTTCAGAAAAGGACCGTAAGTCATGGCAGCAAGACCGTTTTTCCGCCGCCGCAAAGTCTGCCCGTTCTCGGGCGACAATGCTCCCACGATCGACTACAAGGACACCCGTCTCCTGCAGCGCTACATCTCCGAGCGTGGCAAGATCGTTCCCAGCCGGATCACCGCCGTTTCGGCAAAAAAGCAGCGTGAACTCGCCCGCGCAATCAAGCGTGCGCGGTTCCTGGCGCTCCTGCCGTACGTGGTGAAGTGAGGATAGAGCGATGCAAGTCATTTTGATGGAACGCGTGGCCAAGCTTGGCCAGATGGGCGAAGTTGTCACCGTCAAGGACGGCTACGCCCGCAACTACCTTCTGCCACAGGGCAAGGCGCTGTGGGCCTCTGAGGCCAACCTGGGCAGGTTCGAGACAGACAGGGCTCAGCTCGAGGCTCGCAACCTCGAGTTCGAAGAAAGAGGCAGAAAGCCTCGCCGGAAAGCTCGACGGACAGAAGTTTGTTATCATTCGGTCCGCTTCAGACGGCGGTGCGCTCTACGGCTCGGTCAGCACGCGTGACGCAGCCGACGCGGCGAGCAAGGCCGGGTTCAGCGTCGACCGCCGGCAGGTTGCACTGGCCCGCCCGATCAAGGAGCTCGGCCTGCACCCTGTGACCGTGACGCTTCACCCCGAGGTCGAGGTCGAGATCACGCTCAATGTCGCGCGCAGTTCCGAAGAGGCCGAACTGCAGTCACAAGGCAAATCGGTCCGCGAACTGGCCGCCGAGGAAGAAGCGGCTGCCGACCTCGAGGTCGAGCAGCTCTTTGACGAACTCGGCGCGTCACAGCTGGACGAACTCGAGACCTACGACGAGCAGCAGACCGGCAAGCCGGCCGTCCAGGAAAAGACCACGTTGGACGAAAAACTGGACGGCGGAAACTGATCCATCACGGATCGTCCCTTCCGCACCGAGCCTCCAAGCCAAGAACCGCGTCTTTCCCGAGGGGCGCGGTTTTTTCTTTCCTATTGCTCAGCTCGTAACCGGGGGCGACTGGCCGTCCCTCACCGGATTTTCCGCGTGCAGTTTCATGACATACGCCCGATGCCGAGACCGAGACGCCAGCCCCCTTCGGACGAGGTTCCCGAACCGTCCTGAAGATGCCGGCGTAGACCTCACGCACCATCGAACAGGAAAATCGCCGCAAGCCTGCAGGGCGGCAATTCGGGGCATAACGAACATCCGCGTTGCGCCAATATCGGCCCGCAAAAAAAATGCCGGCCCCGAGAGGCCGGCATTCAGCTATTGTCGATGCGGCGCGGTTACTCGTCTTCGAGCGCCTCGACCTCGCTTTGCAGCTCGTCCTTGCTCACGTCGCGCTCCGATACGTCGGCCAGTTCGAAGATGTAATCCACAACCTTGTCTTCGAAGATCGGTGCCTGCAATTGCTGACGAAGTTGCGCGTTCTGCTGCACCGCCTCGAAGAACTGCCGCTCCTGACCGGGATACTGACGGGCCTGGTTCATCACAGCCTGCGTCAACTCGGCATCCGTCACCTGAATTTCGTTTTTGCGGCCAAGCTCGGCGAGCAGCAGCCCCAGGCGAACACGCCGTTCGGCGAGCTTGCGATGCTCATCGGTCACCTCCACCTCGCCATGATCGTGGCCGTGAACCTCGGGGTGCTCTTCATGCCAGAGCTGGTGGGCGATCTGACTGGCCTCAGCCTCCACCAGGCTCGGAGGAAGATCAAAGGTGACCTTCTCGTCGAGCTGGTCAAGAAGCCGACGCTTCATGACCGAGCGTGCCGCGCCGGAATATTCTGCCTCGAGCCTCTCCCTGATCTGGCCCTTCAAGGCATCCAGGTCGTCGGCGCCGTAGCGCTTTGCCAGTTCGTCGTCCAACGTCGCCGCTTGCGGTGCTTTCACGGCCTTGACCGTACAGTCGAACGTCGCTTCCTTGCCTGCCAGGTGCTCGGCTTGATAGCTGTCGGGGAAACTGACGGTAACCGTCTTCTCGTCTCCGGCCTTCACGCCGGACAATTGCTCCTCGAAGCCGGGGATAAAGCTGCCCGAACCGAGAACAAGCGGATAATCGTCCGCCGCTCCGCCTTCGAACGGTTCGTCCTCCACCTTGCCGACAAAATCGATAACTACCTGGTCACCGTCTTCGGCGGCACCGTCCTTGTCGTCGAAGCTCTTGGCATTGTCGGCAAGATTGTTCAGAGCCTCGTCTACCGCCGCATCGTCAGCCCTGACGACCAGCTTGGTCAGATGAATGTCCTTGGCGTCGAAATCCGGGATCTCGGGTAGCGCCTCGTACTGGAGGTCGACCTCGATATCGTCGCCTTCTTTCCAATCTTCGTTCGTCATCTTGACGTCCGGCTGCTGAGCCGGGCGATCGCCGGTCTTTTCGAAATGTTCCGACATGGCGCCGTCGACGGCTTCCTGCATCGCCTCGCCCATCAGGCGCGGGCCGAACTGCTTTTTCAGCAGCGCGAGCGGAACCTTGCCTTTGCGGAAGCCCTTCATCTGGACATCGGGCCGCGCCTCGGCGAGCTTCTCGTCCACCTTGGCGTTCAGCACTTCGCCGGGAACGGTAATCCGATACCCGCGCTTGAGGCCTTCGTTCAGGGTCTCGGTGACCTGCATCTCAACGTCCTTCTCGTGTCTCATGGTGCGGGTGAAGGGACTCGAACCCCCACGCCTTGCGGCGCCAGAACCTAAATCTGGTGCGTCTACCAGTTCCGCCACACCCGCGAATCTCACCCGGGCGGCACGAAGGTCGCCCGCCGAATTTCGCGGCTGTCTAGCAAAGCCCCCCCGCCGATGCGAGAGGCAATTTCACCCGCCGTTGAGAGCCCGGAACACGGCGGGCAGCATCTCGGGCAGGTCCTCCGCCACCAGACCCGGACCGAATCCACGGGCCGCTTCCGTATGAAGCCACGCGCCTGTCGCGGCAGCGTCCAGCGGAGCGGCGCCTCTGGCCAGCAATCCGGTGATCATGCCGGCCAGGACATCGCCGGCGCCTGCCGTGGCCAGACCGGGTGCCGCCACGCCATAAAGCGCCGGGTTGAGGCGTGTCCGACCATGGGGATCGGCCACAATGGTCGCTGGCCCCTTCAGCAGCACGACGCAGCCGGCCCGCTGCGCGGCCTCGCCGGCGGCATCGATCTCTGAGAACCCATCAGGGGACTTGAGCTTCTCCACCAGGTCGGGAAAAAGGCGGGCGAACTCGCCCATGTGAGGCGTCAGCACACAACCTCCATGCAGCCGCTGCATCAGCTCTTGACGCTGCGAGACGATGGTCAGCGCATCGGCATCGAGTACGAGTGGCCGGTCTGCGCCAAGCGCCGCTTCCACCAGTCCGGCTGCGCGCAGATCCTTGCCCAGCCCGGGGCCAAGGCAGATGGCGTTGATCCGCTTGTCTTCGTGCAGCTTGCGCGACAAGGCCCCGCCGTCCTCGATTCCTCGCAACATGATCGCGTCGAGATGCGCGGCATGCTCGGCCATGGCCTGCGAAGGAGCGCCAATCGTCACCAGACCCGCCCCGACCCGAAGCGCGCCACGCGCCGCGAGACGGGCCGCGCCCCCGGCAGAGGCGGGACCTGCCAGTGCCAGAACATGACCTTCATCATATTTGTGCCCGCCGGTCTTGCCCAGGTCCGGCAACGCAGAAGACCGCATCAGCTCGATGCCGACCCCTGAGTCGGCCTCGGGCCAGAGTCCGATGCCTGTTATTTCAAGATGGTCGATCCAGGCAGGCGCATCCCCGAGGAAATGTCCGCGTTTGGGCAGATGGAACGTGACACACAGATCGGCACCGAAGGCGCGCTGTCCGAGCAGCCGGCCCGTATCGCTGGAGATCCCGGCGGGTATATCGACTGCTACCGTCCGGACATCGTTCAGATCCAGACCATCGGCGGCGGAGTCATAGACTTCCAATACCGCGTCGCAGTCGCGGGTAAGACCGGTGCCGAAGAGCGCCTCGATGACCACGAGCGTCCGCCCGTCCCGCGCCGCGAGGCGCCCCTGTAACACGCCCCCGTCCCAGAGGACCACCACGCCACCTGCCTCGACAAATCGATTGTGCGCGGTTGCCGCATCTCCGCGCAACGTCGCGGCCTCGCCGAAGAGGGCAACTTCGCAAAACCAGCCGCGCCGCATCAGATCGAGCGCCATGACGAACCCGTCACCGCCGTTGTTGCCAGGCCCGCAAAGAACGAGCGCACGCTGCGAGGACAGTGCGAGATCGGGCCAGTAGCCCATCATCGCCGCGACCGCACCGCGCCCTGCACGGCGCATCATCCGCCAACCGGTTGTCCGCCCCGATGCGATCGCGGCGCCTTCGATCTTTCGCATCTCGTCCGCGGTGACCACCGCGAACGGAAGCTCGGTTTTCAGATTGCCCAAAAATTCATCTCCCCGCACAAATCGTGTAACTTGTATCCGCATTCACGCCGCCATCCGCGGACCGTCGAACCCGACGAATTGTGGCTGCCGACACGAAATGGTCTGAGGCATAGCGATGCAAGGGCGGGGACCCGGTGATGAAGAAGATCGAAGCGATCATCAAGCCGTTCAAACTCGACGAGGTGAAGGAGGCGCTGCAGGATATCGGTGTGCAGGGCCTGAGTGTCATCGAGGTCAAGGGGTTTGGTCGGCAGAAGGGCCACACGGAACTTTACCGCGGGGCCGAGTACGTCGTCGACTTCCTGCCGAAGGTGAAGATCGAGGTCGTTCTGCCCGACGATCAGGTCGATGGCGCCATCGAGGCCATTGTGGCCGCCGCCAAGACCGACAAGATCGGCGACGGAAAGATCTTCGTCTCGACCGTCGAGCAAGCCATCCGCATCCGCACGGGTGAATCCGGCGAAGATGCGCTGTAACGCGGGCCGGGGGCCCGTCACGACAAGAGGGAAGGACATTTCATGAGCAACTCCGACGTTCTCAAGACCATCAAGGACGAAGAGGTCGAATACGTCGACATCCGTTTCACCGATCCGCGTGGCAAGCTGCAGCACGTGACCCTCATGTCCGATCAGGTCGACGAGGACTTCCTGGAGGAAGGCTTCATGTTCGACGGCTCGTCGATCGCCGGGTGGAAGTCGATCGACCAGTCCGACATGAAACTGATGCCCGACACCACCTCGGCCTATCTCGATCCGTTCTACTCGGAAAAAACGCTCTGCATTCATTGCACCGTGGTCGAGCCCGACACCGGCGAAATCTACGACCGCGACCCGCGCGGCACGGCCGAGAAAGCCGAGGCATATCTTCGCTCCTCCGGGATCGGCGACGTGGCCTATTTCGGACCGGAAGCGGAGTTCTTCCTCTTTGACGACGTCCGCTTCTCGGTTTCGAGCCAGAAGGTCGGCTTCGAGGTGGATGCGATCGACGCCGCCTGGAACACCGACACCAACTACGAGATGGGCAACATGGGTCACCGGCCCGGCGTGAAGGGCGGCTATTTCCCGGTCAACCCCGTCGACGAGAGCCAGGACATCCGCTCCGAGATGCTGTCGACGATGAAGCGCATGGGCATGAAGGTGGACAAGCACCACCACGAGGTGGCGAGCTGCCAGCACGAACTGGGCATGATCTTCGGCGAGCTGACCGAACAGGCCGATAACATCCAGAAGTACAAGTACGTCATTCAGAACGTCGCGCATGCCTATGGAAAATCAGCGACTTTCATGCCGAAACCGATCTACGGCGACAACGGCTCGGGTATGCATGTGAACATGTCGATCTGGAAGGACGGCAAGCCGCTCTTCTCTGGCGACAAGTACGCGGATCTGAGCGACGAGGCGCTGTACTTCATCGGCGGAATTCTGAAGCACGCCAAGGCTCTGAATGCGTTCACCAACCCCTCGACAAACAGCTACAAGCGCCTGATCCCGGGCTTCGAGGCGCCGGTTCTGCGGGCTTATTCGGCGCGCAACCGCTCGGGCTGCGTCCGGATCCCGTGGACCGAAAGCCCCAAGGCAAAGCGCGTCGAGGCCCGCTTTCCCGATCCGGTAGCGAACCCCTATCTTGCCTTCTCGGCGCTGCTGATGGCGGGCATCGACGGAATCCGGAACAAGATTCATCCCGGTGACGCGATGGACAAGGACCTCTACGATTTGCCGCCAGAAGAACTTGCGGGCATCCCCACCGTCTGCGCCAGCCTGCGCGAAGCCATGGACGAGCTCAGCGCTGACATGGACTTCCTTCTCGCCGGCGATGTCTTCACGCGGAGCCAGATCGAGGGCTACATGGATCTCAAGTGGGAAGAGATCTACGCATACGAGCACACGCCGCATCCGATGGAGTACAAGCTCTACTACAGTCTCTGAGCGGAAACAGTCTCTGAGCTAATTTTTCGGGCGGCGTTTTCGGACGCCGCCGTTTCGCCCAACAACAGCGTCATGTGGATCGAGAAGACCACCGCACCCGCCCGCAAACGATGAAATCCGTGTCGGGATGTCGGTGCCGCCGCTCTCTCACGAGAGACCATGCTGACCAGCCCCGGCGAATACGGGCATCCGTCGCATTGCAGCATGAATCATGGCTGCGCTCCGACTCCACCACGGACAAGTCGACACCGCACTTCTCGGCGTAGAGCAAAAAAACGCCGAAGCTCTATCTCATAACTGTCCGCCTAGCCGTCTCCTGGTGCCGCCCGAGGCCCATCCCGAACTGGAATCGGCCCTCTCCCTCACATTCGCACTCCCGGGTCCTGCAACTCATCCGGAGGACGAGCCCTCCGACCGCTGGCAGTCCGCGGCGTCCAGGTCGAGAAAGTGCGTCCCGCCGCTGACAAGCTACATCGGGAATGACGCCGATGACTCGCCGCGAATGGTTGCGGCGAGCCTCCCGCTACGGGATGTCCGGGAACAAGCCGAGAATTGGAATGGTCGGCCTCGGTGTCCTAACGTGGCGAATGCAGTTCCTGATGGACCGCACGCTCCTCAATTCCGCAGCCCGTCGGGTCAGGCACGTGCCTGACCAGCCGCTTTCCAGACCGCTGGCAGAAGAAGCGCGGCGAGCGCGAGCTTGACGGCATCGCCGACAAGGAAAGGCGTCAGACCCCAGGTCAGGATCGGTTCGTTCCAGCCGTAGAGCATCCCTAGCCAGAGCAGGCCCGGCACATAGATCAGCGCATTGCCGACGAGCATGGCAAGTGCCACCTTCGGCGCCGAACGATCCCAACCCAGCCGCGCCAGCGCGCCTAGCACAGCAACCGCGAGGACGTATCCGGCCAGATACCCGCCAGTCCCGCCTAACATGTATTCGAAGCCGGAAAGTTCGGCCGACGATCCAGCGAAGACGTCAAAGCCGAGCGCCCCGATCGCCATGTAGCCGCCGATCGTCAAGAGCCCGAGCCGCGTCCCGTATGCCGCGCCAATGGTCAGCACCGTAAATGTGCCCATGGTCATCGGCACCGGCCACATCGGCACCCTGATCTTCGCCGCCACGGCCAACGCGAGAATTCCGAGCACGACCAGAGCGACCTGCTTGACCCGCAGGGCCGATCCCTCACATGGCGCAAGCGCCTCCGCCAGAACCTTGTCGCCTGCATATTGGGCCATCTCGGGTCACTCCGTTCCATGCGCTTTGAGTGGTTCTGCCTTACCCGCACCATCCGTGCAAGCGCCGAGCGGGGCATGGGATGTGGTTGCGACATATGACTTGCGCGGTCCCTCGACCTTCCACACGGCATGCCAGACCGGCCAGCGCCGGAAGTCGTAGCTCACCTCGTAGAGATCCTCGCCACAGAGATGACTGGCCCGCGGTTGCATCTCCCGGGCATCCAGTTCGTGGAACAGCCTTCCGTCGTCGAAACGGACGCGGATCAGCGGGAAGCCGGACCAGAGATAGCCCCGCGTGGCCCGCAGAGATTGGCCGGGCAGATGCAACACGCCCTCTTCGCGGTAGATGAGATCTCTGCCCGAAGGCTGGAAGGTCGCGTCCCCTTCGAAGTATACCCCCCCGAGGCTGTCGTCATCGATCCGGCGGCTGAGAACCCACGAGCCGACAAGATCCTGCAAGTCGCGCATGGCGGCCTCCGCTTGTTCCCTTCGGAAAGCCAAGCTACGACCGCAGCGGCATTCACCCAAGCGAAAGTCGTGCCTCATGATCCCCCGCTACGCCCGTCCCGAAATGGTCGCGATCTGGTCGCCGGAGACAAAGTTCAGGATCTGGTTCGAGATCGAGGCACATGCCTGCGACGCACAGGCGCAACTCGGGGTGATCCCGCGCGAGAACGCCGAGGCGGTCTGGCGGGCGAAGGACTCGACCTTCGACGTCGCGCGCATCGACGAGATCGAAGCCGTGACGAAGCACGACGTGATCGCCTTTCTTACCCACCTGGGCGAGATCGTGGGGCAGGATGCGGCACGGTTCGTGCATCAGGGAATGACCTCTTCCGACGTTCTCGACACGACATTCAACGTCCAGCTCGTGCGGGCCGCCGACCTGCTGCTGGCCGATCTCGACGCCGTACTCGGAGCGCTGAGGCGCCGCGCCTTCGAGCACAAGGATACGGTGTGCATCGGGCGCAGCCATGGCATCCATGCCGAACCGACCACGTTCGGACTGAAACTGGCGCAGGCTCACGCCGAGATGGCGCGCGCGCGAAACCGGCTGGAAGCGGCGCGGGAGGAGGTCGCGACGGGGGCGGTCTCCGGCGCCGTGGGCACGTTCGCCAATATCGATCCGGCGGTGGAGGCGCATGTCTGCGAAAAGCTGGGGCTGCACCCTGAGCCTGTCAGCACCCAGGTCATCCCGCGCGACCGTCACGCCATGTTTTTCGCAACTCTCGGCGTCATCGCCTCGTCGATGGAGCGGATTGCGATCGAGATCCGCCACTTGCAGCGGACCGAAGTGCGCGAGGTCGAGGAGTATTTCTCGCCCGGCCAGAAGGGCTCGTCGGCAATGCCGCACAAGCGCAACCCGGTGCTGACCGAGAACCTGACCGGCCTCGCGCGGCTGGTCCGCATGACGTCGATCCCGGCGATGGAGAATGTCGCACTCTGGCACGAGCGCGACATCAGCCATTCCTCCGTCGAGCGCATGATCGGGCCCGATGCCACGATCACGCTCGACTTCGCGCTGGCACGGCTGGCAGGCGTGATCGACAAGCTTGTCGTCTATCCCGAACAGATGCGGCGCAATCTCGACGCGACCCACGGTCTCGTGCACTCGCAGCGTGTCCTGCTGGCGCTGACGCAGGCCGGAGTCAGCCGCGAGGACGCCTACCGGCTGGTTCAACGCAACGCCATGAAAGCCTGGGAGGAAGATCGCGAACTGCTTGATCTGCTGCGCAACGATGCCGAGGTCACAGCGGCGCTGCCCCCTGCCGAGCTCGAGCAAAATTTCGACATGGGGTACCACCTCAAACATGTGGACACGATCTTCGGCCGGGTCTTCCGCGAAAAATAGGCGCACCCCCTGACCGGATGAGAGTGATGTGCTAACGTTGGGTCGCTTCAGGATAGGAGATGTTGCCTGATGAACATCAGAACCTTCGCAGCGGCCCTCATGTTGGTGATGTTGCCCGGCCTCGCTGCGTCCGCATGTATCGGACACACTGCACAGACGATGACATGCGCGGACGGACAGATCTGGGATTCCGAAACCCGGACCTGCCTTCCCAACACGACGAGCTGAACGAACCGGGCGGGCCTGTCCGCTCGCCCGGCGAAATCGCGCAAAGCCTCCCGGTGGTAGCCCTAAGTTAACGGTGTCGTGACAGAAGCGTTCTCGCCAAAGCACGGGAGAAGAACGTGACGCTCGCACTTGAGCCGCCGATGGACGAAGCGCTGATTCCGCTCGACGAAGACCCCGTCGAGCTGACAAGGCGTCAGAAGGCCGCGATCGTGGTCCGTCTTCTGTTGGCCGAGGGCGCCAAGGTGCCGCTTGAGGACCTGCCGGAGGAACTTCAAGCGGAAATGGCGCTCCAGATGAGCGAGATGCGATTTGTCGACCGGGTCACCCTGGCCGCCGTGGTCGAGGAATTCGTGGCCGAGATCGACCGAGACGGACTCACCTTCCCCGGTGATCTGAGTGGCACGCTCTCGATGCTCGACGGCACGATCAGCGCCGCCACCGCCAGCCGGCTGCGCAAGAACCTCAACCTGCAGATCCTCAAGGACCCTTGGGAGCGCATCTCGGGGCTGGGCAGCGAGCGGCTTCTGCCGGTGCTGGAAAAGGAGAGCGTCGAGGTTTCGGCGGTGATTCTGTCCAAGCTCAAGGTTTCCCGCGCGGCCGAGATCCTGAACCTGCTGCCGGGCGAACGCGCCCGCCGGATCAGCTTCGCGATTTCGCAGACCGGCGGCATCGGTGCCTCGGTCGTGAACAAGATCGGCCTGTCGCTGGCCAACGAGCTCAACGTCGAACACGAGGCCGCCTTCGACATCGGACCGGTCCAACGCCTCGGCGAGATCCTGAACTCGTCGCAAAGCGTCACGCGCGACGATGTCCTGGCCGGCCTCGATGACGAGGACGCCGATTTTGCCGCCGAAGTCCGCAAGGCAATCTTCACCTTCGCCGTCATCCCGGTCCGGATCGATCCGCGCGACATCCCCAAGATCGTCCGCGAGGTCGAGACGGCGACGCTTGCCACTGCCGTGGCAGGCGCCACCGGCAAGGACCAGGAGGCGGCACAGTTCATCCTCGACAACATCTCGAAGCGTCTGTCCGGGACCATTCGCGAGGAAGCCGAGACTCTGGGACGCGTGAAGAAGAAGGACGCCGAGGAGGCGCTCGCCGCCGTCGTCGCCGCGATCCGAAAGATGGAGGCCGAAGGCCAGATCTATCAGATCACGCCCGAAGACGCGGAATAGCATCCCCGCTCGCTTGCCACGGCCCGCGACGCTGCTAAAGACACCGGCATGGCAAGAAGCCGTCGCCGTCGTGCCGATCTGCCCGTCGATCTGGCGGTGCGCGCCGTATTTGGTCTGGCGCTCGCCCTGCCCTATTGCGTACGTCTGCGGTTCATGGGCTGGTTCGTGTCGCGCGTCCTCGCGCCCGTCGCAGGTTGGCGAAAGCGGATCCGCGACAACCTCGACCATGTCCTGCCGGACCTGCCGGCCGAAGATCGTCGCCGGCTGGAGCGGAGCGTTCCCGAGAATGTCGGACGCACCCTGATCGAGATCTATTCCGGCCGCGAGTTCTTCGATCACGTCGCAACCATGCCGATCGAAGGCCCGGGCCTCCCCGTTGTCGAAGAGGCCCATCGCAAGGGTAAGCCCGTGATCTTCGTCACGGGGCATTTCGGCAACTTCACGGCGGCACGCGTAGCCCTGCTCTCGCGTGGCTACCCAGTCGGCGGCCTCTACCGGCCGATGCGCAACCGGCACTTCAACCGTCACTACGTGCGCGCCCTCTCGGCGATTGGCGAGCCGCTTTTCCCGAGCACGCGCGACGGCCTCGGACATCTTTTGCGGTATCTCAAGACCGGCGGGATGGTCGCCTTTCTGATCGATATCTGGGCCAAGGACGGAGAGCCGCTCTCATTTTTCGGCGAGCCTGCCCCGACCGCCCTTTCGGCGGCGCAGCTCGCGCTGCGCAACAAGGCGCCGCTGATCCCGGTCTACAGCGTCCGACAACCCGACGGATTGTCGTTCCGCACCACCTTCGAGGCGCCAGTTCCGCACACCGATGCCACGACGATGACGCAGGCCCTCAACGACAGCCTGGAATGCCAGGTGCGCCGGCACATGGATCAGTGGTTCTGGATTCACCGGCGTTGGAAGCCGGAGCGTCAGCGCACGGACGCAGCCGCAAAAATCGGGCCGTAATCGACACCCTGCACGAGAACGGCCGCGCTGTCATCGCCGTCGATTTCCACGGACAGGCTCACATGACTCGTGCCGTCCCAATCAGCCAGTCGGCGCCAGTCCGTGACGATGTTGTGATAGACCAGCCTGCGGCCGGCATTCTCGCCGCGTGCGATCTCCACTTCGGCGCGGGGCAGGAACCGCACCAGTTGCACGACCATGCTGCCCGGCACCGAGCCCGCGGGCCAGAGTTCCACCTTCAGCTCGCCACCGCGGCGAAGAGCTGCGATCCGGACCGGGCTCGGGGCGCCGCCCCGGGCGCGGATGATCTCGGCAAGTTTCATGGGTTTTGGGCCGACAAGCCGCTCACGACCGCTGACGATCATCTGCGGCGTATAGATCATCCGCTCGCCCGACGCCTTGGCATAGCCCTTCTGCCGGCGGGTGAAGGACGGTTTGGCGAAGATGTCGGCCCAGCCGATATAATCCCAGTAATCCACGTGAAGCGACAGCGGCAGAACGTCTTCGCGTTCGGTCAGACGGCCCAGAAGCGCATCTGCCGGGGGACAGGAAGAACAGCCCTGGGACGTGAAGAGCTCGACCACGACCGGGCTCTCGGCCCGCGCAACAAAGGTAGGTAATGTCGCCAGAGCTGCCGCGACTGCGAGGATCCGGATCAAAGCATGTCCTGTCTTGCCGTTCTCTGTACGCTAGCCAACCGAGGGAGGCGCCGCCAATCAAGCCTGCGCGAGAAGGCGGGACGCCGAAACCCGGAAATGCGACGCCCCGGTGCACAATAGTATACAGAAAATCCGCGCGACCCCTTGATTGCGCGGGTTGCAAGGCGATACAGCAGACGCAACCTCGAACCAGATCCAGCACAAAGGGAGCGCGCAATGCCCATCGAAGTCGGTCAGGACTCCTCGCAGACGCGGCAGACGCTGCAGGTCGGCGGCTCTAGCTATGCCTATTATTCCATCGCCGCGGCGGAGAAGTCGGGGTTGGGTGATTTCTCGCGAATCCCGATCGTGCTGCGGGTGATCCTGGAAAACATGCTGCGTTTCGAGGACGGGGATACGGTTACCACCGACGACATCCGCGCCTTCGGCGAATGGGCCGAGGCGGGTGGCAGGAACCCGCGCGAGATCGCCTATCGCCCGGCCCGTGTGCTCATGCAGGATTTCACCGGCGTGCCTGCTGTGGTCGACCTTGCGGCGATGCGCGACGGAATCGTGGCGCTCGGCGGTGACGCGCAGATGATCAACCCGCTCAACCCGGTGGACCTGGTCATCGACCACTCGGTGATGATCGACGAATTCGGCAACCCGCGCGCCTTCCAGATGAACGTCGAGCGCGAATACGAGCGCAACATCGAACGTTATACGTTCCTGAAATGGGGCCAGAAGGCCTTCGACAACTTCCGCGTCGTTCCGCCAGGCACCGGCATCTGCCACCAGGTGAACCTCGAATATCTCTCCAAGGCGATCTGGTCGGACGCCGACCAGAACGGCGAGACCGTGGCCTATCCCGACACCTTGGTCGGCACCGACAGCCACACGACGATGGTCAACGGCGCCGCCGTTCTCGGCTGGGGCGTTGGGGGCATCGAAGCCGAGGCCGCGATGCTGGGCCAGCCGATCTCGATGCTGATCCCCGAGGTCGTCGGCTTCAAGCTAACCGGCGCCATGCCAGAAGGTACGACCGCGACTGATCTCGTCCTGCGCGTCGTGCAGATGCTGCGCAAAAAGGGCGTCGTGGGCAAATTCGTGGAATTCTACGGCGACGGGCTGGACAACGTGCCACTCGCCGACCGGGCGACGATCGGCAACATGGCTCCCGAATACGGCGCCACCTGCGGCTTCTTCCCGATTGACGACGAGACCCTGCGCTATCTGCGCCAGACCGGCCGGAGCGATGAAACGATGGCCCTCGTCGAGACCTATGCCAAGGAAAACGGCATGTGGCGCGGCCCGGTTACGAGCCGGTCTACACCGACACGCTGGAACTCGACATGAACACTGTCGTGCCCGCCATCTCCGGTCCCAAGCGGCCGCAGGACCACATCGCGCTCGACGCGGCGGCGGGTGCCTTTGGCGAATACGTCAAGGGACAGCGCGACGGCAAGGACGCCACCGAGCGCGCCGAGGGACGCTGGGAAGCCGAGGGCGGACAGCCCGAACCGGTCAGCATCCCAGGAGACGAAGGCCACCACCGTCGCGGCTTCGTGCCGACTGATGAGGGCCATTACCAACTCCACGACGGATCGATCGTGATCGCCTCGATCACATCGTGTACCAACACGTCGAACCCCTACGTGATGATCGGCGCAGGCCTCGTCGCGCGGAAGGCGCGCGAACTCGGACTTACCCGGAAATCGTGGGTCAAGACATCGCTCGCGCCCGGCAGCCAGGTCGTCTCGGCCTATCTCGAGGCTGCGGGCCTTCAGGAAGATCTCGACGCCATCGGATTCAACCTGGTGGGCTATGGCTGCACCACCTGCATCGGCAATTCGGGTCCACTGGAGCCGGAGATCAGCAAGGCAGTCAACGACAACGACCTGATCGCGGTCAGCGTCCTTTCGGGCAACCGCAACTTCGAGGGACGGATCAGTCCCGACGTGCGCGCCAACTATCTCGCCTCCCCGCCGCTGGTCGTGGCCTACGCGCTGGTCGGCGACATGAATGTCGACATCACCACCGCGCCGCTGGGTCAGGACAAGAAGGGCAACGATGTCTATCTCGCGGACATCTGGCCCTCCACGAAGGAAATCGCGGACCTCGTCGAGAAGACCGTGACGCGCGAGCAGTTCCAGGACAAGTACGCCGACGTCTTCAAGGGCGACGATCGCTGGCGCGCCGTGGAAACCACCGACAGCGAGACCTACGACTGGCCGGTGACCTCGACCTACGTGCAGAATCCGCCTTACTTCAAGGACATGGACAAGGAGCCGGGCACTATCAGCAACATCGAGAACGCCCGCGTCCTCGCGATTCTTGGCGACATGGTCACGACGGACCACATCAGCCCGGCAGGCTCCTTCAAGGAGACCACACCCGCCGGCACGTACCTGACCGAGCGCCAGGTCGCGCCGCGCGAGTTCAACTCCTACGGCTCGCGGCGTGGCAATCACGAGGTGATGATGCGCGGCACCTTCGCCAACATCCGCATCCGCAACGAGATGCTGGACGGCGTGGAGGGCGGTTACACGCTCGGGCCGGACGGCGAACAGTCCTCGATCTACGACGCCGCGATGGCCTGGCAGGACAAGGGCGTGCCCCTGGTTATCTTCGCCGGTGAACAGTACGGCGCCGGTTCGAGTCGCGACTGGGCGGCCAAGGGCACCGCGCTCCTTGGCGTCAAGGCGGTCATCGCCGAGAACTACGAACGGATCCACCGATCGAACCTGGTCGGCATGGGCGTCATTCCGTTCGAGTTCACCGGGGGCGACACGCGCAAGTCACTGAAGCTGAAAGGAGACGAACAAGTCTCGATCGAGGGTCTCGACGACGTCACGCCGGGCGCAACGGTGCCGTGCACGATCACCTATGCGGATGGGACATCGAAAGAGATCGAGCTGAAGTGCCGGATCGATACGGGCGTCGAGAAGACCTATGTCGAGAACGGCGGCGTCCTGCATTACGTGCTGCGACGCCTCGCGAAGTCGGTCTGAGCTTCGCTTATACTTGAGAGAACTCGGCCTTCGCGACTGACGCATTTTCCGCTTCAGGACGCGGAGGCCGATCGTCCCGACCTCCGGCCGGGTTCCAGATCTTCAATGACAAGGGGCTCGCCGCGACCACTCGCGGCGAGTTCTCGGCGTCAATCATGATGTCGTGGCTCAGCGATGGCGCGGTACTTCCCGAACGAAGCGGCGCGGAATTCCCTCTATAGAGACCCCGGCCTCCTGCAGAAAGATCCTGACCAGCCGAGTTGCAGCCCGGATCTGAGAGTGCGACTGCGAGCGAACTCGACCTGAGACCCCTCTCCCCTCCGGCTTTTCCGAGAATTCTCAGGGTGGTGTCGGCGGCTATGCGTCGCGCATTCGCAATCGCCTTTTTACGAAGATTTCGAGGGGCTTGATGTTCCCGAGGCCGGAGTGCGGCCGGTGATCGTTGCAGCCATGCGGCACCCGACTCGCGAACGAGGCAGTCCGTACGACGACGTATCTGCGATAAGGGGCAAGCCACTCGCGGGCATGGTCGCCGATGATGGCCAGCGGGCTGAATCGACGCCCGTCCGTCAGGGCATCGCTGAAGTACTCCCGGCTCCACCGGATATCGGGCCGTGGCCGGAAATTGAGCGACTACGCCAAGAATCCATGTTTCAGAGGGCGCTCGTCTAGGAGGCGGAGATGCCGACTACCGAACTCCGGGGCAAGCATGGCGTGAACACGGCGACCATCCACCAATGCAGGTCAAAGCAGCAATCGCAGCGTCACTCGGCCGCCGCCTCCATCGCCGGACGGATCTTTGTCTCGATCACGTCCTGAGTGAGCGGGCCGGCAAAACGCAGACGCACGATCCCGTCCCCGTCGATCACATAGGTCTCCGGCACCCCGTAAAGGCCCCACTCGATCCCGTTGCGACCGGAATCGTCCGCGGCCACGGCCTCGTAGGGGTTGCCCAGCTCCTGCAGGAAATCGAGTGCCGCCTGATCCTTGTCCTTGTAATTGACGCCGTAGATCGGAACGCCCTCCGCAGCCAAGGCTTCCAGGTTCGGGTGTTCCACTCGGCAGGGCACGCACCAGCTTGCCCAGAAATTCACAAGCTTCACACCCGGCTCACGAAGGACGGCCTCGTCGAAGGGCGCGTTGTCCCCCAGCGGCACAAGATTCAAGGCAGGCACCGGAGCGCCCTCTGCCGTTGATGGCAGCGCCTCGGGATCGTCCCGCGACATTCCAATGGCGAACATGCCGGCCAGCCCGGCGAAGAGCGCCAATGGCAGAAGCATCATCAGAGACGGTCTAGCCACGACGACGATCCTTCTCGTCAAGGCGCCGCTTGACCTGCGTGGCCTGCACCACGCTCAGCGCCACGAGCACGCCGAGGAGAGCGAGGCTGACACCATAGGCTGCCAGCACCTCGACCGCGTATTTCCCTAGATCCGGCATCAGCCCATCCTCTCCCGCAAGGCCAGCGCATGCAGCCGCCTTCGTCTGATTTCGGTCCGCGTCCGCAGGAATACCAGCGCGACAAACAGCAGCACGAACCCCGCGATGCACAGAAGCAGCGGGAAGTAGAAGACATCGGCGACGTTTTCTTCCGCATCGAGCGAGAGCGACGCCCCCTGATGCAGACCCTGATTCCAGAACAGCACGGCGTAGCGCGACAGGATGGCGAACACCGAGCCGACCAGACACAGAACGGACGTGAGGTCCGCCGCCGTGTCGGGATCCTCAATTGCCTGCCAGAGCGCGATGTAACCGAGGTAGAACAGGAACAGGATCAGGAACGAGGTCAGGCGCGGATCCCAGGCCCACCACGTCCCCCACATCGGACTGCCCCAGACCGCGCCGGTGAAGAGTGCGATAAGCGTCATCGTAATCCCGACGGGCGCCGCGGCCTTGGCGGCCAGCGCGCTGACATGATGTCGCCGGATCAGCCAGATCAGGGACGCGACCAGCATCATCATCCAAGCATTGATCGCCATCAGCGCCGCCGGCACGTGAAGGTAGATGATCTTCACGGTTGCGCCCTGCCGATAATCGTCGGGCGTAAAGAAGAAGCCCCAGATCAGCCCGCAGGCAAGCGCCAGCGCGGCGATGGCCCCGATCAACGGCGTCAGCCGCGCGGTCGTCGCCATGAAGCGGTTCGGATTTGCATATTCCCAGATGGACATGTTCCTGCCTTACGCCCTGCTCCGGAGGCGCTCAAGCCACGGCTGCGTCATGGGGTCACCTCAAGTTCACGCGGAGCGCCGCAGCGGCCGCGAATGGCAGGATCGCAAGCGTGCCAAGGGTGACGCCGGCCAGCATCAGCAAGGGCGTGGCCACGTCCAGTCCGGCGGTTCCGCGCCGGACCACCTCGGCGCCGAAGATCAGGGTCGGCATGTAGAGCGGCAGCACCAGCAGCGACAGAAGCAGGCCGCCGCGCTTGAGCCCCACTGTCAGCGCGGCACCGAACCCGCCAATCATCGACAGCGCCGGCGTGCCAATCGCGAGTGTGACGAGGAGCCAGGCCTGCCCGGAGGCCGACAGGTGCAGGAGCAGGCCGAAGAGTGGCGCGGCTACGGTCAGCGGCAGTCCGGTTGTCAGCCAATGCGCCGCCGCTTTGGCCATGACAAGCCCCTCGAGCGGCAGCGGCGAGGTCGCCAACAAGTCGAGCGAGCCATCCTCGCGGTCGAGCGCGAACATCCGGTCGAGCGAGAGCAGCGACGACAGAAGTGCCCCGACCCACAGGATGCCGGGGGCGATTTCGGAGAGAAGCCGCGCCTGTGGCCCGACCCCGAACGGAACCAGCACCGTGAGGATCAGGAAGAAGGCGATCGCAAGGCCGAAACCGCCACCGGCGCGCACCGCAAGGCGCAGGTCGCGCAGGAAGAGCGCGCTCACAGGAAAGCCTCGTCAAAATCCGCAAGCGATGGCGGTTTGGCGCGATAGGCTCCGAGTTCGAGGGCATCTGCCGAAAGCCCTAGGTCAACATGAGTGGCGATGAGCGCCATGCCGCCTGTCGAAAGATGCCGCGTCACGGCGACGATGAACTGCGCAACCGCCTCGCGGTCCAGCGATACCGTAGGCTCGTCGAGCGACCAGATCGGCCGCCCTGTCACCAGAAGACGCGCCAGGCCCAGCCTTCGACGCTGGCCGGCCGAGAGGTTCTGGGCCGGACGGTCAATCAGATCCTCGAGGCGGAACGCCTCCACCGCACCGTCGAGCTGGTTCGAGCCGTAGATCCGGGCCCAGAACGCGAGGTTTTCCCGCACGCTCATGGTGGCCTTCACGCCGTCGGCATGGGCGGCATAGGCAAAGGCTTCGGGGCCCTGCGACACGCGGCCCGCGGTGGGCGGCTGCAGACCGGCGAGCGTCCGCAGAAGCGTGGTCTTTCCCGCGCCATTCGGTCCGCGAAGCAGAAGCGCCTGGCCCGGCTCCATGCTGAACGAGACCCCCTCGAGCACCGGCAGACCGCCGCGTGCGCAAGACAGATGATCGACGGTCAGGCGCATATCGGCCGCGCTGCTCAGACCGGCAGGAGTGCGGCGCCGACGCGCCGGCCCTCGGAAAGCAGCACGTTGTAGGTGCGGCATGCTTGCGGCGATGCCATGGACTCGACGCCCAGCCCCGCTTCCTCGAGCCCGTTGCGCAGTCTCGGCGGGATATGCGTGACCTCTGCCCCGGTGCCGACAAAGAGCAGATCGATATCTCGGACCGTCGCGTGCAGTCGAGCGGTATCCTCGTAGCCGTCCCAGGCGAAGACCCCCGCGGGCAGGATGAGGATCGCTCCATGATGAACATGGCCGCCGACACGAAAGAATCCCGGCCCATAGCCGTCGATGGGCCGGGCACCTGAGAAATCGACGTCGTTCAGGCGCATGGCACCCCCCTGTCCCGCGCTCTCGCGACGCTAGGCGTCGATATGGGCGTAACGGTTGCCCTGGTTGGCATCGGGCTTCGACCAGTCGCGCTTGACGCCGAACCAGAGGAGGACCGCAGACGCCACGAAAATCGACGAATATGTTCCCACGACAACCCCCCAGATCATCGCGAAGACGAAGCCGCGGATCACGTCACCTCCAAGAAGGAAGAGCGAAATGAGCGCCAGTAGCGTCGTGAACGAGGTCATGAACGTCCGGCTCAGGGTCTCGTTGATCGACAGGTTCAGCACCTCCTTGAGGCGGCGCTTCTTGTACTTCAACAGGTTCTCGCGGACCCGGTCAAAGACGACGACGGTGTCGTTCAGCGAATAGCCGACGATGGTCAGGAGCGCCGCGATGATCGCCAGGTCGAAACGGATCTGCAGTTCCGAAAAGACGCCGATGGTCAGGATGACGTCGTGCACCAGCGCCAGAACGGCTCCCAGAGCGAACTGCCACTCGAAGCGCAGCCAGATGTAGACCAGCACCGCGCCGATCGCCAGCAGGACCGCCAGGATCGCAGCCTGGATCAGTTCGCCGGACACCTTTGGTCCCACCGATTCGACGGAGACGAACGAGATATCGGGAACGACGGATTGCAGCGCGGCCTCGATGGCCGCGATCGTCTCGGCCGAGACGCTTTCCTGCTCATCCTGCGCCTGTACCCGTATCATCGCCACGTTCTGGTCCGGGCCAAAAGCGGGATCGAAGATTTCGGTGATCGACACATCGCCGAGGTCGAGTGGCGTGATGGCGTCACGGTAGGTGCCCACGTCCAGCGCCTGCGTGCTCTGGGTCCTGATTGTCGTGCCGCCGCGGAAATCGATGCCGTAATTGAGGCCCTGGATCAGGAACGACACCAGAGCCACGATCATCATGGCTCCGGATATCCCGAGCCAGAGCTTCCAGCGCGAGAAGAAGTCCCAGGAGGTCTCGTCGGGAACGAGTTTCAGACGCATCTCAGACCTCGATCGTTTTGGGACGCCGCCGCTCGAACCACATGACGATCATCAGGCGGGTCACGAAGACGGCAGTGAAGACGGACGTGATGATGCCAAGGCCCAGGGTCACGGCGAAACCGCGCACCGGGCCGGAACCCATCACGAAGAGAATCACGGCCGTGATGAAGGTCGTGATGTTCGCGTCGATAATCGCGCTGAGGGCTTTGGAGTAACCCAGTTCGATCGCACGGGCCGGACCGCGCGCGATCTTCAGCTCCTCGCGGATCCGCTCGAAGATCAGCACATTGGCGTCCACGGCCATGCCGATCGTCAGGACGATGCCCGCAATGCCCGGCAAGGTCAGGGTCGCGCCAATGGCCGAGAGAAGACCGAAGATCATCGCGATGTTCATGATGAGCGCAATGTTGGCGAAGATGCCGAAGAGCCCGTAGCTCAGCGTCATCACCACCAGAACGGCCCCGAAAGCCACGACCGAGGCGATGCGCCCTGCGTCGATGCTGTCCTGGCCAAGTTCCGGCCCGATCGTGCGCTCCTCGAGGAACGTGAGTTCCGCCGGAAGCGCGCCCGCCCGCAACAGGACAGCGAGTTCAGTCGAATCCTCGACCGTGAAACGCCCCGTGATGATCCCCGATCCGCCTGGAATGTGGCTCTGGATCACCGGCGCCGAGATCACCTCGTCGTCAAGAACGATGGCAAAAGGGCTGCCGATGTTCTCGGCCGTGTAGTCACCGAACTTGCGGGCCCCGGCCGGGTTAAAGCGGAAGTTGACCGCCGGTCGGCCGTTCTGATCGAAGGCCGGCTGGGCATCGACCAGCTCCTCGCCGGTGACGACCGGGCTCGGCTCGAGGATATAGTAGACTCCCTCCTCGTCCATGGACGGCAGGAGCAGGTTCCGCCCGCCGGGATCGGCCTCGCCGTCGGAAGTGCGCGAGATCACGGGATGGAAGGTGAGCCGCGCGGTGGTGCCGATGATCGCCTTCAGTTCCTCGGCGGATCCGACGCCCGGCACCTGGATCAGGATGCGATCGGAGCCCTGGCGCTGGATCGTCGGTTCGCGCGTCCCGACCTCGTCGATACGCCGGCGCACGATCTCGAGGCTCTGGCGCACGGTCCGGTCGTCGGTGGCCTGACGCTCGTCTTCGCTGAGCGTGACGGTGAACGTGTCGCCGCTGCCGTCGACCTCGATGTCGCGCCCGCCGACACCGGTAAGGGTGGTGATCGGACTGGCCAGGCTGCGCACGACCTCGAGCGCGCGGGCCAGTCCCTCGGGCTGCGAGATGCGGACCCGCAATTCGTCCGGGGGGGAGGGTTGTCTGCGAATGGTGCCGACGCTCGTCCGCTCGTCACGCAGAGCATCGCGGACCTCGGGCCAGAAGCCGTCGAGACGATCGGCATAGACGTCCTCGACCTGAACCTCTGCCAGAAGATGCGCGCCCCCGCGCAGATCGAGCCCGAGATTGACCAGCCCCGAGGGCAACCAGTCGGGCCAGCCCGAAGCCGCCTCGATCCGTTCGGGCGTGGCGCCCGCGGTCTCGATCGCGGCGCGGGCGTCATTTGCCGTCTCGACCCTCCCGTAGAAGAGATTCGGCACAGCTGCGGCGACGCCCAGAGCCACGAGGCTCCAGACCAGCACCCGCTTCCAGAGAGGGATGTCGAGCATCGCGACTCAGCCGGCCGGTTCGGTCTTGCTGATGACCTGCGCGACGGTCGAACGGATCACCCGGACGCGCACGCCCTCGGCCACTTCGACCTCCAGCTCATTGTCATCCTTGATCTTGCTGACCTTGCCGATGATCCCGCCCTGGGTGATCACCTGGTCGCCACGTCGCAGGGCGGCGATCATCTTCTGATGTTCCTTCGCCTTGCGCTGCTGCGGCCGGATCAGAAGGAAATACATGATCGCAAAGATCAGTATGAGCGGAACGAAGGAGGCGAAAGCGGATCCGGCGCCACCGGCCGCTTGCGCGAAGGCAGGCGTTGCAAGCATGAAATGTGTCCTTGGCGTTGCGGCAGAGCGTCCCCTGCAGATTGGCGCGCACCCTATTCTTCGCGTTTTCGCTTGGCAAGCGACGCCCCGGCGGCAATTCCGGGTTCACCTTTGCGGCGTTTGACGGCATCACGGCGCCGACCTGATCGGAGGGAACATGCACGACATCCGGGCGATCCGCGATAACCCCGAGGCCTTCGACGCCGCGATGGCGCGGCGCGGTCTGTCGGGCGTGGCAGCAGAAGTTCTGGCAATGGACGAGGCGCGCCGCGCCCGGATCACCGCAGCCGAAACCGCGCAGGCCGAACGGAACGCCGCCTCGAAAGAGGTCGGACGCGCCAAGGCGGCCGGTGACGAGGCCGAGTTCCAGCGCCTGCGTGATCTGGTCGCGGCCAAGAAGGATGAGGGAGCGCGGCTGGAGGACGAGGCCCGCGCCGAGGATGCGCGCCTGCGCGACTACCTGATGAACCTGCCCAACGCGCCGCTCCCCGGGATACCCGACGGAGCGGACGAGGACGACAACGTCGAGATGCACCGACGCGGAACGCCGCCGGACTTCGGATTTGCCGCGAAGGAGCATTACGAGCTCCCGGCCACTCAGGACGGTCTCGATTTCGAGACGGCGGCCAAGCTGTCGGGCAGTCGCTTCGTGGTCCTGACGGGCGCCGTCGCGCGCGTGCACCGGGCGCTGGCGCAGTTCATGCTGGACACACACGTCACCGAGAACGGCCTGACCGAGACCTGGACCCCGGTGCTGGTGCGCGAGGAAATGATGCTGGGTACCGGGCAGCTCCCCAAATTCGGCGAGGACAGCTATCAGACGCGCGAAGGCTGGTGGTTGATCCCCACCGCCGAGGTGACCCTGACCAACATCGTCAACGACTGCATCGTCGAGCAAGGCCAACTTCCGCGCCGGTTCGTCGCCCATTCCCAGTGTTTTCGCTCCGAGGCCGGCAGCGCGGGCCGCGACACCGCCGGCATGCTGCGCCAGCACCAGTTCGAAAAGGTCGAGATGGTATCGATCGTCCATCCGGACCGCGGGCTGGAGGAGCTCGACCGGATGACGGGCTGCGCCGAAGGTATCCTCGACCGCCTCGGACTGGCCTACCGGACCGTCGTGCTCTGCGCCGGCGACATGGGCTTTGGCGCGCGGCGCACCCACGACATCGAAGTCTGGCTCCCGGGACAGGACCGCTACCGTGAGATCAGCTCGGTCTCCTATTGCGGGGACTTTCAGGCGCGGCGAATGAACGCACGCTTCCGTCCCGAAGGCGGGGGCAAACCGGAATTCGTCCACACCCTCAACGGATCCGGGCTGGCGGTCGGGCGCACGCTGATCGCGGTGCTGGAGAACGGCCAGCGCGAGGACGGATCTGTCGCTCTCCCCGAGGTCCTCACCCCCTACACCGGTGGCGCAAAGGAGATCACCCCGGATGGCAAGCTGGACTGAGCCGGGAGCTGGCCTTCGAGGCCGGGCGGCGGGACCGCAATGAGACGCGCCGGCGCCATCCTCGTCTTCATCGCCGCCGTCTCGTTCGCGCTTTCGCCGATCGTCTCGGGCGGGTTCGGCGGCTTCGCGCCGGACCGCTACCCGGTACCGCAGGTCGATCCGCCCGTGCAGCCCGTCGCCTGGGCCTTCTCGATCTGGGCACCGATCTATCTGTGGCTGATCGCCCATGCCGGATTTGGCCTGTTCGCCCGCGCCGACGCGACCGATTGGCAGGCCGCGCGCGGGCCGCTCTTCATAAGTCTGGCGATCGGGACATTCTGGATCCCCATTGCGCGGATCAGCCCGATCTGGGCGACAATCCTGATCTGGGCCATGCTGGTGAGTGCTGTCGTGGCTCTGGTCCGGTCACCCGCGCGGGATCGCTGGCTGGCGGCATCGCCGGTTGGCCTCTACGCGGGGTGGCTCACAGCAGCGAGCTTCGTGTCGCTGGGGCTCCTGTCGGCAGGCTACGGAGTTCTGGCGGCCGTGCCGTCCGCGCTGGCGGCGATCCTCGGCGCGCTGGTTTTCTCAGCGGCCATCCTTCTGCGCCGGCCTGAAACCGCCTACGCCGCCGGCGTGATCTGGGCCCTGATCGGCATCGTCGCCGCGCAGGGCCCGACGCGCGTGACCGTCATTGCCGCCCTTGGGTGCGCTCTCATCGCGGCACTCACCTGGAACCGCGCTCGCGCGGCCCCTTGACGCCGGGCGAGCGCTGTCGGAACGAGGCCCATGGGAAGCGGGACGCTCAACATAGATCTGGGAGCCATCGTCGCGAACTGGCGCGCGCTGGACGCCCTGTCGGCGCCGACGGTCAGAACGGGCGCGGTGGTCAAGGCCAACGCCTACGGGCTGGGGGTCGATGCCGTCTGCAAGGCGCTGGCACGTGCCGGGGCGCGGATCTTCTTTGTCGCCATCGCCGAAGAAGGTGCCGCCGTGCGCCGCGCGCTGGGGCCCGAGGTCGATATCTGTGTCTTTTCAGGGCATATGGAGGGCGACGCGCCACTTCTGCGTCAGCACCGCCTGACCCCGATGCTGAACTCGGTCGAACAGCTCACCCGTCATGTCGAGACACTGGGCGATCATCCTTTCGGCGTGCAGCTCGATACGGGCATGAATCGTCTGGGAATGGAGGCGCCCGAATGGCTGGCGGTGCGCGACATCGTGATGCCGATGCGCCCGGTTCTGGTCATGAGTCACCTCGCCTGCTCCGACGAGCCGGACGATCCGGCAAACGAGCATCAGCTGCGCGCCTTCCGGGAGATGACCGACGGCCTGAACGTGCCGCGTTCGCTGTCGGCGACCGGGGGCATCCTTCTGGGCCCCGACTTTCACTTCGACGTGGCGCGGCCGGGCATAGGGCTCTACGGTGGCCTGCCATTCGAACACGCGCGGCCGGTCGTCTCGCTGGACCTGCCGGTGGTTCAGGTGCGTGATGTCGCACCGGACGAAATCGTGGGCTACGGCGCCACATGGCGCGCGTCCCGGCCGACGCGCATCGCCACGCTTTCCGGCGGCTATGCCGACGGTCTGATCCGGGCCATGGGCGCCCGCGGTGTCGTCTACGCGGGCACCCGGCCGTGCGCCCTGGCCGGCCGTGTCTCCATGGATCTGTTGACGGTGGACGTGAGCGACCTTCCACAAACCCCTGAGAGCATGCAGATCCTTGGAAGCCACCAAGGCATAGACCAGCTTGCGGAGGCTGCGGGGACGATCGGCTACGAGATCCTGACCTCACTGGGCAGCCGCTACGCCCGGCGCCACGTGAACGGGTCTGCATGAAGCTTCTTGCCGCCATCGGGCGCACGACACTGGAACTTCTGGCGGCAATCGGGCGCGTCGCGCTCTTTGCCGTGGCGACTGTCAGCCACCTCGTGCGGCCGCCCTTCTACTTCAAGGAGTTCGGGCACGCGCTTCTGGTAATCGGCTATTTCAGTCTGCCCGTCGTGGGTCTGACGACGCTTTTCACCGGCGGCGCTCTGGCGCTCCAGATCTATGCCGGGGGCGCGCGGTTCAACGCGCAGTCGGTCGTGCCGTCGATCGTCGCCATCGGCATGGTGCGCGAGCTCGGACCGGTCCTGACGGGCCTGATGGTCGCGGGCCGGGTCGCGGCGTCGATCGCGGCCGAGATCGGCACGATGCGGGTGACCGAACAGGTCGACGCGCTCGTCACCCTGTCCACGAATCCGCTGAAGTACCTCGCCGTGCCGCGCGTTCTGGCGGCGACGCTGGCGCTGCCTCTGCTGGCGGCGCTTGGCAACGTGATCGGCGTCATGGGCGGGTATCTGGTCGGCACAACACGGCTCGGCTTCAACTCGGCAGCCTACATGACGAACACGCTCGATTTCCTCGAGCGCGGGGACATCGTTTCTGGCCTCGCCAAGGCCGCCGTCTTCGGCTTCATCGTCGCGCTGATGGGCTGCTATCACGGCATGAATTCGGCCCGCGGGGCGCGCGGCGTCGGCCGGGCGACGACCAACGCGGTGGTCTCGGCCTCGATCCTCATCCTTGCCGCGAATTATGTCCTGACCGAGGTGTTCTTCTCGGCATGATAACGCTGCACGACGTCCACAAGTCCTTCGGCTCCAAGCAGGTCCTTCGCGGCGTCAGCATCCAGGTGCCACGCGGTCAGAGTCTTGTGGTGATCGGCGGATCGGGGACCGGCAAGTCGGTCCTTCTGAAGTGCATCATCGGGCTTGAGCGACCCGATTCCGGCCATGTGACGCTCGACGGCGAGCGGCTCGACCGACGCACGCGCAAGGCGTTTCTGTCGCGATTCGGGATGCTGTTCCAGCGCGCCGCGCTGTTTGACTCCCTCCCGGTCTGGCAGAACGTCGCCTTCCGTCTGCTGCGCGGCCCCGAGAAACTCACGCGGGAAGACGCACGCGCCCGCGCCATCGCCAAGCTTGGCCGTGTCGGGTTGGGGCCGGACGTGGCCGACCTCTACCCTGACGAGCTGTCCGGCGGAATGCAGAAGCGCGTGGGCCTCGCCCGCGCTATCGCCACCGACCCGCAGGTGATCTTCTTCGACGAGCCGACGACAGGGCTCGATCCGATCATGGGCGGCGTGATCAACGCCCTGATCCGCGAAATCGTGGTCGAGATGGGCGTCACCGCAATTACCATCACTCACGACATGGAAAGCGTGCGTGCCATCGCCGATCAGGTCGCGATGCTGCACAACGGGGTCATCCGCTGGGCCGGACCGGTTTCGGCGATCGACAGCGCGCCCAACCCCTATCTGCGCCAGTTTGTCGAAGGCCGGGCCACGGGCCCCATCGCGGCGATCCGCTGATGGCATACGGGGCCCGCGAATGACCAGGTCGGCCAAGACCCGCTACGTCTGCTCCGCCTGCGGCGCCGTCCATTCCAAATGGTCGGGACGTTGCGATGCCTGTGGCGACTGGAACTCGATCACCGAGGAAGCGCCGATCTCGGCCGGACCGAAGGCGCTCGGCGCAGGCCGGGGCAACTCGCTGCTGCTCAGTGACCTGACGACGCGCGAGCCGCCACAGCCGCGTACCGCGAGCCGTCTGGCGGAATTCGACCGGGTTCTGGGCGGCGGCCTGGTCGAGGGATCGGCCATACTCGTCGGAGGTGATCCGGGCATCGGCAAGTCCACCCTTCTGCTGCAGGCCGCGGCCGCCTTTGCCCGCGCCGGCCTCTCGGCTCTCTACGTCTCCGGCGAAGAGGCGGCCGCGCAGGTTCGGATGCGGGCCGAACGCCTGGGACTGACCGACGCACCCGTCCGGCTCGCCGCGGCCACCAACCTGCGCGACATCCTGACCACGCTCGAGACCGAGCGCCCTGCCCTCGTGATAATCGATTCCATCCAGACCATGTGGTCGGACAAGGTGGAGAGTGCACCCGGCTCGGTCGCTCAGGTCCGCGCGGCGGCGCACGAACTGACCGGCTTCGCCAAGCGCACCGGCACGTCGATCGTCATGGTCGGCCACGTCACCAAGGAGGGTCAGATCGCAGGACCCCGCGTGGTCGAGCACATGGTCGATACGGTCCTCTATTTCGAAGGCGAACGCGGGCACCAGTTCCGCATCCTGCGCGCGGTCAAGAACCGCTTCGGCCCGGCCGACGAGATTGGCGTGTTCGAGATGACCGGGGCAGGTCTGACCGAAGTGGCCAACCCCTCGGCCCTCTTTCTCGCGGAGCGCGATGCCCCTGCCCCCGGATCGGTCGTCTTTGCGGGCATCGAAGGCACACGGCCGCTGTTGTGCGAGATCCAGGCGCTGGTCGCCGCCGCTCCGGCCGGACAGGCGCGACGCAGCGTCGTGGGCTGGGACGGCGGACGTCTCTCCATGATCCTGGCCGTGCTCGAGGCGCGCTGCGGGATTCCCTTTGCGGGACTGGACGTTTATCTCAACGTCGCCGGCGGCTTGCGCATCAGCGAACCGGCCGCCGACCTCGCCGTCGCGGCAGCACTCTTGTCCGCGCGGGAGGATCAGGCCCTGCCCCAGGACACCGTGGTCTTCGGCGAGATCAGCCTTTCCGGCGCGCTCAGACCCGCCAATCAGACCGAAACCCGCTTGAAAGAGGCGCGCAAACTTGGTTTCTCGGGCACGATCCTGCCCGAGAGCAGCAGGACGGGCGGCCAGGACAGCTTGATGGTCCGAGGTTATCCCGACCTAACCGCCTTCGTAGGCGACCTATTCGGCGCCGGCTGAGCCGCGCCCGACGGAGCACGAGAATGGAAGGTTTCACCATCGTCGACGGCATCGTGGCCGGGGTGATCGTCATCTCGGCGATTCTGGCCTATTCGCGCGGGCTGGTACGCGAGATCATGTCGATCCTCGGCTGGGTGGCGGCGGCCATCCTGGCCTTCGTCTTCGCGCCCATGGTCGAGCCGCTTGTGCGCGAGATCCCCGTGGTGGGCGAATTCCTGCAGGATAGCTGCGAGCTCAGCATCATCGCGGCCTTCGCCGTCGTGTTTGCCGTGGCGTTGCTGATCGTGTCGATCTTCACGCCGCTCTTCTCGTCGGCGGTCCAGCATTCCGCCCTGGGCGGTGTCGACCAGGCGCTCGGCTTTCTCTTCGGCGCGGCGCGCGGCGTGATTCTCGTGGCGGTGGCCTTTCTCGTCTATGATCGCGCGGCCGTTGGGGAAGCAGTAGCGGCCATCGACGACTTGCGCACCGCGATGATCTTCGAACGCACACAGTCCAGCATCGACGAGAACATGCCCGAGGATGCGCCAGGCTGGATCGTGGCCCGCTACGAAGAGCTGGTCGGCGTTTGCGGAGCGCCCTGACCGACGTTGCGCAACGCGGCGGTGACATCATGCCTGCGGATGGTTATGTCAGGTGCCAACGAACCGCGATTCGAGACGCCCATGCGCTCGCTGCCCCCAGCTCATCCATTCGATGACGACCGTCTGCACGAAGAGTGCGGCGTGTTCGGCGTCAACGGCGTCACCGACGCTGCGAGTTTCGTGACCCTCGGCCTGCACGCGCTGCAGCACCGCGGGCAGGAAGCCGCCGGCATCGTCAGCCACGACCCCGTCCAAGGTTTCAACTCCGCGCGACGCTTCGGCTATGTCCGCGACAGCTTCACCGATCAGGCGCTGCTCGACACGCTGCCCGGACCGCTCGCAATCGGCCATGTGCGCTATTCGACCTCCGGCTCCAAGGGCAACACGGCGATCCGCGACGTGCAGCCCTTCTTCGGTGAGTTCTCGATGGGTGGCGCCGCCATTGCTCACAACGGCAACATCGTGAACGCCGCCGAACTGCGCCGCGAGATGATCGAGCGCGGCTCGATCTTCCAGTCCTCGTCGGACAGCGAATGCATCATCCACCTGATGGCGCGCTCCTTGCAGAAATCAATTCCGGAGCGGATGAAGGACGCCCTTCGCCGTGTCGAAGGCGCGTTTTCGGTCGTCGCCATGACCCGCACCAAGCTGATCGGCGTTCGCGACCCGCTCGGCGTGCGGCCGCTGGTGCTGGGGCGCGTGGGCGACGGCTGGGCGCTGAGTTCCGAGACCTGTGCGCTCGACATCATCGGCGCTGAGTTCGTGCGTGAGATCGACCCGGGCGAGATGGTCGTGATCACGCCCGAGGCCGGTGTCGAGAGCCACAGACCCTTCGCGCCCACCCGCTCACGGTTCTGCATCTTCGAGCATGTCTATTTCTCGCGCCCCGATTCGATCCTCGGGGGCCGGTCGGTCTACGAGACCCGCCGCGCGATCGGCGCCGAGCTTGCCAAGGAAGCGCCCGCCGAAGCCGACCTGGTCTGCCCCGTTCCCGACAGCGGCACGCCGGCGGCGATCGGTTTCAGCCAGGTCTCCGGCATCCCCTACGCGATGGGGATCATTCGCAATCAGTACATGGGACGCACCTTCATCGAGCCCAGCGAGCAGATCCGCAACATGGGCGTTCGGCTGAAACTCAACGTCAACCGCGCATTGATCCGCGGCAAGCGGGTGGTGCTGGTGGACGATTCGGTAGTGCGCGGCACGACGAGCCGCAAGATCAAGGAGATGATCCTCGATGCCGGCGCGGCCGAGGTCCACTTCCGCATCGCCTCGCCGCCCACGGCCTGGCCGTGCTTCTACGGTGTCGACACGCCCGAGCGCGACAAGCTGCTGGCTTCCACCATGAGCGAAGACGAGATGCGCGATCATCTGGGCGTGGATTCGCTGCGATTCATCTCTCTCGACGGGCTTTATCGCGCCGTCGGCTCCGAGGATCGCGATCCGGCCCGGCCGCAATATTGCGACGCGTGCTTTTCCGGCGACTACCCCGTGGCTCCGACCGACCAGATCGAACGCGGCTTTCAGCTCAAGACGGCCGCCGAATAGGCCCGCGCCGCCTTCCCGCCACGCTCCGGCTCTACCTCCTTTTTCGGCGGACGCGCTCACTTGTTTCGAGCAATCGGGGAACAACAATCGTAGTGCGCCGCGCCCTGCTTTCCCCTTTCCGACGATCCCGCTAAGAGCGGCGCCATGACAGATGAAAAACCGATCGCGCTCGTCACTGGCGCCTCGCGCGGACTTGGCGCAGCCCTTGCCGAGGCGCTGGCGCCGACCCACCATGTCGTTGCCGTGGCGCGAACCACAGGTGGCCTTGAGGAACTGGACGACCGGATCCAGGCTGCCGGCGGCAGCGCCACGCTAGCGCCAATGGACGTCACGGACGACAACGCCATGGCCCATCTCTGCCGCGGCATCTACGACCGCTGGGGCGGCATCGAACTCTGGGCCCACACGGCGATCCATGCCACGGCCCTGTCGCCCGTCACCCATGCCGATACGCGCGACCTCGAAAAAAGCCTGAAGACCAACCTCTATGCCACCAAGACCCTGATCGCGATGGTCGCGCCGCTTCTTCGCTCCAGCGGCCTGGCGCTCTTCTTCGAGGATCCGCAGGCGGGTTCGGCATTCCACGGTGTCTACGGGTCGACCAAGGCGGCGCAGATCGCCATGGCCCGGTCCTGGGCAGCGGAAAGCGCGCGGACAGGACCGCGGATCGAGATCCTGACGCCGCCACCAATGCCCACCGCGGTGCGGGCAAGGTTCCATCCCGGCGAAAACCGATCGGCCCTTGCGCGACCAATCGACGTGGCTCGTGACATGCTGAGCTTGATCGGCTGAGCGCTATTACCGACAAGAAAAGGGGGCGTCGAAGCGCCCCCTCAAGTTTCGCGTACCCTGCCCTGTCGTCTACTGCCCGATAGTCTTTTCCGCCCGGGGCACGGTCCGCGTCGGGGGCGAGCGCACCCGCCCCGCTGTCTCAGGACTTGTCGGTATCGCGGCCATCCGGCTCCTTCGCGACGCCCTTGAAAGGGCTTTCCGACTTCTTCATCTCCATGTAACGGCCGCTACGCTCGTCCCGTTTTTACCAATTGCCGTCGTCCTGCTCGGTTCGTCGCCATGCTTCGTTCTCCTCAACTGCAACCCGACGTGCCGCCGCAGGTGTTGCACTTCATGCATGTGCCGTTGCGCACCAACGTGTAGTTGCCGCACTCGCCGCACGGATCGCCCTCGTAGCCCTGGATCCGCGCCTTGGTGCGTTGATCCACACTCGCTGCCGCGACGAAGGTTTCGGTCGTTTCGGAAAAGCCGGTGGCTCCGAAGCGCTCCACGGCAACCGCCGCGCCCGCGCCGCCCTGCAGCACGACGAGCTCCTGCGGCAGGCGACCGCGCGTGAACCCGGCAGAGGCAACCTTCTTCAGGACCTCGTAGGCCGAGGTCCCGGCGCTCTCGGGGACCTCGGAGAAATTGCGCTTGCCCTCCTCCTCGCCACGGCCAAGGTCGTCAAAGCTAACCCCCTCGGGCTTGACGTGGGCAAGATCGGTCCGGTCGAGATAGCTCACCGCCAGCTCGCGGAAAATGTAGTCGAGGATCGAGGTCGCGTTCTTGATCGCCTCGTTGCCCTGCACCATCCCCGCCGGCTCGAAGCGGGTGAAGGTGAAGGCGTCCACGAATTCCTCCAGCGGCACCCCGTATTGCAGGCCCACCGACACCGCGATGGCGAAGTTGTTCATCATCGCCCGGAAGCCAGCGCCTTCCTTGTGCATGTCGATGAAGATCTCGCCCAGCTTGCCATCCTGATATTCGCCGGTGCGCAGATAGACCTTGTGGCCGCCGACGATCGCCTTCTGGGTATATCCTCGACGCCGCTCCGGCATCTTCTCGCGGTTGGAGCGGACGATCTCCTTGACGATCACCTTCTCGACGATCTTCTCGGCCAGCACAGTCGCCTTCTCCTGCGCGGAGCCGTTGGCGAGTATCTCCTCTGCCTCGTCGTCGTCCTCGATCAAAGCTGAGGCGAGCGGTTGGCTCAGCTTGGAACCGTCGCGATAAAGCGCGTTGGCCTTCACGCCGAGGCTCCAGCTCAGTTCGTAGGCCGCTTGGCAATCCTCGATGGTCGCGCCGTTCTGCATGTTGATCGTCTTGGAGATGGCGCCGGAGATGAAGCTCTGCGCCGCGGCCATCATCTGGATATGGCTCTCGACGCCAAGGCTGCGCTTGCCGCTTCTTGCCGCATGGATTGGCGCAATCGAAGACGTGGTAATGGCAGGGATCCAAATGCGGCGCGCCCTTCGAGCGTCATGGTGCCGCAGACGTGATCGTTCACCGCGTCGATTTCGGCGCGTGTGAAGCCCAGGTGACGCAGAAGATCGAAGGTCGGATCGGCGAGTTTCGCGGCAGGGATGCCGAGCGTCGTCGCGGCAGAACTCCTCGCCCAGCGTCCACTGGTTGAACACGAAGCGGATGTCGAAGGCCGAGGGAAGCGCCTTCTCGATCCGGTCGAGTTCCACTTTGCCGAAGCCGTGGCCCAGCAACGACGTGTGGTTGATGCCGGGCGCATTGCCCAGCGTGCCATGACCGACGGCGTAGGAGACGATCTCCTCGATCTGAGCCGAGGTGTAGCCGAGCGCCTCCAGCGCCGCCGGGACGGAGCGGTTGATTATCTTGAAGTAACCGCCACCTGCCAACTTCTTGAACTTCACCAGCGCGAAGTCCGGTTCGATTCCGGTTGTGTCGCAATCCATCACCAGACCCGATCGTGCCGGTGGGCGCGATCACGGTGGTCTGGGCGTTGCGGAAGCCGTGTTCCTGACCAAGCTCCAGTGCCATGTCCCACGCCTTCACCGCCATCGAGACGAGACGCCCGTCCGGGCAATTCGCGTGGTCGAGCGCCACGGGCGCCACATTGAGCGCATCGTATTCCCCGCCCCCCGCGGCCGCCGTGCGGTGGTTGCGAATGACGCGCAGCATGTGGTCGGCGTTGCGCGCATGGCCCGGAAAGGCGCCGACCTCACCCGCCATCTCGGCAGAAGTGGCATAGGCGGTGCCGGTCATCAGCGCCGTCAGCGCGCCGCACATGGCCCGGCCGGCGTCGCTGTCGTAACCGAGCCCCATCTGCATCAGGAGCCCGCCGATGTTGGCGTAGCCGAGGCCAAGTGTCCGGAAGTCGTAGGAAAGCTGCGCGATCTCCTTCGACGGAAACTGCGCCATCAGAACGCTGATTTCCAGCGTCACGGTCCAGAGGCGCGCGGCATGCACGTAGGCGTCCGCATCGAACGCGCTCGTCCTTCCAGAAGGTCAGCAAGTTCATCGACGCGAGATTGCAGGCCGTGTCGTCGAGGAACATGTATTCCGAGCACGGGTTCGAGCCGCGGATCGGGCCGTCACTCGGGCAGGTGTGCCAGGCGTTGATCGTGTCGTGGAACTGGATGCCCGGATCGGCACAGGCCCAGGCGGCATGACCGATCTGTTCCCAGAGGTCGCGCGCCTTGATCGTCTTGGCGACGCTGCCGTCGGTGCGGCGGATCAGCTCCCAGTCGGCATCATCGCGGATCGCGGTCAGGAAAGCGTCGGTAACGCGGACGGAATTGTTCGAGTTCTGTCCCGAAACGGAGGCGTAGGCCTCGCTGTCCCAGTCGGTATCGTAGGTGGGGAACTCAATGCTGTCATAGCCTTGGCGCGCATACTGAAGAACCCGGTTGATGTAGGTTTCCGGTATCGCTGCCTTCTTCGCGGACTTGATCGCGCCCTTCAGAGCGTCGTTCGAAGCCGGATCCGTCGCGTCTTCGGCGCGGCCGTCCCACGAAGAGATTGCCGAGAAGATCAGGTTGAGCTTCAGCTCGTGCATCTTCGAACCGGCAACCAGAGACGCGACCTTCTGTTCTTCTGTCACCTTCCAGTTGATGAATTTCTCGATGTCCGGGTGATCGGCATCGCAGATCACCATCTTGGCGGCACGGCGGGTCGTGCCGCCGGATTTGATCGCGCCTGCGGCCCGGTCGCCGATCTTGAGAAAGCCCATAAGGCCCGACGAGCGCCCGCCTCCCGACAGCGACTCGCCCTCTCCGCGCAGGCTGGAGAAGTTGGTGCCGGTCCCCGACCCGTACTTGAAGAGCCGCGCCTCCCGGACCCAGAGGTCCATGATTCCGCCTTCGTTCACCAGATCGTCGCTGACCGACTGGATGAAACAGGCGTGCGGCTGCGGATGCTCGTAGGCGCTGGCCGATTTCGTCAGCTTGCCGCTCTCGTGGTCGACGTAGAAGTGGCCCTGGCTCGGCCCGTCGATGCCGTAGGCCCAGTGCAGGCCGGTGTTGAACCATTGCGGGCTGTTGGGTGCACCCATCTGGGCCGCCAGCATGTGGCGCATCTCGTCGTAGTAGGCGCGGGCATCCTCGTCGGACGTGAAGTAGCCGCCCTTCCAGCCCCAGTAAGCCCAGGCGCCGGCGAGGCGGTCGAAGACCTGCCGCGCTGAAGTCTCGCCACCATAGCGGTGCGCTTGCGGCAACTCGGCCAGGGCGTCCTTGTCAGCCACGGAACGCCACAGGAATTCGGGCACGTCCATTTCGCGAACGCGCTTGAGGCGCGCAGGAACGCCGGCCTTGCGGAAATACTTCTGGGCGATGACATCGCTGGCGACCTGGCTCCATCCGGAAGGCACCTCGATCTCGTCCAGACGGAACACGATCTTGCCGTCAGGGTTGCGGATCTCTGACGAGGTGGTGGTGAAGTCCAGCGCCTCGTAAGCGTCGGCCCCTACGGTGGTGAAGCTGCGTTCTATCTTCATGGCCTGCGCTCTAGCTCCTTGGTATATCGCCGTTATTCTTGTGTTGTCGTGACGGGGGGCAGGGTATCGGCGGGAGGCCGGTCGCGCCCGGGAGGAGGGGGAGGCCCGAGGCCCCCGCCAATGTCTGTCCCCCGTCCCGGACCCTAGATCTGGTGCCTCTGCGCCCGGTAAATACAAGGTGGGCCATCCCGACCTGAGTTGTCAAACGAACTTTCCAGATATTGTGCGCAAAGATCGCTTGACCCCCTAGCGGTGGTAAGCATGTACAACCCTGACGCGATTCGACGAAGCGTGGTCTGGCCGGCGTGAAAAATTCTTGTCCTGTCTGCCGTGCACGCCATTTTCCCCAGTCCGACCGGACGGAAGGCACTCCGACGTATCGGCGCCACTTAGGATGACCCGCGACTTCGGGGCTTGCCGCACATCGGACTTTTCCAGTTGGACAAGGCCAAGAAAGACCACTTCCAGACTTGGCTAGACGCAGACAGCTATGTCCTGTTTCTGGCAAAGCGACGGCGCTTCCATGGCTCGGGCTGCGTTCGTGGCTCTACGGCGTCGATTTTTCGCGACGTGCGGAGCATGGGTGCGCGGCATTGGCATCGTTGGCGACTTGAAAATCCCGGTGCCGCCACGCGGAGCCGGGATGGGAGACGTTCGGCATCGGAGACGCTGCGGGCGCCTTTGTCGCGGGACGGGGCGGCGAGGTTGTCCGACTCGGCGAGATATCGGACAATTGCGCTCTGGGTCTCGTGGGAACCTTCGCGAAGCCCGCCAAGGAGAAGAGCCAATGAATCCGACGCGACGCCGCGCCATCGCGATCCTTGCCGCCGGCACTGCCACGGCCCTGTCCGGGGCGCTCGCCGGCGCGTCGCCCTTGAGCTGGAGCGGGAGCGGTCTTGGTGCGCGGGCTTCTCTGACCCTGGTCGGGCTCGATCCTGCGACCGAGCGCAGGGTGGTGGCCGCCTGCCGTGACGAGATCTCGCGCATCGAGGCCGTCTTCAGCCTATATCGCGACGACAGCGCTCTTTCGCACCTTAACCGCGAAGGGCATCTCGCGGCACCGCCCCACGAGCTGGTCGACGTACTGACCGCGACCGACCGCCTCCATGCTGCAAGTAATGGTGCGTTCGATCCGACGGTGCAGCCGCTCTGGCAGCTTCTCGCCCGAACCGGCGGTCGCCCCGATCCGCAGGCTGAGGCCGCGGCGCGCGCCCGGATCGGATGGCACCGGGTTCGATGGTCGCCCGACGCGATCGACCTCGGACCGGGCATGGCGCTCACCCTCAACGGAATCGCGCAGGGCTACGCAACGGACCGGATCGTCGCCACCCTGCGCCGCGCGGGGCTGCAAAGCGCCCTCGTCTCCGTGGGCGAGATCGCTGCGCTTGGCGAGCGGGAAGACGGAATGCCCTGGCGCATCGGCGTGGCCGAACACGAAGACGGCAGGCCCGAAGAGGTGGTCTCTCTGGCGAACCGCTGCGCCGCCACCTCCGCGCCGAGCGGGACCCTTCTCGACGCGGCGGGTCTGGTCGGCCACATTCTCGACCCAAACGGAGGCGCTGGCCGGGAATGGCGGCGCGTCACCGTGGTACATCGATCGGCAACGATCGCGGACGGCCTGTCCACGGCCTGTAGCTTGCTTGGGGCGGAGACAGTTGCAACCCTTCTGCGCGCCTATCCCGGCAGCCGCCTCATCGGGATCGCCGAGGACGGGCGGCGCATCGACGTCACCGGCTAGACGTCGGCGGCGAAGAACGGCGCGAAGACCAGCGGCAGGTCGAACTCCCGCATGGCGCGCGCGCGGCCTTCGGGCGACATCTTGCGCGCGGTCCTGGCGACGATCCGCTCCAGCGCCTCGGGGCTCTGCGTCCCGGCGAAATCGCCCAGATAGCAGCGGATGAACACGAAGCAGATCACGTCCTCGAGCATCTGCGCCTCCGAGTCGCGCTTGAGGCCCTCCTTGCGCAGAAGCTGCGCCGTGCGCGCACAATCGGCCTCGTCGTATCCTGCCTCGCGCATCAGTTCCGCGACTCGCTCCCCGTGGAAACGCCCCAGATCTGCACGCCAGGCGAGATAGCCGGCACGCCCTTCGGGGTAGCTCGCGCGCGGCGACGTCCAGCGTTCGATGTGCTGGCCACGGGCGGCGAGGCGGAGCGGCTCCGAGGCATCGGGGCAAAGCCTGTCGAGTTCGGCCGACATTCGCTGCCCGTAAACGAGAGCGGCCGGGTGCCGGCTGCCTTCCACCTCTTCAAGTTTCGGATCCGCTGAATTGGCGGCATCTATCGACGCCATGACACGATCCAGACGCTCAGTCACGGCGGCTCCGGGCATCGGCGGAATCCTCTTCGGTATAGGCGCGCAGGCGGTCGACATCTTCGATGGACGCCCGGTTCTGCTGCACCGTCACGCCATTCGCGGTGAGCCTGGCGAAGGCGCGCGACAGGCTCTCGGGCTTCATTCCCAGCCGCCCCGCGATGAGCGTCTTGTCGTAGGGAAGCACGACCGTGCAGCTGCGTGTTTCGTCCGGGCAGAGTTCGAGGAGGAAGTTCGCCACCCGTTGGGATCCCGATTTTGCCTTCAGGCTCTCGATTTGCCCGACGAGCTGATGGAAGTGCATGTACATGGACGCGACGATGGAGCGAGTGACCTCCGGGCGGCGGTCCATCAGCTCGGTCAGGATGCGCCCGTCTATGGTCACGAGGCGGCAGTCCGTCGCTGCCTCCGCATGGACCGGAAAGGAGGCTCGCTGCAAGACCGCGGCCTCGGCAAAACTCTGGCCTTCGGTGAAGCAGTTGACGACGACCTCGGTCCCGTTGGGGGCGATCCGGTAGAGCTTGGCCCATCCCTCCAGGACCACGTAGAACACCACCGCAGGCTCCCCCTGAAGGAATATCGTCGCGCCTCGGTTGAAATTGCGGATTGAGGCCGAATCGAGAAGCGATTCCTGTACGTCCTGCGGCAATCCGGCGATCAGGTTCGAGCGCGCGGCCTTGGTGCGATCGGCGGCGTGCAGCATGTGTTTCGCCTTCTTTCGTCTTGGGCGGGAACGAACGGCGTTACAATGCCGCTATTGGCGTGTCAGGTGCGAATAGATCGTCGGCAGCGCCTCCGTCAATCGCTCGGGGCGCGCGATGACCGCGTAACCGCCCTTTCCGAAGATGCGCGGGAACCAGTGACGCGCCTTGTCGTCGATGGCAATGCCGAACGCGGCGTGTCCGTCGCGGCGCACCTCGCGGATCGCCATGCGGGAATCCTCGATCCCGTGCTGACCCTCGTAATGATCCAGGTCGTTCGGCTTGCCGTCGGTCAGGACAATGAGCAGTCTCGAGCGGCTCTGCTGTCGCGACAGGTCGGCTGCGACGTGGCGGATCGCGGCGCCGAGGCGGGTGTAATGGCCCGGGCGCAGCGCCCCTATACGCGCCTCCACGACCTGTCCCATCGGCTCGCGGTAGTCCTTGCAGGTTTGCACAAAGACCCGGTCGCGGCGCAGCGAGGAAAAGGCGTGTATCGCCAGCGCATCGCCGCATCCGTCAATCCCCCAGGCCAGGGCAATCAGCGCCTCGCGCTCGATGTCGATGACCGAGCGCCCCGTCACCGCACTCTCAGTGGAGCGCGAAACATCGAGCAGCACGGCCACCGACAGATCGCGCGCCGCGTCCCTGCTGGAACGCCAGATGCGGTTTGAGCCCCGTCCGGTCGCGCGCCGGTCAAGTTCGGACGAAACCGCTTCGTCGAGATCCAGCTCGTCGCCGTCGAGCTGGCGCGAGAGCAGGACTCGCCGCGGTCGCAACGGCTCGAAACGGCGTCGGACCGACCGGATACGCCGGCGCGCCGCGGCATCGAGCGCAGTCGGAGCGCCGCCCTCGGCAACGGAAGCCAGAACCCTGACGTGATCCTGCAGGTACGATTTCGCCTTGTGGTCCCATTCCGGATAGACGTGCGTGCCCGAGATCCGTTCTCGGTCGACATCGGCCGGCGACAGATCCAGGTGCAGCTTCAACTTCGTCGCCGGCTTCTGCGAGACCTGCCCCAGGGTGATCTCGTCCAGATCGTCCGCCGCCTTCTTGGCGCTGTCCGGGTCGTCATCGTCGACCCGCCGGTTCAGGTTCAGGAAGTCGGTCCACGACAGGATCGCCTCGAACTTGTGCAGGATGAGGCTGTCGCGGCGGCTCACGCGGTCGGACTTGCGGCGCTTGGCCTTGTGACCGCCCGGCTTGTTCTCACCGGGCTCGCCGCCGGCGCCATCGGAATCGTCGAGCGCCCCCTCTCCGGCTTCGGCGGAGCGCCGTGCAAGCCAGAGCGGCACGGGCCTGAACCGGCGATATCCGCGCGGCGCGGCCAGTTCGCCCACCCGGGCGGGTCCACCCGCCATCACGGATCGGTACTGCTCCGCAAGGTCGGGGAGCGGCTCGGGCGATCCCAATTGACGGAGGACCAGTGCCTCGACCGCCACCTCGGCCGGGAGTCGAGTCACAGCGCGGCGATCGGCAAGCACCGCCGACGCCAGACGTGACTGCAGCCGTCGAAGGCCCGGCGCCGCCTCCAGCAGGCGCGACGTCATCGCTTCTGCCGCGGCGATATCCAGCAGGTCGGCCCGCAGCCCGTCAGGTTCGAATGTCTGCGCAGGCGCCTGGCTCGCGGAGGCGGCGAGCCAGAGATAGAGGCCGGCATTGGCCTCCCGCTCCGACAGGATGTCGATGACCGCAGGGAGCCGCAGGACGGATCCGTCGAACGAGGCCCGCGCCTGACGATCCGTCACATGACCCAGCCGGCGCCGCGCGGAAAGCCGGTGTTCGCCGGCCTCGACAGCGGCCGGCCGGATCTCGATCGCCCCGTCGCCACCGAGACCCCGAAACAGTACCGCAAGACGTTGCGACATGGCCTCCAGCGAAACGGCGGCGGCCTCGTGCGCCTCGGGCGCGTCGAGACCGTCAACCAGCGCGTGCCAGACCTTGCCGACGGTTTCTTCGGGCTCCCACGGATCGATTTCGAAACTCACGCCCAACGGATCAGCCGAAGATCGTCATGGCCAGGTCGAGCAGGCCCTGGCGCACGTCGGCATCATCGGTGAGCGGTTCGATCATCGCCACACGTACCGCCCGCTCGAGCGGCAGCCCACCCGCGATCAGCGTCGCGGCATAGACCACCAGGCGCGTCGAGACGCCCTCTTCCAGATCCTGACCGCGCAGGGCCCGCAGCTTTCCCGCGAGCCGCACGAGATTCCTGACACGAGCTTCGTCCAGCCCGCTTTCCTCCGCCACGATCCGCTCCTCGCGGACCGGGTCGGGAAAGTCGAATTCGACCGAGAGAAACCTCTGCCGAGTGGACGGCTTCAAGGTTTTCAGCACGTTCTGGTAGCCCGGGTTGTAGGACGCGACGAGCATGAAGCCCGGTCCCGCCTCCAGGGTCTCGCCCGTGCGGTCGATGGGCAGGATCCGGCGATCGTCGGTCAGCGGGTGCAGGACGACGGTGACGTCCTTGCGTGCCTCGACAACCTCGTCGAGATAGCAGATCGCCCCCTCACGGACTGCGCGCGTCAGCGGCCCGTCGGTCCAGACCGTCTCGCCCCCGTGCAGCAGATAGCGCCCGATCAGATCGGCAGCCGACAGGTCGTCGTGGCAGGCAACGGTGTAAAGGGGCCGCCCGAGTTGCGCCGCCATATGGGCGACGAAGCGGGTTTTTCCGCACCCGGTCGGGCCCTTCAGCAGCAGCGGCAGTTGATGGGAATGGGCCGCCGCGAAGATGTCGCATTCGTCGCCGACCGGAAGGTAGAAGGGGGCGTTGCCCCCTTCCATCGTCATCGCTCCGTCCATCGGTCTATTCCGCTGCAACGGAAGGTTCGGCCGAGATCACCTCGCGCCGCGGCACGAGCACGGAGTAGATGTAGAGGGCCGCGCCGAGGAAGACGACCACACCGGCGCCGAACCGCATCCAGTAGAAGATCGCCAGCTGGTCCTGCACGTCCATGTAGTACATGCCCATCACCCGCTGCAGGTGCGTCTGCACTGTCCCGGCGAAGGTCAGCGTGAAGGTCATGAAGGACATGCCTCCCGCCATCAGCCAGAACGACGCCATGTTGAGCACCTGGTTGTAGGGGTCGCGCCCCTTCAGGATCGGCATGGCATAGGTGAAGATCGCGAGATTCAGGCAGGCGTAGGCCCCGAAGAACGCGAGGTGCGCGTGCGCCGCGGTGATCTGGGTGCCGTGGGTGTAGTAGTTCACCCCGTGCAGCGTGTGCATGAAGCCCCAGACGCCGGCGCCGAAGAAGGCCAGCGTGGCGCAGCCGAGCGACCAGAGCAGCGCCGCCTTGTTGGGGTGATCGCGCCGCCCCTTCCAGACCATGACGAAGGCAAAGGCCATCATCGCGAAGAACGGAACCACCTCGAGCGCGGAGAAGATCGAGCCGATCCACTGCCAGTAACCGGGCATCCCGATCCAGTAATAGTGGTGCCCGGTGCCAAGGATGCCCGAAAAGAGCGCCGTGGCGACGATGATGTAGAGCCACTTCTCGACGACCTCCCGATCGACGCCTGTGAGCTTGAGCATCAGGAACGCCAGGACGGAGGCCATGATCAGCTCCCATACGCCCTCGACCCAAAGGTGGATGACGTACCACCAGTACTGCTTGTCGAGGCTCAGGTTCTCGGGGTTGTAGAACGCAATGAGAAAGAGCAGCGCCAGACCCCAGAGCCCGATCAGAAGCACGTTGTTGATCGCCGTCTTGCGCCCCTTCAGCGAGGTCAGGGTGACGTTGTAGAGGAACATCAGGGCGGCAACGACGATGCCGGCCTTCACCCAGAGGGGCTGTTCGAGAAATTCACGCCCCTCGGTGCGCAACAGCGGGTTCGTGTCGAAGAGGCCGAAGATGTAGGTGACGACTGCCCCCAGCGTCCCGATCAGCATGATCGCGAGCTGGACGTAGGCGACGGTGGGGGAATGTATCTCGCGCTCGGCTTCTTCGGGCAGGATGAAATAGGTCGCGCCCATGAATCCGAGCAGGATCCAGATGACCAGCGCATTGGTATGCAGCATCCTGATGATGTTGAACGGCAGAAGCTCCGACAGGGTGTTCGGGGCCACGTAGACCCAGCCGGCGAGAAGGCCGAAGGTGAGCTGGACGGCGAAGACCGCCAGCGCGGCGAGGATGTACCACCGCGCGATCATCTGTGTTTCGTATTTCATCTGTGATGTCCTTCGTCAGCCGGCGTCGTTCGGCGGCCAGTCTTGTGCGTCGATCTTGTCGGTCCAGCGCAGGAATTCGGAGAGGTTGCGGTAATCCTCGTCGGTCAGGCCGAAATAGGGCATCTGCCGACGCCCCTCGATGCCTGTGGGCATCGCTTCCATCCAGCCCTTGAGGGTTTCGAACGCCCCCTCCGGGTCGTCGAGGACCCCCCATCGTGTCATGACATTGCCGACCTCGGGCGCGAAGTAGGCGCCCTCGCCCAGGATCGTGTGGCAGTTGATGCAGGCATGTTTCTCCCACACGCGCTTGCCCGCCGCGACCTCCTCGCTCAGCTCATTCTGATTGGTCGAAACATTCAGGATGTATCGATGCGAATGAAGCGTTAGCCCGAGGAAAATCAGGATGAAAAACAGTGACCCGCCCAGGAATATGTTGCGAGCCATCGACTTGGTGAGAACTTCACGCATCGCGTCCCCTCTTCTAGCCGCTGCCCGGCTCAGGTAGCGGGACCATCACCATCTCGTGTGGGGGGCGGCCTTGACTGAAGTCAAGCCGCCCCACCAAGGTCGTGGATTAGTCGATTACTGGAACGTCGCCAGATAGGCGATCACGTTCGCGATGTCCTCGTCCTTGCGCAGACCCGCAAAGGTCATCTTCGTGCCCTTGATATAGTCGCGCGGTGCTTCGAGGTACTCGCTGAGATGATCGACCGTCCAGACAAGGCCCTCTTCCTTCTTCTCCATGAAGGCATCGGAATACCTGAAGTCTCCTACCGACGCGGCCTCCGAACCGATCACGCCGTTCAGGACCGGACCGACGCGGGTCTTCGCGTCTTCTCCGACCTGGTGGCAGGCCTTGCACTTGTTGAAGACCTTCTCGCCGGCATCAGCATCGCCTTCGTTGGCGAGCGCCAGTTGAGCCTCCATGTCGACCTCCGCCTCCTGTGCGTGCAAGGGCATGGCGAGGGCTGCGGCCAGGATTGCCGTGGCTGCTATTGCGGAATGTTTCATCATCGTCCTCCGTTGAGTGTCGAGGTTGGTTTGGCCGGCCCCCGTCGATCGGGAAGCCAGCAAGAATCTGCACATGGCAGACGGGAAAAATGCCGGACGCCGGGCACCGTGGCCCACCCGAACCAAATACGGGACGCCGATACAAGCCCGGGTCGACAGCCGCAGCGTGGGCGATTGCCGACAGAGTGAGCGCATCGGGCGCTACGGCCATCGCAGGCGGAGCGATTGACAAATCGGACGCCCGGGAATGACCCACCTCGTGACGGCGAGGATCAGGCCGGCGAAGCCGCCGAATTCCGAACAGGTGCGCTGTTGCACATCAGGTCAAACCGCTGCGGCCAGCATCACGCAGCCGGCCTCAAGTGACACGCACCGAAGGTGCAGCCTCCGCGTCCATATAACTCTCGGTCCGCTCACGCGCATTGTCTGCCTCAATTCGGCAAACGCGGCGAGGGTTCCCAGGACCTGGCGTCGAAGTACCGGCAGAACGCAAGACGGCAGCGCCGACCCGGCCGCCATGGTGCGCCGCGCTGCGTCACTTCGCCTCGAGGTAGGAGCGCGTTTTCTCACATCGGTACAATGCGTTGATCTTGAGAGCTCGCATGACGAATGAGCGGATGAAAAAGCACGGAATGCCCTCTCCGACGGGTAGCGCAGGCTCATGTCCCGGTAGCTCCGCCGCGCGAGAACTGGAGCACGCCTCCGTCTGCCCGAGACGCAATGACGCGGCACCCTTGAGGCAGAACATCTCCGATCCGCTCCGGCGACGTCACCGCGAAACTCGTCGACAGGGCGTCTGCCGTCATGGCATCGGGCGCAACGACCGTGACGGCACGCCAATGGTCCGGGCTCTCGCCGGTCGCGGGATCGAAAAGGTGATGACGCGCGCCAAGACGCAGCCCTCCCGGCGCCGAGGTGGCGACGGCGCACTCGGCCAGGTCGAGCTCGATTCCCGCGTGACTCAGCACGACTCGCCGCCGGATCGCACCCGGCAACCGCGTCTCGCCAGTGTCGATGACCGGCTCGGCAAACCCCGCCGCCCGCAAGCGCGTGCTTACCCGGTCCGCGATCAACCCCTGTGCGATGCCGTTCAGCGTGATTCGCGTTCCCGGCGAAAGCCGCACCGCGCCCTCTTCCACGTCGATCTCCGCATCCCTCACCCGGCGCACCGGCAATGTCGCCGCGCCCCTCACGGCGCCTTCCCAAAGAGGCTGCACCGCCGGATCGAACGCGCCCTCGGTCAGGCGACGGAAATGTGCGGCGGCGGCAAGCGCAGTCACAAGATCCGACGCCGGCGCCGCCAGCGCGCCGGTCTCGTTCAGGCGCGATAGCTGACTGTCAGGCCGGTGCAGGCTGAAGATTGCCTCAAGCCGTTCGATCTCGGCGGCAACATCGGCCAGAGCCGCGCGAGCCGCGTCCCGATCGCCCGTCAGCACGATGCGCGCCTCGCCCCCAAGCGCATCGCCGCGCCACTCCCAGCGAGTCGGCCGTGCCCCGGTGGCAAAGGCCGCCGCCGCGGTTGCGGCCGCAAGGAAATACCGCCGCTTCATGTTGCCGGCCGCGGTGCGCGCGCCTGACGCGCAGCCCGCGCCTTCAGGACTGTGCAGGTCTGCGGATCGTGCAGGATCGTCTGGCATTTCAAGCACAGGATGCATTCGTTCGGGTTGATCCGGCCCAGCGGATCGATGGCGCCCACTGTGCATTTCACTTCGCAGAGCCGGCATTCGCGCCCGCATTGCGGCCGTCGCCGCAACCAGTCGAAGATCTTGAGCTTCGCCGGGATCGCGAGCGCCGCGCCAAGCGGACAGACATAGCGGCAATAGAACCGTTCGATAAACAGCCCCGCCGTCAGCATCGCCAGCGCGAACGCGACGAACGGCCAGGCCCGCACGAACCGCATCGAGATCGCGGTCTTGAACGGTTCGACCTCGGCGGCCACCAGCGCCGTCGTCATCGAATAGAATGACAGCGCCAGAATCCCGACGAAAAGCGTGTACTTGATAACCCAGAGGCGCTCGTGCACCCCCCACGGCACCGCCACCTGCGGCACGTTCAACCGCCGCGCCAGCGTGTTCGAGAGCTCCTGCAACGCGCCGAACGGGCAGAGCCAGCCACAGAAGACCCCCCGCCCCCAGAACAGCAGACCCAGCGCGACAAAACTCCAGACCATGAAGATCACCGGCTCGATCAGGAATGTCTCCCAGCGGAAACCGGAGAGCAGCGACTGCACGAACGCCACGACCTGCACCACCGAAAGTTGTCCGCCCGCGATCCAGCCGAGCCAGACCAGAGTCACCGACAGATACGCCGTTCGCCCCCAGAACCAGAGCCGTGGCCGTTTCACGAACTGCTCCTGCAGAAACAGGATCAACCCCAACACCAGCAGCATCAGACCCACGCCGACGATCTGACCCCGGCTGCTTTCCCACGCCGAAACCCAGAGCGGCGCATCGCGCAGAACCGGCGGCTCGATCACGAAGCGGGCGGGCAGCACGTATGGCAACTCCATCCGCATGCGCACCGGACCGTCGGCGGTTTCACGGGTCGCTGTGACCTCCACCCGAAAAGGCGCCGTCGGATCGAAGCGCGCACCCTCCAGTCGGAAGACGCTCATCTCGCGCAGATCGGGCGCTCCCGCGATATCCAGATCGTCGATGCGCAGGAAATCCTCCTCGCCCAGCGAGAAGGTCTGATCGCCCTGGATGACCTCTATCCGGTCGAAAACCCCGCTTCGCCGCCACGCAGTACCGCGATGCGCGTGCAGCCCGCGCGACCCGACGAAGAGGGCCGCATCCCCTGGCGCCAGCGTCGCCACCAGACGCGAATAGGCCATATGCCCCAGCAGGTTGCGGCCGACTGTCGGCGGATCGAGCAAGCCCGCCCACATCTCGAAGAACGTCCTGTCCCCCTCAGGCAGCGGCGGCTGGGCGCCCTCCAGCGCCTCACGCGCGGCGGCCATTCTCACCAGGAGATGCGAAAGCGCGCCCTGCTCGACCAGCAACGGCCAGTCCGCCGCCTCGAAGCTGGTCCGGTCCACCCGCGCACCCGCCCCGCCGATCAACCCGCGCCCCAGTGCCAGCGTGCGCGCCGTGCGCAGAATGGAATCGCGGATCACCCCGGTCGAGACCGTCGCGTGCGCGATCACGTCCGGCAGGTCCGACCGCGCCCCGAAGGCCGTGACCTGCTCCACCGTCAGGTCGACGCCGCTGAACTCGTCCACATAGGCCGCGATGTCCTCGGCCGAGATTCCCAGCGTCAGGACCGGTTCGCTCTGCCGCATCAGCCGCGCGCCCGCGATCCGCGCCTCGGGCGTCACCGCCACCAGGATGTCGATGGGTTTGCCCGAATAGCCCGTCGCCTGCGCCAGTTCCCAAGTGGAGCCGATATGCCCGACCAGACCGTCGCGCCCCTCAACGCGCCACCCCGCCGGGGCCTCCTCGACCCGCAGCAGAGTGAGCGGTCCTTCCATATCGAAAAGATCTTCCGCCAGCGCCGGGCTCGGCGATGCGGCAGGCACCGGCACACCTGCGCCGAAAGGTTGCGCCCAGACACCCGCGTTCCCCGCAACCAGCGTCACGAAGGCGAGCAGAAGCGAACGCAGGGGCAGAGCGCCGGACATGCGGCGACACTTTCGCGAGGAACCCCTGGGGGCCTTGATATAAGTCAAGGCTCTGAAGCTCACCTGCGACGAAGTTTCCCGAGGACACCCTCAAGACGGGAGACATGCAAGAAATGTCACGGGACAGATGGACGCTCAGATCTGCGTTCTTTTCCAGCGTCGCACTGCCGCTGGCATTGACCGGTACGGTCGCTTACGCGCAGGACGCGGAAGAGGCGCACGCCACCGAGCCACAGGACAGATACGAGTGGAGCGCCGACAGCCTCGCCGATCTCAACCTCGAGATCCCGGGCCTCAAGCCCGATGATCCGGTCATCACCCAGGATGAGTTCAACCAGGCGGCGAACATCTATTTCCAGCGCTGCGCGGGCTGCCACGGCGTGCTGCGCAACGGTGCCACCGGTAAACCGCTGACCCCCGACCTCACCAAAGAGCTTGGCTATCAGCACCTCGTCGACTTCATGACATACGGCTCGCCGGCGGGCATGCCGAACTGGGGCACGTCCGGCGAACTGAGCGAGGAACAGATCGACGTCCTTGCCCGCTACCTGCTGGTCGAACCGCCGGCACCGCCCGAATTCGGCATGGCGAAGATGCGCGCCTCGTGGGAGTTGCTGATCCCGGTCGAGGACCGGCCGACCGAGAAGCAGAACGACCTCGACATCGACAACCTGTTCTCGGTGACACTCCGCGACGCGGGTGAGGTTGCGCTGATCGACGGCGCCACCTACGAGATCGTCAAGATTTTCGAGACCGGCTATGCGGTGCACATCAGCCGGATGTCCGGCTCGGGCCGCTACCTCTTCGTCATCGGCCGGGACGCCGACGTGAAGATGATCGACCTCTGGATGGAAGACCCATCCGTCGTGGCCTCGATCAAGGTGGGCTCCGAAGCGCGGTCGGTCGAGACCTCCAAGTTCGAGGGCTACGAGGACAAGCTGGCGATCGCCGGCGCCTATTGGCCGCCGCAATACGTCATCATGGACGGCGCCACGCTTGAACCGCTCAAGATCGTCTCCACCCGCGGCATGATCTACGACGAGCAGGAATATCACCCCGAGCCGCGCGTGGCCTCGATCGTGGCCAGCCATGCCAAGCCGCAGTTCATCGTCAACGTCAAGGAAACGGGCAAGATCCAGCTCGTAGACTACACCGACCTCCAGAACCTGTCGGTGAAGGAGATCGAGGCCGAGCGGTTCCTCCACGATGGCGGGTTCGATTCCACGGGCCGCTACTTCCTGGTCGCCGCAAACGCGCGCAACAAGGTTGCGGTGGTCGATACGGAGGACGGCGAACTCGAGGCCCTGGTCGAAACCGGCGGCACGACCCCGCATCCGGGGCGTGGCGCCAATTTCGTGCATCCCGAATTCGGTCCGGTCTGGGCGACCTCGCACCTGGGCGACGAGTTCGATCGCACTGATCGGCACCGACCCGGAGGGGCACCCGGATCAGGCGTGGACGCTCGTTCAGCAGCTCTACGGCCTTGGCGGCGGGTCGCTCTTCATCAAGACCCACCCGGAATCGGAGCACATCTACGTCGACACGCCGCTCAATCCGGACGCGGAGACCTCCGCCTCCGTCGCGGTGTTCAACATCGCCGACCTGACCGAGGAGGAGCCCGAATATACCGTGCTTCCGATCGGGGAATGGGCAGGGATCGCCGAAGGGCAGCCCCGCGTCGTCCATCCGGAGTTCAACCAGGCCGGCAACGAGGTCTGGTTCTCGGTCTGGAACTCGGCCGATCTCGAGTTGGCGATCGTCGTGGTCGACGACAAGACACTGGAGCTCAAGAAGGTCATCAAGGACGAGCGCCTTGTGACGCCGACGGGCAAGTTCAACGTCTACAACACCACCTACGACGTCTACTGACGTCGCCCGCGAAGAGGGCCCGCGCCCTCTTCGCACCCCCTTTCCGGGACCTCGAGACGTCCCGGGGCACGCACGCCTGTTCGATCCAGAGCAGCCCGACCGGAGAACCCACTTGCAGCAGATCGCACGCGTTCAACTCGTCGGCGCCGGCCCTGGCGACCCCGATCTCCTGACCGTCCGCGCACTGCGCGCGGTTCAGTCCGCCGAGGTGGTGGTCCACGATCGGCTCGTTTCGCCCGACATTCTCGCCCTTGCACCGAGGGCGGCCCTGATGGTTCCGGTCGGCAAGAAGGCCGGAAGCCACCCCGTACCCCAGACCCGCATCAACCAGATGCTGGTCGAACTGGGGCGGCGCCACTGCCGGGTCGTCCGTCTCAAGGGGGGGGATCCGTTCATCTTCGGCCGCGGCGGTGAAGAGGCCGAAGCCCTGCGTGCGGCCGGAATCGCCGTGGAGATCGTGCCCGGAATCACCGCGGCCCAGGGCGCAGCCGCCGCGATCGGCCTGCCGCTCACCCAGCGCGGCGTCGTCACGGGTCTGCGCTACGTCACCGGCCATTGCCGCGCCGACCAGCCGCTCGATCTGGATTGGGCCGGTCTAGCCAACACCGACACGACACTCGTCGTCTACATGGGCGCGGCCAATATCGCCGAATTCGCGCGGCAACTGATCGCTCACGGAATGCCCGCCGACCTTCCCGTGCTCGCCATTTCGGCGGCCACGACGGCGCGCGAACGCCACCTTTCCTCGAGCCTCGCCCGCATTGCCGCTGACGCGGCGTCAGCGGCCCTGCCCTCGCCGACGCTCTTTGTCGTGGGCGAGGTCGTGTCGCTCCTGCCGGATGCACAGGTGGCCTGCGTGATCGCGACCGGGTTCGAAAACCTGCGCGAGGCCGCGAATGCCTGAACTCGCGCTCGCAATCCTCGCATCGCTCGCGGCGCAGACGAGCAGCGCCGATATCGCGCCACCGCGCGCCAAGGCGCTGGAACACATGGTGATCCACGATTGCGGGTCTTGCCACGGCCTGACGATGCAGGGCGGACTTGGCCCCGATCTGCGGCCCGTGACCCTGGCCGGAACACCGCCCGAGGCGCTGGCAAGGATCATCCTCGACGGGATTCCCGGCACCGCGATGCCGCCATGGCGCCCGTTACTGAGCGAAGCCGAAGCCGCCTGGATCGCCGATTACCTGCTTAAAGGCACGCCATGATCCGCGCCCTTGCTCTTGCTCTTGCAATCCCGCTCGTCACACCGCTCGCTGCCGACGAGATCCGCGCGACCGGCGATCTTGGCGTCGTGGTGGAGCGTGCCACCGGGTCGGTCCTGATCGTCGACCGCTCGGATCGCGCAATCCTGCACCGGGTCGAGGGCCTGGGCGATCTGAGCCACGCCTCGCTGGTCTTTTCGCCTGACGAGCGGTTTGCCTATGTTTTCGGACGCGACGGCGCGCTGAGCAAGGTCGACATCATCACCGGAACCATTGCCGCGCGCATCAAGCAGGCCGGCAATTCCATCGGCGGCGCAATCTCGGACGACGGCAGTCTCGTCGCGGTCTCGAATTACGAGCCCGGCGGCGTGCGCGTCTTCGATGCCGAGACCCTGGCGCCCGTGGCGGACATCCCGACCGGAGCCAAGACGATCGGCCTGGTCGACGTCCCCGGCCGCCGGTTCGTCTTTTCCCTCTGGGACACGGGCGAGACGTGGCTGGCGGACTTTTCGACGGGCGGTCCGCCGAAGGTCGATGTTCTGGGTGTGGCCGGACAAAACCCCTACGACGCGCTGGTGACCGCCGACGGGCGCACCTACATCGTCGGCCTCTTCGGCGAAGACGGGCTGACCCTGTTCGATCTCTGGTCCGAACCGCCCACTCCCCGCCATATCTTGGAGGGCTACGGCCGCGACGATCCTATGATGCCGGTCTACAAGATGCCGCACCTGGAAGGCTGGGCAAAGGCGGGAGACCGTTTCGCGCTGCCGGCCGTCGGACACCATGAAGTGCTCTGGCTCGACGCGCGCGATCTGAGCGAGGCGGGGCGGACTCCGGTCGCCGGTCAGCCGGTCTTTGCCATGTCCCGCCCCGACGGGCGCCAGGTCTGGGTCAACTTCGCGCCTCCCGATAACGGACGATTGCAGGTGATCGACGTGGATTCGGGCGAGGTCATCAAGGATCTCGCCCCAGGCCCGGCAGTGCTGCACATGGAATTCGCGCCCCGCGGGCACGAGGTCTGGGTCTCGGTCCGCGATGCCGGCCGCATCGACATCTACGACACGCGCAGCTTCGAGAAACTGGCCGAGATTCCGGCCGAAAGCCCCTCTGGCATCTTCTTCACCGCGCGCGCGCATCGGACGGGCCTCTGAATGTTCGACACGCTCGATCCTGTCGACCGCCGCCTGCTCGACGGATGGCAACGAGACCTGCCACTGGAGACGCGGCCCTTCGCCACCATCGGCGCGCGGCTGGCCCTGACCGAGGCGGACGTGCTCGACCGGCTGAAAGGGTTCACCCGCCTTGGCGCCATCGCCCGCGTCGGCGGCACGACCCGGCCCAACACCGCCGCCGCCAGCACGCTCGCCGCGATTGCCGCGCCCGGTGAGCGGATCGAGGCCGTCGCCGCCGAGATCAATGCCACCCCTGGCATCAACCACTCCTACGAACGAGAGAACGGCTGGAACCTGTGGTTCGTCGCCACCGGCCCCGACCGCGCCCACGTCGACGCCGCGCTTGCCCGGATCGAGGGCCGCACCGGGCTGCGCGTGCTCGACCTGCGGCTCGTCCGGCCGTTCAACGTGGACCTCGGCTTCCCCCTCCAGGGCGAAACCGTACGCCCGCCCGCGCGGACGCCGCGACCCGACGAAGTCCAGCCCGGCGACGACCGGATCCTGCAAGCCCTGTCTCATGGCCTGCCCCTGGTTCCAGAGCCTTACGCGGCGCTCGCGGACAGCCTCAAGCGGCGTGAGGACGACATCCTGGCCCGGATCGCCGCGCTGCTCGAGGCTGGCATCCTCGGCCGGCTCGGCATCATCGTGCGCCACCGGACCCTGGGCTGGACCTCGAACGCGATGGTCGTCTGGGACGTCCCCGCAGCGCAGGTCGAGGTCGCCGGCCCGCTGCTCTCGGCACAGCCAGGAGTCACGCTCTGCTACGAACGCCGCCCCGCCGGGCGCGACTGGCCCTATCGTCTTTACGCCATGTTCCACGCCCGCTCGCGCGATGCGGCGCTGGCGGACCTCGCCCGCGCCGAAACCGTGGCGGACCTCGGAGGCACTCCACGCCAGATCCTCTTCAGCCGCCGCTGTTTTCGTCAGCGCGGTGCCCTCATCTCGACGGAGGCCGCGTGACCACGCTCGACGACACCGACAGACGCCTTCTGAACCGCCTGCAGGACCCCCTGCCGCTGGTCTGCGAGCCCTATGCCGAAGTGGCGGACGAGCTCGGCATCGAGGAGAGCGACCTGCTCGACCGCCTGCACCGGTTCCGGGACGAGGGACTGATCACACGCTTCGGCCCCTTCATCGACGCCGAAGCCATGGGTGGCGCGTTCTGCCTGTGCGCCGTGGCCGTCCCCGACGCGCGCTTTGACACCGTCGCCGCGCAGGTCAACGCCCATTCCGAGGTCGCCCACAATTACGCGCGGAGCCACCGCCTCAACATGTGGTTCGTCCTGGCCACCGAGACGCCCTCCGGCATCACCAAAGCCGCCGACGCCATCGAGGCCGAGACCGGGCTGAGGGTCCTGCGCTTTCCCAAGGTCAAGGAATTCTTCATCCGCTTCCGGGTGGCGGCATGAAGCTCGATGCGACCGACCGGCTGATCATCGCGGCGACCCAGGGGGGCCTGCCGCTCGTACCGCGCCCCTTCGCCACCGTCGCCGCCAATACCGGACTTGACGAGGCGACGGTGCTGGCCCGCTTCCGCTTCCTGCAGGAGGCCGGAATCGTGCGCCGTATCGCCGCCGCGCCGAACCACTACAAGCTGGGCCTGAGCGCGAACGGCATGACGGTCTGGGACATAGCAGACGAAGACGCCGAAGCGGTCGGCACGACCGTCGGACGCCTCGAATTCGTCACCCATTGCTATCTGCGACCGCGCTCCCTGCCCGACTGGCCCTACAACCTCTTCGCGATGGTTCATGCCGGCAGCCGTGCGGAGGTCGAGGCGAAACGCGCCGAAATCGCGGAAATCGCGGGCGCTCGCTGTCGCGCCTCCGACATCCTCTACTCGACCCGCATCCTCAAGAAGACCGGCGTAAGACTTGGAAAGGGTTCCGACTGATGTTCCGTCTCTCGCAGTACATGCACGACCTCGCCGCTCCGCCCCGTCCCGCGCGCGCACGTCGCGGCCCGGTGCGCCCCGTCGTGATCTGGAACCTCACGCGCCGCTGCAATCTTCGCTGCCGCCATTGCTACACTACCTCCGCCGACGTGGCCTTTCCCGGCGAGCTGACCCACGAACAGGCACTGGGGGTCGTCGACGATCTGAGCGCGTTCAACATCCCTGCCCTGATCCTGTCGGGCGGCGAGCCGCTCTCGCGCTTCGATGTCTTCGAGATCGCCGAGCGCGCGCGCAAGGGCTGCCGCTATCTGGCACTTTCCACCAACGGCACGCCCATCGCCGGCGATATCACCGCGCGCATCGCCGATATCGGCTTTGACTACGTTGGCATCTCGCTCGACGGGATCGGCCCGCTCAACGACTGGTTCCGTGGTCAGGAAGGCGCCTTCGACGCGGCACTGGCCGGGGTCCGGGCGTGCAAGGGGCGCGGCATCAAGGTCGGCCTGCGTTTCACCATGACCGAGGCCAACGCCGATCAGCTTCCGGCCATGCTCGACCTCTGCCGCGACGAGGGCGTCGACAAGTTCTACCTCAGCCACCTCGTCTATGCCGGTCGGGGCGACAAGAACCGAGGCGAGGATGCGAGCCGCGCCCGCGGACGAGACGCCATTCAACTGCTGATCGAACGCGGCTGGGCCGCCATCGGTGCGGGCGAGCCGCTCGAGATCGTGACCGGCAACAACGACGCCGACGCGGTCTATTTCCTGCGCTGGGCCGAGGCGAACTTCACCCCGGACGCCGTCGCCGCACTGCGCGACAGGCTGGAGGCCTGGGGCGGCAATTCGGCGGGGCTCGGCGTGGCCAACATCGACCCGCAGGGCAAGGTCCACCCCGACACCTACTGGTCCGACTACACCATCGGGTCGGTCAAGGAGCGCCCGTTCTCCGAAATCTGGACCGGCGACGACGCGATGCTGGCACAGCTGCGCCAGCGGCCGCGCCCGCTCAAGGGCCGCTGCGGGGCGTGCGCCTACAAGGCCGTCTGTGGTGGCAACACCCGCATCCGCGCGCTCCAGCTCACCGGTGATCCGTGGGCCGAAGACCCCGCCTGCTTCATGTCCGACTCGGAGATCGGCGTCGACGCCTGCGGCGAGCGCCTGTCGGTCACGCCCTTCCGCGGCAAGCGCCGCGATCCCGTCCACCAGTTCGGCTAGACCGGTCCTTGTCCCGATGACGCGAACGCACCTCATCCTGAGCGCCCTCGCCGCCGCGATGCTGTCGACTGCGGCGCATGCCGCAGACGCCCCCGAGCTCTACGCCACGCATTGCGCCGCCTGCCACGGCGACGGGCGTCTCGGCGGCACCGGGCCGGCGCTCATCCCCCAGACGCTGGGCCGCATGCGCGGACCCGCCGTCGCCGAGGTCATTACCCACGGCCGTCCCGCCACCCAGATGCCCGCCTTCGCCGACACCCTCGCACAGGACCAGATCACCGCCATTTCCGACTGGCTCGCCACGCCGCTCGACACGATCCCGGCCTGGGGGGAGGCCGAAATCAGGGCCAGCCGCGAAATGGCCGCCGGACTATCACCCCGCCGAGGCCCCGTCCTTCGACGCGGACCCGTTGAACCTCTTTGTCGTGGTGGAGACCGGCGACCACCATGTGAGCGTCCTTGACGGCGACACCTTCGAGGTGCTCGACCGCTTCCCGACGCCCTTCGCGGTCCACGGCGGACCCAAGTTCTCGCCCGACGGGCGCTACGTCCACATCATGTCGCGCGACGGCTGGGTTCAGAAATACGATCTCTGGTCCCTGTCGGAGGTTGGCCGGGTTCGCGCCGGTCTCAACAGCCGCAACATCGCCATCTCGTCCGACGGCAAATGGATCGCCGTCGCCAATTACCTTCCGATGACGCTGACCATTCTCGACGCCGAAACCCTGCTCCCGGTTCGGGTCAGACCGGTCACGGCGCGCGACGGAACGCCCAGCCGGGTTTCCGCCGTCTATCAGGCGCCTCAGCGCGACAGCTTCATACTCGCCCTCAAGGACGCCCCGGAAGTATGGGAGATCGCGACGAAATCCGACGCAGGGCCCTTTCACGACGGCTTCGTCCACAGCCACGAGGCCGGCATGGAGGAATCGCTCGCCGCCGAATCCGGCCTGTTCGCGCGGCGGCGCATTGAAACCGCGGAGCCCATCGACGACTTCTTCTTCACGCCCGATTACCGCCACCTCATCGGCGCCGCCCGCGACGGCGAGATCGGGCGTCGTCATCAACCTGACCGTCGGCCGCGAGATCGCGCGCCTGCCCCTGCCCGGCCTGCCGCATCTGGGTTCCGGCATCTCGTGGCTGCGCGACGGACATCGCGTCATGGCGACCCCGCATCTCAAGGAGGCCAGGCTTTCGGTCATCGACACTGAAGACTGGCGCGTCGCTGCGACGGTCGAGACCCTCGGCCCCGGCTTCTTCCTGCGCAGCCACGAGGCGACCCCCTATCTCTGGGCCGATGTCTTCTTCGGCCCGAATCGCGATGCCCTGCACGTCATCGACAAGCAGAGCCTCGAGATCGTGAAGACCTTGCGCCCCGTGCCCGGCGCCACCGTCGCGCATGTGGAATTCGACCGGACAGGCAGCCCACGCTCTCGTCAGCGTCTGGGAGGACGACGGTGCCATCATCGTCTATGATGCAAAGACACTGGAAGAAGTCCGGCGTCTGCCCATGCGCAAGCCGTCGGGCAAATATAACGTCTGGAACAAGATCACGTTTTCCGATGGCACCAGCCATTGACGCTCCCCACCTGACGGATACGGAGGCAGGATGCACAAGGCCCTCATCGTCACCCACGGCCAGCCCCGATCCCCCGACCGGCCCGAAGCCGCGCTGGCGGACCTCGCGCAAGCCGTGGCCCGCGACATGCCTGGCGCCCATATCGGCAGCGCGACACTCGCAGGCGACGGCACTCTGGCGCGCGCCCTGTCCGACCTCGCCCCCGGCCCGGTCCACGTCTACCCACTCTTCATGTCCGACGGCTGGTTCGTCAGCACCCACCTACCGCGCCGAATCGCAAGCGCGTGGGACGGACCCGTCCGCATCCTGCCGCCCTTCGGCCTCGATTCCGCCCTGCCCGATCTTATGCTGCGGGCGGCGGTCGAGGGCGCGCGCGCGAACGGCACCGATCCCGCTGAAACGCATCTCCTGCTGGCCGCGCACGGCTCGCCTTCCGATCCCCGGCCCGCCGCCGCCGCACGTGCTGTCGCCGCCCAACTCGTCGCGGCCCGCAACTTCCGTGCCGTCTCCTGCGGCTTCGTCGACGAAGCACCCTACCTGGCCGACGCCGGTCGCGTCACAGGCCCCGCTGTCTGCCTGCCCTTCTTCGCCGCCGCCAACGGTCACGTGAATGACGACCTGCCCGACGCGCTGGCTCAGGCGGAGTTCCCCGGGCCGATCCTGCCGCCCGTCGGCACGCGGCCCGAGGTGTCTTCGCTAATCGCCGCAGCGCTGCGGCGCGCAAGTGTTCGAGCCTGCATGAGCGCCCCGGACGAGAATCCCTGGACGGTGCGCCGACTGGCGCTCCTCCTCTATCCGTTCGCGGCCGGCGCGGTGGCGATCAACCTGTTCATGCTGGCCCTCATGGCGCCAGTCTTGGGCCTGCCGTCGCTGACGCCGGTTCAGGCGCTGCTCGCGTCCGTGCCGCTCGGCGTCCCCGCCGCCATCTGGTCTGCGCGCCGTTTGCGGGCGCTGATGGAATCCGGATGAGGCAGGAAGTGTGGCACCCCGCGCAGGCGCATGGTCGGGGCGGCGGGATTCGAACCCACGACCTCAGGTACCCAAAACCAGCGCGCTACCAGGCTGCGCCACGCCCCGACATCCGCCTCCTACCGCGCGACGGCAGCCAAGGGAAGCCGCAGCGTCACGCCTTTGTGCTGCCCCTCGCAGAGCCCGGCCGCTCGGGGTCCAACGCCGCACAGGTCGGACCGTGGAAAAGCCAGATCTCCATTGCGTGGCGGCTCCGCGTCCGGAGCGTCGGGGCGCACCAGCATAACACCGCGCAGTACCGTTTCGCAGCGGCAGATGAGCAAAGAGCCGCACCGTCCGCCCGCGAAGCCCGGCGATAATTTGCGAAAGGCCCGGCCGGCGCCCGGGCGATCAACGGGACCGCCACCGCCCGTGCCATCATCCAGCCGACGCTCTGCGCCCCCCCCCGGCGACGACACGGCAGCTTCGGCAAACGCAGATCCCGCCGTCGAAGAAAGCGCCCTCGATCGCTTGCCGGGCGGTCCCGCAGAAGCATCCGCCTGCCTCCAGCCGGGCTCAGTCGTCGTGGCAGGGCCATGCTGCGCCGTCCTGCGAAAGCGCGGGATGGCGCACGTCGGTACCCGGTGCGATGCCGTACCGCCCCGCCAGACCGCCGTTGATCTCGAGTACCGCCACAACGCCCTCGCCCCCGTCGATGGTCAACTCGTCGAGCGGCTTGGCGTTCTCGTGCACCCTGGTCACGCGGCCGTCGGTGCCGATGAAGATCATATCTAGTGGGATCAGGGTGTTGCGCATCCAGAACGTCGCGTGCTGCGGCTCGGGGTAGACGAAGAGCATTCCCGCATTGCGCGCCATCTCCTCGCGAAACATCAATCCCTGCGCCCGCTCGGCGGGGTCGTCGGCCAGATCCACCCGGAACCGGGCCCGGCCCCAATCGCCGCGCAGATCCACCCGATCGGGCACGCAATCAGCCAGCGTCGAAGCCGGCCAGAGACAGACGATCAGAGCAAGCGCCTTCAAGTCTCGTCCTGCTCCAGCGCCTCTTCGCGCATGGCCGCGTCCCAGCTCGCGACCTGCTGGGCCATGCGGCCGCGCTTGCCCTCGACGACCCGCAGACTCACGGCCTCGCCCGGCTGAAGATCTGCAAGCCCGGACCGGCGCAGCACCTCGACATGGAGAAACACGTCCTCGGGCCGGCCGAACACGTTGGCGAATCCGAATCCCTTGGCCTTGTCGAACCATTTCACGCGCGCAGGCTCGAGAGGCACGTCCTCCATCGGCGGCAGATCGGCCCGCGCGAGGTCCGGCAACGGCGGTGTCTCGATCTCCGGCGGATCGATGCGGTGCACGGCGACCGCCTGCACCCCGCGCACAGTCTCGGTCACGCTCACCTCGATCCCGGCAGCATCGGCGACCGAACTCTGCCCGAAATTCCTCAGCACATTGGCATGGAGCAGGATATCAGGACCGCCGTCATCAGCCACGACGAAACCGAATCCCTTTCCGGGATCGAACCACTTCACGTGACCCGTCACAACTCTCGGCTGGCTCTCGAGATCCCTCATCACCCTTTAAACACGCAGCTTCCAATCAAACACAACAGTACGCACCACCGTGGCATATGGTTAACGGGATGCGAAGGCCAAAGTGCGAGGGGCTTCAAGAATTCGGGAATGTAGTCGCTCAGGGGTTGAGTCGGTCGACTTGCCAGCCATCCTTCGTGCGGCTCCAGCGGAACCGGTCATGCAGCCGGAAGGCGCCCTCTGCCCAGAACTCCATCTGCGACGGCACCACGCGAAACCCGCCCCAGTGTGGCGGCCGCGCGGGCTCTTCGCCCAAGGTGCCGCGATACCGCGCCACCTCTTCCATCAGCGCCGCGCGTGAAGTCAGTGGCCGCGACTGGCGCGACGCCCAGGCGCCGAGGCGCGCGTCGAGGGGGCGCGAGGCGTAGTAGGCATCGGCCGCCGGCCCGTCCTCGCGCACGACTTCTCCACGCACCCGGATCTGCCGGCCGAGCGATTTCCAGTGCATCACGAAGGCGGCCTGCGGATTGGCGCTCAGCTCCCGTCCCTTGGCGCTCTCGTAATTGGTGTAAAAGACGAAGCCCTTCGGCCCGATCTCCTTGATCAGAACGATCCGGCAGTTGGGAAGCCCGTCCTCATCCACCGTCGCCAGCGCCACCGCGTTGGCATCCGACGGCTCGGCCGCGCGGCCCTCCTCCATCCAGCGGTTGACGATCCCGATCGGGTCGTCGCCCTGAAACAGCGTCTCGTCCATGGGAGCTCCTGCTCGCGACCGGCGTTCTTCCCGAGGGCTAGCCCGCCCCGCATCCGACGGCAAGGCCGCCCACTTGCCCGGCCCCGGCCGATGTCCTAAGCCATTCGAAACTCGCGGCAGAATGGCGGCAAAACGGGGATCGGGCGATGGCAGACGGGCTTATGGCGGGAAAGCGAGGCCTCATCATGGGGCTCGCCAACGACAAGTCGATCGCCTGGGGCATCGCCAGGGTCGCGGCCGAACATGGCGCCGAACTGGCCTTCTCCTACCAGGGCGAGGCGTTGAAAAAGCGCGTCGGTCCGCTCGCCCGGCAACTCGGGTCGGACTTCGTCGTATCCTGCGACGTGGGCGACGAGGCCTCCATGGACGCGCTCTTCGCCGAGATCGAGAACCGCTGGGGCGGACTCGACTTCGTGGTCCATGCCATCGGCTTTTCCGACAAGTCCGAGCTACGCGGCCGCTACGTCGACACCAGCCGGAAGAACTTCGCCACGTCCATGGATATCTCGGTCTATTCCTTCACCGCCATCTGCCAGCGGGCGGCCCCGCTGATGAAGAGCGGCGGCTCGGCTCTCACGCTCACCTATTACGGCGCCGAAAAAGTCATGCCCCATTACAACGTCATGGGCGTGGCCAAGGCGGCGCTGGAGGCCTCGGTGCGCTACCTCGCCGAGGATCTGGGCAAGGATGCGATCCGGGTCAACGCCATCAGCGCGGGCACCATCAAGACTCTGGCGGCCTCGGGCATCGGCGATTTCCGCTACATCATGAAGTGGAACGAATACAATTCACCCCTGCGCCGCACCGTCACGCAGGAGGAGGTCGGCAAGGCCGCGCTCTACCTTCTGTCCGATCTCGGATCGGCCACGACGGGCGAGGTGCTGCACGTCGACGCGGGCTATCACGTCGTGGGCATGAAGGCCGTCGATGCCCCCGATATCACCAAGGACTGAACGGGCGCGCCATGACAGCAGGCCACCTTCTGGCGTTCAACCTCGCGCTTCTCGCCGCCTGGGCCAGCCCCGGCCCCGCGTTGCTGGTGGCCCTGCGTGCGACCCTCACCCACGGCCGCCGCGCGGGGCTTGCGACCGGGCTCGGCCTGGCGCTCGCCGCCGCGATCTGGACTCTGGTTGCGCTCGGCGGCCTGCACTCGGTCTTCCGCGTCTTCCCGGTGCTCTACGTGGCGCTCAAGCTCGTGGGCGCGGCCTACCTTGTGTGGATCGCGTGGAAGACCTGGGCCAACGCCCGCCGACCGATCGCGCAGGGCGCCGCGCCGCGCGGGCGCGCCTTTCTCGACGGAATGCTGGTAAATTTCGGCAACCCGAAATCGGTGCTCTTCGCCGCCGCTGTCCTTGTGGTGATCTTCCCGCCGGGACTGAGCTTTGCCGACAAGGCGCTCATCTTCGCCAACCACCTCGCGGTCGAAACGCTCGCCTATAGCGTCCTCGCGCTCGTCATGGGCAGCGGCGCCGTCGCCCGGCGCTATCTCGCGCTCAAGGTCTGGCTGGACCGGGTCGCGGCGCTGATGCTGGGCAGTCTCGGCCTGCGCCTGCTGACGGAGCGCTAGAATGACCCGCACCGCCCATCCCCGCACCGCCCCCGTTCGCCCCCTCGCGCAACCCGTCAGATGCACCCCGCCCCGGCAGCCTGCGCCTGCCGACGGAGGGCCGGCGTGACCCTCTGGGCGTTTCTCCTCGTCGTCGTCGCGCATCTGGCCGCCGCGATCAGCCCCGGCCCGTCCTTCGTCGTCTCCGTGCGCACCGCTGCGGCCGAAGGGTTTCGCCCCGCCGCCGGCCTAGCCGCGGGGCTGGGCGCGGGCGCTGTGCTCTGGGCGGGCGCGGCGCTGACCGGCCTCGCGCTTCTCTTCGAGGTCGCGCCCTTCCTCTTCACCGCGCTCAAACTCGTCGGCGGCTGCTTCCTCGTCTGGATCGCGATCCAGACATGGCGCCACGCCCGCGACCCGATGCCCGACCCGGCCGCCAGCCTGCCACCCAGCTTTCCGGCCGCCATCCGCCTCGGTCTGCTGACCCAGCTCGCCAACCCCAAGCCCGCGATCTTCTTCGGCGCGGTCTTCGTGGGACTGGTGCCCGCCGACGCCTCGCTCCTGTCGCTGCTGCTGCTTCTGGCGGTGATCTTCGTCGACGAGACGCTCTGGTACATCTTCGTCGCCCGCGTCTTCAGCCTGGGTCGCGCACGCGCCGCCTATGCGCGCGCCAAGGCATGGGTCGACCGGGGTTTCGGCGCGCTCATGGCCAGCTTCGGCATCAAGATCGCCGCCTTCTGAAAGGACCTTCCATGACCGACAGGCTGCCGCATGAAAAAGGGTTCCACGTCTCGTGGGACCAGCTTCATCGCGACGCACGCGCGCTGGCCTGGCGTCTCGACGGGCACGGCCCCGTCGAGACCGGTTGGCGCGCGGTCGTGGCGATCACCCGCGGCGGCATGGCGCCGGCGATGATCGTCGCGCGCGAGCTCGACATCCGCGTCATCGACACGATCAGCGTGAAGTCCTACGACCACCAGGAGCAGCGATCGGCCAGCATCCTGAAATCCCCCGACCCCGTCCTGATGGGCGACGGCACAGGCATCCTCGTCGTCGACGATCTCGTCGACAGCGGCAAGACGCTGGAGACTCTGCCGCGAGCTCTTCCCCAAGGCGCATTTCGCGACCGTCTACGCCAAGCCGCACGGCCGTCCGATGGTCGACACCTACGTCACCGAGGTCAGCCAGGACACCTGGATCTTCTTTCCGTGGGACATGGCGCTGCAATACGTGCGGCCCTACCGCGGCGACGACTGACCACCTCCCGCCGGCCCTGAGGTCTCAGACTGCAAATTGAACCGGGGCCTGACATTTCGATGTACGAAACTCACGGAAACCGCAGACTCACATGCACATGCCGCTCAATCCTGCACTCGCCGCGACCGACGCGCCGCCCGTCATGGCCGCCCGCCGCTGGCTCGACGAGGTGACGCTGCCGCCCGACCTCCCGCTCCTCAACGTCAGTCAGGCCGCCCCCGTCGACCCGCCGCCCGAGGCGCTGCGCCGCGCCATGGCCGAGACATGCCTCCACGACCCTTCGGCACATCTCTATGGCCCGGTGCTGGGCCTGCCGGCGCTGCGCGCGGCGGTCGCCGAACATTTTTCCGACGCCTACCGCGCTGAATTGAAGTCAGAGAACGTAGCCATCACCCAGGGCTGCAATCAGGCGTTCTGCGCCGCCCTCGCCACCGTCGCCGGCCACGGCGACGAGGTGATCCTGCCCTATCCGTGGTATTTCAACCACAAGATGTGGCTCGACATGGCCGGTGTCCGCGCGGTTCCGCTGGCGACCGGCGACACGCTCCTGCCGGACCCCGACGCGGCCGAGGCGCTGATCACCGAACGTTCCCGCGCCATCGTGCTGGTCACCCCGAACAACCCCGGCGGAATCGAGTACCCCGCGGAAACCGTCTCTCTTTTTCGAGACCTCTGCCAGCGCCGCAATCTCGCGCTGATCATCGACGAGACCTACCGCGACTTTGACAGCCGCACCGGCCCGCCCCACGAGCTGCTCTGCGACCCCGACTGGTCGCGCACCGTCATCCAGCTTTATTCCTTCTCCAAGGCCTACCGGCTGACCGGCCACCGCGTCGGCGCCATGATCGCAGCCCCGGCGCGCCTCGCCGAAGTGGAGAAGTTCCTCGATACCGTGGCGATCTGTCCGGCCCAGATCGGTCAGCATGGCGCGCTCTGGGGCATGCGCAACCTGGCGCAATGGCTTGCCGGCGAGCGCGCCGAAATCCTGTCCCGCAGGCAGGCCGTATCCGATGCCTTGCAGGGCCTCGAAGGATGGCGCCTCCTGGGCTGCGGCGCCTATTTCGCCTATGTGGAGCACCCGTTCGAGATGGCGTCGGACGCTCTCGCCCGCCACCTCGTCGGCGCGGCAGGGATCCTGCTTCTGCCGGGAACGATGTTCGTGCCGGCAGGCGCGACCGGGGGCGGACGCCAGCTTCGGATCGCCTTCGCCAACGTGGACGAGGCGGGAATCGGCGAGCTGGCCCGTCGACTGGCCGCGCTCGACCTGCCGCGCCGCTGACCGCCTGCCGCAGCGACGCGCGCCGGTTTCGCGCTTCGCCCACCGCTGGACCTTGCCGTCCGCCTCGCCTAGACAGGCGCGATCGAAGGTTTGGGGGGAGCTGGCGCATGTCCGTGAAGGGCGCAAAAGGCAAGGTCGGCAGGGTTGTCGTCTGGATCATTCTGGCCATGCTGGTCGTCGGTCTCGCCGGGTTCGGCGCCACCAATTTCGGCGGCGGGGTGCGCTCGATCGGCCATGTGGGCGAAACCGAGATCCCGGTCACGACCTATGGCCGCGCCCTGCAACAGGAACTCCGCGCCCTCGAGCAGCAGACCGGCCGCAGCTTCACCGTCGCCGAGGCCCAGACCTTCGGCATCGATCGCGTGGTCCTTGCCCGCGTCGTGGCCCAGGCGGCTCTCGACGACGAGGCGCGACGACTGGGGCTCTCGGTGGGTGACGAGCAGGTCCGCGAGGAGATCGTCCGGATCTCCGCTTTCCAGGGGGTCGACGGCCGGTTTGACCGCGAGGCCTACGAATTCACGCTCGAACGCAGCGGCCTGGATGTCGCCGAGTTCGAGGATCAGATCCGCGCCGACACGGCGCGCGGCCTGCTTCAGAGGGCGATCAGCAGCGGTGTCGCGACACCGGACACCTACGTCTCGACGCTCTACGATTTCGCGCGCGAAACGCGGGACTTCGTCTGGATCCGTCTCGCCGAGGACGATCTGACCGCCACGCTTCCCGAACCCACCGAGGAGGATCTGCAAGCCTACCACGCCGAACACCCCGAGGCGTTTACCCTGCCGGAAGGCCGCGTCATCACCTATGCCTGGCTTACGCCGGAGATGCTGACCGAGCAGATCGAGGTCGACGAGGCCGCCCTGCAGGCGCTCTACGACGAGCGCCGCGCGCAATACGTTCGCCCGAGCGGCGCCTCGTCGAGCGGCTGGTCTTCGCGGACATGGCCGAAGCGCAGGCGGCGGCGGACGCGATCGCGGCTGGCGAAACCGATTTCGACGCGCTGCTGGCGGAACGTGACCTGAGCCTCGACGACGTGGATCTTGGCGAGGTCGCGCGCGCGGATCTCGGTGCGGCGGCCGAGGCGACTTTCGGGCTGGAAGAGCCTGGGGTTGCGGGTCCGGTCGAAACATCGCTCGGCCCGGCACTGTTCCGTGTGAATGCCATCCTCTCGGCACAGGAGACGCCGTTCGAAGCGGTGCGCGACGAATTGCTGGCGGAGACCGCCGCCGATCGGGCACAGCGCGAGATCGACGACATGATCGACGACATCAACGATCGACTGGCCGGCGGGGCGACACTCGAGGATCTCGCCGCCGAGACCGCGATGGAGCTCGGCCGCGTCGCCATGCGCCCTGGCGTGCCGGAAGCGATCGCGGGCTACGAGGCGTTCCGCGACGCCGCAGCGGCGGTCGAATCCGGTGATTTCCCCGAAGTCGCGACGCTCGAGGACGGCGGCATCTTTGCCCTTCGACTGGACTCCGTCGAACCGCCGCGCCTGCAGGATTACGAAGAGGTGCGCGCCTCGGTCCGCGACGCATGGCAAGGCGAGAAGACGGCCGAACTCCTGAGGGCGCAGGCCGAAACGACGGCCGACGCGCTGCGCGCAGGCACCCCTGCCAGCGAACTCGGTCTCGCCGCGCAGGACGTCGACGGTGTGTTGCGCGACGGTTTCGTCGCCGGCCTGCCCGAGGAGGCCATCCCCGCCATTTTCGAGATGGAGCCCGACGAAGTGCGCGTGCTGAGCGATCCCGATGGCGCGGTGGTGATTCAACTCTTCGCCATAACCCCAGCCGATGGGACGAGCGCAGAGGCGCGGCAACTCAAGGCGGCGTTCGCCGGGCAGTCGGCACAGTCGATCTCGACCGACCTGATCGACGCGTTCACCCGGGCCGTGGAGGCTGATGCCGGCATCAGCCTTGACCAGTCGACCATCTCGGCGGTCGCCGCGCAGTTGCGCTGATACGGCACAAGCCGGATTTCGAACGTTCCGCGCAGACTTCGAGCCGGAGCACAAGCGCGTCATCCTCGCGCGGCTTGCGGCCGGTCTCGAGGCCCTGGTGTCTCCCATGTTCAAGCTGGGCGGGACGAGAGCGGACACGTTCTTGCTGCAATCGGGACCCGCGGCGAGGTTAGTGGCCGCTATTCCATCATCGGCATGAAGCCCGCCCGCAAGGGGGCGTGTCGCGGCACGCGGAGCCGGATCAACCGGCAGGCGCCCTTCGATCGTGCCGCATCGGAGGAGGCCGGACCGCCGCCAGACACCATGCGCGCACTCATATCCGAGAGCCGGGTCGATCTGCCAACTGCCAGCAAGAGCTTTTCGGCCATCTCGCTCAGGCCATGATCCGTCTCGCGGAACGTCTCGGCCAGCCGATCCCCGCGGCCAGCCGGATGCGGTCATGCGGCGTCACGTCAATCGCAGCGGTCTTTGAGGGCGTGAAGGGCACGCGGCCGCCGCGCCTGCCACGACAACGTCGGGCCTGTCGGAGCAGTCCGCCTACGCCCAGGCCGCCGAGAGGGTAATGGACGCGGTGCGGGATCTCGACCCCTCCCTGCACAAACAGCACGGACTGGACAAAGCCGCGAATGTCGCAGAGCCGGCTCCGAAATTCACCCATGATGGCTATCTCGGCTCGGTTCACCGCGCGGATGCCCATATCGAGGCGGGTGAAATCTTACAGGTCGTCCCCTGGCAACGCTGGCGGCAACCCTACGCGTTCTACCGCATTTTGGGCCGCATCAATCCGTCGCCATTCGTGTTCCATCTCGACATCGGCGGCCGGCAGCTGATCGGCGCTTCGCCCGAGATCCTTGTCCGGGTCTTCGACGGCGAAGTCACCCATCCGCACCATCGAAGGCTCCCGCCCGCGCGGCACGACTGAGGAGAACCAAGCGCCCAAGGCTGAGCTTCTGGCCGAAGAAAAAGAGCGGGCCGAGCACCTGATGCTGCTCGATCCGGGCCGCAACGACGTGGGCCGCGTGGACGGGATCGGCATGGTTCGCCCGACCGAGACGTTCGTGATCGAGCGCCACGGCCATGCCATGCACATCGGCTCGAACGCCGGGGGCGAGTTGCCGGACACCCACGATGCGCTGTCGAAGTTGCTGGCTGGCTTGCCGTCAAAGACCGTAAGCGGCGCACCGAAAGTCCGGGCGATGGAGATCGCCGACGAGCTGGAGCCGGAGAAACACGACGTCGATGGCGGCGGCGTCGGTCAGTTTGGCGCGAACGGCACATGTGCCTCGCCCTCCGGACGGCCTTGATTAAGGACGGGCAGCGCGTCATTCAGCGTGCGGCGGCATGGCGCACAACAGCGATCCGCAGGCCAGTGGCAGGAGACCGTCAACCGGTCCCGCGCGATTCCACGCGCGGCCGATAGCGCCGGGCGCTCGCGCAGAAAATCCGACGCGCATGCCTGACGGGGGTCCGCGACAGCCTTCTTCTCAGCGATTTACGGAGCGCGCCAGAACGGCCGAAGCGGGCGCCAGAGCGATGTCCTGCGCGCCCAGACCCTGCCGCCAACGCTCCAGCGCCTCTACCGTCGCGGCATTTGCCCGCCCGAGAAAGAGCGCCGTTCCGTCGCGTCGCGCCTCGAAGGCGGCCCGGTCCAGGGCCCGTTCGATCCGCGCAGGGTCGGGGTTGTACGCCAGAACGGCGCGGTCGACCGAATGGGCCGCCACTCCCGCCTGCGCCGCACGTCGCACGAGGGTCGAAATTCCTTCCTCCCCGGCGATGAGGCCGATGCCCGCCCGTTTCGCCAGTTGCACCGGATCGCCGTCGGAATCGGGGCCCGACAGGAGCGCGACTGCCTCGCGCAGCACTTCGTCGCGCAACTCTCCGTCGGCCACGGCCACGATCTCGTACCCGCGACGGCGCAGATCATCTATCAGGTCCGGCGTCGCGGGCCGCGCCGTCGGGATCGCGAGACTGGCGGGAAAGGTTGGCCGCGGCGGCTCGTCGGCGTCAAGCAGGAGCACGACGGCGACCAGCGGCCTGTTCCGCGGAGCCGAGAACGCGGCCGTGTTGCGGGATCCGGGCCCCGCCGTATCGAGGGCTTCGCTCCGGGCTTCGGCAGACGCCACGAGATTTCGCAGACGCGGCGCGGCGGCGCCGAGCCTGACCGGTGGCAGCCGGATGCCAGTGGTCGCGGGCTCGCGCGGATCCGCGGGGGCTGTCGCAGCGCCGGTTTCGCGCCGCGATTCTTCGGCGTCCAGCGGAGTTTCGAACGGCGACAACTGCCCGTCGCTCGCCGCGCCTCCTCCGGCGAGCGCATTTTCCTTGTCCGGGATGGCATCAACGGTCGGAGCGGTCACAGACAATCGGCGGCTGCAATTCGGACGTCAACAGTCCAGCGCGGCGGACCACCGAGCTGTCGGGCGCCGTTTTTCCCGCGCCGCGCGGAATCCCTGCCTGCGAGGCGGCAGGGTCACCATCCCGCGTCTCGGCAGTCATGACCGTGGCCATCACCGGTTGCGCGATTTCAGCGTCGGCGACCCCGGAGATCGTTCCGGGTTGTTGCAAGGTCGTCCCGCGCCCTCCGGATGGAATTGCCGGCGCGATATCGAGCTGGACGGTGGCGAGGCTTCCGCGCCGAAAGACGGCAGCGCTGACGGCAACTCGAGCGCAGCAATCCGCGTCGCCGCACCCGTCCCACGCAAACCCGCCGCAGCCGGCGCCGGGGCGGAGTCCGCTCTCGGGCACCTCTGGGCGATCATGCTGCGTCGGTTTCGCAACAGGATCGACCGCGTACGGCGCCGGTGCCACGGCTTCGACCGAAGTCCGGCCGAGATCAACTTCGATGCCGATTGGCGGTGCGGGCTTCACGCTCTGTCCAGGGGGTTCTGCCCGCGCGTCTTGCTGCGGGATCTCGATGCGCGCGGTTGCTGTCGACCGTTCGACACCCATTGCACCGGATGGAGGGATCGACGCGTCGGCCGCATGCGGCGCGGACGGACGGGCGGGCGCGCCATCGCGAACGTCGTAGCGCTTCGCCCCGGCACCACACCCGGAAGCCCGTCGGGCATCGCGGCCGCCGAGACGGCTGGACCGTCGCGGCGCGCGGTGAACGGCGCGGGATCGGGCAACGCTCCCGATAGAACCGCAGGCTCAGGAGCCGTCCTGTCGGAGGTCAAGGCGCGCCGCGCAGCCGGCGGTTCCGTCGGCGTTCGCTCGGTTTGAAAGGCCGGTTCGGAGAGTGCAGTTTCGGGCCTCGTCGGTCGCGGCGCCTGCGAGGGATTGCCAAGTCGGGCAGGCGCTCCACCCTGGTCCGGTTCGGCAGGCACCTCCGGTTGCGCGGCAGACAAGAGCGGCGGCGCTGGACCGGGTTCCGCCGTCGGATCGGCAACGCTGGTTTCGGACTGATTGGACGCCGCGTCTTCTACCACAGACGTATCCTGCCGGATCTGCGGTCAGCCACGCCACGCAGTGCGCCTCACCCGGGGCGGATTCCGCGGGCGCATCGGCGTCGTCCGTCGGAGCAAGATCTTCGGCATTCCTCCCGGCGCGGGCGGGAATTCGTCGCTCGCCACAGCGTTCTTGTCCGTTTCCCTCGCGGGCCTAGGCATCCGCGCAATCGCCGCATCGGCGTCCGAAAGTCGAGCGCCGAAATGTCCACAGAGGCGGCGGACCCTTTATCCATGACGACTCGCGCAATGTGGGTCGTGACGGTGACGCAACGTCCGGTTCCGGCGCAGAGCCCGCTGTTTCAACCGAGGATGGCCCTGCACGATCAGTGCCATCCGGGAGCCGGCCCTCGGGCGACGAAGCAGCCGGTTGCTGCGCCTGGGATGCGACGGAAACCGACCGGACCGGGCGCAATTCCGCGATCGCAAGAAGCGTTAAGACGCACAAAAAAACGCCCAAGATCAATCCCAGGATCAAGCCGCGTATCACGAAATCGTCCGCATTTGCCTGCCTCGCCGCCCACACCTTGACCGCGGCGCTCGCCTCGGACCATGTATATCGCGGCCCTCCGCCGGGGGGCACCCCAAATCTGGATCTTTCCGCGCGTGTTTTTCCTCAATGACAATTGCGACGGCTTCACCATCATGGGCCTGTCGCCCCGGGCCCTGCGCAGTCACGGGGCCAGGTCGGCCCCGGAAGCATCGCCAGAGAACACGGCCATGCGCTCTTGCGGAACTTCCTCGACCTGGCCACCGTCCCGGCATGAGTGACGCCCTCAAGCCGCTGATCGCCGCCGCCGTCGAGCGCCCCCTCACCCGCGAGGAGGCCGAGCGCGCCTTTGCCATCCTGTTCGAAGGCGAAGCGACGCCGGCGCAGATCGGCGGGTTCCTGATGGCGCTGCGCACCCGCGGCGAGACGGTCGAGGAATACGCCGCCGCCGCCGCCGTGATGCGCGCCAAGTGTCGCCCGGTACGCGCGCCCGCCGGCGCGATCGACATCGTGGGAACGGGCGGCGACGGCAAGGGCACGCTCAACATTTCCACCGCCGCTGCCTTCGTTGTCGCGGGCGCGGGCGTACCTGTGGCCAAGCATGGAAATCGGAACCTGTCATCGAAGTCCGGCGCCGCCGACGCGCTGGGGAAGATGGGCATCAAGGTGATGGTCGGACCCGAGGTGGTCGAACGCGCGCTCGCCGAGATCGGGATCGGCTTCATGATGGCGCCGGTTCACCACCCTGCAACCGCGCATGTGATGCCGGCGCGCAGCGAGTTGGGCACCCGGACGATCTTCAACATACTGGGGCCGCTGACGAACCCGGCCGGCGTGAAGCGTCAGCTTACCGGCGCCTTCGCGGAGTCGCTGATCGGGCCGATGGCAGAGACGCTGAACGCGCTCGGCTCGGAGCGCGCCTGGATCGTGCATGGTTCGGACGGCACCGACGAATTGTCGATCGCGGGCCCGTCTGCGGTGGCCGACCTGGACGATGGCAAGGTCACCCTGCGCGAGACGCATCCCGAGGAGGCGGGCCTCCCGGTGCACCCATTCGAGGATATCATGGGCGACAGCCCGGAGCACAATGCCCGCGCCTTCGCGGCGCTGCTCGCGGGCGAGGCATCGGCCTATCGAGATGCCGTTCTCCTGAATTCCGCCGCGGCACTTCTGGTGGCGGGGCGCGTCGCCGCATTGCGAGAAGGTGTCGAGATGGCCCGCGACAGCATCGACAGCGGCCACGCCCGCGAGAAGGTCGAGGGCCTGGCCCGCATCACGTCGGCCGCTGCATAGCCGCGCACCGACCGACAGCCCGATGCGGACGCGCGTGCCGCATGGGCGGCGACGGGTCGACGCCTCAGACGGGGCCGCACCGGAACCCGCATTTGCGCCGCGGAAGAACGACTTCGGCCACGCCTTCACTTCGGCCACGGCACGCGCTACTGGCAGGGAATGACAGTTCTCGACGAAATCAGGGCCTACAAGCTTGAAGAGATCGCCGCCCGCAAGGCCGAGCGCTCCTTGTCCGAAATCGAGGCAGCGGCTCGGGACGCCCCTGCCACACGGCGTTTTGCCGGCCGGCTGACGGAGGCTGCCCGCGAGGGCTATGGCCTGATCGCGGAAATCAAGAAGGCCAGTCCGTCCAAAGGCCTGATCCGTGCCGATTTCGACCCGCCCGAGCTGGCGCGCGCCTATGCCGATGGCGGCGCGACCTGTCTGTCGGTCCTTACCGACGGGCCGTCCTTTCAGGGAGCTGACAGCTTCCTCGTCGCCGCGCGCGGTGCCACCGACCTGCCGGTCCTGCGCAAGGACTTCCTTTTCGACCCGTGGCAGGTTCCGGAGAGCCGGGCGCTGGGCGCCGACTGCATTCTCATCATCCTGGCGGTGGTCGACGATTCCTGCGCAGCGGAGCTTGAAGCGGCGGCCGAGGAATGGGGCATGGCGGTTCTCGTCGAGATCCACGACGAGGCGGAACTTGAACGGGCGGAGCGCCTGTCCACGCCGCTGCTGGGGATCAACAACCGCAACCTCCACACCTTCGAGACCGATCTCGCCACAACGCGCCGCCTGGCCCGGAGGGCGCCGGCCGACAAGCTGATCGTCGCCGAGAGCGGGCTATCGACGCCGGCCGATCTTGCCGACCTGGCGCTCTATGGCGCGAGGTGTTTCCTGATCGGCGAGAGCCTGATGCGCCAGAGCGATGTCGCGACGGCCACGCGCACGCTTCTGGCAGACCCGCTTCAGGCCCCGGGCGGACACTGATGCCGGAGTTCACCCATTTCGACGCCGAAGGCCATGCTCATATGGTCGACGTCTCGGGCAAGTCCGAGAGCGCGCGGCTCGCCGTTGCCGAAGGGCATGTGGAAATGACGCCGGAAACGCTGGCGCTCATCGTGGAGGGCCGGTCGAAGAAGGGCGACGTTCTGGGCGTCGCGCGGCTTGCCGGCATCATGGGCGCCAAGCGCACCGCCGATCTGGTGCCGCTATGCCATCCGTTGCCGATCGCGAAAGTTGCCGTTGAACTCGTGGCCGACGACGCGCTGCCGGGCATTCGGATCCGAGCGACGGTGAAGACGACCGGACGCACCGGCGTCGAAATGGAGGCTCTGACGGCCGTTTCGACGGCTGCGCTCACGATCTACGACATGGTCAAGGCGGTCGAGAAAACGATGATCATCGGCGGCATCCGCCTGGTCCTGAAGGAGGGCGGCAAGTCCGGCCGGTTCGAGGCGCCACGGTGATCTCGGTCGCCGAGGCTCTGGATCGGGTCCTTGCTCTCGTCGGCACGCTTGAGACCGAGCAGGTCTCCATCTTCGAGGCCGACGGACGGGTTCTGGCGGCGCCGGTGCGGGCGCGCCGCTCGCAACCGCCGTTCGACGCCTCGTCGATGGACGGCTACGCGGTGCACGACGGCGACGCGAAACCTGGCGCGACCCTGACCGTGATCGGCGAGGCCGCGGCCGGAGGCGCGTTCGAGGGCCCCGTAGGCGGGGGAGAGGCCGTGCGGATCTTTACCGGCGCACCATTGCCCGAGGGCGCCGACCGGGTCGTCATCCAGGAAGACGTGCACCGTTCCGGCGACAGGATCACGCTGGGCGAGCGGCTCGATGCCGGTCCACACATCCGCAACCGCGGCGCGGACTTTGCGGAGGGGGAGGAATTGCCGCCCGGCCCGCTGTCTCCGGCGCGGCTCGCCCTGCTGGCGTCAATGAACCTGATCGACCTGCCCGTCGTGCGCCGGCCGATCGTTGCCGTGATCCCGACGGGGGATGAGCTCGTCATGCCGGGCGAAACGCCCGGTCCCGCGCAGATCGTCGCGTCCAACGGCGTCGGTCTGGGAGCCCTCTTTCGCGCCGCCGGAGCCGTGGTGCGCCAGTTGCCGATCGCACGCGACACTGCATCCTCGTTGCGCGAGGCCCTGTCGCTGGCAGAGGGCGCAGATCTGATCGTGACGATCGGCGGCGCCTCGGTAGGCGATTACGATCTGGTCGGAGCGGTCGCCCGCGATTGCGGGATGGAGACGGCGTTCTACAAGGTCGCGATGCGGCCGGGAAAGCCGCTCATGGCCGGGCGGATTGGCCCGGCTGCGCTGATCGGGCTGCCCGGCAATCCGGTGTCGTCGATGGTGTGCGGACAAATTTTCGTCGTCCCGGCGATCCGGGTGATGCTGGGACTGGGGCGGAACGCTGTGCCGCGCGGACGCGCGCCGCTCGCCGAGCCGCTCGCCGGGAATGGTGGACGCGAACACTTCATGCGCGCCCGCTTGACCGACGCCGGGCTGCGCCCCTTTCAACGGCAGGACAGCGCCCTGCTGTCCGTCCTCGCCGAGGCCGACGTTCTGCTGGTGCGGCCACCGCACGATCCGGCACGCGAAGCAGGCGAATTGGCCGAATACCTGACCATCTCGTAACGAATTGACCCAAAACGGGAACGGGCGTAGAACATCGAGGAACGTCCGGCGAGATCGGACGCCCAATTGTTGAGGACGCCCTATCATGCTGACCCGTAAACAGCTGCAATTGCTGGAATTCATCCACGGGCGGGTCCAGCGCGACGGCGTGCCGCCCTCCTTCGACGAAATGAAGGACGCGCTCGACCTGCGTTCGAAATCCGGGATTCACCGGCTGATTACCGCCCTGGAAGAACGTGGCTTCATTCGCCGCCTCGCCCACCGGGCCCGTGCGATCGAGATCGTCAAACTGCCCGATGCGATGGAGGCTGGCGGCGGTTTCACACCGCGCGTGATCGAAGGCGATGCGGCCGAGCCGCTGGCACAGCCGGCGAACGCGATGCCCGTTCAGGTCCATGCCGTCGAACTGCCTGTTATGGGCCGGATCGCGGCCGGGGTACCGATCGAGGCGATCAGCGAGGTCAGCCATACAGTGGCCGTTCCCGGCCAGATGCTCGCCGGCCAGGCACACCACTACGCGCTTGAAGTCAAAGGCGATTCTATGATCGACGCCGGCATCAACAACGGCGACGTCGTGGTCATCCGCGAGTTGCGCACGGCCGACAACGGCGACATCGTCGTGGCGCTCGTCGAAGGTCAGGAGGCAACGTTGAAGCGCTATCGCCGGCAGGGAAATTCAGTGGCGCTCGAAGCCGCCAACCCCGCTTACGAGACCCGGATCTATCGCGACGATCAGGTCAAGGTTCAGGGCCGGCTGGTCGGTCTCATCCGGACCTACTGATCGCCGGTCCGGTCGGCCGGACCCATGGCAACCGTGCGCGCGGGCAAGATCGCGCGCGAGACGTGCCCGAGCCGCTGACGCAGGATGGATGGGACGGGTTCGGCGCCCGTCCACAGGCGACGTGCGGTTCCGCCAGCGTCGATGATGCGCGGCCCTTCGGAGCCTGGCCAGATCGCCGCGCCACCCGAAGCCTCGAGCGCCTTGCGATCCAGCACGAGACAACCCGCCGGCGCCTCAACCTCGGCGGAGGCCACAACAAGATCGGCGCGGTCGCATGCGTTCGAAACGCGATCCGACACACCGCGCCCCGTCAGGTGGACGACCGACAGGCCTTCGAGCCTCACCGCGGCGTCGCCCTTGGGCCCGTCGAATCCCGGGCGCGTTGCCGCCTCGGCCTGATCTGCGCTGTCGCCGTCATTCTCGAGCCAGCTGTCGGCCGCGAAGCTTTCGCCACGCGGCTTGTTGAGAGCCCGCCCGTTCTCCCCCATCACGCCGACCAGCCCCCCGGTCGAGGACACGAGCAGCGGCGGCCGCTCGGCGACGGCCCATATGGCCAGGGCCACGGCGATCGGCAGCACGCCGAACCGACGTGCCCGCCCGTGCCAGATGATGAGGAAGAGCCCTCCCAAAGCGAGTATCGGAAGGACCGGTGCTGGAGGCGAGAGTACATGACTGTTCGCGCCGTCAAGCCCGGTGATCCAATCCGCGACACCCAAGATCCACGCAATCGCGGGCTGCATTAGGTAGAGCCCGAGCCATCCCAGCCCCAGCGGCGCCAGCAGACCCGCGAGAACGGCCGCCGGTATGATGACCGCGCCCATCAGCGGCACGGAGACCGTGTTGGCGATCAGACCGTAATGCGACAGCTGGTTGAAATGCGCGGCACCGATTGGCGCGGTCGCAATCCCCGCGACGGACGAAGAGATCAGCAGCGCGGCAATCGGCGTCACCCATCCGGGCATCCGCGACATCTCGCGTTCGCGCAGCCAGCCGAAGACGGCGACCAGTGCGGCGGTGGCGGCGAACGACATCTGGAAGCCCGGCCCGATCAGCGCCTCGGGCCGCAGAACCAGCACGATTATTGCCGCGAGCGCTACGGCACGCAAGCTCAACGCGCGCCGGTCGAAAAGCACCGCGACAAGCATCACCGAGACCATGATGAAAGCCCGTTCGGTGGCGACGGTGCCGCCCGACAGTCCGAGGTAGAAAGCGCCGGCGCAGAGGGCCGCGACAGCGCCGATCTTCTTGGTGTTGAGCCGCAGCGCGATGGCGGGAACGAGCGCAAGGCCCCAGCGCACGGCCGCAAAGACGAACCCGGTCAGCAGCCCCATGTGCAGGCCCGAGATCGCGAGCAGGTGCGCCAGGTTTGACCCGCGCAGCGCATCGAGCGTGGCGCGATCCATGTCGGACCGGTCGCCCGTCATGATCGCGGCCGCAAACGCGCCCTCCCGTCCCGGGAGCGTGCCCCAGACCCAGCGGCTGATGCGATCTCGCAGGGCGGTCATCAGGATGTCGCCCCTGCCCTGCCGCGCCTCGGCCACACGAAGGACCGGCGCCCGCGTGTACCCTACGGCACCGAGCTGTTCGAACCAGGCGTGGCGGCGAAAGTCGAAGCCGCCGGGCTCGACGGGCCCCGCTGGCGGCGACAGGTTCGCGGTCATCATCACCCGCATTCCGGGCACGGGATCGACGAAGCCCTGCTCGCCATGCAGCGACACGCGGACCCGCGTCGGCGTGCGCGCGGGCGGCGTCCGTGCCAGCACGACCTGATCCAGCGTGAGCCGCACCTTCTCCGACATGGACCGGTCGATCTCGATGATGCGTCCCTCGACGGGACCGTAATAGCGAAAGGTGGCGACAGGGCCTGCAATCGAATGGGACCGGAACGCGCCCAGCCCGAGGCCGACCAGAACGAGTGCCAGAGCCATGAAAAGCGGCCGAAGGCCCACAAGGCGCCAAGCGGCCATGCACGTCGCCACCAGGCCAGCGCTCAGCAGCAGCAGGTGATCCGTACCCGGCTCCACCGGCAGCGCGAAGTAGGTTCCGATTCCAGCGCCAAGAAATACCGGGATCCACGGGAAAAGGTGGCCATGCTGCGCCTCGAGAACCGCGGCGATGTGGCGGATGGGCGGCACCCTTGTTCTCTCCATGACCGTGGACTAGACCCTCGGCGACAGCTAGCGCCCGCATGGTTACCGAAACGTTAACGAGAGCCCTCATGACAGACGGTCCGGTCGTCACCCGCTTTGCTCCTTCGCCGACTGGGTACCTTCATATCGGAGGCGCCCGCACGGCGCTGTTCAACTGGCTTTTCGCCCGCGGCCGGGGCGGCAGATTCCTGCTGCGGATCGAGGACACCGACCGTGCCCGCTCAACGCCCGCAGCGTCGGATGCGATCCTGCGGGGACTGACATGGCTCGGTCTCGACTGGGACGGCGACATGATCAGCCAGGCGGCCGGGGCCGATCGCCATGCGGAAGTGGCGCACGCCATGGTCGCGACGGGACATGCCTACAAATGTTTCACGTCGCAGGAAGAGATCGCAGCCTTTCGCGACGTGGCTCGCGAGGAAGGCCGGTCGACCCTCTTTATCAGTCCGTGGCGTGACGCCGACGCGCAATCACATCCGGAAGGCCCCTACGTCGTGCGGCTGCGGGCACCGCGGACCGGTTCGACGATCATCGACGACAGGGTGCAGGGACAGGTATCCTTCGCGAATGATCAGCTGGACGACATGGTCCTTCTGCGCTCGGATGGGACGCCCACCTACATGCTTGCGGTCGTGGTCGATGATCACGACATGGCAGTGACCCATGTCATCCGCGGCGATGATCACCTGAACAACGCGGCGCGCCAGGCGCAGATCTATGACGCCATGGGCTGGCCACAGCCGGTCTGGGCTCATATTCCGCTCATCCACGGCCCGGATGGCAAGAAGCTGTCGAAACGGCACGGCGCGCTGGGTGTCGAGGACTGGCAGGCGAAAGGCTATCCGGCGGCCGGCATGCGGAACTATCTCGCGCGTCTCGGGTGGAGCCACGGCGACGACGAGTTCTTCACGACAAGACAGGCGGTCGAGTGGTTCGATCTTGACGGAATCGGTCGCGCACCGGCTCGGCTCGACGAGAAGAAGCTGGCCCATCTCTCGGGTCAGCACATCGCGCAAATGGATGATGATGCGATACAGGCCGAGATCGATGCCTACCTGGCGGTGACTGAACAGCCACCGTTGGGTAGCGTTCAGCGCAATCGGCTGGCGGCCGCAATGTATTGCCTGAAAAATCGCGCGAGGACATGGCCGGAACTGCTTGCAAAGGCCCACTTCGCCCTGGCCGAACGGCCTTTGGCGCCCGATGCCGCAGCTGCAAAGGCGCTGGATGCTGTATCCTACGGCATACTGGCAGAATTGACGCCGCAACTGCAAAATGCTAGCTGGTCTCGGGACGAGCTGGAAACTGTCGTCGCCCGATTTGCCGAAGCTCAAGGGACAAAGCTTGGCAAGGTTGCGCAGCCTCTACGCGCCGCGCTTGCGGGTCGCACGGCGACACCCAGCGTCTTCGACATGATGCTCGTTCTCGGGCGCGATGAGACTTTGGCGCGGCTCCACGACGCTGCCGCCTGAGCCGAGCGGCTGCCCTGCGGAGCCCGGCCCACCATACAAGCCCCGGACGGTCGCGTCGCGGGGGGCAAACGAGGGGATGATGATGCCAGACACTTCCAAAGCCGCGCAGTCCGCCATGCTGAGCTGGGGCGAAAAGAGCCTCGAACTCCCGATGTATTCGCCGACTGCCGGTCCGGACGTGATCGACATCCGCAAGCTCTATGCCCAAGGCGACATCTTCACCTACGATCCGGGCTTCACCTCGACGGCGTCCTGCGACAGCGCGATCACCTTCATTGATGGCGAAAAGGGAGAGCTGCTGCACCGGGGCTATCCGATCGACCAGCTGGCCGAGAAATCTCACTATCTCGAGGTCTGCTACCTGCTGCTTTACGGCGAGTTGCCGACCGCGGCCGAACTCGAGGATTTCGAGCGCCGCGTGACGATGCACACGATGCTGCACGAGCAGATGACCTATTTCTTCCGCGGATTCCGGCGCGACGCGCATCCCATGGCGATCATGACGGGCGTGGTGGGCGCGATGTCGGCCTTCTATCACGACTCGACCGACATCCGGGATCCGTGGCAACGCGAGGTGGCGACCATCCGGCTGATCGCCAAGATGCCGACGATCGCGGCTTGGGCCTACAAGTATTCGATTGGCCAGCCCTTCGTCTATCCGCGCAACGATCTGGACTACGCGGGGAACTTCCTTCGGATGTGCTTCGCTGTTCCAGCCGAGGAATATCACATCGACCCGATCCTGAGCCGGGCGATGGACCGGATCTTCACGCTGCACGCCGATCACGAGCAGAATGCATCGACCTCGACCGTGCGTCTTGCTTCCTCGTCGGGCGCGAACCCGTTCGCCTGTATAGCGGCCGGCATTGCCTGTCTCTGGGGCCCGGCGCATGGCGGCGCCAACCAGGCCTGTCTGGAGATGCTGCGGGAGATCGGAACGCCCGATCGGATTCCCGAATTCATCGCGCGCGCCAAGGACAAGGACGATCCATTCCGGCTGATGGGTTTCGGCCATCGCGTCTACAAGAACTTCGATCCCCGAGCCAAGGTGATGAAGCAATCGGCCGATGAGGTCCTGGAATTGCTCGGCGTCGAGAACAACCCGACGCTACAGGTCGCCAAGGAGCTCGAGAAGGTCGCGGTCGAGGATCCCTACTTCCACGAGAAGAAGCTCTATCCGAACGTCGACTTCTACTCCGGCATCATTCTCGATGCGATGGGGTTCCCGACGTCGATGTTTACGCCGATCTTTGCGCTGAGCCGTACGGTTGGCTGGGTCAGCCAGTGGAAAGAGATGATTTCCGACCCGCAGATGAAGATCGGCCGGCCGCGCCAGCTCTATTGCGGTCCCACTGCGCGCGATTACGTCGAGGTGGAAAACCGCTGAGACGGATGCCTTTGCTGACGTAAAGCCAACCATCCCTACGATGTCCGGCCCCGGGTCCCAGACCCGGGGCCGCATTGCATCAGCGACCCTCGAAAGCAGCTGGACGCTTTTCGATGAACGCCATCACGCCTTCCTTGAAGTCGCGCGTGCGACCACATTCTCCCTGCAGCCGCGACTCGAGCTCCAGCTGCGCTTCAAGATCATTCGTGAACGTTTCGCGCAGAGCACGCTTCACGCGGCGATAGGCCGCTGTCGGCCCCTTGGCGAGATGCGCGGCACGCGCGCGCCAGACTTCTTCGAACCGGTCCTGCTCAACGGCCTCCCAGATCATGCCCCATGCCTCGGCCGTACGCGCCGGAACCGGCTCGGCGAAAAGTGCGGCTCCCATCGCCTTGGCAAAACCGATCTGACGCGGAAGCCAGTAGGTTCCGCCCGCATCCGGAATGAGGCCGATCCGAGTGAATGCCTGTAGAAAGACCGCAGAATCACTGGCAATCACGACATCGCAGGCCAGCGCCAAGTTCGCTCCGGCTCCGGCAGCAGGGCCATTGACGGCCGCGATCGTCGGCACCCGGCACACGAAGAGTGCCGCGAGCATGGGGACATACTCGTCACGCAGCGTACGCTCGAGATCCGGATTGGCCACATTGGCCCGGTCCCCGAGATCTTGCCCGGAACAGAAGGCGCGGCCCGCACCCGTGAGGACCAGAACCCGGGCCCGATCCTGGGCGTGTTCGACGGCATGCAGAATTTCGGCCCGCATTGTCGTGTTGAGCGCGTTCATCACATCCGGTCGGGTGAGGGTGAGAACCGCCACATCGTCCGCAATGTTCAGTTCGATCGTCTCATAGGCCATGGCTCGCTCCTACGCGTTTCGTTGGCGCGAACGATACCTGCCCCGTCGATCTGAGGAAGCGGAACGAGACGTCAGTCGCTCGTCAATTCACGCAGACGCGCCTCTTCCGTCGGATCGAGCTCGTCCGCCAGGGCATGCGCCCGTCGCTTGCGCCCAGCCGAGAGGGCAACGGCCAAGGCTGCCAGCAACGCGAGCGGCCCGGAAACCCAGAGCAGGAGGTTTGCGCCTTTAGCGGTTGGTCGCAGCAGAACGTATTCGCCGTAGCGATCGGTAACGAAGCCCAGGACGTCTTCATCGCTGTCTCCCGCCATGATCCGTTCGCGCACCAGAAGACGGAGATCGCGCGCGAGGTCAGCGTTCGATTCGTCGATCGACTCGTTGCGACAGACCAGGCACCTCAACCCGGACGAAAGCGATCGGGCCCGCGCCTCGAGCACGGGATCGCTTAGGATCTCGTCCGGCTGAACGGCGAAGGCCGGACCGGTCGTCAGAAACAGAAGCAGGAACAGGACGAACGCCTTCATTCGGCTGGCACCGGTGCGGCAGCGCTACGACGAGCGCCTGCCGCAACCCGATAACGTCGATCGCTCAGACTCAGCAAACCGCCGAACGCCATTATGATCGCTCCTGCCCAAATCCAGTTCGCGAACGGCTTGATGTATGTCCGCAGGGCAAATCCGCCGTCGTCTTGCCGATCTCCAACGACCAGGTAAAGATCGCGCAGGATGCCGTTGTCGATGGCAGCCTCGGTCGTCGGCATCCTTGCAACTGGATAGTCGCGCTTCTCCGGCTTCAGGATCGCAACCGGGCTTCCATCACGAGAGATGGAAATCGTTGCGCGGGTGGCAAAGAAATTCGGGCCTTCAATCCGCTCCTCGATGTCTTCGAAGGTCATCGAATACGGACCGACGTCAAAGGTTTCGCCGACGCGCGCCACGCGGATGTCTTCGACCTGCCAGGTTGTCAGCGCAGCGATTCCGAACATGGTGATTGCGAACCCCGAATGGGCCGTGGCCCGTCCCCAATCCGCCCGCGGGAGATTCAAGAGTCTTCTGAAGCGCGATGCCAGATCCCCTCGGCCAAGCTTCTGAACCAGATCCGTAGCGGTACCCGCGATCACCCACGTTGCCAGACCGGCACCGATGGGCGCGAGAACGGACTGACCAGTCTGGACGGTCCAGGTTAGCGCGAATACGGCGAAAGACAGCAAAAGCGCCCCACGCAGCGGCAGCGCCGCACGCGCGAGCCGCGCACGCTTCCACGGCAAGATCGCCCCCACTGGCAAAACAATGGCGATGACGATCATGAAGGGCGTGAAGGCCAAATCGAAGAATGGCGCTCCCACAGACAGCTTGCGCTGGAAAAGAAGCTCCGCGACGAGCGGCCATACGGTCCCGATAAAGACGACAAAGCAGGCCACGGCCAACAGGATGTTGTTGGCTACGAGCGCGCTTTCGCGGCTCACGAGCGAGAACACGCCTTTGGCCTCCATCGTAGCCGCGCGCAGCGCGTAGAGCGTGAGGGCTCCTCCGATGAAGGCAGCAAGGATAGCTAGGATGAAAACTCCCCGCTCAGGGTCGTTGGCGAAGGCGTGCACGCTTGTGATCACTCCCGAGCGGACGATGAAGGTCCCTATCAGGCTGAAGCCGAATGCAAGGATTGCGAGAAGGATCGTCCAGCTTTTCAACGATTCCCGTTTCTCGACGACGATCGCGGAATGAAGCAGCGCCGCGGCCAGCAACCATGGCATGAAGCTGGCGTTCTCGACCGGATCCCAGAACCAGAACCCGCCCCAGCCGAGCTCGTAATAGGCCCACCACGATCCGAGGGCGATTCCGACTGTGAGAAAAAGCCATGCAGCCAGGGTCCAAGGACGCACCCAGCGGGCCCACGCTGCGTCGACTCGCCCCTCGATCAGCGCCGCGACTGCGAAGCTGAACGACATGCTCAAACCAACATAGCCCAGGTAGAGGAACGGCGGATGGAAGGCGAGGCCGGGATCCTGCAGGAGGGGGTTGAGATCCTCCCCGTTGAACGGTGGCGTTGCGAGGCGCAGGAACGGATTTGACGTGAAGAGCAGGAAGGCCAGAAACGCCACCCCAATCATCGCCTGAACGGACAGCACCCGGGCCCGGAGACGCGCGGGCAAATTGCCTCCGAACCAGGCGGCCGATGCCCCGAACAGCGAAAGGATCAGCACCCAGAGAAGCAGTGACCCCTCGTGGTTCCCCCAGACTCCGGTGACCTTGTAGAGCAAAGGCTTGGCCGTATGCGAATTCAGCGTGACAAGCCGCACCGAGAAATCTGAAGTCACAAATGCCCTGGTCAGTGCAGTAAAGGAAAAGCCGATCAGGAGAAACTGGAGTGTCGCGGCCGGCTCTCCGACAGCCATCCAGCCGGGCCAGCGACGGTGCGCGCCGACCATGGGCACGACGGCCTGAACACAGGCAACCGCGAGAGCGAGGATCAGGGCAAAGTGTGCAAGCTCGATATACATCTTCCCACACTAGACCCGCACGCGGCGCCGGCCAATCCCAACTTCGCGTCCCTGGCAATCACAGGATCGTGGCTGCGACGACGGCAACGCCAAAGACCGCGAGAATGGGTAGGGCAAGAACGGTACGGTGGAGTTCCATCGACCGCTGCATCACTGCAATGTGGAAGGCGCCCCCGACGACATACAGCGATACCAGCAGGAAGAGCAGCACGCTGCCCTCCATCCACGAAGCGGCCGCCGGCGGCATCGTGAAGAACCACCAGATGGAGAGCGTCGACTGGCCGAGCCATGAGCAGGTCATTCCCAGCGCCAGCGGCGTGGTCCGTGCCCACCAGAGCCACAGGAATGTCATTGCGTTGATGGCCGCGATCACTGTGACGGCCGCAAAGCCCAAAGCCGCGGCCAACCGAAAGCCGAAGACATTCTCGGCCAGCAGGAACGCGGCTGTCAGAGCTGCGGTGAGAAAGACGGCATGTCTCATTTCTTCATCATTTCCTTGACAGCGGTGTCGAGCCCGTCGGCAGCCTTCTTGTGGCGCCTCTTGGCCTGGAGCAGACGGCGGCCGGTGAAGAAGTCCTTCATCGCCTCCCAGAATCGTCGCAGGAGCATTTTCACTTCCTATCTGACGAGGCGTTCGCGGATCATCGTCGTCATCTCGACGAGGATTTCCGTGTTCTTGTTCAGAGCCTCCCTGAGGGCCTGCTCCTTTTGGAAGTCCCTGTAGAGCAGGTAGAAGACCAGCAGGACCCAAGGCCCGCTATCGGCAAGTACCTTCGTGAGAAGTTCGTCAGGCATCTTGCCGCCTCCATTCCTCGAGAGCGGGGTTCGGGTCGGACAAGATCGTCAATTCGAGTGTGTCTTCGGCGTCCAGTTCTGTTCCGGCGGGCGTGAATGCTCCGACCTCCATCGCTCGCAGGACGCGGATGTTTTCGGCGACCTGCGTCGCCCGCAGGATGCTCTTGGCGAGCGATCTCTGGAAATCCTGGCTCTTGGTCTGTTGCCTGGCTCCGAAATAGAACGATACGATCGCGCCCAAGAGCCACCACATCGGCTCTGGCACGAGCGAGATGCCTTGCATCCGCTCGGAGAACCAGAGCGGATCGTACATCGCCGTGATGAAGAGCCCGAGGGTTCCCATGGCAAGGGCCGGCCGCGGCACGCGATTCAAGCCGTCCATGAGCGCGTCGAACCAGTTCCGTCGCGGCAAGCCGAACTCGGCCGCGAACTGCGTCAGGGCCGCCTGCGAGAGCTCGGCATCCCGGCGAGCGCGCCCCTCCACGTTCTCGCGAAAGACCTCCGCCGTTTCCTTGACGACGTTGGTCGGGCCGCCGAACAGCGTGCCCAACAGACCGTCGATTACCCCCATCGCTCGCAGCGCTCCCGATGCTCGGCATCCGACAGGCGAAAACGTGGATTGATGAACTCTTCGCTTCGCACGATCCACCCCCCCTTTCCGCCGTCGGCACGACGGCAGTATTTGCGGCTCGCGGGGCGTCGATCTGCCAGCGCATAGTAGTAGTTGCGTCGGGCAATACCGTAGGCGTCGCGGAAATGTTCAGGCGCTTCGCATGAGGCCGCTTCGGCAGCCGCGATCGTTTTCGGCCCGATCACACCGTCGACGATGACCTTGTGGCCCATCTCGCGCAGGAGCCGCTGGAGTATGCGGACCGCGTTCGCGCCGGCGTTGACATACATGTCGAACACGCTGTCATGCACGACTGCCGGGAGTGCGACTATTCTTGGCCGCTCGAAATAGTGTTCCACGAACACCTTCCGCGCCATGACCCGGTCGAGCCTTTTCACGTCGGTCCGGTTGACGTGACCGTCCTTGTTGAGGTCGATTCCGAGGCGCTGCATCGTGGCCAGGGTGACGCCGTGCTTGGTCGGGCCGCCCGGATCGTCGGGGTCATCGACGAAGCCGCCCTCACGAGCAACAATCTCGTCGGCGATCTGTTCGACCGATTTCATGCCAATCTCCGCGTTCGAGGAATGCGGAGAACGGTCGTCCAGTCGCGTTAATTCGTCGGTAACCCAGCGTCCGGTGCCTGATAGACACCCTGCTCTTTCAATGCGTCGATGACCTCTTTCGGCATGTAGCTCTCATCGTGCTTGGCGAGGATCTCATCGGCCACAAAGGTTCCGTTCACGAATCGGCCCGTCCCCACCATGCCTTCGCCCTCACCGAAGAGATCGGGAAGCACTCCGGTGAACGACACATCCACCGCCGCAGCGCCGTCCGTAACCCTAAATCTGGTCGTCGCGCCTTGGCCGCGCACGAGGCTGCCCTCTTCGACCAGACCTCCGATACGAAACACCTCGGCAGGTGTCGGTGGCGCTTCGACCACCTGGCTCGGAGAACGGAAAAAATTGATTCCATCGCGCATTGCATAGCCGATCAGTGCCGTTGACAGCGCCAGAGCGACGGCGGCCACGACGATGATCTGGATCCGCCTCTTCTTCTTCAGTCCCTTCATGATCCCACCTACGGAAAGACCGGAGCGCCAAGCAAGCCCTCCGTCTCTTCCTCTTGCAACATCAGGTTTGCGTTTTGCAGGGCCTGCCCGGATGATCCCTTGGTCAGATTATCGAGTGCGGCGAAGATCGTTGTCCGTCCGCCGATCCGGTCGCCGACCACGCCAACGTGGCAGTAATTGGAGCCACGCACATGCCGGGTCGACGGGACTTCCCCGAATGGCAACACAGTCACGAAGGGTTCGGCCTCATAGGTCTCGGCCAACGTGGCGTGGACAGTTTCCGGCGTACCGGAGACGTAAACCGTCGCAAGGATTCCGCGATTGGCCGGCAGAAGGTGCGGCGTGAACTGGATCTCGACCTTGCGACCTGCGACCGCCGAAAGCTCCTGATCGAATTCTCCGAGATGTCGATGCACGCCGCCGACCGCGTAGGCGGCAGTGCCTTCCGACAACTCCGCGTGAAGGAGGTTCTCTTTCGGTGCACGGCCCGCGCCTGACACGCCCGCCTTGAGATCGATGACGATCCGATCGAGATCGATGACTCCCGCCTCCACCAGCGGGATGAGCGCATAGAGACCCGTCGCTGCGTTGCAACCGGTTCCCGCGACCAGACGCGCGAACCGGATCTGGTCGCGATAAAACTCGGTCAGGCCATAGACAGCTTCCGCCTGCAATTGCGGCGCGCTGTGCGGTCGTCCGTACCATTTTTCATACGCGGCAACGTCGCGAAGCCGGAAATCGGCAGACAGATCGACGATTCTCAAGTCATCCGGCAGCGCGCTGATGACTTCCTGACTGGTCTTGTGCGGAAGCGCGCAAAAACAGAGGTCTATGCGGGACATGTCGATTTCGTCAACGGTCGCCAGTGGGGGCAGCGGAAGATGACGCAGATGCGGGAAAACGGATGCCATCTCCTGCCCCGCCTTGCGATCCGCGCCGAGTGCCCCGATCCGCATGTTCCGATGCCCCGCCACGAGACGCACCAATTCCGCACCGGTGTAGCCGCTCGCCCCGAGTATTGCGATATTGTGGGTCATGGAAGCTCCGTCATCCTGCGACAGACGATCTACGGCATGACGGTGGCAGTCGCAATCAGGCGGAGTGAAACTCGATCCTTCGTCGCAGAAATCGCGTTGCCCCATCCGAGACGCGCTTCGGATCGCCCGTTGTGAGAAACATTGGGACCATTCCGGAGCCGACCATCGCAGGATGCCGGTCCAGATAGTCGGCCAGGCTGTGTGCCACGAGATTTGCCTGGCTGAACACCTTGACCTTGCCACCGAGCGCGGCCTGGAACACGTCCTCGAGCAGCGGATAATGTGTGCAGCCGAGCACCGCCGCATCAGGTTGCGGCATCTTGCGCTGAAGGGCGTCCACATGGCTTCGCACCAGCGCCTCGGCCAGAATCATGTCGCCATCCTCGATGGCGTCCACAACGCCGCCGCAAGCCTGCGCTTCGACATCGACGCCGATGGCGCGGAAGGCCAGTTCTCTCTGGAAGGCGCGAGAAGATACGGTTGCCGGCGTGGCAAAGAGCGCGACGTGACGGATCCCCACCTCGCGCGGCGGCGAATTGTCACCCCAACGCCGCTCGGTCAAGGCCTCGATCAGAGGGACGAAAACGCCAAGGACCCGCTTTTCGCGTGGAACCCACGCTTCCTGGATGCGCCGCAGCGCAATTGCAGATGCGGTGTTGCAGGCCAGGATCACGAGATCGCATCCCGACTCGAAAAGCCGCTCCACCCCTTTCGTCGTCAGGTAGAACACGTCGTCTGGCTCTCGAACGCCGTAGGGCGTATGCGCATTATCCCCATAATAAACGAGCGGCAAATCGGGCAAATGCCGTGCAACGGCGTTCAGGACGGTCAAGCCCCCGAGCCCCGAATCGAAGATCCCTACGGCCATCCGCGCGTTCTGCCTGTCAATTCCGCGGCCTCCGACACGACGCGCCGGCACCTTCTGCGTTCGCGATTAAGCGCAGGGGCAGCGGAAGTCCACTCTCTCCGGCCATTCCGGTCCCAGAGCTCCGCACAAGCTCCGCGAAGAACGCGGCAAGAACTATTCTGCTGCCTTGTCGACGCTGGATCCACCTGCGCGGAAGATCGCCAGGAACTCTTCGCGCCGCTTTGCAGCCTGGCGCTCATTCGCAAGCTTCACCGGACCAAATCCGCGGATCGACAACGGCAACTCCGCAAGCGCGATCGCCACGTCTCGTGTCACCTCCGTCACCGCCGGAAGTATCTCATCCATGTCGTCTTCGTACTGACGAATGAGCGCGCGTTCCATCTTGCGCTCGGCGCTCTTGCCGAAGGGATCGATCCAGGTGCCCCGCATGACCCTTCCTGCAGCGAGGATCGGGTAAAGCCGCTCGATCCATTCGCCAAAGCCGCGCTTGCGCGGACGCCCGTCCGGCCCCTCGCCCGACAGCACAGGCGGCGCCAGGTGGTAGGTCAACTTCAGATCGCCCCCGAACGACTGTCGAACCTTCTCCCGGGTGGTCCTGTGAAGCCGCGCCACCTCGTATTCATCCTTGTATGACAGCAGCTTGTGATAGCCCATTGCCACCGCTTCACGCAGCGCGGGATCTTCAACGCGCCCAAGCATGACCCGATACTTCGCAGCCAGGCGGCGCCCCTGATAGGCGCTCAGATGGGCTTCGCGAAATGCGATCCGTTCATCGAGCGTTTTCGGCTTCCCGGTCACGGACGGTTCGAGCAGACGCGCCGCCGCGTCCGGGTTGTGCGCGGCCCAGCGCCCATATTCGAAAGCCTGAAGGTTGCGCTCGACGGCAGCACCATTCAGTTCGATCGCGCGTCTGATCGATGCGAGCGATAGCGGCATGAGCCCCTTCTGCCAGGCCGCCCCGAAAACCATCATGTTCGAAAAGATCGAGTCGCCCATCAGAACCCGCGCCAGCTCGGATGCGTCGAATAGCGACAGACGATCTCGCAAGCGTCGCTCGAGAGAAAGGCGAAGCTGCTCCAACGGCAGACGGAATTCCGTATTGCGTGTGAAGTCTCCGGTGATGATCTCGTGACTGTTCACGACACCGCCGGAGCGCCCTGCCCTCATGAGGCCCAGCGTCTTCGCACCTGCGCTGACCACCAGATCACCCCCGATCAGCGCATCGCATTCGCCCGTCGCGACGCGGATCGCGTTGATGTCCTCCGGGTGCTCCGCGATGCGGCAATGGATGTGGACCGCACCGCCTTTCTGCGCAAGACCCGCCATCTCCATCATGCCGGCACCCTTGCCGTCCACGTGCGCCGCCATTGCCATGATCGCGCCGACCGTGACGACTCCGGTTCCGCCAACGCCGGTGATGACGACATTGAAAGTTCCGTCTATGAGCGGCAGATCGGGTTCCGGCAGTTCCCCCACGTCGACGGATGCCGTCGCCTCCTTTCGGACTTGGGCTCCCTCGACGGTCACGAATGATGGGCAGAAGCCTTTGAGACAGCTGTAATCCTTGTTGCAGCTCGACTGGTCGATCGCGCGTTTCCGCCCCAGTTCGGTCTCGACCGGAACGATGGACACGCAATTCGACTGCACGCCGCAATCGCCGCAGCCCTCGCAGACGTCGGTGTTGATGAAAACGCGCCGGTCCGGATCGGGGAATTTGCCTCGCTTGCGCCGTCGACGCTTCTCCGCCGCGCATGTCTGGATGTAGAGGATCGCCGACACGCCGGCGATTTCGCGGAACCGTTCCTGCACGCTTTCGAGCTCTGCGCGTTCATGCCATTCCACGTCGGACGGAAAATCGCCGCGCGTCGGCGCCTCTTTCTCGTCATAGACCACGGCAACATGCTGGATGCCCATTGCCTTGAGCTCGCGCGCGATCCGGTCGGGTTGAAGGTCGCCCTCGTTCTGCTGGCCGCCGGTCATGGCAACCGCGTCGTTGTAGAGGATCTTGTAAGTGATGTTTGTGCCCGCCGCGACGGCCGCGCGGATCGCCAGCACGCCCGAATGATTGTAGGTTCCATCGCCGATATTCTGAAAGACGTGCTCGCGCCGGCTGAACGGTGCCTCACCGATCCAGTTGGCGCCCTCGCCTCCCATCTGCGTGAAGCCCACTGTCTCGCGATCCATCCACTGGACCATGTAGTGACAGCCAATGCCCGCATAGGCCCGAGACCCCTCGGGAACCCGCGTCGATGTGTTGTGCGGGCATCCGGAGCAGAAGTAAGGCAACCGCGCCGCAATCTCCGGCGCGTTGTCAGCAGCTTTTGCTTCGGAAAGCTGCGCGAGCCCTGCCTTGATGCGATCGGTGTCGCGCCCTTCTTCGATCAGGATCTCTCCGATCTTCTCGGCGATCATGATCGGATCGAGGGCATATCGCGTCGGAAACAATTCTTCTCCGTGATCGGCGCCTGCGCCACCACCCTTGTACCATCCGTAGACGCGGCGTCCGTGACGGTCACCGAAGATGCTCTCCTTTATCTGCACCTCAATCAGCTTGCGCTTCTCCTCGACGACGACGATCAACTCCAGACCCTCGGCCCATTCGTGAATTGAGTGCATGTCGAGCGGGAAGGTCTGACCGACCTTGTACGTCGTCAGACCAAGACGTTCGGCTTCCGCAACGTCGATGCCAAGCAGATCCAGAGCATGGACCAGATCGAGCCAGTTCTTGCCCGCCGCGACGAAGCCGATTTTCGCACCCGGCCGTCCCCAGATCCGCTTGTCGATGCCGTTTGCCCTGGCGAACGCTTCGGCCGCAAATCGCTTGTAGTCGATCATCCGGCTTTCCTGCGCCAGCGGCGTGTCGACCAGCCGGATGTTCAGCCCCCCCTCGGGCATGTCGAAGTCCGGCCGCACGAAGCGCATGCGGTCGGGACGCCCATCCACCACCGCAGTCGCTTCGATCGTGTCCTTCATCGTCTTCAGGCCGACCCAGACGCCAGCAAAGCGACTGAGCGCCCATCCGTAGAGGCCGTAATCGAGAACTTCTTGTACACCCGCAGGCGAGACGATGGGCATGTAGGCGTCCACCATCGCCCAGTCGGACTGATGCAAGGTGGTGGAGCTTTCGCCGGTGTGATCGTCTCCCATCGCCATGAGGACCCCCCCGAAGAGCGAAGTTCCGGCCATGTTGGCATGGCGCATCACGTCACCCGACCGGTCGATGCCGGGACCCTTACCGTACCACAGGCCGAAGACACCGTCGTACTTCCCCTCGCCCCGAAGTTCTGCCTGCTGAGACCCCCACAGGGCGGTCGCGGCAAGATCCTCGTTGAGACCGGGCTGAAAAACGATCTGCGACGTCTCCAGATCCTGCCGGGCCCGCATCATCTGCAGGTCTACAGCCCCAAGAGGCGAGCCGCGATATCCGGTCACGTAGCCAGCCGTATCCAGCCCATTGGCTGCATCACGTGCCCGCTGCATCAACACCAGCCGCACGAGCGCCTGCGTGCCATTCAGCAGTACCGGCGATCTGGTCAGATCGAACCGGTCATGCAACGCCACGTCTTGCCGGGTCATGATCCCCTCCACGTTGATTGTGTGCAGTGTAGGTCACAAATACTGACCTTAGAAGTCGCCACTTGAAACAAGACTGTGTTTTTGCAGCGCAGCAAGATAACCTCGTCACGTCGCAGGGGGGCGCACCATTGATGGATGGAAATGTCACCATGGACTGGGACAAGCTACGAATTTTTCATGCGGTGGCTGATGCAGGCAGCCTGACACATGCGGGTGACACGCTTCATCTCAGTCAATCTGCCGTGTCGCGCCAGATCCGGTCCCTGGAAGAGAGCCTGAACACCACGCTCTTTCACCGGCACGCCCGGGGATTGATTCTCACCGAGCAAGGAGAGCTGCTCTTCGACGCCACCAAAGCGATGCGGCGTCGAATCGACGCAGCCTCCGCACGCATCCGGGACAGCGAAGAAGAGGTTTTCGGCGAACTGCGGGTTACCACGACCACAGGATTCGGCACGCTCTGGCTGGCGCCGCGTCTTCCGGCTCTCTATGCGCGCTACCCGGAACTCAAGATCGACCTGATGCTCGAAGAGCGGGTTCTCGACCTGCCCATGCGGGAAGCCGACGTGGCAATCCGCATGAAGGAGCCGAGCCAAGCGGACCTGATCCGCCGCCGCCTGATGAGTGTCAACATGCGGCTCTATGCGGCACCGGCCTATCTTGAGGAGAGGGGAATGCCGCAATCGATGCCGGACCTCTCGCAGCATCGGCTGATCTGTCAGAACACGCGTTCGGCACAGGTGACGGCGGGCGCAATGCTGGTTCAGGAACTCCTGACCCACGACGTTCCGTCGATGCTGACCATCAACAACTACTTCGGCGTGCTTCAGGCGGTTCTGAACAACCTCGGGATCGGAGTCCTACCGGACTACGTGACGGAGGATTTTCCCGATTTGCTTCGGGTTCTGCCGGACGTTGAATCGTCGGAAGTGCCGGTCTTTCTCGCCTACCCCGAAGAACTGCGCCACTCAAAGCGTATCGCCGCGTTCCGCGACTTCGTCACCGAAGAGATCTTCGCCCATCGCCGTCGGATCAAGGACAAGGCCGCCTGAAGCGCGACATGCGCCAAACGCATAGCAGCCTTGACGCCACGCGATTATCAATTCGGTTGAATGAATATGTCCGGCCGCCTAGGTGTCTCCGCGAAGGCGACGATGTCGTCTTCACCTCCCTGTTGGACTTGGGCCGGGCCATAGTGCTCGGCCTTTTTTTTCGCACATCAGGGAAGCGGGGGCGATTGCGCCCCGGAGCGGCGATCCATAGAAATCCGGCAAAAGCGGAGAGACATGGTGGAACCTGAAGTCACGCCGGACCTGGCTGCGGCTCATGGATTGAGCGTCGAAGAGTATCAGCGGATCCACCAATTGCTCGGACGGCCGCCCAGTTTTACCGAACTTGGGATCTTTTCGGCCATGTGGAACGAGCACTGTTCCTACAAGTCGTCCAAGAAATGGCTCCGAACGCTGCCGACGGACGGCCCGCAGGTGATCTGTGGTCCCGGCGAGAATGCTGGAGTTGTGGATATCGGCGATGAACTCGCCGTGATCTTCAAGATGGAGAGCCACAATCACCCAAGCTACATCGAACCTTTCCAGGGGGCTGCGACTGGGATCGGCGGCATTCTCAGAGACGTCTTCACGATGGGCGCACGGCCTATCGCGGCAATGAATTCCTTGTCCTTTGGCGCTCTTGACCACCCGAAGACGCGCTCGTTGGTGCGCGGCGTGGTGGAGGGAATTGGCAGCTACGGGAACGCTTTCGGAGTACCGAACATCGGCGGGGAATGCCGGTTTCACGCAGCCTACGACGGCAATTGCCTCGTGAACGCCTTTGCCGCTGGCATCGCCCCGGCGGACGCGATCTTCTATTCGGCGGCCTCGGGCACGGGCATGCCGCTCGTCTATGTGGGCGCCCGGACGGGCCGCGACGGCGTCGGTGGCGCGACCATGGCCTCGGCGGAGTTTGACAAGACGATCGAGGAAAAGCGACCGACCGTCCAGGTCGGCGATCCGTTCACTGAAAAGCGGCTGATGGAGGCGTGCCTGGAGTTGATGGCCTCGGGTGCCGTCATAGCAATCCAGGACATGGGTGCTGCCGGTCTCACCTGTTCGGCTGTCGAGATGGGCGACAAGGGCGGGCTCGGCATCCGGCTCGACCTTGATCGGGTCCCACTGCGCGAAAGTGGCATGAGCGCCTACGAGATGATGCTCTCCGAGAGTCAGGAGCGGATGCTCATGGTGCTGACGCCCGAGCATCTGGCAACCGCTGCGCGCATCTTCGAGAAATGGGATCTCGATTTTGCCGTTGTCGGCGAGACGATGGCCGAAGATCGGTTTCTTGTGCTGCACGGAAACACGGTGAAGGCGGACCTGCCGCTTGCGGCGCTGTCGGGGGAGGCGCCGGAATACGATCGGCCCTACGCAAGCGCAAAAGCGGCGCAACCGTTGCAGGACGTACCCCCGATCGACCCGATCGAGGGCCTGACGGCCCTGCTCGCCTCTCCCAACCACGCCTCGAAGCATTGGATATGGGAGCAGTACGACCACATGGTCCTGGCAGATACAGTGCGGCCGCCGGGCGCGGGCGCAGGAATCGTGAGGGTCCACGGAACGGAAAAGCTGCTGGCGTTCACGTCGGATGTGACGCCGCGCTATGTTGCAGCCGATCCATTCGAGGGCGGCAAGCAAGCGGTCGCAGAGGCGTGGCGCAATCTCGTCGCGGTCGGTGCGACCCCACTTGCGGCGACGGACAACCTCAATTTCGGAAATCCCGAGAACCCGGAAATAATGGGACAGTTCGTCAATGCCATTCGCGGCATCGGCGAGGCATGTCGGGCGCTGGGGCTTCCGATCGTGTCGGGCAACGTCTCGCTCTACAACGAGACGGATGGACGGCCGATTCTTCCGACACCGACAATCGGCGCAGTCGGGATCCTGCAATCGATCGACGAAATGATTGGCGGCGTGGCGCAAGCAGGCGACCGGGTCGTGCTGGTTGGTCGATCAGGCTCGCATCTGGGCCAGTCCGCCCTGCTGGCCGACCTTCTGGGGCGCGCAGACGGGCCTCCGCCTCCAGTCGATCTGGAAGAGGAACGTCGTAACGGCGTGTTTCTGCTCAAGCATCGCGTTCTTGTCCGGGCCGCCACCGATCTGTCGGACGGCGGACTGGCACTGGGCGCGTTCGAGCTCGCACAGGCAAGCGGGACAGGTTTTGTACTTGAAACCGACGTCGTTCCGGAACTCTTCGGCGAAGATCAGGCGCGCTATCTGCTGGCGGTCGCACCGGAGGACGCGGACAATCTGCTGGAAAGCGCGCGCGAGATGAGCGTTCCGGTCCACGACATCGGATGTTTCGGCGGCCCCGACGTGGTGTTCGGCGGACACAAAGCCGAGCTTGCGCCGCTTCTCGATCTGCATCGCACAGCGTTCGAGACCGCCATCGGCTGATCTTGCGCGAGGGTCGCCCGACGCATAGGTTCGTTGCTCGTTCAAGGAAAGGACCCCGAATGGCGATGCAGGCACAGGAAATCGAGGATCTTCTGCGCGAAACCTTTCCGTCCGCGCGGATAACGATCACCGACCTTGCCGGTGACGGGAACCACTACGCCGCCGAGGTCATCGACGAGAGCTTTCGCGGCCAGAACAGGGTTCAGCAACAACGAGCCGTCTATGCGGCGCTGAAGGGAAGAATGGATGGCAATCAGGGCGAGCTTCACGCGCTGGCGTTGACGACCAAGGTGCCTGACTGAGCCGTTATGCACAGACACATGCGCCGTCGCGCCGCTGGAGCGATAGCGCCCGAAAGACGAACCAGGAGCTGATCAATGACGACCCAGACAACAAGCCGCATCAAGGATCTGGTGAAGGCCAACGACGTCGTTCTTTTCATGAAGGGCACGAAGGCCATGCCGCAATGCGGCTTTTCCTCGCGCGTTGCCGGCGTACTGAACTTCATGGGCATCGACTACAGCGACGTGAACGTCCTCGCGGATGAGGAAATTCGCCAAGGCATCAAGGAATACTCGGATTGGCCCACGATTCCGCAGCTCTACGTCAAGGGGGAGTTCGTGGGCGGCTGCGACATCGTGACCGAGATGACGCTTTCCGGCGAACTCGACCAGATGCTCGACGCAAAGGGCGTGACCTACGACAAGGATGCGGCCGAGAAGATCCGCGAAGCGAACGGCTGACGTCAGGCGCTCGCCTCGTCCGAAAGCTGCCGTGCCACGGCCTCTGACCGCTCCGCCAGGGACTTCATGGTCTGAAGGACCTCGGGCGGCATCACCGGAACCTCGACACGCTGCGGCTCGCTGGCTTTTTCGGCCTTGAGCGCAGCGATGTCGTTCCGCAGGCTCGCCATCCGCTTCTCGGCGGCGCGCAGTTGCTCCTCCATGCCCGCGGTTTTGTCGGCCAGCATCAACCCTGCCATCAACAACATGCGCACTTCGGGCATGCGCCCGATCTGGCTCACCAGGACCGATGCCTCATTGTCCAGCAGCTTGGCGGCGGATTGCAGAAAGTGCTCCTCGCCTTCCTGACAAGCCACGTCGAAATCGCGGCCACCGACTGTGATAGATACGTTAGGCATCCTGCAATTCTCCCAGGAACGGCTCCATGGCCGTCAGTATCTCGTCCATCTCGGCGCGATCGGTTTCGTGGGCAACGCGGAGCGCTTCGAGTTCGGTCAGAACCGCCTGGTTGATCAGATGCGCGTCCGTGAGCCCGGCCGTCTGCGCCTCGCGCAAGGTGCGCATCGTCGCGCGCAGCTCGCCGTTGGACCGCTTGAGCTTCTGCGTCACGGACGTCTGCGCCTCGAGAGCCTCGCGCAGACGCTTCATATGCGCCTCGACTGCTTCCGTCCGTTCTTCCTGCACCGATAGCGACTCCGTGATCCGCGCCGTCTCGGCCTCGGCGGCCTGCAGACGCTCCCGAAGATCGGCGGCCTCTTTTTCAGCTGCCTCCGCTTCGGAGCGGTCAGCCTTCTGCGCCTCCAGATTCCGGCGGGACTCGCTCAGCTCCGATTCCAGTTCGGCAATGCGCGCCTCGTGGCCGCGCCGAAGGGCTGTGACCCGCTCCTCGAGCAGCGAGCTGGCCTTTTGTTCGGCCTCCAGCTCGATGCGCAGATCCTCCAGCTCCGTGTGCGTCTCGCTCGATGCAAGTCGCCCGATCCCAAGTTCGATGTCGTCGAACGCGGTTCGTATCCGCCGCTCGTACTCCGCAATCTCGCTCATGCCTGCCTCCGATCCTTGCGGCTGCGACGCCCATTTCCCGGGTCTGACGAATCAGCAGCCGCGACACAACCCATAGTGTAGCCTCAGCGAGAGGCATCGTAGCCCCCCGGGATCCTTGAACTCCACAGTTGGGCTGTTATCAACACGCCAGCCAGCCGCCAGCCGAAGGATGTGTGCCGTGGACCTCTCGAAGTTGAATGAAAAACATCCTGAACACGCGGAGATGGCTGCCGCCCTCCGCGTTCTGGCCATGGATGCGGTTCAGGCGGCAAATTCCGGGCACCCCGGGATGCCTATGGGCATGGCGGACGTCGCGACCGTTCTTTTCACGCGCCATCTCAAATTCGATGCCACATCGCCACGCTGGCCCGATCGCGATCGCTTCATCCTGTCGAACGGCCACGGCTCGATGCTCCTTTATTCGCTGCTGCACCTGACCGGCTACGAGGACATGCCGCTGGAGCAGCTGCGGAATTTCCGGCAGTTTGGCTCCAGAACGCCGGGGCATCCAGAGGTCCATGATTCCAAGGGCATAGAGACCACAACCGGCCCCTTGGGTCAGGGTCTCGGCAACGCGGTGGGATTCGCGATCGCCGAGGAGAATCTGAGGGCGCGCTACGGCAAGAAGGTTTTCGATCACTTCACGTACGTCTTCGTCGGGGACGGATGTCTGATGGAAGGGATCAGCCACGAGTTGATCGGTCTCGCAGGGATGCAGAAACTGAATCGCCTGATCGTGCTCTTTGACGACAACAGCATTTCCATCGACGGTCGCGTCTCCCTCTCCGATGTGACCGATCAGACCGGGCGCTTCGAGGCCGCCGGCTGGGATGTGCAAGAGGTCGACGGACACGACCCGGATGCCATCGATGCCGCAATCGAAGCAGCCAAGGCGTCTACTCTGCCCTCTCTCATCCGATGCAAGACGATCATCGGATACGGCGCTCCGAACCGGCAGGACACGGCCAAGGCCCACGGCTCGCCGCTGGGTGCCGAAGAGATTCAGGCGGCTCGGGACGCCTATGGGTGGCCCTACGGCCCGTTCGAGGTTCCGTCGGAAATAAAATCCCGCTGGGAAGAAGCGGGGCGACGCGGCGCAAGCGAGCGCGAGGCCTGGGAAGAGCGTTTCGACGACCTGTCACAATCTAAGCGTGCCGAGCTCAACCGGATCATCGCCGGCGAGCCGCACAAGCGCCTTTCGGCGACGATCCGCGCCCTGAAAAAGCAGATCAGCGCCAACCGACCCAAGGTCGCCACCCGCAAATCGAGCGAGATGGTGCTCGAAGTGATCAATCCGGTAATGAAGGAGACGATCGGTGGCTCGGCCGATCTGACCGGGTCGAACAACACGCTGACCGCCGATCTGGGGGTCTTCGACCCCGGCAATCGCAAGGGACGCTACATCCATTATGGCATCCGTGAACACGGGATGGCAGCCGCGATGAACGGCATTGCACTGCACGGCGGGCTGCGCCCCTATGGCGGAACATTTCTCACCTTCAGCGACTATGCCCGTGGATCCATTCGCCTTTCCGCTCTGATCGGAGCGCCGGTGGTCTATGTCATGACCCATGACAGCATCGGCCTCGGCGAAGATGGACCGACCCACCAGCCGGTCGAGCACCTCGCGATCTGTCGCGCGACGCCGAACCTCCGGACATTCCGGCCCGCCGATACCGTCGAGACGGCGGAAGCCTGGGAGATCGCCCTCGCCTCGTCCGATGTTCCAAGCGTCCTCGCGCTGTCCCGTCAGGGTCTGCCGACGCTTCGGGTTCAGCACAAGCCGCGCAACCTTTCGGAACAGGGTGCCTATGTTCTCGCCGATTCCGAGGGCAAGCGGCAGGTAATCCTGATGGCTTCGGGTTCCGAGGTCGAGATCGCGATGGCCGCGCGTGACCTGCTGCAGAAAGAGGGCATTGGCACGCGGGTAGTGTCGATGCCCTGCATGGAACTCTTCGCCGAACAGGACGAGTCGTACCGCCGGCGAGTGCTGCCGAGTGGCGCGGTCCGTGTCGCTGTCGAGGCAGCTGTTCGCCAGCCTTGGGATCGCTGGCTGCTGGGCGAACGCGGTCGCGAGCAGAAGTCCGCATTCGTCGGGATGGAGGGGTTTGGCGCCTCGGCGCCGGCGGAGGAGTTGTACCGACATTTCGGGATCACGGCAGAGAACGTCGCACAACAGGCACGCGGACTGCTCTGAGTGCCGAAGCGTCGGCTTGACGCAACGGAACGAACAAGGATGGTTACGGCGACGGCTCTCTGGCCGGACGCGGACGTTTCAGATCGGATCGAGGAAAGGATCGGCAGGATGGCAGTCAAAGTGGCAATCAACGGGTTCGGACGCATCGGACGCAATGTGCTGCGCGCGATCGTGGAATTGGGTCGAGACGACATTGAAGTGATCGCGATAAATGACCTCGGCCCGGTCGAGACGAACGCGCATCTGCTGCAATACGACAGTGTTCACGGCCGTTTTCCCGCCGAGGTCACAATCGGCGAGGACACGATCGATGTCGGTCGTGGCGCCATGAAGGTCACAGCCATCCGCGACCCAAGGGAACTGCCCTGGTCGGACGTGGACGTGGCGCTGGAATGCACGGGGCTCTTCACCGCACGTGACAAGGCAGCCGCGCATCTGGAGAACGGCTCGAAGAAGGTTCTCATCTCGGCACCCGGCGCTGACGCCGACAAGACGATCGTTTACGGCGTCAATCACCATGTGCTTGGCCCGGACGACACAGTCGTCTCGAACGCGTCCTGCACGACAAACTGCCTCGCGCCGGTGGCAAAGGTGCTTCACGAATCCATTGGGATCGTCCGCGGTTTCATGACGACGATCCACTCCTACACCGGCGACCAGCCGACGCTTGACACCATGCACAAGGATCTCTACCGGGCTCGCGCCGCTGCGATGTCGATGATCCCGACCTCGACGGGTGCGGCGAAGGCAGTGGGGCTCGTGTTGCCGGATCTGAACGGCAAGCTCGATGGCGTTGCCATTCGCGTCCCCACGCCGAACGTCTCCGTCGTGGACCTGACCTTCGAAGCGAGCCGCGACACCAGCGTGGAGGAGATAAACGAAGCCATTCGTGCGGCCGCCAACGGCCCGCTGAAGGGTATCCTCGGCTTCACCGACAAGCAGCTCGTCTCCATGGACTTCAATCACGACTTGCATTCGTCGGTCTTCCATACCGACCAGACCAAGGTGATGGACGGCGGCAAGCTTTGCCGGGTGTTGTCGTGGTACGACAACGAATGGGGCTTTTCCAACCGTATGGCCGACACCGCCGTCGCCATGGCCAGTTGACATGACGTCTCCCGCGGCGTTTCGGCGCTGCGGGACCCCCTTCTCTGCGAGGCAGTTGACGCATAAACCGTAGCGGATTTCTGTTCCCTCAACATGCCTGCAATTTCTGCATGGCAGCATCGACCATGCTGCACTTGCAAAATGGGCGTTAGCGCCAACATGGGTCTCCTTACCAACCACCGAACCTGGAAGGATCGGACCCATGAAAACGATCATCAACCGCCTCCACGACTTAGTACGCACGCGACGCGCCTACCGCCGCACCGTCAGCGAACTCCGCAGCCTGCCGCTCGACACGGCGCTCGACCTCGACATCAACCGTGATGACGTCGAAGCGATCGCACGTCGGGCGACTTACGGTGCCTGACGAAACTTGGACTGAAGAGCCTCTCGCACGGCGGGGGTGACGAACTTTGAGACGTCGCCCCCAAGCCGCGCAATCTCCTTGACCAGCTTTGACGCGATCGCCTGATGCTGTGCTTCGGCCATCAGGAAAACCGTTTCGATCTGATCGTCCAGCTGGCGATTCATCCCCACCATCTGATATTCATACTCGAAATCGGCGACCGCCCGCAGGCCGCGAATTATCATTTGGGCGCCAACTTCTCGCGCACAATCGACCAGCAGGTTCTCGAACGGATAGACGATGATCTGCGTGCCGCAGGACCGCGGAACGTCGGAACAGGCCTCCTCGAGCATTGCCACCCGGTCGTCCAGCTCGAAGAGCGGCGCCTTGTCGCGATTGATCGCAACCCCTATCACCAGTCTGTCCACCAGAAGGGCGGCGCGAGCGATTATGTCGAGATGACCCAACGTGACCGGGTCGAATGTCCCGGGATAAAAGGCTGTCCGCATGTGATCCCCCCTGATGCCAGCGCACGCAACCTCATGGCGCCGGCGAAATCAAGGCCGGGTCAGTGCCCCATTACCATATCCTGCAGCGCGTCGCGCTCCATGCTCAATTCGGAGAGTTCGCGCCTTGACCACATCACCGATCGAGATCAGCCCGACCATGTGATCGCCTTCCATCACCGGAATATGGCGGAAGCGACCGTCGGTCATCAGCGTCAGGATCCTGTCAGTCGAATCTTCGCGCGCGCAGGTTGTGAGATTCGAGGTCATCAGGTCGGAGACCTTGTCGCTTAGGCAGCCGGTTCCCCTCCTGCCGAGTTCGCGCACGATGTCACGCTCCGACAGAATGCCCTGAGGCACAATCCCGTTTTCAGACACCACGAGAGCGCCGATCCTGCGCGTCGAGAGAAGCTCGACAGCTTCGCTGACGGAACCGTCGGGTCGAATGGTAACGATTTCCTCGTCGCCCTTCATCTTCAGGATCTGTTGGACCTGCACGATCTGTCTCCTTCCGCCATGACGCGAGGGAAAGGGTCGCCGGGCGGATGCCTCCCTGTCAAGGATATCAGATGCGCCTTTCGCCTTCCGGCCGCTCTCCATATTGTGGCGCCGAAATTCCCAAAGGGAGGAGCTTGCAGGTGGAAGATCTCAGTCACTTCATCGATGGTCATCGCGCAGCCGGACAATCCGGGCGTTATTCTGACGTCTACAATCCGGCCACAGGGGAGGTTCAGGCGCGCGTGCCGCTGGCCTCGAAAGCCGAGCTGGACGCGGCAGTCGAGTTGGCCGCGCGGGCCCAGGTCAGATGGGCCGCCACCAATCCCCAGCGCCGTGCGCGTGTGCTCATGGAGTTCGTCCGCCTCCTGAACCGTGACATGGACAAGCTCGCCGAAGCGTTGAGCCGAGAGCACGGCAAGACCGTGCCTGACGCCAAGGGCGACGTTCAGCGCGGACTCGAAGTCGTTGAGTTCTGCATCGGCGCGCCGCACTTGCTCAAGGGAGAGTACTCCGACGGCGCGGGCCCCGGCATTGACATCTACTCCATGCGGCAGCCGCTCGGGGTGGTTGCCGGCATCACGCCGTTCAACTTCCCGGCGATGATTCCGATGTGGAAGATGGCGCCGGCCCTCGCCTGCGGGAACGCCTTCATCCTCAAGCCGTCCGAGCGCGACCCGTCGGTTCCGCTGATGCTGGCCGAACTGCTCAAGGAGGCCGGGCTTCCCGACGGAGTTTGCCAGGTGATCAACGGCGACAAGGAAGCGGTGGACGCCATTCTCGACAACCCGACGATCCAGGCCGTGGGTTTCGTGGGCTCCACGCCGATCGCGGAATATATCTATTCCCGGGGCTGCGCGAACGGCAAACGGGTCCAGTGTTTCGGCGGCGCCAAGAACCACATGATCGTCATGCCCGACGCCGACATGGATCAGGCAGCCGACGCTCTTGTGGGCGCGGGCTACGGCGCGGCCGGCGAGCGGTGCATGGCGATCTCGGTTGCGGTTCCCGTAGGTGACGAGACAGCCGACAGGCTCATCGAGAAACTCGTTCCCCGTATCGAGAAGCTCAAGGTTGGCCCCTACTCCGCCGGAGACGACGTTGATTACGGCCCGCTGGTGACAGGACAGGCGAAGGAGCGCGTGCTCGGCCTCGTTCAATCGGGCATCGATCAGGGCGCGGAACTGGTCGTCGACGGACGCAACTTCTCGCTTCAGGGTTATGAAGATGGCTTCTTCGTCGGGCCGCATCTGTTCGACCGGGTCACGCCGGAGATGGACATCTACAAGGAAGAGATCTTCGGCCCCGTGCTCAGCCAGGTCCGCACCGGCAGCTACGACGAGGCGCTGGATCTGGTGATGACCAACCAATACGGCAACGGAACCGCGATCTTCACCCGAGACGGCGACACGGCACGGGATTTCGCGAGCCGGATCAACGTGGGCATGATCGGCGTGAACGTTCCGATCCCTGTGCCGCTGGCCTACCACACATTTGGCGGCTGGAAGAAATCGGGCTTTGGCGATCTGAACCAGCACGGACCGGATGCCTTCCGATTCTACACCCGAACCAAGACCGTCACCGCCCGCTGGCCCTCTGGGCTCAAGGAAGGCGGCGAGTTCCATTTCAAGGCGATGGACTGAACCTGACCGAGCGGGTGCGCATTCGGGCGCACCCGCCTAACCCCTTGTCGAACCGAGGATTGACGTCTGAGTCCCGACGCCTGTTAACTCCCTGAAACCGGTGAGCCGGTTGCGGGAGGAGCGTGGATGAGCAAACCCAGCCTGACGCTTGGCATCGAGGAGGAGTACCTTCTCGTCGACCGCGACAGCCTCGACCTGGCGCGCGCGCCAGAAGCGCTCATGGAGGCCTGCGCCAAGGATCTTGCCGACCGCGTCTCGCCAGAATTTCTGCAATGTCAGATCGAAATCGGGACCAGCGTATGCAAAAGCGTCGCGGATGCTCGCGATGAGTTGTGCAAGCTGCGCGCCTGCGTGTCCCGCCACGCAGCCGCCCACAACCTTTCACCCATCGCTGTATCGTGTCACCCGTTTGCCGACTGGAAGGACCAGACCCATACCCCCAAGCAGCGCTACGATGATCTGGAGCGCAAGATGGCCGGCGTCGCGCGGCGGATGCTCATCTGCGGGATGCATGTGCATCTCGGCATCGAGGATCGCGCCCAGCGGATCGATCTCATGCCGCAGATGACGTATTTCCTGCCGCACTTCCTGGCGCTGAGCACGTCGTCGCCATTCTGGCAGGGGGAGGATACGGGGCTTGCCTCATATCGTCTCAGCGTCTTCGACAACCTGCCGCGCACAGGTCTGCCGCCGATCTTCACGTCGTGGGAAGAATATGAGAACACCACCGGCGTCTTGATCGACATGGGCCTGATCCAGGATACGACCCGGATCTGGTGGGATCTGCGGCCATCGCACAACTTCCCGACGCTGGAGACACGTATCTTCGATGTCTCGCCGCGGTTGCGCGATGCCGTGAGCCTGGCGGCCGTGGCGCAGGCCACGACGCGCATGCTCTGGCGGCTTTCACAACGTAATCAGTCGTGGCGGCGCTACGACCGCTTCCTGATCGACGAGAACCGCTGGCGCGCGCAGCGCCATGGCGTCTCGGAAGGCTTGCTTGACCTTGGTCGGCGGGCGGTCGTGTCCGTGGAGGAGCTCTGCGCGGAACTTCTGGAGATGATCGGCGAGGATCTCGACGCGCTTGGAAGTCGTGCTGAGGCCGAAGGTATCCTGCGGATCGCGCGCGACGGCTCCAGCGCGGACCGGCAGCGCGTTGTTTTCGCTGAGGCCAAAGACGGCGGCGCGGACAAGGGCGAAGCCCTGCGCGAGGTCGTACGCCACCTGATCGACGAGTTCCACGCCGATCTTTGACAGCTGGCTCATGAACAAATCATGGCGCGAGACGAAATTGGCGCGCCCTTTCGGGCACGCCTCTCTGCGCTCGTCAAAAGTCTAGATCAGGACCTACGGTGCGCCAAACGCGTGGCGCCAAGACCACCGAGACCAGCCATCAGCAGGAACGCAGCGGCCGGAATGGCACCGGCGCAGGCGGTGTCATCGTGTCGAAGAAGGTTACGTTGGAAATGGCAGGCTGCTGCTGACCGTTATTGAGAAGTCCGACCGTATCGATCTGACCGCTGAACGTCATGCTCGCTGAATCATAAGCGAAGTCACCTTCCGCGAAGGTAAAGAGCTTGAAGCCCTCAGCGCCGCCCTTGACCGCCACACCCGTAAGAAACGGATCGTCGATGCCGAGCATGTAGCTGAAGCTTGCAGTTTTGCTATCGATCTGCGTCAGCGTAAACTCCGACCCGTCGCTGCTGAGGCTCGGGAAAGCCGTGGTGTTGGCTCCATCGAATGAATAGCTTCCGCTATCCAAGCGGTTGAACTTGGCGATCGCGGGCGTCGATGTGTCGCCAATCTGAAGCGAGCAATCCCGCAACGGGCCACTCGGGCAAGGATTGCCGCCGTTTCCGACGCCGTCCTGAATGGTCGCAGCAGACGCCGCGCCAACTGTTCCGGCCACGATCATCGCGGCAACCGTCAATGTTTTCATACTCGTAAACTCCATTACGTCCTCCTCGCACGCTTACAGTCTGAGAAATCGCCCCAAACATCGACAACACTTTACAATTCCGCAATCCGTTAACCAAATGCTATCTTACACTTTGCGGCTTCTCTCTTGCACAAGATCATGCCCTTTCTGCCGACGTTTGCGTCAGCGAGCTGTTGGCACTCCCTCCGCATCCAAGCCATAAGTCGATCAGCAGGAGTTTGGCGGCGGGAGGCATGGGATGGACTTTTCGCTGAGCGAAGAGCAGGTGGCGATCTATGACATGGCGAAGGCGCTGGCCGACGAGCATATCGCGCCGCATGCCCGCACCTGGGAGGCCGAGGGGACGATCCCGCGCGATCTCTGGCCGAAGCTGGCCGAATTGGGCTTCGGTGGTCTCTATGTCACCGAAGAAAGCGGCGGCACAGGGTTGGGGCGGCTCGATGCGACGCTCGTATTCGAGGCGTTGAGCGGCGCGTGCGCTTCGGTCGCGGCATTTCTTTCGATCCACAACATGTGCGCGGCGATGATCGACAAGTTCGGTTCGCAGGCGCTGAGCGATCAACTCCTGCCGGGCGCGATCCGGATGGAGACGTTTTTCTCCTACTGCCTGACCGAGCCGGGCTCGGGATCGGACGCTGCGGCGCTCAAGACAAGGGCCGTGCGGAGCAACGAGGGCTGGCGGTTGACGGGAACCAAGGCCTTCATCTCGGGCGGGGGGTATTCGGACGCCTACATCGTCATGGCACGCACCGGCGATGGCGGCACGCGCGGTATCTCGGCACTTGTGGTCGAGAACGGCGCGGAGGGGCTGAGTTTCGGCGGGCTCGAAGACAAGATGGGCTGGCGCTCGCAACCCACGCGCCAGGTACAGTTCGACGATTGTTGCGTGCCGGCGGAGAACCTGCTGGGCGAAGAAGGCCACGGATTCCGTTATGCGATGGCCGGACTTGACGGCGGACGGCTCAACATCGCGGCGTGCTCTCTTGGCGCGGCGCAGGCGGCGCTCGACCAGACTCTGGTCTACATGCGCGAACGTCAGGCCTTTGGACATAGACTGACCGATTTCCAGGCGCTGCAGTTCCGGCTCGCGGACATGGAGATCGAGTTGCAGGCGGCCCGAACCTTCCTGCGGCAAGCGGCCTGGAAGCTAGACCAGGGCGCACCGGACGCCCCCAAGTTCTGCGCCATGGCCAAGAAATTCGTGACCGAAGCCGGGAGCCGCGTTGCCGACCAGTGCCTGCAACTTCACGGCGGCTACGGCTATCTGGCCGATTACGGAATCGAAAAGATCGTGCGCGACTTGCGCGTGCACCAGATCCTCGAAGGCACCAACGAGATCATGCGGGTCATCGTCGCGCGCCAGATGACAACGGCATGAGCGACGACGTCTTGATCCGCATCAAGGGGTGCGCAGGGCGCATCACGTTGAATCGACCAGAGGCGCTCAACGCCCTGACCTATGCGATGTGCCTGAAGATCGAGGCAGCGCTCGACGCCTGGGCCAGAGACGAAGCGGTTTCCCTGCTGGTCATCGACGGCGCGCCGGGGCGGGCCTTCTGTTCGGGCGGGGACATCATCGAGATGTACCGGACGGGCATGGCGGGCGACTTCGACTACGGGCGGCGGTTCTGGCGCGACGAGTACCGCATGAACCGAAAGATGTTCCATTTCCCGAAGCCTGTGGTGACGTTCCTGCACGGCTTCACCATGGGCGGCGGCGTGGGCGTGGGTTGTCACGGCTCGCACCGGATCGTCGGCGAGACCAGCCGCATCGCGATGCCGGAATGCGGCATCGGTCTGATCCCCGACGTCGGTGGTTCGCTGCTGCTCGCGCGGGCGCCCGGGCGACTGGGCGAGTATCTCGGGATCACCGCGGACCGGATGGCGGGAGGTGACGCCATCCATGCAGGATTCGCCGACTACTTCGTGCCCGAGGCGGCCTGGCCGGACCTGATCGAGCGACTGGAAACGAACATCGATCTGGACGCGATCGAAGCGGCGTCGCATCCGGCATCGGAGAATCAAATGGCCGCGCGGCAGGAGGAGATCGACAGTCTGTTCGGCGGCGAGACACTGCGCGACATCGTGAACGCGCTGCGACACGATGGCGGAGAAATGGCGATGGCGTCAGCGACAATGATCGAACGGAATTCACCACTTTCAATGTCTTGCACGATAGAGCTCATCCATCGCGTCCGGAACCGCGACACCATCGAAGACGCGCTGGAGGCGGAATATCGCTATACGCACCGGTCGATGGAGCACGGAGACTTCCTCGAAGGGATCCGCGCGATGATCGTTGACAAGGACCGCACGCCGAAATGGCGGCATGAGAGTCCAGTGGATGTCGCTCAGGCCGATGTGTCGCGCATGTTGGCCCCTCTCGGCAACAAAGCTCTGGAATTTGGAGAGACGACATGAAGATCGGATTCATCGGACTGGGCAACATGGGCGCGCCTATGGCAGCCAACCTCGCGGCCGCCGGACACGCGGTTGCGGGGTTTGACGTGGCCGGTATCCGGGTCGAGGGAGTCGATCCGGTCGACACGGCTTCCGACGCGGCGACGGGCGCGGACGTCGTCTTCACGATGCTGCCCAACGGTCATATCCTGCGTCTCGTAGCGAACGAGATCCTCCCCGTCATGAGGGCCGGGGCCGTTTTCTGCGACTGCTCGACCGTCGATGTGGCAAGCGCCCGGGACGTGGCGGAACAGGCGAGCGCGGCCGGGTTGCGCACGCTCGATGCCCCTGTCTCCGGCGGCACCGGCGGAGCCAGGGACGGCACGCTGACATTCATGGTCGGCGGTGACGAGAGCGCGTTTGCCGACACCGGACCGCTTTTCGACGTGATGGGCTCGAAGGCCGTCCATTGCGGCGCGTCAGGCAACGGGCAGGCCGCCAAGATCTGCAACAACATGATCCTGGGCGTGACGATGATCGCTACTTGCGAAGCGTTCGCGCTGGCAGACCGGCTGGGGCTCGAGCGACAGGCAATGTACGATGTGGTTTCCACGTCATCGGGTCAATCCTGGTCCCTGACCACCTACTGCCCGGCCCCAGGCATCGGGCCGAGCGCTCCGTCGGACAACGACTACAAACCCGGCTTCGCTTCCGATCTGATGCTCAAGGATCTGCGCCTGAGCCAGCAGGCCGCCGAAGCGGCCGGCGCCGATACCCCCATGGGTGAATTGGCCGCCGAGCTCTATCGCAGCTTTGTCGAGGACGAGGACGGACAGGGTCGTGATTTCTCGGCCATGCTCCCACGCTTCGCCGCCCGCCACCGAGGGTGATCCGGGCCGACGCACCTCCCCTCCCGCCCTTGTAGAGGGACGAGACCAGTCACCAGTCCTGCACCCACGTCAGGTCCACGCATGTGCTCCTGCGCTTGATACCCGCGATACAGGCTCTACAAACAGCGGATCACCCGCGCCAGCGCGCGGGAATGGGAGGAGACACATGAAACTAGCAACATTGACCGTCACCGCAGCCCTTGCTGCCGGCGCCGCCTTCGCGCAAGACGTGGATCGCAGCGACTGGCCCGACAGCTTCACGGTGGGCACGGCGAGCCAGGGCGGCACCTATTTTGCCTACGGATCGGGCTGGGCCAACCTCGTGGCGGAGGAACTCGGCATTTCGGGCGGCGGTGAAGTGACCGGCGGCCCGATGCAGAACATGGCTCTGGTTCACACCGGCGACGCCGCGTTCGGCATGACCACGATGGGCCCGGCGGCGGAATCGCTGCAAGGCACCAACCCGATCGCCCCCGGCCTCGCCATGGACAAGGCCTGCGCCATGTTCCCGATGTACCAGACGCCGTTCTCGATCACGGCGCTGTCGTCTTCGGGCATCGAATCCATCAGCGACATCCCCGATGGCGCCAAGATCGGGTTCGGCCCGGCCGGCTCGACTTCGGACACCTACTTCCCGCGCATGATGGAAACGCTTGGCGTCAACTTCGAGCGGCGCAATGGCGGATGGTCCGACTTGGGCGGTCAGCTCCAGGATGGCCTGCTCGACGTCATTGCTTTCGCCGCAGGCGTTCCGGTCCCGGCCGTGAGCCAGCTCGAGGTGCAGACCGACGTGAACATCATCGAGTTCACCGAGGAAGAGCAGGCCAAGATCGCCGAGGCCTTCCCCGTGAGCGAGTTCACCATCGCGGCAGACACCTACTCCACGCTCGAGAGCGATGCGCGGTCGGTCAGCATGTGGAACTTCGCCATCGCAAATTGCGACCTGCCGGCGAGTTTCGTGAAGTCGGTGGTCGACGTCGTGATGTCCGATAACGACCGCATGGTGAACATCCACCGTGCCGCCCAGACGACGCTCCCGGAGAACTGGGACAAGAACAAGGTCCTCAAGTGGCATCCCGGTGCGGCCGAGTGGTTCAAGGAGAACGCCGGCGCCGAGATCCCAGACGACATGATCTACAGCGGCAGCTGATTTCGCCGCAGTAACTTCAAGGCGGGCCCCTCGACCGAGGCGGCCCGCCTTTTCATTGAACGACCGAGGTTTCTGCCGCAAAACAGTCGGCAAAGGGATGGGGAGCGAAATGAGCGACATACGGGAGGAGACCGAGACCGATCCGCAGATGGTCGCCGCCGAGGGCGTCGACGAAGAACCGATCGAGGTCAACAGACGTCTCTTCGTCGGCCGGAACTACAAACTCATTGCGACGCTTGCCGGGCTCTACGCCGCCTTTCACATGGCCGCGCTCAACGGCGTGTCGATCAGCGAATGGACCGGAATCGAGCTGCCACTCCTGCCGACCTTCCCGATGGAGACGTGGAACTTTCGCATCGTTCACGTCGCCGGCGCCCTCGTGCTCGGCTTCCTGCTCTTCGCCGCGCTGACTTTTCCCGAGGAAGAGGGCGAAACACCGGTCTGGCGCCACGTCTCCTATGCGCTGATGCTCCCGGCCCTCTTTTCGCTGGCCGTCGCGATCAACTTCGCGATCGACATTGCGGGCGGCACGATGTGGAACGGCATGGATGCGGGCATCAGGTTCCGCGAGACGTGGCTCTATGGCGCGCCATTGCTGCTTGCGACCGTGGGCGGGACCGCCGTGGGCTGGTTTCACCGCCGGCGCCGCGACGGATTTGCCGCGCCGGATCTTGTTCTCGGCATCTGTGCGGTCGCCGTCGCAGTCTATCTGATCACTATCTACGGTACGCTCATGCGTAATTCGACCGGCACGCCCTTCGCGCCGATCGGAATATCGCTGGCCGCTCTCGCGGGAACGCTGCTCATCATGGAACTGACGCGGCGCGTCGCGGGCCTGGCCCTCGTCATCATCGCGACCCTGTTCCTGATCTACGTCTTCACCGGGCAGTATCTGCCGGGATTCCTGAATTCCCCGGCAATCAGCTGGCAGCGATTCTTCAGCCAAGTCTATACCGACGCCGGCATCCTCGGCCCGACAACCGCCGTAAGCTCGACCTACATCATCCTCTTCATCATCTTCGCCGCCTTCCTGCAGGCATCGAAAGTAGGCGACTATTTCGTCAACTTCGCCTTCGCCGCCGCCGGGCGCGCACGCGGCGGTCCGGCCAAGGTGGCAATCTTCGCCAGTGGCCTGATGGGCATGATCAACGGCACCAGCGCGGGCAACGTGGTGGCAACCGGCTCGCTCACGATTCCGCTGATGAAGAAGGTCGGGTATCACCGAAAGACGGCCGGCGCCGTCGAGGCCGCGGCCTCCACCGGCGGTCAGATCATGCCGCCAATCATGGGCGCCGGCGCGTTCATCATGGCGGAGATCACGGGCATTCCCTACACCGAGATCGCCATCGCCGCGATCATTCCGGCCATCCTCTACTTCGTGTCGGTCTATTTCATGGTCGACTTCGAGGCCGCCAAGCTCGGCATGCGCGGCATGCGCGACGATGAACTGCCGAAATTTCGCGACATGATTTTCCGAGTCTACCTGTTCCTGCCGATCATCATCCTGATCGTGGCGCTCTTCATGGGCTATTCGGTGATACGTGCCGGCACGCTCGCCACAGTGGCCGCCGCCGTCGTGAGCTGGCTCACACCCTACCGGATGGGAGCTCGCAGCGTCGGCAAGGCGTTCGAGATCGCGGGCGTCATGTCGATCCAGATCATCGCGGTCTGCGCCTGCGCGGGCATCATCGTCGGCGTCATCAGCTTGACCGGTGTCGGCGCGCGGTTCTCGTCCCTCCTGCTCGGCCTGGCCGAGGCGTCGCAACTACTGGCGCTCTTCTTTGCCATGTGCATCGCGATCCTGCTCGGCATGGGGATGCCGACGACCGCTGCCTACGCCGTGGCCGCCTCCGTTGTCGCGCCGGGGCTCGTGCAACTGGGCATACCGATGCTTACGGCACACTTTTTCGTCTTCTACTTTGCCGTCCTGTCGGCGATCACGCCACCGGTCGCCCTGGCGAGCTACGCCGCGGCCGGCATATCGGGTGCCAATCCGATGGAAACATCGGTCGCCTCCTTCAAGATCGGGATTGCCGCCTTCATCGTGCCGTTCATGTTCTTCTACAATTCCGCGATCCTGATGGACGGCACCTGGCCCGAGGTCATCCGCGCGGGCGTTACAGCCACCATCGGCGTCTTTCTCCTGTCGGCAGGCGTGCAGGGCTGGTTCCTCGGCGGACGCACCGCGTGGTTCCTCAGGCTTGGCCTGCTGCTTGCGGCGCTGTGCATGATCGAGGGCGGCCTGATCACCGACCTGCTCGGCATCGGTGTCGGACTCGGCGTCTTTTTGATCCAGCGCTTCGTGCATCCCGATCCTGATGCGCCAATCCCCGTGCGCGGCATGGACTGACGTGAAAATCATCGCGCAATCCCCCATTGCGGAGGATTTCGTCCAGGATCCCTACCCGTTCTACGACCGAGCCCGCGCACTTGGGCCGGTCGTGTTCTGGACGGACTGGGATCTGCAGGTCGCCACGGATTTCGCGACCGTGAACGCCGCCCTGCGCGATCGCCGCATGGGACGCGCGCCGCTGGATCCGCCTGCAATACCGGCGCATCTGGCGCCCTTCCAGGCCGTCGAAGCGCATTCGATGCTCGAACTCGAACCGCCAGATCATACCCGCCTGCGCGGACTCGTGCTGCGCGCCTTTACCTCACGCCGGATTGCCGCGCTCGCTCCGGAGATCGAAGCACTCTGCCACGAGCTGATCGACACATTTCCTGAGGAGCCGTTCGATCTGCTGCCGCAATATGCGAACAAGGTGCCGGTCATCATCATCGCGCGCCTGCTTGGCGTGCCCGACGATCGGGCTGACGATCTGCTGGTCTGGTCGAATGCGATAGTCGCCATGTACCAGGCGCGCCGCGACCGGCACGTCGAAGACGCCGCCGCCCTTGCCGCGACCGAATTCTCGGCATTTCTCGGCGATTACGTGCGGTACCGCCGGGCACGGCCGGCCGACGACCTGATCTCGCAGCTGATCGCGGCCGAAACAGACGGCGAAAAGCTCTCGCCTGACGAACTCATCTCGACCTGCATCCTGCTGCTCAACGCCGGGCACGAGGCGACCGTCCACACCATCGGCAACGGCGTGAGAGCCCTCCTGCACCACGGCAAACCTGACATCACGCCCGAAACGGTGGAGGAAATCCTGCGCTGGGATCCGCCGCTACATCTCTTCACGCGTCATGTCTACGAGGACATCGAGATTGACGGTGTGCCGCTGCAGCGAGGTGACCAGCTCGGCTGCCTTCTCGCCGCGGCCAACCGTGATCCGAAGGCGTTCGATGACCCGCATCGCTTCGACCCCGCTCGACCCATCTGTGCCAACGCATCCTTCGGCGCAGGCATACACTTCTGCGTCGGAGCTCCGCTCGCCCGGCTCGAGATGCAGATCGCCCTGCGCATCCTGTTCGACCGGAACCCCGATCTCGCCCTCGCCGAGGAGCCGCAATACGCGAACCTCTACCATTTCCACGGTCTTGAACGTCTAATGGTGACGCGCTGAGGGTTTTTTCCGGAAGCTGGCGGCTCGGCACGTGGCGCAGCCGCCCGCCGGGGCTCGATGCTTCCGAGGGCGGCCCCCCTCAGAGCGGCAGCGCTGTCGTCGACTTGATCTCTTCCATGGAGAGCAACGCCGTGACGTTGTAAATTTTCACCTCCGCGATCAGCGCCTGGTAGAACGCGTCGTAGGCCCGCGCATTCGGCACCCGCACCTTCAGGATGTAGTCGATTTCGCCGGCCAGGCGGTGTGCTTCCTGTACCTCGGGCCGCTGCCGTAGCGCTTTCAGGAACGCCTGTTGCCAGTCGGTCTCATGCTCGCTGGTCCGGATCAACACGAAGAAACAGGCTTCGAACCCCAGCGCCTCGGCATTCAGGGTCACGGTCTGCGGACCGATGATCCCGGCTTCGCGCAGCTTGCGGATCCGATTCCAGACCGGCGTCTTGGACGATCCCACGATCCGGGCAATCTCGTCCAGGGACCGACCGGCATCGCGCTGAAGCTCCGCCATGATCTTCCGGTCGAGCGCATCAATTCGCACGGGAATCCCCACATCCTCAGCCATTCGGAACTCCTGTCCTGCGAACGTCGTACCATTGCAGATATTGTTCCTCTTCTCAAGGGTATATGGCATTTGCACAGAAATTTATTCTAATCTACCGGCAACGCCGCCCCTTGGAGGGCGCTTCAATGGAAGAGGCGAACCGATGTCCGCAGAACACCCCCTCCCGTCGCCGTCACTTTCCGCAGGGACGGTCGCCCTTGTCGGCGCGGGACCCGGTGATCCGGAACTTCTGACTCGGCGCGCGGCGCGCCTGCTGCACGAGGCCGACGTCATCCTGCACGACCGTCTCGTCTCCGACGCGATCCTGAATCTGGCGGGTGCCCACAGCGTTCGCATTGGCGTTGGCAAGAAGGGGTTCGGCCCGTCGGTGCCGCAATCCGAGATCAACCGCTTGCTGGTCGCCCACGCCCGCGCCGGCTCGCGTGTTGTAAGGCTGAAAGCAGGCGATCCGGGCGTTTTCGGCCGCCTCGACGACGAAATCGATGCCTGCGCCCGCGCCGGCATCACCTGGTTCATCGTCCCGGGCGTCACCGCGGCCTCCGCCGCCTCGAGCGCGCTCGGCCAAAGCCTGACCCGGCGCGGCCGCAATATCGGCCTGCGCCTGATGACAGGACACGACGCGGAAGGGTTCGCCGAGCATGACTGGCGTGCGCTCGCCCAGCCCGGTCAGGTCGCGGCAATCTACATGGGCAAGCGCTCCGCCCGCTTTTTTCAGGGCCGTCTGATCATGCACGACGCCGACCCGGCAACGCCCGTCAGCCTCATCGAGAACGCGAGCCGCCCCGACGAGCGGATTATCGGAACCACGCTTGCACGCCTCGCCGCCGATCTCGATGAAGCAGGCCTCGCAGGCCCCGTCATCACGCTGTTCGGTCTCCCCCCGCGGACAGCCGAACGCGGTGTTCTTGCCGCAAGAGAGGTCGCCTCATGAGCAGAACGTTCCCCTCCAGAATCATCACCGCCAATGCCCTCGTCGAAGGTGACGTCGTCTACCTCACAGCCGACGACACTTGGTCACGCCACCATCACGAGGCCGAACTGATCGAGGACGAGGCGCACGGCCAGCTGCGGCTCCTTTTCGCCCAGTCGCAACCGGATCTGGTTGTGGGCGCCTATCTCGCCGAAGCCCGGCCCGGAATCGCCGGCCCGGAACCCGTTCATTTTCGCGACAGGTTCCGCGCCACCGGCCCTTCGAATTATCCCCACGGCAAACAGGCCGGGGCAAGCTGACGGAGACCTCGATGTACGTCTATTCCGATTTCGACGCGGCATTCGTGCGCGAGCGGGTCGCCCAGTTCCGCGGACAGGTCGAGCGCCGCATCACCGGCCAGTTGACCGAGGAAGAGTTCAAGCCGTTGCGGCTCATGAATGGCCTGTATCTGCAGCTCCACGCATATATGCTGCGCGTGGCTATCCCGTACGGCACGCTCGAGCCGTCGCAGCTGCGCCAGCTCGCGATGATCGCCGAGCGCTGGGACAAGGGCCTCGGCCACTTCACGACCCGTCAGAACATCCAGTTCAACTGGCCCCGGTTGCGTGACGTCCCTGATATCCTGGACGCACTGGCGGATGTTGGCATGCACGCGATCCAGACCAGCGGAAACACGATCCGCAATGTCACCGCCGACCACTTCGCGGGGGCCGCGGCTGATGAGATCGCAGACCCGCGCCCCTATGCGGAATTGCTGCGTCAATGGTCCACGGATCATCCGGAATTCCAGTTCCTGCCGCGCAAGTTCAAGATCGCGATCACCGGCTCGCCGCGCGATCGCACGGTGGCGGCCTCGCACGACATCGGCCTGCGCGTCGTTGCCCGGGATGAACAGATCGGGTTCGAGGTGCTCGTCGGCGGCGGTCTCGGGCGAACTCCGATTCTGGGCAAGCTCCTCCGGGATTTCCTGCCCCAGAAAGACCTGCTTCCCTACGTCGAAGCAATTCTGGCCGTCTATAACCTGCTTGGCCGGCGCGACAACAAGTTCAAGGCCAGACTCAAGATCGCGGTGCACGAGCACGGGATCGAGCACGTCCGCGACCTGGTCGAGAACGAGTTCATCCAGCGGCGCGCGGCCTACGATGGGACGGACCAGATCCTGCTGGAAGAAATCCGCGCGCACTTCGCCCCGCCGGCGTTCCGCGGCGGCCCGGACAACATAGAGCACGGCAATCCGGCCTTCCGCGCCTGGTGTGACACAAATCTGGCAGAGCACCATCGCGCCGATCATGCCATCGTGACGATCTCTCTCAAGTCACATGGTGCGACGCCCGGCGACGCGACTTCGGACCAGATGCGCGTCATGGCAGACCTTGCCGAACGCTACAGCTACGGCGAGGTGCGGATCAGCCATGAACAGAACGTGATCCTTCCCCATGTGCGGCGCGCGGACCTGCCCGCGGTTCACGCCGGACTTGCCGCCGCCGGGCTCGCCACGGCGAATGCGGGCCTGATCTCGGACATCATCGCCTGCCCCGGCATGGACTATTGCGCCCTTGCAACCGCGCGCTCCATTCCGATCGCGCAGGAGATCGCGACGCATTTCGACAAAATGCGGCTCGAACACGAGATTGGTCCGCTCAAGATCAAGATCTCGGGCTGCATCAATGCGTGCGGTCACCATCATGTGGGTCATATCGGGATCCTGGGCCTCGATCGCGCCGGCGTGGAGAATTACCAGATCACGCTCGGCGGCGACGGGTCCGAGGACGCCAGGCTGGGAGAGCGAACCGGCCCTGGTTTCGCCGCCGATCAGATCGTGCCGGCTGTCGAACGCATCATCCTCGCCTATCTCGACCTGCGCACGGACCGGGGCGAGACGTTTCTGCAGACCTATGGGCGCGTCGGCCTCGCGCCTTTCAAAACCGCACTCTATGATCTGGAGGCCCGCGATGCCGCTTGACGCCGCTGAACGCGCGGAGGCACTCAACGTCCGCTTTGCCGGCCAGACCGCCCAGACCATCCTGCGCGAGGCAGTGGCGAGCGCTGAGTTCCGCGCGATTGCGCTTGTGTCGTCGTTCGGAGCGGAATCGGTGGTACTGCTCCACATGGTGTCACGAATTGAACGGTCGCTGCCGATCCTGTTTCTCGACACGCAAATGCTCTTTCCCGAGACCATCGCCTATCAACAGGCAGTGGTGCGGCAATTGTCGCTCACCGACGTCCGAGTGCATACGCCCGGCCCTCGAAGCCGGTCGCAGGACCCGTCGGGCAAGTTGCACCGGGACGATCCGGATGCCTGCTGCACGTTGCGCAAGACCAGCGTGTTGCAGGACGCGCTTGCGGGATTTGATGCCTGGATCACAGGACGAAAACGCTTCCAAGGCGGACAACGCAGAGCCCTCGAGCGTTTCGAGATGGATGCCGAGAGCGGCCGCCTGAAGATCAATCCTCTCGCGCACTGGAGTGTCACGGATATCCAGGGCTACATCGCCGATCACCGGCTGCCACGGCATCCGCTGGTTGCACGGGGCTATGGCTCCATTGGCTGCGCGCCCTGCACATCACCGATCTCGATTGGTGAAGATCAGCGCGCAGGTCGCTGGCGGGGTGAAGAAAAGTCAGAATGCGGCATACACATCTCCGAGGGTCGCGTCTCCCGCCGGAGGACTGCTGCATGAGCGTGATCGTCACCGACGATGGCTTTGCCCCCGACGATTGGGACGGCGAAATCATAGGAATGCAGATCGGGGCGACTGCGACGGCGAAGGCGCTGCACGTCGATCCCGGCGTCGATGTCGCCCTTCTTGCCGACCACATCAGGGCCCGGTCTCCAAGCTTGATTCGCATCGGTTTTCCGTCCTTCGCCGACGGAAGGGGCCTGACTCTCGCGCGGACCCTGCGCGCAGTTGGGTTTGAAGGTCGCCTGCGCGCTGCGGGCCATGTTCTTGCCGATCAGTACGCGATGATGCGGCGATCGGGGTTCGACGAGATCGAGATCGACGATGCACTGGCAAGGCGGCAGGACGCGGCGCAATGGAAGGCGCGTGCGGACTGGCGCGCACGCGACTATCAGGTCCGCCTTGGCCGCCGGCCTTCCCTCCACCGGGTTTGACCTGTATCAGAGCCGCGCACCCGGCGATGCGGCATGACCCCTTTCCAAGACAGAGGCGCGGATCGCCCGCGATTTGGCAAATGACCGAGCTCAGACCGTTGAACCAAGCTAAACCCGTATTGACCCTGCCCGACGCCCAGAGTGTCACACATGTGCGCCACTGGACCGACAGCCTGTTCAGCTTTCGCGTGACCCGCCCGCGAACGCTCCGGTTCCGATCGGGTGAGTTCGTGATGATCGGGCTGATGGGCGACAACGGCAAGCCACTGCTGCGGGCCTACTCCATCGCCTCTCCGGCCTGGGACGACGAACTGGAATTCTACTCGATCAAGGTGCCCGATGGCCCGCTGACATCGCGCTTGCAGCATATCGAGCCGGGCGACCAGATCATCCTGCGCCCCAAGCCTGTCGGTACCCTGGTGCTCGACGCGCTGCTACCGGGCAGGCGGCTGTGGTTTTTCGCCACCGGCACCGGAATCGCGCCGTTCGCGTCCCTGATCCGCGACCCGGATACCTATGAGCGCTACGATGAAGTGATCCTGACCCATACCTGCCGCGAGAAGGCGCAACTCGCCTACGGCGAGGAACTGATCGCGGCGACGCGTGACGACCCGCTCATCGGCGAGGCCGCGCGGAGCAAGCTGCGCTATTTCCCGACCACGACCGGCGAGCCGTCGCAGCAGATGGGCCGCATCACGGACCTCCTGCGGTCAGGCGAAATCTTCGAGAAACTCGGTTTCGCGCCGATCTCGGCCGATGTCGACCGGGCGATGGTCTGCGGCTCGATGGGGCTCAATCTCGACATGAAATCGATCCTCGAAGGCCGGGGCCTGCATGAGGGAGCCAACAGCGAACCTGCCGAATATGTGGTGGAGAAGGCCTTCGTAGGGTAACGACACAAGAGGCGGCCCGGAGATCGACGGCGCCTCGTGCAAACGCTTGAATCTGCCTGCCAGTAAGTTTACTTTCCCGCATCGATTTTCAGCAATGACAGAAGGAAGCCGGCCATCGCCCGCAGACCACACAACGCCCCGCCGACACGCGACACCGGACCACGGGTCAACAGCAAGATCCGAGTTCCAGAAATCCGGCTGATTGGCCCGGAGGGCCAGAACGTCGGTGTCGTCACGCCAGAGCGGGGGATGGCCCTGGCCGAGGAAGTGGGACTCGATCTGGTCGAGATTTCTCCCAACGCCTCTCCGCCCGTCTGCAAGATCATGGATTTCGGCAAGTTCAAATACGAAACCCAGAAGCGCGAGAGCGAGGCCAAGAAGAAGCAGAAGACGATCGAGGTGAAGGAGGTGAAGTTTCGCCCCAACACCGACACGCACGACTACGATGTCAAGATGCGTAACGTCTTCAAGTTTCTGGAAAATGGCGACAAGGTGAAGGTAACGCTGCGGTTCCGCGGCCGCGAGATGGCGCACCAGAATCTCGGCCGCGAGCTGCTGGAGCGGGTTGCGTCGGATGTGGTGGAGATCGGCAAGGTCGAGAACATGCCGAAGATGGAAGGCCGGCAGATGGTCATGATGATCGGACCGGCAAAATAGCGAACGCCGGGGCGGTCTGATGCCGGATACCCCCACGTCACCGCATACGGCCCGCTATCGCGATCCCGATCCGGCGGGCCGACTCCATTCCGAGGTCTTCTTCCGCAATTCGCCTCCGGTCATCGCCGCCCTGTCTCCCTGGCTCAGCGGACGATCAGGACGCGTGCTCGAAATTGGCGCCGGAACGGGTCAACACGCCGCCGCCTTCTCGCTGGCATTTCCTGCAACGGAGTGGTGGCCGTCCGATCCTGATCCTTTGCATCTGACTTCCATCGCCGCGTGGCAGACCGCGCTGGGAACGCCTCGGCGCGAACCGCTGGCACTGGACGCCGCGACAGTTTGGGCCGCGACGCCCGAACTCCGATCGATATGCCCGCTGACTGCAATTGTCGCGATGAACGTCATCCACATCGCGCCGTTGAGTGTACTCAAGGGAATCGTGGCCGGCGCCGCGCAAAGTCTTGAACCCTGCGGCCTGCTTGTCCTCTACGGTCCTTTTTTCGTCCACGGCGACCCGATCAGCGCGGGGAACCGGACCTTCGATGCGCGTCTACGCGAGGAAAACCCCGAGTGGGGCTTGCGCGACATTGCGGAGGTCGAAATTCTCGGTCGAAAGCATGGTCTGGAATTCGCGGCGCTGAGCGCGATGCCCGCCAACAACCGCCTGCTCATTCTTCGGCAACCCGCTAACTCGCAAGAGCGGCTTGGGGTCTGACGGCGCGACGCCGTCAGACCCCGAACCGATCACACGAGTGTCTCGACCGCGCGGCGGGTCATCACCCCCACAAGATGCGCGCGATATTCCTGCGACCCGTGCAGGTCGCCAATCATTCCCCCCGCCGGAACACTGAGCCCGTCCAGCGCATCGGCTGTGAACGACGAAGTCAGGGCCTCTTCGGCTTCACTCCAGCGGAACACGCCCGATTCCGATGCGCCAGTGACCGCGACCCGCACGCCATCTTCAAATCTGGCGAGGAAGACAGCGACGAGCGGGAAGCGCGAGGCCGGCTGGATGAACTTCTGATAAACGGCCTGCTGCGGGATCGGAAAGCGCACCTCGGTGATGATCTCGCCTTCCTCCAGAGCGGTCGTGAACATGCCCTGGAAGAAATCGTCGGCCGCGAGCTCGCGGGTGTTCGTCACGATCGTCGCCCCCGAACCGAGCGCACCGGCCGGGTAGCAGGCCGACGGGTCGTTGTTGGCAAGACTGCCACCGATCGTGCCACGGTTGCGCACGGCCGGGTCACCGATCCGTGCGGCGAGGCTCGCAAGGCCCGGATAGTACTGCGCCGCCTCGTTCGCGACGGTAGAGTGGACGGTAGCCCCGCCGATGTTCAGCGTCCCACCTTCGGCCCGCACGAATTTCAGCGCCTCGATCCCGGTCAGGCTGACCAGGGTGCCGGGATCCGCAAGCCGCTGTTTCAGCGTCGGGATCAGCGTCTGGCCGCCACCCAGAGCCTGCGCCTCGCCCTCCGCGAGGGCCGCCACGGCGTCATCGATCGTCGTCGGACGCGTCAGTTCGAATGCATACATCTTTCTTCCTCTCAGTCGGACGAGGCGTGGAACGAGCGTTCGGCCATCGTCCCGCGCCCTTTAGGCGCCGCCGCGTTGATTGCTGCCCAGACGCGGCTGGGCGTCAGCGGCATGTCGATATGGTCGATCTTGTGGCCGCCCCGCTGAAGCGCATCGACAACCGCGTTCACGATCGTCGGCGGCGAGCCGATGGCCCCCGCCTCGCCGCAGCCCTTCACGCCCAGCGGGTTGTGGGTACAAGGCGTCTGGACCGAGTGGTCGACGTGGAACATCGGCAGATCGTCGGCGCGCGGCATCGCGTAGTCCATGTAGCTCGCCGAAAGAAGCTGCCCGTCCGCGTCATAGGCGGCCGCTTCCCAGAGCGCCTGACCGATCCCTTGCGCCAGGCCACCATGGACCTGACCCTCGACGATCATCGGATTGACGACATTTCCGAAATCATCGGCAGCCCAGAAGTCGCAGACCTCCACCCGTCCGGTCTCCGGGTCGACTTCCACCTCGCAGGCATAGGCGCCGGCCGGATAGGTGAAGTTGGACGGATCGTAGAACGCCGTCTCCTCCAGCCCCGGTTCGAGCTCTTCCAGCGGGTAGTTGTGGGGCACGTAGGCGGCGAGAGTCACGTCACCCCACGCCACCGACTTGTCGGTGCCGGCAACGGTGAACTGACCGTCCTTGAGTTCGATGTCTCCCTCGGACGCCTCCATCAGATGCGACGCGATCTTCTTGGCCTTGGCGATGATCTTTTCCGTCGCGCGAACCATCGCGCTGCCGCCGACGGCAAGCGAGCGCGAGCCGTAGGTGCCCATGCCCATCGGACCCATGGCGGTATCGCCATGGACGATCTCCACCTGACTGGCGTCGATGCCGATCATGTCGGCCACCACTTGGGCGAAGCTCGTCTCGTGGCCCTGACCGTGGCTATGGCTGCCGGTCATCACCACGAGACCTCCCGTGGCGTTCACCCGCACCGTCGCGCTTTCGTAAAGGCCTGCCCGGGCGCCGAGCTGCCCCACAAGGTTCGACGGGGCGATGCCGCACGCTTCGATGTAGGTGTTGACGCCGAGACCCCGCAACTTCCCGCGCGACCTGGAGTCCTCGGCGCGGGCCGCGAAACCGTCGAAATCCGCCATCTCCGTCAGGCGGTCGACGAGCCGGGGATAGTCGCCTGTATCGTACTCTACCGCGACCGGCGTGGCATACGGAAACTCGGTGACGAAGTTCCGGCGCCGCAACTCGAGCGGATCCATCCCGATCTCGCGCGCAGCTTTGTCGACCACACGCTCCAGCTGATAGGTGGCCTCGGGGCGCCCGGCGCCACGATAGGCATCCACGGCGACCGTGTTGGTGAAGACCGCCTTGACGTTCACGTAGATGAGCGGGGTCTTGTAGTTCCCTGCCATCAGCGTGCCGTGAAGCCAGGTCGGCACCGACGGCGCGAAAGTGGACAGGTACGCGCCCATGTTCGCCAGGGTATGCGTCCGGACGGCCTGAAAATTGCCCTCCGCGTCCAGCGCGAGTTCGATCTTGGTCACGTGGTCGCGTCCGTGGGCGTCGGACTGGAAGCTTTCCGAGCGGGTGCAGGTCCACTTGACCGGACACCCGACTTCTTTGGCGGCGAAGGTGCAGAATGCCTCCTCGGCGTAGTGGAAGATCTTGGAGCCGAAGCCGCCGCCCACATCGGGCGCGACGACCCGCAACTTGTGCTCGGGAATGCCCAGCACGAACGCGCCCATGAGGAGGCGGATCACATGCGGGTTCTGACTCTGTGGTATAAAGCGTGTGATCGCCGGTCGCCGGATTGTAGTCGCCGAGCGCCACCCGAGGCTCCATCGCGTTCGGGATCAGGCGGTTGTTGACCAGCTCCAACGTCGTGACATGGTGCGCATTCCTGATCGCCTCGTCGACCGCCTCGCGATTGTCTTCAACGAACCCCCAATCGTAGCAGAGATTGTCGGACAGATCGTCGTGGACCTTGGTGGCGTTATCCTCGAGCGCCGCCTTCATGTCGATGACCGCCGGCAACTCTTCGATGTCGGGCACGATCGCTTCGGCAGCATCCTGCGCCTGGGCGTAGGTTTCTGCCACGACCGCGGCGATCGGATCGCCAACATGACGGACCTTGCCCTGTGCGAGCACCGGATGCGGCGGCTCCTTCATCGGATTGCCTTCGCGGTCGGTCACCTGCCAGCCGCAGGGAAGGCCGCCGATGCCTTCGAAGTCCTTGCCGGTAAAGACGCGCAGGACGCCAGGCATCGCCTCGGCGGCGGCGGTGTCCACCCCGTTGATCCGTCCGTGGGCCACGTCGGAGCGCACGAAGACCACATAGGCCTGTCCGCGCAGATTGATGTCGTCGGTATAGCGGCCCCGACCCGTCAGGAACCGCACGTCCTCGCGCCGCTTGGTGCTGGCGCCTATGCCACCGTCTTTGGGCATGTCTTTCCTCCCTGAACCTGCCGGCGCCGTTGTTCGGCGCCTTGTCTCATGCGATCACTCGGCCGCGACGGCCTCGCTGCCGGTCCCGGCGGCCGCCTGGATCGCCTTCACGATGTTGTGGTAGCCGGTGCAGCGGCAGATGTTGCCGTCGAGATAGTAGCGGATCTCGTCCTCGCTGGGATGCGGGTTCTCGGCCAGAAGTGATGCCGCCGCCATCACCATGCCCGGCGTGCAGAAGCCGCATTGCAGGCCGTGGTGATCCTGGAACGCCTGCTGGATCGTGCTCAGCGAGCCGTCCGCGTTGGCCATGCCTTCGATGGTCGTGACCTCGGCGCCCTCGCATTCCTCGGCGAAGATCGTGCAGGCTTTCACCAGCTTGCCATCGACATGCACGACGCAGGCACCGCACTGGCTCGTATCGCAGCCCACATGAGTGCCGGTCAGACCCAGCCTCTCACGCAGCACCTCGACCAGCAGCGTCCGGCCTTCCGCCTCTGCGGTCCGTTTCTTGCCGTTGACGGTCATCGTTACCTGACCCATTCGCACCTCCCATTCCTCAGTCCGGCGGAGTGAACCATGTGTGTCTCGGGGTGCCTAGCCCCAATCAGCAGCGTCAGGGCAAAACGGCGGCGATCCCGACGGCGGCCGTTGGAACGAAGTCGAACGAGCCGTCGCCCCGCCTCGCCCCCCAGCGGCAGAAAGTATCGAGCCGATGCGCCATCACGACTTTTCCGGGCGCCCCTCCACCATGAGATCGCAGTCATCCCGATCCCCGATCGTGCAGGAGTGCCTCGCGCCGCCATGAATCTCGGCCCGATGCTCTGCCCTCAGGCTGGCTGACCTGCGCTGCCAGATCCGCCGGGACCCGAGCCCGCCGTGGAAGCTCGCGAAACCCGCTGCTGGCCGCCCTCGCGGCCTCGAGCACCGCCGCGCCGAAGCGAGACCTCATCCTGTCAGGCCTGAACCGTCGCACCCTCGACTGCGCCCGCCGCGCCCGGCAAGCCATCGCCGGATGCGGAACCCTTCTGGCCGACCGCGCGTCCGAGCCTGCTTGCTCGCAGGAAGTCAGTGTTCGCGCGGTCGACCCCGAGCCGGGCTTTCCTTGAGCAGGCCGCCCACGCCCATCGCGGCGATATCGGCATCGCTCACCTCAATGCCGCAGATCACGCGCGACAACACCCAGTCCGCTCCGTTGAGCGCGGGCGAACGGGCGCAGCCCGGGAGGCCGATCACCGTCCGCCCGGCCTGTTCGCCAAGGACGAGCAGGTTGCCGGGGTCCACGGGCATCCCGAACCGTGTCACCGTGCCGCCCGCCTGCCGGATCGCCTCGGGTGCGACGTCGCGGGCATCCGACGTGGCCGACGCGGTCAGGATCAGCACGAGGTCGCCATCGGCCTCGCGAACCGCCGCTGCCAGAGGCTCGACCGCGTGGGACACATGCCGAACGTCGACCAATTCCATGCCAAGCGCCTCGAGCCGCGCCCGCGTCGCCCGCTCTCCCTTGTCCGACAACGTCTGCCCCGGCACCTCGGTTTCGATCAGGACCGCGCGGCGCAGGACCGGCGGCGCCAGCCTGACCGCGCCCTCCGCGGCCGCGCGGGCCGACGCGACCGCCTTCTCCGCCACACCGTAGGCGATGATCTTGACTGTGCCGACCATCGTCCTCTCGGCAACCGACACCATCGGCGGCAACAGCGCGAGCGTGATCATCGGATCGACAGCGTTCACGGCATGGATCCGCCCCGTCTCGTAGACCAGCACACCGGGCCCCGTCGCATGGATATTCACACGGCCCGTCGATGCGCGGCTCAACCGCAACCCGCTGCGTGCCGGGTCGGGCACGAGCGCCTCGGCAACATCCTGCGCCGCCGCATCCTCTCCCAGATCCCCGGCTTCGAGACGCGCGACGGCGACCGATGCGATACCCGCATCACACAGTGCCGCCATTTCCCCCGCGCCCAGCCGGGTGCCCTTCTTGATGCGAAGCCGTCCCACGCGCAGCGAATGGGCAAGGATCGCGCCCTCGGCCTCGGCCACCGGGACTTCACCGAACTTCATGCCGCCCTCCCGACGCCGAGTCTTGTCAGGATGGCGCCCGACGCAGCGTCTTGATGACTTCTGCCATGATGGCCACCGCAATCTCCGCCGGCGAGCGCGCCCCGATATCGAGCCCGATCGGCGCGTGGATCCGTCCGATCCGGGCCTCGTCGAAATTGGCCTCCTGCAGTCGCGCAATGCGCTTGGCATGGGTCCGCGTCGACCCCAGCGAGCCGATGTAGAACGCATCCGAGCGCAGCGCGGCCTCAATCGCCGGATCGTCGAGCTTCGGGTCGTGAGTGAGCGTCACGATTGCGGTTCGCGCGTCGAGCCCGTGCGCCGCGAGCGCCTCGTCGGGCCAGTCATGCACGATCCGCTCATCGGGGAACCGCGACTGCGATCCAAAGGCCTCGCGCGGATCGACCAGCGTCGCGTCAAGCCCCACCAGACGCGCCATCACCATGAGAGGTTGCGCGATATGCACCGCTCCCACGACCACCATCCGCAGGGGCGGATTGAACACGCCGACGAAAACCGCCTCCTCGAAGCCCGAGCGATCCATGCGGAAACGTTCGGGCCAGTCCCTTGCGTCATCCACCCGGCGCGTCCACGCCTCGGTGTTGACGACGTAGGCCACGGGCCGCCGCGCCTCGCGCGCGTCGACCACCGCGTCCAGAAGGTCGGCCAGCGCATCGTCGAGCGGCTCCACCATCACGCGGATCGTGCCACCACAGGCGAGCCCGACTGCGAACGCCTCGTCGTCACTCACGCCATAGGTGAGGATACGCGGCTGTCCGTCCTGCAGCGCCTCCTGCGCCTCGACAACCACAGCACCTTCGACGCAGCCGCCGGAGACCGAGCCCTGAATCTCGCCCGCCCCCGAAATAGCGAGCTGGCTGCCGACCGGACGCGGGGCCGAGCCCCACGTCTCCACCACCGTCGCCAACGCGGCGCCCCGTCCCTCGCGATGCCAGTCGCGGACGATGCGCGGGATATCCTCGTATTCGGCGGTCATGGACGCTGTCGAACTCCCCTTCGGAACTTGCGGCGCACCGCTTCTTCCCCAGCATGTCCGCCTCCGCCGCCCGCGTCCAGAGGGCGCGCCAGATCCCGCGGCGCGCAGGCTCCCGTCACGGCATGCAGGACATCGGCGGGAACCCGCCGGTTCATAAAACGTTCCTGAAGCGTCCGCCCGCGTGTGGGGCGGTTCGAGTGAAAGGTTTCCGTCATGTTGAAAGCGACCGTCATCGTCGCGGCCCTGGTCCTGCCAGGGACTGCGTTCAGCCAATGCGCCACCGCCAACACCGGCGCCGGGTGTGGGACCAAGTTCGGCGCGGAGGGCATGGCCAAACGCATCGCCGCCGGCGTCACCGCATCAGCGGCCTACGGGCCGGGCGACATGTTGCCACCCGGTCGCTACTTCATGCTTCTTGGCAGCGAATATTACGGCCTGCCACCCGTGAACGGGTTCTGGCGCTACTACCGGGTCGAGGACCGGGTCCTGCGCGTGCGCCCAGACACGCTCGAGGTGATCGAGGATGCGACCCACGAGACGAACCGCGCCTTCTGAGCCCGGAAGGGCCGCTATTCGGCGGCCACCTTCTGCGCGGCGAGGACAGGGGCGAGGTAGCGGCCCGTATGGCTGCCCGGTTCGGCCGCGACCTCTTCGGGCGTGCCGGTCGCGACCACCTCGCCGCCACCGTCGCCACCTTCGGGACCGATATCGATGATGTGGTCGGCCGTCTTGATGACGTCCAGGTTGTGCTCGATGACTACCACGCTGTTCCCCTGTTCGACCAGCTCGTGCAGCACCTCCAGCAGCTTGCGCACGTCCTCGAAGTGCAGGCCGGTCGTCGGCTCATCGAGGATGTAGAGCGTCCTCCCGGTGGACCGTTTCGCCAGCTCCTTTGACAACTTGACCCGCTGCGCTTCGCCGCCCGACAGGGTCGTCGCCTGCTGACCAACCTTGATGTAGCCAAGGCCGACGCGGCAAAGCGCGACCATCTTGTCCCTGATCGACGGAACCGCCTTGAAGAATTCCTGAGCATCCTCAACCGTCATGTCAAGAACATCGGCTATGCTCTTGCCCTTGAAATGTATCTCCAGCGTTTCACGGTTGTAGCGCTTACCCCCGCAAGTCTCGCAGGTGACGTAGACGTCAGGCAGGAAATGCATCTCGATCTTGATGACGCCGTCGCCCTGACACGCCTCGCAGCGTCCGCCCTTGACGTTGAAGCTGAAGCGCCCCGGCTTGTAGCCGCGCGCCTTCGCCTCGGGCAGACCGGCGAACCAGTCGCGGATCGGAGTGAAAGCGCCGGTATAAGTGGCCGGATTCGACCGCGGCGTGCGCCCGATCGGGCGCTGGTCGATGTCGATGACCTTGTCGAGATGCTCCAGCCCCTTGATCGTCTCGCACGGCGCCGGCGTCTGGCGTGCGCCGTTGAGACGCATCGAGGCGGTCTTGAACAGCGTCTCGATGGTCAGCGTCGACTTGCCCCCGCCCGACACGCCGGTCACGCAGATGAACTTGCCCAGCGGGAAATCCACCGTGACGTTCCGCAGGTTGTTGCCGCTCGCGGCGACTACGGTGACCTTCTTCTTGTTGCCCTTGCGGCGCTGCGCCGAGACCGGAATCTCGCGTTGCCCCGAAAGGTAGGCGCCGGTAATGGACTTCACGTTCGCGGTGATCGCGGCCGGCGTGCCGTGCGCGACGATCTCGCCGCCATGCACTCCTGCGCCCGGCCCCATGTCGAAGACGTAATCGGCCTCACGGATCGCCTCTTCGTCATGCTCGACGACGATGACCGTGTTGCCCTGGTCGCGCAGGTTCTTGAGCGTCAGCAGCAGCCGGTCGTTGTCGCGCTGGTGAAGTCCGATCGACGGCTCGTCCAGAACGTAGAGAACACCGGTCAGGCCGCTGCCGATCTGGCTCGCCAACCTGATCCGCTGGCTCTCGCCCCCCGAGAGCGTCCCGGCCGCCCGCGACAGCGTCAGGTATTCCAGCCCGACATTGTTGAGAAAGCCGAGCCGTTCGCGGATTTCCTTCAGGATTGCCCGCGCAATCTCGTTCTTCTGCTTCGTCAGTCGTTCCGGCACCGTCGCGCACCAATCCGCCGCCTCGCGGATCGACATCTGGACGACCTGCCCCACGTGCAGATCGGCGATCCGCACCGCCAGGGCTTCCGGCCGCAGGCGGTAGCCGTCGCAGGCGCCGCAGGGACGGTTGTTCTGGTAGCGCTCGAACTCCTCGCGGATCCACGCGCTGTCGGTTTCCTTGTAGCGCCGCTCGATATTCGGGATCACGCCCTCGAAGGGACGCGACACAGTATACACCCTCCCGCCCTCGTCATAGCGGAACCGGATCTCCTCCTTGTCCGAGCCATGGAGGAAGACGTGCTGCACTTCCTCGGGCACGTCCTTCCACCGGGCGTCCTTGTCGAACCCGTAATGTTGCGCGATGGCCTGGATGGTCTGAAGGAAATAAGGCGACTTGCCCTTGCGCCACGGCGCGATAGCGCCATCCGCAATCTTCATGTTCCAGTCCGGCACCACCAGCCGCTCGTCGAAGAACAGCTCGACTCCGAGCCCGTCGCAGACAGGGCACGCCCCGAAAGGCGCATTGAACGAAAACAGCCGCGGTTCGATCTCCGGTATCGTGAAGCCGCTGACCGGACAGGCGAAGTTCTCGCTGAACGTGATGCGCTCGGGCTCGCCGTCGCGCGGCGCGGTCTCGAGGATCGCGATACCCTGCGCGAGATCGAGCGCGGTTCTAAAGCTGTCGGCGAGCCGGGTCTCAAGCCCTTCGCGCACCACGATCCGGTCCACCACCACGTCGATGTCGTGGCGGAATTTCTTGTCGAGCTTCGGCGGGTCCTCCAGCTCGTGGAACTCGCCATTGACCTTCACGCGCTGGAAACCCTGCTTGCGCAGCTCCAGGAACTCCTTGCGGTACTCGCCCTTGCGGTCGCGCACGATCGGCGCCAGCAGGTAGCCGCGCGTCCCCTCCTCCATCTCCATCACCCGGTCGACCATATCCTGCACCTGCTGCGCCTCGATAGGCAGGCCTGTGGCGGGGCTGTAGGGCGTGCCGACACGCGCGAACAGCAACCGCAGATAGTCGTAGATCTCGGTGACAGTGCCCACGGTCGATCGCGGATTTTTCGAGGTCGTCTTCTGCTCTATGCTGATCGCCGGGCTCAGACCGCTGATATGATCGACGTCCGGCTTCTCCATCATGTCGAGGAACTGCCGCGCATAGGCCGACAGCGATTCGACATAGCGCCGCTGCCCCTCGGCATAGATCGTGTCGAAGGCGAGCGATGACTTGCCCGAGCCGCTCAACCCGGTGATCACCACAAGCTGATCGCGGGGGATGTCCACGTCGATATTCTTGAGGTTGTGTTCGCGCGCGCCGCGAACCTCGATGTGCTTCAGCTCGGCCATGACCGCCCCGTTCTGAGGATTGCGCCGATAGATAGCGGCCCGCGTGGTTTATGCCACCCCAGCCGGCGGAACAGATTGCGAACATCTAGCACGACGCAGCGGCGCGGCCAAGATGCGCCGAGACGTGGAAGCCAACGTCACGAGACCTGAGGCTCGCCTTCCGGACCCGCCCACGTGGCTGATGCCTCGCCGGCTTTGACCCACGGGGATCCTCTAGCCGTACACCGACACCCGCTGCGGGCCTGTCCGTTGCGACCAAGCGCGCGGGGCTGCCGAAAGTTCAGGGCGTCGATGAACCTACCCTGCCGAGCCCGTTCAGGCGCGCATCCGGCTGCCGTTGGCGTCGAAAAGCGGCTGTCGCTGCAAGCGTGCCGACCGCCGCTTTCCCAGGATCTCGATCTCCCAACCAGCATCGCTCTCGCCCGACTCGCGCGGGACATAGCCCAGCGCGACCGATGCGTCGGAAGCATGGGCATACCCGCCCGAGGTCACCCAGCCGACCACGGCGCCGTGGTGGCAGATCGGCTCGTCCCCGATCGCATCGGCGTCATCGGCGTCCACAACGAAAGTCCGCAGCCGCATCGCCCCGTCGTCGCGCATCGCATCGGCCGCTTGCCTGCCGACGAAGTCGCCCTTGTCCCATGCCACGAACCGGTCCAGCCCGGCCTCTGTCGCGGAATAAACGGGGCGGTATTCGCGCCCCCATCCGCCCCAGCCCTTTTCCAGCCTAAGAGCGTTCAGCGCCCGCAATCCGAAGTCGCGGATGCCATGCGCCGCGCCGGAATCCTTGAGCGCCAGATAGACATGGCGCTGGCAGGCCGCGTCCATCCAGATCTCGTAGCCCAGATCGCCGGTAAAGCTGAGCCGTGCGACAACGCACGGCGCATGGGCCACATCCATCCGGCGGATATCCATGAACCGGAACCCTTCTGCCGAGACGTCCACGTCGGTCAGCGCCGCCAGCACCTCGCGCGCCTTCGGCCCCGCTATCGACAGGCCGGCGAGCGCCGCCCCAGGGGCGCGCACTTCCACCCCCGCGTCGAGATGCGCCTCGAACCAGCGCATGTAGAAGTCCTCGGCGACCCCGGAGCCGAACAGCAGGAACCCCGCGTCGTCCAGCCGCGCCACGGTCAGGTCGCCCTGCAGTCGCCCGTCGTCCTTGAGCATCGGCGCCAACGCCATGCGCCCGACCTTCGGCAGCTTCCCCGCCAGCAGCCGGTCGAGCCAGCCCGCCGCGCCCGGTCCCGTCACCCGGAACTTGGAGAACCCGGTGATGTCGAGAACCCCGACACCGGCGCGCACCGCCCGCGCCTCGATGCCCACATGCGCGAAGTCGGTCGAGCGCCGCCACGAGAACGCCTCGCCCTCGCCCGCGGGCGCGAACCACAGCGGCACCTCGAGTCCGGCGGTCTGCCCGAACTGGCATCCCGACGCCGCCAGAAGGTCGTGGACCGGCGTGGTCCTGATACCCCGCCCGGCCGGAAGCTCCTCGTTCGGGTAGCGGATGCGGAACCGGCGGGAATAGTTCTCCCGCACCTTGGCGTTGGTCCACGTCCGCGTCGCGAAGTCGCCATAGCGCGCCACGTCCATCGCCCAGACGTCGAAGCCCGGATCGCCCGCGACCATCCAGTTCGCAAGCGCCAGCCCGACGCCGCCGCCCTGGCTGAACCCGGCCATCACCCCGCAGGCGCACCAGAACCCGGGAAGCCCCCGCACCGGCCCCACCAGCGGGTTGCCGTCGGGCGCGAAGGTGAACGGGCCGTTGATCTCCTGCCGGATCCCCGCCCGCTCGAAAGGCGGAAAATGCACGCAGGCCGTCTCCAGGCTCGGCGAGATCCGGTCGAGGTCCGGCTGCAGCAATTCGTGGCTGAAGCTCCAGGGCGTCTCCTTCGGCTGCCACGGCGTCGCGGCACGCTCGTAGGTGCCGAGCAGGATGCCCCTGCCCTCCTGGCGTGTGTAGATTTCGCCCTCGAAGTCGATGATGTGGATCAGTTCCTGCCCGGTACGCTGATTGTAGTCCACCACCTCGGGGATTTCCTCGGTCAGCAGGTAATGGTGCTCCATCGCCAGCACCGGCAGCTCCAGGCCCACCATGCGCCCGACCTCGCGGGCCCAGAGGCCGCCGGCGTTGACCACATGCTCCGCCAGCACCTCGCCCTGATCGGTGACGATGCGCCAGCCGTCCGCCACCCGCTCCAGCGCCTCGACCTTGCACTTCTCGCGGATCGTCGCGCCGCCCTTGCGCGCCGCCCTGGCGTAGGCCTGCGTGGTGCCGGCGGGGTCCAGATGCCCCTCGATCGGATCCCAGAGGCCGCCCACGAACTGCGCGGGATCGATCAGCGGGAACCGCTCGGAGGTCCATTCCGGCGAGACGATCTCCAGCTCCATTCCCATGTAGCGCCCCCGCGCCTGCGCCATGCGCAGCGCGTCCATCCGGTCCTGCGTCTTGGCGAGCTGCACGCCCCCCGTCAGATGCAGGCCGCAGGACAGGCCCGAGATTTCCTCGATCTCCCGGTAGAGCTCGACTGTGTATTGCTGGAGCTTTGCCACGTTGGGGTCGCCGTTCAGCGTATGGAACCCGCCCGCCGCATGCCAGGTGGAGCCGCAGGTGAGCACGTCGCGCTCCAGCAGCATCACGTCGCGCCACCCCGCCCTGGTCAGGTGGTAGAGCACCGAGCATCCCACGACGCCGCCGCCGATCACCACAACCCGCGCCTGATCGCTCATTGTCCCGCCCCTTTTCGGTTCATGCCTCGCGCCCCGCCGCCACCAGCCGCGCCCGGTCGGCCGCCGCACCAGGCGAGCCGGCTTCCAGCGCGAAGACGTAGGCATGGGTCAGGAAGAACGCCGCCGCATCGCCGTCACCCCGCGCCTCGGCACGATCCGCTGCGCGACGATAGAGCCGGGCGAGCACGGGGCCGTCCCCCGCCGAATGAGCGGCAAGCAGGCACGCATTCAGATCGGGGTCAGCAATCGGCATGGTCCCTCCGGCGTCATCCGATGCTAGGGCGACCGCCGGCGCCACGGCGAGACCGTTTCCGACATCCTCGTGTCGCATTGGACGTCTCGACGGGTCGGACTCTGGCACCAAGGCGTCAGCGTCCCACGCTCATCCTTCCAGCCACCCAGGCGTGGAAGGCATGGGTGGCGCCATCCATCGCGGGCGAGAACCGTCCGCCGTCGAAATGCGGCCCGTGGCGACCCCGCTGCATCCCCTCGACGACGAAGATGTCCTCTTCGAAGACGGTCCGCCACATGGCCGCGTTGGCCGCCTGCAGCGCTTCATGCTCGACCCCCAGCGGCGCGGCATAGTGGATCGCCACGTGCTCCACGCTGTGCTCCGGCCCCTGCGGCTCCAGCAGGATCGCGAACGCATGATCCCGGTGCTGCCCCAGCAAGACATTGGGATAGAGTGCCAGGTACTCTGCGCCGTCGAGCCAGGGGCCCGTAATGCCCGGCCAGTCGGGAAACCGCCGCCCGCCGGCGTCGAGCGTCGGTCGATAGACGCGTGTGCCCTGTCCGGACGCACCGCTCACGATGATGTCGTAGTGGTCCTCCAGCCGGGAATAGGCGTTGAGGCCCGGATGCACCCACGGCAGGTGGTAGCTCTCGCAGTAATTCTCGACGGCCAGCTTCCAGTTGCAGCCGACATCCAGCGCAAAGCGCGAGGTCGCGTCGCCCGGCACGAACGGCCCGTCGAACGGCCAGCGCGCGGCAATCGCTGCCACATGCTCGGCAAACGGCGGCGCATTGCCTGCGAGGTTGACGAACACGATATCGCGCCACACCGCGCTCGCGATCTCGAACAGGCCCAGCTCGGCGCGGTCGATCCCCTCGGCGACATTATGCCCCGGTCCGCCCACATGCGGCGTCGCCTTCAACGCCCCGTCGAGGGCGTAGCACCATGAATGATAGGGACAGCGCACCGCCCCCTCGATCCGCCGCGGCGCATCGATCAGGATCATGCCCCGGTGACGACAGGTGTTCTGGAACACCCGCAGGACGCCCGCCCGGTCCCGGATCATGACAAGCGGCACGCCGAGGAAATCCACCGGCCGCGCATCCCCCGCGGCCGGCACGTCCGAAGCGAAACCCAGACCGGCCCAGCCGTCGAAGAAAAGCCGCTGTCGCTCGAGCCCGAAGGTCTCCGGGTCGATGTAGTGGCGGTTCGGCAGACCGTGGGCGTGCCCGAGCGGCTGCAGGACAGCGTCGAGGTCTTCATGGCGGCTCATGGACGCGATCCCTTCGGTGAGGCTCCGGTCCAGCCTGCGCCCGCGTCCGCCATGCCACCCTCCTGCCCGCGACTCCGTGACGTCCGCCGGCGACATCCGCGGGAATCCTAGAGCGGGACCGCGACTCCGTCCCGCGCCGAAGCTTGCGCCGCGTGGCCCATCGCCACGGCCCGCGCGCCATCCTCCACCGTCACCTCGACCGGCCCCTGTCCGCGCAGGGCCGCGGCGAAACGCACATGCTGGTAGAAAGTCGATCCGTTGTGATCGCCCGCCTCGAGAAGCACCGGGTCCACCGGGATCCCGATCACCTGAGGCCCCTTGGGATGACGCGGGCTGACGATCACTTGCGCCACCGGCGGCGCGCCCAGATGCGAAGGCCAGAAACGGCCGGGCCCCGGCACCTGAGCCTCGATCTTGCCTGCCGGACCGACGGCGCAGAGCTCTTCCTGATAGCGGCTGCCTTCGGCGAACATGCATAGCTCCAGCATCGCGCGGGCGCCGTTCTCGAAATCGACGATGACATATCCCGAATCCCACACATCCGGCACCTCGCCGCCATAGGTCTCGGCCTTGTGGTTCACCGCCTGACCGGCGCTGGCCATCACGCGCACCGGCTCGCAGCGCATCACCAGCCGCATCAGGTCGAAGAAGTGACAGCACTTCTCGACCAGCGTCCCCCCGGAATAGCGGTTGAAGCGGTTCCAGTCGTTGATCTTTGGCAGGAACGGAAAGCGGTGCTCGCGCACGGTAAGCATCCGCACACCGCCCGTTGCCATCTCGACGCTTTGCAGGAAGGTCGCGATGGGCGGCATGTAACGATATTCCATCGCTACCCAGACCGGGCTTGGAAAGCGCCCGAGCCGCCTCACGCGGGCCACGTCGGCCGGATCCGTATAGAGCGGCTTTTCCACCAGGATCGGCAGCGGCCGGCGCGCGGCGACGGCCTCGATCTGGTCCATGTGGAGATGGTTCGGCGATGCGATCAGCACAGCGTCGAGCGTTTCCTCCGCCAGCAGGGCGTCCAGCGACGGCGACTGACCTGCCCGCGGCGCCAGCGCCTGCGCCTCGGCACGCATCGCGGCGTCGGGCTCGAAGATCGCGCCAACCTGCACGTCGGACAACAGCGCCACGTTGCGCAGATGCTCCTGCCCCATCATGCCGCAGCCGACGACACCATAGCGCAACAGCCGGGTTGCGGCCGGTCGGGCAGGCGTGGAGGCAAGATCAGCGGAGGGTATGGACATCGGATTTCCTATCTCAGCCGCGCGACGTACCGCGCTCTGTCCGGGTCGAACCAGGTTCGGGAATATTCCGCACGACCGCCATCCTGTGCCCAGCTTATGCGCTCGACGTGGCCGCACACGTCACCTGGCCCCGGTGTCGGGCCAGGCGCCCAACCGGGACAGACATCGATGCCGACCCGGTCTTCGACCCGCACGATCAACAGATCCAGATGACGGCGATAATGCAGGTAGAGGCTTTCCGAGAGCGGCCCCAGATCGCCGGCGCGCGCGGCATCAAGCCAGATCTCCTCGACCGCGACGGGCCGCCCCGAGAGTTTCCGGAGACGCCGGATCCGGTGCGCATCGGGGGCCGGCCCGAATTCGGGCGCGCCCGCCGGTTTGGCGCAACGCCTCACGCACAGGACGTCCGCCGTCGGAAGCCCCCCGCCCTCGGTCAGCTCGAGCCTGAAGAACGCATAGACGCCAGTACCTTCGGCACCACCCTTCACGTAGTTTCCGGAGCCTTGGCGACGTTCGATCAATCCCCGATCTGTCAGGTCCGCCAGCGCCTGCCGCAACGTACCGACGGCGATGCCCAGTTCCGCCGCCATCACCCGCTCGGGCGGCAACCGCTCGCCCGCTGACAATCGGCCCGCCGCGATCTCGCGGATCAGCATCTCGGCGATCTGAACGTATCGAGGAAGGGAGGCAGGGTCATTCATCGGCGCCAGATTGATACAGGATTGATCCATGTCAAGGCGGATGTTACGCCAAGTGCGAACAGGGGGGATTCGCATGAGCGTCGTACCGGTCACGTCCGAAAGCCTTGATGCCGCGGAGGTCAGCTGGTTCGCCGCGCTCTGCTCGGACGATTACCGCCATCTGGGCGTGCCGGAGGGCGATCTGCGCTCGTCATGGGAGCATTGCAGCGCGATCCTCAAGGAAGCCGAGGCCCAGGGCTTCCGCAACATCCTGTGCCCGTCATCCTACCAGGTCGGACAGGACACGCTCAGCTTCGTCGCCGCCGGAAGCCAGGTCACCGAGCGCATCAACATGCTGGCCGCCATCCGCTGCGGCGAGATGCAACCCATCATGCTGGCGCGCACCGTCGCCACGCTCGACCACATGCTGAAGGGACGTCTGACGCTCAACGTCATCTCCTCGGACTTCCCCGGCGAGAAGGCGGAGAGCGCCTACCGCTATCAGCGCTCGCGCGAGGTCGTGGAGATCCTCAAGCAGGCGTGGACCCGGGACGAAATCGACTACCAGGGCGAGATCTACCGGTTCGAGAACGTTTCGTCCGATCCGGCGAAGCCATACCAGACCGGCGGGCCGCTGCTCTATTTCGGCGGCTATTCCCCGCCGGCCCTGGACCTCTGCGCGCAGCATTGCGACGTTTACCTGATGTGGCCTGAACCCAAGGAGCAGATCGCCGAGCGGATGCGCGCCGTTCACGCGCGCGCCGAGGAATACGGCCGCACTCTCGATTACGGCCTGCGGGTTCACGTCGTGGTGCGCGACACCGAGGCGGAAGCCAGGGCATATGCGGAAAGCCTCGTGTCGAAGCTCGACGACGAATACGGCCGCCTCGTCCGCGAGCGGGCGCACGATTCCGGCAGCCTCGGCGTCAGTCACCAGGCCCGCGCCCGCGAGCTGGCCGACCAGTTCGGATACGTGGAGCCGCATTTGTGGACCGGGATCGGCCGGGCGCGGTCGGGCTGCGGCGCGGCCCTTGTCGGATCGACCGATCAGGTCATGTCCGAGCTTGAGGAATATCGGAAGATGGGCATTCGCGCCTATATCCTGTCGGGGTATCCGCATCTCGACGAGGCACGCGCCTTCGGGCAAAGAGTGCTTCCGAGCCTCAGGACCTGCTCGTTGCCCGAAGTCTACGGACGGGTGCCGAGCGAAACACCGAAGACGCCCCTCGGGGCCGGGGAGCGCCGCTAATGGATACCTTGTCGAAAACCGGAATGGAGCGCGTCGAGATGGCGCCGGGGCTGGAGTTCAGCCGCATCGTCTATGGCACCTGGCGCCTCGGGGACGATTCCGATACATCGCCCGGCCACATCCGCGCCAAGATCGAGGCGAGCCTCGACCAGGGCATCACGACCATCGACCAGGCCGACATCTACGGCGGCTACGAGGCCGAGGAGCTCCTGGGCAATGCTCTGAAGGGCAGCGACCTCAAGGACCGGATCGAGATCGTGACCAAGTGCGGCATCGTGATGCCCGCCGGGCGCCACAGCCATACGCGGCTCAAGCACTACGACACCGGGCGCGCCCATATCGAGCATTCGGTCGACCATTCCCTGCGCCTGATGGGGGTCGAGAAGATCGACCTGCTGCTGGTGCACCGGCCCGATCCGCTGATGGATCACCACGAGACCGGGCGCGCGCTCGACGACGTGGTCGCCAGCGGCAAGGTCCGCGCGGTCGGCGTGTCCAACTTCCGTCCGTGGGATTTCACGCTGCTGCAATCGGCGATGCACTCGCCGCTCATCACCAACCAGGTCGAGCTGAGCTTGCTCAGCACCGATCCGTTCGTGAACGGAGACCTCGCCTTCCTGCAGGAACGCGGTCTCAGGCCGATGGCGTGGTCGCCGCTGGGCGGTGGCGCCCTCGTGCGCGGTGAAGGGAACGCGGCGCTTCGCACCGCGCTCGCCCGGATTGCGCAGGACAACGGCACCGACGTCGCGGCTGTCGCCGTGGCGTGGCTGCTTGCACATCCGGCAGGCATCCTGCCGGTGCTGGGCACCAACAACCTCGGGCGGATCGGTGCAATGAACGCCGCGATGCGGACCCGTCTCGACCGACAGGACTGGTTCGAGCTCTATTCGCTGGCCACCGGCCGCGACGTACCCTGAGCGGATGGAGCCGTTCCGCCCCGGACCCGACACCGCGCGCGACTTTCGCGACGCGCTGGGACATTTCGCGACCGGGGTGACGGTGGTGACCTGCGCCTCCGAGATCGGACCGGTCGGCATCACCGCCAACAGCTTCGCCAGCGTCTCGCTCGACCCGCCTCTGGTGCTGTGGTCGCCGGCCCGATCCTCGCGCCGGTTCCGGGCCTTCACCGAGGCCGAGCATTTTGCCATCCACGTCATCGCCGAGGACCAGCGCGACCTGGCGCTGTCCTTCGTGCGCGACGGACAGGCGTGGGACGGCATCGCGTGGGAGACGGCCGACGAGGGCACGCCCCTGCTCGACGGATGCGTGGCGCGGTTCGATTGCGCGAGACACGCGGTCCATGACGGCGGCGACCATGCCATCGTCGTGGGCCGCGTGCTCTCGGTGCAACCCGGTCGCGGAGCGCCGCTTCTTTTTGCCTCCGGGCGTTACGGCCGCTTCGCCCCCGACCCGTGACGGCGCGCCGCGCTTGCCGGAATATCCGGCAGGACCGATAGTGAAACGACACCGAGGGACCGGCCGAACGGACCCCGCGACTTGGGAGGAGGACGATGGGTGCGCTGAAGGCCCTCTTGTGGCCCTTCCAGACGTTCAACGATGCCGTGCTGCCGGTCGGACGCTGGCTGGCGGTCGCGGCGCTGGCGACAATGGTCTTCGTCACGCTGCTGCAGGTTTTCATGCGTTACGCGCTCAACGCCGCGTTGCCCTGGCCGGACGAGGCGGCGCGGTTCCTGATGCTCTGGATGACTGGCCTGATCGCGCCGATGGCCTACCGGCGCGGCGGCTTCGTCGCGATCGACATGCTGGAACGCGCCCTGCCCCGCGCGGCCGCCCTGATCCTGGCGCTGGTGTTGCTGCTCGTCTCGCTGATCGTGCTGCTGGCGGGGCTCAAGTACGGATGGCGGCACGTCAATTCAGGATGGCTCTTCGCCTCGTCGTCGCTGCGCCTGCCGCTCGATCTGGTGGGCGGTACGAGCGTCAAGATCAAGCTCGCCTGGATGTATCTCTCGCTCTGGGTCGGTTTGATCCTGCTGACGATCGTCAACGTCGAACTGATCCTGCGCAATCTCGTCGTCCTGACCGGAGGCATGCCCAAGGCCCTTCCACATGCCGACCTGCCGGAGGCCGAATAGATGCTGATCTGGTTCCTGCCGGTCTTTCTCCTCTTCCTGATGATCGGCCTGCCGGTCTTCTTCGGTCTGCTGGCCGCGCCCGGTGTCCTCCTGTGGCTGCAGGGGTCGGAACGTGACCTCAACCTGCTCTACCGCAACCTCTACAACGGCATGGACAGCTTTCCGCTGATGGCGCTGCCGTTCTTCCTGCTGGCGGGCGAGGTCATGAACCGCGGCGGCATCACCGAACGGCTGGTCGAATTCTCCCAAGCCTTCATGGGCCACCTGCGCGGCGGCCTCGCCCATGTCAACATCCTGTCGTCGATCCTCTTCGCCGGTCTCTCCGGCTCGGCCGTGGCCGACACCTCCGCCCTTGGCTCCACCCTCATCCCGGCGATGGAGAAACAGGGTTACACCCGCCGCTTCGCCGCCGCGATCACCGCGGCGTCCAGCGTCATCGGCCCGATCATCCCGCCTTCGGGCATCATGATCATCTACGCCTACGTCATGGGCGAAAGCGTGGCCGCCCTGTTTCTGGCCGGAATCGTTCCCGGCATCATGGTCGGCGTCGGCCTGATGATCATGGTGCGCCTGATGGCCGACCGCTACGACCTGCCCAAGGCCGAACGGATCGTCCGGAAGGGCCAGCCCATCAGCACGGTCGAACACTGGGTCAGCTTCGCCCTGCTGCGCGTCAACATCGCGGGGCTGGCAGGCTGGATCGCCTCGGCGGTCGCGCCGGGCTCGGGCCTCGTCGTATTCGCGGGCACGCTGGTGGCGGCGCACGTCTTCCTGATGTGGATGCGCGGCCAGGTCAGCCACGATTTCCGCGTCGTGGTAAAGAAGGCCGTCGCCCCATTGCAGACCCCGATCATCATCCTGGGCGGCATCATCTTCGGCGTCTTCACCCCGACCGAGGCCAGCGCGATCGCCGTGGCCTACGCGCTGCTGATCGCGTTCGGCGTGCTCAGGACCATGACCTTCAGCGACCTCACCGACGTTCTGGCGCGCAGCGCGATGGCGTCGGCCACCGTCCTGCTGTTGGTGGGCGCGGCGGTGAGCTTCAAGACCGTGGTCAGCCTCAGCCACGCGCCCGAGATCCTCGCCGACTTCATCCTGTCGCTCAGCGAGAATCCGTTGATGCTGCTGTTCCTGATCAACGTGCTGCTCTTCGTGGTCGGGATGTTTCTCGATGCGGGTCCGGCGATCATCATCCTCGGCCCGATCCTGGGGCCGATCTTCACCGATCTGGGCGTCGACAGCGTCCATTTCGCCATCATCATGAGCGTGAACCTGACCGTGGGCCTGGCGACGCCGCCGATGGGGCTGGTGCTCTTCGTCGCCTCGTCGGTCTCCGGCGAACGCGTGGAAACCATTTCCAGGGCGATCCTGCCGTTTCTCGCGGTGGAGGTGATCGTGATCTTCCTCATTACCTACATCCCCGCAATTTCATTGACGATTCCCCGCCTGACGGGGTTCGTGAACTGACAGCAAATCCAAGGGAGAAACCATGCTGAAAAGAACCCTCACGTCGCTCCTGCTGGCAGGGGCACTCGCCCTGCCGGCCGCCGCGCAGGAGATCACCCTGCGCGCCACCGCGAACTCCAACGAGCAGGACGAGGATTACGACGGCCTCATCGTCTTCAAGGATTACGTGGAAAAGGCCTCGAACGGCCGGATCGCGGTCGAGCTCTTCATCGGCACGCAGCTCTGTGCCAGCGGCACCGAGTGCCTGCAGGCCGTGGCCGATGGCACGGTGGACATCTTCGTCACCACAAGCGGCGGCGCGGCGGGCATCTTCCCCTATGTGCAGATCTTCGACCTGCCGTACCTGATGCGCGACGACCGGGTGGCTGAGGCGGTGCTGACCGACGGGCCGTTCACCAAGCTTCTGCGCGACAAGGCGCTGGAGGCCTCGAGCGACCAGATCCGGATCATGACGATCGGCAATACCGGCGGCTGGCGCAACTTCGCCAACACGCAGAAGACGATCGCCATGCCCGAAGATCTGGAAGGCATGAAGATCCGCACCGTGGTCGCCGACCTGCCGCAGGAACTGGTCAAGACGCTGGGCGCATCGCCCACGCCGATCCCGTGGCCCGAGCTTTTCACCTCGCTGCAGACCGGCGTGGTCGAGGGCACGAAGAACGGCATCACCGACATCATGAACATGAAGTTCCCCGATGCCGGGCTGACGTATCTGACGCTCGACGGGCACGCCTACATGGCGGCGATCTGGGTGATGAACAACCAGCGCTTCATGGAGATGGACGAGGACATGCGCCGCGTCGTGGTGGACGGCTTCACCCAGCTCCAGCAGGCGACGTTCGCCTCACCCAAGCGCAAGGCGATCCAAGCCTATGAGGATTTCCGCGACGCGGGCGGCGAGATCTACGTCCCCACGCCTGACGAGATGCAGGCCTTCGCCACGGCGGTGGAGCCTGTCTACGACTGGTTTGCGCAGAACGTGGATGGCGGCGAGGAGGTGCTGACCGCCCTGCGGGACGCCGTCACCAAGGCCGAGAAAGAGATCGACGCCGGGTACGAGGCCGAGCTCGACTGACGCCTTCCGGCATGGGCCGCCTGCATGGCCCATGCCGACCCGCTCAGGCCGGGGCGAGTCCCAACCGGCGGTCGCGCAAGCGGAAAAGGTGGATCAGCGGCAGCGCCGCCAGCAGCGACCAGCCCTTGCCGATCACCTGCCCCCAGAAAAAGTCGAGACTGCCGAAAGCCAGCGACAGGAAAAGCACGCTGTCCACAAGGATCCCCACGACGCCGCTCGCCGCCACGGCCAGCACCAGCCCGCGCCGCTGCAGAGGGGTGAACACCGCCAGGTCCGCGGTCTCCGACAGGGCAAAAGCCGCGATCGAGGCCACGACCAGCGCCGGCGCCGCCACGAGTCCTGAAAGGGCCGCGCCAACCACGATTGCCGCAAGCGCCCATTTCACCCCCAGTCGCCGCTGCACCAGATCACGCAGCACCAGAGCGGCCCCTACGGCCAGCACCCCGCTCGGCGCCGAGACGCCCGGCCAGACCGGGATCACGCACGGCCCGTCGGGCACGCAGAACGTGCCCAGATTGCCGATCATCCAGTTCGCAAGCGGAATGCTCGCCGCGAAGAGCGCAAGGTAGATCGCCCCCTCGATCCGCCGGATCCTGTCACTGGTCATGGCCTATCCCCTGCCCCTGTAGCTCGCCACGCCCTGATCGGGAATCCAGACGCCCTCCGGTGCCGGGCCGGTCTGCCAGAAGACATCAATCGGGATTCCGCCACGCGGATACCAGTAGCCGCCGATGCGCAGCCATCGCGGCGCCAGCACATTCTGCAGCCGCCGACCGATGGACACGGTGCAATCCTCGTGGAACGCCCCGTGATTGCGGAAAGAGGTGAGGTAGAGCTTGAGCGACTTGCTTTCGACCAGCCAGTCGCCCGGCACGTAGTCGATCACCAGATGGGCGAAATCGGGCTGCCCGGTCATCGGGCAAAGCGACGTGAATTCCGGCGCGGTAAAGCGCACCGCGTAGGCCACTTCGGATTGCGGGTTCGCAACCCGCTCCAGTTCGGCGGCTTCGGGGCTGGCCGGGATCTCGGCCTTTCGACCGAGTTGGGTCAGGCCCGCGTAGATATCGTCCTGTGACAAGTGGAGTGCCTTCTTCGAAGACCCCCGGCACGCCTGCCGCTTCTTCTGCGGCGATCATCAAACCCTTGTTTTGTCCGGGTAGGCTGCGACCGGGGGCATGTTGATGCCCAGGCCCGGCCTGTTACACCAAGAGCAGCAGGCAGGAAAGCCCCAAGCACGCCACAGGTCTTCAGATCAGACCAGCGCCTTCGTCCCCATCCAGAGCGCCATCGCCACCATCATCACGTTCTCGGTCAGGCTCACGAAGCCCAGCGGCACGTTCGAGCTGCCACCGACGCAGGCACATTTCAGCTCGCGCTTGTCGATATAGACGGCCTTGAACACGCTGACCGCGCCGACCGTCCCGATGAAAAGCGCGACCGGCACCGAAAGCCACGTCAGCGCCCCGGCGATCATCAGCACGCCCGCGCCCGTTTCGGCGAACGGATAGACGTAGCCATACCGCACCCAACGCCGCGCCAGCAGATCGTAGTTCAGGAACATGGTCGAGAAACTCTCGACATCCTGCAGCTTCTGGATCCCCAGAAGACACATGGAGATCGCGATGAACCATTCCCCCGCCCGCACGGTCAGAAGATCGCCGAAGGCCGCCCACGAGAACGCCAGCGCCATCAGGGCGGCCACGGCGAACAGAGCGATCACGGGCTGATAGCTGGTCTCGTCCTCGTCCGGGACATCCTGTCCGAAATGTTCGCGCAAGGCGTCGTAGCCGCCGATCCGTTCGCCCCCGACCCAGGACTGGGGCGTCGTTTCAACTCCGTGTTCGCGCTTGAAGGCGTCGGTTTCCTCGCGCGTCGTCAGGTGCCGGTCGTCGACCTCGAACCCCTGCCGCTCCAGCAGATCCTTGGACTTGAGGCCGTAAGGGCAGAGATGGTCCTCCATCACCATGCGGTAGAGCGTGGCGCGAGGGGTCTGGTCGAGGGCCATGGCAAATCCTCCTGCATGCGGGGCGTCAGGCGCGCGATCGGGGTGGTGCCCGCCCAACCTGCGAGACGGAGCCGGGTTCCGCCGGTTCGGACGTTACCTCGCCGCCGAAGCATCGGGCGGCGCCGGCATGTCCGCCTGCGTCACCTCGACGAAGGGCGCACCACGGACCACGTCGCCGATACGGACCGCCGGATAACCCGCCGCGCGCAGATCCGACAGGAGCCGGGCCGTTTCGCCAGCGGGCACGCTCGCCAGAAGTCCGCCGCAGGTTTGCGGATCGAAGAGAAGCGCCGCGCGCGGACCCTCCGGAACCGTGGTCCGCGCCGCCGCCGCCCGGTTCTCGGCGTAGATCGTCGAGCGCACGCCGGCTGCCGCCAGCCGCTCGGCCCCGGACATCAGGGGCACTGCACCGAGGTCCACGCGCGCCGCCACGCCCGAGGCATGGGCGATGTTCAACAGGTGCCCGGCCAGTCCGAACCCCGTCACGTCGGTCATAGCCCGGGCGAACGGGCGCAGGATCGCGGCGGCCTGTCCCTGCCCGACAAGCATCTGCGCCCAGCACGCGGCAGCCTCGTCGCCGCTGGCCCGAAGCGCCATCTCCGCGGCAAGGATCGTGCCGGATCCGATCGGCTTTGTCAGGATCAGCGCGTCGCCCGGCTCGGCTCCTGCAAGGGTGATTGGCTCGCCATCGCACAGGCCGGTGATGGTGAACCCGATGGTCAACTCGGCGCCGAGCGTCGTGTGCCCGCCCACGATCGTGGCTCCCTCGGCGCCAAAGACCGCGGTCGCGGCCTCCATGATCTCGCCCAGCCATGCCTCCTGCAATGCCGGAGCCATGCGCGGCAGGATGATCGTGGCCGTCGCCGCCTGCGGCTTCGCCCCCATGGCCCAGATGTCGCCCAGCGCGTGGACAGCCGCGATCCGGGCCATCAGGTGCGGATCCTCGGTGACGGCGCGCAGGTGATCGGTGCTGATGACCTGCCGCTCGCCGCCAATGGTCAGCACGGCCGCGTCGTCGCCCGGCCGGCTCAGGACATCGTGCCGCACGATTGACGGCAGCGCCGCGAGCGCCCTCCCCAGGGCGCCCGACCCGACCTTCGCGCCGCACCCGCCACAGAACGGCTTGTCGCCCAGAGCCGTCTCAACGCCCAGCGCCACCGGGCCCCGCGGCCGCGCGACGGGCATGGGCTTCAGGTCGCCGAGACGATCCATGAAGCGTCGGTCGATCCGGTCCTTCCATCGCCAGAAGAGCGGATGCGCGGCCGCCCATCCCTGCCGCTCGGCCAGCGCCGCCTTGCGCCCCAGCGAGATCAACTTGAGATAATCCTTCTGCGGCCGGAACGCGCGCCGCCGTCCTCCGGAGAGATCCGCGCGCAGATTGTCGAACAGGACAGGTGCCGCACGCACGGCGAAGACACCCGCCTTCGGACGCGGCGACCGGGCCAGATGCGCGCAATCGCCAACAGCGTAGATCGCCGGGTCGGAGACGCTGCGCAGATCCGATCCGACCGTCACGTAGCCGTCGGCAAGGTCCAGCCCGGTCCCGGCCAGCCACTGAAGGGGCCGCGCGCCCGCCGCCCCGACCGTCAGCGCCGCCGGAACCTCGCGCCCGTCGTCCAGCACCACGCCATTGCGCTGCACTTCGGCGACCTCGACACCCTCGATCAGGGTGACACCGGCCGCGTCCAGACGGGCGCGGATCAGCTTTCCTGCCCGGTCGGACAGGACCGACAGCGCCTGCTCGCGTTCGATCACCGTGATCCGTGGCGAGGTTTCGCGCAGACGCCAGGCCATCGCCAGCGCCAGCTCCACGCCGGCGACGCCACCGCCGATCACGGCCGCGCTCTCGCCCGGATGCGCCACGAAAGCCGCCCAGCGGTCGGCCAGACGGTCCAGCGGCTTGGCCGCCACCCCGTGCTCGGCAAATCCGGGCAGATCAGGCATGTCCGAGGTGATGCCGATGTCGAGAGAGGCGATGTGATAGGCGATCTCGCCCCGCCCGGAGATGCGGACACGCCGCCGCTCCCGGTCGATCGCCTCGGCCCGCCCCAGGATCAGCCGCGCCCCGGCGTGGCGAGCCAGACGAACAAGGTCGATCTCCAGATCGGCGCGTGCATAATGGCCGGCAATCAGCCCGGGAAGCATCCCCGTATAGGGCGCGGTGGGCGCGGGGTTCACGAGTGTCATTCGGACCCCGGGCAGCGGCCGCATTCCCCAGCGTCTGAGCAGAATCGCATGGGCGTGGCCGCCCCCGATCAGGACCAGCTCGCGCGTCAGAGGCAGTGTCGTCAACATGGCGCCAGACCTATCCGCAGCGCCCGGCGATGGCGAGGCCGCACTGCGCCGCTCCCTCCCGACCCCTACTCGTATCCCGTCATCTCAAGATAACCGCGGCCCGAATGGCTCCCGGTGACCGTGACCGGTCCCTCCCAGTATGGAAAGGATGTCTCCATCCAGGCGTCCGGGTTCATCGCGCGCACCTCGACGTCGAGCCCGCGCTCGGGCAGCGTCAGGTGCCATGCCACCGGGATCTCGCGTCCCGCGACCTCGGCCAGTTCCAGCGGCGAGGCCGCCAGCGCTCCGTCCGGATAGGGCGAGGGCGTGCCGTCGGATGCGATCCACGTCGTCGGCGCATAGGCCGACCCGTCGGACTCGCGCAGGCGATAACCCATCAGCTTTTCCCCGCTGTCGAGATGGAGCGAGAACCAGTCCCATCCGGTCTGGCTTGCGGTCAGCGGGGCAGACGACCATTCGCGGTCGAGCCACGCCTGCCCTGTCACCTCGACCGTGTCCTGCGCCAGAGCGAGCGTGCCCGTGACCTGATAGAAGGGCTGCGAGTAGTAACGGCTCGCCTGCCCGGCCTCGGATTTGACCGAATAGCCGCCCTCGCCTTGCGGCACGAACGGCCGGTCTGCGGCAAGCTCCAGGTCGTAGGAGAAGTCGGTTCCAGCAGCCCTGAGCCGCACCTGCGACAGGCTCGGTCCCGCCATCTCCCATTCGTCGATCCAGGCGTTGAAGGGCTCTGCCTCCACCCCGGCCTGTCCGATCCCGCCCCGCGCCAGCCGCTCTGCCGCGTGATGCGAGACGGGCGTGGTCAGGGCGGCATGGGCGAACCAGACCTGGGGGTCGGTCCAACCGGCAGCGGTTTCCGGCGCCAGTGCCGTTCGGAACAGGGTCCACTGGACGCCGTAGTCGATCCCGTCGTCACCGGTCAGGGTGGCCGTGACATACCACCATTCGATGCGGAACTCCGGGTGCGGACCGTGATCGGCGGGAAAGACGAAGCTGCGCCCCGGTACCGGCAGCGCGAACCCCTCGGCGTCCGACGCCATGTCATAGAGCCCCTGCCCGCTCGCCGGCAGAGCAAGCGCGGCACAGAACGCACCGATCAGGACAGGCCTAGCGCTCATGGGCAAACACCGCGATCAGGTCGGAGGGCGGGCGCCGCGCCAGCCGGAGCGCGGGCCAGAGGCTCGCCAATCCCGCCGCCGCCAGCGACAGCAGCGCCAGCCGCAGCCAGTCTCCCGGAAAGACCTGCATCGGCAGCCGCCAGCCGAACGCCTCGACGTTGATGATCGTCAGCAGTACCCAGGCCAGCGCCAGCCCCACCGGCACCGCCGCCACCACGGTCAGCGCTGCGAGCACCAGCGACCGCACCAGTTCCAGCCGTGCGAGCCGCGCGCGCGTCATGCCGAGCGCCCAGACCGGCGCCAGTTGCGGCAGTCGCATTGCGGCCAGCGTCAGCAGGGAGGTCAGGATCGCGAACCCGGCAACGCTCAGGGTCAACACGTTGAGCGCCCCGGTCACGGCAAAGGTCCGCTCGAAGATCCCGAGCGAGAACGCCTTGATCGCGGCCTGATCGCTCACGTTGCCGGCCGGAATGCCGAATTCGGACACCAATGAGGCGCGCAAGGCATCCGCGCGTTCAGGTGCGACGCGGATACCGAAATCAAGCCGTTCCGCCGCGGGATAGCGCGCTTCGAGCTCGTCCAGTCCGATCAGCACCTGTCCCACCGGATTGCCGTAATCGGAGTAGATCCCGCTCACCGTGCTGCGCCAGCCACCGGGCAGCATTACCGGATCGCCGGGCGCCAGCGCCTCGCGCCGGGCCAGCTGCTCGTTCACCAGCACGGCCTCGCCCGCCGCCAGAAGGTCCCAGATCTCGGGCAGCGCGTCGAGGATCGGCCAGTTCTCGCGGTAGGTCGCATGGTCCGCGACCCCGTAGATCTCGCCCGGCGCTCCAAGTACCGTCGTCTCGAGGCTCCGGATCGGAAGGACCGCGTCGGCGCGCGGCGCCAGCCAGTCGGCCATCCGGCGTGCCTCGGTTTCGTCACGGGCGCTGACATACAGCTCGGAGGCGAGCCGCTGGTCGAGCCAGCCGGTAAAGGTCAAACGAAACGACTGCACCATCGTGCCGACGCCGATATTCGCCGACAGCGCCAGCAGAAGCGCCATGAGCGCAAGACTGAGTCCCGGTAGCTGCTGGCGCGTGTCGGCCCAGAACCATTCCGCGAGCGGCCCGCGGGCGAACCGTGCTCCGACCCACAGCGCCGCCGCGAGCCAGAGCGGCAAGGCCAGCGCCGCGGCAAGCAGAAGCGCGCCCAGCATGGCGAACCCCGCGACCAGCCCGCCACCGACGAGGCCGAGGCCCAGGGCCACCGCCAGCAGCAGCGCGGCCGCAGCACACTGCACCGCGAGCGTTCGCTCCGACGCCCGCGCCCAGGCCCGCGGCTGCGCAGGGGCCAGCAGGGGCAGACGCGCCACTTTCCAGAATGCGCCGCCGGCGGCGAGCCCCGTGCCCGCAAGGGCGATGGCGAAGCCCGCCGCCCACCAGGCGGGGCGCAGCGTCAGCCCCCCCTCGACCGGGGCTCCGTAAAGCCCGCGCAGCGTGGCCGCGACATCAGGCAGAAGCGCGGCGGCGATGAGGCCGCCCATCACCATGCCGAGGATTGCGGCAATGCTGGCCAGGGCCAGAAGCTCGACCGCCAGCAGGAACAGCAACCGATGCGCGGGCACACCCAGCGCCCGCAAGGTGCGAAAAACCGGCCGGCGCTGTTCGAAGGCGAGCCCTACCGCGCCGTTCACGATGAAGAGCCCGACCGCGAAGGACAGAAGCCCGAAGGCCGTCAGGTTGAGATGGAAACTGTCGGTCAGCCGACCAATACCGCCATCATCAGGTCCGCGCCGTTCGAGCGATGGCGCGATCTCTGATAGCGGCGTTGTCGCATTGGCTGCGCCGGCAGGATCATGAGCCGGCTGATCTGCCCTTCCAGGCCCAGCAGGCGCTGCGCCACGCCGATATCGGTCAGCGCGATGCCCGGCGCCATTCCGGCGGTGGCGACAACGGGCGGCAGGCCCGGCTGCGACGCCAGGCGTCCGGCCGTCCCGGGCGTGGCGAAGATCCGCCCGGGCGGCAGGATGAACGCCGCGGCCCCGACCCCGGGTTGCGCCGGCAGGTCGAAGGCCTCCGCACTGGCAGTGAACGGCTCCACGCCGATCAGCCGCACGCGCCCGCGCGGCGTGTCCAGATCGCCCTCCAGGACCGGCGTCACCAGCCAGCCCGCGCGGCGCAGCGCGACGTAATCCTCCTGGTCGATCTCGCCCCCACCGGCCGCGACCAGAGCCGGCAGCACGTCCCCGCCGGCCGCAGCGCCCGCGGCGGCATAGCTCGCCCGCGCTTCCGCGTTGATGGCCTGCACGCCCGACCAGAGCGCCGTGGCCAGCGCCAGCCCCAGAATCAGGGTCGCGAGCTGGAACGGCTGCCGTCGCCAATGCGACAGAAGCGCACCGAGGGCCGCCCGGTTCATTCCGCCGCCTGCCTTCCGGTCCCGGCCACGACCCGGCCGTGACTTAGATGCGCCCGGCGGGCCAGCCGCGACGCCAGGGTCTCGGAATGGGTCACCATCAACAGTCCCGCCCCGGTTTCCGATACCAGCTCGAGCATCAGATCGAGCACGCGCGCGCCGGTGTCCTCGTCGAGATTGCCCGTTGGCTCGTCTGCAAGCACCAGACGCGGTCGCGCGGCCAGGGCGCGTCCGATCGCCACGCGCTGCTGCTGTCCGCCGGAAAGCTGCTCGGGATACTTGTCGCGATGCGCGCCGAGCCCGAGGCGATCCACCAGCGCCGCGTTCCAATCGTCGTTACAGCGCCCGGCCAGGCGGGCCTGAAACGCGAGGTTCGCCGTGACGTCGAGCGAGGGGATCAGGTTGAACTGCTGGAACACGACGCCGACCGTCTCGCGCCGGAGCCGCGCGCGGCCAGTGTCGTCGAGCCGGCCCAGATCCTCGCCGCCGACGCGCAGCACACCGCCATCCGGCGCATCCAGCCCGGCGGCGAGATGGAGAAGGGTGGATTTGCCCGACCCGCTCTCGCCGGTCAGCGCCAGGGTCTCCCCGGCCGCGAGCATCAGGTCGACGCCGCGCAGGACGTGAACCGGTTCCTGCGCGCCGGGATAGGTTTTCGTCAGGTTACGAATCTCGAGCAACATGAAAGGCGACATAGCGGAATCCGGGCGTACGCACAGCGACGACTTGCCGCCAAAGGAGCGCGGCACCTCGGGCGCGGCAGGCCCGGCAACTCGTGGCCGCGGCGCAGGCAGACACATGTGCGCCTGAGCGCCAGCCTTTCGAAGCGCCCGGATGTCGCCGAACGCCTCGGCATGACTCTGAGCACCGGATCGCTACCGCGGTCGGGACACTCAATCCGGGGCCGTGCGCGTCAACCGACGCTCAGAGGGCGGGCTCGGCGAGTTCGGCCTCGATCAGGAGTGCCAGACGATCGAGGTTCTCAGGATCGAGCCGCTCGGCCCGAAGCGTCACGGCGGGTCGGCCCTCGCGCCGCTCCCGCGACCGGGCATAGCGCGGGTCGTAGTGCCGCTCCATGAGCTCGGCCGCGAGGGTCACGACGTCGCCGACACGGGCCAGATCATCCCAGCGCGCCACGGCCTCGGCACCGGCGACCCGCCGCAACGACGCGATCCGCGTCCGCATGGCCGGGCGGTCGGCGACGATGTCGGAATAGGCGCCCACCAGATAGCGGGCCCGCGCCTCGACCGGCGCCTCGACCACGATCCGCGGCGCCGCGCGCATGGCCTTCCACAGACCCGGCGGGATCAGCAGGTCGCCGATCTTGCTCGATTCCGCCTCGACCACGAGCGGACGCGCGGGATCGATCGCCGCCCGCGCGGCGAATAGGGCCGTTTCGAACGCCTTTTGCGACGGTTGGGGGCGATCCACCGCGCCGAAAAGCGATCCGCGGTGCGCCGCCAGACCCTCGAGATCGATGACCTGATGACCGCGCTCCGCGAGCCGGGCCAGAAGGGCCGTCTTGGCCGTGCCGGTATCGCCGTCGAGCACGATCACCCGCCCCGGCCAGGGCGCCTCGTAGAGCGCGCTCGAGACCCCGCGGCGCCAGGTGCGATAGCCGCCTTCGAGCACGTCGGCGCGCCAGCCGATCTGTTGCAGGATCGAAACGAACGACCCCGACCGCTGCCCGCCGCGCCAGCAATAGGCCAGCGGACGCCAGCCCCCCTGTTTGCCGGCCAGCGGTCCCTCGATATGCGCGGCAGAGTTGCGCGCCACCAGCGCGGCCCCGATCTTGCGGGCCAGAAACGCGTCGTCCTGCACGTAGATCGTGCCCACGCGCGCCCGTTCCGCGTCGCTGAGCACCGGCAGGTTGATCGCGCCCGGGATGTGATCCTCGGCGAATTCGGACGGCGACCTGACGTCGATGAGCGTGTCGAACCCGTGGACGAGCAGGGCCGCTGAACTTTCGGGGCGGAATGTCATGCCGACGAAACCGGCGCGGAGGGGCCGCGTGTCGCCGCCGATGGCAGGCAAGGGCGTTTCATGCCAGCACCGCCTCGGCCATTGCCGCGCCGCTGCGCCAGGCGTGCTCGGCATCGGATCCGAGCGCCCAGTCGCCGCCCGCCAGAACCCGTCCGTCCTGCGATGCGACAAACGGCGATCCGAGCGGCGATGCAGTCCGGGCATAGCGCCACCTGTGGGCGCGGCGATAGCCACCGCCCGCCGGGCGCCATCCGGTGAGCGTGCGCAGGGCCGCCAGAAGCTGCGCCGCCACGTCGTCCGGTGACCGTTCGAGGTTCTCGCGCGACCAGTCCGACCTGGCGTGGACCGCCCAGCCGTCCGCTCCTGTCCGGCCGGGTTTCGACAGACTGCGCACCGCAAGATCCACGATGCCGCCCGTGGGGCGCAGCTCCTCCGGGCCTGGTGCACCGCCCGCGACCAGCAGGGTCCAGACCGGCACCATCGTCACCGTGTCCGGGATCGTCAGCCGGTCAGCCCCGAGCCCGCGAGCCTGGGGCGCCGGCACCGCGAGCACGATCCGGTCGAACGGACCCAGCCTTTCGTTACCCGCGCCCAGGGTAGTCCCCTCGATCGCCGAGACCCGGGTCTCCCGACGGATGTCCAGGCCGGCGGCAAGCGGTTTGGCGAGATCGCTCATGCTCGGGACCCCGACGCGCCGCCCGTCGGCCATCGCAGCCGCGCCGAGCCCGTCGAGAAAGTCGGCGAAGTCGCTGCCCGTGGGTACGATCCAGGGCGCGCCGTGATCGACGGCCCAGCCGTGACGACGCCGTGTCGCCAACCGCCCGCCCAGGCCGCGGCTCTTCTCGAAAACGGTGACGTTTGCGCCGGCATCCGCCAGCCGCCGCGCGGCCGTCAGACCGGCCAGACCGGCCCCGACCACCGCCACCTTCAACCTTGTGCTCATGCCGCTTTTCTAGCGCGGCGCGCGGCCGGATCCAATTGCGGGCGATCGCGGATCAGCACGGCAACGGCTCCACGATCAGCGCCCTGAAGTCGTTCACGTTCGTCAGGGTCGGGCCGGTCACGACCTGATCTCCGATGGCGCCGAAAAAACCGTGGCTGTCGTGGGCGGCCAGCGCTGCCTCGGCATTCTGGCCCGCAGATGTCGCCCATGCGAGCGTGTCGGGCCCGACGAGCGCTCCGGCCACCTCGGCGGCCCCGTCGACACCGTCGGTATCGCAGGCGATGGCATGGATGCCGGTCCGGCCTGCGAGGCCAATCGCCGCAGCCAAGGCGAATTCGGCGTTCGGGCCGCCCGTGCCCGCGCCGCGCCCGCGCACCGTGCACTCTCCCCCGCTCAGCAGGACAAGCGGCGCGTCGCCCGGCTCCATCGCCGCCTGCATCTCCAGAGCCAGCGCCACGTGCTCGGCCGCCAGATCCCGCGCCTCGCCCTCGAGAGCATCGCCAAGAAGACGCGGCGCGAGGCCCAGGGTCTCCGCCAGCGCCGCCGCGGCGGCAAGCGATTGCGAGGGGGCGGCCACGACATGCGTCTCGGTCCTCGACAGGCGCGGATCGCCAGGCGGCACGACGGAACTGCCCCCTGCCAGGTGCTGCCGCACGGTGTCGGGCACGTCGATCTGCCATCGCGCCAGGATCGCCGATGCCTCGGCCGCATCGGAGGGCTCGGCCACCGTCGGGCCCGAGGCGATCGCCCGCGGATCGTCGCCCGGCACATCCGAGATCGCCAGCGCCAGCATCCGCGCGGGCCAGGCCGCAGCGGCGAGCTGTCCGCCCTTGACCCGGCTCAGATGCTTGCGCACCACGTTCATCGCGCCGATCGGCGCGCCCGACGCGAGCAGCGCCTGCGAAACCGCCTGCTTGTCGTCCAGCGTCAGGCCGGGCGCGGGCGCGCACAGAAGCGCCGACCCGCCGCCCGAGATCAGCGCCAGCGCGAAATCGTCCGCGCCCAGATCTTCGAGCAACTGCAGCATCCGCGCGGTTGCTGCCGCACCCGCCGCGTCGGGCACGGGATGGGCGGCTTCCACAATCTCGACGCCACGACACGGCCGGGCGTGGCCGTAGCGGGTGATCACCAGCCCCTCGACCGGCCCCCAGACCGACTCAACGGCCTCGGCCATACGCGCCGAGGCCTTGCCGCCGCCCACCACCACGACCCGACCCGGAGGCCGGTCCGGCAACGCGGACGGCACGATCCGCATCGGGTCGGCGGCCGCCACCGCCGCATCGAAAAGTGCCCGAAGGGCCTGCGCCTGCCATCCGGCCCGTCGTTCTGCTGCATCCGTCATGGCGCCGATTGTCAGCGTCCCGGAGCGGCGTGACAAGCCTTCACGCCGCTTCTGCTTTGGACGTTCGAAAACGTGCCGCCATCTATACGTCCCATGAGCTGGAGCCTTTTTGCCGTTTTTCTCGCCGCCTGCGCCGCCGCTGCCCTGACGGGCATCCTGTTCAAGCCCGGCCGCTGGTACGAAAGCCTTGCCAAGCCGTCCTGGACGCCGCCGGACTGGCTCTTTCCGATCGCGTGGACGATCCTCTACATCCTGATGGCGCTCGCCGCGGCGCGGGTCGCGAGCCTCGGCGTAGCGCCGCTCGCCCTCGCGCTCTGGGCGCTGCAGATCACGCTCAACGCGGTCTGGACCCCGGTCTTCTTCGGGCTCGGCCGGATCGGAACCGGCGCAGCGATCATCGGCGCGCTCTGGCTGGCGGTGCTGGCGACGCTGGTCACGTTCTGGCAGGCCGATATGGCGGCCGGGTGGATGCTCGCGCCCTACTTCGTCTGGGTCACCTATGCCGGCGCCCTCAACGTCGCCATCTGGCGGCTGAACCCCGATCCGCCACCCAGGGCTGGCTGACAGGCCGAAGAGCCGAGGCGCGCACAACCGGGTCAGGCTCCCGGATGGATCTGTTCCGGGCTTGCGGCCGGGAGCCTCAACCGTCGGGCGAGCGTCCAGATTGACCGCGCGCACCGGACCCCACCTCATGCGGGCGTCGTCAAGCGCCGCGCTGTGTCCCGGTCAGGCGATCAATTCTCGATGCCGCTCCAGATAGATCAGCAGCCAGGGCACGAACCGCTCCGGCGCGGAGCCGATCTCGTCTTCCAGATCCGAAAGAGAGATCCAACGCGTCTCGGCAACCTCGCGCGGGTCGGGCGACGGAACCGGGACTCGATCGGGGCGCGAGACGAACAGGTCCACCACCTCGTGCTCCACGAGACCGTTGCCAACCTGCGCCCGGTATTCAACGACCCCCCGGTGGCGGAGCGGCAGGCCGGCAAGACCCAGCTCTTCCTCCAGCCGACGGGCCGCGCACGCCGCCGGCGCCTCGCCCCAGAGCGGATGGGTGCAACAGGTGTTGGCCCAGAGATCGGGCGTGTGATACTTGCCCGCCGCCCGCCGCTGGAGCAGAACCGCCTCCCCCGCCATCACGAAGACGGAGACTGCCTTGTGCCGCAATCCCCTTCGATGCACTTCAAGCTTCTCGACCGGCACGAGGCGATCCCCCTCCCAGGCCGGAACCAGTGCATCCGGCGTGCCGGCTTTCTTGGCGAGCGGTGAGGCAAGATCATTCATGATGCGCAGGTGGCCTTCTTTCGCCGCCTCGGCAAGGGGCGCGGTGCGTGTCGAGCGTGCGCCTCAACGCAGAAAGTTCGATCACCCTGTCTGAGGCTCTGGCTCAACGGGAATGGCATCTCGCATCAATTGCCGCCAAGAGTGCGAAGCGACGAAGACCTTGAGACGCTCGACGTCGACGTCTTCGGAGCGGCCAACAAGTCGCGCGCTACACTTCTCCGGCCGATCCCGCGGGCGGTGGACCGGGGCGGAGGGCGGCAGGGACTGACGGCACGTGCTCACGGGGACGCGCAAGGCACGACATCACATCTTGCCCTTCCAGGGTACGACGCGCCGCTCGACAAAGCGCATGAGAAGATCGAAGGCGTAGGCAATCGCCGCAATGACGATGATCCCCATGACGACGGTCGAGGTCTGCAGGAACTGGCTGGCCGACAGGACCATGTAGCCAAGTCCCTGCGTTGCCGCGACCATCTCGGCCGCCACCAGGGTGGTCCAGCCGAATCCGATGCCGATGCGCATGGCCGTCAAGATCTCGGGCAGCGCAGAGGGCAGGATGACGTGCCGCATGACCTGCCAGCGCGAGGCGCCGAAGGAGTAGGCCGCGTGGATCTGCTCGATCGCGGCGGAGCGCACGCCCGCCCGCGCCCCGAGCGCCACCGGCGCGAACACCGACAGGAAGATCAGCAGAACCTTCGACGTCTCGCCGATGCCGAACCAGATGATCATAAGCGGAAGGTAGGCAAGCGGCGGGATCGGGCGGTAGAACTCGATCGGCGGGTCGAAGATGCCGCGGATCGCCGGGCTCATCCCCATGGCGAGGCCAAGCGGTATGCCGACGGCGCAGGCCAGCAGGAACGCGCCGAAGACCCGCGCGGTGGAGACCCAGATGTGGGTGAGAAACGAGGTGTTGGTGAACCCGTTCTGCCAGACGTCGACGAACTTCAGCACGACGGCCCCGGGCGAGGGCACAAAGAGCGGTTTGACCCAGCCGAAAGCGGTCACCAGCCACCAGGCGAAGATCAGCGTCGCGATCGACGCGACCGACAGCCACACCGTCTCGCCCTGGCCGGGCACGCCGTAGGTCTCGCCCGGTCTTGTCGGGCGACCGCGGCTGAGCCAGGCGAAGACGCCGGTGCGCGGATTGAGACGGGCCTCTTCGGCGGCGCCCACTGCCTTCTTGCCGGGCATGTCGCTCACGCGGGGACCTCCTCCTCGTCGGCGAAGATGATCTTGAGCACCTCCTCGCGCAGTTCGATGAACGCGCGCGACGCCTTGACCTCGCGCGCCGGCGCGCCGGCGAGGAAGCGGCGCGAGAACGGCAGGTCGAAGCGGTGCGCGATGCGGCCCGGCCGCGGCGACATGACGATGAGCCTGGTTCCCATGAACAACGCCTCTTCGACCGAATGGGTGATGAAGAAGACCGACTTGTGGGTGTCGTCCCAGATCCGCAGGATCAGCTCCTGCGCCTTTTCCCGCGTCAGCGCGTCGAGCGCGCCGAGCGGTTCGTCCATCAGCAGGACCTTCGGGTCGCAGGTCAGGGCGCGGGCGATGCCGACGCGCTGCTGCATGCCGCCCGACAGGCGGTAGACCGGCGAGTGCTCGAACCCTTCCAATCCGAGGAGGGAGATGAATCCGCGGGCCGTCTCCTGGCGTCGGGCGTTGCTCACACCCTGCATCCTGAGGCCGAAGGCGACGTTCTCGAGCACGTCGAGCCACGGCAGCAGCGCGTGTTTCTGGAACACCACCGACCGGTCGGCCCCCGGTCCCGAGACCGGAGATCCGTCGAGAAGGATGTCGCCCGAACTTGGAGACAGAAATCCCGCGATCAGGTTCAGGAGCGTGGACTTTCCGCAGCCCGACGCACCCAGCGCGACGACGAAATCGGCGCCCTGCATCGTCAGGTCGATGCCGGTCAGCGCTTCGACCGGCGGCCGGCCCTCTGACGAGGGGTAGATGACCGACGCGTTCCTGATCTCGAGGCCCATCGTGGCGCTCCCTGCCCGTCTTCGTTGCCCGGGCCCAGATGCCCGGACAACGCGTTTGCGGGACGTGCTATCGACTGGCGGAAGCCGCGATGTCGGTGTTCACGAAGGGGCCGTAATCATCGGCGGCGCTGTCGATCCGGCCCGCCGCCTGCAGGAACTCGGCGGTCGCCTTCATCGTGCCGGCCGCGCTGCCCAGCCACTTTTCGCCCGTCTGCTCATCGAGGGGGATGAACGCGAAGCCCTCGAGGATGCCGGGGATCTGTTCGGCGTCTGCGCCCGTCTGCGAGGCGACGGCCTGCACCATCTCGCTCTCGGAGGTCCAGGCGGAGGGATCGTCGATGTAGGCCTTGTTCGCCGCGTCCATCGTTCTGGCGAAGGCCGCGAGCGCCTCGGCGTTGTCGGCCGCGAAACCGGCGTTCACCACCCACCCGTCGAACGTCGGAAAGCCCCATTCGGCCGTCTGGTCCGCGCCTACCAGAAGCGTGCCCTTCTGCAGGATCTGGCTTTGCACCGGCTGCCAGACGAAAGCCGCGTCGATGGCGTCCTGCTCCCATGCCGCGGCGATCTGCTCGGGAGGCATGTTCATGATCGTCAGATCCCCCTCGGCGATGCCGGCATGCTGCAGCGCGCCCATGAGCGAGAAGTGCGCCGTCGATCCGACGGGGACGGCGACGCGCTTGCCTGCCAGATCCTCCAGAGCCTCGATGCCGGACCCGTCGCGGACGATCAGGCTCTCGGCCTCGCCGATGACCTGCGCCAGCATGAAGAGCTGCAGGTCGACCCCCTGGCTGGCGGCGATGGCCAGCGGAGACGAACCGAGTTCGGCCAGGACGACGTCGCCGGACGCCATTGCGGCGATGACCTCGGAGCCGGAGGCGAACTTGCGCCATTCGATGTTCCAGCCTGTCGCTTCTTCGAACGCGCCGTCGGCCCGTGCGACCTGCATCGGTGTCGGGTTGCCGAAATGACCGATCGTCACGTCCTGCGCGGCTGCGGCCCCGCCGAACACCGCCAGCGCCAAACTGCCGACCATCAGCCTGAACAGATTCTTCTCCATGTCGCCTCTCCCTGTTGCATCCTGCGGGGTCTCTCCCGCCGACAAAGTTCCCGGCCGTGTCTCAGCGCACCACCATGACCGAGCATGGCGCCCGCCGCGCCACCCGGGCGGCGGTCGAGCCGAGGAAATAGTCCTGCGCCGAGGGATGGTGCGATCCGATGACGATCAACTCGACCCGGTGGGACCGCGCGAAGCTGGCGATCTCGACACCCGCCTTTCCGGTGACCACCTCGCAAGCGATCGCCGGATCATCGCCGGCCGCCTCGCGGAGTTTTTGGCGGATCCTGTCGGTCAGGTGGTGCTCGGGCTTCTGGTCGATGAACTCGGCGACGTAGCCGGGGATCGATTCGAGGACCGTCAGCAGGGTGATCCTGCCGCCATCGGCAAGGAGGCGGCGGCTGAGGTCGAGCTTCTTGCCCACCAACCCCTCGTGATCGAGTGCGACCGGGATGAGGATATGCTGCATTCTTTGGACCCTTTTCATTCACTGCGTCGGCAGCGCCGGTACGTTGAGAAAGTGAAGCCCGATCGCGATCACGCACGCCAGGAACACCGTTTCGGCGACAAGCAGGGCCGCGGCGGCCCGGCCGACCTTGAGCACGTCCTTCGGCATGGTCTTGAGGCCGACCGCGGCGATGGCGACCAGCAGCAACCATCGCGAGGTCGCCGCCGCGGCGACGGTCAGCGCGCCGGGCAGGTCGACGAACGAGTTGAGAAACGCGAAGGCGACGAAGGCCGCCACGAAGCCGGGAATCAGCGCCGGCCGACTGCTGCCCAGCTCTCCGGCCGACGCGGACCGCTGGATGACAAGCGACGCGATGATGACGATCGGAGCCAGCATGGAGACCCGCAGCAGCTTGACCAGTGTGGCCGTCTCCCCCGCGGTTTCGGAGATCGAGAAGCCGGCGCCCACGACTTGCGCGACATCGTGGATCGTCGCGCCGAGGTAGATCCCGGCCGTGTACTCGTCCAATGCCATGATGCCGCCGAGGATCGGGTAGATGATCATCGCGATGGTCGACAGGACGGTGACGCCGACGACGGTGAAGACCAGCCTGTCCTCCGACTTCTCGTCGCGGGGCAGGATGGCGGCGATGGCCATGGCGGCCGAGGCGCCGCAGATGGCGACCGATCCGGCGGACAGGAAGGCGAACCGGTACCGGAAGCCGAACAGGCGGGATGCGGCCAGACCGAAGCCGATCGTCGACAGGACCCCGAACACGATCAGCAGGACGATCTGCCAGCCGAGCCCGGCCACCATCTCGAAACTGATGCGCAGGCCGAGAAGCGCGACCCCGACGCGCAGGAGACTGCGGGCGGCGACCTGGATACCGAACGCGCACGTCGCGTCGGCCGACAGGAAGTTCATCGCGATGCCGAAAAGCAGGGCCAGAAGCATCGCCGGCGCGCCGTAATGATCCGACACGAACTGGCTGGCCAGGGCGATCACACCGGCCACGAGGATGCCAGGCAGGGCCTGCCGCGTGACCTGCACTGCCTTGGCGAATGCGTCGGGCTGGCGAAGGGCTCTCAGCATGTCAGACCTCTATCTCCGTCAACGCCTGAGCGGCGCGGATATACCGTGCGGGCACGTCGATGCCGTTCGCGTGCGCCGCCGCGATGGCCGCGGCGCGGCGGGCTCCGGGGAGCCTGGCGCCCTCGGCCGCGCCCACCATGCTCAGCAAGCGGTCGAGCCGCTGTCCGAAATCCGCGCCGTCGGGAGGGCGCAGGGCCATCAGGAACTGCCCTGTGCCAGGCGGCGGTCCATCCGGGGTGAAGAACGACGAGACCTCGGTGCTCAGGTTGCTGCCCGTCATCACCGCCGCCAGGATCTCGACCATGAGGGCGAGGGACGTGCCCTTGGCCTCGCCGATGGGGACCATGCTGCCGGCCAGCGCGCTTTCGGGATCGGTCGTCGGGTTTCCGTCGGCGTCGAGCGCCCATCCGAGGGGGATCGGCAGGCCGCTTTTCCGGGCGTGCATCACCTTGCCCCGTGCGACGCGCGACAGGGACAGGTCGATCACCAGCGGATCGGCCTCGACACGCGGCGCGGCAAACGCGATCGGATTGGTCCCGTAGATCCGTTGGCTGGAGCCCCAGGGCGCGATCGCAGCAGGTGCATTCGCGAACATGAACGCCACCAGACCGCGTCGGGCCAGCCTGTCCACCTGCACCGAAAGCGCGCCGCAATGGTGAGAGTTGCGCACCGACATCGTCGCCGAGCCGAACTCGCGCGCGATGTCCGCGCCCTCGGATACCGCACGATCCAGCGCGGGGTAGGCGAATCCGTGGCCCGCGTCGATCAGAAGGGCCGTGGTGTTGACCCTCGTCACCTCGACCTCCGCGTCGGCCCGCAGCTTGCCCGAGCGGACCTGGGCAACGTAGTCCTCGAGCCGCGAAAAGCCGTGCCCCACCTGTCCCTCGGCCTCGGCCGCGACCAGAGCCGCCGCCACGGAGCGCGCCGCGCCGGCCGGTACGCCGTTGGCGATCAGACCCTGCGTGATCAGGCTTTCAGCCTCGGAAAGGCCGATGCGCTGCATCTCTTCCATTTGGCGGTCCCTTCGGCGGGCGGCCGATGTGGCCGCCCGCAAGTTTGCTACGCGCTGCGGTAGAGCTTGGTCATCGAGAACTCGCGGTGCCCCAGCGCCTCGGATGCCGTGTTCCGCCCGTTCGCGGTGCGCCGGATCATCTCGATCAGTTCGTCGCCCGCCTCGTCGATGGTCATGTCGCGGCGCAGGATGCCGGTGACGTCGACATCGACGTGCTCGCTCATCGTGCGGACCGTGCGGGGGTTGGCCGTGATCTTGATGACCGGCACGATCGGGTTGCCGATCACGTTGCCCTGCCCGGTCGGGAAGGTGTGGATCACCGCGCCGCCCGCCGCCATCAGCGTGACGCATTCCGCCGCCGCGGAAGAGCTGTCCATGAAGTAGAGCCCGTTGCCCGATTGCGGGGCCTCGGCGGGGTCGAGAATGTCGATGAACTCCGAGGTCCGGCCGATCTTTTCGAGGTTGCCCAGCGCCTTTTCCTCGATGGTGGTCAGACCGCCCTCGATGTTCCCCTTCGTGGGTTGGCTGTCGCTGAGGTCATCGGTCTGGTGCGCGAAGATCACGTCGTCCTGATAGGCCTTCCACATCTTGTACCAGCGCTCGCCGACTTCCTCGTTGACCGCGCGCTTCTGGCAGATGTGCTCGGCACCGGTGATCTCCGAGGTTTCGCCGAAGAAGCCGTAGATGCCCTCGGGCAGGAGCTTGTCGTACATGTTGCCGACCGTCGGGCAGGAGCCGAGACCCGTTGTCGTGTCGCTCTCGCCGCACTTGGTCGAGATCCAGAGGTCGGAGATCGAACATTCCTCGCGCTGCAACTCGGAGGCGTAGTGCACCATTTCCTTGGCGGCGCGGCTGGCGTTCATGATGGTCTTGAGGTCGCCGTTCTGCTCGATGGAGAACCCCTGCACGGGCTTTCCGGTCTTGGCGATGCCGTCGACGACGCGCTGGGTCCAGCCGGGCTCGATCCCGATGACGACGCAGGCGGCGACGTTGGGGTTGGCCCCGGTGCCGATGATGGTGCGGAAGTGGACGTCGAGGTCCTCGCCGAATTGCAGCCGGCCGTAGGCGTGCGGAATCGCCAGCGTGCCCTTGATGTTGTTCGCGACCGCCTCGCAGGCGGCGTTGGAGATGTCGTCGAGCGGCAGGATGAGGACGTGGTTGCGCACGCCGACGCGGCCGTTGTCACGCCGGTAGCCCTGGACGGTGATGTTGGAATACTTCGAGGCCATGTGTGGGCTCCTTACCAGCGCTTCGTTTTGCAGTTGTGGGTGTGCACGTGCGCGCCCTTGGCGACGTCGGCGGTGATCTTGCCGATGTCCTCGCCGTACTTGATTGCGGTATCGCCGGCCTTGAGGTCCTTGAGCGCGATCTTGTGACCGATCGGAACATCGGCGCCCGAGGTCAGGCGGAACGTCGAATTGTCATGCGTGATGCAGCACAGCATGTCGGTGTTCGCGGTCAATCCTTCGATGACGACGACGCCGACATTGTCTGCTTCCTCGTGTACCAGCAGATGCGGGATTTCAGCCATTTGGTCCTCCTTGGCGGTCAGGTCTGAGAATGATCTTCGGTGCGGCCGTGCGGCCTGCGCGGATATCGGCGAATGCAGTCTGCCCCTCGCTGAGGGCGCGCGCTTCGGTCCAGTCGAGCGGACCGAGGCGGCCGTCGAACATGGCTTCGGCGGTGTCGCGGAAGTCCTGGGCGGTGTAGGTGTACGTCCCGATGAACGTGACTTCCCAAAGCGTCATCCGGCGGATGTCGAGGCCGCCTTCGGCGCTGCCAAGCCCGATATGCACGATCACGCCTCCAGGTCGGACGTGGGCAGAGGCCTGCCGGCGGGTGGCCTCGTATCCGACGCCGTCGATCACGACGTCGAAGCGGTCGTCGCTTGCGAGGTCGGCGGGATCGATGACGGTCTGACCGCATTTCCGGTCGAGAAACGCGCGCCGGATGCGGTTGGGCTCCAGCACGACGACGTTCCCGGTCCCGTGGGCCGAGAGGCTGAGCCCCGCGCCGAGACCGATTGCGCCACCGCCGATCACCAGGGCCCTTGCCGCGCCGTCGACACGCGACAGGGCCATACGGACTGCGTGCCAGCCGCAGGCGATGGGTTCGGCCAGAGCGGCCTGATCGGCGGAGAATCCGTCAGGTATGTCGACGAGGTTTCCGGAAGGCAGGACCACGCTTTCGGCGAAGCCACCCGGCCGCGGCGGCATCGAGATGATCTGCCGCGTCGGGCAAAGGTTGTCGCGGCCAGCGAGGCATGCAGCGCAAGTGCCGCACGTGACCAGCGGGTTGACGGTGACGCGCTGCCCGGACCGTGGTCCCGTGGCGATGATTCCGGCGACTTCATGGCCCAGCACCAGCGGCGCGGGCCGCCGTTCGTCGTGGCCAAGATAGGCGTGCATGTCCGATCCGCAGATGCCGACACTCTCGACACGGACGGCGACTTCGCCGTCCGCGGGTTCAGGGTCCGGGACATCGCGGTAGATGAGCGATTCCGGAGCGGTGTAGACAAGCGCCTTCATTTCGCGGTGAACCCCCCGTCGACCATCAGGATCTGCCCGGTGACGTAGGCGGACGCGTCCGAGCAGAGAAACAGCAGCGGTCCGTCGATGTCGGAGAGTTCGCCGTTGCGGCCGATGCAGGTCTGTTCGGCATTGCGCGCCGAGCGGACGGGATCGTCGAAGACCTGCGCCGTCAGCTCTGTCCGGAAGAAGCCCGGCCCCAGAGCGTTGGCCGTGATGCCGCGCGAAGACCACGCCTCGGCCATCGAGCGTGTCAGTTGCGAGATCCCGGCCTTGGATGCGCCGTAGGCCACGCCCCCGGGGAAGGCGCGCGTCGATTGCAGCGAGGCGAAGTTCACGATCCGCCCCCAACCCTTCTCGGCCATCGAGGGAACGAGCCTCTGGCTGAGGAAGAACGGCGCGGCGAGATTGAGGCCCAGAGTCGTGTCCCAACCGCCGGGCGTCACGTCGTCCGCCATTTCGCGGGTGTTGATCCCGGCCGCGTGGACGACGATGTCCGGCGGCCCGAACGGTTCGGAAATCCGGTCCGCAAGGTCCGCCATGCGATCACGGTCCGCGACGTCGGCCCGCACGGCATGGGTTTCGCCCTCGGCCTCCGCCGCCCATTCGTGGAGCGCATCCGCCCGCCGGGCCACGCCGATGACGCGGGCACCGGCGGCCGCGAGCACGGTCGCGGCGCGCCGGCCGAGGCCGGCGCTCGCGCCGGTGACACACGCGACGCGGCCACCGACATCGAACAGGGCGCGCGCGCCTTCAGGCATCGGGCACCAGATCGAAGGTTTCGTCGGGAAAGAACTTCTTCAGCCGGATGTCGGCGGTCCGGGCGTGACCTTCCATGCCTTCGAGACGCGCGATCCGGGCGGTTGCCTCGGCAACAGGCTTGCAGCCGTCCCGCGTCGCGCGCTGCCAGGTGACGATCTTCATGTACTTGTGGACCGAGAGCCCGCCCGTATAGGACGCCGCGCCGGATGTCGGCAGGACGTGATTGGTGCCGGCCGCCTTGTCGCCGAACGCCACCGTCGTCTCTTCACCAAGGAACAGCGAGCCGTAGCAGGACAACCGCTCGAGCCACCAGTCGAGGTCGTCGGCCATGACGGTCAGGTGTTCGGGCGCGTAATCGTCCGACGTCGCCGCCATCTCTTCCCGGTCGGCGCACACGATGACCTCGGCATAGTCGCGCCATGCGGCGGCCGCGTTGTCGCGGTTCACCTGCGGCAGATCGTCGATGTATTGCGGAACGAGGCGCATGACTTCTTCGGCAAGGGCGCGATCGTCGGTGACGAGCCAGACGGGCGAGTTGTAGCCGTGTTCGGCCTGCCCGACGAGGTCTGTGGCGACGATGGCAGGATCGGCCGTCGCGTCGGCGAGAATCAGGCTGTCCGTCGGGCCGGCGATCATGTCGATGCCGACGCGCCCGAAGAGAATCCGTTTGGCTTCTGCCACGAACTGGTTTCCCGGACCGACGAGGATGTTGGCCCTCGGCAGCCCGAAGAGGCCGAAGGTCATCGCGGCGACCCCCTGGACGCCTCCCATCGCAAGGATGCGGTCGGCACCGCAGATGTGCGCCGCGTAGACGATCGCGGGGTGGATTCCGACGCCAGGCCGCGGCGGAGAGCACGCGACGATGTGCTCGCAGCCGGCCACCCGGGCGGTCGTCACCGTCATGATGGCGCTGGCGATATGGCTGTAGCGCCCGCCCGGAACATAACAGCCGGCCGCCTTCACCGGAATTGACTTCTGACCCAGGGTCATGCCGGGAACGACTTCGATCTGGATGTTTTCGAGCGTCCGCTTCTGCGCCTCCGCGAACTTGCGGACGTTCTCGTGCGAGAACCGGATATCCGCCTTCAGCTTCTCCGGGACGAGGTCCTCCGCGGCCGCGATCTCGTCCGGGGACAGGAGGATGTTGCCCTCGTAGCCGTCGAACTTCGCGGCATATTCCAGTGCCGCCGCGTCGCCGCCCGCCTCGATGTCGTTCAGAATGTTCTGGACGGTTTCCTTGACCTCCGAAGCATCGCTTTTCGAGGTCAGTGTCGCTTTCTTGAGATATTCTCTCGGCATGGACGGATCCTATCTGTAGACGTCGGGAAGGAGTGACGTGGAAATCGCCGGGATGTAGGCGATCATGAGCGTCACGAGCAGCATGAAGAGCACGAACGGTACGGCGCGCGCGGCGATCTTCAGGATCGACTCGCCAGTGAGGCCGGAGACCACGAAGAGGTTGAGGCCCAGCGGCGGTGTGATGAAGCCGACGCCCAGGGCGGTGATCATCATGATGCAGAACTGGATCTCGTTCATGCCGATGTTGTCGGCCAGAGGCTTGAGGATCGGCGCGAGGATCACGATGTTCGGCGTCGTTTCCATCACGCAGCCGGCGGCGATGAGGATGCCGACCATCAGCAGGATGAGGAGCGCCGGGTTGTCGGTCATGGAGGTGATCGAGAAGACGAACCCCTGTGGAACGCCCATGATCGCCAGCGCCTGAGCCAGCGGGAGCGAGAACGCGATGATCGGCAGGATCACCCCGTTCACCTTCGCCGAGCTGACGAGCATCGCCGGGAAGTCGGAGAACCGCAATGTTCCGAGGATGAAGCCCATGATGATGGTGACGACGACCGCGGTCGCGCCGGCCTCGGTCGGGGTGAGACGTCCGGAGAAGATGCCGTAGAAGATGATGCCGGGAACGAGAAAGGCGTACCAGCCTTCCTTGAGCGCCTTGCCGACATTGCCGAAATACTCGCCCATGCTGATGTTGCCGCCGGTCTCGTACGCGTAGATCCGGTTCATCACGATGTTGGTGGCGAGGATCGAGACAAGGATCGCGATGCCGGGGATGAGGGCCGCAAGAAACAGCGTCGAGGCCGAGATCCCGAGGACAAGTCCGATGATGATGTAGGCGATCGAGGGCGGGATCAGGATGCCCGTACAGGCGCCCGCGGCGACGAGCGCGCAGGCATAAGGACGCGGATAGCCCGACTCGACCAGCCGGTCGATGGTCATGCGGCCCACGGCCGCCGCGCCCGCGGCGTCGGACCCGGAGATCGCCGCGAACATGCCGCATACAAGGACCGTGGCCGACCCGAACCCGCCCCTGGCGAACTTGGTCACCGCCTCGGCCACGTCGAGGAACTTGCGGCTGAGGCCCGTCCTGACCAGCACGTCACCGGTCAGGATGAAGAGCGGCACCGCCGTCAGCGCGAAGGCGTCGATCCCGTCGAAGAGGCTTTCGCCGACGAGCGACAGCGGCAGCGCCCCCGACATCAGCAGCATGATGATCGCGGCCGATCCGATCGCGGCCCAGACTGGCACCGCCAGCGCCACGAGCACCACGAAGAGGATGACGGGGCCGTAGAAATCCCAGCCGAGCTCGACCGCCTGGTTCTGCAGTTGGTTCCAGAGCATGTCCGTTCCTTCAATCGAAGAGTTTGTCGCCTTCGAACACGGGGCGCCCGTATCGAAGGTCGTTGATGTCGCGAAGGAAGGACTGGACGAGCCGGAAGATCACCAGCGCGAACCCGATCGGCACGGCCGAGAGGAACCAGACCATCGAGACCCTGAGGCCGTGGCTGACCGATCCGAACTTGGCCGAGACCATGACCGTCTCGAAGGACCAGTAGACCGCGACCGCGGCGACCGCGAACATCACCAGATCGCCGAGAATGTAGAGGAGCGCCTTCACCCGGGGGCCGACATAGTGCGTGATCACGTCGATCCGGATGTGACCGCGTTCCTTGACGGCGGCGGCGGCGCCGATCCACGCGAGATAGATGAAGGAGTAGCGAACGATCTCCTCGCCCCAGATCGACGAGTTGGCGAAGATCTCCCTTCGGAGGACCTCGATGAACATCGTCGCGACCAGCATCACGTAGAACAGCAACAGCGCCCATCGCTCGGCATTCCGATTCAGCGCATCAAGGACATTCGACATATGCTCTCCCTTCCGCCGGCCGCCGGCCGTCAGGTGCCGGACGCGTCGCGCGCCCTGCGGTGTACATTTCGGCAGATGGCCGGCACCTCAAGGCGCCGGCCGGTGCGGACGTCAGGCGTCGTGCACGTAGTAGCGGCCCATCGTTCCGGCGGCTTCCTCCAGCGCGGCGAATGTCTCCATGGAACCGGCGAGCTCGACCTTGAACTCGTCCCATTCCGGCCGCTGGTAACCGCCGGCCTCTTTCCATTCGGCCAGCTGGTCATCGTTCAGCGTGTGGAATTCCACTCCCGCCCTGGTGAGCTCCGCCATGGCATAGGCGCGCGCGGCAGGCACCTTGGCGAGGTTTTGCTGCGCGGTCACCTCGCCGGCGAACTCGATGCCCTCCTGAACGTCGGCCGAGAGACTCTCGAACCACTCCAGATTGAGCGAGTAGACCTGGCTGTCCGGCACCGCCTGCGTGAAGGTGACGTGGCTCAGGATATCCTGGAACCCGAACACGTAAAGCGCGCCCACCGACGGATCGAGCGCGTCCGCCACGCCCTGCTTGATCGCCGAGGGCGTCTCGCCCCAGGCGACGGGCGTCGGGTTCGCGCCGACCATCCGGTAATACTGCTGCAGCATCGCCGAGCCCGGGACGCGGAACTTCACGCCGGAAAGATCGGACGGCGTCAGCACCGGGCCCTCGCCGCCCCGACGCATCGCGACGACCCGCGGATCAATGACGATGTAGCACAGCGCCTTGAAGCCCGAGGATTCTATCTTTGGATTCACCTCCGCCTTCCAGGCTTCGGAATTCACCAGGTTCGTGAACCGCTGGTTGGATCCGCAGAAATACGGCAGGTTGATCAGGTCGACGACCGGCGCGAATGACGCGAAATTGGACAGCGAGTGCTGCGCGGCCTGGATCGTGCCGCCCTGGACCTTCTGCGTCAGCGCCCCTCCGGCGCCGAGTTGGCCGCCAGGTGCAAGCTTGACGTAGACCTTTCCGTTGGTCGCGTTCTGGATGTTCTCCTTGAGATCGAGCTGCATGATCGGATAGCTGCGGGACGCGCCCAGGACATAGGCCGTCGCGATCGTCATCAGATGTTCGGCCGCCTGCTCGCGCTCCCGCTCCTCGATCGCAGTCTGCGCGACTGCTGCGTCAGACCACAGGAGTCCGCCGGCGCCGGCAACCATGGCCGCCGTGAAACTTCCACCCCCGACGAGTTTGAGAAAATTCCGCCGCTCCGCGCAGGCGAGTTCCTTGTGGGTTCCAGTCATTGTTTCCTCCCAATTCAAATTTTCTAGCCGGAGCGGTTCTTGGACGCCGCTTCTCTTTTCAGAATGGCCGCAACGAATGCCACGGACGCGGCAAACAGCGTCAACATCTCCCCGATATCCCCGAGAAAGGGAGATCCTCCGAAAGACGAAAGAACGACGTTGGCCGCGAAAACCGCGAAAATCGCAACAGCGAGTGCGAGTGCCATGGATGTGACCCCCTTGTGTCGAATCATCCGTTCATTCTGTTGTAAGCGCTTACATGGCGTGCGGCAAGTAAATCTAAGCCTCCGGGTCGCAATTATCTTGCGCTTTGAAAATCCGTGCTATGTGGGCCCTTGCTACGAGGATGAAGATTTGGCCAGCGACCAAGACCGAAAACGATCATCGAGCGCCCCGCGCGACACGACGCCCCCGACGCTGGATGACGTCGCCAAACTGGCCGGAGTCTCGAGCGCGACCGTGTCACGCTGCCTGAACTCTCCCGGGCAGGTCTTGGAGAAAACGCGCGAGCGTGTGCTCAACGCTGTGAAGGACCTGGGATATTCACCCAATTTCGGCGCACGGGCTCTGGCCGCGAAGCGCACGAATACGATTGGCGCGATCATTCCCACCATGGAGAACTCGATCTTCGCCCGGGGGCTGCAGGCGTTTCAGGAGGAGCTTGGCCGGAACGGCGTGACGCTTCTTGTCGCCAGTTCCTTCTATCGTCAGGACATAGAAGAAGAACAGATTCACACGCTGGCCGCCCGCGGCGCCGACGGCCTGCTGCTGATCGGGCATGACCGAACTGCGGACGCCTATGCCTTCATGGATCAACGCGGTATTCCGTACTTGATTTCATGGGCATACGACGCATCCGCCTCACGCGCGTCGATCGGATTCGACAATCGCAAGGCGATGGAAGGTCTTGCGCTCGAGGTGATCGATCGGGGGCACCGGCGGATTGGTATCATCTCCGCCCCCCAGGCAACCAACGACCGGGCCCGAAATCGCGTCGAGGGCGTGATTGCGGCCATGTCTCGGCGCCGGATCGAGCCAGAAACGCTCCGGATCGTAGAAACCGACTACTCGTTCGAAAATGGTGCCGCAGCGTTCAGAACCCTGATGTCCGGGTCCCCTCGCCCGACCGCCATCATGTGCGGCAATGATGTGATGGCGATCGGCGCATTGGACATGGCCCGGGAGATGGGCCTGCGGGTGCCTGAGGACGTGTCGATCACCGGCTTCGACGATCTGGACATCGCTCGCATCGTGCGTCCCAGATTGACGACCGTTCACGTCCCGCACCGCGAGATGGGACGCGAAGCGGCACGCATGTTGATCGGAATGGTGAAAGGCGACGTTCCGTCTTCCAGCCGTCAGCTGGAAACGACCTTGATGATGCGCGAAACACTTGCAACCTGCCCGAAATGACTCGACCGCCTGGCCGCGTAAGAGAACACGACCGTCGCGCTCGGCCCGGGTTTTTTCCGAGCTTGATCCGCCCAAGAGATAAAACTGGAAACAGGCGTGGGTGGAAAAGCAATTCTGGCGGCAGACTGACAATCCAGTGCAAAGAGACGGTCGGGCATTAGATCCCAAAAGTGGCGCAAGATGTGGATCCGAAACGGAAACGAGCGGCGTGAGTTCGAGACCGTCTTATCCCGTATCGTCTGCTTCACGCTTCGCGCCAGCCGAAATGCATGGTGCTGTCCATTGAGGCGCTTGTCAGAGCCCGACCCGCTTCCCCTCGAAGTCGGCGGCTACTGCCCCAAGGGTCGCAACAGCGCGCCACGGATCATGCGCTCCAAAGGAGAGTAGCAATCGCAATCATCGTCCGAGACAGCTCCGGACCCCCACTCCGTCAGGAAAGGCAGAAAATTGCGGCGATCCGAACACGACGCCGCAGGGACACGGCTCGTCAGCCCTGTCATGTGCAATCCAGGCTGTTGATTGCCTTGGTGCCCCCAGAGAGACTCGAACTCCCGACCCTCTGATTACAAATCAGATGCTCTACCAGCTGAGCTATAGGGGCACGGCTGCCAGCCTTATGGCCAAAGACATGTCCGTGCAAGATCAGCGGTGGTTGGCGCGCGCCAGCAGCAACACAGCGGCGAGGCTCACCGCGACCACGGCCAGTGCCGCCGGGGCGGCATGGCCGATCCGCTCCAGCGAGGCCTGCTCGTAGGTGCGGGTCGCCAGCGTGTTCCAGTTGAAGGGCCGCAGCAGGAGCGTTGCCGGCAATTCCTTGACGCAATCGACAAAGACCAGCAGCAGCGCCGTTCCGACCGAGCCGCGGATAAGCGGGACATAGACTGACCTCAGAGTGCCCGCGGCGCTGCGCCCCAGCGCACGGGCGGCCATCGGCAGGCTGGGCGACACGCGCCCCATCGCGGCATCGGCCGCGCCCTGCGCGATGGCGAAGAACCGGACCGCATAGGCATAGATGATCGCGACAGCCGTGCCGGTCAGCAAAAGCCCCGGATCGGTTCCGAAAAGTGCCACCGTGCCGTCGGCGACCGCGTTATCGAGCTTCGCCAACGGGATCAGGATGCCGACGCCCAGAACCGCGCCCGGCGCGGCATAACCGATCGTCGTCACCGGCAACAGCATCGCCGGCAGCGTCCGTCCGCTGATCCGCACACCGTAGACCATGAAAAGCCCGGCCGCGACGGTCACCACAGCAGCGATCAGGCCGACGGTCACGGTGTTGACCAACGCCGCCGCCAGGCCCGGGTCGAGCCACAATTCGGGCCGCGCCAGTGCATGCGCCACCAGCACTCCGACCGGCAGGACAAACCCCACCAACATCGGCAAAGCGCACGCCAGCGTTGCCAGCCAGCCGCGCCAGCCAGCCAACGGCACAAGCTGCATCGGCCGCACCTGCCGCGACAGGCGATAGAACCGGATGCGACGGCGCCCGAGCTTTTCAAGCGCCACAAGCGCCAGAATCAGCACCAGGATCACGCAGGCGATCTGCGCCGCGCCGCCCACATTCGAGGCTTGCAACCAGACGCTGAAGATCCCCGTCGTGAGCGTCTGGACGGCGAAATAGTCCACCGTCCCGAAATCGTTGACGGTTTCCATCATGACGATCGCCGTGCCGGCGGCAATCGCCGGCCGCGCCAGAGGAAGTCCCACCCGCCAGAACCGCGCCAACGGACCCGCGCCCAGCGCGCGGGCCACCTCGTAGCTGCACCCCGACTGCTCGCGGAACGCGGCCCGCGACAGCAGGTAGACATACGGATAAAGAGCGGCTGTCAGCACCACGATGGCCGAGCCGCGCGAGCGGATCTCGGGGAACCAGTAGTCACGCGCCGATTCCCAGCCGAAGAGCCCGCGCAGCGCGGTCTGGACCGGGCCCGCATATTCGAGAAAATCGACGAGGGCGTAGGCGCCCACGTAACCCGGCACCGCCAGCGGCAGCAGCAACAGCCATTGCAGCCAGCGCCGGCCCGGAAACCGGTACATGGTCACCAGCCACGCCGTCGCCGTCCCGATCAGCGCCGACAGACCGCCCACCGCCGCCATCAGGATCAGCGTATTGCCCAGGTAGCGCGGCAGGGTCGTCGTGACGAGGTGCGGCCAGACGTTCTCCTCCGGCGTTGCCGCCAGCCAGACGACGGCCGCGATCGGCATCAGCACCAGCGCCGCAATCGCCAGCGCGCCGAGCGACCACCGGTCGAGGGCGTGAACCCTGGGGCGCCGGATGGATGCCTGAGCATTTCTGTCGGTCATGTCGGTCGGGCTACCCGATCGGCGGGATCATGTCCACCGCGCCCTGCCCTCAGCTCATGCCAAGCGCCTGCTTGTACATGTCGAGCACCGCCTCTTCCTCGGCGATATCGTCGGGCTCGCGCTTGCGCAGCGCAATGACCTTGCGGATCACCTTGGTGTCGTAGCCGCGCCCCTTGGCTTCGGCCATCACCTCCTTCTGCTGGTCGGCGATGTCCTTCTTCTCCGCCTCGAGCCGCTCGTAGCGCTCGATGAACTGCCGCAATTCCTCCGCCGTGACGCGGTAGCTCTCGGCCGGGCCGTCCTCGATGATCTCGCTCATGTTCGCCTCTTGCTGCATCCGGAGCCGGTTGGTAGCTCCGGCCCCAGCCTGCCGCAAGGCGGCAACGGGAACATCGTGCGAGGGCGAGAGATGGATTGGCTGGTCTGGACGGGCGCGGTGATTTCGGCCGCAGGTCTGGTGGGGGTGCTGTCGTGCATCGTGATCGTCCTGCGCGCTCGGCGGGCGAACCTGCCCGACGCGGATCTGCGGGCGCGGCTTCAGCGCGCGGTGGCACTCAACCTCGCTGCGCTCTTCGTCTCTCTGCTGGGCCTGATGATGGTGATTGTGGGCGTCATCCTGACCTGACGCGCGACCACGTCGGTCGAGCCGGTCAGCCCGGGCCGGGCGTGACCGGCGGACAGAAGGCCCGATGCAGGGCCTCGATCACGATGATGAGCCGGGCGTCGGCCAGCCGGTAGAACATGTTGCGCCCGTCGCGACGGCACGCCACCAGACCCGCCCCGCGCAGACGCGAAAGCTGCTGAGAGACATAGGCCTGCCCCAGGCCCAACTCCTCGACGAGGTCGCTCACGCTGCGTTCTCCGTCCAGCAATCGGCAAAGCAGCAACAGCCGCGACGGATTGGACAGCCCCCGGAGCACGCCCGCCGCTTCGTCTGCGGCGTCTGCCATGGCGTCCTGCTGAATGAGCGTCATCTGCGTCATGCGCTTTGCGTAGCCCCTCGCGGCGGCACTGACAAGCCGACGCTGGACCCCGCGATGCAGCCCGCATATCACTTGGCGCATGGATATCAGGAACCTGACCGACAGCTACGCCGTGGCCCCGCAAATCACGCCTGACGAGCTTCCGCAGGCGCGCGCGCAGGGCTTTTCGACGCTCATCTGCAACCGCCCCGACGAAGAGGTCACACCCGATCTCGCGAGCGACGCGATGCGCCGTGCGGCCGAGGCTGCGGGGCTCCGCTTCGTGATGAACCCGGTCCATAACGGGGCGCTGAGCGAAGCGAACGTGAGCGATCAGTCCCGCGCTATCCGGGCAGCCGACGGACCGGTGCTGGCCTATTGCCGTTCGGGCACGCGATCGACCGTCGTCTGGGCCCTCGGACAGGCCGGGGAACGACCCACCGACGAGATCCTGCGGCGCGCCGCCGAGGCGGGCTATCCCCTCGACGGCTTGCGGCCGCAGATCGAAGCACGGGGCAAGGCGGAGGGCTGACTCACCCTCCCGCCTCGAGCCGTCAGCCGAGCGGCGGCAGCTCCGGAAGATCGCCCTCCGGGAACGCATCGAGAGCCGGCAAGTCGCCCAGAGGCGAAAGATCGGCGATATCCGGCAACTCGCCCAGCGCCGGCAGGTCGCCCATTTCCGTCAGGTCGCTCGGCGCCTCGTCGCCTTCGCCGAACGCGCCGAGGTCCGGCGCGAAGTCGGTCGGCCCAGACATGTCGCCGAAACCGCTCGCCGGATCCGGACCGTCCAGATCTAGCAGCCCCGCCGGCGCGGGCGCCGGACCGGCCGGTGCGAATTCGGCGTCGCCGCCTGCGGTCGCATACACATCCTCTTCGATATCGTCACGCAGACGCAGCGCACGATAGCCGTTCGACTGACCCAGGCGCGCCAGCGCGATCTTCCTGGACCCTCTGGTCTCGAGAACGACACCTGACAAGGCCTCGATCGGAAGGGGAATGACATCGCCCACCGCCAGCGACGCCACCTGGCGCAACGGCAGCGTAACCCGATGCAGGACCGCGTTCAGATCCGCGCGCACGCCGAGGACATTCTCGCGCAGCGCGGTCTGGAACCCGCCGTCACCGCGTTCTCCGGCCGCAGCCTTCGGTCGTCTGGCCGCCGGCATCGCGATGCGCAATTCACCCTGCTTGGCGCCGTTGCCGAAGTCGATCGTCAGCGTGAACTGCCGGTAGGGCGCTTCGGGAAGCGTCATTTCCACCAGGCGGGGGTCGAGCAGCGGCGTGGCATAACGGTAGCCGGACAGCAGAGGCGCGTCGGAGAGATCGGCCACGGTCGCCTCGTAGATCTCGAAAAGCTTGTCGAGGAAGTCGGCGCAGATCACCGCGTCGGTCCGCGTCGCCTTGCGCACCGGCGACGGGCGCGGCTGCACCCGTCCGGAAGTCGAGACCTCGATCAGGCCGCCCATCATGTTCGCGTCGAAGATCGCCAGACCATACTGACGGTCCGGTCCTTCCAGCATCACGATCAACGCCCCTTGGGGCAGATCCTCGGTCAGCTCGTCGCGCAGAAGGCGCATCTCGGTCACGGCAAGCGCAGTCGCGACCAGATCCATCGCCTCGTCGGCAGCCTTGGGCACCGACACGCGCCACCCGCGAACAGGGTTCATGATGCCGAATTCCGGCGGCGGACGGCCTTCGCCCGCTTTCTTCCGCATCAGGTTGATTGCGCCGCTGCTGATCATGTCCGTCATGGTTCCCCCGGCTGACGCGACCGATCTGACAGATGCCGGTTAATGCGCCGTTGATGGCGCTCAGGCTGCGACGGCCCTTCCGATCGGAAGCGTCACCCGGAACGCCGCCCCGCCCTGGCCCGGCAGGTAGCCGATCGTCCCCCCGAGATTGGTGACGATCTCCCGGCAGATGGCGAGGCCGAGACCGGCGCCGCCCGCCGCCCGCGTATCGGACAGTCGTGAAAACTTCTCGAAGATCACGGACTGGCTCTCGCGCGGGATGCCACTGCCATTGTCGATGAAGTCCACCGACACACGACCGCCCGCCGCGCGCACCACGATCCGCAATTCGGGCCGGGCGGCGTCGCAATACTTGCGCGCGTTGGTGGCGAGATTGATGAACACCTGCGCCAGCCGGTCGGTGTCGGTCATCAGCGGCACGTCCTCGGCCGCGCGGGCGCGGTGCACGGTGATGTCCGCGCCCTCCTCCAGCCCGGCCGCCAAGAGCGCCCGGTCGATCACATCGCGCAGATTGCCGGGCTCGTGGTTGAGCGTCACCTGCCCGTTTTCCAGCACGCTGAGATCGAGCAGATCGTCGAGCAGCCGCGTAAGCCGCAGGGCCTCGCCATGGATGATGCCCGAATACCGCTCGCGCTCGTCGGGACGCAGCGCCTCGCTGTCGCGCAGGATCTCGCTGAAGGCACGGATCGAAGTCATGGGCGTGCGCAGTTCGTGGCTGATCTGGCTCAGGAAGGCGTCCTTCTGGTGGCTGAGCGCCGTCAGTTTCTCGTTGGCGTCGCGCAATTGCCGCGCCGTACGGGCCAGCTCTTCGGACTTGGCCTCGAGCTGCGCGGAGTATTCCATGATTTGCGCGGTCTCGTCGGCCACCCGCATCAGGTCCTCGACCGAGACCGAGGAACCGCCGACGATCTGGCCCAGCATCGCGTGTGCTGTCGCCGCGCCGACCGACCCGGCCAGCTCGCGTTCCAGCCGCTCGAGGAAATCAGGCGTCGGATCGGGAAGGAAGCCCGCGCGCCCCTGCCGGACGACCTCCCGCTGGAAAAGTGCCTGCGCCTCGGCCGGGCCAAGGATGCGCTGCGCCATCATCAGCAGGTCCTCGGCCTCGGCCGCGCCGTGGCTCCAGCCCCGTGTGCCTTCGGTACGAAAGGCGTTGACGAAGGCCGCTCCCTGCAGCCGTTCGAGCGGCAGCGGAAACGTGACGAGCGACAGGGCCAGAAAAACCAGCGCGTTGAGCGACAGGCTCCAGAAGACCGCGTGCACCACCGGATCCACCCCCTCCATCCCGAAGAGCGCCTGAGGCCGCAGCCAGTCCTGCCCGAACGGCCCTTCGGCCAGTAGCGCGGCCGACAGCACCCCGTCTCCGAAGCTCGGCAGGAAGAGGCAGTAGAGCCAGACCGCGAACCCGGTCAGCAGCCCCGCCGCCGCGCCGGCCCGCGTCGCGCCACGCCAGAAGATCCCGCCAAGCAGCGCAGGGATCACCTGCACCACACCGGTGAACGAGATCAGTCCGATTGCCGACAGCGCGGTGCCGCCCCCCGAGAGCCGGAAGTAGAGATAGCCAAGGGCCAGCACCGCCCCGATCGACAGCCGTCGCGAGGCCAGCACGACCTCGCGCACGTCGCCTGAAACAATCGTGCCGCCCTGGCGTGACGACAGCCAGAGCGGCAGGACGATATTGTTCGACACCATCGTCGCCAACGCGATCGCCGCCACGATCACCATCGAGGTCGCCGAGGAGAAACCGCCCAGAAAGGCCAGCATCGCCAGCCCGTCCTGCCCCAGTTCCAGCGGCACGGTCAGCACGAAAAGATCCGGGTTCGCCCCTTCCGGCATCAGCGCCAGCCCCACGACGGCGATCGGCACCACGAACAGGCTCATGGCGAAAAGGTAGAGCGGAAAGGCCCAGGCGGCAGTCGCCAGATGCCGCTCGTCCGGGTTCTCCACCACCAGCACGTGGAACATGCGCGGCAACGAAACGAGCGCGCAGGCCGAGAGCACCGTGATCCCGATCCAGCGCCCGGGTCGCAGTTCCAGGCGCGCGATGTCCGACGTATCGATCAGATCCAGGATCTCGCGCGGTCCGCCGGCGACGGCCCAGACCACGAAGGCCCCCACCGCCAGCAGCGCCACCAGCTTGACCACGGCCTCCACCGCGATGGCCGTGACGATGCCGTGATGGCGCTCGTTCACGTCGAGCCTGCGGGTGCCGAAGATCACCGTGAAGAGCGCGAGCCCCGCCGCCACCCAGAGCGCCGTGGCGGACAGGTCCGCGCTGTCGCTGAACGCCCCTGGCATCTCGGGGCCGGCGAAGACGGAGAATGACAGCGTCACCGACTGCAATTGCAGCGCGATGTAGGGCGTCACCCCGATCACCGCGAGCAGCGTGACCAGAGCGCCCAGCAGGTTCGACTTGCCGTAACGCGACGAGATCAGGTCGGCGATCGAGGTGATCCGCTGGGTCCGCCCGATTCGCACCAGCTTGCGCAGCACCCCCCACCAGCCGATCATCACCAGCGTCGGGCCAAGATAGATGGTGACGAATTCCAGCCCCGAGCGCGCCGCATAGCCGACCGCTCCGTAGAACGTCCAGGCGGTGCAGTAGATCGAGAGCGACAGCGTGTAGACCGCCGGCGAGCGCAGCCAGAGCGCGCGGCCCCGCGACGCCAGACGCTCCGCGGCCCAAGCGACAAGGAACAGAAACACCACGTAGCCCAGACAGATCGTCAGTAGCAGGTTGAACGACAGCATCACCGCTCGTCCGTCGCCGCCTCGTCACCGCGGGCGAGGTATCGCGACACCAGCGCGGCGGCCGCGATCAGCACCATCCAGACCCCGAACAGATAGAGCCCGACCGCGGCCGTGCCGGGCGCGCTGCCATTGCCCCAGGCCACCGGCAGCAGGAACAGGACGAGGCCCAGATACGGCAGGATCCGCGCCGAATCCATCAGCCGGCGCCGCCGGTAGCTGCGTCGCGCCAGGAACAGCGGCTCCTTGGGGTCGCTCACGCCCCCGCCAGCTCGCGCACGGAGATCAGCACCTCGTCGTTGGAGAACGGCTTGGTCATGAACCGGCTGGCGCCATAGCGCTCGGCCAGCTCGCGGTCCCTGCGCTGCCCCCGCGCCGTCAGCAGCAGGACCGGCAGCTTCTCGGTCTCCGGGGCGGCCCGCAATTCCTGAAGCACCTCGTAGCCCGAACGGTTGGGCAGCATCACGTCGAGGATCATCACGTCAGGTGACTTTTGGCGCGCCATCTCGGCCGCCGTCGCACCGTCGGAATGGGTGTCCACGATCCAGCCGTCCCGGCTCAGGATGAAGCGGATCGCCTCGATGATGCTCGGCTCGTCCTCCACCAGCAGCACACGTCCTCCCATGCGCCGATCCCCCCTGTTGCTGTCGTTTTTCTTGGTTGGGTGCAACTATTGCCCAAGGCCTGATGCCTGTCAAAAATCGCCGACCAGGATCGACGGCTCGCGCCGGGCCCGGCACGCCTCGCGCGGGCAGATCCGGCAGCTCGTTCCCACCGGCTGCGCGGGGCCGGTCTCGGCGGAGGCGGGCTGGACCAGCATCGTGGCTTCCATCACCGGCGCGATGGCGAAGGACATCGGCGTGGCGGGCAGAGCGATCGCGTGGGCGACAAACCGCAGCGGCGTGCGCCCGGGCATCTCGACCAGGGTACGGATCGGCGTCATCGGCCGAGCCAGCGCCTGATAGAGCGGCCAGAGCGGACAGGCCGCCCCGAAGCGCGGCAGGGGAAACCCGTCGATCTGGCGCCGGAATACCAGCGTTCCCGACCCGTCGCAGACCACCAGCCCCGCCGGCGGCGCGTCGGGCCGCAGCGCCAGCCGTCGCAGGACAGTGCCCAGATCCGCTCCGGAGACCTGCGCCAGGTCGTCGGGCCCGGCGCCCCGATCGAGGGCGGATTGCAATTCGGGGTCCGGCAGCGCACGGACCGCAGCCCGATGACGCCCGAGCCAGGACGACAGCAGCACCCGCCCGGCCGCCGACATCTCCGTCGCCTCCACGAGCGCGGCCGTCGGGTCCGACTCCCCCTCCAGTTCGGGCACGCGCCAGCCGCGCGCCTCGTACCAGGCCTCGACCTCTTCCAGTGGTACCGCGGCGGCGTGATCGGCGTCCTCGGCCGCGTCGAGATAGGCGACCAGCGAGCGGCTGCTCTCGGCCAGCCGGCGGCTGTCCTCGTGCAGGTTGCGGTGAAAGCGCGCGCGCCATTCCGGGTCGATCTCGTCGCCGCCGTCGAGGATCGCGCTGGTGGACCGGATCGCCGTCACCGTCGTCAGCACGTCGTGAAGGGCCGCCGAGAGGAACGGGTCGTGGGCCAGCCGGTCGTTGAGGGTCTCCACCTGCCGCTCCAGTGACGCGATCCGGCGCGCCTGCGCCGCGATCAGCCCCGCCCACCCGGGAAAGCGTCCGGCGAATTCCGCCGTGCGCTCGGTCTCGGCGACGCTGCCGGACATGTTGGCGGCGGCGTCGCGCAGGACGGCGATCTGGCTGGCGGCCGCGCCCTCGGACAGCACCGCCGGCTCCACCCGCAGCGCACGGGCAATATCGAGCAGAAGCTTGCCCCCGATCCGGCGCCGGTTGTGCTCGATCAGGTTGAGATATGGCGCAGAAATGCCGGCCATGCGCGCAAGGTCGGCCTGACGGATGCCACGGTCCAGCCGCAGGTCGCGGATGCGGGAGCCGGAAAGGTGCGCGCGCGAAGGGGACATGAGGTCACGATGTTCACCCGTTGCTCCGGCCGCGCAAGCTCTGGTTTGCGCACCGACACACGCCTGCGTATCATTTTCAGGATCAACATAAACCGGTGGTTGCGCCCATGCCCTTCCGTTCCGTCTCTTGCACCCCCGCACCGGCACGCAGATGACCGGCTGGACCCGCCGCGCCCTTCTGCGCGCAGGCGCCGCGGCAGCGCCGGGCCTGGCCCTGCCGTCGATCCTCCCCGGCCCGGCCGGCGCGTTCACCAACGAACCGACCGGCGCGAAGGTCGTCCTCGGCCTCAACGCCGCGCAATCCGGACCCTATGCCGCCGAAGGCGCCGAAGAGCTGCGCGGCTGCGCGCTGGCCGTGGAGCATCTGAACGGCGACGGTGACGGCGGCATGCTGCGGACGTTCAGCTCCTCCGCCCTCGAAGGCGCCGGAATTCTGGGAAAGCGCGTCGAACTGGCGGTGGGCGACACCCGGACCCGCGCCGACGTCGCGCGCGCATCAGCCCGCGCGCTGATCGAGACCGAGGGTGCGATCATGGTGACCGGCGGCTCGTCCTCGGGAGTCGCCATCGCGGTTCAGGACCTCTGCCAGGAGGCCGGAATCATCTTCATGGCCGGCTTGAGCCATTCCAATGCCACGACCGGGCTGGACGGCCGCGCAAACGGCTTTCGCCATTTCATCACCGCGCAGATGTCCGGCGCGGCCCTCGTCCCGTTCCTCGTTTCGGAATACGGCGCCGACCGCAGCGCCCGCCATCTCACCGCCGACAACGGCTGGGGCTGGAGCCTCGAAGACGCGCTGCGGACCGGCACCGAGCTTGGCGGCTGGACCACACTCGACACAGAGCGCACCCCGCTCGACAAGGTCGACTTCGCGCCCGAAATCATGCGCGCGCGCGCCTCCGACGCCGACGTGCTGGTGCTGAACCTCTATGGCGGCAACCTTGTCGCTGCCCTGCGCGCAGCCGCCGCGGCGGAGCTGGCGGATCGGCGGGCCAACGGCAAGGAGCTGCAGATCGTCCTGCCGCTGCACACGCGTCTCGTGGCGCAGGCCGCCGGCGCCGCGATCGTCGATGTGCCCGGCTCCGCGAACTGGCACTGGACCCTGTCCGACCCGGGGAGCCGCGCCTTCGTGACCTCCTTCCAGCAGCGATACGGCCACCCGCCCAGCGAGGCCGCGCACACCTGCTACTGCCAGACCGTACTCTATGGCGACGCGGCGGCACGGGCGCGATCGTTCCACCCCTGCGCCATCGTCGAGGCGCTCGAGGATTTCGCCTTTGACGGTCTCGGGACCGGTGCCACCCTCTATCGCGGCGGCGACCATCAATGCGTCAAGGACGTGCTCGTCCTGCGGGGCAGATCCGCTCCCCAGGACCGGTTTGCCCTGCTCGAGGTTGCGGCCCGCGTGCCCGCCGCGCAGGTGATTTCCGCTCCCGGTCATCCGGTCTTCTCGGACCGGCCGGACAGCAGCTGTAACGGCGGCAGTTGACGCCGGAACCCCCGGATCCGGTTCCGCGAAAAATCACCGAGCGGCCAAAGATCGCCGTCTTTTGCGGTCCAGATCGGCTGGAAACCGCAGTTTTCGTCCCTTTGTGAGGCCCGGGGGCCCTTGTGGAACAATCCCATCGCGGCGGTGTTGTCCGCCCAGAGCCAAGTTTTTGAGCATGATGGAGGAAAAAATGAAGAGTACCCTGTTCAACACCGTGGCGGTGATCAGTCTCGTCGCCGGTTCCGCAATGGCCCAGACGCCGACCACCGAGGCCCCGGCCGAAGGTCAGCTCGTCGTCCAGTCCGAGGCGGAACAGCTCCAGCCGCGCAACTATGACGAGACCTATGGCGAGTTGTACGGCGACCTCGGCGACCGGAACGTACAAGAACTCATCGGTGTGTCCGTCGCCAGCGCCGAAGGCAACGATGTCGGCGAAGTCGACAATTTCGCTCTCGTGGGCAACAAGATCGCCGCGATTGTCGGCATCGGCGGTTTCCTCGGCATGGGTGAGCACGAAGTCGCGCTTAGCCTCGAAGACATGACCTGGGACGGCGAAAAGCTGATCGTGTCGGGCTTCACCGAAGACCAGCTGCGCGAAATGCCGGAATACGACGAAGCCAGCACCAGCATGATGGCCAGCGATTCCACGCTGCGCACCGGCTACGAAGCCCCGCCGGTGATCGCGTCCGACGAGACCTCGACGGAAATGGCGGCCGAAACCGAAACGGCCGAGGCCGAAACCGAACTCGAACAGGCCGGTGATGCCGTCGAGACCGAGATGGCACAGGCCGGCAACGAGGTTGAGTCCGAGATGTCACAGGCCGGCGACGAGGTCGAGACCGAGATGGCGCAGGCCGGCAACGAGGTCGAGCAGGCCGGCGATGAGGTCGAGGCGGAAATGGCCGAGGCCGAACTTGAGCAGACCGGCGACGCCGCGCAGACCGAGATGGCGCAGGCGGAGACCGAGCTCGAGCAGGCCGGTGACGAGGTCGAGGCCGAGGTGGCCGAGGCCGGTTCGGAAACCGAACAGGCGGTCGACAACGTGACCGAAGATGTCGCCCAGGCCGAAGCCGAAGCCGGCGTCGCCGACGGCAGCCAGGAGCAACTCGCCGAAGCCACGGAAATGTCCGCCACCGAAGCCGAAAGCACGACCGGCGAGCCGGTGATGGCCGAAGGCGATGCCGCCGTTGAGACCGACGTCGAGACTGACGTGGCGCAGGACGAAACCGCCGTCGAAACCGAGACGGCCGATACCCAGATGGCTGCGACCGAGACCGGCGGCAACTGGAACGAGCAGATGGACACCGTCTTCGCCGACATCGCCGACCGTCAGGTCGCCGACCTCGTGGGCATGGAAGTGGCCGGAGCCGATGGTGAATTGGTCGGCGAGATCGACAATTTCGCTCTCATGGGTCAGGACGTCGTGGCCATCGTCGGCGTCGGCGGGTTCCTCGGGATTGGCGAGCACAAGGTCGCCTTGTCGCTTAGCGACATGACCTACGACGGGGAGCGTCTGATCCTGTCGAGCCTGACCGAAGAGCAGCTCGAAGAGATGCCCGAATACGACGAAACCGCCGCCACCGTGCTGCCGCAAGACAACACGCTTCGTGGCAGCTACACAGACTAAGCGTCTGACAAAAAAATGAAAATCAAAGGCCGCCCCCCCCCGGGGGCGGCCTTTCCTGTTTCACCGGCGGTGCCTTCGCCGGCAGCGTCACGCGGCAAGGTCCGAAGGCAAGGCGCCCGGCTCCGCTCGAAGCAGGGCGCTCCGATGGCCAGCCCCAAGGTGAGCTTCGCCCGCTAATTCCCCGTCGAAAAATAGAAAAGGCCGCCCCAATCGGACGGCCCTTCCTGTTCTGACGGCGATCCTATTCCGCGAGCGCCTTGTCGGTGATCTCGCTCGTCCACGCGCCTTCGGGTGCCCCGGTGATGACCGGATCCGAGCCACCCGCCAGGAGCGTCTCGACCGTCCGCTCATAGTCGGCCTCGTCCAGTGCGCCGTTCGATCCCGCCGTGAGCTTGGCGATCTCGCGCATCATGCGCTTCTGATGGGATTCGGTCTGGGCGCCTGTATCGTCGTTTTCCAGCACGATCTCGGCCGCCTCGTCGGGGTGCTCCTCGGCCCACTTCCAGCCCTTCATGCTGGCGCGGACGAAACGAACCATCTTGTCGACGAATTCAGGGTCCTCGAGGTTCTGCTCGAGCACGTACATCCCGTCCTCGAGCGTCGCGACGCCCTGATCCTCGTACTTGAACGTCACCAGCTCGTCCTCGCTGACGCCCGCGTCAAGCACCTGTCCATACTCGTTATAGGTCATCGTCGAGATGCAGTCGGCCTGCCGCTGAAGCAGCGGATCGACGTTGAAGCCCTGCTTGAGCACGGTCACGCCGTCCTCGCCGCCCTCGGTGGGGATCCCCTCCTGGCTCATCCAGCTCAGGAACGGGTATTCGTTGCCGAAGAACCAGACGCCGATGGTCTTGCCCTTGAAATCCTCCGGGCTCTCGATCCCTGTATCCTTCCAGCAGGTCAGCATCAGGCCCGACGACTTGAACGGCTGCGCGATGTTGACCACCGGCAGGCCCTTTTCCCGCGCCGCCAGCGCCGAGGGCATCCAGTTCAGCATCACGTCGGCGCCGCCACCGGCGAGCACCTGCGGCGGCGCGATGTCCGGGCCGCCGGGCTTGATCACGACGTTGAGGTCCTCTTCCTCGTAGAACCCCTTGTCGAGGGCCACGTAATAGCCCGCGAACTGGGCCTGCGTGACCCATTGAAGTTGCAGCGTCACGTCGTCCGCCGCCTGAGCCTGGCCGGCAATTGCCAGCGCGAAGGCCCCCGTTGTCAGAATTCTCATCGTCTCTCCCCTTCCCTGTTTTATTTCCGTTGGGACGGATGCCAGAAGGTCACCGCCCGCTCTACCAACGCCACGATGCCGTAGAACGCCGATCCGGCCAGTGCGGCCATGACGATCTCGGCCCAGACCATGTCGAGCGCAAGCTGCCCCACCATGGTCGAGATGCGGAATCCCATGCCGCGCGTGGGCGAGCCGAAGAACTCCGCCACGATCGCCCCGATCAACGCCAGCGTGGTGCAGATCTTGAGTCCGTTGAAGATGAACGGCATCGCCGAGGGCAGCCGCAGCTTGAACAGCGTCTGCCAGTAGGACGCCGCATAGGTCCGCATCAGGTCGCGTTGCATCGCGCCCGTCTCGGCCAGGCCCGCGACCGTGTTCACCAGCATCGGGAAGAACACCATCACCACCACGACCGCCGCCTTCGACTGCCAGTCGAAACCGAACCACATCACCAGGATCGGCGCCGTCCCCACGATCGGCAATGCGGCGATGAAATTGCCCACCGGCAAGAGGCCGCGTTGCAGAAACCGCGACCGGTCCACAGCGATCGCCGTCAGGAACGCGGCGACGCAGCCCATGACGTACCCCGACAGAGCGCCCTTCAAGAAGGTCTGGACCAGATCTTCCCACAACATCGGCAGGTTGTCGGCGAACGTCGCGGCGATCTGGCTTGGCGGCGGCAAGATCACCAGCGGCACCGACAGCCCGCGCACCAGCGCTTCCCAGACCACCAGAAGCGTCAGCCCGAAGATCGCCGGCACCGCGAGACGCAGCGCGCCCGACCGCTCGGCCGGGCCGGCCGCCAGCGCCGTGTTGAGCCGCCACGCGCCCAGCCAGAACAGGAACGCCGTCCCCAGCCAGATCATCGCGCCAATCCCATCCGCGTCAGCACCACGCGCTGCACCACACCGATCAGCCCGACCAGCAGAGCCGCCAGAACCGCCGCGCCCAGAAGCGCCGCCCAGATCTGCGCCGTCTGGCCGTAATAGCTCCCCGCCAGAAGCCGCGCGCCCAGCCCGCTCGTCGCGCCCGTCGGCAGCTCGCCCACGATGGCGCCCACGAGGCTCGCCGCCACCCCCACCTTGAGCGATGCGAAGAGAAACGGCAGCGACGCCGGCAACCGCAGCTTCCAGAACGTCTGCGTCCGGCTGGCATGGTAGGTGCGCAGCAGGTCGAACTGCATCGCGTCGGGGCTCCGCAGCCCCTTCACCATGCCCACGACGACGGGGAAGAACGACAGGTAGGCCGAGATCATTGCCTTGGGGATGAGGCCGGTCACGCCCACCGAGTTCAGCACCACGATGATCATCGGCGCGATGGCCAGGATCGGGATGGTCTGGCTGGCGATCGCCCACGGCATCACGCTCAGGTCCATCGCCCGGTTGTGGACGATGCCCACAGCCAGCACGATGCCGAGCACCGTGCCGATCACAAAGCCCAGCAATGTCGCGCTCAGCGTGACCCAGGCGTGATAGACAAGGCTGCGTTTGGACGTGATCGGTTTGCCTGCGACCGTGTCCCAGAGCTCCGCCGCCACCTGGTGCGGCGCCGGAAGCTGCGGCCGGTCGAGGTCGTAGGCGCGCGGCACGACGCCGGCATTGTTCAGCACCAACCCCCATGCGCCGGCCTGCCGCCGCGCCGCCGGGCTGTCGGGCGTTACCACCACGCCCTCGCGCGACGCCGTGTCGAGCGCCCCATGAATGTTCATCGGCGCAACGGCCACGTACCAGATCGCAAGGATCGCGGCGACCACCGCCAGGATCGGGATCAGGCTTCCGCCGGCCGCCCGCAACCGCATCCCGATCCGGCCCGACCGGCCGATCGCGCCACCGGGCGCCGAGATCGGGGCGTTCGCCGCCTCAGAGCCCGCCATGGCGCGACTTCATGAACGGAGCAATACGCGTTGCAATACAAGTAGCAATACACCGGGCAATACGGTTCCTCGCGACCAGGTCAGGCATCTTCGTGCCCCGCCCGGAGCCCTTCGCGCACCCGGTGCGCGACCTCGATAAATTCCCGGCTGTCACGGATATCGAGCGGCCGTTCGGCTGGCAGAGGGCTGTCGATCACGTCGGTGATCCGCCCCGGGCGCGGGCTCATCACCACGATCCTGGTCGAAAGGTAAACCGCCTCGGGGATCGAGTGGGTCACGAAAAGCGTAGTTTTCTGCGTTCGCGACCAGAGACTTAGAAGTTCCTCATTCAGGTGGTCCCGCACGATCTCGTCGAGTGCGCCAAAGGGCTCGTCCATGAGCAGCAGGTCCGCGTCGAACGCCAGCGCCCGCGCGATGGAGGCCCGCTGCTGCATTCCGCCCGAAAGCTGCCAGGGGTATTTCTTCTCGAACCCCTCCAGATCGACGAGCCGCAGCACATCCTTCACCCGTTGCGCCCGCTCCGCGCGGGAAAATCCCATGATCTCAAGTGGTAGGCGAACGTTTCCGCCGATCGTCCGCCACGGGTAGAGTCCCGCCGCCTGAAACACGTAGCCATAGGCCCGGGCCCGCCGCGCCTCGTCGGGGCTCTTCCCGTTGACCGTGACATTGCCGCCCGTCGGCTGCTCCAGCGCCGCCACGACCCGCAGGAACGTCGTCTTGCCGCAACCCGACGGCCCGATGAAGCTCACGAACTCGCCCTTGCGAATCGACAGCGACACATCGCTCAGCGCATGAACGGGGCCGTCCGCGGTGTGGTACGTCAGATCGAGGCCAGAGGCCTCGACCACCGACGAATCCGTTGCGGGATCAGGCGCGTAGGCCATCTGGCTGTCGGCAATCATGGTCTTTTCCGCCGGCCCGCAACATCGCGCAGTATCGCTGTCCGCACGCCCGGCATCAGACCCCGGCCGGAATGTTCATCGGGTTGCGCTCGATCTTTCGCGGCGTGTTGAGAGACTTCCACCGCGTCAACGCCTGCGATGCGCTGGCAAACGGCGGGCGGCGGACGAACTTGCCCCGCCCCGGCCGGGGCTGGCTGTTCTGGCCGTTAGCCCAGATCACCTCGCCGCGCGACAGCGTGTATCGGGCCTGCGCCGTCACCTCTTTACCCTCGAACACGTTGTATTCAATGATGGATTTCTGCGTGCTGACCGCGATGGTCTTGCTGATGCCAGGGTCCCAGACAACCACGTCGGCGTCGGCGCCGACCATGATCGCCCCCTTTTGCGGATAGACGTTGAGGATCTTGGCGATGTTCGTCGACGTCACCGCGACGAACTCCTCCGGGGTCAGGCGGCCCGTCTCGACGCCCTGGGTCCAGAGCATCGCCAAGCGCTCCTCGAGTCCGCCGGTGCCGTTCGGAATGCGGGTGAAATCGTCGATGCCCATGCGCTTCTGTTCGTCGCTGAACGCGGCGTGATCGGTCGCCACGACCTGCAGACTGCCGGCAGCCAGACCGGCCCAGAGCGAGGCCTGATGGTCTTTGGAGCGAAACGGCGGCGACATCACCCGGCGCGCGGCGTACTGCCAGTCCTTGTCGTGATACTCACTCTCATCAAGTGTCAGATGCTGGATCAGCGGCTCGCCAAAAACGCGCATCCCCTTCTGCCGGGCCCGCCGGATCGCCTCATGCGCCTGCTCGCAGGACACATGGACGATGTAGACCGGTGTACCGGCCGCATCGGCGATCATGATGGCGCGGTTGGCGGCTTCGCCTTCGACCTCGGGGGGACGCGAATAGGCATGGCCCTCGGGACCCGTGATGCCTTCGGCCAGATATTTCTCCTGAAGTGCCGCGACGACGTCGCCGTTCTCGGCGTGAACAAGCGGCAACGCGCCCAGTTCGGCGCACCGGCGGAACGACGCGAACATCTCGTCGTCCTCCACCATGAGAGCGCCCTTGTAGGCCATGAAGTGTTTGAACGTGTTGATGCCGCGCTCCTTAACGACGGCCTCCATCTCATTGAAGATGTTCTCGTTCCAGCCGGTAATGGCCATGTGGTACGAGATGTCGGTGCAGATCTGGTCGCGGCTCTTGCGGTCCCAGTCGTCGATGGCGTTGAGAAGCGAGCCGTCCTCGCCCGGCAGCACGAAATCGACCAGCATCGTCGTGCCGCCCGCCGCCGCGGCAAAGGTGCCGCTTTCGAAGGTCTCGGCCGCAGTCGTGCCCATGAAGGGCATCTCGAGATGGGTGTGCGGATCGATGCCGCCCGGGATGACATACGCGTCAGTGGCGTCGATCACCTCGTCGCCAGTCAGGCTTTCGCCGATCTGGACGATCTTCTCGCCCTCGATCAGCACGTCGGCTTTCCACTGGCGGTCGGCGGTGACCACCGTTCCACCCTTGATGACCTTGCTCATTTTCCGCTCCCTGAAGCGATTGGCCCTGTGCGGGCCTATTCTGCGATTCCGGCCGTCTCCACGACGGCGTGGAAGAGCACGTTGGCGCCCTTCTCGGCCCATTCGGGCGTGATGTCCTCGGCCTCGTTGTGCGACAGGCCGTCCTTGCAAGGACACATCACCATCGAGGTCGGCGCGACCCGGTTGATCCAGCAGGCGTCGTGTCCGGCCCCCGAAACGATGTCCTTGTGGCTGTAGCCCAACCGCTCCGCGGCGCTGCGGACGGCCTGCACGCAGCCCGGATCGAATTCGACCGGCTCGAAATGACCCACCGGCTCGATCTCGATGCCGAGGCCCAGGTCCTCGGCGATGTCCCTGGCTTCGGCCTCCAGACTGGTACGCATGGACGTGAGCTTGTCGAGCTCGGGCGAGCGGAAATCGATTGTGAAGACCGCGCGGCCGGGGATCACGTTGCGCGAGTTCGGGTACACGTTCGCCTGACCGACGGCTCCGACGGCGTCTGGCTGGTGTTCCATCGCGATGCGGTGGACCGCCTCGGTTATGCGCGCCATGCCGAGGCCCGCATTGACGCGCATGTTCATCGGCGTCGAGCCGGTATGCGCGTCCTTGCCCGTCAACGTCACTTCGAGCCACCAGAGGCCCTGACCATGGGTGACGACGCCGATATCGCGGCCTTCTGCCTCAAGGATCGGTCCCTGCTCGATATGCAGCTCGAAGAAGGCGTGCATCTTGCGCGCGCCGACCGCCTCGCCCCCACGCCAGCCGATGCGGTCTAGTTCGTCGCCGAACCGCTTGCCGTCGGAATCCTTGCGGTCCTCCGCCCAGTCCTGCTCGTGCATGCCGGCGAAGACGCCCGAGGCCAGCATCGCCGGAGCGAAGCGCGTCCCCTCCTCGTTCGTCCAGTTGGTCACGACGATCGGGTGCTTCGTCTTGATCCCCAGATCGTTGAGGCTGCGCACGATCTCGAGGCCGCCCAACACGCCGAGCACACCGTCATACTTGCCGCCCGTCGGCTGCGTGTCGAGGTGGCTGCCCACATAGACGGGCAGCGCCTCGGGGTCGGTTCCGGGACGCGTCGCGAACATGGTGCCGAGGCTGTCGACCCCCATCTCGCAGCCAGCCGTCTCGCACCATGTCCGGAAAAGCGCCCGCCCCTCGGCGTCGGCGTCGGTCAGGGTCTGGCGGTTGTTGCCCCCCGCGACGCCAGGGCCGATCTCGGCCATCTCCATCAGGCTGTCCCAGAGGCGGGCGCCGTCGATCTTCAGGTTTTCGCCGGGGGCGGACATGGTCTCTCCGTTGTCAGTCTAGGTCGTCGAGCACGTCGCGCAGCGTGCCGAATATCTCGTCGATATTCTCTTTCTCGATGATGAGCGGCGGGCTGAAGGCGATGATGTCGCCCGTCGTGCGGATCATCAGCCCCTTCTCGTAGGCCTTGAGGAAGGCCGTGAAGGCACGCTTCGTGGGCTCGCCCGCGAGGGGTTCCAGCTCCACGGCGCCGATCATCCCGAGGTTGCGAATGTCGATGACGTGTCGCGCGTCGCGCAGCGAGTGCAGCGCATCTTCCCAATAGGGCGCCATGTCGGCGGCGCGCTGGAAGAGCCCGTCTTCGCGATAGGTCTCCAGCGTCGCGATCCCGGCCGCGGAGGCGATCGGGCACCCGGAATACGTATACCCGTGGAAAAGCTCGATCAGATGTTCGGGGCCCTGCATGAAGGCCTCGTGGATGTCATGCGTCGCCAGCACCGCGCCCATCGGAACGCAGCCGTTCGTCAGACCCTTCGCGCAGGTGATGAGGTCGGGCATCACGCCGAACTTCTCGGCCGCGAACGCCGCGCCGAGCCGCCCGAAGCCGGTGATCACCTCATCGAAGATCAGAAGGATGCCATGCCTGGCCGTGACCTCGCGCAGCCGCTCCAGATATCCTTTCGGCGGGATGAGAACGCCCGTCGATCCGGCCACCGGCTCCACGATCACGGCGGCGATCGTCTCGGCGCCGTGCAGGGCCACCAGACGCTCCACGTCATCGGCCAGGTCGGCCCCCTGCTCGGGCTGGCCGCGGGTGAAGGCCTGCCCCGGCAGATGGGTGTGACTGATATGGTCGACGCCAGCCAGCATCTGGCCGAAGAAACGGCGGTTGTTGGTGATGCCGCCGACGCTGATGCCGCCGAAGTTGACGCCGTGATAGCCGCGTTCCCGGCCGATCAGGCGGGTGCGGCTGCCCTCGCCGCGGGCGCGGTGATAGGCGAGAGCGATCTTGAGCGCCGTGTCGACGCTCTCCGATCCGGAGTTGGTGAAAAAGACGTGCTGGAACGGTTCGGGCGCGATATCGCGCACGCGGTTCGCCAGTTCGAAGGCCTTTGGATGCCCCATCTGGAAGGCCGGCGCATAGTCGAGCTCGGCCGCCTGCTTCTGGATCGCCTCGACGATCTTCGGACGGTTGTGTCCCGCGTTGCAGCACCAGAGGCCGGCGATGGAATCCAGCACCTTGCGTCCATCCGACGTGGTGTAATGCATTCCGTCGGCGCCCACGATCATGCGGGGCGATTTCTTGAACTGTCGGTTTGCCGAAAACGGCATCCAGAAGGCCGACAGGTCGTTCGGCACGCTCGGTCTGTCCAGCGCCATAAAAGTGCCCTCCTCTCAAAGACTTGTTTCGCCGCGTCACAAAAGTGGCAGGCCGTCCCCTTGGGTACGCTATCAAAGGGCAAGGGCCAGTCAAGGCGCGCTCGGCTCTTCGCGCAAGTGCCCCAGCGGCAGGAGGCACATTGCCGTTAAGCATGTCGCACGTCCGATCGAGGCCGGTAAGGTCTCATTAAGGGGTGAAGTCTAGCACGGAACTTGGTGGGGGCCTTTGCGTGGGAGCAAGGGCCATGTTTTCTTCGAACGCGCCGAATTATGTCGGCAGCGGTTTCAACAAGTCGTCGACAGCGCCGTCGACGGCCACAGAAGGTTTTGGCGCAGCCGCGCGGCCTGCGTCACGACGGTTTTCCGTCACCAACCTTTCGGAAGTTCCCTTGATCGAGCCCCAGGCGGCGCACGCGCCTACCGGCGTGTCGCGACCAGCGCTCAACATCCAATCGCCAGATCCGAACGCGCCCGTCGGACCGTCACCGGCGTTCGAAAGGACGTACCTGCAACGGCAACAGGAGCTGGCGCGCAAGCTGTCCGTCGCGCTGCAGGCAACCGGGCAGAAGCGCCCCGACCCGCCGGTCGCAGCGCCCGAGGTCTCGGACGTCGAGCAGGCCGAAGCCCCGACAAATGACGCGCCAGCGACTCATTCCGAGCCCGGATCCGGATCCGAGTCCGCTACGAGCAACGTGCTGATTTTGAGCAGTTTTCAGCGCACCTCGGTCCCGACGGTAGACATCAAGGCATAAAAGCGAAACGCGCCGCGATGGCGGCGAACGTGAAGGAGAAAGATCATGATGTTGATCGGCAACGTTTGGGGCGGGGGCGGTCCATCTGCGACCCCGAGCCATGCCCCGCCCAGCCCTGCGCAGGCGGGCGCGGCAACGGCCCATCCGGTGGCACCGGCGGACAACGCTCCCAAAGGCCATGACGCCTCGTCAGGCGGTGCCCCATCGGGCGGCGCCCGCCTCGCGCGCGCGCGCGGGGCAGCGCGCTCGCACGGCCAGGTCGCCAACCCCGGCGCTCAAGGTTCGGCTGGCGCGGCTCCGGCAACACCGCCGGCGAAGGCGCCGAGCCGGCTGGTCGACGCCCGGGCCGTGTTCGAGGCGATCCTGAAACCGATCGACCGCGGACTGGGGGACGCGTTGGCGAACGTGAATGCCACGCGCGCGAACGCGCAGATGCAGAACATCCTTGAAGGCAGAAGCCCGGCGACCCAGCCGGGGGCCAAGACGATGACCGAATTCGGCGCAGACCCGCGCAAGTTCGCGTTCCAAAACGCCGACAGGGCGAAGGGCAAGGCCGCGTGACGCCCCGCCTGCAGGCGGCGCTTATTCCGCCGCCTGCGCTCCCGGGTTGTTCGGATGCGTGGTCCAGTTCGCGTATTCCGCAGGAACCTCCCGGCCCGTGCGCGGATCCACGCTGCCGGCCGGCAGCTCGGTCATGGTGATGCAGTTCTCGACCGGACACACGTCGACGCAGAGGTTGCAGGCGACGCATTCGGCATCGATCACCTCGAACGTGCGCCCTTCGCTCATGGCAATCGCCTGATGGCTGGTGTCCTCGCAAGCGGCGTAGCAGCGACCACATTTGATGCAAAGATCCTGATCGATCCGTGCCTTGGTAATGTAGTTGAGATTCAGGTACTGCCAGTCGGTGACATTCGGCACGGCGCGGCCTGTCACCTCGTCGATGGTGGCGTAGCCCTTGGAGTCCATCCAGGCTTCGAGCCCGGCGGTCAGTTCCTTGATGATGCCGAACCCGTAGGTCATCGCGGCAGTGCAGACCTGGACCGAGCCTGCGCCGAGTGACAGGAACTCGGCTGCGTCCCGCCACGTGTTGATGCCGCCGATGCCGCTGATCGGAAGGTCCGGCGTCTCGGCGTCTCGGGCGATCTCGGCCACCATGTTGAGCGCGATGGGCTTCACCGCCGGGCCGCAATAGCCGCCATGGGTTCCCTTGCCGTCGATCGAGGGTTCGGGGCTCATCGTGTCTAGGTTGACCGACGTGATCGAGTTGATCGTGTTGATCAGGCTCACCGCGTCGGCGCCACCCTTGAACGCGGCTCGGGCCGGATAGCGGACATCGGTGACGTTGGGCGTCAATTTGACGATGACAGGCATCCGGGTGTGCTTCTTGCACCAGCGGGTCACCATCTCGATGTATTCGGGAACCTGGCCGACGGCGGCGCCCATGCCGCGCTCGCTCATGCCGTGGGGGCAGCCGAAGTTCAGCTCCACCGCGTCGGCGCCGGTATCCTCGACCAGCGGCAGGATATACTGCCACGGCTCTTCCTCGCAGGGGACCATCAGGCTCACGATCATCGCCCGGTCAGGGTAATCGCGCTTGACCGACTTGATCTCGCGCAGGTTCGTCTCGAGCGGCCGGTCGGTAATCAGCTCGATATTGTTGAGGCCCAGCAGCCGGCGGTCAGCGCCGTAGATTGCGCCGTATCTCGGTCCGTTGACGTTGACCACGTGCGGATCGAGGCCAAGCGTTTTCCAGACCACACCGCCCCATCCGGCCTCATAGGCGCGGCGGACGTTGTATTCCTTGTCGGTGGGCGGCGCCGAGGCAAGCCAGAACGGGTTCGGGCTGCGGACGCCGACGAAGTTGGTGGAGAGATCGGCCATGTCAGGGGCCCCTTCTGCGGGTGCTCACGCCGGAGCACGTATCCATCACTCGGAACGTAGGAGACATTCCGACGCATCCTTTTCGAAGCGCAACGGATCGCGCGCGTCGGGACGCCCACGATGAGGTGCCGCTCGCGCTGATCATCGCGTGGCGCTCCATGGCCTAACCCGGCAGCCGGGCATGCGGCTCATGGCCGTGGGCGGGTCCCGCGATCCCGCGCAGCGCCTCGCCGATGCGGGCGGTGCCGACCCGGACGGCCTCGCCAGTCAGCGCAGCGTGGATATCGGCAGCAGCGTCGCGGCCTTGCGCGGTGGCAGTGACAGTAAGGTCGTCGCCCGCCGCCACGCAATCCCCTCCGGCCCAGACGCCCTCGAGGCTGGTGCGGCCGGTCGCGTCGGCGGCGATCCGGTTGCCGTCGAGCTGCAACGCATCGGGCGCGCCCTCGAGGCGCTGGCCGATCGCGCGGAACATCTGGTCACATGGCAGGCGGAAGGTCTCGCCGGCCGCTGCGAGGTCATCGTCGGTGTAGGCGAATTCGACCTCACGCACGGCGCCATGGTCGATCACGCGCACCGGCCGGGCATTGGTCACGATCCGGACCCCGGCCTCAAGAGCATGTTCCTGCTCATGCGCGGAGGCGCCCATGCGCCCGCGGCCTCGGCGATAGACGAGCGTGACGTTTTCGGCACCCAGAAGCTTCGATTGAACCGCGGCATCGATCGCGGTCATCCCGCCACCGATGACAATGACGTTCCGGCCCACGGGGAGCGCGGACAGATCGCCGGATTGTCGCAACTCGGAGATGAAGTCCACCGCGTCGCGCACATGATCCTTGTCGGCGTCGGCGATCTCCAGATGGTTCACGCCGGCGAGGCCGACGCCCAGGAACACGGCGTCGTAGTCGCCGCGCAGCCCGTCGAGGGTCAGATCGTCGCCCAGCTTGCGGCCAGTCTCGACGGTAATGCCGCCGATCTGCAGCAGCCAATCGACCTCACGCTGGGCAAAATCGCCGGCTGCCTTGTATCGGGCGATACCGTACTCGTTGAGACCGCCGGGCTGCCGGCGCGCGTCATGGACGGTCACGTCGTGACCGCGACGGGCGAGGCCGTGCGCGCAGGCGAGGCCGGCCGGCCCCGCTCCGACAACAGCAATGCGCTTCCCGGTCGCAGGCGCGCGCTCGAATGGATGATCGTTGGCGGCCATCAGCGTGTCGGTGGCATAGCGTTGGAGGCGTCCGATCTCGACGGGCTTGCCTTCGGCCATCTCGCGCACGCACGAGCCTTCACAGAGGATGTCGGTCGGGCAGACCCGGGCACACATGCCGCCAAAGATGTTGGATTCAAAAATGGTGTTGGCGGCGGCGCCTGGCTGGCCGGCCTGAATCTGGCGGATGAAGAGCGGAATGTCGATTTCCGTAGGACACGCGGCGACACAGGGCGCATCGTAACAGAAATAGCAGCGATCCGCTGCGACCGCGGCTTCGTGCGGATCAAGCGGCGGCGGGACGTCCGAAAAGTTCTCCGCGTACTGGTCGGGCAGCAGGCGAGTGCCGACGACGCCTTCGCTTCTTGGTGTGTGCCCCATGGTTCCTCCCCGTTTCTTGAGCGCCGAGACTGGCACAGGCCGAGGGATTATCAATCGCGAATCAATGCGACCAAGCGTCAACATGACGACGGGCGCCACTGGTGGTTGCGCTTTTCACCGCGTCAAGCGTGTCGTATAACCCCTGAAAATAGAAAAGCCGCCCGCACGAGGCAGGGGACAGAAGGAAGCAGCATGCCAGAAACCTCCCATGACAAGGACGTGGCCTTCATCAAGGCACTGGCGGAGTTGCTGCGCGAGAACGACCTGACGGAGCTGGAAGTCAGGCGCGATTACGGCGAAGACGACAGTCTCGACGTCCGGGTCAGCCGACAGCAGCCCGCACCGGCCGCATTCCACGCGCCGGCCCCGCCGCACACGCCGCAGCCCCCCGCCGCGCCGGCAATGCCCACCACGGCCTCCCATGGGGCCTCCGGAAAGGAGATCGATGCGGCGGCAGAGGATCCGTCCAAGCATCCCGGTGCGGTGAATTCGCCCATGGTCGGCACCGCCTACCTGTCGCCCGAGCCCGGGTCCGACCCCTTCGTGCGGATCGGTGACACGGTCGAAGAGGGCCAGACGGTCCTCATCATCGAAGCGATGAAGACCATGAACCACATCCCGGCCCCGCGCGGCGGCACGGTGCGCCGAATCCTGATCGACGACGGCGCGCCGGTGGAGTTCGGTGCCCCGCTGATGATCCTCGAATAGATGTTCAAGAAGATCCTGATCGCCAACCGGGGCGAGATCGCCCTTCGTGTCGTGCGGGCCTGCCGCGAGATGGGCATCCAGACCGTCGCCGTCCATTCGACCGCAGACGCCGATGCGATGCATGTCCGGATGGCCGACGAAAGCGTCTGCATCGGACCGCCACCCTCGCCGCTGAGCTACCTGTCGGTGCCGGCCGTCATTTCGGCCTGCGAGATCACCGGGGCCGAGGCGATCCATCCCGGCTACGGCTTTCTCAGCGAGAACGCCAATTTCGTGCAGGTCGTCGAGGATCACGGGCTGTCCTTCATCGGCCCCTCGGCTGAGCACATCCGCATCATGGGTGACAAGATCACCGCCAAGGAAACCGTGAAGGCGCTTGGCGTGCCGTGCGTGCCCGGCTCCGACGGCGGCATCGCTAACCTCGACGAGGCGCGCAAGGTAGCCGACGAAATCGGCTATCCCGTCATCATCAAGGCCACGGCCGGCGGCGGCGGACGCGGCATGAAGCTCGCCCGGAGCGCCAAGGATCTTGAGATCGCGTTCCGCACCGCGCGGTCGGAATCCAAGGCCGCCTTCGGCAACGACGAGGTTTACCTAGAGAAATATTTGGGTCAGCCGCGCCACATCGAAGTTCAGGTGTTCGGGGACGGCCGCGGCCGGGCCGTGCACCTGGGCGAGCGAGACTGCTCGCTTCAGCGCCGCCACCAGAAGGTCTTCGAGGAAGCGCCCGGCCCCGTGATCGACGCCGAAACTCGCTCCCGCATCGGAGAGATCAGCGCCGACGCCATTGCCAAGATCGGCTATTCGGGGGCCGGAACGATCGAGTACCTCTACGAGAACGGAGAGTTCTTCTTCATCGAGATGAATACCCGTCTTCAGGTCGAACATCCCGTGACCGAGGCTGTGTTCGGCGTCGACCTCGTGCGCGAACAGATCCGCGTCGCGGCGGGCGAGGAGATGGAGTTCGTTCAGGAGGATCTTCGCGTCAATGGCCACGCCATCGAGATCCGCATCAACGCAGAAAAGCTGCCGAATTTCTCGCCGTCTCCGGGCCGGATAAGCCAGTACTACGCCCCGGCCGGCCTTGGGGTGCGGATGGACAGCGCGCTCTACGATGGCTACAGCATCCCGCCCTATTACGACAGTCTGATCGGAAAGCTGATCGTCCACGGTCGCGACCGGCCCTCGGCGCTGGCGCGGCTCAAGCGGGCTCTGGGCGAACTGATCGTCGACGGGGTCGATACGACTGTCCCACTCTTCCATGCGCTGCTGGACGAGCCCGACATCCAGACCGGCGCCTACAACATCCACTGGCTGGAGCACTGGCTCGAGACCACGAAGCTGAACTGATCCCGGACGGAGACGGATGCAGGACGAGCTGACGCCGGAGATCGTCCTGCAAGCCTACGCTTCGGGAATCTTCCCCATGGCCGAAACTCGCGACGACCCCCGCGTCTTCTGGGTCGATCCGAAGTCGCGCGGAATTGTCCCGCTTGACGGATTCAGGCTGTCGCGCTCCTTGCGCCGCCGGATCCTGAAGGGGGGCTACAGCATCACGCTTGATCGCGACTTCGTGGGCGTGGTGGCCGGCTGCGCGGACCGCGACGATACCTGGATCAACGGTGCGATCTCCAAATTATACGAGCAGCTTCACTGGAGCGGTCACGCTCACAGCCTCGAGATCTGGAAAGACGACCGGCTGACGGGCGGGATCTACGGCGTTTCGATCGGCGCCGCCTTCTTCGGTGAAAGCATGTTCAGCCGCAGCCGCGATGCCTCGAAGATCGCGCTTGCCTATCTCGTCGAGCGATTGAACAGCTGCGGATTTACCCTTCTCGACACGCAGTTCGTGACGCCGCATCTCGCATCGCTCGGGGCGATCGAGATCAGTCGCGGGGAGTACCATCTGCGCCTGGCCGAGGCACTGGCGCTGGACGCGCGCCTCACGGATGACGGATTGCCGTCGCCTCAGGAAGCCGTACAGCGCATAACCCACACGTCGTACCGCGGATGATCGAGCGCATTGAGAGCGGGGCTTGATGCGATCATCCAGCCGTCGAAGGCCGGCGCATCCTCGCCCCCCTCCCGGATGACCAGCCAGGCATAAGCGTTGCCCGACGGGTTGTCGGTCGGATAACGGCACTCCCCGAGCGTGATCTGCAGGCGTCCGAAACCGATCGTCTCTCCCACCGAGAGCGGCAGGTCCACCACGTCACCGGAATGCTTGTCGAGACCGCGCAGAACGGCCCCCGTCCCCACCGTCACCGCTTCGGTACCAAAAGGCATGGTCTGAGCCAGCGCCAGAGCGCCCATCGCCACGAACCCGCAGGCAAGACCGAGAAGCGCCTTCATTCCGTGGTGCTGCCCGTGACATAGCGCATCAGCAGCGTCATCAGGCTCACGGCGCTCTGGGTGTCCTCGATCTCGGCGCCGGGCTCAAGGTTGAAGGACGACGCCCCGGGCAGCAATTCGATGTAGTTTCCGCCTAGCAATCCTTCGGATGCGACAATGACCGCAGTGTCGTCGGGCAGCGGAACGGAGGCGTCGATGGCGAAGGTCGTTTCGGCACGGAAGGTTGCGGGATTGAGGGTCATGTCGGTGACGGTGCCGACGCGCACACCGGCAAGACGCACGTCCGAGCCGACGGTGACGCCCTCGGCGGAGCGAAAACTGGCCGAAAGCGCGTAGTCGCGCGCTCCGATCGACTGGCCATCGGCAAACTGCGAGGCATAGATCAGGAAGCCCGCACCAACGGCCAGAACGACCGCACCAGCAAGCACTTCGGTGACGTTCTCGCGCATCCTATTCGGGTGTCCACGCCTCGTAATCGCGCCGCGGCGCTGGATCGACCCGGCGGATCGATCCTTTCGGCGCATAGGCCAACGCCGTACCCGTGAGGTTCTCGAGGTGCGGCTTCTCCCACGGCTTCTTGCGAAGCGGCAGCTTGGTTGGTGGCTCGTCCCAGGTGTGGTGCAGCCAGCCATGCCATTCCGGGCTGACGCGACTTGCCTCGGCCTCGCCGTTGTAGATGACCCAGCGACGCTTGCCGTCCTTCGAGGAGTAGAAGACGTTCCCCGCCTCATCCCGCCCGGCCTCGGCGCCGTTGCGCCAGGTGTAGATCTGCGTGCCGAGCGTCTGGCCGTTCCACCAGGTGAGCAGGCGTTTGAGTATGTCCATCGAGAACCTCCGGATTGCCGTTGGTATGCGCGAGGAATTGAGCAAGGTCCAGTGGTCGGGCGACGCGCCGAAAAAAGAAAGCCGCGGACGACGCCGCGGCTTCCAGAAATCGTATCGCAGCGGGACTAGCCGGCGCTTGCGGGCTCCCGCTTCTGGTCGGCATAGATCATCAGCGGCGCGGCGTCCGAATTGACCGCCTCCTCGTTGACGACAACTTCCTCGACTCCATCCAGACCCGGCAGGTCGAACATCGTGTCGAGCAGGATATCCTCCATGATCGAGCGCAATCCGCGCGCGCCGGTCTTGCGGGCGATGGCCCGCTTCGAGATTGCCTTCAGCGCATCCTCGGTAAAGGTGAGCTGCGTATCCTCGAGCTCGAAGAGCCTCTGGTACTGCTTGACGAGCGCGTTCTTCGGCTGCGTCAGGATAGTGACCAGAGCGTCCTCGTCGAGGTCCTGCAGCGTCGCGATGACCGGCAGTCGGCCGACGAATTCCGGGATCAGGCCGAACTTCAGCAGGTCCTCGGGCTCCAGTTCGCCGAACATCTCGCCCACGCCGCGGGTGTCGTTTTCCTTGACGTCCGCGCCGAACCCGATGGCCGATCCCTTGCCGCGCTGGGCGATGATCTTCTCCAGCCCGGCGAACGCACCGCCGCAGATGAAGAGGATGTTCGTCGTGTCGACCTGCAGGAATTCCTGCTGCGGATGCTTGCGCCCGCCCTGCGGCGGTACGGAGGCGACCGTGCCTTCCATGATCTTGAGGAGCGCCTGTTGTACGCCCTCGCCCGAGACGTCCCGCGTGATCGAGGGATTGTCGGACTTGCGGGTGATCTTGTCGACCTCGTCGATGTAGACGATGCCGCGCTGCGCCCGCTCCACGTTGTACTCGCTGGCCTGCAGGAGCTTGAGAATGATGTTCTCGACATCCTCGCCCACATAGCCGGCTTCCGTCAGAGTCGTCGCATCGGCCATGGTGAACGGCACGTCGAGGATCCGCGCCAGCGTCTGCGCCAGAAGCGTCTTGCCGCAGCCCGTGGGCCCGATCAGCAGGATGTTCGATTTGGCCAGCTCGATATCGGTCTTCGATGCATGGTTCAGACGCTTGTAGTGGTTGTGCACAGCCACCGAAAGCACCCGTTTGGCGTGCGACTGACCGATCACGTAGTCGTCGAGGACCTGGCAGATCTCGAGCGGCGAAGGCACGCCGTCGGAGGCCTTGAGCCCTGCACTCTTGGTCTCTTCACGGATGATGTCCATGCACAGTTCGACGCATTCGTCGCAGATGAACACCGTGGGGCCGGCGATCAGTTTGCGCACCTCATGCTGACTCTTCCCGCAGAAAGAGCAGTAAAGGGTGTTCTTGCTATCGCTGCCGGAATTGTTCGCCATCGCATACCTCTGAGGCTCGGGGCCTTCTCAAACAGTCTGGCCAACGCCGCTTCGGGACGCCCTTGGAAAAAACGTAGGCCACGCACCGGGGGGGCACAACGCAAAAATGCCACACCGGCACAGCGTCGTGGTGCCGCGGTCAGTCCGCAGCGTCGGGTTTGATGCGGTTCTCGACGATTTCGTCAATCAGGCCCCATTCCTTTGCGTCCTCCGCCGACATGAAGCGATCACGCTCCAGCGCGGTCTCCACCGTCTCGAGCGACTGGCCCGTGTGTTTCACATAAATTTCGTTAAGACGGCGTTTAAGTTTCAGCGTCTCCTCGGCGTGGATCATGATGTCCGTCGCCTGACCCTGATAGCCGCCCGACGGCTGGTGCACCATCACGCGGCTGTTGGGCAGCGAAAAGCGCATGCCCGGCGCCCCCGCCGCCAGCAGGAGCGAGCCCATCGATGCCGCCTGCCCCACCACCAGGGTCGAGACTTTGGGCTTGATGTACTGCATGGTGTCGTAGATCGACAGACCCGACGTCACCACGCCACCCGGCGAATTGATGTACATCGAGATGTCCTTGCTGGGATTCTCGGCCTCCAGATGCAGAAGCTGCGCCACGATCAGCGAGGACATGCCGTCGTGCACCGGCCCCGACAGGAACACGATCCGCTCCTTCAGAAGTCGCGAGAAGATGTCGTAGGCGCGTTCGCCTCGACTGGTCTGCTCGACCACCATGGGGACGAGGGTCTGCATGTAGTGCTGGGCGGGGTCGTGCATGAGAAGAAGCCTGTCGCTTTGGGGGGGGGTGCGATTTCGTCCGGCGAGTCTTAGTCATGCCCAACAGGCACCGCAAGGGCGCGGCGCACGACGCCGTTGCGCATCCATCAGCCCGTCGCCGGCCCTTGCCAAGCCATGCGCCAGGAGAAATGGTCGCTGCCGATGTCAATCCGCCCAACCTTTCTGCTGCGCGCGTATCTCCTCGCGTCGACCTTCGGCAATCGGCCTGTGCGCCGGCTTCTGGAGCGCCGGCAGGCTCGGGGAAAGGAGGACCCCGTCCGCCTGAACGAGCGGCTCGGACACCCGGTCGCGCCGCGCCCGGCGGGCGCTCTCATCTGGCTCCACGGCGCAAGCGTTGGCGAAAGCCTGGCTCTGCTTCCACTTGTCGAACGGCTGCTGGAGGCGCGCCCGACCCTCTCGGTGTTGGTCACGACCGGCACCGTCACATCGGCGCGGCTCATGGTCGAGCGCCTGCCGGCGCGCGCCCGTCACCAATTCGTTCCGGTGGATACCGCCGCGGCGGTCGTCGGTTTTCTCGACCATTGGCGGCCCGACGTGGCCGTTTGGGCGGAAAGCGAGTTCTGGCCGCGCCTGATCTTCGAGACCGCCGCGCGAGACATTCCCATGATCCTCCTGAACGCGCGAATGACGTCACGCTCGGTGGAGCGCTGGCTGCTGGTGCGGCGAACGGCCTCCGCTCTCCTCGGCAGTTTCGATCTGGCTCTGGCCCAGGACGAGGCGACGGCCGCGGCGCTGGCCAGGCTGGGGATGGACGCCGGCCGCATAAGGCTTGCGGGCACTCTGAAACAAGGCGCCGCGCCACCGGATTGCGACCCCGACGCGCTGGTCCTCTTTTCGCGCGCGATCGGCGGTCGGGACGTCTGGCTCGCCGCCTCCACACATCCCGGTGAGGAGGCGCTCGCTCTCGCCGCCCACGATCGGGTTCGCGCGGAATCTCCCGATGCGCTGCTGATCCTCGTTCCGCGCCATCCCGAGCGCGGCGACGAGATTGCCGCCATGATCGGCAGCGGCGTGGCCCGGCGCTCGTCCGGCCAGTTCCCCGACCGGAACAGCAGCGTCTATCTCGCCGACACGCTTGGCGAGATGGGACTCTGGTATCGTCTTGCGCCGATCGCGTACGTCGGCGGATCGTTCCACGGCATCGGCGGCCACAATCCGTTCGAGCCGATTGCGCTGGAAACAGCCGTCATCCACGGTCCCGATGTCGCGAATTTCGCCGACATCTATCGCGCGCTCGACGAGGAGGAGGCGGCAATTCCTGTCCTGTCGGCCGAGGATCTGGGCAAAGCGGTCCTGAATCTGCGCGATCCCGCCCATCGACAGCCGCTGACAGAACGTGCGCGGTATGTGACCTCGCGCGGCACCGGCGCGCTCGGAACGGCGGCCGAGGCTGTGCTCTCCCGCCTGCCTCCGGAACCGCCGGAGAACGGTCCGCGCGACGCCCCTGCCCCGTCACTGTGAAGTGAGGCAGGTTTGACCCTGCGTCCCAATGTGTTCCCCCATACTGCGCCTGTCGAGAAGGAGGACACCATGACCAGCACAACCCTCGTTACCTGCGCGGCTCTGCTCGCAGCCGGCACCGCCATGGCCCAAGACGCACCGTTTGGCGGACAGGAAGACCAGGATTACGCCGCGCGCCTCTGGGCCGTGATGGCCGAGATGCATCTCGCCGGCGACAACAGCATCAACACCGTCCCGTACGAAGGGGTCGAGCCGCACGGCTTCGTGCTTGAAACGCTCTACTCCAAGGCCACGATCGACGGGCACACGGGTGATCTCATCGTCAAGCGCAATTACGGCCCCGAAGGCGTGAGTGTCGAGGAAGTCGACGCCGCGCGGGGCGACCACCTTGGCGCCGTCACGATCATGTACCGTCGCGAAGACGGGTTCGACCCGGATACCAATAACTGGTTCTACGTGAAATTCCTGCCCGACGGCACTCTGGACAAGAACCCCGATGGGCTTCCCCTGGCGGGCCTCGTCGGCAAGGGCGGCGAGGCCGGCTGCATCCCCTGTCATGCGGCGGCCGGCGACTACCTCTACACCACCGACGCGCTCGACTAGCGAGGCACCGCGATCGACGGCCAAGCCGCTAAAGGTCCGCCGTCGATCCCGCCGTGCGGCAGTCATGCCACGCCTCGAACCCGCCGCGGCGGCTCGCGCTTCCGGAATGTGACGTCACCTGAGAAAACGCATGACACTTTGTTTGAAAGCGGTCAGCACAAGGAGCTCTCGCCCGGGAGCAGTAGCGATCAACAGGCGCGCAAATCCTGTCTGCACGAATAGGATGTGCCTGACCGCGCGTCCTCCCTACATTTGCAAGGTCGAGGCAGGGGCGCGGACGATGAATGACGACAGCTTCACCGAGTTCCGCGCAGAGCGGCAGGCCAGAACCCGGGGCTACGCCAGAATCGAGGATCACGGTGTCGTGGGCGACCTCAATACGGTGGCACTGATCGACCTCTGCGGAACGATCGACTTCCTCTGCTGGCCACGCTTCGATTCGCCGACGATCTTCTCGTCGCTCCTCGACGCGGAGAAGGGCGGAAGGTTCAGCATCACGCCTCGGTTTGGCGACGGCGCGCGGCACAAGCAGATTTACCTGCCTGAAACCAACGTTCTGGTCACGCGCACGCTTGCGCAGGACGGGTTGGCAGAAATCACCGACCTGATGCCCATGGACGATGGCCCTCAGCGGCTTCTGCGCATTGTGCGCAGCGTCCGGAGCAGCATCGAATTCGACGCCACCTGCGCGCCACGCTTCGACTACGCGCGTGCCAGACACCGGCTTGACCTGTCGGAGGACCGCACCATCGGGATCTTCCATCCCGAGAAGGGCGACCCGCTGCGTCTCATCGCCACTGTTCCGCTCCGGGAGGCGGATGGGGATGTCACGGCGACGTTCGCGTTGGATCGCGGTCAGACGGCAACGTTCCTTCTGGAAACCTTCGATTCCGGGGCCCAGGATCTGCCATGCGGTCTCGACGGCTTCGGCACGCAATGCTTCGATCAGACCGTCGCGTACTGGCGCGGCTGGACCGCTCAGAGCACCTATGAGGGCCGGTGGCGCGAAACCGTCCAGCGATCGGCGTTGATCCTCAAGCTCCTGAGCAGCCGGCAACACGGCTCGCTCATCGCCGCGCCTACTTTTGCCCTGCCCGAAGTCGTGGGCGGAGGCCGGAACTGGGACTATCGGTACGCGTGGATCAGGGACGCGGCCTTCACACTCTATTCGCTGATCCGGCTCGGCTATACCGCCGAGGCGCAGGCCTTCGTCGACTGGATCGAGGACCGCATCGAGGCCGACGACGAAAAGGCCGAGGGTCAGTTGCAGGTCCTTTATGGCGTGGACGGCGGATGCGAGCTCGAAGAGAAGATGCTCGACCACCTCGATGGCTATCGCGGCTCACGGCCCGTGCGCATCGGCAACGGCGCCGCGGGACAGCTCCAGCTCGACATCTACGGAGCATTGATGGACGCGGTCTATCTGGCCAACAAGTATGGCTGCCCGATCTCGCATGATGCCTGGGCTTTCGCTGACGCAGATCGTGAACTGGGTCGCGCGCAACTGGGAACAGGCCGACGAGGGGATCTGGGAATTTCGCGGCGGCCGACGCGAATTCCTCCATTCTCGTCTGATGTGCTGGGTATGCCTCGACCGGGCGTTGCGCCTGGCCCGCAAGCGGTCTCTGCCGGCACCGCTTTCGGAATGGGAGACACAGCGCGACCGCATCTACAACAACATCTACGACGGTTTCTGGTCGGAGGAACTCGGCGCCTTCACGCAGACCAGCGACAGCGAAGCGATTGACGCAAGCTGCCTGTTGATGCCGCTGGTCAAATTCATCAGCCCCGTCGACCCGCGCTGGCTGTCGACCCTGAACGTCGTGCGCGAACGCCTGTCCGAGGATTCCCTGGTTCGGCGCTATGACGCCGGCGACAGCGCGGACATCGACAGCCTCGACGGCGAGGAAGGCAGCTTTACCGCCTGTTCATTCTGGTATGTGGAATGCCTGGCGCGCGCCGGAAAGGTCGACGAGGCGCGGCTCCTCTTCGAGAAGATGCTGTCCTATGCCAACCATCTCGGTCTCTACGCCGAGGAACTGGGCATGGCGGGCGACCATCTCGGCAATTTCCCGCAGGCGTTGACCCACCTTGCGCTGATCAGCGCGGCACACGCGCTTGATCATGCGCTCGACACGCCCCGGGACCGCGGCGACTGAGTTCTACCACTTGACGGCGAACCGTGCGACACGATCATCAATCAATGATTGTCTTTACCTGAACCGGGTGCCGTGGCAGCAAGGAGCCGCCACCACGTCTTTCCGCGGCGGCAAGCCTTTTTTGCGAGGTCATTGTGTACGAGGATTTCTTTGGGCTGGAGGAGCGGCCGTTTCGGCTGACACCTGACCCGGACTACATCTACTGGACCGATCAGCATCGGCGCGCCTTCGATCTGCTCCTTCTGAATATCGAACGTCTGGCGCCTCTCACGGTCATCACTGGCGAGGTCGGCGCCGGAAAGACGACTCTGATCCGCGAATTCCTGCGGCGCGCCGATGACACAACGACGATCGGCCTCCTGTCCAACGTCATCGGCAACCAGAGCGATCTCTACCGCTGGATCCTGATGTCGCTGGGAGAAGAGCCGTCGAGCCACTCCCGGCCCGCCCTTGCCCGCCAGGTCGAGAACTTCCTCCTTCGGGAATACGCCGCCGGCCGCCGTACGGTCCTGATCGTCGACGAGGCGCAAAACGTCTCGGACGATGGGCTCGAGGCTCTTCGCCTGCTCACCAACATCAATTCGGGGTCCGACGCGCTCCTCTTGCTGGTTCTCGTCGGACAGCCCGAGCTGCGCGTGCAACTCGAACGGCCCCATCTTCGGCAGATCGCCCAGCGCGTCGGTGCGGCCTGTCACCTGGATCGGATGACGGCTGACGAGACCCGAGACTACATCCGTTTTCGCCTCAGGGTGGCTGGCGGCGAAGACACCCTGTTCGACGACGCAGCCATTCGACGCATCCATACCGAAGCCGCAGGAATTCCGCGTCTCGTCAACAGCCTGTGCGACCTGTGCCTCGTCGGAGCATTTGCTGAAGGCGTTCACCGGATCACCGACCCGTTCACCTTTGCGGTCCTGCGCGAAGCTCGGTCGCAAGGCCTCCTGACCATTCTGGATGGGCCCGCCGCTGACGACACTCGTGTTTCCCTGAGGCTGATCGACGCCCCGCCTTCCGATCCGGCTCCACAATTCGAAGCGCCACCGAACACGCGCCCCCGACTGCGCGTCGCGGCCAGCGGCGCAGCGCTGGCGCGAACGCCTGCTCCGGACGACCTCGGCGACCCCTTCACGGAGACTCTGCGCAGATCCGAGCCTGTCGACCTGCGCTCTCCGGCGCCAACCACCACACCCTTGACGGCTGCGATCACCGAGAACGACACCCCCGCCGAGGAGGACGACGAGGCTTTTCCAGGGCCAGCCGCGTCGGAACAGGCGGAGGCTCCGGACAAGGCGGGCGATAGCGACATGCCCGGTTCCGAGGCCGCTGCCGGATCGAAGCCGCGTCACATTCCGAAACTGGCTCTGCTGGCCGCGGCGGCCCTTCTGGCTCTCCCGATTTCAATGGTTCTTCTGGCCCCGGACATTCAATCGCCGTCCGCCATCACTCGCGCGGACGAGACGGCGACACTTGAAGTTGTGCAGAGCGACGAGGCCGGTGCCGAATTGCTCTTCCGGCAGGCGGTCGACACGGCGCTCGCCGATCCGGCAGGCGCGGCGATCCTCTATGCCCGCGCCGGCGCTCTCGGGCACAGGCGCGCAGCAGCCTATCTTGCACAGATGTACGAGACCGGTGATGGCGTGCCGCTGAACCCGGCGCTGGCACGTCTTTGGTATACCAGGGCCGGCACCGGCATTCGTGGTGTGGCCGAGCGTCTGGCGGCGCTCGCCTCGCCCGCGCGCGAAGGCCAGGGCACCGTCACCCCCGTCTTCGCGCAGAGGGTATCTGCCCGGGTACTCGATCTGGTCTGGACCGCCGGGTCCGACGCGGCACCCGCAGCTTTCCGGGTTCAATTGGCCGATGACATGCCCGACGGAGCATCTGCGGAGCTGACCGTCCCAGCCACAGCGGTTCGCCTTGTCGCGCCGCCCGATCTGACCCGTTGGCGCGTCGTCCCGCTTGGGGCCGATGGCTCCGCAGGCGCCTATTCAGCCTGGAGCGCCGTCACATCCGACAGCGCTCCGGGCAAGTCCTGACCGATCCGGGCAGCCCGTCCAGTCAGCAGCCGATCGCCGCGCAGATGCGCTGCCGGTAGGCGTCGTTCGCCTCGCTTTCGAGGGTCGACGTGGCCGGTGCGTCGGTGCCGGCACCGCAATTCAGGCGATAGGTCTCGCTCAGCCCGCGATTCACGCAGTCCGACACTTCCCAACCAGGCGGGATGTCATTGAGGTCGACGTTCTTCCACTTGGGATGGCCGTTCTCCTGCAATTCGCCGAAACGCGTGAGGATGAGGTTCGAGATGCCGGCCACGGCATCGCAGCTGGTGCGGTGATAGGCGTTCCGATTGGCCTGATAATCGTATGTCATCAGGACCGCCTTGACGGCCACCACATCGACCGGCTCGGCCTGGAACGGGTAGGCCCCGCCGGGGATCTCGGCGTCTACGTAAACCGCCTCGAGGGTCGGATCGTCGATGGTCAGCAGATGGAAGCGCTCGCCGTCGATGCGCTCGTCCTGGAAGATCCGGGTCGGCGCGCCGGCCACATAGAAGAACGCATCGATCTGCCCGTTGAGCAGCGCGTCGAGCGAGGCATCGGCGTTGGTCAGAACCCGCTCGCCAGGTTCGATGCCGGTCAGGCCGAGCATGAGCGAGGCGGTCAGGAACGTCCCGCTGTCCTCGACGCCGATCGCGACGCGCTTGCCGGCGAGATCCGACAGAGTGGCGATATCGCGGTTGGCGAGGATGTGGACCTCCTCGTTGTAGAGCGGAAACGCAATTCGCACCCCTCGCACCGCGCGGGCGATGGCCGGATCGTCGGCGGCATAGGTCTTGAGGTATTCAAGGACGTCGCTCTGGACGATCCCGAATTGCGTGAACGGCCGTTGGCGCACGCCGAGGAAGTTCTCGAGCGATCCCGCGCTTTCCTGCACATTGAGCGTGAGTCCGCATTGCGCGGCAGCCGAGGCGATGTCCCGCCCGAACTGGATGTATGTGCCCGTGGGTCCGCCGGTCAGGATGTTCTTCTCGAATTCCTGTGCCGGCGCGGCCGTCCCGGCCACAAGCGCGAGGGCAATTCCCCCGACTATCCGTCTGATGAATGACACTGATCCAATACCTCCTTTTGCGCCACGCCGTCTCAGCACCCGCCCAGCTCCCGAACGAGGGCCAGGAGCGTCTGTCGATTGATTTCACCCGTAGTCTGCCGGAGTGCGTCAGTTGCGCAGACACCCTGCGTCAAGAGTGACGACAATTCCGCCAGCTCCGGCGGCCGGACTGTGCCAAGACCAGGCGCGCGGCGGAGGGCGATGGCCACGCGCGACGCCTCCCGCGGTTGCAATGCCTCGGTGGACGTGCTGGCAGGCGCCTCGTCGGGCGCAGCGTCTGGCGCCTGCTGCGCTGCGGCGGCCGGCAGCTCGGTCAGGGCCTGTCGTTCGGTCCTGAGCCGTTCGACCTCCGCCCCCAGAGCCGTCACCTGCGCATCCAGTTCTTCCAGCAGAGCACGGCGGGACGCTTCGAGCTCGTCCATCTCGGCCGCCGAGCGGGTCGCCCGGTCAAGCTCATCCTGCGCAGCATTGTTGGCGTTTTCCGCCTCGGCGCGCCGGGCCTCTTCGGCAGCGACGGCCTGGCGGCCCGAAGCGAGTTGTTCCTCGAGACCGGCCAGCGATTGACGAAGCGTGACACCGCGCTCGTCTTCGGCCGCGATGTTGTCTTCGATCGCGCTCAGGCGTTCATTGGCCGCGGCGATCTCGTCCTCGAGCGCCGTCGATGTGGCGTCGAGATCCTGCGCGCGCGCCGCAGCGGCGCTTGACGCCTCCTGCGCTTGGGCAAGTTCGCCGCGCACCCGCTCCAGCTCCGCTTCGGCCTCTGCTCGCGCTTCTGCCGTGGCCTCCGCCTGCGCGCTGGCGGCCTCGGCTCGCGACAGCTCGTCCTCCAGGCTCGCGACCGCTTCCGATACCTCGGTGCGCCTGGCTTCCAGCGCCTGCACCTCGGAGGTCAGCGCGGCGCGCGCCTCCTCGGCCTCGCTTCGGGCCGCCATGGCGGCGGCGTCATCGCGCTCACGCGCCGCGCGGGCTTCCTGAAGGGCCGCGTTCTGCGCCTCTGCCTCCTGCCTGATGGACTCAAGATCGGCGCGGCCGGCATCGACCTGCGCCTGCACGTCGTCTCGTTCCGCGCTTGTCGCCGTGAGCCGTTCGTCCGCCGTGGACAGGGCCGCCTGGCGCTCTTCCAGGGTCGCTTCCGCTTCGGTCACGGCGTCCGTGACACTTTGCAACCCGGCCTCGGCGGCTTCGCGTCGCGAGGTCAGTTCCGCGGTCGCCGTCTCGATTTCGGCCTGCCGCTCCTCCAGCGATCCCCGCGCGGCCGTCAACGCGTCCTCGGCCATCTGCTGTTCGGCAAGCGCCGAGTCACGCGTCGCAATCGCCGCCTCCACTTCGGCGCGGTGCGCCTGCAGCTGTTCCTCGACCGACGCCATTTCCTCCCGCGTCACGGCCAGTCGCTCCTCGGCCGCCTGCCGCTCGGCAACTGCCGTATCCCGCTCGGCGCTGGCGGTCTCGCCCTCGACGCGGCGCGCCTGCAGCTGTTCCTCGACCGACGCCATTTCCTCCTGCGTCGCGGCCAGGCGCTCCTCGGCCGCCTGGCGCTCGGCAACCGCCGCGTCGCGATCCGCCGTGGCAGACGACACCTGCTCCTGGATCCCGGCGAGTTCCTGCGAAGCCTGTTCCCGGGCGGCTTCCGCTTCCGCGCGACTGGTTTCAGCCGCCTCGACTTCGGATTGCCGCGCGGCAACGCTTTCCTCGAGCGTCGCGAGCATCTGCTGCCGGTCGGCCAGTTCGGTGTCGATCGCCAAGAGGGCCTGCTGCTTCTCGGCAAGGTCGGCCTCGGCGGCGGCGCTGGATGTTTCGGCCTCCTGACGTCGTGCCTCCAGCGCCTCGATCTGGCTTTCGACTCCGGCGACGGCCTGCGCGTCTTCCGCCGGGAGCGCGCTCTCGGCCTCGGCAAGCTGCGCCGTCCGCTCGGACAATCGGCCTTCCAGATCTGAAAGCTCGGTCTCGGCGGCCTCGCGGCGCGCTTGCGCATCCGCAACCGCCGACTCCGCCTCTTCCTGCTGTCGACGCAGATCGGCGAGCGAGGCTTCGACCTCCTCGCGATCGGTCGCGGATCGAGCATCCGCCTCCTGACGGGCCTCCCTGTCGCTCAGGTCTGCCTCAAGTTCCGACAGACGCGCCTCGCGCGCGGCGATGTCGGTTTCAAGAGCCTCAAGCCGGCCCTTCGCTTCGGCCTCCGCGCTGCCCAGCGCGTCACGGGTCGCCTGAAGCTCTTCCTCCGCAGCGGCCTTCTCCTGCCGCAGGGTCTCCAGCTCTGCCTGCGCGTCGGCCGCCGGCTGGTTGTCCTGCAACTCGGTTGTCTGCTCCTCGAGCGCGGCTGCCGCATTGCGCGCCTCGGTCAGGCGGCGCTCCGCATCCGCCAGTTCGCTCGCCAGCGCACCCAGCCGGTCCTCCGCCGATCCGGCCTCCTGCTGACGCTCCGAAAGGGCCGCTTCGGCCTTGGCAATCTCGTCCGCCAGAATGTCGCGTTCAGAATCCAGACCCTGCACCGTCTCAGAGGCCTCCGCAGCCTCGGCGCGCAGCGATGACAGGATCTCGCGCGCTTCGTCGAGGGCCGTCCGCGTCGCGGTCAGCTCTCCGGCGAGTTCGTCGCGCTGCGCCTCGGCGGCGGCGACATCCTCCTGCAAGAGCGCGATGATGCGTCGGAACGAGGCCGCCTGGCGCGACAGCTCCTCCGGGCTCGTCGTCGCCTCGTCCGGCTGGGCCATCTGTGCCAACGCGCCGGGCGCGAACGCTCCCGAGCTCATCAGGGCCACAAGCCCGACGCCAATCATCCTGTTCCGCATCCTCTTCCCCCAAACCCGCAAGTTCCCGTCGCAATTGAAACATCCGAATGCCTTGGGTGACAAGCCACTCCTTTACGCTGCGTTCGCCATACCCCGGGTTCCCGCACCATCCCTCGCCCCAAACATGCGGAAATGGACATCCATCCGCGGCTGGCTGATCCTGCCGGCCGTTGCAGCGAAAGAAGGTGACTCGCGTGGCACAGGCATCGGCGGCAAGCGTCAGGGTCTCCATGGTCGACGGAGCCACACACGTCCTCTTGGCGGGTCCGGTGGCAGTCGAAACCGTCACGCAGATAGCGGCGGACTTCGGGCGCCTTGCGCCGGCTGACCTGGTGCGGTTCGATCTCTCGGCGGCGTCACGGCTCGACACCGCTGGCGCATGGGTGATCGCCAGAACGATGGCGCGACTGCAGAAAACGGGGACACAGCCCCAGCTCGTCGGCGCGACACCGGATCAGATCGATCTGGTCGCGACGGTGCAAGCGGCGCTCGGCCCTGCGCCGTCGGCCCAAAGGCGGCACGGCGGCATCACGCAGCGGCTGGATGCGCTGGGCCGCGCCGTCAGCGAAGCCGCACAATCGGCGATCGAGCTGACCGGTTACCTGGGGCTGTTCCTGTCGCGACTGGTCGGCACGATCGTGCGCCCGCGGCGGTTCCCGATGACATCGCTCGTCCACCATTGCGAGGAAGTCGGCCTCAACGCCGTGCCGATCGTCGCGCTCATGGCATTCCTCATCGGGGTCGTTCTGGCGTTTCAGGGCGCCTCCCAGCTGCGGCAGTTCGGCGCCGAGGTCTTTGTCGTCGACCTGATCGCCATCTCGGTCCTGCGCGAGCTCGGAATTCTGCTGACCGCGATCATCGTCGCAGGCCGCACCGCGTCGGCCTTCACCGCGGCCATCGGCTCGATGAAGATGCGCGAGGAGATCGATGCGATGCGCACGCTCGGTATCGATCCCGCGATCGCGCTGATCCTGCCGCGGGTGCTCGCGCTGCTGCTGATGCTCCCGATTCTCGGTCTCGTGGCGAACGTCATGGGCCTCCTCGGCGGCGGGCTCATGTCGTGGATCGAACTCGACATCTCGCCCGCCATGTTTCGCACCCGACTGGTCGAGGGCACGGCGGCCGAGCACGTCTTCGTCGGCATGGTCAAGGCGCCGGTCTTCGCGATCATCATCGGTCTGGTCGGGTGCCGCGCGGGCATGCGCGTGGGAGGCGACGCGGAATCGCTGGGGCGCATGACCTCGTCCGCCGTCGTCACCGCGATCTTCGCGGTGATCGTCGCCGACGCGTTCTTCTCGATCTTCTTTGCGCAGGTCGGATTGTGAGCACGTCCGAAGCCGTCATCCGCCTGCGCGGGATCACCAACCGCTTCGGCCGGCACGTGGTGCACGACGGGCTCGATCTCGACGTGTTTCGCGGCGAAATCCTCGGCATCGTGGGCGGTTCGGGCACGGGAAAGTCGGTTTTGCTGCGAACCATCGTGGGGCTGCAGCGTCCCGCCGCCGGCACGATCGAGGTGCTGGGCGTGGATCTGTCCGGCGAAGACGGCCAGCGCCAGGGAGTCGCCGCGCGCTGGGGCGTGATGTTTCAGGACGGCGCCCTCTTCTCGTCGCTGACGGTGCGCGAGAACGTCGAGATACCGCTGCGCGACGTCGCGGGCCTCGACCCGGGCATCCGCCGGCATCTGGCCGATCTGAAGATCGCGCTGTCCGGCCTGCCGCCGGAGGCGGGCGACAAGTACCCCTCGGAACTTTCGGGCGGAATGCGCAAACGCGCGGGCCTCGCGCGAGCGCTGGCGCGCGACCCCGAGATCCTCTTTCTCGACGAACCGACAGCGGGTCTCGACCCGATCGGCGCCGCGGCCTTCGACCGGCTCATCCGAAAGCTGAGCCGCACGCTCGGCCTCACCGTCTTCCTCGTGACCCACGACCTCGATACGCTCGTCGCGGTCTGCGACCGGATCGCGGTGCTGGCCGATCGCAAGGTGTTGGCCACCGGCACGCTGGACGACATGCTTGGCGTGGACCATCCGTGGGTGCACGACTACTTCCACGGGCCGAGGGCACGCGCGGCTCGGGCGTCAGGCGAAACCCACACGGCGGAGTGACGCGATGGAGACCAAGGCCAACTACGTCCTCGTCGGTGCGTTCACGCTCGCCGGCCTGATCGGGGTCCTCGCCTTCTTCCTGTGGTTCGCGCGAGTCGAGCTGGACCGACAATTCGCCTATTACGGCGTGGATTTCTCCAGCGTGTCGGGCCTCGACCGGGCGTCCGAGGTGCGATTCAGCGGCCTGCCGGTCGGCCAGGTCGTCAGCCTCGGCCTGTCGCCCGACGGAACCGGCACGGTACGCGCACGGCTTGAAATCGACGCCAAGACGCCCGTGCGGACGGACAGCATAGCCACCGTCGAATCGCAGGGCGTGACCGGCGTATCCTATGTGGCGATCAGTGCCGGCAGCCCTGCGGCGCCGCTTCTTGCGACCACGGCGGAGGATCCGGTCCCCGTGATCCGCGCCGGGCGTTCCGCGATGCAGTCGCTCACCGAGGAGGCGCCGCTCGTGATCAGCGAGATCCTGGTGCTCGTCGAGGATATCGGCGCGCTCGTCAGCAACGAGAACCGAACGCGGATCGAGACGATCCTGCAAAACCTCGCAACCTCGTCGGATTCGCTGTCCCAGGCGCTGGCGGACGTCTCGGCGGTCTCGGGCTCGATCTCCGACGCGGTGGACGAGATCGTCGACTTCACCGCCGGGCTCGAGGACATCTCGGCGGCGGCCACGAACACGCTGAGAATCGCCGATGACGTGGCCGCGTCGCTCGACACGATCACCCAACAGGCCACGGCGACGCTGAAGACGGGCGACGCCGCGCTGGGGGCAGTGCAGACCGCCTTCGAGACAGCCGACACCGTGTTGTCGCAGGATCTTCGGCGCACCGTGGACGATGTGCGCGGCACCTCGACCTTGCTGCGCGAGCGGGTGAACGCGCTCTCCGACGCGGCCGAGGCGACCTTGGACGAGCTCTCGGAAACCGGGCGGCTGGCGTCGGCCCGGCTGGACGAGGCGGCCGCCACGCTGGATGCCGCGAACGACGTGCTCGGCAACGCTGGGCGGACCCTCACCGCCGTCGAATCGACCGCCGGGAATCTCGACGCCCTTTTCACCGGACCGGGCGCCGAGCTGATTGCCGAGACCCGGACGTCGATTGCCGCGGCGACCGAAACCCTCACGGCCCTGAACGGCGCCGCGCGCGATGATCTGCCGGCGATCGCCGCCGACATGCGCAGCGCCGCCCGGAGCGTTCAGGAAACCGTGGAACAGGCCGGACGTGACGTGGTCGACGCGACCGGACGGCTTGCCGCGCTCTCCGAAGGCGCCGGCGAGACGCTTGACACGATGCAGACGACGTTCGCGCGCGCCGACGAGGCCCTGACTGCACTGTCCTCGGTGCTGGAAAGCGGCCAGGGGGCTGCCGTCGCGGCCGAGCGCGCTTTCGCAGGAGCGGACCGGCTGATTGCCGAGGACGTGGCCCCCCTGGCGGCCGATCTGCGCGGCAGCGTTGCGAACCTCGACGAGGCCCTCGGCCAGGTCTCGGAGGATCTGCCGGCGGTGACCGCCGATCTGCGCGCCGCAACGGCGGACGCCCGCAGCGCTTTCGCGGCCTTCGAGCGGACGGTCGTGCAGTCGGGCGACGGCGTGCGCTCCTTTGCAAGCCAGGGCCTGCCGCAATACACTCGCCTCGCCATGGAGAGCCGTGACATGATCGCCAGCCTGGAGGCCCTGATACGTCAGATCGAGCGCGATCCGGCCCGGTTCTTCCTTAACCGTCAGTCCCCGGAGTTCCGCAGATGAGAATCCTGCGCCATGCCGCCGCCCTCCCGCTGCTCCTTGCCCTGATGGGTTGCGGCGCGATTTCGGCGCTCAACGATGTGGACCGACCGCTCCAGAGCTACGACCTCGGCCTGCCCGCTGATCTCCCGGTCGCGCGCAGCTCCTTGGCCCGGCAGATCACGGTGGAGCGCCCCGCGGCCAGCGGAGCGCTGTCCAACGACCGAATCCTGATCCGCCCGCATCCGCGGCAGGCGCAGTATCTGCCCGGCGCGCGCTGGACCGACGAGACGCCGGTGATGCTGCAGACCCTCATGCTGCGCAGCCTGGAAAATGCCGGCGCCTTCGCCTATGTGGGCCGCCGCCCGCTGGCGGGGTCGAGCGACTATGCGCTGCTCAGCGAGATCACCGCCTTTCACGCGGCACCTCAGGAGGACAGCGATGCGGCGCGCGTCACGGTCGAGATCTCGGCCTGGATCGTGCGCGAAAGCGACGCGCGGGTTGTCGCCGCGCGGACCTTCGCCGCCGAAACCGCGGCGCCTTCCACCGACACGCTCCCTCTCGTCATGGCATTCGACCGCGCGACCGGGCAGGTTCTCACCCGGATCACCGGCTGGACGTTGTCGACGGTGGGCGTGGCGGTATCGACGCCCCGCAGCTGATTGCCGCTCCGGGGTGCCGCACCCACGAGTCAGCCGGCGCTCAGGATGTCGCTGACCGGGACGCTCTGCATATTGAACGCCTCCGCGACAGCCGGACAGACCAGCTTGCCTGCATGGGTCGAAAGCCCCTCGGCAAGATGCGGATCGTCCTGACAGGCCTTGCGCCAGCCCTTGTCCGCCAGCGCGACGACATGGGCCATGGTCGCGTTCACGAGCGCAAAGGTGGAGGTACGGGGCACCGCGCCGGGCATGTTGGCGACGCAGTAATGCACGATGCCGTCCACCTCGTAGATCGGATCGTCGTGTGTGGTCGCATGCGACGTCTCGAAACAACCGCCCTGGTCGATGGCCACGTCCACCAGCGCGGCACCCTGCGGCAGCAGCGCCAGATCCTCGCGCCCGACCAGCTTGGGTGCCGCCGCCCCGGGCAGGAGCACAGCCCCGATGATCATGTCGGTCGTGGACAGCTGCGAAAGGATCGCATCGCGACTGGCGTAGAGCGTCATGAACCGCCCACCATGGACCTCGTCGAGGTAGCGCAGACGGGTCAGCGAGCGGTCAAGGATCGTGACCCGCGCGCCCATTCCCGCAGCGATGCGCGCGGCCTGGGTGCCCACGACTCCGCCACCGATCACCAGCACGCGTCCTGGCGGCACACCCGGCACGCCGCCCATCAGGACACCACGCCCCCCGTTCTTCTTCTGCAGGGCCCAGGCACCCATCTGCGGCGCGAGCCGGCCCGCAACCTCGGACATCGGCGCCAGCAGCGGCAACCCGCCATCGCGCCCCGTCACGGTCTCGTAGGCGATCGACGTCACGCCGGAAGCCAGCAAATCGTCGGTCTGCGGACGATCGGCCGCCAGGTGGAGATAGGTGAAGAGAATCTGCCCCTCGCGCAGACGCTTGCGCTCGACCGCCTGAGGCTCCTTGACCTTCACGATCATTTCGGCCTCCTCGAAGACCGTTTCGGCGCCATCGATGATGCGCGCACCGGCGCCGACATATTCTTCATCCGTGACGCCGATACCCGCCCCGGCACCGCCCTCGATGAGAACGTCGTGGCCGTGCGCGCTCAACTCCGCCGCGAGCGCGGGGGTAATCCCGACACGATATTCCTGATTCTTGATTTCCTTCGGGCAACCGACGCGCATATTCGACCTCGCTCTGGCAAGTCCGGCGTTCTGCCGGCCCCTCAAGCTGCCACATTCGCGCCACGGCCTCCGGCAGGCAAGTGCGGCGCCGAACCAAAAGCGTCCGTTTGCGTTGCTAGAGCAAGCTTCAATGGAAGGGACAGACCGATGACCCAGTCGAAGACGACGACGAACCACGACACCATCCGCGCCTGGGCCGAGGGTCGGGGCGGCCGACCCGCGCGCGTCGAGGGCACCGGCGAAAGCGGAATCCTGCGGCTCGATTTCGGGGATGCGGACGAGAACCTCAAAGAGATCGACTGGGAGACGTTCTTCAAGGCCTTCGAGGAAAACGATCTGGCACTGGTCTACCAGGACCGGACCAGCGACGGCGAGATCAGCCGGTTCAACAAGTTCGTCGCGCGCGAGGCGAACTGAACCGGCATCTTGCACGAGTCCGGCCGGCCTCGTCGTGATCCTGCGCCGCGCCAGCGCCGCAGGATCATGCGACGGTCTCGGATCGTGGACGTCACTTGGCGTCGGGGCCCGACGGCTTGTGACTTTCCTTTGCGTCCCGCTTGCTCTGGCCCGCTCTGGGTTCGGCGCTGGCGGACTTGCCCGATGCATCTGCCGCCGCTGGCTTCGCCCCGCCGGCTTGAGGATTTGCGTCCGTCTTTTGCTCGGCCTTCGCAGCATCCGGCTTCGCGTCCGCCTTTTGCTCCGCCTTCGCCGCCTCTGGCTTCGCGTCCGCCTTTTGCTCCGCCTTCGCCGCCTCTGGCTTCGCGTCCGCCTTTTGCTCCGCTTTCGCCGCCTCCGGCTTCGCGTCCGCCTTTTGCTCCGCCTTCGCCGCCTCCGGCTTCGCGTCCGCCTTTTGCTCCGCTTTCGCCGCCTCTGGCTTCGCGTCCGCCTTTTGCTCCGCCTTCGCGGCGTCTGGCTGGGTCATGGTGCCCTTGGCTTCTGCCGAAGAGGTCGTGGCCGAAGCCTTCTCCTGTTTGGGTTCGACGGACGCTTTTTGTTCGGCTGTTTCGGCGGCCGGCTTTTCCTTCGCCAGCGAGACCTTCTTCGGCGCGGGCGCTTTCGTGGCCCGCTTCGCCGAGATCACGTCGTTTGATCCGGCTTCGGTCCGGCGTTTCGACGCGACGTGGGGCAGCGTCGGACCCTCGTCCGCACCGTCCTTGGCCCGCGTCGGCATGGCTTCAAACCCAGTGCCGGAGCGGGTCGCGAAGACGCCGGCATCAAGAACCTGCCGCAACGCGGCAATCTGCATGTCCGCAACCTGGCGCCACATCTCGGCACCTTGCCGCACAAGTCGAACCTGAACGTCGAAAGCTGTCATGGAATTCTCCAAATTTCGCGATGTTGGGGGGGCCGTCTCAGCCGAAGCGCGGGCCGCTTTTGCCCAGACGGCGGGCGTTCGACTTGGTTCGCCGCCGCAGCGGGCGCACCCAGGCATCGAGGACCTGATCGGGGCGCGCACCGCGTGTGACAGCCTCGCCGGCGGCCACGGAGGCCTCGAGAAAGGCCGGACCTTTCTCGGCGATCATTGTGTGATTTTCCTTGTCGGCCACGGCCCACATGCCGGCCATTCCAAGCATCCGGTAGGTGATCACCAGCTGCGTCTCGAAAAGCATCTGACCGAATTCGACTCCACCGCGCCATAGATCGAACGGTGTTCCCAGATGCTTCATATTGACCTCTTCAGCTTCGCTGCGACGCAGCATATGGCGCAGAACGTTTCGCAAGGGCAAGCGAATTCGCGTCGCCTCGGCGCAGTACTGCCTAGGCTTGCCTGACACCCGGCGAGAATGCTGCATCTGCGGCAAGCTTGATTTCGTCGAACTGCGCCTCGAGCCATGCGTCGGTGCCGCGGCACGCCTCCACGACGCGGGACGACCCGGTGATGTAGTCCCGCCCGCGATCGCGGTCCCACGCCGACGGGTCACGCAGAATGTCGCGGAGGTTCGAGGTCTGGTCGGCGATCTTGATCCGCCGCGCAGACCGCGAGGTTCGGGCCACATGGTCCGCCTGCCGCGTCTTCATCTCGAGTTTCGGCAAGGCTTCCCACTCCGGCGGATTGGTCAATTCGGCGACGATCCGGGCGACTTCGGTTCCGAAACCTGCCTCCAGTTCGACCTCCGTGACGTCGCTGTCTTCCACAACGTCATGCAGGACTGCCGCGATGACTTCGTTGGCCGTGGCGCCGGCTCGCGCAACGAGATCAGCCACTTCAGCGGGGTGGTTGATGTAGGGTACGGCGCCGAACCCGCGGCGTTGCTGATCCGCATGCGCCCGGGCCGCCATCAGGTAGGCTGCGGCGACTTGCCGGACCACGTCGTGTTCATCCATCCTCGGACCCTTGTCACAAGCACAATTCCGGGACAACGCGCGACACGCGGATTCGTCACCCTCTCTGGCATCCGTCGATCGGCTGCGCTACGGCGCAGGACATGACCGACACGCTCACGATCACCAGACCCGACGACTGGCACCTGCACCTGCGCGACGGCGGCGTCCTGGACGCCGTCCTTCCCCATTCGGCGCGGATGGGTCGCGCGCTCGTGATGCCGAACCTGATACCGCCGGTCGTGACCGCCGCGCAGGCCGCAGCGTATCGCGCGCGCATCGAGGAGGCGATGCCCGGGGATGCGGCCCTGCGCCCCCTGATGACGCTCTACCTCACGGAAGAGACGGCTCCCGATGACGTCCGCGCCGCCGCCGAGAGTGGTCTGGTCATCGCGGTCAAGCTCTATCCGGCAGGCGCGACGACGAACTCGGCCTCGGGCGTAAAGGACCTCGATCAGGTCATGCCCGTGCTCGAGATGATGGCCGGCATCGGCCTGCCACTGTGTATCCACGGTGAGGTAACGGATTCCGCCGTCGATATCTTCGACCGCGAAGCCGTCTTCATCGAAACCGTACTGGACCCGCTGCGCCGACGGTTGCCGGAGCTTCGCGTGACGCTCGAACATGTCACGACCCGGGACGGGATCGACTACATTGCGGCTTCCGACGGCAATCTTGCGGGGAGCATCACGGCGCATCACCTGGTCATCAACCGAACCCATATGCTCGCCGGGGGAATCCGACCGCACTACTACTGCCTGCCGGTGGCCAAGCGCGAGCGACATCGGCTGGCGCTCGTCGAGGCCGCGACATCAGGCGATCCGCGATACTTCCTGGGGACCGACAGCGCCCCGCACGTGACGGCAGCGAAGGAGTCGGCCTGCGGTTGCGCCGGCTGTTACACGGCCCCGGTCGCGATACCCCTGGTTGCACACGTCTTCGACGTGGCCGACGCGCTCGAGAAGATCGAAGGGTTCGTCTCGCTCCACGGCGCAGGCTGGTACCGCTTGCCGCCGAACGATGACACGATCCGCCTGATCCGAGGGCCCCTGACAACACCCGGCATAGTAGGTTCCGCGGATGGACCGATCACCCTGTTCGATCCGGGTTTCGAGATCGGCTGGCACATCGAGGAGGACGCATGATCCCGTTCATGGCAGAAGCAGGCGAATCCGCCGAGCGCGCGGCCGAGATGCTGCTCGAGTGCCGCGCGGTCCATTTCAATGCGCGCGAGCCGTTCACGCTCGCCAGCGGCCTGCCGTCGCCCACCTATGTCGATTGCCGCCGCCTGATCGGGTTTCCCCGGATCCGTTCGGCGCTGATGGATCTGATGGCGCAGATGATCGTGCGACGGATCGGCTACGAGACCATCGACGTGGTCGCGGGCGGCGAGACCGCCGGCATCCCCTTTACGGCACTGATCGCCGAACGGCTCGCCCTGCCGATGGCCTACATCCGCAAGAAACCCAAGGGCTATGGCCGCAACGCCCGGATCGAGGGCGTCATCGATGAGGGCCAGAACGTGCTTCTGGTCGAGGATCTCGCCACCGATGGCGGCTCCAAGATCTCCTTCGTCGAAGCGGTCAGAGAGGCCGGCGCGGCCTGCGCTCACACGGCGGTCATCTTCTCGTACGGCATCTTTCCCGACACCGACGAGAAGCTGGCCGCGCACGGGGTCAGCCTGCACGGTCTCTGCACCTGGTGGGACGTTCTGCGTGTTGCCCGTGCGCGTGCGAGCTTCGATCCGCAGACCCTTGATGCCGTTGAGGAATTCTTGCGGGCGCCGCGCGCATGGCAGGAAGCCCATCGCTCCTGACGCAAGGCCAGACACCCATATCTTGACAGATGTGACCCCCCCGCCGCAAGATCGGGGAGAGCAGAGCCGTCCACAGCTTATCCCCAGAAACATACAATTTGGCGTGGCGGACGAAGAGGCGTAATCCGCGGACCATAGCGCGGGACGAGGACAGGCATGAACGAGATCGCGGCCATCAAGGCCGAAGCTGATGGCAACATCGAGGCGTTGCCTCACAACATCGAGGCCGAGCAGCAATTGCTGGGCGCGATCCTGACCAACAACGATGTCTATGATCGGGTTGCCAGCGTCATTGACGACTCGCACTTCTACGACCCGGTCCATGCGCGCATCTACGAGGTCGCCGCCGCCCGGATCGCGCGCAATGCGCTCGCCTCGCCCGTGACGCTCAAGGCGTTCCTGGAAGACGACGAAGGGCTGAAGGAGCTGGGCGGTCCGGCCTATCTGGCGCGCCTGGCCGGCGCCGCGATCTCGGCCTTCGCCGCGCGGGACTACGCCCAGATGATCCACGATCTGGCGATCCGGCGTGCTCTGATCGGGTTGGGGCGCGACATCTCGGCCAAGGCGGCCCGCGTCGAGGTCGAGAGCGAGCCGCGCGAGCAGATCGTCGAGGCGGAACAGGCGCTCTACAAGCTGGGCGAGACCGGCCAGTCGAACCAGGGATTCCAGTCGTTCCTGCGCGCCGTCACGGACGCGGTGCAGGTGGCCAACGCCGCCTACATGCGCGACGGCGGCCTCGCGGGACTGTCGACCGGGCTTGTCGACCTCGACAAGAAGCTCGGCGGCCTGCACCGGTCCGACCTGCTGATCCTCGCCGGACGGCCGTCGATGGGCAAGACGTCGCTGGCCACCAACATCGCGTTCAACATTGCCAAGGCCTTTCGGCGCGGCCAGTTGCCCGACGGCTCCGAAGGCGCGGTCGATGGCGGCTGCGTCGGCTTCTTCAGCCTGGAGATGTCGGCCGAGCAGCTCGCCGCGCGGGTCCTGTCGGAAGCCTCGGAAGTTCCGTCAGAGCAGATCCGCCGCGGCGACATGACCGAGACCGAGTTCCGCCGCTTCGTCGAGGCCGCCAAGACGCTCGAGGCCTGTCCGCTCTACATCGACGACACGCCGGCCCTGCCGATCAGCCAGCTGGCCGCCCGCGCCAGGCGCCTCAAGCGCGAACACGGCCTCGACGCGCTGATCGTGGACTACCTGCAGCTCGTCCGCCCCGCCACGGCCAAGGACAGCCGCGTCAACGAGGTGTCCGAAATCACCCAGGGCCTCAAGGCGATCGCCAAGGAACTCGACATCCCCGTCGTCGCCCTCAGCCAGCTCAGCCGGCAGGTCGAGAACCGAGAGGACAAGCGCCCGCAACTCTCCGATCTGCGCGAAAGTGGCTCGATCGAGCAGGATGCCGACGTGGTGATGTTCGTCTTCCGGGAGGAATACTACAAGGAGCGCGAGAAGCCCGGCGACCACGAGCTGGAAAAGATGGCGACCTGGCAGCAGGAGATGGAACGGCTCCATGGCCGCGCCGAGGTCATCATCGGCAAGCAGCGTCACGGCCCGATCGGAAGTGTCGATCTCAGCTTCGAAGGCCGCTTCACGCGCTTCGGCAATCTCGTGCGGCCGTGGCAGCAGGACGGCGGCGAGACGCTCTGAACCGGCAGGCCAGGCCGGTCGCAGAGGCCGGGAAGTCGCCTTCCCGGCCTCACCTCGTCAGGCCGCGCGCGGCGAGGTCAGCAGGGAGATCTGCGCGTCAGCGTCATGCCGGATCTCTTCGATGACATGGTCCGTGTGCTCGAGATAGGCCGTCATTGCGTCCTGAAAGCCGCCCAGGCGCGAGATGATCTCGTCGAGGCTGCTCTCGCGGTGCAGCAACCGGCCGCTTTCCACCTTGCACATCACGCGGGTCACGTTGAGGCCGGTGACGACCCGGCGCATCTGGCTGCAGGCATCGGCGAAGCGCGAGATCTGGCGCAGGATGCCTTGCAGCTCCGAGCGTGCCTGTGCGCCGTGACCGCGCTGCGACCGCAGGTGCGTCATTTCGGTGAGGTAATCGACAGCAGGGTTTCCCTCGCCTCTCGCTTCGGCTTCGAAGGCCGAGATGACGTCGGCCTGAAGCCGGGCCGTGCAGGCGATGAAGAGACCGTCGAAAATGTTGGTGCAGGCCGCCTCCAGCGTGGCGAGCAAGGCGTCCACGCCGGTCAGGATCTCGGCCGAAAGCGCGCCGTGGTTGGACGCGATCACACCGACCGGACCGGCAAGATCGCCTAGCCGCGAGGCCTGGATCCGCAGGTTGTAGGGAATGGTGCGCACCGCCTCGACCGCAGATTTGATCGTGGCGGCTTCCCCGCGTGCTTCGATGATCCGCTCGGCCATGTTCTGCAGCCGCGTGATCCCCGGATCGCCCGAATGGCCGAGCGCCGTGTCGCGTGCCTGCACTTCGCGAGCCAATGCCGTTGCCATGAAGCTCTGGTAGTCGTCGAACCCAAGCGCCTTCAGGCCCTGCAGCAGAAGCGCGGCCGACGCTTCGGGCTGCATGCCCGTGTCCAGCTCCGTCTTGCGGATCTTCGCGTAGAGCGCCGAGACCCTGGGCAGAAGCTCTGACGTCGGCTTGAGCCGGACCGAAAGGTAGCCGCCCGCGGCAAGCGGAGTCGCCACGGCGAAAACCCAGTAGTAACGGCCGCTCTTGGTCCGGTTCTTGACGTAGGCGCCTACCGGCTGTCCCGCCTGGAGCGAAGCCCACAGGAGCTGAAACACCGCCCGCGGCATGTCCGGATGGCGGACGATCTTGTGCGGCGCGCCCTTCAGCTCCGCGCATTCATACTCGGCCAATCGGCAGAAAATGTTGTTCGAGGCCGCTATGATGCCGCGCGCATCGGTGCGCGAAAAGAAGAGTTCGTCGACGGCGAAAGGTGTTTCCGCGTCGATGGTGGTTGGGAATTCTCTGGACACTGGACCGCCGCCGTTTGCTGCTCGGGGTAGGCGGCCGACTTAGCTGCAACATCCCTACCAAAAGATTGACGACCTTACAGGCCCAGATCGGAAAGATCCTATTTCAGGGTCACGGCGAGCGGCATCTCTCCCTGCGCCTCGGTCGCAGGGGTAATCTGCGCCTTCACGACAGCACGAAGATTACCACGCACAACCGCCAGCGTGACGCTGCCGGGTGGGAGCGACAGGGCCAGCCGACCCGCAGCATCGGTGAGATAGGCCATTTCCGGCCACGGAACCGACGCCTCGATCACGCTCACGGCGGCATCCGCGACAGGCGCGCCCGCGGCATCGCGCACCTCGATCACGGTCGCGCGCAGGGCCGGCCTATCCCGCGGCTCCACCATCACCGTCGCCATTGTCCTCGGCAACCCAGCCCGAGATGATGTCGAAGACCTCGGGGATGAAACGCGGCGCCGAATTGGCGGTGATGCCGAGGTTGAACGGCGTGCCGCCGGTTCCGTAGGCATGGACACCGATGACCACCGGGTCCGCGTCCGTATCCGCCTGCACCCAGACAGGCGAGCCCGACTGCCCGCCGAAGGTATCCACGTCGTAGAAAACCCGGCGCGGACCGACGCTCAAGACACGGTTGAAGTGAAAGTACTGCTGCTCCCCGTTGCTGAGATCCGCCGGGTAGCCGCTGATGTTCACCATGCGCGTTTCCAGTTCCTCGGGCGTCATCGTGGCGTAGGCGAAGAACCCCGTCTTGTCGCCCAGAGGCTCGTCGAGATGGATGCAGCCGATGTCGAAATCGGGGTCCGCCGACTCGACCCACTTGTCGAGCGCCGAGAACCGGCTCGCCTTGATCGTGCCGAACGGAAACCGGGCGGCGTCACGACCGGCGCTGACGTCGATGCTTTGTACCCAGCCACCGAAGAACGGAAGGTGGTGGACGCAATGCCCGGCCGTGAGGATGGTCTTCGGCCCGGCCAGCCAGCCCGTCCCAACCGCGCTGCCGGTCGGGCCCTTCAGGCGTAGCGCGCATATCATCCGCCACGGCAGCAGGTCGGTGTCGACGATACGCACCCGCTCGTCGTCGCCGATCACCGTCTCGAGGCCCGGGATGCCGGGACCGGGCGTCGGTCGAAGCGGCTGCTCGCTCTTTCCGGTCCTCACGAAGGCCCGGACAGCGCGGGAGACGGTTTCGTCGGCATTCCCGCGCGCCCCCTCGGTGGCGGCACTGGTTGCGTTGTCCGGAGCCGCCTCGAATTCCAGGCCGGAAAGTTCCTGCGGCTTCGATACGGATTTAACGTCGGTCATTGTCGTCTCCTTCGCGGGGCGGAATCGTCTTTCCTGGTCAAGGCTCGCGGTCGATCTCCTGCAGGAGCGCGAGCGCATCGAGGATGCCATGACCGAAGCCGGGGTGGTGCGTCGGCCGCACCTTGCGCACGGTCGCACGCAGAAGCTGGGCCAGCTGGTTGGAATTGAACTGCTGCCGCCCGCTCTTGGCGCGCCGCGACAGCGCCAGGGCCAGCGCCCCGGTCACGTGCGGCGCGCCGACGCTGGTGCCGGTTGCCGGCGCGACGGCCGCGCGATCCCTGGTCGCGGCGCGGGCGGACACCACGCCCTGGCCGGGCGCGGCAAGATCCGGCTTGGCGCGCCCGTCGCGGGTCAGCCCGAATGACGAGGTGCCGGTCAGCTTCGGATGCGTGCCGGTATCGCAGGCCGCGACCGTGACCACATGACTGGCCGTGCCGGGAATGGACAGGGTGGTTTCGTCATCGTCGCTCTTGAAGCGGATGGCGCGGTTGTCCATCCGCTCGACCCAGATGTGGAAGTCCGCATCGGCCGAGAAGATCGCGTTCCCGGTGATTTCCAGCGTCCAGGTGCCGCGGCGGATCGGAACCGCTTCGGGTGAAATGACGATGACGAGCCGGCTGTGACCGTTGTCGTGATGCAGCCGCGTGAACTTCATCTGGCAGAAGTTCCCGTCGAGCGTCTCGGAGGTCTCGCGGAGGTTCAGCCCGACCTGCTGAGAGCGACTGCCCAGCGGCGTGCGCAGCGCGAAGGAGAGGTCCGAATCCTCGTACCAGCCTTCGAAATAGTCCATGTCCCGCTCCAGATCGGCGGAATCCCATTCCAGATCGACCTGCCCCTGGAACAGCGCGACCCGCGCGTGGCCCCCGTGCGTGCGTTCGTTTCCAGCGGATTTCACGATGACGAAACCGTCATCCTGCCCGCCGCCCGTGAGCGCCCCCACCGCCGATTCCAGCAATGTTGACCCGTCATGGGCGCCCGCGTTCATCCCGATGCTCACGTTGACGGCGATCGGGCGCGGCGCGGCGAGCACGGTGTTCCCGCCCGTTGCCGCCGTTTTGAGAAACGACAGGGCGTCGAGATGGCTGACCGAATACCCGACGCTCTGCGGATCGCCCGCGGCGGTCATCATGTTGGGAATCACGACCAGCAGCCCGGCCTCCGGCGCCATGCCGTCGCCCCATCGTGTCGTGGCGCGCCCTGCGGCGATGCCTGCCACATGGGTGCCGTGCCCGTCGCCGCCATCGCGCAAAAGCCAGTGCGGCTCCTGTCCCGTCTGCTCGAACGCCTCGATCTGCGCCTGCAGGTCGTCGTGCAGATGCAGCGTCCCGTAGGTCTGGGAAAACGACGGATCGACCGAGTTCGGCGAAGGTCCGCGCTGATCCCGCTGGTTCCAGATCGCGAGGATGCGCGTCTTGCCGTTGGTGTCGAGAAACGCCTCGTGCAGGATGTCGACACCGGAATCGACGATGCCGACCAGCGCCGCGTCGCCACGCTCGTCGATCGGCTGCCGGTGGATCTGCTCGGCCTTGACGTAGGGCAGCGACCGGTCGAGCTCCGCGATCCCCGCATCGCGGCTGGCCTCGATCGCGTTCACGACGGCATCGCCCTGCAACGACTGGTGGGATTGCTCATCGACCAGCAGCGTGACGTAATCCCCGATGCGGGACTGCACCCGTGCGCCCGGCGGCGGCGCCCAGTCGCCCGTAACCTTGATCAGGAGCGGCATCATCCTTGCCACCGGCGCGCCCGGCGCCTCCGGCACGCCAAAGCCCGTGGCCTCGAAGTCCGGACGCTCGAAGACCGCCTCTGCCGCGCCGAAAAACCCTTCGGGCATGACCCTGCGCCCGCTGTCGATGCTTCCGACCGGCGGATGCTGCGAGGCCGAAAGCTTGCGCAACATCGATACCTGGGTCTCGAACTTGCGCGTCTCGGAAGACACCAGCCGCGAGATCAGACGCACGTATTCCGTGATCCGATGGTCCTGAACCCCGGGCATCATGCCCTCGACAGTCGCCTCGAGGGCGCGGCCCGAACCTGACATCGCCTCGCCCTCGAATGCGCCCTCCTCGGCCATCTCGGCGCCCGCGATCTCGATCTGAAGCGCGCGGACCTCGGCCTTGCGTCGCTCGAATTCCGCTTCCGTCATCGGCGGCGGCTCCGTGGGCCCGGCCCCCTCGTCCGGTTCGACTTCGGCCTCCACGCCCCCGAACTCCGCCCCCTGCCCGACCGGCTTGCCCGCTCCGTTCAGCGGCCGGCCCATGGCGTCGAAATGGATGAGCCGGCCGCTATGGCCGAAATTGGAGGGGATCCGCGTCACGGTGTCCTGGTTGTTGACGATCCGGTGGTAGTCGAGACCCAGCGAGCCCGTCAGCCGGTGCGCCGCGTTGGCGTTCACTGTCCGCGGCTGGCCGAACGTGTAGAGGCCGATGCGGTCATAGGACCCGGCAAGCTCATGCGCGGCGATCTGGGCGATCGCACCGCCCAGACTATGCCCCGTAAGCCAGAACGCCTTGCCGCTCTGTTTCGCCCGTTTGGCGTATGCCCGGATCAGCGCCTCCGCCCTCTGGAACGCGAGGAAAAACCCGCGGTGCGCCGTGCCGTAGGGCCGCGCCACCCGCGCAGTCCCGATATTCGTGAACCAGTCGCTGAACGTGTCCGTGCCCCGAAAGGCGCAGAGCACGAAATCGTCGCCCTCGACCACGAACCCTTGCGTGGGCCCCGACGAGAAGACCTGCAGAACATCGGCGGGCCACGAGGCCTGCTGCCAGGAATGGCGCACGGCGCCTTCGGACTTGTAGGCAAGGTGGCACGCATTCACGAACGAAATGGCGGCGTTCCAGCTGAAACCCCTGTGGGTCAGATCGCGTGGATGAAATTTCATTGCCGCGCTCCGGGGGTAATGGAAACGGGACGAAAATTGGCGTGGCGGCCGGAAACGGCCGGGCAATACATGCGCGAATGATACACGAGATGCGCCCGCGCGGGTAGAAAAAGAGGCCGGACGTCACACGCTTTCAGCGACCCGCCGGTTCGATCCCCGGGCCGGCAGCAGACGCGTTCAATGCACGGGACCGCACTGCGCAAGGGGACGGCGCGGCGGGACTTGCCCGCCGCGCCCATCGCTCAACTGTCCGGGCAGGCCGCCCCGGTCTCGATCCACGCGAGGGTGAGCGCGCCGAAGATCTCCTGACTGCCGGGGGCCGGCTCACGCCCCTCGCCCGGCTCCCAGCCCCAGCCGACAAGCCCGTCCTCGGCATTGTGCTCGTGCAACTCCGCCAGCGTCCGGTTGCCGTTGCGCTCGGGGTCCTTCAGCTGCGCACAGATCTCGGCCCCCGACAGACCGATCCATCCGGTCTCTATCGGCGCCAGTTGCCATGGAACGTGCCCTGGCACCGAGCCCTCCCCATCGATCATGGCGACGTTCTCGTCGCCGTGGCAGGTG
>CAVPXL010000014.1:0-98975 GCA_963709765.1 uncultured Alphaproteobacteria bacterium | reverse complement strand
GAACTCGTCGCTGAACTTTCGTCTCGCCACGTTTGGCCTCCGGTCCGACAGAAAGGTACTGTATCGGTACGCACGAAACCGTCCGCAGGCCCGATCGTCACATCCGAACATGAAGCAAATTTTGGAATACCGCGGCGGCAGCTACCGGGGCGGCTGTCAGAGTGAATATCGAACGACCGGGCGGGCGGAAACGGCGTCTGGACGAAGACCTCAATCCAGCGATCGGATCAGACAAGCCGGCCGTGACAGTGCTTGAATTTCTTGCCGGAGCCGCAGGGGCAAGGATCGTTGCGGCCGGGATTGCCCCAAGTTGCCGGGTCACTCTCATCGAAGCCACTCTGCGCACCGCCGGCAGCGTCGACGGCCTGGGGCTCGGCGGCTTGCTGCATGGCCTGACGCTGCGCCTTGATCTGACGCAACATCTCGGCCTGCTCATCTTCCGTCAATGGGCGGATCTGCGCCAGCTTCTGGCTGACATCTTCCCGCAGCGCGTTGAGCAGCCCTTCGAAAAGCTGGAATGCCTCGGTTTTGTATTCGTTGAGCGGGTCGCGCTGCGCATATCCACGGAACCCGACGACGGATCTCAGATGCTCGAGTGTCAGCAGATGCTCGCGCCATTTGGCGTCGATCGTCTGCAGAATGAGTTGCTTCTCGATCCGGCGCATGTTGTCCGGCCCGAATTGCGCGGCCTTGGCCGCCATCATCTTGTCGGACGCCGAGTAAAGGCGCTCGCGAACCACGCCTTCGTCGACCCCTTCTTCCTCGGCCCAATCGGAGACCGGTACCTCGACGCCCAGCTTGTCGCGCGCTTCGGCCTCGAGCTGCTGCACATGCCACTGGTCGGCGTAGCTCTTGGGGGGCAGGCAAACATCGACCAGATCATCCACGACCTGATGACGCATGTCGGCGACAATCTCGCTCAGGTCATCGGCTTCCATGATTTCACGCCGCTGGCCGAAGATGACCTTGCGCTGCTCGTTCATCACGTCGTCGAACTTCAGGAGCTGCTTGCGGATGTCGAAGTTGCGACCCTCGACCTTGGCCTGTGCCTTCTCGAGGCTCTTGTTGACCCACGGGTGGACGATCGCCTCGCCCTCCTTCATGCCCAGCGTCGAGAGTACCTTGTCGAGCCGCTCGGAGCCGAAGATACGCATCAGATCGTCTTCGAGGCTTAGGAAGAACGACGAGCGTCCCGGATCACCTTGCCGGCCCGAGCGGCCACGCAGCTGATTGTCGATGCGGCGGCTTTCATGGCGCTCGGTCGCGAGGACATAGAGGCCGCCGGATTCGAGGACCTTCTTTTTGTCCGCAGCATGTTCCGCTTCGATCCGGGCGCGAATCCCGTCGGGATGCGCCTCCGGATCGGCGGCAAGCGCCTCGAGAACCTTCATCTCCACGTTGCCGCCGAGCTGAATGTCAGTACCGCGTCCGGCCATGTTGGTCGCGATTGTCACGGCCCCCGGCACGCCCGCCTCGGCAACGATCTGCGCCTCCTTCTCGTGCTGGCGCGCATTCAGGACGTTGTGCGGCACTTCCGCCTTCTGGAGCAATTTGGACAAGGCCTCGGACTTCTCGATCGACGTCGTACCGACGAGCACCGGCTGGCCGCGTTCGTGCGCTGCGTTGATCTGTTCAACAATGGCGTCGAATTTCTCCCGCGCGGTCCGGAAGACCTGATCGTCTTCGTCCTCGCGCGCGACCGGGCGGTTGGTCGGAACCTCGACCACACCGAGCCCGTAGATCTCGGCGAACTCCTCGGCCTCGGTCGCCGCCGTGCCGGTCATTCCGGCGAGCTTGTCATAGAGGCGGAAGTAGTTCTGGAAGGTCACACTCGCGAGCGTGACGTTTTCGGCCTGGATGCCGACCTCCTCCTTGGCCTCGATCGCCTGATGAAGGCCGTCGGAAAGGCGCCGCCCGGCCATCATGCGCCCCGTGAATTCGTCGATCAGGACGACCTGGCCGTCACGGACGATGTAATCCTTGTCCCGCTGGAAGAGCTTGTGCGCCCGCAAACCCTGGTTGACGTGGTGAACGATGGTCGTCGATTTAGGGTCATAGAGTGTCTGCCCGTCGGGCAGGATGCCCTCGTCGTGCAGAAGCTGCTCGAGAAACTCGTTCCCCTCTTCGGTATAGGTCACGTTGCGCGTCTTTTCGTCGAGCGTGTAGTGCTCTGCCGTCAATCGGGGGATGATCGCATCGAGCGTGCGGTAGAGTTCGGAACGGTCCTGCGCCGGGCCCGATATGATCAGCGGCGTGCGTGCCTCGTCGATGAGGATCGAAATCGACTTCATCCACAATCGCGTAATTGTGTTGACGCTGATTTATGTCCGCGAGTTCGGACTTCATGTTGTCGCGCAGGTAGTCGAAGCCCAGCTCGTTGTTGGTCGCGTAGGTGACGTCGGCGGCATAGGCCGCCTTCTTCTCGGCTTCCGGTTGCTGCGGATAGACGACGCCCGTGGTCAGCCCGAGGGCGCCATAGACCTTGCTCATCCACTCCGCATCGCGCTTGGCGAGGTAGTCGTTGACGGTGACAATATGCACGCCTTGGCCCGTCAGCGCGTTCAAATATGCGGGGAAGGTGGCGACCAGCGTCTTGCCCTCCCCGGTCTTCATCTCGGCGATGTTGCCCTGGTGGAGGAATATTCCGCCCATCAATTGCACGTCGAAGGCCCGAAGGCCCAACGCCCGCCGCGCCGCTTCGCGGCAATTCGCGAACGCCTCGGGCAGAAGGTCGTCGAGCGACTCGCCGCCCTTGGCTCGCGCCATCAGCGTCTGGGTCCGCTCCTTGATCCCTTCGTCCGACAGTTTCTCGACGTCGGGTTCAAGCGCGTTGATCTGCTCGACAAGAGGGTGGGTTGCCTTGATCTTGCGGTCGTTCGGCGTGCCGAACACTTTCTTGGCAATAGATCCGATACCCAACATGTCCACTCCGTTTGAGGGGGAAGCGGTCAGAGCGGCTTGAAGGGACTCCGCACCCGCAATAGAAACCAGAGAAAGTGGCCCCGCACCGGCCAGACGCCGATGTAAGGGGCACTTGAAATCAAGTCAATGTTGCCGCTTGGGGAAGGACTTTCATGCCGCATCGCCCGATCATCCGTCTGGCCGGAGCCGCTCTGTTTGCGCTGACTGCCACTGCACAGGCTCAGGACGAGCTGCCCTCCATCGAAACGGTCGTGGCGACCGTCAACGGCACCGACATCACGTTGGGCCACATGATCGCCCTTCGCGCGCGATTGCCGGAGCAATATGCGCAACTGCCGGACGAGGCATTGTTCGAAGCCGTGCGCGAGCAGCTGGTCCAGCAGGCCGCGCTGGCGGCTCAGGTGACGGATCGCCCCCGCGCTATCGACCTGGCAGTCGAAAACGAGGAGCGTGCCCTTCTGGCCAACGTCGCGTTGGAAGACGATCTCGCCGCCGCCCTGACGGAGGAGGCGTTGAAGACGGCCTACGAGTCGCAATACCTGCAAGGCGAGACGCCCCGCGAGTACAACGCATCCCACATCCTTGTCGAAACCGAGGAAGAGGCCGCGGAGATCGTCGACGAGATTGAAGGCGGCGCAGATTTTGCGGAACTCGCCAGGACGCGCTCGACGGGTCCATCCGGCCCGAATGGCGGCGAACTCGGCTGGTTCGGCAAGGGCATGATGGTTCCGGAATTCGAAACTGCGGTCGAGAGCCTTGAGAAGGAGAGTATATCGGCGCCAGTTCAGACCCAGTTCGGCTGGCACGTGATCCGTCTAAATGATGTCCGCGACAAGGAGCCGCCGCGATTCGAAGCCGTGGCGAACGAACTTGCCACCGCAATCCGTCAATCTGTGGTCGCGGCCGCGATCGAAGACGCCACCGGGGCGGTTGAAGTCGAGCTGAAGGACGTAGCGTCAATTCCGCCGGGCGCCCTTAGCGACATGAGGCTGCTCGACTGACATGGCCAGCGCGAAAAGCGGGGCAGTTTCGCCCTTCGCCCCGGTCCGCTTCCCTGACATGCCGCAGATCGCAGGCGTCCGGCTGGCATCCGCGGCTGCCGGCGTGCGGTACGCCGGACGAACCGATGTGATGCTGGCTGTGTTGTCCGCGGGGTCCAGCGTCGCCGGCGTCTTCACCAGATCCGCCACAAGGTCGGCCGCTGTTCTCGACTGTCAGGAGAAAATCGGGAGCCATTCCGACGCGACGGCCGCGATTCTCGTGAATTCCGGGAATTCGAACGCCTTTACCGGGCAGCACGGGCGCGCCTCCGTAGCCGCTCTGGTCGATGCCATTGCCGAGGTACAGGGTGTTCCCGCTCACCGGGTCTTTACTTCATCCACAGGTGTCATCGGCGAAGTCTTGCCGCATGACCGCATTGTCGCTGTGCTCGGCGCCCTGGCGGACGGATTGTCGCCCTCGGCATGGGAAGACGCGGCGCGCTCCATAATGACCACAGACACCTATCCGAAAGGTGCCTCAGCGTCGTGCGCGCTCGACGCAGGACGCGCACATGTTGCGGGAATCGCCAAAGGGTCGGGAATGATCGCTCCGGACATGGCGACCATGCTCGCCTACGTCTTCACCGATGCCGCGGTGCCCCAACCGCTCCTGCAGGAGATGCTGTCGCGGGTGAACGGGCGGACATTCAACTCGATCAGCGTCGACGGCGATACATCGACCTCGGATACGGTTCTTCTTGCCGCGACCGGTCGCGGACCGGCGATAACCGACGGGTCAGAGGATGCCTCGCGGCTCGAATATGCCCTGACCGAAGTGATGCGGAATCTGGCGCAGCAGATCGTCCGAGACGGAGAAGGCGCCAGCAAATTCGTCGAAGTGGCGGTCTCCGGCGCACGGAACGAAGCCGACGCGCGCAAGGTTGCACGAGCCGTCTGCGAATCGCCGCTGGTCAAGACCGCTTTCGCCGGCGAAGACCCCAACTGGGGCCGGATCGTCATGGCTGTGGGAAAATCGGGCGCCGAGGCCGACCGGGACCGGCTCTCGATCCGCTTCGGCAATGTCCTCGTGGCCGAGAACGGCTGGGTTGCGCCGAACTATCGGGAAGAGGACGGCGCGGCCTACATGACACAATCGGATCTTGTCGTTTCCATTGACCTTGGACTGGGCGACGGCGGAGCGGTGATGTGGACCTGTGACCTGACGGCCCGGTATGTCGAGATCAATGCCGACTACCGTTCGTGACGCTTCTTCTGGTTTCGGCCGTGGCGCTGATCGACCCCGACGGGCGGGTGCTTCTGGCTCAACGTCCGGAGGGAAAGGAGATGGCCGGCCTCTGGGAATTTCCGGGCGGCAAGGTTGAACAGGGTGAAACACCCGAGACCGCGCTGATCCGGGAGTTGCGCGAGGAGCTGGGGATCGAGACATGGGGGAGTTGCCTCGCGCCGCTGACGTTCGCCAGCCACGCCTACGAGGCGTTCCACCTGCTCATGCCTCTCTATGTCTGTCGGAAATGGGCCGGACAGGTGACGCCGCAGGAGGGCCAGAACCTGACTTGGGCGCGGGCAAATGATCTGGCGCGCTATCCGATGCCACCAGCGGACAATCCGCTGGTCGCCATTCTCAGGGACTGGCTCTGACGCACGGTCCGGAAGCCGATTTCGCTCTGCGGGCCTAAATATTAAGTCTTATTCAACATGTTTGGCACAGCGTGAGATGGCAACAACAGATAAAAGGACGCCCGATGCTTTGGACAATTGCCATGGGTAGCTGCGTTCAGGTGCAAGGAAACTTCGTCGGCCGTCTCGACGATGGTCGTGTGAGTGTCCGGGTCGGCGACCGCATCTTTCACGGCAGACCGGTCAGCGAACACGCGGCCTGAACCACAACAGGCGAGGCAGCCAGCGGCCGCCTCGCCCGCTCTGACTAGGCCAGAGTCCGCTCGACCTCTTCACGCTCGAAGATCTCGATGACATCACCGGCCCGGATGTCTTCGTAGTTCTCGAAGGCCATACCGCATTCCTGACCGGACTGGACCTCTGCGACCTCGTCCTTGAATCGCTTGAGCGTCTTCAGGGTACCTTCATGCACGACGACGTTGTCGCGCAGAAGTCGCACACCGGCGGAGCGGCGGGCGATACCTTCGGTCACGAGGCATCCCGCGACCTTGCCTACATTCGAGACCTTGAAGACTTCGCGAATCTCGGCATAGCCGATGAACTTTTCGCGCACCTCAGACGACAGCAGACCCGATGCGGCCTGCTTCACATCATCCACGAGGTCGTAGATCACGCTGTAATAGCGGATTTCGACGCCCTTCTGGTTGGCCACATTGCGCGCCGTCGCGTTGGCCCGGACGTTGAACCCGAACACCGGAGCGCCTGAGGCCTCGGCCAGACCGATGTCGGATTCGGTAATCGCTCCCACGCCCGAATGCAGGACGCGCACGCGCACTTCGTCGTTGCCAATCTTCTCCATCGCCTGAACGATGGCTTCCGCCGAACCCTGCACGTCCGCCTTCACGAGAATCGGAAGCTCGCTGACGTCCTCGTCTGCCTTCGCCTTCGCCATCATCTGTTCTAGCGTCGTAGCTGCACCTGCCGCGGCGCGCTTTTCCTTGGAAGCGCTGGCACGGTATTCGGCGATTTCACGCGCCTGCGCCTCCGTTTCGACGACGTTGAGCACGTCACCAGCTTCCGGCGTGCCGTTCAGACCGAGAACCTCGACGGGCACTGACGGCCCCGCCTCATCGACCCGGTCTCCCTGATCGTTCACAAGCGCGCGAACCTTTCCCCATTGCTCGCCTACGACAAAGATGTCGCCGCGGCGCAAGGTTCCGTTCTGGACAAGAACCGTCGCCACCGGGCCACGACCCACGTCGAGTTGCGCCTCGATCACGGCACCCTGTGCGGACCGTCCGGGGTTCGCCTTGAGTTCCAGCACTTCGGCCTGAAGCGCGATTGCCTCAAGCAGCTCGTCGAGGCCTGTTGCGTTAATCGCCGAAACTTCGACGTCCTGCACCTCGCCGGACATCTTCTCGACAATCACCTCGTGCTGAAGAAGATCCGTGCGCACCTTGTCCGGGTTGGCATCTGGCCGGTCGATCTTGTTGATCGCGACGATCATCGGAACGCCGGCCGCCTTGGCGTGATGAATGGCCTCGACCGTCTGCGGCATCACCGCATCGTCCGCGGCCACCACGAGAATCACGATATCCGTCACTTGCGCGCCGCGTGCCCTCATCGAGGTGAACGCGGCGTGGCCCGGGGTGTCGAGGAAGGTCAGCAACGCGCCATCCTCGGTCTTCACCTGATATGCGCCGATGTGCTGCGTGATACCCCCCGCTTCGCCCGCCACGACCTTGGCGTTCCGTATCGCGTCGAGCAGGGAGGTCTTTCCGTGGTCGACGTGCCCCATGACGGTGATGACCGGCGGCCTCGGCTTGAGGTCGGCGGACTTGTCCTGGACCGTGTGGATGACCTGCTCGACGTCGGACGCACTGACCCGGGTCACCTTGTGGCCAAACTCCTCGATCACAAGTTCCGCCGTATCCTGGTCGATGGTCTGGTTCTGGGTGGCCATGATGCCGTTCTGCATCAACGACTTGACGACGTCGGCAACACGCTCGGCCATACGGTTGGCCAGCTCCTGCACGGTGATCGCGTCGGGAAGCTGAACGTCGCGGACGACCTTCTCGCGATGCTGCGGGCCGCCCATGGCTTTCTGGCGCGCACGTTCCTGCTTGCGCTTCATCTGCGCGAGGCTGCGCTGCCGCCCTCCCTCGCCGGATAGCGCCTGGTTCAGCGTCAGCTTTCCGGTCCGCCGATCACCCTTGCCGGGCTTGCCGGCCTTGTCGCGCCTGTCTTCACGCTCGCGATCGACCTTGCGCGGGCTTGGCGCCGGTTTGGCCGCAGAACGCTGGGCATCGGGCTCAGGCTCGGCGCTCGCAGCAGCTTTCTGCTCCTCGACGCGGCGAGCCTTCTCTTCGACCTCGCGTTGCTTGCGCTCTTCTTCCTCGGCCTTGAGGCGGGCACGTTCCTCGCGCTCGCGCTCCTCGCGCTCCTTGGCCTCGACCTCGGCGCGACGACGTTCGCGCTCCTCTGCCCGGGCCTTCTCTTCAGCTGCACGCTGCTCGGTCTCCTCGGCCTCGCGTGCCTTCGCGGCAGACAGCGCCTTCATGCGGCGCTCGAGCTCGGCGTCGCTTATCCCGGCGGGGCGTCTGGACGGATCACCAGACCCCTTGGGCCCGGCACCCGGCGCGGAGGGCTTTCCGGCACCCGGCTTGGGCACCACGACACGCTTGCGCTTCGTCTCGACGGTAACAGTCTTGGTGCGGCCATGGCTGAAGCTCTGCTTCACCTGCCCCGGCCGACCGCCGCGCAGGCCTAGTGTCTTCTTGCCGTCATTCTCACTCATATGCTCTTGTCGTCCTTTCCGGTGATTTCTCACCGCCATTACCGCGAACGCCGGATAGCCGCATAGCGTCCTCTACGACCCTTGTCGCGAGTCCGCCTGGCGCGAGCGCCGCATGTATCACATGTTCACGTCCGAATGCCAAACCCAATTCTGAGGCCGTCAGGCAGCCCACAAACCGCGCGCCTTCTGGCGTCCAGAGCTTCGACTTGCCGCGCTGCGATCCATCGGAAGCCTGAATCAGAACCTTGACGTCATCCTTCGCCAGCCAGTCCTTGACCTTCTCGAAACCGGCGACAGCAAGACCTGCCTTTCGCGCCAGCGAGATTGCCTCCACCAGCCGCCTTGCCAGCGCGCGCTCGACGGCCACGACGAGGTCATCGCGGACCTCGACCTTCTGGCGCGCAGCACGCGCGAAATGCCCCTTGGCGACCGCCTGGTCGAGCGCGCTGCGATCGGCTGCAACCCAGAGGCCGCGGCCGGGCAGCTTGCCAGCGACATCAGGCACGATCGCATCATCCGGTCCGACCACGAATCGGAGCAACCCCTGCTTCGGCGCCACTTCGCGTGTCACGATGCAGCGCCGTTCGGGATTGTCCCTTTCCTTCATTCTCCCGCCTCGGGTCATCGTATAGTCCACTGTGTCGTTCAGACCACGGCGTCCTGATCAGCCTCGTCGCCCTCGACCTCTTCGGTTGCTTCGGCTTCGAGGTCATCAGGATCGACCCAGCCCAGCGAGATGCGTGCCGTCATGACCAGATTCTGCGCTTCCTCGAGCGACACGTCGAATGGCTCCAGAACACCGTCGTCCTTGACCCGTTCCCCGTCGACCGTGGTCCAGCCGCCGGCCAGCTCCCAGTCGGCGCAGGTTGCGAAATCCTCAAGCGTCTTCACGCCGTCCTTTGCCAGCGCCTCAATCATCTGCGGCGTCAGTCCCCCGAATTCGATCAGGCTATCCTCGACACCAAGCTCGCGCGCCGCCGCAAGTGCCTTCTGGTTCTGCTCCTCGAGGCGATCGCGGGCGCGCGCCTGAAGCTCGTTCGCGGTATCTTCGTCGACGCCATCGATCACGAGAAGTTCGTCCTGCTCCACGTAGGCGACCTCTTCGAGCGAGGTGAACCCCTCGGACACCAGAAGCTGGGCGAAAAACTCGTCCAGATCGAGGGCGTCCATGAACAGTCCGGTCCGTTCGGCGAATTCCGCCTGCCGGCGCTGGCTTTCCTCCTCCTCGGTCATGATGTCGATATCGAGGCCGGTCAGCTGGCTGGCGAGCCGCACGTTCTGACCGCGCCGACCGATGGCGAGACTGAGCTGGTCGTCGGGCACCACGACCTCGATCCGTTCCGCTTCCTCGTCGAGCACCACCTTGCTGACCTCGGCCGGCTGCAACGCGTTGACGAGGAACGTCGGCAGGTCTTCGTTCCACGGAATGATGTCGATCTTCTCGCCCTGGAGTTCGTTGACGACGGCCTGAACCCGGCTACCGCGCATGCCGACGCAGGCCCCTACCGGATCGATGCTCGAATCGTAACTGATGACGCCGATCTTGGCGCGGCTGCCCGGATCACGCGCCACTGCCTTGATCTCGATGATGCCATCGTAGATTTCCGGCACTTCCATCTTGAAGAGCTCGGCCATGAACTCGGGCGCGGTGCGGCTGAGGAAGATCTGCGGGCCCCGCGCCTCGCGGCGCACATCCTTGATGTAGCACCGAATGCGGTCGTTCGGGCGATAGCTTTCCCGGCCGATCTTCTCGTTGCGCCTCAGAACGCCCTCGCCGCGACCGATATCGACGATAACGTTGCCGTATTCCTCGCGCTTCACCTGACCGTTGATGATCGTGCCGGCGCGGTCCTTGAACTCTTCGTACTGGCGATCGCGCTCGGCTTCACGAACCTTCTGCAGGATCACCTGCTTGGCCGATTGCGCGGCGATCCGGCCCATTTCCACGGGCGGTACCTCGTCGCGGATCTCGTCGCCCGCCTTAGGCTCGTCCAAATACTCCTTCGCCTGCTCCAGGGTAAGCTGAGCCTGATAGTTTTCCAGCTCATCCTCTTCACCGATCACGGTGCGGACGCGCGTGAAGGTCGCGCGGCCGGTCTTGCGGTCGATCGACACGCGGATGTCCATCTCGGCGCCGTAGCGCGACTTTGCGGCGCGGGCGAGGCTCTCTTCCATCGCCTCCACAACCAGGGCCGGATCGATCATCTTCTCGCGCGCGACCGCCTCGGCGGTCTGCAAGAGCTCCAGCTGGTTTGCCGATGTAATGGCCATCGTCTCAGTGCTCCTTTACATCGCCGGCTTCCCCGGCGTTATTGTCTGGATCGGCGCCCGTCTCGGGCAGTTCGGTGATGACTTCGTCGTACTGAGCCTCGTCGATCTGACCCGCATCCTTCCGGCTCTTGAGGACATCGCGAATCAACTCGTCGGTCAGGACGAGCTTTGCGTCGCTCAGCCAGTCGAACTTGAGCCCGATCGTGCCTTCCTCGATGTCGATCAGGACATCCTCGCCCTCGACTCCCGCCAGAGCACCCTTGAACCTGCGACGGCCGTCGATCAACTCGGTCGTCTCGAGCTTGGCCTCGTAACCCGCCCAGACCTGGAAGTCCTTGAGGCGCGTGAGCGGCCGGTCGATGCCGGGGCTCGACACTTCCAGCGTGTACGCGTCCTCGATCGGATCCTCGACATCGAGCACCGCGCTCACCGCCGTGGAAATCTCGGCGCAATCGTCGACCTCGATGCCGCCCTCCGGCCGCTCGACCATGATCTGAACTGTACTGGTCTTGCCGCTCATGTAGCGGACGCGGACGAGTTCAAAGCCCATCCCCTCGATGACGGGCGTGATGACCTCCGCTAGTCGGCGGTCGATTGAGGCCTTGGCGACAAGTTCCGACATGGGGCTCCAAGCACAAAAAAACGGGCGCGCGGCCCGTCAATGTTTCCGGTGGAGCACCGGGTGTGGAGGCCGGCGCGCCGCTGTAAAATCGCATATACGCGTGCGCTGTCCGCCGTGCAACCCCGTTTCAGCCTGCCTCGCGCAGGGCGTCGAGCGTCCGGACCAGTTCGGAGCTGATCCCCGGTTCCGACAGGGCGTGCCCCGCCCGTGGAACGACCTGCATGCGCGAATTGGGCCACTGCGCGTGCAGGCGAAAGGCGGAGACCGGCGGACAGATCATGTCGTAGCGCCCCTGAACGATCGTCCCCGGCACGTCCGCCAGACGATCCATGTTCTCGAGGATGTAATTGTCCCGATCAAGAAAGCCGTTGTTGAGAAAATAGTGGTTCTCCAGTCGCGCGAACGCGCGCGCATAATCGGCCGGGCTCTCGCCACTCGGGCCGTCGTTCTCGATGGACGCCAAGGTATTCTCCCAGGTGGCCCAAGCGCGCGCATACCGCGTTTCCGTCGCCATATCTCCCGAGAAGAGTCTCCGGTTGTAGGCCTTGATAAGATCGTCGCGCTCGCCTTCGGGAATCATGCGTACGAAGCGCGACCACATGTCCGGCCAGAACTGACCCGCCCCGCCGCCATAAAACCAGTCGAGTTCGGGGCGGGTCATCAGGAAGATCCCGCGCAGCACGAGATGCAGAGTACGCTCGGGGTGGCTCTGACCGTAGAGAAGCGCGAGCGTCGCGCCCCAGGAGCCGCCGAAAACCAACCACCGGTCGATGCCGAGCGTCTGCCTTATGGTCTCGATGTCCTGCACAAGGTGCCACGAGGTATTCGCCTCGACGCTGGCATGAGGACGCGACCGTCCGCAGCCGCGCTGATCAAACAGAACGATTCGGTAGACGTTCGGGTCGAAATAGCGCCGCATGGCCGGGCTGCAGCCGCCTCCAGGACCGCCGTGCAGGACGACGACAGGCATACCGTCGCGGCGCCCGCATTGCTCCACATAGAGCTTGTGTCCATCGCCCACGTCCAGCATCCGCTGGTCGAACGGATCGACCGGTGGATAAAGATACTGCGCGGCGCTCCTGCGATCTGCGACCCTGTCCATGGGAGACCTATATATTCCGGGCAAAGCCGCCGCCAGCGGCCGTGAACCGAAAATCCGCGGAGATCGCACCGATGACAGCTCAATCCACCGTTGACGACCACGAAATCGCAAAGTTTCAGGCGATGGCAGCCGAGTGGTGGGATCCTAGCGGCAAGTTCAAGCCACTACACATGCTCAATCCTTGCCGGCTCGACTACATCACCTCGCAGATCGCCGCCGAATACGGTCGGGACCTGACCGCTGAAGCTCCTTTCACCGGACTTCGGCTGCTCGACATTGGCTGCGGCGGCGGGCTCCTCGCGGAACCGATGGCTCGTCTCGGGGCTGAGGTGGTCGGCGCCGACGCCGCGGAACGCAATATTCCCGTCGCGCAGGTGCACGCCGAGGAGCAGGATCTGAAGATCGACTACCGTCACGCCACTGCCGAGGCGCTGGCCGAAGCCGGCGAGCAATTCGATGTGGTTCTCAACATGGAAGTGGTGGAACATGTCGCAGATCCCGCGACGTATCTCGGTGCATGTCATGCTCTGTTGAAGCGGGGCGGTCTTATGGTTTGCTCGACGCTGAACAGAAATGCAAAAAGCTATGCCATGGCGATCATCGGGGCCGAACACGTGATGCGCTGGCTGCCCAAGGGCACCCATGACTGGAACAAGTTCATCACGCCGGACGAACTCTACGAACTGTTTCGCGGTGCCGGTCTCGATCCGGTTGACCGCACCGGGTTCGTCTTCAATCCGGTCTCGTGGAGCTGGCGCCTGTCCCGACGTGATCTCAGCGTCAATTACGTCACCACGAGTATACGCCGCTGAAAGTCAGGGGCGTTCAAATGCCCGGTCGTGGCTGAGCGACGGCACGCGCTGCCGGGCCATTTCCACCTGCGCCAGATCGAGATCGACGGGATAGACACCAGGCTCGGTCCCCGCGTCGAGCAGGACCTCTCCCCAAGGCGCGACAGCCAGGCTGTGACCGTGCGTGCTTCGCATCCGGCCCTCGGTCGCGGCGTGCAGTCCGGTCTGAGCGGGCGCCAGGACGAAACAGCCGGTCTCGATCGCCCGCGCGCGCAGCAAGATCTCCCAATGCGCCGATCCCGTGACCGGCGAGAACGCAGCCGGCACCGTCAGAACGCGCGCACCCGCCTGTGCCAGGCACCGGTGCAGCGCCGCGAAGCGCAGATCGTAGCAGACGGTCAAGCCAAGGATCGTTCCCGCCGCCTCCACGGTCACGGCGCGACCACCCGGTCGGAACGCGGCCGATTCCCTGAATGTCTCCGTCTCCGTCACATCCACGTCGAACATGTGGATCTTGTCGTAGCGCGCCTTGGTGCTTCCGTCAGGACCGATCATGAAGGACCGGTTGGCCAAACGCCCGTCCGCATCGATCGTCTTGAGCGCGAGAGAGCCGATCAGCACCCAAATCCCATTCCTTCGCGCTGCGTCGCAATCGCTGCCAGCGTCGGATCGTCGGCCTCCCTGCAGAGGACCGCACGCTGATGCTCTCGGCTTGTGGAGACGCAATTGGTGACTTCGGGCGTCAGTGCGAGCGCAGCACGCGCCGCCGCGGCTTGCGCGATAAAAGCAAGCGTCTGCGCGAGGTTTGCCTCGGGATCGTCCGAGGATGTCATCTGGATGAGGGCGGCCCGCATCAGCCCGCAATCAGCCGATCAAGACGGTCGGAGCGCTCCAGAGCGTAAAGCTCGTCGCAGCCGCCGACATGGGTCTCGCCCACGAAGATCTGCGGCACGGTGTGGCGGCCATGCGCCCGCGCCATCATCTCCTGCCGCTTTGGCGCATCGCCGGCAACGTTATGTTCCAGAAAGCTGATGCCTTTCTGCGTCAGGAGGCGCTTTGCCGCATGACAGAAGCCGCAGGTGGGCGTGGTGTAGATCTCGACAGTCTGCACAGGTCTCTCCGGTCTGGCCAATTGGCGGAAACCTAGGTGCCCAGCGCCACCCGCGCCAGCACCACGACCGAAACATCCGTTGCGCCGGCCGCAATTGCAGCCTCGGCACAAGCGTCCAGAGTGGCACCAGACGTCAGAACGTCGTCCACCAGCAGGACAGACCGACCCCGGAGCGCCGCACCGCGTCTGGGGTGAGCTTGAATCGCCGAATTCACATTGTCGCGGCGAGATTCGGGCCCCTTGCCTTCCTGCGAATCGGTAAACCGGAAGCGTACCAGCGCGTCGGGAGCGGATTCCAGACCTTCAAGCCGCGCGATCTGCCGAGACAACAAGGCTGCCTGATTGTATCGGCGCTTGAGAAGACGCCGCCAGTGAACCGGCACCGGCACGACGACCATGTCCGGCTTGAGGATCGGCCGCGCCGCCGACACCATCCACCGCGCGAGGGGTTTAACCAGATCCAGCCGATCGCCGTGCTTGAGCGCGAGCACCATTCGTCGCGACGTTCCGTCATATAGCATTGCCGCACGCCCACGTGACCAGGCTCTCGGCCGCGACAGGCATTCGTCGCATTGTACCGCATCGAGCGCGTCCCCGGGCAAGGGCACGCCACAGCCATCGCAGGCCAGACCGTGAATGAACGGCGTTTCGCGCCAGCAGCGCCCGCAGAGTGCCCCATCGACCTCCACGAGCGAACGGCATGCAACGCACTGGTGCGGAAAGATCAGTTCGACGGCCCGCGATGCTCCGCGAATGAGGCTTTGCAATGCCAACGCCGGCTCCTACCTTGCGCGGCCATGCAGACGCCGCCCCGACTCTCCGACGCCCGTGCGCTTGAAAGAAACCGCGTGCGGGCGTTGCGCAGCTCGATCGACTACCTTCACGGGCAGGCCGCGCGCGAGGTGCAGGAAAGACTTAACGAGGTTAACAGAGAGTTTACGGCGCCTGCCATCGTCACCGGGCAACCGGATTTCTGGGCGGCGCACTGGCCCACTGCGCGGATCGTCCGCGATACCGAAACGCTCGACCTGAGACCCGGCGACCATGACCTTGTGTTGCACGTCCTTGCCTTGCACTGGGCCAACGACCCGGTCGGGCAGCTCGTTCAAGCCCGCCGAGCATTGCGCCCGGATGGCCTGTTTCTGGGACTGACCTTCGGCGGTAGGACTTTGCACGAATTGCGGGCCTGTCTGGCCGACGCCGAATCGCGACTGTCAGGCGGGCTCTCGCCGCGAGTCGTGCCGATGGGTGACATCCGCGATCTCGGCGGCCTGCTTCAGCGTGCGGGTTTCGCGATGCCGGTCGCCGACAGCGGGATCACGACCGCCACCTACCGCGACATGTTCCACCTCATGCGCGAACTGCGCGAGATGGGAGAGGCGAGCGCCCTGTCGTCGCGGCCGCGAACGAATGCCCGCGGCGAGCTATTCGACCTGGCGAACCGGCTCTATTTGGAAAACTTCGGTAACGAAAGCGGCATCCCGGCGACCTTCGAGCTGCTCACGCTGACCGGATGGGCGCCCGCGGACTCGCAGCCGAAACCACTGCGGCCCGGATCGGCTAAGGCCCGTCTGGCCGAAGCACTCGGCTCGCATGAACAAACCGCAGGCGACAAGGTTCCCGGGCGCGATGATTGACCCCGACGCGCCCACCTTTATGTCGCTGAGCACGACCAGAATGTCAGGATAAAGACAATGCTCGACGTCAAGGCGACACACGACACCGAGGTGAGCGACGCGCGGGGCGCCGTCCGGCCCCAGCACGCGGGCCCCGACCACCCCCGGATCCCGCCCTCCCGGACCGGCGTGTTGCTCGCCAACCTCGGTACGCCAGACGGCCACGATTACTGGTCGATGCGCCGATACCTCAACGAGTTCCTCTCCGACCGTCGTGTCATCGACTACGCGCCATGGAAATGGCAGCCGCTTTTGCAACTCGTCATCCTGTCGAAACGCCCGTTCACCTCCGGCGCCGCCTATCGGTCGATCTGGAACAAAGACAAAAACGAGAGTCCGCTGATGACGATCACGCGGACGAAAACCGAAAAGATCCGCGACACCATGCAGAAGAATTTCGGCGATGACGTCATCGTCGATTTCTGCATGCGCTACGGCAACCCCTCGACCCGATCCAAGGTCGAGGAAATGGTCGCGAAGGGCTGCCAGCGCATCCTCTTCTTCCCGCTCTATCCGCACTATGCCGGCGCCACGACCGCCACCGCCAACGATCAGTTCTTCCGCTCGCTGATGGCGCTGAAATGGCAACCTTCGGCACGTACTGTCCCCCCGTATTTCGAACGTCCGAGCTACATCGACGCGCTTGCCCGGTCGGTGGAGCGCGCCTACGCCAAGTGCGAGAACAGGCCCGACATCCTGGTCTGTTCCTACCACGGCGTGCCGAAGCGGTATCTGATGGAGGGCGATCCGTACCATTGCCAGTGTCAGAAGACGACTCGCCTGCTGAAGGAGCGACTAGGCTGGAGCGATGACGCCATCAAGACGACGTTCCAGTCTCGCTTCGGGCCGGAAGAGTGGCTGCAACCCTACACCGTCGAGGAGGTCGCGCGACTGGCCAAGTCCGGCAAGAAGCGGATAGCGGTCATTGCGCCGGCTTTCTCGGCCGATTGCATCGAAACACTTGAGGAGATCAACGAGGAGATCCGAGAGAGCTTCGAGAAAGCGGGCGGCGATGAATTCACCTACATCCCCTGCCTGAATGACGACGATACCCATATTGCGGCGCTGAGCGAGGCCATCGTCGAGAATCTGAGAGGCTGGATCGAGCCGCACGACTCCAGGCAGGAGTGACCGGACACGAAAAAGGCGACGGGATTGACCCGTCGCCTTTTCCGAGATCATTGAGACTGGACTTAGTCGGCCGCGGCAATCGCTGCGACGACGGCCAGAAGAAGAAGCGGAACGACGATACCGCCGCTGGAACCGGTGGTCTCTTCGATGATGACTTCCGGCTCCATGACGGGCTCGACGTAGCTGCCGGCGAAGGCCGAAGTAGCGGCCAGCGACAGAGCGGCGGCGAGAGCAAACTTTTTCATTTCTTCCTCCGATTATTCCCGTCCCGACGCGAATCTGGTGACGGATATGCAAGACAGAACATCGTAATGTCGTGTAACCCGCTTACACGAGCCGGTGCAAAGGCAACCTGTGAGCGACCGAACGAAACCGCCGTTTTTGTGGTCAAATAAGCAACACCTGGGCGCCGGGCTCGACCATTCCGAAGAGCTCCGCGATGTGCTCGTTGTAGAGCCCGATGCAGCCGTTCGAAGACCGTCGACCGATCTTGCGCGTGTCATGGGTGCCGTGAATCCGGTAGTATTGCCACGAGAGGTAAAGGGCATGCGTTCCCAGCGGATTGTTCGGCCCCGGCGGCACGAAATCGGGCCATTCCGGGTTGCGTTTCTTCATCGCGGGCGTGGGTGCCCAGCTTGGCCCTTCGACCTTGCGGATCACCTCGGTGCGGCCGCGCCTGGTCAGATCCTCGCTGACCGGTACGCTTGTCGGATAGAGCTTGTAAATCGACCGATCCTCGCTCCAGAAGTGCAGCGCGCGCGATCGCGTATCGACCAGGATGGCCCCGTTGCGGGTGGAATTCGAAGTAGGGCTCCCAGTCGAGCGCGCGGAAGCTGGAAATATTGCGGCGAATATCGGTCGAAAGCGGATCGCGAAACTCGACCCCGCCCTGAGCGATCGCCGGCGCGGCAAGACTGGTCGCGGTCAGCGCGGCCGAACCGGCCAGAAACGCGCGACGGCTGGATTTCGCATGTGTCATCGTGTTCATCCCGAACTCGCAGAAGAGAGGGCTCTATCTAGTCCGTCGCGGACGCTACGGCAAATCAATCCGGCGTCATGATTACCGCGCCAGACCTACGAACGGTTTGAATCGTCGCAAGATGGCCGATAAGGCTGACAGGTCAGTCCACAGGAACGGTCCGCCATGACGCGTCTGCTAGCCTGCCTCTTCTCCGTCCTGATTCTCGCTGCATGTCAGCCCGCGACCGGTCCACGGCTCGATGCGGAAGGTCGCCCCTTGCCGCAAGTTTACCGGATCCGCTCCGGCGAGGCGAGCGGGATACAGTTCCGCATGCTCGACGCGGTCAATGCTCTGCGGCAGGCGCAGAGCGCCGCGCCCCTCACGCTGGAGCCGCGACTGAACGCGGCCGCCGCGACTCACTCCCGCGACATGTCCGTCCAGAACCGCCCTTGGCATTTCGGCTCCGACGGGTCGTCGCCACTCGATCGCGCGCGTCGCGTCGGTTACACTGGTGAATTCCTCGGCGAGACGATCTCGGAAACCTACGAGACCGAGCTCGAAACGCTCGCCGCCTGGATGGAAGATTCCGACACACGCCGCATCATCCTCGATCCGCGCGCGGATCAAATGGGTTTCCAGTGGTTTCAGGAACCCAACGGCAAGATCTGGTGGACCCTCGTGACCGGGCGCCAGACTTCGGAGCCGGGCTTCACGGGCTGATAACGATGGGAGTGCCGTCGCGCACCATCGCGTAGACATCTTCCATCTCGTCGTTGGTGATCGCGATGCACCCGGCCGTCCAGTCGCGCGATCGGCTGAATTCGCGCGGCTCGCCGTGGATGAAAATGTCGCCGCCCGGCGAGAGCCCGTATGACAGAGCCTCGGCCCGGTCCACCTCATTGGGATAGCTGATCCCCACTGACAGGTGATAGCTGCTGTTCGGGTTGCGCTTGTCGATGAAATAGGCCCCCTCGGGCGTGCGTCCGTCGCCGGATACCTTCTTGTCGCCCTGCGGCGCAAATCCGAGGTCGACGTCGAAGATCCGCAGCACCGCGTCCTGGTGCATCAGGTACATCCGTCGCTTTTCCTTGAAGATCAGAACCCGTGTCACCTCGGGCCCTTCGTAGCGCTTGAATTTCGAACTGCATCCGCTCAGCACGAGCGCAACGCAACAAAGTGCTGCCGCCATCGACCGTTTCATGCCACTGCCCCATTCGTCTTTTTTCTTTGGCCGCGACTATAGTCCAAGACGTGCCGCAACGCGAAGGGGGAACGTTCAGCCTTTGCGCAGAAATCCGGCGACCATTTCCGCATGCGTACTCCAGCGGAATTGATCGACAACGCGAACCGGACCGATGTCGGTAGCCCGCGTCGACAAGCTGGCGCGCATCCCGAGCGAAAGTGGCCGGGTTACAGCTCACGGCGGCGATGCGTTGCACGCGGGATCGCGCAAGCTCCCGCGTCTGCGCCTCGGCTCCCGCGCGCGGGGGGTCGATGACAGCCGCGTCAAACTGCGCCAGATCATCATTTGTGAGGGGCCGCCGGAAGAGGTCGCGACGTTCGGTCGTCATTTCTCGCAGACCTTTTGCCTGCCGAGCGGCCAATGCCAGCGAGGCCAGCGGCGCAGACTCTCCCTCCACCGCATGAACCTGCGCCTTGCGCGCCATCGGCAGGGCAAAGGTACCGGACCCCGCAAACAGGTCCACCACCCGCCGCGCGTCGCCGACGGTGTCCAGCACAACTGCCAGCAGTGCCGATTCGCCATGATCGGTCGCTTGCAAGAACGCCCCGGGCGGCGGCACAACCGGTACCCCGTCGAAGTGCCGCTGCGGCACCGCGACCTGCGCGATGATCTCGCCGTTCCAGCTCAGGCGCGCCAGACCGTGCCGCTCGGCCAATCCGGCCAGGTCCGCCCGCAAATCCGCATCCGCATCCCGCGCCTCAGTCACAGCAACGTCGCAGCCCGCGGCACTTTCAATGACGGTCAGCACGATCTCGGACTTGCGCGTCGCACCCTTCATTGTCAGCGCCTCGAGGGCGGGCAGGATTGCCATGATACGCGGGTGCAGGAGGCGGCAGTCCGGGATCGCCACGAGCGTTTCAGACGCTCTCGCATGAAAGCCGACCAACGCGCCGCCGCGAGTCCGCCGACCCGAGAGCACCGCCCGCCGACGGGAATGCGACGGAGACGTGGCGATGCCTGCAATTACGGCCTCAATTCCCTGGGCCGACAATGCTTGCCGGACAACCTCGACCTTCCACCGCTCGACGAAGCCATCCGAGGCATGCTGCAGCGCGCAGCCTCCGCAAGAGCGGTAATGCGGACAGGGCGGCGCGACCCTTTCGGGCGAGGACTGGAGGATGCGCGGCTCGCGAATGCGTCCGTTGTGGACGTCGCCCGCCACGACTTCGCCAGGCAACGTGCGCGCCGCGTAGATCGGGCCTTCGGCAATGCCGTCGCCGCGATGCCCCAGTTTTTCGATTACCACTTCCATCGACGCCCCTTTAGCGCCGCAGCCGGGCCGGCGCTACTCCGCCGCCGCGTCGTAGCCGATGAACCCGCCCGACTGACGGTTCCAGAAGCGGGCATAGACTCCATCCAGTGCCAGCAGGTCGCGATGCGTTCCCTGCTCGACGATCCGGCCTTCGTCCAACACCACGATGCGGTCCATCCGCGCGATCGTGGACAGACGGTGGGCGATGGCCAGCACCGTCTTGCCTTCCATCACACGCTCCAGCGCCGTCTGGATCTGCGCTTCCACCTCGCTGTCGAGCGCACTCGTCGCCTCGTCCAGCACGAGGATCGGCGCGTTCTTGAGGATGGCACGCGCAAGCGCGATTCGCTGCCGCTGCCCGCCCGAGAGCTTGACCCCCCGCTCGCCCAGATGGGCGTCGTAGCCCGTTCGTCCCATGTGGTCGCGCAGCTCGAGGATGAAGTCATGCGCCTCGGCACGTTTCGCCGCGTCGATCATCTCAGCCTCGGTCGCGTCCGGCCGGCCATAGAGCATGTTCTCGCGCGCCGAGCGATTGAACATCGCCGTCTCCTGCGTGACCATCCCCACCCGCCGACGCAGGCTTTCCTGCGTGATCTCGCGCACATCCTGACCAGCCACCATCACCCGTCCCGCTTCGACATCGTACAGCCGCAAGAGCAGCGCCACGAGCGTCGACTTGCCCGCCCCACTCGCCCCGACGAGCCCGAGCTTCTCGCCTTCATGCACCACCAGGCTGACATCGCTCAGACCGCCAGTTTCCCGGCCGTAGCGAAAGCCGACCCCCTCGAACCGGATCTCGCCGCCTGCCTCGAGCGCCGTCGCCGAAGTCGCATCGGGAAGGTCGTGCGGCGGGGTCAGCGTGTGGATGCCGTCCTCCACCTCGCCGATGCTCGAGTAAATTCCCATGAGCGTGAAGCTGACCCAGCCGGTCATCTGGGCGATCCGGATGGAGATCGTTCCTGCTGCCGCGATATCACCCGCACTCGCCTGCCCAAGCGACCAGAGCCACAGCGCCGCCCCGATCAGCAGCACCGGCAGGACACCCGCCAGCGCCATGAGCGAAAACCGGAAACCGGCGGACAGAACGCCGAAATCTACCGCGCGCTCCCGGAACTGCGCGATCGCGCCCAGCGCCGCGCGATCCTCGTGGTCGTCATGAGCAAAGAGCTTCACCGTCTTGATGTTGGTGATCGTGTCGACGACCTGCCCGGAGACCATGGCACGGCTTGCCGCCCGCGCCTTGGAACGCGTCCGCACCCGCGGCATGAACCACCGGATGAGGGCGATGTAGCCGACCAGCCACACGCACAGGATCGCGGCCACCCTGACATCGATCGTGCCCAGCAGCAGGACCGCGCCGACCAGCGACGCCAACGCGAACAAGACGACGTTGATGAACTCGACCACAACGTCGGTCATCGCCCGCGCCGTCTGCATCTGCTTCTGCGCGATCCGGCCCGCGAAATCGTTGTCGAAAAAGGTGACCGATTGACCGAGCGTCCAGCGGTGCAGCCGGCTCAGAACCAGCGGGTTGATGTTCGGTGCCACCAGGATTGCGTTCGATGCCGCCGAGAGGCCGAAGATCGCCGGGCGCAGCAGCACGAAGAACGCCGTCGCACCAGCCAGAACGATCAATTCTTCGGCGAAGAACCGGGTCGGCCCGCGCTCCAGCGCCAGATCGATGATGCCGCCCAGAATGAGAGCGGTCATGACTTCGAGCGTGCCCGCCAGCGCCGAGACCAGGCCCGCCGCGCTCAACCACGGCCAAGACCCGGCGAGCGCCCAGCCGAAGAACGCCCCGAGTGTCCGCGGCGGCGGCCCGTCGGCGTGGCGGAATGCGTCGATCCGGTCGGCCAGCCGCCTCATTCCGCGGCCTCATTCGTACCGATGAAGCCGCCGGATTGACGGTCCCAGAAGCCCGCGTAGAGACCGCCTCGCCTCAGCAGTTCCGCGTGCGAGCCCTCCTCCACAATCCGTCCCTCGTCCAGAACCAGAATCCGGTCGAGTTGCGCGATGGTCGAGAGCCTGTGCGCGATGGCGATGACCGTCTTGCCTTCCATCATGCCGTAGAGCGTCTCCTGAATAACTGCCTCGACTTCGGAATCTAGCGCCGATGTCGCTTCGTCCAGAACCAGGATCGGCGCGTTCTTGAGCATCACCCGCGCGAGTGTCACCCGCTGCCGCTGTCCGCCCGAGAGCTTCACGCCGCGCTCGCCCACATGGGCGTCGTAGCCACGCCGCCCCTGAGGGTCCTCGAGGTCAAGAATGAAGTCGTGCGCCTCGGCACGCCTGGCCGCCTCCACGATCTCGTCCTCGGTCGCCTCCGGCCGGCCATAGCGTATGTTCTCGCGCACCGAGCGATGCAGAAGCGACGAATCCTGCTGCACCATTCCGATGGCGCGACGCAGACTGTCCTGACCAACCCCTGCGATGTCCTGACCGTCGATCTCGATCCGCCCTCCTTCGGCGTCGTAGAAGCGAAGCATGAGCTTCACCAGCGTCGACTTGCCTGCTCCGGAACGGCCGATCAGCCCGACCTTCTCGCCCGCCGCGATGTCGACGCTGATCCGGTCCAGCCCGCCGCGCCCGCGACCGTAATGGTGGCTCACATCGCGGAACGTCACGCGTCCCTCTCCGAGACGCAAGGGCTCTGCCTTGGCGGTATCGGTCAGGTCAATCGGCTGCGCGATCGTCTCCATGCCCTCGGCGACGACCCCGAGGTTGCGAAAAAGCGACGAGACCGCCCACATGATCCAGCCGGTCATGGCGTTGAGCCGCAGCACCAGCGCCGAGGCGGCGGCAACCACGCCGACGCTTGCTGTTCCCGCCATCCACAGGCCGATCGCCGTCCCGACCACGCCCACGATCAAAAGTCCGTTCAATGCCGTCAGGGCCACGTCCATGATCGTGTAGAGGCGCATTTCGGCCTGAAACGTTCGGCGAGCATTCTCGATCGCGTCGCGGGCGTAGTCGAGTTCAAGCGCATGGTGCGAGAAAAGCTTCACCGAATGGATGTTCGTGTAGCTGTCCACGACCCGCCCGGTGACGTTGCTCCGCGCATCCGACGCCGCCTTGGAAGCCGGACCGATCCGAACCATCGTCCAGCGCACGAGCAGGCCATAGAGCACGAACCAGACCAACAGCGGCACGGCGATGCGCGGATCGGCCTGAGACAGCAGAACGGCGGCGCCCACCATGTAGGCCACGGAATAGGTGATCGCATCGAAGACCTGAAAGACGGCTTCGCCTGCCGCCGGCGGCGCCTGCATGATCCGGTTGGCGATGCGTCCCGCGAAATCGTTCTCGAACCAGCCGACCGACTGACGCAGGACGTGTCGATGCGCGCGCCAGCGAAACAGGGTGCCGAAGTTGGGCATGATCGATTGGTTGAGGATCAGCACATCCAGCGCCACGAGGATCGGGCGCAGCAGGATCACGAACACCGCCATCGCCGCCAGTTCCCACCGATGATCCCGCCAGACCTCGCCCGGCGCCCCGCCCGCCATGATGTCAACGACGCGCCCGAGATACGCGATGAGCCAGATCTCACCTGCCGCAACGACGGCCGAAAGAACTGCGGCGTAGATGAAAACGCGCCCGAAAGGCTGGGAATAGTCGCGCAGAAACGGCCAGAGCCTGCGCGGCGGCGCGTCCTTTTCGACGTAGGCCGTGTAGGGATCGACCAGATTCTCGAAATAGCCGAACATCGACGGAGCCCTTTCGAGGGCTTGGGGGCGGAGATTGAGGCCGGATGACCGCCGGTCCCAGCCACCCTTGGCGAAAGCCCAGCAGGTCGTAACGCCTAGCCCCCTTCCTCGGTTCCCTGCGAAAGGAGCTGATCGCGGTTGAGCGTGAAATCCGAGGCGATCCAGCGCGCCTCGAGTTCCTTCAGCTTTTGGCCCACCGCCGGACCTCGGCTCGCCGGCATCAGGTCTCGCGCGGAGATCGGAAATTTCGCCGCCGCACCGGCCTCGGCATCCTGTGCAAGCGTGGCTGGTAGCGGCGCGCAGAAAGCGGCGGCGCGCAGAAGCTCTGCGTCGATGGCATTCTGCGAGCCGTGACGCCAGGCCAGCTCCGCCGTGCCCGCCTCGGCGCCGATCAGATCACGCAACAGCGAGAGCCGCCGCGCAGCCGACCGCGACAGACGCAGATGCGGCCCGGGTGCTTCGCCGCCCAGCGCCGCCAGGCGTCGCAATGCATCGGGCGATGCGCCCAACGCGGTCTCGACAGCGACAAGGCGTGGCAAAAGCTCCGCCGTCGCCCCGGGCAAGACGTGGCGCAAAACCCCCGTCACCTCCATTGCCGCAACCGACGGCGCCGGATCCGGCGCCGCGAGCAGCCGCATCGTCTCGTGGCCGATCCGCTCGTTCGACAGATGGTCGAGCCCGTCGGCCAGCGCGGCACATCCGGCAAGACCCTCGGGATCAAGCCCCCCCGCGGGGTCCCCGTACCAGGCGTGAAACCTGAAGAACCGGAGAATGCGCAGGTAGTCCTCCCCGATCCGCGCGCGCGGATCGCCCACGAAGCGGACATGGCGACGCTGCAGGTCCTCGAGTCCGCCAAGCGGATCCACGACACGACCATCCGCTTCGGCATAAAGCGCGTTCATGGTGAAGTCCCGACGCCGCGCATCCTCGGCAACATCGTCCGAGAAAGCGACCCGTGCCCGCCGCCCATCAGTCTCCACGTCGCGCCGGAAGGTCGTGACCTCATAGGGGCGGTGATTGGCGACGACGGTTACTGTGCCGTGTTCGATTCCCGTGGGCACGACGCGGAAACCCGCCGCGCCCACCAGCTCCACCACACGTTCAGGTCGCGCGTCGGAGGCGATGTCGACGTCGGCCACCGCGACGCCGAGAAGCGTGTTCCGCACGCATCCACCGACAGCCAACGCGCGATGTCCCCCATGCCGGAGTGCGGCGAAGATCGCCTGGGTTTCGGGCAGGTCCAGCCAGCCGGCCTCGATCTTCATCTCGCCGCCCGATCAGCCAGCGAGCGCAGGATCCGCGCGGTCGCCCCCCAGATGTAATACGGACCCCACGGAACGGCGTAGTAGCGGCGCATGGTGCCCCGCCACCGCCGCGCCTGCACGGTATAGCGCGCCGGGTCGAGCACATGATCGAGGGGCACGGCGAAGACCTCGTCGACCTCGCCGGCTTCGGGCCGCCAGGCGCGCGGCGGCCGTATCCGCGCCAGAACCGGAATGATCGTGAAGCCTGTGACCGTCTCGTGCGCCGCGAGCTCGGCAAGCACCTCCACGTCGCCGGGATCAAGCCCGACCTCCTCGTGAGCTTCACGCAGGGCCGCGACCACCGCCGTGCCGTCATCCGGGTCCACCTTGCCACCGGGGAACGCGATCTGGCCCGGATGATGCTTGAGGGCCGCTGAACGCCTGGTGAGGACGACCTGCTGCTGGCCCTCTTGCCCGTAGACGCCGATCAGGACCGCCGCCGCCCGCAGGCGCCGCGAAGCCGCCAGCGCGACGGCGGGGTTCAGATCGTAGTCCGACGTCGGCCTAGTCCCCGCCGTCGCCGTGAATCAGGCGGGCGAGCGGATCAGTTGTCGTCATCAACCGGACGGTCGGCCTCGAACCCCAGCGTGCGAGGGTCGAACTCGTAATGCGCTCCGCAGAACTGGCAATCGGCGGTCACGATGCCATCGTCGGTGGTCATGTGCCCGATATCCTTGGCCGAATAAATCGACAGGCTCTCGCGGACGCGATCAGCCGAGCACGTACAGCCGAACTCGACCGGCTGGGGGTCGAAAACGCGCGGCACCTCCTCGTGGAATAACCGCGCGAGCAGGTCGATCGGCTGAACGGTCGGCCCAATCAGCTCCGCCTCTTCGGCCGTATCGAGCAGCATGTTCGCCCGGTTCCAGTTCTCGGCATCGTCCCCGTCAAGGATATCGCCCGCGTCAAGCAGGCCGCCCTCGCCGGAGCCACCGCCGTTGGCGAAGGGCGACGCCTTGGGCATGTGCTGCAGCATGACGCCACCCGCGCGCCAACCGCCGGCGCCGCGGGGTGAGCGGCTTCTCCCGTAACTCATTTCGAACCGGGTCGGCAGCTGCTCCGACTGGGCGAAATAGGTCTCGGCACACGACGCGAGAGAGCCGCCGGAAATCGGGCGTGATCCCCTGATACGGCGTCATGCCCCGGCCCTGATCGATCAGGATCGCGAAATAGCCCTTGCCGATCTGGCTGAAGGGCACCGCGTCGTGATCGAGCCGCGTCTCGTCGAAACTGGCATAGGCGCGCATTCGCGCCGGCGCGCCATCATCGGTCGGCCCGTAGTAATCCGTGGCCACGAGCCGTGCCGGTCCATCGCCCCGGATCTGCAGGCTGAGCTTCCAGCGCAGTTTGATCGTTTGCCCGATCATGGCGGTCAGCAGGGCAGCCTCGGCCACCAACGCCTCGACCGGCGCGGGGTAGTCGTGTTGCTCGAGCATGTGTTCCAACACGCCATCGAGGCGCGCGACGCGCCCCCGGATGTCGGAGCGGTCGAGCTGGAAGGGCAGGACGGTGTCGTCCCAGGCGATTTGCGATACGAGGGTCATGGATTTTCTACGGCACGGGCTCAATGCGTTGGTCGCAAGATATAGGCGCGCGTCCGCAAGGTCAAAAGCCCCGCAACTCCACGGCCGTCCGGAACCGACCCCAGGAGCCCCGCGCGGTCCCAGCTTCGCCCGAACCCGAGAAGGCTCCCCAGTGAGATCAGGAGTCGCCGAAATAGGTGAAGAACACGCCCGACACGTCGTCATCGAACGCGCGACCGCCTGCCGCCTGCTGCAGATCCACCGGCAGAGACTCGACGATCTCGGCACCGCTGGCGTCCTTGTGGCGCTCCAGAAGGCGCGCGAGCCCCTCCTCTTCCAGCATGTCGCCCTCGGCATCCCGCAATTCCGTCAGGCCGTCGGAATAGAAGAAGATCCGGTCGCCCGCGTTCAGCACCGTTTCACCGACCTGCCAAGCTGCCTCGGGGATCAGGCCGATAGGCAATCCGCCCTCTCCAAGGAACCGGACCGCCCCGTCAGCGGTCTGCACGGCCGGGTTCGGATGCCCTGCCTGCACAAAGCGCACGCGGCCGCTGTCGAGATCGATCAACGCGAGCGCCAGCGTAAAGTAGAGGTCGGTCTCCATCTCTTCGAGCAGAAGGTTGTTCAGCGTCGCGCAGACTTTCTCGGGCGAGCGCATCCGCACCTTGCCCGCCGAATCCACGGCCAGAGCCACGTTCTGATGCGGCGACGACCCGTTGAAGTAGCCGGCAAGCCGTGCCGTCATCAGGGCCGAAGCCACGCCATGCCCCGATACGTCGATTGCGTAGACGCCGATCTGCGTGTCGCTGACGCGGAAATGGCCGACGAGGTCACCGCCCACATGGCCGCTCGGATGAAAGAGGCAGGCGACCTCGCCCCTGCCGAGGCTGCGCACACGCTCGCGCACAAGGGATTGCTGAAGCTTGCGCGCCTCGCGCAGGTCGCGATCAAGCGCGTTGTGAACGTCCTGCAGGTGTTCGAAGGCGTCGGAGAGAAGCGCGTTCTTCTTGGTAAGCTCCCGCGCCATCGTCAGGATCCGGTCGCCGGCCGAAAGTCGCGCGCGCAACTCGCCGGAATCCACCGGCTTGGTCAGGAAGTCGTCCGCACCGACATCGAGACCGTGAGCAACCTCTTCCTTCTCGGTCTTCGACGTCAGGAGGATGAAATAGACGTACTTGTCGCGCGCTTGGGCCCGGAAGCCACGGCAGAAATCGACGCCGTTCATGCCGGGCATCATCCAGTCGCTCAGGATGATGTCGACCTCGTTCTCGCGCACGAACGAGAGTGCCTCGTCCCCGGTTTCCGCCTCGAACACGGCGTAGCCCCACTTGCGCAACTGCGACGACAGGATCCGGCGCTGAACCCGGCTGTCATCGACCACGAGAACACGACGTGTCTCGGAACGGCTCTCGTTATCGGCGTCTTGCCGCCAATCGACGAGGGGGCGCAAAATTGCAGTCATCCGAACTCCGGTGCTAATCTGCGCCAGATGCCCCTTCAGGACTTAAGATGCGATGAAACAAGGCGGACGACCTCGCATGAGCATAAACGCCAGGTTAACCCGCGGCCGTTAGCGGTTCCTTCCAGATATGATTGACGAGGGGGTGCGATGATCAGTTGGGATCGCGTGCGGGAGCTTCGAGATGAAATCGGCGTCGACGATTTTGCCGAGGTCGTGGACCTGTTCCTGGAAGAGGTCGAAGGCGTGCTCGACCGTCTGAAACGGGAGCCCGATCCGCGCAGCTATGAGGCCGACCTCCACTTTCTCAAGGGCAGCGCGCTGAATCTCGGGTTCGAGGCGCTCGGAGCGTTGTGCCGCGACAGCGAGATGCGGGCCGCGGCGAGCCAGGTAGGCGAGGCAGAGATCGCACAGGTTTTCAAGGTCTACGAGAATTCGAAGGCCGAATTCCTGACTCAGCACACTGCGGGCGTCTGACGTCTCAGACGATGATGCTCGAGATGATCTCGTCGCCGGTGATATCGCGATAGACGAACCCGGCCGCATCCATCCGCTCGAAAAGGGCTTCGAAATCCATTGCCTGGCGCGCCTCGATCCCGATGAGCACGCTGCCGAAATTACGCGCCGACTTCTTGAGGTATTCAAACCGCGCGATGTCGTCGTTCGGGCCAAGCAGGTCGAGGAAATCGCGCAAGGCGCCCGGCCGCTGCGGCAATCGCAGGATCAGGTACTTCTTCAGGCCAAGAAAGCGCTGCGCCCGCTCCTTGACTTCGGGCAGTCGCTCGAAGTCGAAATTGCCGCCGGACGTGACGCAGACGACCCGCCGCCCCTCGATGATCGGCGCAATGTCCACGAGGCAATCGACCGACATCGCACCTGCCGGTTCAAGCACGATGCCTTCGGCGTTCAGCATCTCCAGGATCGTGGTGCAGATGCGGTCTTCGGGCGCGGCCAACACGTCGGTCTCCGGCACGTCCTTCAGGACCGGCCAGGTCAGTGCACCGATCCTGGCCACGGCGGCGCCGTCCACGAACGTATCCATGCGCGGCAAGGTCACCAGCTCCCCCGCCTCCAGCGCGGCCTTGAGGCTCGCCCCGCCCGCCGGCTCGACCAGGATCATCCGGACATCCGGGGCCGTCTGCGACAGGTACCGCCGCATCCCCGCGGACAAACCGCCACCGCCCACGGGCAGCACGATGATTTCGGGCGGCTCGGAAAGCTGGTCGAGCATCTCCACGGCAAGGCTTGCCTGGCCCTCCATCACGTCCTCGTCGTCGAACGGAGACAGGAAATAAGCCCCGATCTGCGCGCAATGCGCCTTGGCCGACTGGAGCGTGTCGTCCACATAGTCGCCGGTCAGTTCGACCGTGACGGCGTCTCCGCCGATCGACAGGGTCTTGTCGATCTTCTGCCGCGGTGTCGTCACCGGCATGAAGATCGTTCCATGCACACCGAAATGGCGACAGGCGAAGGCAACCCCCTGGGCGTGATTGCCCGCGCTCGCGCACACGAACCGGTCCGCGCCCGGGTCGATCGCCCGCCGCTTGCGCATCGCATTGAACGCGCCGCGGATCTTGTAGGAGCGCACCGGCGAGAGATCTTCGCGCTTTAACCAGATTTCGGCGCCGTGCCTGGCCGACAGATGTTCATTGCGCTGAAGCGGTGTCGGCGGAAAAAGGCTCCGCATTTCGGCCTCGGCGGCCCGGGCGCGCTGCGCGAAATCATCCATCGCAACGGTCTCGCCCAAAAGGTCCCACGCGGCAAGCACCTGAGTGGGTGGCTCCGTGGCTGCTCACCGGTTGCCCTGTGGCCGAAACCGCGTTACCGGCCCGCAATACGCAAGAAAGAGATGACAGAGCCATGAGCGCACCGAAGAAAGTCGTCCTTGCCTATTCCGGCGGGCTGGACACATCGATCATCCTCAAGTGGCTTCAGACGGAATACGGCTGCGAGGTCGTGACCTTCACCGCCGATCTCGGTCAGGGCGAGGAACTGGAGCCCGCCCGCAAGAAGGCCGAGATGATGGGCGCCAGCGCCATATACATCGAGGACCTGCGCGAGGAGTTCGTGCGCGACTTCGTGTTCCCGATGTTCCGCGCCAACGCGCTCTACGAGGGGCTCTACCTGCTCGGCACGTCGATCGCCCGGCCGCTCATCTCCAAGCGCCTGGTGGAGATCGCCGAGGAAACCGGCGCCGATGCCGTCGCCCACGGCGCCACCGGCAAGGGCAACGACCAGGTCCGGTTCGAACTCTCGGCCTACGCGCTCAACCCCGACATCAAGGTCATCGCCCCCTGGCGCGAATGGGACCTGACGAGCCGCACGCGCCTCATCGACTTCGCCGAGAAGAACCAGATCCCCATCGCCAGGGACAAGCGCGGCGAGGCGCCGTTCAGCGTCGACGCGAACCTTCTGCACACCTCGTCAGAGGGCAAGGTTCTGGAAGACCCGGCGGTCGAGGCACCGGATTATGTCTACCAGCGCACCGTCAACCCCGAGGACGCACCGAGCGAGCCCGAACATGTCTGGATCGAGTTCGAAGAAGGCGATCCCGTTTCCATCGATGGGGAGCGGCTGTCGCCCGCAACCCTGCTCACCCGTCTCAACGAGCTCGGAGGCAGGCACGGCATCGGCCGGCTTGATCTCGTCGAGGGGCGGTTCGTCGGGATGAAATCGCGCGGGATCTACGAAACGCCGGGCGGCACGATCCTGCTCGAGGCGCACAGGGGTCTGGAGCAGATCACGCTTGACCGGGGCCAGGCGCACCTCAAGGACGAGCTGATGCCGCGCTACGCCGAGCTCATCTACAACGGCTTCTGGTTCAGCCCCGAGCGTGAGATGCTGCAGGCTGCGATCGACCACACCCAGGCCCACGTCACCGGCAGCGTTCGTCTGAAGCTCTACAAGGGCCTCGCGCGCACGGTCGGCCGCAAGTCGGAACACAGCCTCTATTCCGAAGCTCACGTGACCTTCGAGGATGACGCCGGCGCTTACGATCAGAAGGACGCAGCCGGCTTCATCAAGCTCAACGCGCTTCGCCTCAAGCTGCTCGCCATGCGCAAGCGCCGCTTGGGCTGACGACCCCCTCCGGCGCCTCTGGCCGGTCGGGTTCCGGGCGCCGGCCTCGTCGTGCACCTCGACATTACGGATCATCATCGCCCGCGCCAGCACATGCCGGCGCGGGTCTCACCTCGGCGTGACCTCACAACCGCATGATTTGCCGGCCCCACGGGCCGTGGCGCACTATCTCCGGCAAAAGGAGATCCGCCATGATTTTTAGGCTCGACACGATGAAGCCCGCCCTGCTCGCCTTCGCGATCCTGATAGGATATGCGCTTCACTGCACCCGCGCCGAGGCCGCACCGACCGAGACGGTGGTACTGGCCGGCGGCTGCTTCTGGTGCGTTGAGGCCGATTTCGAGAAGGTCAAAGGTGTCAGCGAAGCCGTATCGGGCTTTGCGGGCGGAAATGTGCCGAACCCGACGTACAAGCAGGTCGTGCGTGGCGGGACCGGTCATTACGAGACAGCCCGGATCAGCTACGATCCCGACATCGTCAGTTTCGACCAGATCCTGCACCTGTTCTTCCGATCCGTTGATCCGACCGATGCCAAAGGCCAGTTCTGCGACCGGGGCGACAGCTATCGCACTGCGATCTTCGTCTCGTCCCCACAGGAACGCAAAGCCGCCGAAGCGGCCAAGGCCCAGGCGGAAAAGGATCTCGGCCAGAAGATCGTGACGCCCATCCTCGATGCGGCGCCGTTCTATCCGGCCGAGGACTATCATCAGGACTACTACAAGAAGGACGATCTAATCCTGACACGCTTCGGGCCGCGATCGAAGTCGAGCGCCTACAAGCTCTACCGGGAGGGCTGCGGACGGGACGCGCGGATCCGCGAACTCTGGGGCGACGCCGCGCCCTTCACGGGCTGACGCAACACCACGATCCCGAACCAGCACCGAGGCCCGTCCGGATCACCGGACGGGCCCTGCTGCATTCGAGGAACGATCGGATCCGGTTCAGTTGCTGTCCATTGCCCCGCCGCCCCGGCGCTCGGTACGGCTTTCACGGATGAGGGTGATGTGGCCGTGGTGCGGCTGTCGCTCATCTTCCTTTCTCGGAAACTCGCTACCAGACCGAACCCTTGATGCGGGCGGCTTGATTCCAAGGTACCCGAAGGGCGAGCCATGACCGACAAATTATCGCGCGGGTCGATCTCCACTTCATCCGGGTTCGTCATTCGGCGGCTCGGCCGAGAAAGGCGCGCACCTCTTCAATCGCCGGGATGGCGTCCGCCGCGCCGGCCCGGGTGACCTTCAGCGCGGCGGCCGCGGCCGCGAGCCGCATTGCCCCTTCCATCGTCTGCCCCTCGTCAAGCGCGGCCGCCACATACCCGATGAAAGTGTCCCCCGCGGCGGTGGTGTCGACGGCCTCGACCGCGGGCGCGGACACTTCGACGATCTCATCACCCTTCTGCCAACGCGCACCACGTCGGCCGAGTGTCACCAGCATCCCGATATCGGGCGCCCGCCCCAGAGATTGTACAAGCTGCGCGGCCTCTCCCTCGTTCATGGCCAGCAACGTCGCATGGGGCAGGACCGCGCGCACCGCTGCTGCGTCGAACGGAGCCGCGGAGTAGATCACCCGCATCTTATGCCGCTGCGCCATCCGGGCAGCGGTTGCCTGCGCCGTCGTCTCGTTCTGCAATAGCAGCAGGTCGTGCGGCCGCGCATTGCTGAGCGCCGTCGCGATGTGCTCCTCGTCCTGCTGGGCATTTGCCCCCGCGAGGACCATGATCGCATTCTCACCGGCATCGTCGACGGCGATGACGGCGTGGCCCGACGGAGCCTCGACCATGGACAGGAATTCGATATCCACGTCCATCGCCGACAGCCGGTCACGCATCCAGCCCCCTTCCGGCCCGACCGCGCCGATGAAGCGCACATCCGCTCCCGCCCGCGCCGCCGCGACGGCCTGGTTCGCCCCTTTTCCGCCCAGACCCGTTGTCAGCGACCTCGCGGTCAGAGTCTCCCCCGGCAGAGGGATGGTGGATACGCGGTAGACATGGTCCGCGTTGACCGAACCGAGACACCAGACGCTCACCGTTCACCGACCCGGCAGGCGGCGAGCACGGCCATGTTCAGAATATCCGAAACGCCTGACACCGACGAACAGAGCTGGATCGAGGTGCCGACACCCGTCAGGATCGGTCCGACGACCGTGGCGCCGGCCATTTCCTGCATCAGCTTGACCGAGATCGACGCCGAATGGCGCGCCGGCACGACGAGCACGTTGGCAGGTCCGGTGAGGCGGCTGAACGGATAGAGCGCGGCGGCCAGCGGGTTGAGGGCCACATCCACCGTCATTTCGCCCTCGTACTCGAAATCCACGCCGCGCGCATCGAGCACGCGGGGAGCCTCGTGCATCTTGGCCGCGCGCTCGCTTACAGGGTAACCGAAGGTCGAGAAGCTGACGAAAGCGACCCGGGGCTCCAGTCCGAACGAGCGCGCCACCCCGGCCGCGTTCACCGCGATGTTCGCAAGGTCGGTCTCGTCGGGCCATTCATGGACCAGCGTGTCCGCGATCAGAACGATCCGCCCGCCATGCAGTACCGCCGTCACGCCCACCGCTCCATGCTCGGCCCGCACGTCGAACACATGACCCATCAGCTCCAGAACATGCGCCGACTTGCGCGTCGCACCGGTCACCAGCGCGTCGCCATGACCATGCGCGAGCATCAGCGCCGAGAAGACATGACGGTCGCGCGCCGCGAGCCGGTGGATGTCGGCGCCGTCGGCGCCGCGACGCTGCAGTCGGCCGTAGAGAAAGTCCTTGTAGGTATCGAGATGCCGCGTGTTGGCCGCGTTGACGATGTCGAGCTCGCGGTCGGCACCCGCCAGGCCCTCGGCCGCCAGTTTCTCGCGCACATCGCCCTCGCGACCGACGACGATCGCCCGTCCGAAACCCGCCCGCTGATAGGCGACCGCCGCCTTGAGGACCCGCGGGTCATCGCCCTCGGCGAAGATCATCCGGGCCTGAGCCGCCCTTGCGCGCGCGCTCAGCCCCTGCAGGATGGAGGCGGTCGGATCCATCCGCACCTTCAGCGCCTGCTCGTAGCCCGCCATGTCGATGATCGGGCGACGAGCGACACCGGTGTCCATTCCCGCACGCGCCACGGCTGGCGGAATGCGCCAGATCAGGCGCGGATCGAACGGCGTCGGGATGATGTAGTCGCGCCCGAAGTTCAGCTTGCGGCCGTAGGCCAACGCCACCTCGTCGGGGACATCCTCGCGTGCCAGCGCCGCCAGGGCCTCGGCGCAGGCGATCTTCATCTCGTCGTTGATCGCCCGGGCATGAATGTCGAGCGCACCCCGAAAGAGATAGGGAAAGCCCAGCACATTGTTGACCTGGTTGGGATAATCGGATCGCCCGGTCGCCACGATGGCATCGCGGCGAACCTCGTGCGCTTCCTCCGGCGTGATCTCGGGGTCGGGATTGGCCATGGCGAAGATCACGGGATTTTCGGCCATCGACCCCAGCATGTCGGCCGTCACCGCGCCCTTGACGCTTACACCGAGGAACACATCGGCTCCGACCATCGCTTCCTCCAGTGTCCGCAGGTCGGTCTTGACCGCATGGGCCGATTTCCACTGGTTCATGCCCTCGGTGCGGCCTTGATAGATCACGCCCTTGGTGTCGCAGACGATGCAGTTCTCGTGCCGCGCGCCCATGCTCTTGAGCAGCTCGACACAAGCGATGCCCGCCGCACCTGCCCCGTTGAGCACGATGCGCACGTCCTCCAGTCGCTTCGACGTCAGGTGCAGCGCGTTGAGCAATCCGGCCGCACAGATGACGGCCGTTCCGTGCTGGTCGTCATGAAAGACCGGAATGTCCATCAGCTCCTTGAGGCGCTGCTCGATGATGAAGCAATCCGGGGCCTTGATATCCTCTAGGTTGATGCCGCCAAAGGTCGGACCCATCAGGCGCACCGCGTCGATGAAGGCCTCCGGGTCCGTCGTATCCAGCTCGATATCGACCGAATTGACGTCGGCGAAGCGCTTGAAGAGCACTGCCTTGCCTTCCATCACCGGCTTCGACGCGAGCGCACCGAGATTGCCGAGTCCCAGTACCGCCGTCCCGTTGGAGATGACCGCCACCAGATTGCCCTTGGTCGTGTAATCATAGGCTGTTTCGGGGTGCGACGCGATCTCTCGGCAGGGCACGGCCACGCCCGGCGAATAGGCCAGGCTCAGGTCCTGCTGGGTCGCCATCGGCACCGTCGCGGAAATCTCGAACTTTCCCGGCGCCGGGTGCATGTGAAACGACAGCGCCTCTTCGCGCGTGATCTTGGTACCCATTCCGGACCCCCTCCCCATTATAGTTTTGACATTGATGCCAAACGGCGGCCGTCGGGGCCAGCGCCTTGACCGGGGCCCTTTTGACCGGGGTTTCCGCTTTCACCGGAATCGCGGTTTTCCTATGGTCCCGCGGCACGAACCCTGGGGGACCAACTTGTCGGACAAGGCCGCCGCCACGACGCCGATGATGACGCAGTATCTGGAGATCAAGGCCGGGCATCCCGATGCGCTGCTCTTCTACCGGATGGGCGATTTCTACGAGCTGTTCTTCGACGACGCCGCGGCGGCGGCCGAAGCGCTCGACATCGCCCTGACCAGGCGCGGCACCCATGCGGGCGAACCCATCCCCATGTGCGGCGTTCCGGTACACGCGGCCGATGGCTACCTTCTGACGCTGATCCGCAAGGGCTTTCGGGTAGCCGTCTGCGAGCAGATGGAAGACCCCGCCGAGGCCCGGAAGCGCGGTTCCAAAGCCGTCGTGCGCCGCGAGGTGGTGCGTCTGGTCACACCGGGCACACTGACGGAAGATGCGCTGCTATCGGCGCGCCATTCCAACCATCTGGCGGCCTGGGCGGAGCTTCGCGGCGAGGGCGCGCTTGCCTGGACCGACATATCGACGGGCGCCTTCCACGTCAGCTCATGTTCGCGGCTGCGCCTGGGGCCCGAACTGGCGCGGCTTGCCCCGCGGGAGGTTCTGCTTCCCGAGGACGAGACGGAGGCGTGCAGGCTGGTCGAGGAAGCGGGTGGTGCAGTGACCCCGCTGGCGCGATCGAGCTTCGACAGCAGCGGGGGGGCGGCGCGTCTGACCCGGCTCCACGCGGTCGCCTCGCTGGACGCTTTCGGCGCATTCGAGCGGTGCGAATTGGCGGCGATGGGCGCGCTCGTCGCCTATCTGGAGCTGACGCAAAAGGGGAAGTTGCCACTCCTGCGCCCGCCAGTGCGCGAAACACCGGGACAGGTCATGCAGATCGACGCCGCGACCCGGCGCAGCCTCGAACTGACGCAGGCGCTGGCAGGTGGTCGGGCTGGATCGCTGCTCGCGACCATTGACCGGACGGTGACGGCAGCGGGTGCGCGCCTGCTCGAACGGCGCGTGTCGGCGCCCTCGCGAGATCTCGACACCATTCGGGGTCGGCAGGACGCCGTCGGCGCGCTGGTGGAAAACGTCGACCTCGCCGCATCGTTGCGCGCGGCCCTGCGGCGGACACCCGACATGGAGCGCGCGCTCTCGCGTCTGGCGCTGGAACGCGGCGGCCCCCGAGACCTTGGCGCGATCCGAACCGGTCTGGAGCAAGCCGGCACCATTGCTGCAGCCCTGTCCGACGACCTGCCGTCGGTGCTCGCCGGGGCGGCCCGCGACCTGACGGGCCACGAGCCCCTGCTTGACCGGCTGGATGCGGCACTTGTGGCCGATCCGTCGCTCCTTATCCGCGACGGCGGATTCGTTGCAGCAGGCCATGACACGGACCTCGACGAGGCGCGCCGGCTTCGCGACGACGGGCGCGGCATCATCGCACGCCTGCAGCCGGACTACGCGGCTGCCACCGGCGTCAGCTCGCTCAAGATCAAGCACAACAACGTCCTGGGCTATTTTGTCGAAGTGACCGCCATTCACGGTGACAAGATGCTGGCGCGCGACGATTTCATCCACCGGCAGACGACGGCCAGCGCCCTGCGATTCACGACGCCGACACTATCGGACCTGGAGACACGCATCCTCAACGCGGGCGCGCGGGCGCTGGAGATCGAACGCCGGATCTTCGAGGAACTGCGCGCGGCCGTACTGGCCGACGCAACCGCGCTTGCCCAGGTATCGCGCGCGCTGGCCGAGATCGACGTCGCGGCGGGCCTTGCCGATCTTGCCCGCGACGAGGACTGGCAGAGGCCGATTCTCGATCACAGCCGTGATTTCTCCGTGCACGGCGGACGGCACCCCGTGGTCGAGGCGGCGCTCAAACACGACAGATCGCCCTTCGTCGCGAACGATTGCGACCTGGGCGACGGAATCTGGCTGCTCACCGGTCCCAACATGGCCGGCAAGTCGACCTTCCTGCGGCAGAACGCCCTGATCGCAATCCTGGCCCAGTCCGGGAGCTTCGTGCCGGCCCGCTCCGCGCGGCTCGGCTTGGTCAGTCAGCTCTTCAGCCGTGTCGGCGCCTCCGACGATCTGGCGCGTGGGCGTTCGACCTTCATGGTCGAGATGGTTGAAACGGCCGCCATCCTCAATCAGGCCGACGATCGCGCGCTGGTGATCCTCGACGAGATTGGACGCGGCACGGCCACCTACGACGGTCTGTCGATCGCCTGGGCGGTTCTGGAACACCTGCACGAGACCAACCGGTGTCGCGCCCTTTTTGCAACGCATTACCATGAAATGACGCAGCTTGCCGAAGCGCTGGAGCGCGTTGCCAACGCCACCGTCGCCGTCAAGGAATGGGAGGGCGAGGTCATCTTCCTGCACGAGGTGCGGCGCGGTGCGGCAGACCGGTCCTACGGGGTTCAGGTCGCCCGGCTGGCCGGGCTTCCGTCCTCGGTGGTCGATCGGGCCCGGATGATTCTCGAACAGCTCGAGGCGGGGGACCTCGCCGGCGGGCGCGCTAAGATGATGATCGATGATCTGCCGCTCTTCGCGCCGCGGCCGGCTGCCGCGCCGAGTATCGGCTCGCTCGTCGAAGAGCGCTTGCGCACTCTGCGACCTGACGACCTGTCGCCGCGTGACGCGCTGGACCTGCTTTACGACCTGAAGGCGGCGCTGTCGTCAGGGATGAAAGGCTGACGCGACCCCCTGAAGGGTCGCGGCTGACCACCCGAGGGGGCTCGATGCCTCCGAAGGGCGGCGCTCCCTCAGGATTTCTTCGCCGGGTTGGAGCTCACGCCCACCTGGGCGGGGCGCAGCAGCCGGTCATGCAGCATGAAGCCATCCGACATCACCTCGATGATGTCGCCGGCCGCCGTGTCCGGTACCGGCGCCTCGAACATCGCCTGATGGCACTGTGGGTCGAACCGCTCGCCGCGCTCGGGCGAGATAACCTCGACACCATGCTTGCGAAAAACGTTCAGCAATTCGCGCATCGTCAGCTCGACGCCCTCGATCACCGCGGCCTTGGAATCGCCGTTCTCACTCTCCGCCGCCCTGAGCGCCCGCTTCAGGTTTTCGTGGATCGCGGTCATGTCGCGCGCCATCTTGGACCCGCCATACTGCTCGGCCTCGCGCCGATCCCGGTCCGCGCGCTTGCGGATGTTTTCCGCCTCCGCCAGCGCCCGGATGAATCGATCGCGAAAATCGTCCCGTTCAGCGCGCAGCGTATCGATCTCGTCGATGACCGGCAGCGAGTCGAACTCCGCATCGTCAAGCTCGGCATCGGTTTCGGCGTTCGTCTCCAGGGCAGCTTCGTCCAGCGCCTCGGGGTCATTCACGCTATGGTTTTTCTTTGCGTTCGTCGTCATCGCCTCTTCCACGTCAGCTTCGGTCGGACATGAGACGCCCGACCAGTTGCGCCGTATAATCCACGATTGGCACGATACGGCCGTAGTTGAGCCGGGTCGGTCCGATCACGCCCACGGCGCCGATTATCCTTCGATCTGCGTTCATATATGGAGAGACCACCAGAGAGGAACCCGAAAGCGAGAAAAGCTTGTTCTCGGAGCCGATGAAGATGCGCACGCCCTCGCCCTCTTCGGTCAGTTCCAGAAATCCGGCGATGTCGCGTTTGCGCTCCAGATCGTCGAAAAGCTCGCGAATGCGATCCAGATCCTCGACCTTTGCCGTCTCGAGCAAGTTCGCGCGTCCCCGCACGATCAGGCGTTCGTATGTGGAACCCGTTCCGTCCGAGGCCCAGCTGGCCAGCCCCTGCTCGACAAGATCCTGTGCAAGGCGATCCAGCTCCTGCCTGCGCTTCGCGATTTCGCGCTCGATCACGCCCCGCAGTTCCGCCAGCGTCCGTCCGCCGGCAAGGGCATTGAGGAAATTCGCTGCCTCCCGCATCGAAGACGGTGTCTGGCCGGGCGGCGGCGTGAAGACGCGGTTTTCGACATGGCCGTCAGCAAAGACCAGAACCACGAGCGCCCGTCCCTGCCCGAGAACTCACGAACTCGATATGTCGAATCGGTGCTTCATGCTTCGGCGCCAGAACGAGGCTCGCGCCCTGGGTCAGACCTGACAGGGCCGTTCCGACCCGATCGAGCATCGCTCCCATGTCGAGGCTTTCGTCCCCCAGCGTAGAATCGATCAGCGACCTGTCGTCTTCTCCTGGCTCTCCGATTTCCAGAAGACCATCAACGAACATCCGCAATCCGAGTTGTGTCGGGATGCGCCCGGCCGAGATGTGCGGACTGTCGAGCAGACCGAGATACTCCAGGTCCTGCATCACGTTGCGAATGGTCGCGGCACTGACCTTTTCGCTCATCACGCGAGTGAGCGTGCGCGATCCGACCGGGTCGCCGCTGGAAAGGTAGCCCTCGACCACGCGGCGGAAGACCTCGCGGCTGCGCTCGTTCAGATCGGCGAGTGTCGGTGTGCGTTCGGTCATGGTCCTGCCGCTTTTGGCCCGCCACTGTCATTGAGGGAATGACCGGGGCCGCGTCAATCGCACCTGGTGGCGGATCGGGGTTGCCTCATCCTTGAACGTGGGTTTATCCGTCGCCCACTTCAACGAAAGGATGCCAATGCGCCCCTCCGGCCGCCAGACGAATGAAATGCGCCCCGTAAGTATCGAGCCGGGCGTGACGCGACATGCCGAGGGGTCTTGCCTGATCCGTATGGGAGATACCCATGTGCTCTGCACCGCGAGTCTCGAGCCGCGCGTGCCGCCGTTTCTCAAGAATTCCGGACTGGGCTGGGTGACCGCCGAATACGGCATGCTGCCGCGCGCCACCAACACCCGCATGCAGCGCGAGGCCAAGCGCGGCCAGTCGGGCCGCACCCAGGAAATTCAGCGCCTGATCGGCCGCAGCCTGCGCGCGGGTATTGATCGCGTCGCCCTTGGCGAGCGACAGATCACCGTTGATTGCGACGTCATCCAGGCCGATGGCGGGACCCGCTGTGCCGCGATCACCGGCGGTTGGGTCGCGCTGCGGCTTGCGGTGAACAAGCTGATGAAGGCTGGCGACGTCATCTCCGACCCGATCACGGATCACGTCGCGGCCGTGAGCTGCGGCATCTATGCCGGCCAGACAGTGCTCGACCTGGATTACCCTGAGGACAGCGAGGCCGGCGTGGACGGAAACTTCGTGCTGACCGGCGGCAAGCGCCTCATCGAGGTGCAGTTGTCGGCCGAAGGCGCGACATTTGCGCGTCAGGAGATGTCGGACCTTCTCGACCTCGCCGAGTCTGGCGTGAGCGCTTTGGTCGAAGCGCAAAAGGCTGCCGTGACGTGAAGCTCACCGGCAAGCTGGTCCTGGCAACCCACAACGCAGGCAAGGTGCGCGAAATCCGCGACTTGCTGAGCGCGCACGGGGTCGAGATCGTCTCGGCCGCCGATCTCGGCCTTCCTGAACCCGCGGAGACCGAGACGACGTTTGCCGGCAACGCACGGATCAAGGCACATGCCGCCGCGCGGGCGTCCGGTCTGCCAGCCCTCTCCGATGACAGCGGCATCGAGGTCGATGCGCTTGACGGCGCTCCGGGGGTCCATACCGCCGACTGGGCCGAAACTCCGGCCGGGCGCGATTTCACGATGGCCATGGGGAAAGTTCACGACATCTTGCGCGAGCGGAATGCGCCGGAGCCGTGGACGGCACGTTTTCGCTGCACCCTTTGCCTTGCCATGCCCGACGGCGAGGATCAGATCTTCGAGGGCGCGATCGAAGGGCGCGTTGTCTGGCCGATGCGTGGCCGTAACGGCTTCGGCTACGATCCGGTCTTCGTGCCGGACGGCCATGACCGCACCTTCGCCGAAATGGAACCGGACCAGAAGCATGCCATCGACCATCGCGCCCGCGCCTTCGCCAGTTTCGCCGGGGCCTGTTTCGACTGAACCCTGGCAGGAGGCGGGTTTCGGGCTCTACGTCCACTGGCCGTTCTGCCAAGCAAAATGCCCCTACTGCGATTTCAACAGTCACGTGACGGCATCCGTCGATCAGGGCCGGTGGGCGCGCGCCTATGAGCAGGAGATCGCCCGACTTGCCGCCGAGACACCGGGCCGCGTGCTCTCGACGATCTTCTTCGGTGGCGGCACCCCGAGCCTCATGGAGCCCGAGACCGTAGCGCACGTCATAGGTGCGGCACGCGCGGCCTGGCCTGTCAGCAATGACATCGAGATCACGCTCGAGGCCAATCCCACATCCGTCGAATCGGGCCGGTTCCACGGGTACCGCGATGCCGGTGTGAACTCGTGTTTCTCTTGGAATCCAGTCGCTTAATGACGATGATCTGCGGCTTCTGGGGCGCCTCCATACCGCCGCCGAAGCTCGCACGGCCTTGAGCATCGCCCATGGAGTGTTCGATCGGGTCAGCTTCGACCTGATCTATGCGCGCCAGCGCCAGTCGCACGCCGAATGGCGGGACGAGCTGAGCCGCGCCTTGGCTATGTCGACTGGCCATCTTTCACTCTATCAACTGACGATCGAGGACGGGACTGCGTTCGGAGACCGGTTGCGGTGTGGGCGTCTTAGAGGGTTGCCGTCCGAGGAACTCTCCGCGGATCTATATGAAATCACGCAGGAAATGTGCGAAGCTGCAGGTCTACCGGCCTACGAGATCTCGAACCACGCGGCGCCCGACGCGCGCTGCCGGCACAACCTGATCTACTGGAGGGGTGGTGATTTCGCCGGGATTGGTCCGGGCGCGCATGGTCGTCTGACCATCGGGCAGACCCGGTTCGCGACCGAAGCGCACCGGGTACCGGGCAAGTGGCTGTCAGCTGTCGAAGGTCGATCCTGCGGCGATCTTCCGCGCGTCGCGCTCGAGCCCGGCGAAGCTGCGGACGAATATCTGCTCTCCGCGCTGCGCCTGGATGAAGGGCTTTCAATGGCCCGCCACCGGCGCCTTGGCGGATCGCTGCCCCCTGCTCGCCTTCAGGAATTGTTGGACGACGGCTTCGTCGAAATGAAGGGCGATACCTTGCGGGCGACGCGCAAGGGCCGCCCGCTACTCAACGCGGTTCTGGGTCGGCTGGTCTAGGCAGGTTCAGCGACCCGGGTAAACATCCGGCAGAGTTCGTCGAGTTCCTCAAGATTTGCATAGCGTATCGTTACCTCGCCGCCCCCATCGCCGCCGTGGGCGATCTGAACCTTCATGCCAAGATTGGCCGACAGATCCCGCTCCAGCGCAACGGTGTCTGCGTCCTTAGGTGGTTTTGCGCCGCGCGACACCGATGGTTCGGGACGCAGATCGTTGCCTTTTGCCAGTCGCTCGGTCTCGCGTACCGACAAACCGCGGCCCACGACCTGGCGGGCCAAGGCGACCGGATCCGGCGTCACCACCAACGCGCGCGCATGCCCGGCGCTGAGATTGCCAGACCGCAACATCTCGAGGATCTCCTCAGGAAGTTGGAGAAGTCGCAGCAGGTTCGCGATATGACTCCGGCTTTTGCCGAGCGCCTCGGCAAGTCGCTCCTGAGTATGCCCGAAGCGTTCCATTAACTGACGGTAGCCAGCGGCCTCCTCCACTGGATTCAGGTCCGCCCGCTGGATGTTCTCGATGATCGCGACTTCCAAGACTTCGGTGTCGTCGAAGTCCCGAACAACTGCGGGGAGATCGTGCTGCCGCGCCAGTTGAGCCGCACGCCAGCGGCGCTCTCCAGCGACGATCTCGTACATATCGGGCTTCGACGGATGGGCCCGCAACACGAGTGGCTGAATTACGCCCTTTTCACGGATCGAAGCGGCAAGCTCTTCCAGCCCCTCCTGCGAAAAAGTCCGCCTGGGCTGCTCTGGGTTCGGTTCGATCTTTTCGATAGGAATGCGGGTTTCCAAGATGGGCTTCTGCCCTTCTTCCACGGCCACGTCAGCCATAAGCGCGGACAACCCGCGGCCAAGGCCCCTCTGCCTGCGATCGCTCATCCTGCCCTCATATCGTAGCTGCTTCGCGCCTTTCTACCATCTCTTGTGCCAAAGAGCGATAGGCAACGCTTCCTTTCGACGTGGGATCGTATTCCAGCGCCGGAATTGCGTGAGATGGCGCTTCCGAAAGCCGTACGGTGCGTGGCACGACTGTCTGAAACACCAACTCTCCGAGGTTATCTCGCGCATCGCGTTCAACCTGTTGGCAGAGATTGTTGCGTCCGTCGAACATGGTCAGGAGTACACCCTCGATCCGGAGATCGGGATTGGCCGTCTGCCGGACTTGGCGCACCGTGGTCAGAAGCTGGGACAAACCCTCGAGCGCGAAAAACTCGCTCTGCAACGGGACGAGCACCGAGTCAGCAGCGATCATCGCGTTTACTGTCAACAGACTGAGTGACGGCGGACAGTCGATCAGCACGTAATCGAAACCAAATCGATCCATGCTTGGCCGACGCAATGCAGTTCTCAGGAGTGTGCTGCGGTGCTCGCTCGAAACCATCTGCAAGTCGGCTGAGCTCAGATCGGCCGTTGCGGGTGTGATCCAAAGACCCTTTGTGGAGGTCGGAGCAACCACCTGATCGAGGTCGGCCTCGTCGAACAAGAGGTCGTAGGTCGTAAACGTCCTCTGGTCCGGCTCAACTCCCAAACCCGTCGATGCATTTCCCTGCGGGTCAAGGTCCACCAGAAGGACCGTGGAGCCGTTTTCCACCAGCGCGGCCGCCAGGTTGATCGCCGTCGTCGTCTTGCCGACGCCCCCCTTCTGGTTGGCAATAGCAATTATCTGCGGCGTCTTATCAGTCTGTCTGGACACGCCCGAGTTCTCCGATCTTGAGAATGACGGCTTCGGAACTTGTTGTGCTTCGCACTGCCTCACAGGAAAAGTGCCACGAGCGGCGCGCAGCCTCAACCTCTTCACGCCAAGACTTTCCCTTGAGAAACAAGCAGGTTCCATTATTTCTCAAATTGGGCGCCGCGAGATGAAGCAATTGTGGCAGCGGTGCGAGGGCACGGGCGGATATCACATCGGCAGGGGCCGCCTTGAGTGACTCAATGCGCTGCGCATGGACAGCAATCCGAAGCCCCAATTCCTGCGCAACAATTCTTAGGAAAGCACATTTTCTCTGGTCGCTGTCCACGCAAACCATGTCTCGGTCAGTTAAATTCTCCTTAGAGAGGATCGCGACCACTACTGCCGGCAAGCCACCCCCGCTCCCGAAATCCACCCACCGAGCCGCATTGGGCGCCAATTCGAAAAGCTGCGCGCTGTCGGCAATGTGCCGGCTCCAGATGTTCGGTTGGGTCCCCCGCCCGACCAGATTGATCTTGGCGTTCCACTTTTCCAACAGTGTGACATATCGCTGCAGAGCAGCCAATGTTTCACGTGAAACATCTGGCAGCAGATCTGCCGGATCAGGCACTCTTTCTGGCCGCTTTCCTGAGATGAGCCAAAAGAACTGTCAGCGCAGCGGGCGTCATCCCCTCGATCGCCGAGGCGTGTGCCAATGTGGCTGGCCGCAAAGTCTCGAGCTTCTGCAACAACTCCGCAGACAAGCCGCGGACCGCGCCAAAGTCGAAATCATCCGGAAAACGCAGTCCCTCGTCGCGTCGAACCGCCTCGGCGTCCTGCGCCTGTCGCATGACATAGTGCCGGTACAGCGCGTCAATCGAAAGCTGCCTCCGCGTTTCCGGCGCCACGTCGTGGAGATCGATTCCGAGCCGCTCCACATCGCCAAAATCAGCGTTGGGTAACGAGAGTACATCCAGTGCCGATCGTCTACGGCCATCATTCGAGACCGACAGCCCGATATCCGCCAAATTTTGCGGTGTGAAACTCGTCTCTTCCAGCCGGACCCGCGCGCTCGAGAGAGACGCCATCTTTACATCAAAGGAATCCCGCCGTCTCTTGCCGACGATCCCGAGCGCGATCCCCACTGGCGTCAGCCGTTGGTCAGCGTTGTCTGCGCGAAGGCTGAGGCGATATTCGGCCCGCGAAGTGAACATTCGGTAGGGCTCCGTTACTCCTCGACGGACAAGGTCATCTATCATGACGCCGATATAGGAGTCCGTCCGACTGAAGATCGTTTGTACGACATCCCTGGCACACGCAGCCGCGTTGATGCCTGCGACAAGGCCCTGAGCTGCCGCTTCCTCGTAGCCAGTTGTTCCATTAATCTGGCCGGCCAAGAAAAGTCCCGGCAACTCGAGCATCTCAAGCGTCGGACGCAGGCCCCGCGGATCGACGTAATCGTATTCGATCGCATATCCGGGCTGAACGATCTTTACATTCTCCAGCCCCCTGATCGACCGCACATAGCGTTCCTGCACGTCCAGCGGCAGCGACGTCGAAATTCCGTTCGGATAAACAGTGGGATCATTTAGCCCTTCGGGTTCAAGGAAGACCTGATGACTCTCTTTTTCAGCGAAGCGAATGATCTTGTCTTCGATCGAGGGGCAATATCGCGGGCCCCTGCCCGCGATATGACCGCCGTACATCGCTGATTTTTCGATGTTCTCTGAAATGATCTCGTGTGTTGTCGGGTTGGTATGGGTAATGCCGCAAGAAATTTGGCGCGCCGACGCGGTCCTTGACATGAAGGAGAACAAGACAGGATCGGGATCGCCCGGCTGCATTTCGAGACCATCCCAGTCAATGGTTCGTCCATCCAACCTCGGTGGAGTTCCCGTCTTCAGACGTCCGAGAGATACGCCAAGATCGATAAGCCGGCTCGACAGACGGTCTGCCCCTCTTTCCCCCATGCGTCCACCGCGGTGTGTTTCCGCGCCGATGTGGATGGTGCCCCGGAGAAATGTTCCAGCGGTCAGTACGCAGGACCGGCATTGGATGATACTACCATCCGCCAAGATGACGCCCGTAAGACGATTTTCGCCCTGCACAAGGTCGACGACTTCGCCCGCGATGATGTCGATTTCGGTGCCGCGGAACTGCGCCTGCATGGACGCACGGTAGAGCCGACGGTCGGCCTGAGCGCGTGGACCCTGTACCGCCGGGCCCTTGCGCCGGTTCAGAAGACGAAACTGAATGCCTGCGGTATCGGCAACGCGCCCCATGAGGCCGTCCAGTGCGTCAACTTCTCGCACAAGATGGCCTTTCCCTAATCCGCCAATGGCCGGATTGCACGACATGACACCGATGGCCTCCGGATCAAGCGTGATGAGAGCTACGGACGTACCGCGCCGCATCGCTGCGTGGGCCGCTTCGACCCCCGCGTGGCCACCACCAATGACGACGACGTCATGTTTCACGTGAAACATCCTATTTCCCGATACAGAAACTGGCGAAGATATGATCCAAGATTGCCTCGACGTCCACTCGCCCGACGAGCACATCCAAGGCATGTGTAGCGGATCGCAGTTCTTCAGCCACGAGATCGGCCGCCGCATCGCCCAGGTTGAGATTTGATTTCGCCAGTTGGAGGTGTTCCACTGCGCGAGACAAGGCATCGGCATGTCTGGCGTGCGTCGCCGTCGCCGAAGTGGCCAGTCGCGCTTCAAGTTCCCGGGTGATCGAGTCCAGCATCTCAGGGATACCCTGACCCGTCTTTCCCGAAACCGCACGGTCAAACTCCTGCCGGAGGTCGGCTTTGCCGGCAACCAGCACATCCCCGGCCCGATACAGATCGTCCACGATGAACGTCTCGCAGGACAGAAATACGCGCAGATCCGCGAGTTCCGCGCGCCGCCGTGTGCGCTCGACGCCAATTCGTTCGACAGTATCGTCAGTAGCCCGCAATCCTGCCGTATCCAGAATTGTCACTGGTAGCCCGTTCAGATCCATACGAACCTCGATAACGTCGCGCGTCGTGCCCGCAACGTCGGACGTGATGGCGGCCTCCCGTCGCGCCAGCCGGTTCAACAGCGTCGACTTTCCAGCATTCGGCGGGCCGACAATGGCGACCTCGAAACCATCGCGAAGACGCTCGGCAATCTCAGAACCGGCGATTTCCTTCCGAAGGTCGTATTCTAGAGCATTGATGATTTCATGAACCTCAGGCGTCACGTCGACCGGCACATCCTCGTCCGCGAAATCGAGCGTCGCCTCCATCAGTGCTGCCGCTTCGATCAGCTGTCGGCGCCAATCTTCAACCTTTTTTCCCAAAGCGCCATCGAGTGTTCGCAATGCCTGACGTCGTTGCGCCTCGGTTTCCGAGTCGATCAGCGCAGCCAAACCCTCAACCTGCGTGAGATCCAGGCGTCCCGATTCCAACGCACGTCGCGTGAACTCTCCAGGCTCGGCGGAGCGGAAACCTGCCAGGGCACCCAGTTCCCCAAGCAGCGCATCGATGGTCGCCTTGCTGCCATGTACCTGAAACTCGACGACCGGTTCGCCTGTAAAGCTCGCTCCGTCCGGGAATACGAGGACGATCGCCTCGTCGATATGTGCGCCGTCCCGCCCCTTCAGGCGCCGACGGGCTGCAAGCCGTAACGGAGGAACGTCTCCGGCCAGTCTTCGAGACGCTTCATGGGCATCCGGACCGGAGATCCGAATGACAGCAATACCCGCTTTCCCCCGCGCTGTTGCGAGCGCAAAGATCGTGTCCATCGATCACCTCCGCCCGATCGGACGGATCAGGTATTCATCGAGTTCGAAGAATTCGCCGTTCGTTTTGGTCTGCTTGAGCTTGGATATCAGGAACTCGATGGCGTCCGTTGTACCCATCGGATTCAGGATGCGCCGGAGAACGAAGGTCTTTTGCAGATCCGACTTGTCGACGAGCAGCTCTTCCTTTCGGGTGCCGGACTTGAGGATGTCCATGGACGGGAAGACCCGCTTGTCGGCAATCTTGCGATCCAGCACAATTTCGGAATTTCCTGTACCCTTGAATTCCTCGAAGATGACTTCGTCCATGCGGCTGCCCGTGTCGATCAACGCCGTCGCGATGATCGTCAGGCTTCCGCCCTCCTCGATATTCCGTGCGGCACCGAAAAAACGTTTCGGCCGCTGAAGGGCGTTGGCATCGACGCCGCCGGTGAGAACCTTGCCTGACGAGGGTACAACCGTATTGAAGGCTCTACCAAGTCTTGTGATAGAGTCCAGAAGTATAACGACATCTCGTTTGTGCTCGACCAGACGCTTCGCCTTTTCGATCACCATCTCGCTGACGGCAACATGGCGCGTCGCCGGTTCGTCGAACGTCGAGGAGATAACCTCTCCCTTCACCGACCTCTGCATGTCTGTCACCTCTTCCGGGCGTTCGTCGATCAGAAGCACGATGAGGTAGCATTCCGGATGGTTCGCCTCGATCGAGTGCGCGATATTTTGCAGCAGTACGGTCTTACCGGTCCGCGGCGGGGCCACGATTAGGCTCCGCTGCCCTTTCCCGATCGGCGCAACGAGGTCGATGATGCGCGCGGAACGGTCGCGGATGGTCGGATCCTCGATCTCCATCTTCAGGCGTTCGTCGGGATAGAGCGGCGTCAGATTTTCGAACGCCACCTTGTGACGCGCCCGATCGGGTTCCTCGAAGTTGATCTTCTCGACCTTGATCAGCGCGAAATAACGTTCGCTCTCGCCAGGATCGCGGATCACACCCTCGACGGTATCGCCAGTACGCAGAGCGTGCTGGCGGATCATGTCAGGTGAGACATAGATGTCGTCCGGACCCGGCAGATAATTCGCCTCGGGGCTGCGGAGGAAGCCGAAGCCGTCCTGAAGCACCTCGAGCACGCCATCGCCGCCGATCGCCCAACCCTCTTCGGCCTTCTCCTTGAGGATGGCGAACATCATGTCACCCTTCCGCATGGTGGAGGCGTTCTCGATCTCGAGTTCCTCGGCCATCGCCAGAAGATCCTTGGGGCTCTGCGCCTTGAGATCGGCGAGGTTCAAACGTTCGTCGCTCATGTCGTGAATAGTCCTGAATGGCGGCGCAGGCGCCAGCATGTCATGCAAGATGGGAGATCGCGCGACCGGACGGCCGCTGGCGCAATGACATACGCGGGCACCGCAGATCTGTCAACGCAAGCTCAGAACTTCACGATGACCGACACGACAATGACCACCAAAAGCAGCGTCGGCACCTCATTCATCAATCGGTAGGTACGGCCGGACCGCGTGTTCCGGCCCTTCTGGAACTCCTTCCGGCGGGAGCTCAACCAATGATGGAACCATGTCATGCCCAGAACAGCGCCCGCCTTTGACCATGGCCAGAACTCGCTCCACGACACGATTCCCGGCGTGAAAACCAGCATCAGACCAAAGATCCAGGCCGCGATCATCGCCGGATTCATGATCAGGCGCAGCAACTTGCGCTCCATGGTCTGGAAAAGCAGGTCGGTGTTGCTGCTCCGTGGCCGCAACTTCCGACATGATAGACGAAGAGCCGGGGCAGATAAAACAGTCCTGCCATCCAAGCGACGATGGAGATGACGTGAAACGACTTGGTCCACGGATAGAACTGGGCAAGAAAATCGCTCATCTAAGTCTCCGGGACGTTCATGCTTCTTAATAACAAGAAAGAAGTAAGAGAGGGATGATGACAGTGGTAGTGCAGTGGATAACTCGGATTATCGCGATCTCTAGGTTTCGTCCACAGAGCAGCCTTCTGCGGATAAGTGCCCTGGGGACAGACGCGGACTTGTTTGAAACTCTCCGATTTGTTAAGCGAAATCAGATAGATGGAGGATTGCTGGTCTTGGGGATAACTCTGTGTGCGGTTCTGGCACCGTCTGTCCGGGCCGCAGATACACACAGCCCGTGGAAGCTTTCATCCTCGGTGGATAAGGCGGGCCGGACAGCCACGCGAATTGGCCGACTTAGGCGCAGTTCGCTTCGGGACACCATCTCGTGCCAATGATCCCGCGTTTGCACGGCCTGTTTCGCACCGGGTTATCCACATGAGTCGGCTGGTTCTCGCATCGGGGTCGGAAATCCGGCAGCGCTTGCTGCGACAGGCCGGGCTCGATTTCCAGGTGCGCAACGCCCGTGTTGACGAAGATGCAATCCGACAGGCGCTGTGCGCCGAGGGCGCCTTGCCGCGTGACGTTGCCGATACGCTGGCCGACCAGAAGGCCCGCAAGGTAGCGGCGCAATTGCCCGATGCGATGGTGGTCGGCTGCGATCAGGTGCTCGATCTTGATGGTGAGGTCCTCGCCAAGGCCGATCACAGGATCGATCTGCGTCACCAGCTCGATCGGCTGGCAGGTCGTCGCCACACATTGTTGTCCGCTTGCGTCATCTGGCAGAATGATCGCCCGCTCTGGCGTCACGTAGGTGTGGCGCGACTTCACATGCGGCAGGCCTCGGCACAGTATCTCGATGCGTATGTCGACCGGAACTGGAACGACATCCGTCATAGTGTCGGAGGCTACATGATCGAGGCCGAGGGCCTGCGCCTGTTTCACAAGATCGAAGGAGACCTATTCACTGTGATGGGCATTCCTCTGCTCGAGCTTCTCAACTGGCTGACAGCGCGGGGAGACATCGCCGGATGACTGACGGCCGTATCCCGCTGGCTGCGGTAATCGGATCGCCGGTTGCCCATTCCCTGTCGCCGGCGCTGCATGGTTTCTGGCTTAGACGCATGCGGCTTCCGGGCAGCTATATCCCGATGGATGTGGCGCACGAGAACCTGCGCGAGGTTCTGCGGGCAATGCCCAAGATGGGGTTTGTCGGGTGCAACGTTACCTTGCCGCACAAGGAAACGGTTCTGGGACTGGCTGATGTCGTGACCGATCGGGCTTCGCTGATTGGCGCGGCCAACACGTTGATCTTCCGCGAGGATGGCTCCATTCACGCTGACAACACGGATGGGTACGGGTTTCTCGAGAATTTGAGACAGAGCCATCCAGGCTGGCGAGCGGGCGCAGGACCGGCAGTTGTGCTCGGCGCTGGTGGTGCTGCCCGCGCTGTTCTTGCATCGCTGCTCGAAGCCGGTGTGCCCGAGATCCGTCTCGCCAACCGGACCCGGAGTCGTGCCGACGCGCTTCGGAGTGAATTCGGCATGCGTGTGGTTGTCTATGACTGGAACGGTATCGGCGCGGCAATCGACGACGCGGCCCTGCTCATCAATGCCTCCTCGCTCGGCATGACGGGCAAGCCCGAACTTCGTGTGCCGCTGCAACGGCTTCACCCGAATTTGCTGGTCACCGATCTCGTCTACAATCCGTTGCAGACACAGCTCCTGCTGGAGGCCGAGGCAGCCGGATGCGCGACGGTCGACGGGCTGGGCATGTTGCTGCACCAGGCTGTCCCGGGCTTCCAGCGCTGGTTCGGCGCGCGCCCGGAGGTCGACGCCGAAACTCGGCGGGCGATCCTCGCGTGACGTTTCGGCTGGGGCTGACGGGGTCGATAGGGATGGGGAAATCGACCACAGCGCGACTCTTTGCCGAGGCGGGCGTACCGGTGTGGGATGCGGATGCAGCTGTCCACAAGCTTTACGGGGCAGGGGGCGCGGGCGCGAAGGCAGTGGCAGCCCTGCGCCCTGGTGCCCTCAAGGATGGTGCCGTTGATCGTGACGCGTTGAAGGCTTGGGTTTCCGGGGACGCCGACGCCCTGACGCAGCTGGAGCGCGTGATCCATCCGCTCGTCGCGGCAGATCGCGCGGCTTTTGCGCAGTCCGCCCAGTCCGATGTCGTGGTGTTCGATATCCCGTTGCTCTATGAGACGGGAGGCGATGCGGAGATGGATGCGGTCGTGGTCGTGTCGGCGCCGGCGGATGTCCAGCGCGAGCGGGTTCTTGAGCGGGCAGGGATGAGTTCGGCGCTGCTGGATACCATCCTCGCGAAACAGATGCCCGATTCCGAGAAGCGAAAGCGCGCAGACTTCGTGATTGGAACGACCTCACTTGATGCCGCGCGCGAAGCCGTGGAAGACGTCCTGGCGCAGATCAGGAGAGGGTTGGGCGATGCGTGAGATCGTGATGGATACCGAGACAACTGGTCTCGACCCGCAGACCGGCCACCGTATCGTCGAGATCGGAGCGATCGAGCTTCTCAATCACGTCCCCACGGGCAACACCTATCACCAATACCTGAACCCCGAGCGGGCGATGGAGGCGGAGGCGTTCGCCGTCCACGGCCTCGGGGACGATTTCCTGCGCGACAAGCCGTGTTTCCGTGAGTGCGGTCAGACGTTTCTGGACTTCATCGGCGATGCCAGGTTGGTAATTCATAACGCGGCTTTTGACATGAAGTTCATCAACGCCGAGCTTGGCTGGATCAACCTGCCGAAAATTCCATGGGAGCGGGCCATCGATACGCTGGCCATCGCGCGCAAGAAATTCCCGGGCTCGCCCGCGTCGCTCGACGCCCTCTGCCGGCGCTTCGCGATCGACAACTCGAACCGCGTCCTGCACGGCGCATTGCTCGACAGCGAGATCCTGGCGGAAGTCTATCTGGAACTGATCGGAGGCCGGCAACCCGGGCTGGTTCTCGATGCCGGATCCAGGCGCACGGGGCCCGCGGAGGACGGTGCGTGGCGTCCAAGGCCCCGGCCGGACCCTCTGCCGTCGCGGCTCACCGCGGTCGAAGCGGCCGCCCATGCCGAATTCGTGAACGGCCTGGGCGACGCGCCGGTCTGGTCGCGGTTCAGCTGACGGCAGGCTCGTCGGAAGCGGCGGCCTTGTTGGCCTGCTGCCGCTGGGCAATGGTCTGGCGGTAGAGCTGAATGAAATCGATGTTGTCGAGGTTGAGCGGCGGGAAGCCGCCGTCGCGCGTCACGTCGCTGACGATGCGCCGGATGAAGGGGAACAACATCCGCGGGCACTCGATCAGTAGGAACGGATGCATCTGCTCTTCCGGGACACCCTCGAGGTGAAACAGCCCGCCGTAATCGAGTTCCAGCAAGAACAGCGTCTCGCCGCCCTTCTTGTTCTTCGAGGTGATCTTGAACTTCGCGACAACCTCGTACTGCTTCTCGACCTGCCGTTTGCGCGCGTCGAGGCTCACCTGCACCTGAATGTCGGGCGTCACCTCGCCTTCGACCGGTTTTTGCGACAGGATGTTCTCGAACGAGAGATCACGGATGAACTGTCCGAGAATCTTCATCTGCACGCTGGGTACGTCGGCCTGAGGCGCCGCGCCGTTTCCGTTTTCGGCCATCTGGGCCTCCCTGGATTCAAAAAAACCGCCGCGCTCCTTAGCAGAGGCGAGGGCGTCAATTCAATGCTGTGTCCACCCGGAAGGACGATCAGAGGGCCGTTGCCGCGACGGCAGGTCCTCGAATTCGGCGTCGATCACGTCGGGCTCCTGCGGATTGGCACCGGCGCTCTGGCCTTGCGGCGTGTCCCCGTAGGTAAAACGTCTGACCTCGATCCGGCGGCGCAGCCACCGATAAGCGGCGACTCGCACCGGCGGAAAGAGCAAGGCGAAGCCTACTGCATCCGTGAAGAAGCCCGGAGTCAACAAAAGCGCGCCGGCAAGCAGGATCATCGCGCCATGCGCCAACGGCTCGGACGGATCGCGCAACTCGTTCAGCGAACCGCGGATCTGCGACAAGGCCATCGCACCCTGTTGTCGCACCAGCCATGTGCCGAGTATCGCCGTGATCACCACAACGAGAAGCGTCGGCCCCAAGCCGATAAAGCCTCCGATCTGGATGAAGAGCGCAATCTCGATCAACGGGACGGCCAGAAACAGCGCGAGCAGCCACATGATGTACCTCTGGTCAAGTCGCCCGCGGTGGACTTGGCTGCGGGCCAGCCCTACATAGGGTTCCATAGCGCGTATCAGCAACCCGGCAGCAGAAATGAGGATCTTTGATGAGTGGTAATGCGATCCAGTTGTTGGTCCTGGCTGGAATCGCCGTGTTTCTGATCCTGCGTCTGCGAAGCGTTCTCGGGTCGCGCGACGGCTTTGAAAAGCCGCCTCTTTCCAAGGAACTCAAAGCCGGAATCTCGTCGTACCACCCGGCCCGAATTCGAGGTTATCGAGGGCGGGCCGGACCGTGATATCATCGATCACGTTCCTGACGGCAGCGAGGCCGCCAAGGCATTGGCCGCCATGAAGATGGCCGAGCCCGGCTTTGGCGTCGGCGAGTTCCTCGAAGGTGCTCGCGGCGCCTACGAGATGATCCTCATGGCTTTCGAAAAGGGCGACATCGACTCGATCCGCCCGTTCCTGGCGAACGATGTCGCCGAAACCTTCGACGAGGTCGTCTCGTCTCGACGCGAGAAAGGGCTCAGCGTCGAAGCCAGCTTCGTCGGCTTGCGCGAGATCAAGCTCACCGACGCGACGTTCGACCGCGATACCAGTTATGGTGAAATCACGATCCGATATGTCGGTGAGATTTCCTCGGTCGTGCGCAACGCAGAGGGCGAAGTCGTCGAAGGTGATCCGACGGAGATCCGTCGCCAAAGGGATATCTGGACCTTCGGTCGCAGGCTCGGGATCGACGATCCCAACTGGCAGCTTGTCGCCACGGGCGAGTGAGGCGGCCCGTCTTCAGAGCGATCCGATGACCCGCCGCCGTCAACTCAGGGCCCTGCGCCCCGAAGAGGAGAACCTCTGGCGACAGGTGGCGCGTACCGCAAATCCCTTGCGTCCCGAGGCGAAGCAGACTTCTTCACTCCCCGAGCCGGATCCCGCGGCAAGGTCCGCCACAGCCACTCGCATCACTTCTTTCGAGCTCGGCGCTTCGGTCCCGGCCAGACCCGCGACGGCCGAAACCCGGCACGCGCCACCCAGGATGGATGTTCGGCTCCATCGTCAGATGCGCCGCGGCAAGATCCGGCCCGAAGCGCGCATAGATCTGCACGGGATGCGCCTGGACGAAGCGCACGCGGCTCTCCGGGGTTTCGTCCTGCGAGCCCATTCCCGAGGGCAGAGACGCCTTCTCGTCATCACCGGCAAAGGAAGCCGGGAAAGCGGAGATGGTCCCATTCCCGAGGCGCGTGGTGTTCTGCGTCGACAGGTGCCTCACTGGCTGACCACTCCACCGCTTGCAGCACTGGTGCAGGAGATCGTGACCGCCCACCAGAGCCACGGCGGCGAAGGCGCGCTCTACGTCTATCTCCGGCGGAGCGCGACCGGTTGACGCTCCCTGTCGTCGAGCAGTCGCTCGACGCTGGGCCAGGCGAGGCCGGCAGGAATGACCGCGTCGCCGAAAGATCACGCCAAGGTGTAGTGCCGTACAAGCGCTACGCCCGCGAACGACCTCCTCCATCGAGCCAGGCCACCGGCGTGGCTCAGGACGGATGAATGCGGCCAAAGTGGGCGGCGTGACGTGTGCCCCGACAAGGTCGTATCGCCCCCTGAACCGCCCGGATTGCTGTGACGTCGACGTGATCGCGGGTTCGGAACGCGTGGCACTGCCGAGGTGAGGCGGTGCTGCGGATTGCGGAAGGATCACCCTTGCGTCGAAAGCGGTCGCCTGAAAAACCGAAGCGGAGCTTTCGAGGAGGTGTGATGATGACGGACATCGTGATTCTAGGTGGTGCGCGGACGGCGATCGGCACGTTCGGCGGATCTCTGGCGAGCATCCCGCCGATCGAGACGGCGACGGTTGCGGCCAAGGCCGCGCTCGGAAGGGCAGGGGTCGAGGGCGGACAGGTCGGCCACGTGGTCTTCGGCCACGTCATCAACACCGAGCCGCGTGACATGTACCTCTCCCGCGTTGCCGCGATGCAGGCCGGGGTGCCGGAAACGGTGCCGGCGATGAACGTCAACCGGCTTTGCGGTTCCGGCGCTCAGGCGATCGTTTCGGTCGTGCAGGCGTTGCAGCTGGGCGATGCGGATTACGGTCTGGCCGGCGGCGCCGAGGCCATGAGCCGCTCCCCCTATGCCGTACCCGCCGCCCGCTGGGGCCAGAAGATGGGCGATATCGCCGGGCAGGACATGATGCTCGGCGCGCTCAACTGCCCCTTCGGGACCGGCCACATGGGCGTAACCGCCGAAAATGTCGCCAGCGAACACCAGATCGATCGCGAGTTGCAGGATGCCTTTGCGTTGGAGAGCCAGAACCGCGCCGCGCGCGCCATCGAGGAGGGCCGCTTTGCAGACCAGATCGTGCCCGTCGAGATCCGGGTGAGGCGCGACACGGTTGCTTTCGAGCGCGACGAGCATCCCAAGCCTACCACCGCCGAGGCGTTGGCTGGTCTGCGTCCCGTCTTTCAAAAGGGCGGCTCGGTGACGGCCGGCAATGCCAGCGGCATCAACGATGGCGCCGCGGCCATCGTGCTCGCCCGTGGTGAGGCGGCCGACAAGGCAGGTCTGAAGCCGCGGGCCCGCATCCTCGGTTACGCCCATGCCGGCGTGCGTCCCGAGGTCATGGGTATCGGTCCCGTGCCGGCAGTGCGCACGCTTCTGGAAAAGACCGGGCTGTCGGCTAGCGATTTCGACGTGATCGAGTTCGAACGAGGCTTTTGCGGCCCAGGCCCTCGCCGTCAGTCAGGAACTCGGGTTCGACGCGGACAGGGTGAACCCCAATGGCGGGGCCATCGCCCTCGGTCATCCGGTCGGCGCGACCGGAGCGATCCTGGTCATCAAGGCACTCTACGAACTCGAACGGACGGGCGGCAACCGCGCACTGGTGACAATGTGCATCGGCGGCGGACAGGGGATCGCCCTGGCGCTGGAGCGCATGTGAGCCGGGGTGTGGCGCGGGTCGAGGTGGCGGCGCGTTCGCTGGGCCTCGACATCGCGCCGCGCCACATGACCGCGTCGACCCGGACGGCCGAAGAAGCGGCGGCGGCCTGCGGCTGCGCGGTGGCCCAGATCGTGAAGTCGCTGGTCTTCGTGACGGCGTCCGGCAAGCTGGTGCTGCTGCTTGTGCCGGGCGACCAGCGGGTGGATCTTTCGCAGGCAGCCGAGGTTGTGGGCGAAACGCTCGGCAAAGCCGACCCAGACAAGGTCCGGGAAGCGACAGGTTTCGCCATTGGCGGGGTGGCGCCAATCGGACACACGCAATCCTTGCCGGTCTACATGGATCCCGGTCTCTTGAAGCACGAAAGTGTCTGGGCGGCAGGAGGCGGTCCGCAGGCTGTCTTTGCCGTTGATCCGCGTGCGCTGGCCCGCAAGACCGGTGCCGTGATCGCCAGACTCGACTGACTGGCCGGCATGCTCGGGACGGCGGGCAGGCCGATTTTCGACTGACAGGTAAGGTTCGCCGATCATTCGTCCCGCAGAACCGCGAGGAAGATTGATCCGAACCTCTCGGCCCGCCGCGCGCCCAGCAACCGTGCCAGCATCGCCTCATCAGCATTCGGCATCTCGGCCAGCTTGGCCAGTAGCGAGGCCGAACAGCTCAGCGGCTTTTCGGTACCGTCCGCACCCCGTTCCAGCGCGGTTTGCGCCGCCACCAGCCGGTCGTAGAGCGAGCCGGCCTCGCGTCCCGCAAGCCTGCGTCGCGACGGATGCATGTCTTCGCCCTCGCCGTTTATGACGGCGAGGAAGATCGCGCCGTAGCGCTCCAGCTTCTTCGCGCCTACGCCGCCGACCTGTGCCATCGCATCCAGTGATCGGGGCCGTCGTTCCGCCATTTCGATCAAGGTTCGGTCGTTGAAGATGACGTAGGCCGGCGCCTTCTGTGCCTCCGCCAGCTCCCGCCGTTTGGCCTTGAGCGCGGAAAGAAGCGGCGCGTCGTCGTCGCTCACCAGGGCACGCGGGGCAGGGCGGCTCGTGGCGCTTACCGTGTCGCGGCGCATTTCGATTGCGGCCTCTCCGCGCAAGACGGGACGTGCCGCCTCCGTCATCCGCAGTGCGCCGTGGCGTTCCGGGTCGGGCCGAACCAGATCGCGCGCGGCCATCTGGCGGAAGAGAGTCTGCCATTTGCGCCTATCGAGGTCCTGACCGACGCCGAAGGTCGGCAGCGCGTCGTGCCCGCGCGCCTTGATCTTGTCCGTGGATTGTCCGCGCAGCACATCGATCAGGTGGCCGGCGCCAAACCGCTCACCGGTGCGCAAGATCGCCGACAATGCCTTGCGAACCGCTTCTGTCGCGTCGAACGTCTCGGGCGGTGCGTCGCAGAGATCGCAATTGCCGCATGGTTCCGCCTCTTCGCCGAAATAGCCCAGCAGGGTCACACGCCGGCAGCGCAATGCCTCGGCCAGACCAAGCAGAGCGTTCAGGCGCGCGTGATCGGCCGCCTTCCGTTCGAGCGGTGCCGCGCCCTCGTCGATCTGGGTGCGACGCAGGCGGATGTCGTCTGGCCCATAGAGGGTCAGCGTTTCGGCCGGCGCCCCGTCGCGGCCCGCGCGCCCGATTTCCTGATAGTAGGCCTCTATGGATTTTGGCAGGTCTGCGTGGGCGACCCAGCGGATGTCGGGCTTGTCGACGCCCATGCCAAAGGCGACCGTCGCCACCACGATCAGGCCGTCCTCGGTCTGGAACGCGGTTTCGACCGCGCGGCGCTCGCCCGCCTCCATGCCGCCGTGATAGGCGCGCGCGTGGTGTCCTGCCTGACGCAGGGCCCCGGCCAGTGTCTCGGTCTTGGCGCGCGTGCCGCAATAGACGATGCCGGACCGCTCGCGCCGCCCTGCCGCGAAGGACAGGATCTGTTGCCTCGGGCCGTCTTTGGGCGCGAAGGCCAGATGGATGTTCGGTCGGTCGAAGCCGCGCAGGAAGGTCTGGGGCGGCTCGCCGTCAAATAACCGCGTGACGATCTCGTCGCGTGTCTCGGCGTCGGCGGTCGCGGTGAAGGCGGCCAGAGGCACGCCCAGTTCGCGCCGCAGCGCGCCGATGCGCAGGTAGTCGGGTCGGAAATCATGTCCCCACTGGCTGACGCAATGGGCCTCGTCGACCGCGATCATCCCCACGCCCGCGCGGCGGAGAAGACCGAGCGTCCCGCCGGAGGCAAGCCGCTCGGGCGCCATGTAGAGAAGTTTCAGCCGACCCTCGCGCAGGGCGTCGAACACAGCGTCGGTCTCGGCCTCGGTATTGCCCGAGGTCAGCGCGCCCGCCTCGACCCCGGCCTCGCGCAGGCCGCGTACCTGATCGCGCATGAGCGCGATAAGCGGCGAAATCACGACCGTCAGTCCGTCGCGGCAGAGGGCCGGAAGCTGGTAGCAGAGCGACTTGCCGCCGCCGGTCGGCATGATGGCCAGAACATTGCGACCGGCCAGAACCGCATCGACGATCTCTTCCTGTCCCGGGCGGAAGGCGCCGAAACCGAAGGTAGTCGAAAGAAGGGTGCGGGGATCAGACATCGTCCCCGGCTTTGCCACGACCCCCGCCAAACCGGCAAGACACCACTCCGCACTTCCGGGCGTCTTGCGATCGGCCCGGCCCCGCGATCACAATCGCCACATCGACGCTCAGTAGAAGGCGGATGCGTTGTTCAGAAGGATGATGCGCACCGCATAGACCGCGATCAGCGCGACAAGCGGCGCCAGATCCAGCCCGCCCGTCTGGGGCAGGATGCGGCGGATCGGATCGTAGATCGGCTGCAGGAGGCGCTCCAGCCCCATCCAGATTTGCGAAACCAGCGGCTGACGCAGGTTCAGCACCTGAAAGCTGATCAGCCAGCTCATCACGATATGCGCGATCATGATGAACCAGATCACGTCGAGGATAAGCAGCAGGATTTGCAGAAGAGAAAGCATGAACGGGGTCCTCCGGGGGGCTTGCCCGCCTAGTTATGCGTCGGTGCGCGCGCCGGCAAGCGGCACCCTGGCACTATGGTTGCCGCGCCCGCGCCGATGCCGTTGGACGGGCGCAAGTCCTTGCCAGGCCGCCGCGCCCGGACAAGACTGCTCCGAGCGGTTGGGGGAACCATGATCTCACGGCGGAAACGGATCTGGGGCTGGTTCTTCTTCGACTGGGCGAGCCAGCCCTACAACACGCTGCTTCTGACCTTCATTTTCGGCCCCTATGTGCGCGAACTCGTGGGGCCGGGGTCCGAGGCGCAGGCCCTGTGGGGCATCACCGTCGGCCTGGCGGGCATCGCGATCGCCCTTCTTGCGCCAATTCTCGGCGCCATCGCCGATCAGAGCGGCATGCGGATGCGCTGGATCTGGGCCTTTTCCGCCTTCTATGTCGTCGGCGCTGCGTCGATCTGGTGGGCGGCGACCGGCGGATCCGAACCTGCTCCTCGTGCTGACGCTCTTCGGTGTCGGCCTCATCGGCATGGAGTTTGCGACGATCTTCACCAACTCGATGCTCCCGGATCTTGGCGCAAGAGAGGAAATCGGACGGATTTCGGGCAATGGCTGGGCCTTCGGATATCTGGGGGGTCTGCTGGCGTTGGTTCTAACGCTGCTCTTCTTCGCCGAGAACGCGGCGACGGGCCGGACCTTGATCGGCCTTGCGCCCGCCTTCGGTCTCGACCCGTCCAGGCGCGAGGGCACGCGCTTCGTCGGCCCTCTGGCGGCGTTGTGGTATGTGGCCTTCATGGTGCCGTTCTTCATCTGGGTTCGCGATCCGAAGCGGGCGCACGGCCCGGCGCGCAGGGTGGAGATCGTCGCGGCCTTGCGGCAACTCGGCCGGACGATCCGCCGCCTGCCGCAGGATCGGAGCCTCTTCGCTTATCTCGGCGCGTCCATGTTCTACCGTGACGGGCTGAACGGCACCTACGCCCTGGGGGCGGTCTTCGCGGCGATCGTGCTCGACTGGTCGGTGGTGCAGGCCGGGACCTTCGGCATCCTGGCAGTCATCTCGGGCGCCATTTTCGCCTGGGTCGGTGGCAGGGCGGATTCCGCCTACGGACCAAAGCCGGTCATCCTTGTCTGCATCCTCGCGCTTCTGGTAGTGGTGCTTGCGGCCATGTTTATCTCCCGTGAGGCTGTACTGGGTGTGCCGCAGGCGCCGGGCTCAACGTTGCCCGACATCGCATTCTACGCAATCGGCGTGGTGATCGGCGCGGCGGGCGGCGCGCTGCAATCGGCCAGCCGCACGATGATGGTCCGTCAGGGTGATCCCGAACGCGTGACCGAGGCATTCGGGCTGTACGCGCTGGCGGGCAAGGCCACCTCGTTCATTGCGCCGCTCAGCGTCGGCGTCGTGACCGCTCTGACGGGCAGCGAACAGATCGGGGTGATCCCTCTGGTCGTGCTCTTCCTTGCGGGATTGTTTCTGCTAGTGTGGGTCGAACCGGACAGAGATCGAGCAGAACAATGGTCCGCATCACCCACGTCCTTTTCGCCCTGATCCTGCTGGCGGCGCCCGCCACCAGCCAGCCCGCCAAGCAGCTCTTCGGCGCCGAACGCAGCGGTTCGGCGCACAAGCCCTATCCGCTGGGCAGCTACGCCAAGGGGTGCCTCGTCGGGGGCGAGCAATTGCCGCAGACCGGAGATACCTGGCAGGCCATGCGGCTGAGCCGAAACCGGAACTGGGGCCACCCCGAAATGATCCGCTTCCTCGAACGCCTGTCCCGCAAGGCGGCGCGGTTGCCTGGCTGGAACGGCCTCTACGTTGGCGACATAAGCCAGCCGCGCGGAGGGCCGATGGCGACGGGTCATCGCAGCCATCAGATCGGTCTTGATGCCGACATCTGGCTGCGCCCGGCCGAGAATCTGCGCCTCAGTGCTCCTGCGCGCGAGGAGATCTCCTCGATTTCCTTGCGCCGGTCCAACGGTGCCTTCGTGAATGGCAACTGGACGCGTGCGCATCACGACCTGGTCAAGGCCGCGGCCAGTGACCCGGCAGTCGCGCGCATCTTCATCTTTCCCGGCGCCAAGGTGCAGATGTGCAAGGATGCACGCGGCGACCGGAGCTGGTTGCGCAAGGTGCGGCCGTGGTGGGGGCATCACTATCACTTCCACGTTCGCCTCGCCTGTCCGAAAGGGCTGCGGGCCTGTCAGGACCAGAATCCGCCGCCGCCCGGTGACGGGTGTGCAGAAGCCCAATCGTGGGTGGACAACATCCTGAACCCTCCGCCACCCGATCCGAACGCGCCGAAACCGATGCCGAGGCGCGACCTGACCCTTGCCGACCTGCCGGGCCAATGCGCCGACATCTTGTCGCGCTGATCGCGCTTCTGGCTGTTGCTTGCGGGGTGTCGCCCGAGCCGGTCGGCCCGGCGCGATTCCTTTCGGCCTGGACCTTCGAGCCGGACAAGGAGTGGCTCGGCGGCTTTTCGGGCCTCGACAGTCCGGATGGTCAGCGGTTCGCGATGGTCTCCGATCAGGGCTATTACGTCTTGGGGCGTTTCCGCCGGGAAGATGGCCGAATTACCGGCTTCGACCGGTTTCGGGTGTACACCCAGGCACATCCGCCGGGACGCCGTCACGGGGTCGGTCGTGACGCCGAGGGCCTCGTCTGGGACGGCGGCAGACTGGCCGTGAGCCGCGAAGGAGTGCACGAGGTCTGGCGCAACGACGATCCGGCGGGCCCGCCCGAGGTGCTCCCCCGTCATCCCGATTTCGTGACGCTCCCGGTCAACAAGTCGCTCGAGGCGCTGGCGGGTGAGGCGGACGGAACCCTGCTGACCCTGCCCGAAACCGCGCGCGGCGGCGTCTTTCAACTCTACCGCTGGGACGGGGCGGATTGGCGGCGGTCGGCGATGCTTTCCGCCTCGGACGGATTCAGCGCGGTGGGCGCCGATATCGGTCCTGATGGCTGGTTCTACCTGCTGGAACGACGGTTACATCTGCCATTCAGGTTCTCCTCGCGGGTGCGCCGGTTCCGGATCGAGAGCGATCGCGTCCTGGCCGAGGAAACCGTGCTGCGCACGGCACCAGGCGTGCACGACAATCTGGAGGGGCTCACGGTCTGGCGGGATGCCCGCGGAGATCTGCGCCTCACGATGGTGTCCGATGACAATTTCCTGCGCATGCAGCGCACCGAGTTCGTCGAATACGTCGTGCCGCCAGCGCTGAATTCGGAGATCGCGAAACAATAGCGAGCGCTGCGTTTCATTGATGCCGATATGCGCCGGACGCGCTGCCCCTATTGCGTGCAAGCCGTTGTAGTTGCGCAGCTCTTGGAAGATTTCGCGCCATTATGACGGGATCGTGCGCATTTTCTTTTGACGTGAAGCCAGAGCATGCCAATCTCTGTCCCATCGGCAACATTTCGAAAGGAGGTGGTCCAGTGTCTAGAGTGTCATTGGAGAGAATGGTCGGAACAGCGTGGGGGGCCGACACCTGAGGGCAGACCCAGAGGTGTAGAACCCGGGTTGGGCCAGAGCTCTAACTGGCCATCTCCCAAGAAACTCGGAAAGGGTCGTCAGGCTGGCGACCCTTTCTCGTTACATCGGCACCGCATGACCCTGCGCATCAACGACACAATCGAGATCGAGGATTGGGAACTGGTCGAGCAGTTCGTCCAGTCCGGCGGTCCGGGCGGCCAGAACGTCAACAAGGTCGCCACGGCAGTCGAATTGCGCTTCGAGGCGGAGCGGAGTCCGAACCTGCCCGAGCCCGTGAAGCGGCGGCTCAGACGGTTGGCCGGACGGCGCTGGACCAACGAAGGCGCCCTCGTCCTCCACGTCTCGGAGACCCGCAGCCAAGCCCGCAACCGCGAGATTGCCCGTCAAAGGCTCATCGAGCTGATACAGCGCGCCACGGAAAAACCGAAACGGCGGATCCCGACACGCCCGACGCTCGGTTCCAAGCGGCGGCGGCTGGAGGGCAAGCGGCGTCGCGGCGAGATCAAGGCCGCGCGGGGCTCCGTCACGCCGGATCAGTAGCGCGCTCGCAAGGGCGGTTCGTCAGGACGGTTGGAGGGTCTCGACGCAGAGGATCGTGGGCAGATGCCGGGCGATCTCGCGCCAAGTCTCGCCTTCGTCGGTGCTTGCGAAGACCGATCCCGTGTTGGTGCCGAAATAGAGGCCGGCCGGGTCGGATCGGTCCGTCGCCATCGCCTGCCGCAGGACGGTGAAGAAGCAATCGCGCGCGGGCAGGCCATCTCTGCACGCCGACCAGGTCTCACCCCCATCGCGCGAGCGCCAGATCGCCGCGCTTGCATCCGGCGGGTAGCGCCCGAGCGAATCTCCGTTGAGCGGCAATACCCAGACGGTCTGGGGATCCCGCGGATGGACTGCGATTGGGAAACCGAACCTTGAAGGCAGGCCGTCCGAGACATCGTGCCAGCTCCGGCCACCGTCCGGACTGCGGAAGACGCCGTGATGGTTCTGCTGGTAAAGCAGATCGCCATCGCCCGATGCGCGAACCATGTTGTGAACGCACAGACCGATTTCTGCGTCGCCATCCGCGCCTGATCCGTCGGCGTTCGATCGCCGGACGCGTCGGGCCCAACTCTGGCCGCCGTCCTCGCTCGCGAACACCCCCGCAGCCGAGATGGCAACCCAGAGCCGGGCCGGATCGTCGGGACAGGCAACGATGGTGTGCAGCGTCAGACCGGCGGCACCGGGTTGCCAGGTTTCGGCGCTGGGATGGTCGCTCAGTCCTGGCAGGGGCTCCCAGGTCTGGCCATTGTCGGAACTCGAGAACAGGCGCGCGGGCTTGGCGCCGGCGTAGAGCGTTCCTGAATTCAGCGCCAGCGACCACAGGGCGTCGACCTCGTCCGTGAATGGGGCGGGCGGCTCAGGTGTTCGGCCGATTTGAGCGGCCAAATCCGGATCCTTGGCCAGCCATTCGTTGAATTCGCCATGCGCCAGCCTGGACAAGGTCCATGTGGCGCCGCCGTCCTGCGATCGCCAGACGCCTGCACCTTCCCAAGCTCCGCCGCCCGCCGCCCAGAGGGCTCCGGTGGCCGAATTGCCGATGACGTGGTTGATCCGCCAGCCTTCGCAATACGGACCCCGCAAGCTCCAGTTCTGCCGGTCGCAGTCGCCTTCGATGAGAAAGGCCCCCTTGGTTGTGCCGACGAGCAGGATCAGGAAACCGGACAAGACAGACCTCCGCTCCGGTCGCTGGTGATATTCTGCGAATTGAGCCGCCTCGACTCCGCGTCGGTCAAGTCCGCTCGACGGCCGCATCGAGAAAAGTTGCGGAAGACGCTCCTTTTGAAACTTTTTCTTCCGCCAGAATACAACTTATGCTAACAATTATTCCTGAAGTCTCGCAAAGTTTATCCGTTAGAGGATAGTTTGATGCTTTTCCGTGTACTCGCGGGGGCCTGCGCCCTCGCAGTCGTTTCGCTGGGCCTAAATCCAGCAGCGGCTCAGGAAGAAGACAATCCCATCGACCCGGCCGAGGTGGTTTCGCAGATCAAGGAGGCCTACGCGGCGATCTTCGACAGGCCTCAGCGCATCACCCAGCGATACGAGACGACGACGCGTCAGGAGGGTCAGCCCGACATCCAGACCGAAGGGGTGATCACCTACCTTCAGCAGGGCGAGAAGGTCCGGGGCGAGATCGACGTGGATTCGGTGACGAAGCTTTCCGAAACAGGAGAGAACGAGTCGCTCGATCTGCCCGCCCAGACCACTTTCGTGCAGACCGAGGACCGGCTGACGGTCTGGCATCCGGGCGAGGATGGCGGGACGCTTTCCTACTACGTCAATGAAGACGAGCTCGGTGAATTCGCCACCAGCATGATGGGCGAGCGTGCGACGCTCCAGTTCTTCGACGCCATGCTCGAAGGTGGCGCCGTGGCGCGCGAGGAATTCTTCCAGGGCCGCAGCGCCATCACCCTGCGCTCGTCCGAGCCGTTCCCGGTGGGGCCGATCTCCACGGCCGATGCGAAGTTCTGGATCGATACCGAAACGATGCTGGTGGAGTACATGGAGGTCGATTTCAGGACCGAGGTGGAACTTCCGGCCGAAATGACCTCGTGGACGTCGATGGAGGCCGACTTCGAATACGAGATGGATGTCGAGATCGGCGCCGACGCCTTCGATGTCGAAACCCACGACCAGGCCGAGAACTTCTCCGACGAGGTGCAGGAAATGGCCCGCGGCCAGCAGGGCGGTGAGTGATGCCTGCCCGGCGGCGGACATACCCCGCGGTTCAGGCAGCGGCCCTGGTGCTGGCCATGCTGTTTCCGTGGGTCACGTGGGCGGCCGATGTGGGCTCGTCGCCGCTGTTCCAGCAGCGGCTTGACGAGATGGCCCTTCAGTTCGAGGGCAAGATCGGCGCCGATCAGCGCAACCGCGTCGGTATCGGCGAAGAGCAGGCCTTCATATTTCCCAGTGAGGCCGTCTCGGCCTGTGTGGGATCGGGCTGCGTCGGGTCGGCATGCGGCGCGTCGGGATGCGCGGGCTCGGGCTGCGCGGGCTCCGCCTGCGGTGGCTCCGGTTGCGGCGGCTCGGCCTGCGGCGGCTCGGCTTGTGGCGGGTCTGCCTGTGGCCTGTCGGTCTGCGTGGGTTCGGCCTGCGCCGGCTCGGCGTGCGGCGCCTCGGGGTGCATCGGTTCGGCCTGCGGACAGAGCGGCTGCGTCGGGTCCGCCTGTTCCCAGAGCGGCTGCGTCGGCTCGGCCTGCAAGGGTTGCCAGGGTCAGCAGATCCAGCGTGACGGGACCCGTCAGTTCGCCCGCGTCGGCGGCGACGTGATCCAGGCCGCCTGTCCGTTCGCCCGCGACGAGGCGATGGGCAGCGTCCAGATCGCCGGTTTCGAGGTCGAGCGCAGAGGCGCCAGTGTCACGGTCAGCTGGATCGCGTCGGGCGGCCCGCTCGAACGCTACAGGGTCATCCGCGAACAGGATGGCCTGCGCCGCGTCATCGCCGAGGGTCCCGCGCCGGCGCAGACGATCATGCATGCAACCGATGCAGGAGCCGGAACCGGCGCCACCTATATCGTCGAGGTGCTGGATGCGACCGGCTGGATCACGACGGTGAGCAGCGGAGGCGAGACCCTCCGCCGGCCGAGCCTGCCGGAGGAGGGAGATGAAAACGCGGATCCGCTCCTGCTGGCTTCGGCCTACTGACGTCGGGGCGGGGGGAGCATGGGACCTCATCGCATCATGCCCCGGCTGATGACCTGCCTGCTGATCGTTCTGGCTGCCGTGGGCGGCAGCGCCGCCGCCGCGCCAGACGCGCGCAGCATTCTCGATCAGTCGAACGCCGCCTACGCCGCGCTCTTCGACACCCCGCGTCGGGTGGTCCTGACGGCACACGCGGTGACGCGAAGCCCCGGCGTACCCGATCTGGTGATCGAGAGCCGTTCCATCGTCCTGCAGCACCGCGACCATGTTCGCTTTGAGACGCGACCGGGGTGGATGCTGGTTGCGTCGGGAGGTGAGACGCGGGACGGCGGGTCGCTGACCTGGGTGCTCGACGGACAGGTTCTGCGTAGTCGCTATGTGGGGCCGTTCTCCGGCTCTGGAGCGCCTGAAGTGAGCGAATTCATGGTCGACCATGCGCGCATTCCGGTGACGATGGGTCGGCGCTTCCACGACCCGATGATGGCGCCGGAATTTCCGGTCGAGTTCATGGACGCCGAATGGAGCGTCGCCACGGCGGTGATGCACGGGCGGCCGTTTCTGCGGCTGCGGTCGAAGGCGGCGATCCCGCTCAGTCCGGTGGCGTCCATGGAGGTCGTCCTCTGGATCGACGCGTCGACACGCCTGGTGAACCGCATGGAGAGCACCGCGCACCAGGACGATCCCGATGCCGGTGTGCGCGCGCATATCGCGCAGGTGATGGACATTGCCTACGAGCTCGACGTGCCCATCGCCGACGATGCCTTCGACCTGACGCTGGGCGCGGCGAGCCGCGACCTTACCGATATCACGATCGAGCGTCTGCAGCAGAAGCTGGATTGGCGTGCCGGTCGGGAGGCGAACTGACGCGCCGGTGGCGAATCAAAGGAGAGAGACGATGAGATACAGTCGAGGGTTTCTTCTGATCGCCGTCCTGCTGGCGCTGCCGGCGTTCTTCGCCATCGCGGCGCCCGACGTGACGGATCGGACCATCGTCTCGCCGCTCTATCAGCAGCGGCTCGACGAGATGGCGTTGCAGTTCGAGGGCAAGCGCGGCGCAGACACGCGCGAGCGCACCGGCATCGGCGAAGAGGAGGCGTTCGTCTTCCCCAGCGAGGCGGTTTCGGCCTGCGCCGCATCGGCCTGTATCGCATCGGGCTGCGGGGCTTCCGCCTGCGCGGCGTCGGGCTGCGCGGCGTCGGGCTGCGGCGGCTCCGCCTGCGGTGCGTCGGGCTGCGTCGGATCGCTTTGCGGCGCATCCGGATGCACCGGGTCGGCCTGTCTCGGCTCGGGGTGCGGCCTCTCCGCCTGCATCGGATCGGGCTGCAGCCAGAGCGGTTGCGTGGGTTCGGCCTGCGGCCAGAGCGGTTGCGTGGGCTCGGCCTGCTCCGGATGCAACGGCGGCCTGCAAAGGGACGGTGGCGTGCAATTTGCCAATCTCGGCGATGATGTCGTGCAGGTCTCCTGCCCCTTCGTGCGGGACGCTACCTGGACGGCGGCGCAGATCGGCGGGTTCGAGGTTACGCGCGGTGGCAATGCGGCGGAGGTGAACTGGATCGCGAACGGCTCGGCTCTCGAGCGCTACCGGGTCCTGCGTGAGCGGGCGGGCCGGCGCGAGATCGTGTCACAGGGCCAGGCCGTGGCCGGTCTGATGCAACACGCGCGGGACGCTGCCTCCGACCCGGGGGCCGTCTACATCGTCGAGTTGACCGATACGGCCGGCTGGACCATCGCGGTCAGCAGCACCGGTGAGACCGAGCGCCGACCCGCCGACGGACCCGCCGAGTGAGGGTTCTACGTGGTCGTGTACCGGACATGAGCCGGGCGCGAGGCCTGTTCGCCGGCGCGGCAATCGTCGCGCTCGTCGGAACTCTGGCGCTGCTTTCGGCCGATCTGGTCGGCCCAATCGCACCTGTCCCCAGACGACTCTCTGCTTCTGGCTGGTGTCGCCGTTCTCGCCGTAGCGGCCGCGACGCACCTGTCTGCATGGCGGCGGTCGGCGCCGTGGATCCTGATGGCAGTGCTGCTGCTGCTGGCGCCTCGGCTCACCGACGGCGGGCGCGCGCTTGAGATCGCGCTGTTCCTCGTCGCCGCATGGTGCGTCAGGCCGGGCCTGCGACGCCCGGGACGGCTGGCGATCGATGCCGCCGCGCTGATGCTCGGACTGCATCTGGCCTATCTCCACGTGCCGGCTGTCTGGCACGCGGTGAACATGCTGACAGGTCCGGTCGATGCTGCGGCAACGATGATAGCCGGCGGACCGCGCTCCACGGGACCGCTGCACGCGGGCATCTGGACGGCGCTGTTCCTCGGTGGTTACGGTGCCCTGACGATGCGCGATGCGGCCAGCCGGGGCGCGTCATTTGTCGTTCTGGTCGCGGCGCTTGTGCTGCCGGTGCTGATCGGGGCCGGCGGCGTCTGGATCGGCGCGCAGATGGGCTCTGCGCTGCAGCAGCTCTTCGATCCGCCCTTTGTCTACCTTGCGGATCAGGACCAGCCCAGAATGATCCCCCCCGCGGTTTTTTCCTCGTGGTCTCAGGTTCTCGCACTGATCATTTTCTCCCCCCTCGCCGTGGTCGCCGCGCGGGTGCGCGGCGAAAGAACGACGTCGGCGCCCGGATCCGGCCTGTTCGCCGCGATCGGGGCCGTGTCGCTCATCGCCGGCGGGGCGCTGCTGGCATTCGTGCCACCGCTTGGCGACACGGCGGGCGGGCGGATCGGGTTTCTCAACCGCAACCTGGATTTCTCCGTGCCCGAGCCAGGACGCTACGGCCTCATCCAGGCGGGCATGTTCGGCTCTACGCGCGATGTGCTCGAACAATCGGGTTACGAGGTCGTCCGGGTCGAGCCGGAGACCCTCGAGCAAGACCTCCAGAAACTCTCGGTCTTCGTCGCAATAAATCTGCAGGAGCAGATGTCCGACGAGACCCGCGGCGCGATCTGGCGCTGGGTCGAGCAGGGCGGTGGCTTGATGGTCATGGGTGATCATACCGACCTGTTCGGCCTGATGGCGCCGACAAACGCGCTGCTGGAGCCGATCGGGGTGCGGTTCATCTTCGACAGCGCGTATCCGCTCCGCCGTCACTTCGCGAATGGGGTCGAGATGCGGAGGCACCCGGTCACTGCGGGCTTGCGCGACAATCACGACCTGCAGATAGGGACGGGCGGATCTTTGGTGCTGGACGACTGGTCGGTCGAACCCGTGGTGGTCGGACGCTACGCCTTCTCCGATTTCGGCAACCGCCTCAACGACGGGAAGGGCGGGCTTCTCGGCAATTATCAGCACGAGCATGGCGAAAAGCTGGGCGACCTGGTTCTGGTGGCGGCGGCGGAATACGGCCGGGGGCGGGTCATCGTGTTCGGCGATACGACCACGTTCCAGGTTCTCTCGATGCCCCATTCGGCGCAGTTCGCCGAGCGGACATTTCGCTATCTCTCGGGACGCTGGGCCGATCCCGGCTGGACGCCCGTTCTCGGTCTCGGGCTGATCGCGGCCGGTGCCGTGGCAGCGTTCGTGGCCGGGAGCGGGATCGGCCTCGCGGGCGCTGCAGGAGCCGTGGCCATCGGCGCGGCTTTTGGCGGCGGACTTGATCGACCGGCGAAGCTACCCGACCCGCGCGAGCCCGACCGGATGGCGCTGATCGATGTACGGCACGTTCCAGCGGCGCCGCTCTCGTTCTTCACCGAGGGCGCTGTGGGCGGGTTCTATACGGCAATCCAGCGTGCCGGCTATACGCCGATTTCGGATCGCGGCGCCGAAGCGGCCGATCTGGAGTCTTACGGGCTGGTTGCCTACCTCGATCCGGCGCAGCCGCTGAACGCCGACGAGCGCGCCGGTTTGTCACGCCTGATGGAACGGGGCGGGACCATTCTGGTCACGGCGGGTTGGCCCCGGCGACAGGGGGCAACGGATGTGCTCGAACTTTGCGGGATGGCCCTGGAGGCGACGCCGCTCGGACCGGCCAAACCGGAATGGTCGGGTCGGGAGCTCGAATTCGTCGACGCCTGGCCGCTCCGCGCGACCGGTGGCGCGGTGATCGAACCGGTGGTGAGCTGGCACGACATGCCGATCGTCGCCGAGACCCGTTTCGGGGCCGGGCGCTGTGTCGCCATCGGTGACAACCGCTTCTTTCAAGATGCATATTTCGAAGGCGAGTACGATTTCCACCCGGTCAACGTCCGCTTTATCGACGAGCTGCTGCGGCGCGAGGAAGCGGTCGAGCTGACCCAGGAGAGCGGGCGATGATCCGGATCCGGGTACTTGCCGCGGCACTTCTGGCGATGGGCGTCGGATGGCAGTCCGTGATGGGCGAGGTTCGCGTGGGCGGCGAAGCCTGGGGCGCGGCGTTGGTCGCGCTGGGTCTGCTTGGCGCGGTCTGGTCGATGAGCGACCTGCGGTGGCGTCGGGCCCTTCCGCTCGGGGCGGGGCTGATGCTTGCAACCGGGTTGGGGGCGATCGCGCTGGTGGACCTCTTTGCCCGGATACAGGAGGTTCCGCCGTTGACGCGGGCGCTTGTCTGGGCGGTCCGTCTGGTCGGGCTCGAGGCCACGGTGCATGACGGGCGGCTGATGGCGCATGTGGACACGGATCTGCTCGACTGGCGGCCGACCCTGCCTCGGCTGGCGGCGTTTCCGTTCGTCATCGTCGCGGTCGGATACGGGTTTCTCGCCGTGCTTGTACCCATGGCCGGCCGTCTGCGCTGGCTGGGGTGGTCGCTGGCCGCTCTGGCGGGGGCGTTCCTGTTGCGCGGCGTGGTGCTGGCCAGCGTGCGCGCCTCGCTGCCTGAGACGGGTGTCGAGACGGGGGCTGCGTTCATCTTCCTGACAACTCTGCCCTTCGTGCTGCTTGCGGCACGCCCGGTGCACGCAGGAGTGGCGGAGGAGGGACGGGCGCGCCTTCAGCCGGTGCTGCTCGCGACGTTCGCGGCCCTGAGCGTGATCGGTCTGAAGTTCGCGGATGGTGGCGCGCCGGGTCAGGGACGCGTGCTCTTCGCCGACACCCACGGCCGCTGGGAGCCCACCGACCTGCCGTTCGATACCGAGAACTTCGGTCGCCGGAACGCCTATTCGTTCGGCAACCTCTACGACCTTCTGGGGCGTTATTTCGCGATCGAACGACTGACCGAGGGGCCTTTGACGCCGGCGTTGCTGGCGAGCCACGACGTTCTGATCCTGAAGACGCCGACGCAACCCTATCAACCGGCCGAGATCGACGCGGTGGAGCAATTCGTCGAAGCCGGCGGCGGGCTGCTCCTGATCGGCGACCACACGGACCTCTTCGGCATGTCGTCCTTCATGAACCAGCTTTCGGGCCGCTTCGGCATCCGGTTCCGCGCCGACGACACGTTCAGCCTGGCCGACGAAGGGCCCTCGACCTGGGAGCGGCCGGCCCTCATGCCGCATCCGATCGTCGCCGGAATCGAGAGTTTCGACTTCGAAACGAGCTGCAGCCTCGAAGTGCCGCCGCGCGCTCGGATCGTCATGGCGGGCCATGCGCTGGGCGCCGAGATGGCGGATTACAACAACCCCGGCTTCTTCGGAAACATCCACGTTGATCTGCGCGACCGGTTCGGGTTCTTCACGCAGGTCGCGGCGCTGGACCACGGCGAGGGTCGGGTGGTCGCCTTTGCCGACAGCACGCCGTTCTCCAACTTCTCGCTGTTCTTTCCGGGTCGGTGGGAGCTTGCGGTGTCGTCGGTCGATTGGCTGAACCATGCGCCGGGATCCATGACCTGGCTGGGAGACGCGGCCAAGGTGGCCGCCGCCGCCGCGTTCGTGCTGCTCCTGCTGACGAGGCCGGGGCCGGTGACGATCGGCGTGTTGGCGCTCTGGGGCGGGGCGGCGCTGGGCCTCGGGGCGGTGGCGCTTGCGCGCCCCGAGGCAAGCCTGCCGGAACCTCATACCAGGGTTCCGATCGTCGCCTTCGATCGCGGGATCTCGGGCGGGGTCTATCCGCCTTCGCTCAATACCGATCCGGCAATCAACAACGTGGCGTTCGACACGCTTTTCACCACGGCGCAGCGGCTCGGCTACCAGCCGATGATGGCCGCCGACCTAGCCGAGGCGATGGAGCGCGGCGACATGGTGGTGATCCTGCATCCCGACCGGATCCCGGATCAGGAGATGCGAAATCAGCTCATGGCGTTCGTGTCGAACGGCGGATCGATCCTGGTAGCCGACAGTCTGGTGAACCGGACATCCGAAGCGAATGCGTTGGTCGAGAGCTTCGGCCTCCGGCTCGAGATCGAGGCGCGGGACGTGATGCCCGAGCGCGTCATTCCTGACGCCAGCGCGGCGCCGCAACGGCTGAGTCGCCCGGTGCAGGCCGTCCTGGGGGGCTATCCGGTTCTGGTGGATCCCGAAGGTCGCGCGCTTTATGCCGAGGCCGAGGTAGGCAACGGGACAGTGGGCGTTCTGGCGGAAACGCTTGCACTGACCCGGGGCGGACTGGGAAACAGATTCTACGATACGCCAAACGCCGAACAGCAGGAGCGGTACAATGTGGCCTTCATGGTGCTCGAGCGCGGGGTCGCGGGTGGCGACGACCTGCGTTTTGGTCTTCCTGGCGAGTCTCGGCCCAAGCGTCCAGGCGCAGGGTCAGGTCCAGCCGAGTGATCCGCCTGAGGGCATTTTCCGGCCTCAGGCGCCTCTGCGTCTGAGCGCCGAATTCTACGACGCCGAGGGGCATGTGCTCAGTGTCGCCGGGCTCGATGCGGGGATCGTCGTACTGAACTTCTGGGCGACATGGTGCGGCCCCTGCATCGAGGAATTGCCGACCCTCGGCGCCCTGCGCGAAGCGATCCGCGGCGACGGCGTGGAGGTCGTTGCCCTGTCGGTGGACCGCGGGGGCGTTCCCGAAACCGAACGGTTCTTTGCCCGATACGGTCGGCCGAACCTGGTCTTCGGCTACGATCCGCGCTCGCGAAACCTGGAGCAGATGGAGGTGACGGCATTGCCGTTCACCGCGGTCATCTCGCCGGACGGCAACGTGATTGCCCTGTCCGAAAGTGCGCTCGACTGGAACGATCCCGAGATTGTCGCGTGGTTGCGCACGCTGATCGCGGCCGAGAGCTGAACGGCGTCGTTCAGGCACATGTCGGGCCGGTCCGCCGCCTGACCCTCTACTCGGTGCGGCCGCTCAGGTCGGCCAGAAGATCGGGCGGGATCTCCAGATGGGAGCGCGCTGCGGCGATCAGGCGGTCATCGACCTGCACTGGCGCAAGATCGATCCCGTCTCCGAGCTGTTCGACGATCTCGGTGAGGGCGGCGAGGCGCCCGTAGCGTTTGTCGTTCGACGGGATCACGCACCAGGGCGAGTCCGGCGTCGACGTTCGCTTCAGCATCTCGTCGATGGCCTCGGCGTAGGCGTCCCATTTCTGGCGATTGCGGAAATCCTCGTAAGAAAGCTTCCAGCGCTTGAACGGGTCGATCAGCCGCGCCTCCAGACGCTCGAGTTGCTCCTCGGGCGAGACATGGAAGAACAGTTTGACGATACGGGTGCCGTTGTCGCGGATCATGCGCTCGAATTCGACGATCTCCCGGAAGCCCTCGCGCCAGCGGTGTTCGGGTGTCAGCTTCTCCACCCGCTCGACCAGCACGCGCCCGTACCAGGAGCGGTCGAAGACCGAGAGCGCTCCGTGCGGCGGCAGGCGCTCCATGAAGCGCAAGAGGTAGTGGCGATCGAGGTAGTAGGGCCGCGGCGCACCGATCGGCCAGACCTTGAAGTTGCGTGGGTCGAGCACTGCCGACATGCGCCGGATCGTGCCGCCCTTGCCGGCGGCGTCCCAGCCTTCGAAGACCACGACGCCGGAATGACCGTGCACCAGATAGGCCTGCTGGATCTTGTTCAGTCGGAGTTGCAGGGCTTCGAGGCGCTTGGCGTACTGCTTCTTGGTCACCCGGTGCGAAAGGTCGACATCGGCCAATCGCTCCACGCGGTACGATGCGATCCGCTCCATTTGTTTCCCCGTTGTCAATCCGGGGAGATTGTCACGAAACTCGCGGTGGCGAAACAGCAGAGCCCGATCGAGCAAGGCTTCGGAATGGGTCGGTCACTCGGCCTCGCGCGGCGCTGCGGTCCAGGTGACGTCGCAGGGACGCCGCGTAGAAACCGCGCCACCCCCTGTGACGGGATCCGAAGAAAGCCGAACGGCGCAGGTCCCACGCCTTGGTTTCGTGCCCGTCCCGCAGATTTCCGGTGTAGCTGAGCTTGCCCCCCATGTTGTACACGGTGATTTCATTGAACCAGACAGCGCCCCCATCGGTAAAGAGATCGACCCGGGCGTGATCGAAGCAGGCCCCGAGTTGTCTCGCCGCTGCGAGCGCCTTGGGATAACTGTCCGGCAGACCGCCATCATAAAGCGACTCGGCGACATCGGCCTTTTCGCCGGAGCTGACGAGGTCACCCGCTTCGTCGGGATCGTAGCGGCATCCTGTCTTGGCGCCGAAACGGTCGACGATCTGGATCAGGCGCCCGACATGGGCCCCGAAGGTATAGAACTTGAGTTCCTGCAGTGCGGCATCCTTGCCGATGATTTCCTCCACGAAGATGCGGCGGGGGATGTTGCGGTAGCCCCACTCCTCCGCACGCAGGCTGTAGTCGTCGTCAAGCCATCGACGGCATTTGCTCACGATCTCCTCGCGATCCAGCTCTCCGCCGGTGACGAAATGGTTGGTGCCGCTGGCGTGATTGGCCTTGATCACGACGTCTCCTTGGAGGACCTCGTCGGGAATGGCGTCGGGATCGGAGCCGGACCACAGGACGCGCGGAGTCGAAAAGGCCGGGCGCATGCCGGGCCACCCAGTCGCGCACAGCGAGCTTGTCGGAGACAATCGTCCAGACCGGAGCTCGGTCGAAGACCTTCCGCCAGGCAAACTTCTCGTTGATCGTCCGTGGCGCGGCGATACGCGGAAATCGCGTGCCGCTGGCCTTCCTGGCAAAGCGCCATGCCTTTCGTTCACGAAGAATGATCATGGCCTCAGCGACCCAGAGCACCAGCCAGTCCCATGGCGCGAGCAGTGTTTGCGACACGCCGCCGCGGGCCAGATGTGTCTGACCTTCATTCGCTTCTGCCATTGCTCTCCCCAACACCCCGACCGCTACGCTTCTCTCCGAAGCCACCCCTACCTACCGGCGGAAATCAGTCGGGAAAAGTGGGGCGCGAAGATCATGGTTTATACGACCACCTCGAGCGCTTCCTGCTTGCCGACGGAAAACACGCGCTTGTAGCGCGCAACCTCGTCGGCCGGACCCATCGCCTTGTTGGGGTTGTCCGACAGCTTCACGGTCGGGTGCCCATCGGCCGCGGCGGCCTTGCAGACGAGGCTGAAGGGCGCTAGCCGATCCTCCGCGACGAGGCCGCGGAAGTCGTTGGTCAGCAGTGTGCCCCAGCCGAAGGAGACCTTCACCCGACCCGAGAACCGCGCGTGAAGTTCCTCGATCTTCGCGACATCGAGACCGTCGGAGAAGATCACCAGTTTCTGTTGCGGATCCTCGCCGCGTTCCCGCCACCAGCGGATGGCGGTCTCCGCTCCCTCCGCGGGGTCACCGGAATCGACGCGGATGCCGGTCCACCCGGCCAGCCAGTCTGGGGCGTTCCTGAGGAACTCCGCAGTGCCGTAGGTGTCGGGCAGGATGATACGCAGGTTGCCCGAATGCTCTTCGTGCCAGTCTGCCAGGACGCGATACGGTGCCGCTCGCAATTCCTCGTCGGTGCGCGCCAGAGCCGCATAGACCATCGGCAGTTCATGAGCGTTGGTGCCGATCGCCTCGATGTCCTGGCGCATGGCGATCAGGCAGTTAGAGGTACCGGTGAAATCGTCGCCCAACCCTTCGATCATCGCCTGAACGCACCAATCCTGCCAGAGAAAGGAATGCCGGCGGCGGGTGCCGAAATCGGCGATCCGCAGGTCGTCGAGCTGTCGCAGGCGCTGGATCTTCTCCCACAGCCGCGTCATCGCGCGGGCGTAGAGGATCTGCATCTCGAACCGGCCCATCTCGGCGAGGACGGCCCGGCTGCGCAGCTCCATGAGAACGGCAAGCGCCGGGATCTCCCAGAGCATGACCTCGGGCCAGCTCCCCTCGAATGTCAGCTCGTACTGATCCCCCTTCACCTCGAGGTGGTAGGGCGGCAGGCGCAGGTTCTCGAACCACTCCATGAAGTCGGGACGGAACATCTGGCGCTTGCCATAGAAGGTGTTGCCGCGCAGCCACGTGCTTTCGCCGCGGCTGAGTTGAAGCGAACGGACGTGGTCGAGCTGTTCGCGAAGCTCGCCCTCGTCCACCAGGCGGGCGAGCGGGATGTCCCTGGAGCGGTTGATCAGGCTGAACGTGACGACCGTGTCCGGCTTGTTGCGGAAGATCGACTGGCACATCAGCAGCTTGTAGAAGTCGGTGTCGATCAGTGAGCGAACGATCGGATCGATTTTCCACTTGTGATCGTGGACGCGCTTGGCGATGTCCATGCCCGAACCCCTGTTGCCTCGCATCTGCATAGAGAGGGGGCGTCGGTGGGTCAAAGGAGCACTGGCGCCGGGGCCATGGGCCGGGCGCTGCGTCTCAGGCCAGAGTGATCCCGGCCCGGCGCATCGCGTCGCGCTGAAGGTCGAGCGAGTTGTCGAGGTCGATGGCGCGGCAGGCGTCCTCGATCACCGTGACGGCGAACCCGAGGCGGGCGGCGTCAAGCGCCGACCATGCAACGCAGAAATCGGTGGCGAGGCCGGCCAGCACGACTCGCTCGACGCCACGGTTGCGGAGATAGCCTTCCAGGCCTGTCGGCGTCGTCTGATCGTTCTCGAAAAACGCCGAATAGCTGTCGATGGCGGCCCGGAATCCCTTGCGGATGATGAGGTCGGCCCTGTCGGCGGCGAGCCTTGGGTGAAAGGCGGCGCCGGGTGTTCCCTGCACGCAATGGTCAGGCCACAGAACCTGCGTGCCGTATGGCATCTCGATGGTCTCGAACGGTGCCTGCCCTTCGTGCTGCGAGGCGAACGATGTGTGCGCCGCCGGATGCCAGTCCTGGGTCAGGACGTGGACGGCGAAGTCGTCCATCAATGCGTTGATCGGGTCGACCACGGCATCGCCGTCGGTAACGGCGAGCGCGCCGCCGGGGCAGAAGTCGATCTGGACGTCGATCGCCAGCAGGGCTTCGGTCTCGGGTCGCATCGGGTCTCCTCCTCGTCGGACCGGTTGAGCTACGGGCGCTCGGGCGGTGCTGTCAACGGCGCGCAACGTTCGCAGGAGGGGCAACGTGTGCTCCGGCGTCCGACCCGGTGCTACGCTTGCGGTCTTGCGATGGCGCGAAAGGGATCGACATGGCGTCCGGCATCGACGGAGGCGAAACCGCGGGCGGGCACCTGCCTGGCGACGATGTGATCGCCCGCTTCGCGCGTGTGGAGACGCAACTGCGCGACGCCTGGGGCCGGGTTCTGACCGGAGAGGCGGTCGAGACGCCGGCCCGGCAGACGCTGACAAGGCGGCGGGAACGTACCAAGGCCTTGAGCGACCAGATCACCCTGAACGCGCGCCGGGCAATCGGGCTGCCGGGCCTGCGCGAGCGGGTGATGGGGGCGCGCGATTTCCTGGGGCTGGACTATTTCGTGCGCGGACTGGTGGCAGCCGCGTCAGTCGGGCGGATCGACGGGTTCGACGGTTGGCAGGGGACGGGATTTCTCGTCAGTCCGGATCTGGTGATGACGAACAACCACGTCCTTGCCTCACCCACGGCGGCGGGAACGGCCCGCATCGGGTTCGAGGCCGAGCCAGGAGCCGCGCCCAGTTGCCGCTTCGACCCGGATCGGTTCTGGTTCACATCGTCGGCGCTCGACACCACCATCGTGGCGCTCGAGGGTAGCGTGGACATGCGTGCGGCGACCGAGGGCCGCGGCTGGCACCCCGTCATCGCCCAACAGGGAAAGATCGCGCTCGGCGACCCGGTCGCGATCGTGCAGTATCCCAAGCGGCGGGCAAAGTCCGTCGTGATGCACAACTCGACCCTGCTGCATCTGGAGGATGGCGGCGATCTCGACGCCTATTGCTGGTATACCAGCGACACCGAACCGGGGAGTTCCGGGAGCCCGGTCTTCAACCGCCATTGGGAAGTGATCGCGGTGCATCACCAGTCGGTGCCGCGCATGAACGATGCAGGTCAGATTCTTGACCGGGACGGGGCGCCGCTCAGTCAGCAGGCAGTGCTCGATCGACCCGAGCGCGCCGTCTGGATCGCCAACCAGGGCGTCCGCGCAAGCCGGATCGTGTCCGGGCTGGCCGCTCACGAGTTCGGCGGCCGAAGCGATCATGCCGAGATCCGTGATGGACTTCTGCACCTGTGGGAGGGCGCGAGCCCTCGCAACACCGGTCAGGAGGCGCCGCTTGCCGCCGCCCTCGACGCGCTTTCGACATTCCGTGACCGGCGCGCCGGCGGGGATGAGCGGAATGAGGTCACGCTGAAGATCAGCGTGGTCCGCTAGGCCGGGCCCGCCCCACCTGCATCGCGGTCCATTCGGACTTCACGACCCCGAATTGTAGAGCGGCACTGTCGAGATCGACATCTTCGCCGAGCCCTGGTTCAGCTCGCGGGCATGCGCGAGATAGATCAGCGTCTGGTTCTCCTCGTCGAAGATCCGTTTGATCCGCAGGGTCTTGAGGATGATCGACCGGCGTTCGCGGAAGACTTCCTCGCCGTCCTCCGAGCGGTCGATGTCGCCAACCTGGATCGGGCCGGTCTGGCGACAGGCGATCGAGGCGTTGGACGGGTCCTCGAACCAGTTGCCCTGGCTCAGCCGGTCGATGAGCGAACGCTCGAAATAGGCGATGTGACAGGTAACGCCCTGGACCTTCGGGTCCGCGACGGCTTCGATGACGATGTCGTTGCCAACCCAGTCCACGCCCACCTTGCCGACCTCTTCGGCCTGAGCGGGTGCGGCCAGAAGGGCCAGAAATCCGATGGTGACTGCGCGCATGATGCTACCTCCGGCGGGCCAACGGCAGAACGCCCCGCCGCGTTCCCCCCTGGTTTCGCGCGCGAACGGTGCCGGGGCTTTCCGCCTGTCGCTATTCGTCTGGCGCAGTCCGCGCGCCGCTTGCGTCGGCCAGCGCGGCGAGCACGCCGTCGGTGGTCAGCAGTTCGGGCAGGACGATGCCATTGGGCGCGGCCGGTCCGAAAACCGCGTTGAAGGGAATTCCGTAGCGCCCGAACCCCTGCAGATACCGCGCGATCGCCGGGTCCGGTCGCGTCCAATCCGCCCGCATCGGCACCACGCCGGGCGAAGAGAGCGCCTCGGCCACGGGATTCCGGTCCAGGACGAGCGCCTTGTTCGCCTTGCAGGTCAGGCACCAGTCGGCGGTCACGTCGACGAACACCGTTTCGCCTTCCGAGACCCGGCGCGCCACACTGGCGCGGTCGAAGGCGGTCCAGCGCGTGGATGTTGCCTCGGCCACGGGTCGTGTCGGGGGCGGCGCCAGCAGCGGCACGAAGAGCGCAAGGGCTACCAGCGTCAGCGCCAGCGGCAACGCGGCGCGCGGAGCCCGGCCGCGCAGCCAGATCAGCGTCACCGCGAATGCGAGCGCCACGCAGACGAGCGTCACGCTCAGCCCGCCCGCGACGCCGGCCAGAACCCACAGGAACCACAGGGCCGTCGCGGCCAGCAATGTTCCCAGCGCCGCCTTGAGCGCCAGCATCCAGCGTCCGGGCCGGGGCAGCAGGCGCACCGACCCCGGGGCGGCGGCAATCGCCAGATAGGGCAGTGCCAGCCCCAGACCGAGCGCGCTGAAGATCACCCAAACATCGATCGCGCGCCCGGCCAGGGCGAAGGCGACCGCCGTCCCGAGGAAGGGCGCCGAGCACGGTGTGGCCAGCACTGCGGCGAAGGCGCCCGTGGCGAAGTCGCCCCAATGCCCTGGCGTACCGTCGGCGCGCGCCAGGCGGTTCTGCCAGGACCACGGCAGATTGATCTCGAAGGCACCAAGGAGGTTCGCGGCGAAAAGCACGAGGAGCACGATCATCGCGGTAAGGAAGACCGGGTTCTGGAATTGGAGGCCCCAGCCGACCGACAGCCCCGCCGCCCGCGCCGCCAGCGTGCCTGCCGCCAGCGTCCACATGAACGCCATCACGCCCGCGGCCGCAAAGACGAATCCCGCGCGGACGCGCGCCCGGTCCCGACCGCCGGCCTTCATCGCGGAGGCCAGCTTGATCGACAGGACCGGCAGCACGCACGGCATGACGTTCAGCACCAGCCCGCCAAGCACCGCCACCAGCGCGATCCAGACAAGGTCCGCTGCGCTGCCACCGGCGCTGTCCGTGGCGAAGGGCGGAGCCGGCGGAGTTTCGCCCAGCGGCGCCCTCAGGGTCGCCGCCTGCCCCGCATGGGTCAGCGTGACCTGAAGCGGTCCCTCGCCTTTGGCCAGAACCGGAAAGCGCGCCCAGAGCTCGTCGCCCTCGGGACGCAGGTCCGGGGTCCCGAAGGCAGCTCCTTCCCGCTCGGGGAAGATGTCGCCGTTGGTTATCGCCGCGTCGGCGCCGACACTGACGGTCAGGAACGATTCGTCCAGCGCCGCCGACAGGACCCTGACGTCGGGCGGGTCCAGTTCCGGCACGCGGGCCGCGAAGGCGGCGATGCGCTCGGCCGCCACCGGGTCGATCCCGCTCCCCGGCCCCAGATCGAGCGTCAGGTCGAACCGTTCGGGCACGCACACTTCCGAGCAAACCAGAAGCGAGACCCCGGCGCGCAACGTCACCGGCTCTCCGGGACGATCCAGTGTCACCTGCAGGGGAAGCACCAGATGATGCTTGTAGCCGAAATTCTCGATCCCGAAGGCGCGGAACCGGGTCGGCGCCGGCCAATGGATCTCGACTTCCGCGACATTCCCGGACCCGGACCAGTCGATCTCGGGCGGCAGTCCCACTTCGCCCGGCGATCGCCAGTAGGTCTTCCAGCCCTCGCCGAGAGTCAGGTCGAGACCCGCCGACAGGCTGCTTGCATCGGGCGTTATCCCGTTCTCGGCGGTGACGAGGCGCGCCTGCACCGCCCCCGAGGCATAAGGCGCCGAACTGGCCGCGAGAGCCGGGGACGCGGACAGGGCCGCGAGGAGAAGGAGCAGGAGGGCGGTCAGGCGCATGGCGGCGGACCCTCCGCACGCTCGGCCGCGACAAGGCGGCGCAGCGTGCTCTCGTCGACGGCGCCTTGCAGCAGGGTCCGGCCCACCACCAGCGCCGGCGTTCCCACGATGCCGAAAAGGCGGGCAAGGCTGCGGCTCTGGCGCAACTCGTCCCCGACGGCATTGCCGTTCATGTCGGCGATCAGCAGGTCGGCATCCATATCGAGGGCTTGGGCCATGTTTCTCAGGTAGGATTCGTTGGGACGGAACGAGGTCCGCATCAGGCGATCGTGAAACTCGGCATACCGCCCCTGTCGCGCGGCGGCCAGCGCTCCACGCGCCGCCTCGACCGAGCCCGGCGATAGGATCGGCAGTTCGTGCCAGCGGATCGCCAGATCAAGGCCTCCTTCCAGCGCCACCAGTCGTTTCGTCAGGACCTTGCAGAACGGGCAATTGTAGTCCGAGAACGAAGCGACCGGCACCTTGCCGTCGGGCACAGCGCCGAACAGCGCTTCGCAGATATCGCCGGGTGTTTCGAGGCTTGCCCCGTCACGCTCGAGCCCCGCCAATGGCGACAGACCGCCCATTGCGTCGTCGGCAAGACGGCGGAACCCCGTCGGGGAGTCGAGCGGCGCGAAGTGCAGCGAAGGCGCGGCCAAACGGCGCGCGACAGCCCCGCCGAGCCCCGCCAGAGCGAGACTTCCGGCCGCGCCAACGAGCACCGTCCTGCGAGAGATCTGATAGGTTGCCACGAACCGTCTGTGACGTCTTCGGGGCCGAACGGGCAACACACCGGGGCATCACGTTGGCGCGAGGGGCTGGCTGCCGGCTGCTTGGGCGGCCAACATAACGCCGAGGCGGCTTGCAGCAGGTCCGCAAAGGAGAGATGAGCAGGCCGGAGGGCCGGAACACGATCCGGCCATGAACGAGGCCGCGACGGGAGTATGCGATCATGTGGAAGATACTGACGGGCGGCCTGACGGCCGTTGTGCTGGCCCTGCCCGTGGCGGCGCAGGAACTTGACGAGGACCGGGTGCGCGAGCTGGTGCTCGAGACGATCCGCGAAAACCCCGGGATCGTCATGGAGGCACTGGGAGTCCTGCAGTCCCGGCAGGAGGAGGCGCAGGCAGCTGCGGCCGAGACCCTCCTGGCCGAGCGCCGCGAGGAGTTCGTCGCCGGTGCGCCGGTTCTGGGCAACCCTGACGGCGACGTGACGGTCGTGGAGTTCTTCGACTACAACTGCCCCTATTGCAAACGCGCTTCCGAAGAGGTGGCGACGCTCCTGGCCGATGACGCCAACGTGCGCATGGTGATGCGCGAATGGCCGATCCTGGGCGAGGGTTCCGTCTTTGCAGCCCGCGCGGCGCTGGCGGCCCGGGAGCAGGACAAGTACCACGAATTCCACGACGCGATGATGTCGCTGCCCGGTCGCGCCGACGAGGCGAGTGTGCTCGACGTGGCCGAACGTGTCGGGCTTGATCTCGACCGGTTGCGCGCAGACATGGAAGCGCCGGAGATCGATGATCATATTCGCAAGTCGATGGAGCTTACGCAGGCGCTGAACCTCAGCGGCACGCCGTCATTCGTCATCGGCGAGACGGTGGTCCCCGGCTACGTGGACGCCTCGCAATTGCGCGAGATCATCAAGGAAACCCGCGAAGGTCAGTGACATACGGAGAATTGCGCGGGTGGGCGACCATCCGCCGGCCGGCGCGAGCGCGAAAGGCTATGGCATGGACGGGGCAGCAAAAAGTCTGAACACCACGACGCTCGAGGTACAGGGGCTTTCGTGTGCGTCGTGCGTCGGTCGGGCCGAACGCGCGCTGGCCGCATTGGACGGTGTTGAGCAGGCCAGCGTCAATCTCGCCACCGGCCGCGCCACCGTCTCGCACGGGCCGGCCGTAGAGCCGGCCGCACTGGCCGCCGCGCTCGACAAGGCGGGCTACCCGGCCGCGCGGGACGAAATCTCGCTCGACCTCGAGGGAATGTCCTGTGCCTCCTGCGTGGGGCGGGTCGAAGCTGCTTTGAAGGCGGTGCCCGGCGTGATCGACGCGCAGGTCAACCTTGCGGCGGAACGGGCGCGCGTAACGGTCCTGTCCGCCGCAGTCGCACCGGCGGATCTGGAGCGGGCGGCGACCCGGGCCGGCTATCCGGCCCGCGTGCCGGGGGACGGATCGGCAAGCCACGGGCCGGACCGTCGGGCCGATGAAATCGTCGGTCTGCGGAGACTGACGCTGATCGCCGGCACCCTCTCGCTGCCGGTGCTGCTGCTCGAAATGGGCAGTCACGTCGTGCCGGGCCTTCACAACCTGATCGACGGCACCATCGGATTGCGCGCGAGCTGGATGATCCAGTTCGTGCTGACCACGCTGGTTCTGGCATGGCCAGGACGGCGTTTCTTCGTCAAGGGTGTCCCGCTTCTTCTGCGCGGCGCGCCGGACATGAACTCGCTTGTCGCGCTGGGCACGGCGGCGGCCTGGGGTTATTCGGTTGTCACTCTCTTCGCGCCGGGTCTGTTGCCCGACGGGACGGCGGCCGTCTATTTCGAATCCGCCGCCGTCATCGCCACGCTGATCCTTCTCGGCCGCTATCTCGAAGCCCGCGCCAAGGGTCGCACCGGAGCCGCCATTGAGAAGCTTGTCGGTCTGCGCCCCGAATCCGCCCGAGTCGAACGCGACGGCGCCGTCGTCGAGTTGCCGATCGACCGGATCGCGGTCGGCGACCGCGTTCACCTGCGCCCCGGCGAACGGATCGCGGTGGATGGGATCGTCCTTTCGGGCCGGTCCTACGTGGACGAAAGCATGATTACCGGCGAACCCGTCCCGGTGGAGAAGTCCGCCGGCGGCGAGGTGACGGGCGGGACGCTGAACGGACAGGGAGCGCTGGTCTTCGAGGCGGCGCGGGTCGGTGCCGACACCATGCTGGCCCGGATCGTGCGCATGGTCGAGGAGGCGCAGGGCGCCAAACTCCCGATTCAGGCCATGGTCGACCGGGTGACGGCGTGGTTCGTGCCTTTGGTGATGGCGGTGGCTGCGCTTACCGTCGTGATCTGGCTGATCGTCGGGCCGGATCCGGCGCTGGGCCTCGCCCTCGTCGCAGGCGTTTCGGTGCTCATCATCGCCTGCCCCTGCGCGATGGGACTGGCGACCCCGACCTCGATCATGGTCGGCACCGGACGCGGCGCGGAGCTGGGCGTCCTGTTCCGGCGCGGCGATGCGCTGCAAACGCTGTCGGGCGTGAACGTGGTCGCCTTCGACAAGACCGGCACCCTGACCGCGGGTCGCCCTGAGCTGACAGGGCTTCATCTGGCGCCCGGAGTGGACAGGGACGCGGTCCTGCGCAGCGTCGCGGCTGTCGAGGCGTATTCGGAGCATCCGATCGCCACGGCCATTGTGCGCGCGGCTGCGGAGGAGGGGCTCGGCCTGCCTCAGGCCGATGGTTTCACCGCCATCGCGGGCCTCGGGGCGCGGGCGGTCGTCGAGGGCTGCGAGGTTCTGGTGGGCGCTGACCGCCTCATGGCCCGGGAGGGCATCGCGCTGGCCGAACTGGAGGCGCAGGCGAACGAGATAGCGGCCCACGGCCAAACTCCGCTCTTCGCCGCGATCGACGGACGGGCCGTCGCGGCGCTCGGCGTCTCCGACCCGATCAAGGAGACGAGCCGCGCCGCGATCGACGCGCTGCACGCCATGGGGCTCAAGGTGGCGATGATCACCGGCGACAACCGCGCGACCGCGCGGGCCATCTCGGTCGAGCTGGGGATCGACGAGGTGGTGGCCGAGGTGCTTCCGGACGGCAAGGTCGATGCGGTTCGCCGCCTGCGCGGAACGGGCCGGCTCGCCTTCGTGGGCGACGGCATCAACGACGCGCCGGCATTGGCCGAAGCCGATGTGGGGCTTGCCGTGGGCACGGGCACCGACATTGCAATCGAGGCTGCGGACGTGGTGCTGATGTCGGGCGACCTGCGCGCCGTTGTCGACGCCCTGCACGTCTCGCGTGCAACGATGCGGAATATCCGCCAGAACCTGTTCTGGGCCTTCGGCTACAACATCGCGCTGATCCCGGTAGCGGCCGGGCTGCTCTATCCGCTGGCGGGCATGCTTTTGTCGCCGGTGCTTGCGGCTGGGGCCATGGCGTTGTCGAGCGTCTTCGTCCTGTCCAACGCGCTCCGGCTGCGGCGGCTCGGCGCCGCGCGAGGGGACGATGCGAGGCCGGGGACGGATGACGACGCCACACCTGTGCCCGCGTCCTCCCCGGGGATCTCACATTATCCCAAGGAAACCTCGGAGGCTGTGTGAAGCGTCGCCGTTCCGGTGCCGGATGCCATGTCTTGTCCAGTGAGCTGGAGGCATGCGACGGCGCAACGCGGCGACTCGACCAACCTAACCCACGCCCAGCAGGCTCTGATCGTCCAGCATTTTCCTCCACCTCGGCAGGGCGGATGACTTCGCCGACCTGATCCTCGACCTCCTGCGGACAGGCTGCCAATGGCGGAGGTTGCCCGCGGACCTTCCGCCCCCGGGCACCGTCTGGTGGCACTTCCGGCGCTGGCGGCTCGATCGGGCTGGGTTCCACCGCACCGGATTCTTTGTAGAGCGGCGCGGCTGAAGGCCGGACGCCGGGTCGATCCGACGACGGTGATCATGGGCGCCCAATCCGCGAGGACCACCGGCAAAAGGGGTCTGCGGCGTTTCCGGGATTTGCTTGCGGCTCACGGGGGGGCAGGCCCCCGCCGATGGCGTCCCCATGTGCCAAGGCCCCGGCAACTCTTGCGCGCGCGCCCGGATGCTGGCGGCCGAGGCTGTGCCGGCGACGCCAAAGGAGAGTTCGGCCGCAACTTACGACGCAGTCCGTCGCCGCTTCGGGACGTTCGCACAAGGCTGGCGTAACGACGGTTGTCCGGGCCCCGTTTCCCCGGGAGGCGGGCCTTCCCTGACGTCGCGCCGTCCTTAACCCTGCCTTCCGAAGACCGGTTGCCCGACGCGGTGTGCATGGCCCATTCCTCCGACCGATTGCATGAAGTTCGAAAGACGATCCGATGACACATTTTGCAGCCCACGCATTGCCCGTCCTGGCGCTGGTTTCCTTGACGGCCTGCGGCGGTGGCGGCAGCAGCAGCAGCCAGACAAGCTACATCGACATGTTGAAGCTCGGAGACGCGATCGCGGCCCGTCGGGAGACCGTCGTCGCCACCCGCCCCTTGGCCATGCCGACCACAGGGCGCGCCACCTATGACGGGGTGGCCTTGTTCGCCGTCGGCCCGGATGCCTTCAACGCCCCGAACGAGGCCTACGACACCGCCGGCGAGGTCGAGATGAGGGCAGATTTCCGCAGCGGCCTTGTCGACGGCGAGATCGGCAATTTCCAGCACCGCACCGATGGCGCCTTGGACGGCAAGCTCGACATGAGTTTCGGCCGGATCTCGGGGAATCTGGTCACTGGCACCCTTGTCGGCGACATGGAGGTGCGCGGCCGCAAGCGGTCGGTCATCGCCGACCTCCTCGGCGGCTTCAGCGGCAGCAATGCTGAGGGCCTGAGCGGGATCATCGCCGGCGATACGTCGAACCGCAACGAGGTCTCCGGCGTCTTCGTCACCGAGCGCTGATGTCGACGACGGTGCCGGGCCGCGTTCTGCGCCGACTCGCCGTTGCCACGGCAGCCTGTCTGTCGGTGCTGCTGCCGATTGCCGCCACCGCGCAAGCGGCATGGGAGGCGGCGGCGCAATCGGGCTCCGGCGAGCTTCTGCTCTACACGCTCATGCGTGAGCGGCCGGCGGGTTTCGAAGAGCCGGCCGTCGCTTTGGCCAGGCGGCTTGCCCTGACCGAACGGTCCGTGCGGGTGGCTGAAATCGCCCATACCTCGCTGCGGTTCTCGCCCGCCCTCGCCTATGACGACAACATCAATGCCGGCGTCCCGGGTCGGTCGATCCTGGTCGGCAGCTACGAGTTCGTCATCGACGAGGAAAGCCGCGCCAAGGAGGGCATCGTGGTCGGCGCCGACGGCGGCGCGGGTATCGCGCTGGCCCTGGGCGCCGGCGCGCGCATGACAGCCGATCTCGGCCTTTCGTGGCGCTATGCGCCCGCGCACGATCTGATGTGGCAAGCGGCCCAGGCCGAGCTTTGCACCACCCGGCCCTATGCGGACTGGCGCTGGATCGAAGGCTGCGTTTCGCTTCGCGGCACCGAGCGTGCGCTCTCCACCACATTCACCCGTCGCCTTGCCTTCGCCAATCGCCGTGTCGTGTCGAGCGGTTGGGGTGACCATGAACTGACCCTTGGCGCGTTCTTCGAGGATTCCGAGGGTGTCGAACAGGCGGGCGCCAGCCTGTGCCTGTTGACCGCGCGACCGGGTTTCGGACTGGTCGGATTCGAACTGGTCGCGGGCGAGCGGGTGCGGGGCCGGTCCGCCGTCACCGCGGCCGCCTCGCTCTGGGGCGCACGCGACATATTCGGCGCGCCGGGCACCCTTGTTCTGAGCGTGCGGGAGGAAAGCGGCAGCCGGTTTTTTGACCGGACACGCGAGGACCGGGTCTGGAATCTGAGCGTCGCGCGCGACATCGGCGACCGGCTGACGGCCACGCTCGGCCTGACTGCGCGCAACTCGAATGTCGCCGTCTACGACGACCATGCAGTAACCTTCGCGCTGCAATTCCGGGGCTGGCGCAAATGACCCGGTAGGCGGAGATTCACGTCACCCGTGAACCCTTGACCGATGGTCTCTTGTCGTTCTCGACAGAGCGCCACCGACGTTCCCGCGCACCCTGTGAAGGAACATTCCGTGGTTTTGGCGACCTCGTCGAGCCAAAACGCGAGCGTAGCCAAGGCGCGTGCAAAGGGCATTCATTCCCCGGCTTCCGGCGAGGGTCCAGAAGGCCGGGAGAGCAAGCCCCCTGTCGCGGCTTGGCAGCGGGTGGCGGCGCCGGGTGTGCCGGCTCGGCGACTGGTGATGGTGACCCCGGGCAGTAACGCGACGAGCGTGATGGAGTTGTCTCGTCCTCCCTCGATCCCTTGTTGAGCGAGGCGCGATCGACCGGTGCGCCGGCGCATGATTTCACGGGCAATCCGTGCGCTGAAAAAAATTGCGAACGAGGGCGGATCAATTGTCAGGCGATGTCGAACCCGACGGGCCATCGCCACGTTATGCGGTCAGGGGACAATTCGAGGACATTCGATGATCATGGCCGAGACACCGGTGCCGCCAGCCGAGGAGCCTGCCCGTCAGGGCGGCGCGGATATCTGCGTCATTCTCAATGCGGCTTCGGGCGGGCGCAAGGGACAGGCTCTGGATGCGCGGCTGCAAGAGGCCTTCGCGCGGCATCCCGGGCGTTTCACGCTTCGGCGCCTGCAGAGCGGGGACGATGTGGCCGCCGCCGCGTCACAGGCGGTCGAGGAAGGATTCCGCGTGGTCGCCGCCGCCGGTGGAGACGGCACGATCTGCGCCGTCGCCGAACGGGTGAGCGGCGGGGCGTGCCTCGGCATCCTGCCGCTCGGAACGTTCAACTTCTTCGCCCGAGGCCTCGGCCTGCCCGATGACCTCGATGCGGCGGTCGACGTCCTCGCCACAGGCGTGCCGCGCAGCATCGATGTGGGCGACGTGAACGAGCGCATGTTTCTCAACAATGCGAGCCTCGGGATATATCCCGCCATCCTGCAGAATCGGGAGACGACCTATCGCCGCTGGGGTCGGTCGCGGCTGGCGGCGCATTGGTCGGTACTGAAGACCTTCCTGACATTCTACCGCCCATTGTCGCTCGAGGTTTCCGTCGATGGGCAATCGCGGCGCACACGGACGCCGCTCGCCTTCGTCGCCCAGAACGCCTATCAGCTCGACTTCTACGGTCTCGAAGGCGCCGATTGCGTCCGGCAGGGGCAATTTGCGCTCTTCCTCGCGCCCGACGGCAACCGGATCCAGCTTCTGCTCTATGCGCTGCGGCTGGCGTGGAGGGGCATGCAGGCCGGGCGCGATTTCGAACTGTTCTGCGGCGAAGAGATCGTCGTTACGACCAAGCGCCGGCGCCGTCTCGTCGCGCGCGATGGCGAACGCGAACGGCTGTCGTCGCCATTCCGGTTCACGCTGCGGCGGCGGGCGCTTGACGTGATCGTTCCGTCGGACGGCGAATGACCCGGCGGATCCTGCATATCTCCGATCTGCATTTCGGACGCGACCGTCCGGAACTGCTCGATCCCCTGATCAGCGCGATCAACGCCATGGCGCCCGATCTGGTCGCGATCTCGGGCGATTTCACCCAGCGGGCGCGCCATTCCCAGTACGAGGCGGCCCGGGACTTTCTCGATCGGCTGGTGCCGCCGATCCTGGCGGTTCCCGGCAACCACGATACCCCCCTCGACAACCTCTGGGTGCGCCTCCTGCGGCCCTGGAGCCGGTATCGGCGCTACATTGATTCCGAGATCGAGCCGCGGTTCGATGATGACGAGATTGCCCTGGTCGGCGTGAACACGGTCAATCACTGGTCGTGGCAGCGGGGCAAGATCGGCCGCCATACCGTCGCGCGCGTCTGTGACGCGTTCGAGGGGCACAAGGCCCGGCGGATGCACATCGCCATGCTGCACCATCCGCTCGAACATCTGCCGGAAGTGGAGAAGCGCCTGATGCGTGGCGCGCGCAACGCGCTGGCCCAGCTCGGGGAATGCGGCGCCGACATGGTCTTGTCAGGACACCTGCACACCTGGCGCGCAGAACCCTTCGCGGACGAATCGGGGGTCTTGCTGGTTCAGGCCGGAACCGGTCTTTCGACCCGGCATCGTGACGAGCCCAACGATTTCAACCTGCTGACGATCGAGGGCCGCGCCGTCACGATAGAGCGATTCATCGCCCCGTTCGGCGAGACCACGTTCACCCCCGCCGCCACCGCACGCTGGGACAAGTCCGGCGGCGATTGGCGGGAGGTGACCGGCGGCGCGGCATTGTCAGGTGGTGATCACAGCACGTAGCGCGAAGTGTCGGCGCTGCGCATCAGCTCGCCGAGGTTCTTCTCCACGAAGGCCGCATCGACCGTCACGGCCTCGCCACTGCGGTCGGGCGCAGTGAAGGACAGCTCCTCGAAAACCCGCTCCATCACCGTGTAGAGCCGCCTCGCGCCGATGTTTTCGATGGATTGGTTCACTTCTGCGGCGATGCCGGCCAGGGCCGCGATGCCCTCGTCGGTGAAGGTGACCTCGACCCCCTCGGTGCCCATCAGTGCGGTGTACTGACGCGTCAGGGCGTTGTCGGTCTCGGTGAGGATGCGGACGAAATCGTCGACCGTGAGCGCCCGGAGTTCCACCCGGATGGGCAGGCGGCCCTGCAATTCCGGCAGCAGATCCGAGGGTTTGGCGATGTGGAAGGCGCCGCTCGCGATGAAGAGGATGTGGTCGGTCTTGACCGGGCCGTATTTGGTCGAAACCGTCGTGCCCTCGATGAGCGGCAGCAGGTCGCGCTGCACGCCCTCGCGGCTGACATCGGCGCCGCGGGCGTCCGAGCGGGCAGTGACCTTGTCGATTTCGTCAAGAAAGACAATGCCGTTCTCTTGCACGGCGTCGAGCGCGGCCTTCTGCACCGTCTCGTCGTCGAGGAGCTTGTCGGCCTCCTCCCCGATCAGGATCTCGTAGCTTTCGGCGACACTGAGCCGCTTGCGGATTGTGCGGCCCTGGAAGGCCTTGCCGAAGAGGTCGCCGAGATTCATGCCCTGCATCGCGCCGCCGCCGCCGCCGGGCATCTCGAAGGCCGGAAAGGGGGAGGACGTGTCGGCAATGTCGAGCTCGATCATCTTGTCGTCCAGCTCGCCGCGCTTGAGTTTATCGCGAAACATTTCAAGGGTCTGGCCACGCGCGTTCTCGCCCGCGATGGCGGCGAGGACGCGTTCTTCGGCGTTCTTGTGGGCGGCGGCGCCGACCTCGTCGCGCATGTTCTCGCGGGTCATGGTGATCGCCTGTTCCACCAGGTCGCGGACGATGCTCTCCACGTCGCGGCCCACATAGCCGACCTCGGTGAACTTGGTCGCCTCGACCTTGAGGAAGGGCGCGCGGGCGAGGCGGGCGAGGCGGCGCGAGATCTCGGTCTTGCCGACGCCGGTCGGGCCTATCATCAGGATATTCTTGGGATAAACCTCGTCCCGCAGGTCGGCGTCAAGCTGCTTGCGGCGCCAGCGATTGCGCAGGGCGACGGCCACGGCGCGCTTGGCGTCCTTCTGGCCGATGATGAAACGGTCGAGCTCGGAGACGATCTCGCGGGGGGTCAGGTCGGTCATTCAAATCCCTCGGTTCGGGCGGGAGGCGGGGCGCGAAAAGCCGAAAACAGCCGGTCTGCAACCCGTACACCCCCCGTACATACACCTGTGCATACGCATGACGCCGGGCCGCAACGGCCCGGGTCAGCGTTCGATGGTTTCAATCGTCAGGCTGCCGTTCGTGTAGACGCAGATGTCGGCGGCGATGGCCATGGCGCGCCGCGCGATCTCTTCGGCGGAGAGGTCGGTGTCCATCAGCGCGCGGCCCGCGGCGAGCGCGTAATTGCCGCCCGAGCCGATGGCGGTCACGTCGTGCTCGGGCTCCAGCACGTCGCCCGCGCCGGTGACCACGTAAAGCTCGGCGCCGTCGGTCACGATCAGCATCGCCTCCAGCTTCTGCAGGTACTTGTCGGTGCGCCAGTCCTTGGCGAGTTCCACGCAGGCGCGCTGAAGCTGGCCGGGGGTCTTTTCGAGCTTGGCCTCCAGCCGCTCCAGCAGCGCGAAGGCGTCGGCGGTGGAGCCCGCGAAGCCCGCCACGATCTCGGCGCCGCCGGGGGAGAGGCGGCGCACCTTGCGGGCCGTGCCCTTGATGACGGTCTGGCCGAGGCTGACCTGTCCGTCGCCGGCCACGACCACCTGCCCGCCCTTGCGCACCCCGATGATCGTCGTGCCGTGCCAGCCGGGAAATTCGCTCATGCTCGTTCTCCTTCGTCGGCGTCTTTATGCGGCTCCGGGCCGCCGACGCAACCGGGCCGCGCCGGCATCGGCGTCACATCGCGCCTCGCGCAGGGCCGGCCGATGGGTCAGACTGATCCCGCGCGGCGCTGGGGCCGCGGCCAGAGAGGCGTTCAGATGAAGATCCATTTCGATATCGATTGCACCCCCGACGAGGCCCGCGCCTTTCTGGGTCTGCCGGACGTCAAGCCGATGCAGGAGGCGCTGATGCAGGAGATGCAGGAGAAGATCATGGCCGCCAGCCGCGCCATGAGCCCCGAGGAGGCCATGAAGATGTGGCTGCCCGCCAGCATGCAGGCCTTCGAGCAGATGCAGAAGATGTTCCTGCAGATGGGCAGCGGCGGCAAGAGCGGCTGACGCCCCTCCGGGCGCCAGTGTGCCAAGTATGGCATCGCCATGAAAAAAGGGCGGACGCCACGGTGGCCTCCGCCCTGCATTCCTTCGCGGCCCGTTCGGGCGTGCGTTCAGATCGCTTCCTTGATCCAGCCTTCGAGGGCGGCCTTGGGGGCGGCGCCGATCTTGTTGGAGATCGACCTCGCCGTCCTTGAACATGAAGAGCGCCGGGATGCCGCGGACGCCCAGTTGCGCGGGCGCGGACGGGTTCTCGTCGACGTTGACCTTCACGACCTTGACCTTGCCGGCGTACTGCTCGCTCAGCTCCTCGAGGGCGGGGCCGATCTGACGGCAGGGGCCGCACCATTCGGCCCAGAAATCCACGACGACGGGAATGTCGGCCTGGCGCACCTCCTGATCGAAGGTTGCATCGGTGACGGCGACGGTGGCCATTGGCTGCTCTCCAGTGTCTCGGGTTGGACCGCGAAGCTATGGTCCGCGCCCGGCGGCGTCAAGGTGAGGTGGACGCGAGGGCATCCGCCAGGAGGTCGGCGGGCAGCGGCATCAGGCGTGGCGTCGCGGGTCCAGAGGATCGCGGCATCGACGGGGCGGTCGGGGTAGATCTGCGCCAGCGCGTGGGCATAGGCGGCCATCTGGCGCAGCAGGCCGGAGGGCGTGTCCTCGGGCCGCGCCGGGCATTGCCGGTTGGTCTTGAAGTCGATGCAGGTGACGCGGCTCGGGCGTCACGACGAGCCGGTCGATCGTGCCGTGCATCGGCCGGCCGTCGGGCAGGGTGGCGGTCAGGTCGACCTCGGCCAGCGCGTCGGGGGCGAAAAGCGCGGCGAGGGCGGGCGCGTCGAGGACGGCGCAGGTTTCGGCGAGCAGGTCCTCGATCTCGGCGGAGAGGGCGGCGTCGGGGCCGCCGGAGAGGAGCGCCGCGGCCATGGCGGGCCAGTCGGCGCGGGGGTGGACGGGCAGGTGTTCCAGCAGGGCGTGGATCTGGCGGCCGCGGCGCAGGGCATGGGCCTCGTCGAGCCCCTCGCCGGGCAGCGCCTTGGCGCCGCCGAGGTCGGAAGGGGAGACGGCACGGAGCCGCTCCGCCGGGGCACGGGCCGGGGTGTCGGGCGGCGCGGGCACGGCCGCCGGCGCGGCGGATACCGGGGTCGCGGCGCGCGGAGCGGCGTCCCAGGTGCCGTGGATCAGGCGCAGGCCGTCGCCGGTGGGGAAGGTGCACGTGTCGGCGTCGGAGGCGAGCAGGCCGCTGCGGATGTGGTCGTACCAGCTTTGGTCGTCCTCCTTCCACGTGCCGGCGCCGCAGACGATCAGCCAGCTTTCGGCGCGGGTCATGGCGACGTAGAGCAGGCGCAGGCGCTCGCGGGCGTCGCGCTCCATGCGCCCGGCGCGGGCGGCGGTGAGGGGCGGCACCTCGTCGTCGCGGCGCAGCGTCCAGCAGGGCACGTCCGCGTCGGTCAGCAGGATCTGGTCGCGCATCTGCGGCGGCGCGGCGAGGGTATCCGGCAGGATCACCACGGGTGCCTCCAGCCCCTTGGCGCCGTGGACGGTCATCACGCGCACCCGGTCGCCGGCGGAGCTGGCCTGGCGCTTGACCTCCACGTCCTCGCCCTCGATCCAGGCGAGGAAGCCGGTGAGGCTGGGCACCTGCATGCGCTCGTAGGCGAGGGACTGGTTCAGCAGCTCGTCGATGGCGTCCTCGGCCTCGCCGCCGAGGCGGGCCAGCAGCTTCTCGCGGCCGCGGTGGCGGACCAGCACCCGCTCGAGCAGCTCGTAGGGGCGCAGGAAGTCGGATTGCGCGCGCAGGTCGCGGAGCATGGCCAGGGCGGCGATCGGTCGTGCGCTGGCGCAGGGCCTGCCAGAGATGGCCGTCGCGGGGCCGGGCGAGGTCGTAGAGCTGTCCTTCGGTCCAGCCGCAGAGCGGCGAGCGCAGGACGCAGGCGAGCGACAGGTCGTCCTCGGGCAGGGCGAGGAACGACAGGAGCGCGATGAGGTCGCGCACCGCCAGCTCGGCGGTGAGCTGCAGCCGGTCGGCGCCCGGCCACGTCGAGGCCCGGCGGCCTTGCAGGCGCGGATGATCTCGTGAAAGAGCGGGCCGCGGCCGGCGGACGAGGATCAGGATGTCGCCCGCGCCCATGGGGCGGCGGCCGTCTCGGGTGGTGACGGTCTCGCCTGCCGCGATGCGGGCCGCCAGCTCGGTCGCGAGGCGGTGGGCGAGGATCACGTGCGGCGCGTTGGGGGCGGGCTTGTCGACGGGGTCGAACCAGTCGCCGTCCTCCTCCCGGTCGGGCGGGGGCACGACGGGCCAGAGGTCGACGCGGCCGGGCTTCTCGGTCTGGAACGGGCGATGGACGACGTCGCCGCAGGCCCGCGTCGTCGATGCCGGCGAAGACGTTGTCCACCGCCGTCAGGATCGCGGGCGAGGAGCGGAACGAGAATTCCAGCGCCCGGCTGTTGAGGCCCGGCCCGCCCGAGAGGCGGTGTGTCGAAATGGGCGCGCATCCGGTCGAACGCCTCGGGGTCGGCGCCCTGGAACGAGTAGATCGACTGCTTCTTGTCGCCGACGACGAAGATCGTGCGGGAAACGTCGTCGCGGGCGCCGCGCCCGGCGGCGAACTCGGTCGCGAGACGCTCGATCACCGACCATTGCTCGGGGGAGGTGTCCTGGGCCTCGTCCACCAGGATGTGGTCGATCCCGCCGTCGAGCCGGTAGAGCACCCAGTCCGCCAGCGCCGCGTCGGTCAAGCAGGCCGCGCGCCCTGAGGATCAGGTCGTCGAAATCGAGCCAGCCGCGCGCCTGCTTGGCGGCGGTGTAGGCCGTCAGGAACGGTCCCGGCGAAGGCGTGGAGGGCGGCGGTCTTTTCGGCGCAGAGGAGGGCGAGTCGGCGGGCGCGCGCCTCGGCCACCCGCTCCATCAGGTCGTCGAGGTCGTCGGCGAGGGCGCCGAGCTTCGCGCGGGTGGCCTTGGTCGGCAGCTTGCCCGACCTTGGCGGCGAAGGGCGCCCTGGCCGTCGCGCCGTAGAGGAGGGCGCCTTCGAGGCATTCCAGCGCCGCGTCGTCGAGATGGGCGAGGTCGAGCGTGCCCAGCGTCGCGGCGAGCTTCAGGTCGGACGACGAGCCGGTCAGGCAGGTGTCGATGACGCGGCGCAGGAGGTCGGCCTCGCCGCCGGTGAAGGCGAGGTCATGGGCCGGTCCCGGGCCGGGCGGCAGGCCGAAGAGCGCCAGCGCGCCGGCAAGGTCGAGGGGCCGGGCGAAGCGGTCGCGCTGACGGGCGATCTCGGCGGTGAGCGCGCCGAGTTCGTCGCCGCGTGACATGCTGGGCGAGCCGGGCCACCGCACCCGCGCCGGGGCCGTCGGCCATCTCCTCCACCACCTCGTTGCGCAACAGGCGCGCGGCGGTGTCGTCCATCTCGGCGAATTGCGGCGTGACGCCGGCCTCGAGCGGGAAGCGGCGCAGGAGGGCCGCGCAGAAGGAGTGGATCGTCTGGATCTTGAGGCCGCCCGGCGTCTCGATGGCGCGGGCGAAGAGGGTGCGGGCATGGGCCAGCTCGTCCGCGTCGAGGTCGCGCGTCGATGCCGAGCGCCCGCAAGGTCGTCGCGCAGGGCGGCGTCGTCGCGCATGGCCCAGGCGCCGAGGCGGGCGAAGAGGCGGTTCTGCATCTCGCTGGCGGCGGCCTTGGTGTAGGTCAGGCAGAGGATGTTCTGCGGATCGACCCGATCGAGCAGGAGCCGCGCCACGCGGTCGGTCAGAACCCGCGTCTTGCCGGCGCCGGCATTGGCGGCGACCCAGGTGGAGGCGCGCCGGATCGGCGGCGGCGATGCTGGGCGCGGGTGGCGTCGTGCCGGGCACGGGAAGCGCTGGGAACGTTCATCCGACCACCTCCGGCGTGGCCCGGGTGCTGTCGTCCCATTCGCCGTAGCGGGCGAGGTGGTCGAAATCGCCGGCGAAGCGGGTTTCGTGCATGGCGCGTCGCGCGGTGTAGCCCTGTTCGCGGCGGGCGAAGGCCTCGATCAGGCGCCGGAACTCGGCGCGCACGTCGGCGACGTGGAGCGGGGCATCGCCGGTGCCGAGAGGGATCTCGCGCAGGAGCGGCCGGGTGCCGAGGCCGATATAGGCGAGCCGCCGAACCGCGTCGGGTGGCAGGTCGGGGAAGGCGCCGGCCTCGGCCATCATCGCCTCCAGCAGGAGTTGCTTGTCGAAGGCGCGGACCTGTTTTTCGGACGGCGGCGTGCCGGTCTTGTAGTCGTAGACCGCGTAGCCGCCGGAGGTCAGCGCGTCGATCCGGTCGGGGCGCGCGGTGAGCGTGAAGCCGAGGTCGGCGAAAGGCATGCGCGCCGGATTTCTCCTGCAGGGCGGGCGCGCCCTCGGCCTGGCGCACGGCTTCGGTGGCGACGAACCACGGGGCGAGGCGGTCGATGCGGGCCTGCCAGAGCGCGCGGGCGGCGGGCCAGGGCACCTCGCGGGCCAGGATGTCGGTCGCGATGGCGCCGGAGGGCCCCGGCGTCGAGCGCCGTGCCGGCGCGCAGGGCGGTGACGAAGCGGTCGAAGATGTCGTGCAGCACCGTGCCGCGGAGCGGGGCGTCGGGTTCGCGGGTGAGCGGGTCGAGCCGCTTGAGGCCGAGCACGCGGCGGGCATAGACGGCGTAGGGGTCGCGGACGAGGCGGGCGATCTCGGTGACCGAGAGCTGCCGGGGCCGGGCCGCGACGGGCGGTTGTGGCGAGGGCCGGACCGCGCCGGGTATCGGGGCCGTGCGGTCGAGCGTCTCGGCATGGGCGAGCCAGCCGGCGCCGCGGGCGCGCATGGCCGCGAGCGCGTCCCGCCCTCGATCGGGCAGGCCGTCGAGCAGGTTCGCGACGCCGGCTGAGCCAGCGGGAGGGCACGGTCTCGGCCTCGGTGTCGCGGCGGGCGCGGGTGAGCATGACCTCGGGCGCGCCGATCGCCTGCTGGAAGTCGTGCGCCGAGAGGCCGATCTGGCGCTCGGGCAGGAGCAGGCCGGCGGCGTGGCGCATCTGGCGGTTGAGCCACGGATCGGGCGCGGGCGCGGCGGGCCAGACGCCTTCGTTCAGGCCGCCG
>CAVPXL010000013.1:0-255455 GCA_963709765.1 uncultured Alphaproteobacteria bacterium | reverse complement strand
AATGGACGAGGCTTGGAGGCGCCCCTGTAGTCCATTGCAATGAAACAGAAATGTCGGTTGGTGTAGCCTCGGGCCTTTGGACGCTGAGCTGGCTGATGCAGGGCTGCCTCCGCGGCACTACCGGAATCCCGTCCCTGAGGTCGAACACGCGCTCGTGACCATCGAAGATCATCCGACCTGCCCGGGGCACCGTAAACCCTGACGAATGCACCGAGCATTCCAGTCATAGGGAGATACCAAATGATCCGTAGAACAATGCTGTCTGCAACCGCCGCTGCCTTCTTCGCACTGCCTGCGCTGGCCGACAATCATGGCGGCATGGACATTGTAGACACTGCAAGTGAAGCCGGAAGCTTCTCCACCCTTCTGGCGGCAGCTGACGCGGCCGGACTCGTCGAGACCTTGAAGGGCGAAGGACCATTGACCGTATTTGCGCCGACCGACGAGGCTTTCGCGGCTCTGCCGGAAGGCACCGTCGATTCGCTTCTGATGGAAGAGAACCGGGACCAGCTGACGCAGATCCTCACCTACCATGTCGTGCCGGGCAAGGTCATGTCGACGGATCTGTCCGACGGAATGACGGCCGATACGGTGGAGGGGTCTTCTGTAACCATTTCTCTGGACGACGGCGTGAAGGTCAATGATGCGAATGTCGTCACCGCGGACGTCGAAGCGTCGAACGGAGTCATTCATGTGATCGACGCCGTTCTGATGCCGTAAGGCCGATCCAGCCACACGGGCAGCCTCTGGCGTTGCCCTCACCACTGGACGACCTTCGTGTAAGCGTAGCCGTCCATAAAGGTCTCGAAAGCCTCGCCGTTCACACGGCGAGGCTTTTTCATGCGGTCAGTGCAATACGGCATCCTGCGGCGGCGGACGGTTCGTCTTGCCCACCCGGTCCCCGACAATCAGCCCGTCTGCGCCTGCGCTGACGTGAACCGTGTCGCCATCCCGCAAGTCTCCGGCGAGAATCATCTCCGCCAGCTGATCCTGGAGCGCGCGCTGGATGACCCGCTTCAACGGCCGCGCCCCGAACACCGGGTCGTAGCCCTCGTCGGCGAGCCATTTTCGTGCGCCCTCCTCGAGGTCCAGCGCGATCTCCCGCTGTGCCAGCCGCTTTTCCAGAAGTCCGATCTGGATCTCGACGATACCGTCCATGTCGGTCCGGCTGAGACGATCGAAGATGATCGTTTCATCCAGTCGGTTCAGGAACTCGGGGCGGAAATGCGCCCGCACCGCGTCCATCACGTCGCGCTTTGCCTGCGACGCATCGGCACCTTCCGGCAACTGGCTGAGTGCCTGGCTTCCCAGGTTCGATGTCAGCACGATCAGTGTCTGCTTGAAGTCGACCGTGCGGCCATGACCATCGGTCAGAACGCCGTCGTCGAGAACCTGCAGCAGCACGTTGAAGACATCCGGGTGCGCCTTTTCGACCTCGTCGAACAGGACGACCTGGTAGGGCCTGCGTCGCACGGCTTCCGTCAGAACACCGCCCTCGTCATAGCCCACGTAGCCCGGAGGCGCCCCGATCAGACGTGCGACCGAATGCTTCTCCATGAACTCGCTCATGTCGACGCGAACCATGGCGTTGTCGTCGTCGAACAGGAACTCGGCGACCGCCTTGGTCAACTCCGTCTTGCCGACGCCGGTGGGCCCGAGGAACAGGAACGACCCCAGGGGGCGATTTTCGTCATTGAGACCCGCCCGGGCACGCCGCACGGCGTTGGCGACAGCCCGGATCGCGACATCCTGGCCGATGACCCGCTCATGCAACCCGGCCTCCATGTGAATGAGCTTCTCGCGCTCGCCCTCGAGCATCTTGCTCGTCGGGATCCCGGTCCATCGCTCCACGACCGCGGCGATCTGTTCCGGACGGACAGCCTCCTCCACCATCAGCGTTTCTTCGCGTCCTTCGGCCTCCGAAAGCTGCTTCTCGAGCTGCGGAATGATGCCGTAGGAAAGCTCTCCCGCCCTCGCGAGATTGCCCTCGCGCTTGGCGTGATCAAGGTCGTTCCGCGCCCGGTCGAGCTGCTCCTTGACATCGCGCGTCGACTGAAGCTTGTCGCGTTCGGCCTGCCATTTCGCCGTCATCTCCGACGAGTTCTGCTGCAGTTCCGCGAGTTCCTGCTCCAGCTTCCGCAGCCGCGATTGCGAGGCCTCGTCGTCTTCCTTCTTCAGCGCTTCGGCTTCGATCTGCTTCTGCAGGATCTCCCGATCGAGCGCATCGAGCTCTTCAGGCTTGCTGTCGACCTCCATCCGGAGCCGGCTCGCGGCCTCGTCCACGAGGTCGATCGCCTTGTCGGGCAGGAACCGGTCCGTGATGTAGCGATGGCTCAGCGTCGCGGCGGCAACCAGCGCGCTGTCGCTGATCCGAACGCCGTGGTGCAACTCGTACTTCTCCTTCAGCCCGCGCAGGATCGAAATGGCGTCCTCGACCGTGGGCTCCTTGACGAGAATGGGCTGAAAGCGCCGAGCGAGCGCGGCATCCTTTTCCACGTGCTTGCGATACTCATCAAGCGTAGTCGCGCCGACGCAGTGCAATTCGCCCCGCGCAAGGGCCGGCTTCAGCAAGTTCGAGGCGTCCATGGCGCCGTCCGCCTTGCCCGCGCCGACAAGCGTGTGCATCTCGTCGATGAAGAGAATGATCTCACCTGCCGCCGATTCGATCTCCTTGAGGATCGACTTCAGCCGCTCCTCGAACTCGCCGCGATACTTCGCCCCGGCGATCAGCGAGCCCATATCAAGCGCGAGCAGTCGCTTGTTCCTGAGACTTTCCGGAACGTCGCCTTCAACGATGCGGATCGCCAGCCCTTCGGCGATGGCGGTCTTGCCGACACCGGGTTCACCGATCAGGACGGGGTTGTTCTTGGTCCGGCGGCTCAGGACCTGCATCGTCCGCCGGATCTCCTCGTCACGGCCGATGATCGGGTCGATCTTGCCCTGATCGGCCATCTCGGTCAGGTCGCGCGCGTAGCGCTTCAGCGCCTCGTAGCCTTCCTCGGCGTTGGCGCTGTCGGCGGTGCGCCCCCGACGCACATCGTTTATCGCGCCGTTGAGACCCTGCGCGGTGACAGCGCCCGCAGCGAGCGCGTCCTTTGCCTTCGACGGCACGACGGCCAGCGCCGTCAGGATCCGCTCGACCGGCACGAAGCTGTCGCCAGCCTTGCTCGCCAGCTTGCCGGCCTCGTCCAGGACACGCCCCGTGGCGCTGTCGAGGTAGATCTGCCCGGCATCGCCCGAGACCTTGGGCAACTTGGCCAATGCCGCGTCGACCGCCTCGATCACGCGGTCGGGCGCACCGCCAGACCGCTTGATGAGATTCGCAGCCATTCCCTGGTCGTCGTCCAGAAGTGCCTTCAGCAGATGCTCCGGCGCCAACCTCTGATGGCTTTCGCGCATCGCGATCGTCTGCGCAGCCTGAAGGAATCCCCTCGCCCTCTCGGTGAACTTCTCAAGGTCCATGTCTTGTCTCCTGTTTCGGCCCCCCATCGGCATGTCTGTCGTTGCAGCCCATGCCACGGGGTCACGAGATCTATGTGGTTTTCTTGCAACGGTCGTTCAAGGTGTCGGAGCACAAAGAAAAAGGCGCCTCCCGCAGCACGCGGGAGACGCCTCGTTCAGTCCTCACGTCGGGCTTACTGGGTTACTTCGACCTCTTCGCCGACATCCATCATGTCGCCGCCCGGGTTGATTTCGTCGTCAAGGATCGTCTCGTCGTCGCGCCCTTCCGGGCCTGCTGGCGTGAGCGCCGTCGGATCGCCACCGCCGGCTTCGTTCGATTCGTTCCCGACCGGCTCCTCGCCGGCTTCCGGCACGACCGCCTGCTCGTCTACCTCGGACGCCACAGGCTGCTCTGCTCCCTCCGGCGTCGGCGTGATCTCCACGTCGACGGCGTTGGCTTCTCCCGTCTCGGCCGGTCCGTCCTGCGCAACCTGTCCTTCGCCGACATTCGCCGTCGCTTGCGCATCCTCTTCGGATCCCGCTGCCTCGATATGAACCGCGCCGGCCTCTTCCACGTGATCGACTTCGCTGGCGGCGATCAGGACCGCGATGAGGACCAGGACCGCGACACCGCAGACGAGGATCATCCAGAACAAGCTCATTCCGCGATCGTTGCGCCGCATCTTCAGGTCCATACCTGCCATCGGAGGTCTCCATCGCTTCTCGTTATCGGGTGAACCACAGTGCTTCCAACCGGTTCCCGATCCTCTTGACGCAAGCGGCGCGGGAAGTCACCCGTTGGCGCATCCAAAAAAGCCGAACATGACCTGAAACCCGCACGAGGACCTGCTGATGACCGCTTCCGCCTCCGACGACCGCCTCATCGTCGCCCTCGACCTGCCCGACGCCCTCTCCGGACTGGCGATGGTCGAACGACTCGGCCCGTCGGTTTCGTTCTACAAGATCGGGCTGGGCATGCTCACCGGAGGCGGGCTGGCGCTCGCGAACGAGCTGAAGGCCGAACACGACAAGCGGATATTTCTCGACATGAAGCTGTTCGACATCGCGGCGACAGTCGAATCCGCCGTGCGGGGGTTGGCGCAATTCGACCTGGATTACCTGACGGTCCACGGCGATCCGCATGTCGTCCGAGCCGCTCGGGAGGGCGCGGAGGGGTCGAATTTGAAGATCCTGGCCGTGACGATCCTGACTTCGCTCGACCGCTCAGATCTCGATGCAGGCCTCATCTGCGCCGGCGATATCGGCGATCTCGCGGTGGAGCGCGCGGCCCGCGCCTTCGAAGCCGGCGCCGACGGCGTCATCGCCTCCCCCCGCGAAGCCGCCGCCATCCGGGAGCTTTCCCAGGCCAACGACAGGCTGATCGTCACGCCCGGCATCCGCCCCGCCGGCAGCAGCAGGAATGACCAGAAACGGATTGCCAGCCCCGCAATGGCACTGGAATCGGGCGCCGACAACATCGTCGTGGGGCGTCCGATCACCGCCGCGCCGGACCCCAGGGCCGCGGCCGAAGCGATCCTGGCCGAGATGGCTTCCGTCTGAAATACCCCTGCGGCGACACGATCCGTCGTCAGCACAACCGCCATATACAGTGACCCGCCCCGGGCGATAAGCTGACCCCGTCGCCGGAAACACCCATGCCCTCCTTTTGCCGCAACTGCCTGACCACGTTTGACACGCCGGGACGCTGCCCGGCCTGTCGCAGCCCGCGCACACTTTCGCACCCGGAACTCTTCGAGCTCAGCGTCGCGCACATGGATTGCGACGCCTTCTACGCCAGCGTCGAAAAACGCGACAATCCGGACCTGCGCGAGCTGCCTGTCATCGTCGGCGGCGGCCGTCGCGGTGTCGTGACGACGGCGTGCTACATCGCGCGGATCCGGGGCGTCCGGTCGGCGATGCCGATGTTCAAGGCGCTGCAACTCTGCCCGGAGGCAGTCGTGGTCAAGCCGCGCTTCGACGCCTACGTCGCCGCCAGCCGGGCAATCCGGGCGATGATGGACGAGCTGACGCCGATCGTGGAGCCGCTTTCGCTCGACGAGGCCTTTCTCGACCTCTCGGGAACCACCCGCCTTCACGGCGCACCGCCTGCCGTGCTCTTGGCGAAGCTCGTTCAACGCATGGAACAGGAACTGGGCCTCTCGGGCTCCATAGGCCTGAGTCACAACAAGTTTCTCGCCAAGATCGCCTCGGATCTGGACAAGCCGCGCGGTTTCGCGGTCATCGGCAAAGCCGAGACGGCGACATTCCTCCGCGACAAGCCGGTGCGCCTTATCTGGGGTGTCGGCACCACCACGCAGGAGGCGCTGGACCGCGCCGGCATCCGCACCTTCGCCGATCTTCTGCGCTGGGATCGGCGCGATCTCAACGCGCGCTTCGGGAGCACCGGCGATCGGCTCTGGCACCTCGCACGCGGAGACGACCGGCGTCCGGTCTCGGCACATGCCCCGACACGCGGCCTGTCGAACGAGACGACCTTCGATTCGGACATTTCCGACCCCGACCTGCTCGCCGGCCATCTCTGGCGCCTCGCCGAAAAGCTCGCTGACCGCGCAAAGGCCAAGGACATCGCCGGGCGCGTCGTGACGCTGAAACTCAAGCGCACCGATCACTCTCTTCTGACCCGGCGCCATGCGCTGCGCGAGCCGACCCAACTGGCCGACAGGATCTATCGCGAAGCGCAGGCGCTGCTGGACCAGGTCGGCAGCAACACCGCCTATCGACTGATCGGTGTCGGCATCACCGAGCTCACGGAGGCCGCAAGCGCGGATACGTCGGATGACCTCCTCGACGAAGGCGCCGCGCTGCGCGGCAAGGCAGAACGCGCCACCGACGCGATCCGCGCCCGGTTCGGGCCTGCGGCCATCGTCAAGGGCCGATCCCTGCGCTGAATCTATTCCGCAGCGAGCGGCATCTCCCGGATGCCCAACTCCACGATCTCTGCCGCGACCTCGGTAAGAAGCGACCTGAAATCCGCGAAATTCTCGCGCGGCTGGATCGTCCGCTCATCCATGTAAAGGGCCCGGTCCAGTTCGATCTGGACCACGTGCTGTCCGCGCGCCGGTCGGCCGTATTGCTGCGCCGTATAGGCTCCGGCGAACGGCGCGTTGCGCGCGACCCGCAATCCCGCCGCGACGAACGCCGCTTCGATCGCGTCGACGATGTCCGCGCGCGCCGCCGCCCCGAAACGGTCGCCAAGAACCACGTCCGGGCGCTGCCCGCGCAAGCTCGCCGCGTTCTCGATCGCCTCATGCGGCATCGAATGACAATCGATGAGGATCGATTCTCCGAAGAGCCCGAGAGCCTGCGTGACCAGTTGCGACAGCGCGTCGTGATATGGCCGCCACCCGCCATCGATCCGCGCGTCGGCCTCCGCCCGCGACAGCTTGCCGGAATAGATCGCGCGTCCGTTCGCGACGACGCGCGGCACGACGCCGAGCCCGGAACTGATCCGCGGATTGTGCGGCGGCTTGTGGACTCCGTCGATCAGCGCAGGGTCGAGCTCGTCGACCGACCGGTTGAGGTCGACATAGGCACGCGGAACATTGGCCGCGAGCAGCGGCGCCCCGAGCATCGGCACATTGCCGAAGAGCTGATCCACGAAAGCATCCTCGGACGACCGGATCGCGTGTCGGTCGAGGATCGTGCGCGTCAGGAACTGGCTCGGGTAGTCGTTCCCGGAATGAGGCGATGCGAAGATGACGCTGGTCCTGCAAACCGCCGGCAAATGCAGGGTGTAGGGCGGCTTGGGCATCGTCGCTCCTCCTCGATCCCGCAGACTATAGCGGCAGACCGAAGTTCCCGGAAAGGCCTTGAACCGCTCCACGACTCTGTCTATAGACACGCCGACTGGCGCGGGACGTTCCCGCGTCTTGTTCGTTCGGAGGGATCGGTCCCGAAGAATGGCCAAGTCGGTAACGGGCGTATAGCTCAGCGGTAGAGCACTACGTTGACATCGTAGGGGTCACTGGTTCGATCCCAGTTACGCCCACCATCGAATTCGCCGCCGCAAGGTGGTTTAACGAGGCAAGGCGCGTCGGCGCCGCGACAAGAGGAGACGACCCATGAAGGTCAGGAACTCGCTCCGCTCGCTGAAGACCCGGCATCGCGACTGCCAGGTTGTGCGACGCAAGGGCCGCGTCTATGTGATCAACAAGACGCAGCGACGCTTCAAGGCGCGCCAGGGCTGAAGCCAGCCCAGCGGAACAGCGAAAGAAGCCGTCGGATTTCCGGCGGCTTTTTTCTTGCCCGAAACAGATCCTTCCACCGCGCGGCCGCCGAGGGCGCGTCGGTTTCTCTCATGTGCCCGCGTCCTCGAAGCGCTCGCCCCAGGTTTCGCAGAGCACCTCGTGCGTGGCCGATCCGATCCGCTTGACGAGAATCGCCGCGATCACGCCAGCCAGGGCTGCCGGCAATGCCAGAGGACCGGTCGCCAGCCAGGCGGTCACCGCGCCTATCGTCGCCGCCTCGCCCAGATCCAGCTGCTTGAGGATGGTTTCGCGCTCGGCGGAATCCTCCTCCGACGCGCTGCAGAGCAGGTCGTGCAATTCGCGCTCCCAGCGCCGCAAAAGACGGCGGGCGAGCGGCCCCATCTCGGGCACGCCGATCTCCAGATCACCGCGCGACAGGACCAGAAGCGGCAATTCCGCCCGGTCCGACGACGCCGGGTCCAGTTCGATCAACGTCAGCCGCATTTCCAGCTCGGCCTCGAGAAGCGATACGTCGAGCCCCAGCAGGTCGCGCGCATGCGCCGCAACGGCGGCGGTCCCGCGCTTCGCGTCATCCGCCACGGCTTCGACCGCAAACCCGCTCTCGGCACCGGAGAGCCGCCGGGCGAGTTCCTGTCGGAAACGATCGGCGACCTTCGCGTAGTTCTCGCCGTTGAGATGGATTTCATCGTGCCAGTCGTCGAAATCCGCTCCGATGTCGGTGACATCGACGTGGCCGAGCATGCCGTGGAACGCCGCCTCCTTCGCCATCTCGGACAGCGCGATGTTGTAGCGGCGCAGGATCAGCTTCGTGAGCTCGTTCTGCACCGACGACGGGCAGCACCTTGATCCGCGTCAGGGGGCGCCCGATCCACGGGCCGCCGCGGGAATGGGCCGGCCCGTAGCCATGTACGAGGATATGAACGCCCGGCAGCGCGAGATGCAGCCGCAGCAGGAAGGCGCGAAAATCGGCCATGATGGCGACAAGAAATTCGGCGAACGTCTGACCCAGCAAGTCAGCCGGCCGCGCGCCGCTGAACACCGGCTCGACGAGGTTCGCGATGTTCCCGTTCTGGAAAAGATCGTTCCCGCCCGCCGAAACGAGAATCGCCTGCGCGCCTTCGCGCGTCCGCGTTGACGATGATCTCGTCCTGTTCGCGCATGTCGTCGAGCGTGTCGCCGGCCCCTCCGAGGCTCAGGATCGCATGGTCCCCCATGAGGTGGTCGATCACGTCCTGCAGCCGCGTCGGATACTGGAACCAGCTGTCGCCCTCGGAGATGATGCGCGGGCCCGACCATCCGCCGGCAATCCGGTCGCGGTAGGCCCGATGCCTCTGACGCCGCCGCCATCCGTTGAGGAGCGAGACGGCCAGCCCGCCTTCGAGCCCGCCACCGAGGTCGGTGACAAGCGCCGGGTTTGGCTGAAAACCGGGATCGATCGACCGGGACGGAACCTGAACGAAATATGGAAGAAGCTCTTCCTCCGGGGTTTCCGGGTCGGCCAGGCGCTGCATGAGTTCGGAAAATGTGATCGGCGGGGCGCTGGCGGACGTCTGCCAAATCAGGGGACACGGGGTTCTCCTCTTTCACGGGCGCCCCGAAATTGAGCGCCCCCGCAGCGGAGCCGTCAGCCCCGACTGCCATATGGTCACGGAAAAAGGGTATCACGCCGAGCGGGCTCGCGCAAAATGCGCAAGTCCGCCGATGCCGCTGGATCTTGCCCTACCTGCGTAACAGGTCGCTGACGCTGTCCGCCAAAAGCCGCACCACCGTCGGTTCGTTCAGAAAACCGGTCGAAGGCAGTTCGCGTTCCGATTGATAGCGCCGGATTGCCCGCCGCGTGCGGTCATCGAAATTGCCGTCCACGGTTCCGGGCTTGTGCCCGAGGGCCATCAGGCGCTCCTCGATCAGTCTGGCGGTCACCGGATTGAGGTTGAGCTGGGTCTCGGCGGCGCGCGCCTGTTTCAGTTTCGGATCGGCAGCCCGATCAAGTTGCGCGATGCGCTGCTTGGCGTTTGGTGAAAACTGCCCGTTCGGGAAGCGGTCGAGATAGGCACGATAGCGCGCCACGGTATCCCCCTCCCGGGCCTCGTCCCAGAGGTCACGCTCGAGGGCCGCCGCAGAATCGCGGCGACGGGCTTCGGCCTGATCGAGTCGGTTCTGCGCGATCTCCGAATAGAGGCCGTCCGGGAACCTCTCGAGATAGTCGGAATAGCCGACTTCGGTCCCTTCCGCGCCCGTCTCGCGCCACCACGCCCGGTCTTCCGATTCCTGCTGCGCGCGCCGTGCCGCCGCCGCGCGATCGAGCTCCTGTCGACGCGCATCCGCCTGACGCGCGATCAGTTCGATCTGGTTTCCCGACAGGTAGCTGGTTTGCGGCAGGTCGTTGTCCCGCTGCCATTGTTCGATCGCGCCGCGCGTGCCCTGCCCGAAGATCCCGTCGATCCCGCGCGTCTCGTAGCCGAGAATTGACAGACCGCGCTGAATGCCGCGCCGTTGTTCGGCCCTCAGGCCCAGGCCGTCCTCGGTCTGCCGGGCAAGCCGTGCCGGGTCGCGCCTGATCTGGTCGAGCCGGTCGCGTGCTTGGCTACCGAAGCGGCTTCCCGGATGGCGTTGGAGAAAGCCGCTCAGGGCCTCCTCGTTGTCGGCCTTTCGCGCTTCGAGCCACGCCTTGAGGGCTTCGGCATCGTCCTGCGATGCCTTGCGGGAGACGAATGTATAATCCCGCGCCAGATTCTTGGGCGCCGAAATGTCGCCCATGTTGCGGATTCCGTCGAGCAGCGACTGGTTCGGCTCGGCCAGTACCTCGCTCACGAGGCGTGCCGCGGTCCGGGGTGCCGTGCGCAGGATCGTCGTCCGCCGGGAAGCACCGACGGGGCCGGTCCCGCGCCTCAGATAAGGTCCGATCTCGTCCTTGACGTCGTCGGTGGCCAGCAGCACGACCGAGCGGTTCTTGTCCTCCCGCAGGACAGCCTCGATGACGCTGAGCGGGAGCGCCTCGCGCGGCAGGCGCGCCAGCGCGGGCGTTCTGTCGGTGGTGACCGGCAGGAAATAGGTATCGCCCCGGCGTCGCGACGAAGCGGCCTGACAGCACGACCAGAACGCGGTCCGCATCCGGTGCCGCCTCGAGGAACCTTTCGAGTGCATCCTGGATGTCGGCCTGCGTGGCGTCGCGCACCGAGATGACGTCGACACCCTCTTCGGTCAGTTGGCGCGCGGCGGAGACCACATCGTCCGCGCCCCGAAGGTCCGTGAGGTTCCTGTAATTCTCGTTCCCGATCACGAAGGCCAATTCCGCCGCGTCAAGCGGCGTTGCCAGGGTAAGAGCCAAAAGCGCGGCACCGATACTGCGAACCATATGTCACCGCCTCCCTGCGGCGGCGCGGCTCAGTCGTAGGACCGAAGGTCGTCGATGACCTTGCCGTCCCGTGGCAATGTGCCGGGCGGGACCAGTTCGACCGTGCCGCGCAATTTCAACGTTTCCACGACGGATGTCTCATAGAACGCAGGATCGTCGCTCGTGGTTTCGAGCTGAACGATCATCACGTCGCGTTCGCCCTCCCTCTTGGCCAGAATCCGCGCGCGGGTGACCTCGGGATGCCGCGCGACAAGAGACGCCACCTGTTCGGGGCGCACGAACATCCCCTTGATCTTGGTGGTCTGGTCGGCACGGCCCATCCAGCCCCTGATCCGCATGTTGGTGCGGCCACACGGGCTGATACCCGGCAGCACGGCCGAGAGATCGCCGGTGGCGAAGCGGATGAGCGGATAGTCGGGATTCAAGGTCGTCACCAGAACCTCGCCGACCTCCCCGTCGGGCACCGGATCGCCGGTGCCGGGTGTCACGATCTCGATGACGACACCTTCGTCGACGATCATCCCTTCGACCGGCGCGGATTCGTAGGCGATGAGGCCGAGGTCGGCAGTTGCGTAGCATTGTCGGCAGGTTATGCCGCGATCGGCGTATTCCTGACGCAGCGAGGGGAAGAGGGCGCCGCCGGAAACGGCGGCCTTCGACATGTTCAGAGACAGGCCAAGTTCGTCGGCCTTGTCGAGGATCACCTTCAGGAAGTCGGGCGTGCCGGCGTAGGCGGTCGCGCCGATGTCGTGGGCCGCGCGGGCCTGCAGTTCGGTCTGGCCGGTGCCGGCGGGGATGACGCTGGCCTCGACGGCGCGGGCACCGCTCTCGAAGATCATGCCGGCGGGCGTGAGGTGATAGGCGAAGCAGTTCTGGACGATGTCGCCCCGCCGGATGCCGAGCGCGTGGAGGAAACGGCCCATGCGCCACCAGTCGTCCTCGATCCCTCCCGGCTCGTAGAGAGGGCCAGGAGACTGGAATATATGAGCGAATTCGCCTGCCGGGCGGGTGGTCAGGCCGCCGAGAGGACGCTGCGCCGCCTGGGCCTCGGTGAGGGCCGCCTTGCGCAGGACAGGCAGGTTCGACAGGGCCTCGGGCGCGGTGATCGCGGCGGGGTCGACCGCAAACAGCGCCTTAGCATACCCCGGCAGCGCGCGGGCGCGGCGCACCTGTTCGGGCAATTCCTTGGCGAGATACCGGGCCCGGGCCTCGGGACTTTGTGTTTCCAGATCATCGTAGAAAATCATAGACTTGCATCCTTTCACGTGGCCGCGACCCCGCCTTCGGGAAGTCAGCTCAACCAGCGTTTGCGGCGACGATAGGAGCGCACGTTGCGGAACGATTTGCGGCCCTCGTCGGACATGCCGAGGTAGAATTCCTTGACGTCGGGGTTCTCGCGCAGCTCGGCGGCGGGGCCGTCCATCACCACGCGGCCCGATTCCAGGATGTAGCCGTAATGGGCGAAGCGCAGCGCGACGTTGGTGTTCTGCTCCGCGAGGAGGAAGGTTACCCCCTCGTTTTCATTGACGGATTTCACGATGCCGAAGATCTGTTCCACGAGCTGCGGAGCGAGGCCCATGGAGGGCTCGTCGAGCAGGATCGTCTCGGGGCGGGACATCAGGGCGCGGCCGATGGCGCACATCTGCTGCTCGCCGCCGGAGGTGTAGCCGGCCTGGGACTTGCGGCGCTCCCGGAGGCGGGGGAAATAGTCGTAAACCATTTCAAGGTCTTGCGCGATCGCGGCCGAACCGTCGCGGCGGGTGTAGGCGCCGGTCAGAAGGTTCTCCTCGACCGTAAGGTGCTCGAAACAATGGCGTCCTTCCATCACCTGGATGACGCCGCGGCTGACCAGGTCGGAGGGCGAGAGGTCCTGCACCCGCTCGCCGCGATAGAGGATCGAGCCCTTGGTGACCTCTCCGCGCTCGGAGTGCAGAAGGTTGGAAATTGCCTTCAAAGTCGTGGTCTTGCCCGCACCGTTGCCCCCGAGCAGGGCGGTGATTCCGCCCTTGGGGACGGACAGGGACACGCCCTTCAGGACGAGGATCACGGAATTGTAGATCACCTCGATGTTGTTGACCTCGAGGAGCGTCTCGTCGGTGCGTCCGGCGTCGAGCATGGGCGGCGTCCTTGGCTCTTCTTGCAACTTCCTGCAAAATTTTACCCCCCCATTTTAAACATCTGGCAAGAAATGGGGCGAAATCTCAAAGGCGCTCCGGCCCCGGATCGCGTGTCCGGGGCCGGGCTCGGGCTCAGCTGTCGCAGCCGGGCGTGATGTTGTTCTCGTCCGCGAACTGCTGGCTGTCGGCCTCGATCAGCGGCTGGATGACCTCCTCGTCGGGCGCGATGTAGTCGGTCAGCGACGTTCCACTGCCCGGCCTCGGCGTCCCATTGCTGGACGAGGCCCATGCCGGAGCCGCCGTGATCCTCGCACGAGACGCTGAACTCGGGGCCGATCTCGGGCATGCCGAGCTCTTCCATGCGGGCGTTGGTGATCTCCAGCGCCTCCATGCCGTCGCGCATCTGCGCGGCGTTGATGGCGGCGGTGCCGTGGATCTCCTGCGCCTTGCGGATGGCCTCGGCGGCGAGCATCGCCGCGTACATGCCGCGCGTGTAGAGCACCTTGCCGACATTGGAGCCGTCGCCGGCGGCGAGGCCCTTGTCGTGGACGTTGGCGCGGATCTCGTCGAAGATCGGGAAATCCTCGACCTTGTTCATGTTCAGCGACTTGTAGCCGTCGGCCGCGGCGCCCGCGGGCGTCACGTCATGCTCGGCGCCGGCCCACCAGTTGCCGATGAAGTTCTCCATCGGGAAGCGGATGTTGGCGGCCTCCTGCACGGCGACCTGGTTCATCACGCCCCAGCCCCACATGATCACGTAGTCCGGGCGGTCGCGCCGGATCTGCAGCCACTGCGACTTCTGCTCCTGGCCCGGATGGTCGACGGGGATCGTGGTCAGCTCGAAGCCGTGCTTCTTGCTCAGCTCCTCGAGGGTGCGGATCGGCTCCTTGCCGTAGGCCGAGTTGTGGTAGAGGAGCGCGATCTTCTTGTCCGACAGATCGCCGCCGTTCTCGTCGAGCAGGTACTTGATCGCGACGCTGGCCGCGTCCCAGTAGTTCGCCGGGTAGTTGAAGACCCAGTTGAACACCTTGCCGTTCGCGGCCGAGGTGCGGCCGTAGCCCAGCGTGTGCAGCGGGATCTGGTCGGCCTCGACCTTGGGGATCAGCTGGTAGGTGATGCCGGTCGAGAGCGGCTGGTAGACGAGCGCGCCCTCGCCCTTGGTGGCCTCGTAGCACTCGACGCCCTTCTCGGTGTCGTAGCCGGTCTCGCACTCGATCAGGCGGATCTTCTCGCCGCCGATGCCGCCATCACGCTCGTTGAGCAGGGCGAAGTAATCCTGGTAGCCGTCCGAGAACGGGATGCCGCCGGCGGCGTAGGGCCCGGTGCGGTAGCTCAGGTCGGGAATGACGAGATCGGCGAGCGCCGGTCCGGTCAGGGCGGCGAGCGCGAGGGCCGCCGCGGCGAAGGTGGTTCTTTTCATTGTAGTCCTCCCAGTGGTCGTTGTTCGTGGCCCGCCTCAGTACGGGAAAGGCCAGAGCCTCAGCTTTTCCTTGGTGGTGCGCCAGAGCGCGGCGAGCCCGTGCGGCTCGGCGATCAGGAAGATGATGATGAGCGCGCCGACGATGACGAGCTCCAGATGCGCGGCGAGGTCGGTGGGCCAGCCGAGCCCGCCCACCAGCACGTTCTTGAGAAAGCACCGGCAGCAGCACCATGAACGCCGCCCCCGCGAAGGCGCCGAAGATCGAGCCGAGGCCGCCGATGATGATCATGAAGAGCACCAGGAACGACTTTTCGATGCCGAAGGCCGAGCCGACCTCGACCGCGCCGAGGTAGACGCCGAAGAACAGCGCGCCGGAGATGCCGATGAAGAACGAGCTGACGGCGAAGGCCGAGAGCTTGGCGCGCAGCGGGTTCACGCCGATGATCTCGGCGGCGATGTCCATGTCGCGGATCGCCATCCAGGTGCGCCCCGTGGTGCCGCGCGTGAGGTTGCGCGCGAGCCAGGCCGACGCGAAGACGAAGGCGAGGCAGAAGAGGTAGGTGGCCCAGGCATCGGTGTTGGGGCCGGTGATCTCGACGCCGAAAAGCGTCCGCTCGGGCGGCGTTGATCTGACCCGAGGCGGAGTAGTTGTAGAACCACGGCACGCGGTTGAAGAGCCAGACCAGGAAGAACTGCGCGGCCAGCGTGGCGACGGCGAGGTAGAAGCCCTTGATGCGCAGGGAGGGCAGGCCGAAGAGCATGCCGACGCAGCGCGGTGACGAGGCCCGCGAGCACCACGTGGATGGTGATGTTGATGTCGGGAAAGGCGGTCATCAGCTTGTAGAGGCATAGGCGCCCACGGCCATGAAGCCGCCGGTGCCGAGCGAGACCTGACCGCAATAGCCGGTCAGGATGTTCAGCCCCAGCGCCGCGATGGCGTAGATCAGGAACGGCAGGAAGACCGCGTTGAGCCAGTAGTCGTTGATGACCAGGGGCACGACGAGGAACGCGGCGATGACGGCCGCGTAGTAGGCCCAGCGGTCGATGCGGATCGGGAAGGTCTGGCTGTCGCCGGTATAGGTCGTCTTGAAGTCGCCGGCCTCGCGATAGATCATTCCTGTGGTTCCTTCCTGAGGCGGGCCCGGATGACGAGGGCGGCACCGCCCGAGGCGAGGGCGGCCAGGGTCCAGGCGGACAGGTCGCGCAGGGCCTCGCCGCAGGACGCGCCGAGCGGGCATTGGAAGACCACCGCATCGACCCGGAGAGCTGCGCCCGCCAGCATCGCGAACGTGACCGGCAGGCAGAGGTGGACAAGTGTTTGCGACACCGTGTGCGTCATGCGCCGTCCCCGTCATTCACCAGGAGGCCCGATCCGCCGGTCCGTGCCGCATTTGCACCGCATTTCCGTGCCAGGCGTGAGCGCGAAAGGAGCGCGGCGATGCGGGACGGGCTATTCGAGCGGATCGAGGAATTGTCGCGGATGCGGGCCGCCGGCCTGATCGACGAGGCCGAGTTCCGGCGCGCCAAGGCGGCGGTGCTGAACGTGGTGCCCGACGCGGCCGAGGTCGGCGCCGACGGGCGCACGACGCAGGAGCGCCTGGCGTGGCGGGTGGCGCTGGGGATCGGGGTCGTGCTGGCCGTGGCGGCGGCGGCGGCGCTGGTCGCGTTCGCGGGACATTCATGGCTGGCGAACGCGGTCATCGTGGCGCTGGCGGGCGGCGGTGATCGCGCTGCACCGGTCGCTGGAGAAGGGCTGAGCCATCATACCCTCTCGATGATCCGCTCGCCGAACAGGCCCTGCGGCCGGAAGACGAGGAAGATGAGGGCGAGGACGTAGGCGAACCAGTTCTCGGTCGCGCCGCCGACCAGCGGGCCGACCAGGAACTCGAAGAGCTTCTCGCCGACGCCGATGATCAGGCCGCCGACGATGGCGCCGGGGATCGAGGTGAAGCCGCCCAGCATCAGCACCGGCAGGGCCTTGAGCGCGATCAGCGACAGCGAGAACTGCACCCCCGACTTGGCGCCCCACATGATGCCGGCGACCAGCGCGACGAAGCCCGCGATCGACCAGACCAGCACCCAGATGAAGCTGAGCGAGATGCCGACGCTACAGCGCCGCCTGATGGTCGTCGGCGACGGCGCGCAGCGCCCGGCCCTGCTTGGTGTACTGGCTGAAGGCGACCAGGGCGCCGACGAGGATCGCGGCCACGATCGTCGCGGCGATGTCGAGGTTGTCGATGAAGAAGCCGTAGCCGAACATGTCGAAGGTGACGCGGTCGATGGTCTCGTTGATGCCCTGCGGCAGGCCGACGTCGAGGGTCTTGATGTCGGAGCCCCACATCAGGTCGCCGATGCCTTCGAGGAAGTAGGCGAGCCCGATGGTGGCCATGAACAGGATGATCGGCGCCTGGTTGACGAGGTGGGCGAAGATGAACTTCTGCACGGCGATGGCGAAGACGATCATCACCAGCGCCGTGAGGAGGATCGCGGCGAGCGCCGGCACGGTCCAGCCGAAGCCGTGGATGTCGGTGCCGAAGATGGCGTTGATCAGGTGCGTCGAAGGGCACCTGCCCGTCCATGATGCCGACGAGCGTCAGCGCGGCGAAGAGCGCCATCACCCCTTGGGCGAAGTTGAAGATGCCGGAGGCCTTGAAGATCAGCACGAAGCCCAGCGCCACGAGGGCGTAGAGCACGCCCGCCATCAGGCCGTTGAGCGTGACCTCCATGGCGAAGAGAAGCTGGTCGGGCATCAGGCGTCTCCGTGGATGCGGGCGCGGCGGCGGAAGCCGCCGATCCGCGACGAGGGCTCCCGGAGCGGGCCGTGGAGCGGATCCCGCTCAGTCATGCGCCACCCCCAGGTAGGCGTCGATGACCTCGGGGTTGGCGCGGACCTCGTCGGGGGTGCCGTCGCCGATCTTGCGTGCCGTAATCCATCACCACGACGCGGTCGGACAGGTCCATGACCACGCCCATGTCGTGCTCGATCAGCGCGATGGTGGTGCCGAACTCGTCGTTCACGTCGAGGATGAAGCGGCACATGTCCTCCTTCTCCTCGACGTTCATGCCCGCCATCGGCTCGTCGAGCAGCAGCAGCTTCGGCTCGGCGGCGAGCGCGCGGGCCAGTTCGACCCGCTTCTTCAGGCCGTAGGGCAGCCGGCCGACCGGCGTCTTGCGGATCGCCTGGATCTCCAGGAAGTCGATGATCCGCTCGACCTGCTCGCGGTTCTCGACCTCGTCGCGCTGGGCCCGGCCCCACCAGATCGCCTGGGAGAACATGCCCGAATGCATGTGCGTCAGCCGCCCGGTCATGATGTTGTCGAGCACGCTCATCCCGTCGAAGAGCGCGATGTTCTGGAAGGTGCGGGCGATGCCCTGGCGGGCGACCTGGTAGGGCTTCATCGGCGGGCGCTTCTCGCCGCGGAACCAGACCTCGCCCTCCTGCGGGTGGTAGAAGCCCGAGATCACGTTGAGCATCGAGGACTTGCCGGCGCCGTTGGGGCCGATGATGGCGCGGATCTCGCCCTCGCGGATGTCGAAGGAGATGTCCTTGATCGCCTCCACGCCCGCCGAAGCGCAGGGTGATGTTGCGCATCTCCATCAGCGTGCCGCCGATGGTGCGGCCGTCGGGGGTGGTGAAGGTCTCGCCCGCATCAGCGGTGGCAGCCGTGCCAGTCATCGTGTGCCTCCGACGAAGAAGAGACCGAGTATTGCGAACACCGACACCAGCGCGATGTTGAGCGCGACGTAGGCCGGAAGCTTCCACCCAAGACTGCGGCAGCCGCGACCCGCAGCTAACTCTGGCTGGAAACGAAGGAGCGTCATGATCGAGGCGATCCCGACTATGAGCTGGTCCTGGAGCGGGTCGACGATCCCTAGAAGCCCGACGACGAAAGCGCATCCCAAGCCGAACGCCGTTTGGACCCCGCTCGGCAAGCTCATTCCGCCGCCATCCTCTCGTTCGCGCCGCACGACCTCGGCGTCCTGGATCTTGAGCGTGGCCTTGATCTTGCCCTTGCGGCCGTCCTCGTAGGTGACTTCGGTCTCGGTGTAGATCTCGTCCTTGCCGCGAATAGAGCGCGTCGATCAGGTCGGCGAACTTCTCGGAGATGATGTTGCGGCGGACCTTGCGGGTGCGGGTCAGCTCGCCGTCGTCGGCGTCGAGCTCCTTGTGCAGCACCAGGAAGCGGTGGATCTGGCAGCCCGAGAGCATCTCGTCCTGGGCGACGCTCGCGTTCACCTCGGCGACGTGGCCGCGCATCATCTCGAGCACGCGGGGGTGCTGGGACAGTTCCTGATAGGAGGCGTAGGCGATGTTGTTGCGCTCGGCCCAGTTGCCGACCGCGGAAAGGTCGATGTTGAGGAAGGCGGTGCAGACGTCGCGGCCGTTGCCGAGGACCACGGCTTCGAGGATGTTGGGGTAGAACTTGAGCTTGTTCTCCACGTATTTCGGCGCGAAGAGGCGGCCGTCGGCCATCTTGCCGACGTCCTTGGCGCGGTCGATGATGCGCAGGTGGCCGGTCCCCTCCTCGATGAAGCCGGCGTCGCCGGTGGCGACCCAGCCTTCGGAGTCCTTGGTCGAGGCGGTGGATTCGTCGTTCTTGTAATAGCGCACGAAGGTGCCGGGAGAGCGGTAGAAGACCTCGCCGCTCTCGTCGATGCGCAGCTCGACGCCGGGGCTGGGCACGCCGACGGTGTCGGGGCGGACCTCGTGGTCGGGCTGCTGGGTGATGAACACCGACGCCTCGGTCTGGCCGTAGAGCTGTTTGAGGTTGATGCCGAGGGCGCGGTAGAAATCGAAGATCTCGGGCCCGATCGCCTCGCCGGCGGTGTAGCCGACGCGGACGCGGGAAAAGCCCAGCGTGTTCTTGAGCGGGCCGTAGACCAGCAGGTGGCCGAGGCCATAGCGCAGACGGTCGAGGGTGCCGACCGGCTTGCCGTCGAGGATGGCGGGGCCGATGCGGCGGGCGAGCGTCCATGTAGTGGCGGAAGAGCCAGCGCTTGAGGCGGCGCGGCGTCCTCCATGCGGATCATCACGGTGGTGAGCTGCGTCTCGAACACGCGGGGGGGCGCGAAGTAGTAGGTCGGCCCGATCTCGCGCAGGTCGGTGAGCATCGTGTCGGGGCTCTCGGGGCAGTTGACGCAGAAGCCGCACCAGACCGCCTGGCCGATGGAGAAGATGAAGTCGCCGACCCAGGCCATGGGCAGGTAGGCCAGCACCTCCTCGCGCTCGGTGAGGTGGTCGAAGGCGGCGGAGTTCTTCGAGGTCTCGATGATGTTGCGGTTCGACAGGACCACGCCCTTGGGGCGCCCGGTGGTGCCGGAGGTGTAGAGCATGACGCAGGTGGCGTCGTAGCCGAGCGCGTCGGTGCGCCGCGCAAGCTCGGGCAGCGTGGCGCTCGCGGGCGGCGCGGCCCTGGGCCTGGATCTCGGCGTAGGCGGACAGGCGGGTGTGGTCGTATTTCCGCAGGCCGCGCGCGTCGAGGTAGATGATGTGTTCGAGGCCGTGCAGCGAATCCTCCACGTCGAGGACCTTGTCGACCTGCTCCTGATCGCCGGCGACGATGAAGCGGGCGCCGCAATGGTCGAGGACGTAGGCGATCTCGTCGCCGACCGCGTCCTGGTAGAGCGGGACGGGCACGCAGCCGGCGCGTTGCGCGGCGATCATCGCCCAGTAGAGCGCCGGGCGGTTGCGGCCGATGATGGCGACGTGGTCTCCGGGCGAAGCGCCGAGCGTCAGCAGGCCGAGCGCCAGCGCCTCGATCTCGGCGGCGGCCTCGGCCCAGGTCCAGCTCTGCCAGATGCCGAACTCTTTCTCGCGATAGGCCGGCCGCGTGCCGAAACGTTCGACGTTGCGCGCCAGCAGCGCCGGAACGGATTCCGTCTCGTTCACCCCGTCGACCCTCCCCTGGGCGCCGAATTGTCCCCGTGGCCGCTCCCGTCTTGTCGCGGGATCTCGCCGGCCGGGCGCCGAACAAAAGCAGGGCTAGCGCCAAAGCGGCACCCTTGCAACACTGCCGAAAGGTGGTAGCGCCATCGGCAGGGCGCTTTCCGTTGAAACCCTGGGCCCTGACGTGGCGGCATCGGTGTTGTCTGGCGCCGGACATGCCGGACTTGACGCGAGGGCAGTGCCTCGCTCCACTCGCCCCATGGATCTGGTCGCCCTCGCTTATTACGGCACGATCTGCGCAGTGCTGGGCGCGGTCGCTCCGGCGCTGCGGACCCTTCCGGCGCGGCTCGTCGTCGGGGCCCTGGTCGGGCTTGGCGCGGCGAGCGCCCTTCCTGTCGTGCGGGTGGCCCTCGGCGGCTAGGCACGCGGCGCGCGGGTTGCGCTCCCCTTCTGTTCTCCTTGGCGCATCTAGGGCTTCATGCTAGAGATTGTGGGGTGGGACAGCATGACCGCAACATAGGCGAAGGCCGACCGATCCGGCAGCTCGACGAGGCAGCGATCAACCGCATCGCGGCCGGCGAGGTGGTGGAGCGTCCGGCCTCGGCGGTCAAGGAACTGGTGGAGAACGCGATCGACGCGGGCGCGCGGCGTATCGCGATTGCCTACGGCGATGGCGGCAAGACGCTGATCCGGGTCAGCGACGACGGCTGCGGCATCCCGGCGCCCGACCTGCCGCTGGCGATGGCGCGCCATGCCACATCGAAGATCGACGGCTCGGACCTGCTGGCGATCCGGACCTTCGGATTCCGGGGCGAGGCGCTGGCGTCGCTGGGCGCGGTGGCACGGTTGCGGGTGGCGAGCCGTGTGCGCGGCGGCGACGGGGCCGAGGCCCGCATCGAGGGCGGAACGCCGAGCGCGGTGCGCCCGGCGGCGCTGGAGCCGGGCACGGTCGTGGAGGTGCGGGAGCTGTTCTACGCCACGCCCGCGCGGCTGAAGTTCCTGCGCACCGACCGGGCCGAGGCGCAGGCGATCGCCGACATCGTGCGGCGCCTGGCGATGGCCGAGCCCGGCATCGGGTTCCGCCTGACGGATGTATCGAACGGCGGGCAGCGGATGGTCTTTCGCGCCGATCCGGCCCCGGCGGGCGACGAGGCGGCGCTGCGCCAGCGGGTCACGGCGATCATGGGCGAGGATTTCATCGCCGATGCTCTGCCTCTGGATGCCGAACGCGAGGGGCTGTCGCTGGGCGGGTTCGCGGCGCTGCCGACCTATTCGCGGGGCGCGGCGGTGGCGCAGTTCATCTTCGTCAACGGCCGGCCGGTGCGCGACAAGCTTCTGGCCGGCGCGCTCAGGGCGGCCTACGCCGACGTGATGGTGCGCGGGCGGCACCCGGCGGCGGCGCTTTTCGTCGCCTGCGACCCGCATCTGGTGGACGTCAACGTGCACCCCGCCAAGGCCGAGGTCCGGTTCCGCGACCCGCAGGCGGCGCGCGGGCTCGTGGTGTCGGGCGTGCGCGCGGCGCTGGCGGGCGGCGACCGGCGCGCGGCCTCGACCATCGGGCAGGCGACGCTCGCCGCCGCCCGGCCAGAGCCGCCGCGCGTCTACCAGATGGACCGCACCGGCCCGCGCGCCGTTTCCCTGCCCGCGGCCGATTTCGGATTTCGCGAGGACGCCGCGCGGATGGAACCTTCGCCCGCGGAAGAGCCGCAGGCCGGGCATCCCCTCGGCGCGGCCCGCGCGCATCTGCACGAGAACTACATTCTGGCGCAGACGCGGGACGGGATCGTTCTGGTCGATGCCCATGCCGCGCATGAACGGCTGGTCTACGAGCGTCTGAAGCGGCAGCTCGACGAGAGCGGCGTGCGCACGCAGCCGCTTCTGGTGCCGCAGATCGTGGAGCCGGGCGAGGACGCGGCCCTGCGCCTGGCGGCGATGGCAGACGAGCTGGCGATACTGGGACTGGTGATCGAGCCGTTCGGCAAGGGCGCGGTGGCGGTGCGCGAGACGCCGGCGCTGCTCGGGCCCGTCGATGCGGCGCCGCTGCTGGCCGACATTCTCGACGCGCTCGAGGACGATGACGGCGCCGCGACCCTGCGAACGCGCCTCGACGACGTGCTGAGCCGCGTCGCCTGTCACGGGTCGGTCCGTTCGGGCCGGCGGCTTTGCGCCGACGAGATGAACGCGCTCCTGCGCGAGATGGAGCAGACGCCGCGCTCGGGGCAGTGCAACCACGGGCGCCCCACATATGTCGAACTGAAGCTTGCCGACATCGAGCGGCTCTTCGGCCGGACCTGACGCGGCGGGTTGCGCGCCGGTACGTGAACGCATAGAGAACATCCATGGTCGAGATCGCCGGACGAAGCTACGCATACGATGACCCGCTGGTGCTGGCCGCGCTGGCGGGCGTGCTTCTGTTGCTGGCGTTCGTGCTGCTGCTCTCGGCCGTGCGGCGCACCACGCGGGACGTCGGCGCGCTGGCCGCCCATCTGGGCGCGCTGGGCGAGCGCGTCGGCGCCGTGGGCGAGGCCCAGCAGCGGCTTGCGGGCAATCTCACCGGTGTCGCCGAAAGCCAGGCGGCGAGCCAGCAATCCATGCTGCGGCACATGGAAACGCGCCTCGGCGAGGTCGGGCGCCAGATGACCGACAGCCTGCACGGATCGTCGACCCGGACGGCGCGCTCGCTGGGCGACCTGCAGCAGCGGCTGGAGACCATCGACAGGGCGCAGGCGAAGATCGAGAAGCTGTCGGGCGACGTGCTCAGCCTGCAGGATATCCTGTCCAACAAGCAGACCCGCGGGGCCTTCGGCGAGATCCAGTTGCGCGATATCGTCAGCAAGGCGCTGCCGTCGGACAGCTACACGCTGCAGGCCACCCTGTCGAACGCGCGCCGCGCGGACTGCCTGATCCATCTGCCCAACCCGCCGGGGCCGATCGTGGTCGACGCCAAGTTTCCGCTGGAAGCCTACGAGCGTCTGCGCGCCGCGAAGACCGATGGCGAGACGAAGGAGGCGACGCGCCTCTTCCGCGGTTCGGTGCGGACCCATATCCGCGCCATCGCGGAGCGCTACATCCTCGAGGGCGAGACGGCGGACGGGGCGCTGATGTTCCTGCCGTCCGAGGCGGTCTATGCGGAACTGCACGCCAACCATGGCGACGTGGTGCGCGAGGGGTTCGGGTTGCGGGTGTGGATCGTGTCGCCGACGACCTGCATGGCGACGCTGAACACGATGCGCGCGATCCTCAAGGATGCGCGGATGCGCGAGCAGGCCGGCGCGATCCGCCGCGAGCTGGCGCTGCTGCACGGCGACGTCGACCGGCTCGGAAACCGGGTCGAGAACCTCGATCGGCATTTCGGGCAGGCCTCGAAGGACATCGCCGAGATCAAGGTGTCGGCGGACAAGGCCGGCCGGCGGGCGCGGCGGCTCGACAATTTCGACTTCGAGGAACTGGCGCCGGATGCCGTGCCGCCCGAACCGGCGCTTCAGGCCGGCGAGTGAGCCCGGGCGCCGCGCGCATCGCGGCGCGGCCCAGGACGTTCCCGGGGACCTCTCCGGCGGGCGAGGGGCGACAGGTCTGGCTGGCAAGCAGGGTGCCGCCGTCTTGCCGCCGTCATCGCGGCCCGGGACGGGACTGCGCGAGAGCAATCCGCAGGGTTCGCCCACCGCTAGCGCTGCGGTCCCGTCCGGCCGGGATGTCCCGCGCTCAGGGGGGACCTGCGGGCTCGGCCGGGGGTGCGGGCGCGGGGAAGCGGCGCCCGAGCGCGCATGCTCGATCGACGGACCGCCCGCGCCGCCCGCGATCGCCGCGTCAGATCCCGATGAAGGGCTGGGCCAGACGCGGCAGGAGCCCGCGAAAGCGCAGGCGGGCATCCGAGGCCGCAAGGCAGATGCAGGGAGCGCCCACCTCGGCGACCGGCGTGTGGTTTAGCGCCGCATCGGCCGTCTCCACGTCGCCGGGTCCGAACCGGTCGGTCTCGTCGCGGTAGGCACCGCGCAACACCAGCGTCAGTTCGGTCCCGCCATGACCATGCTCCGGCACCGCAACGCCCGAGGGAATGTAGATGAGCCGCACCGTGGAGCTGCCGGACGTGTCGAGGACCGCCTGGCGCACGCCGCCTCCCACCGCCCGCCATTTCACCGCGTCGAGCCCGCCGCCGACATACCCCGCGAGCGGAGACGGCAGGTCGGACCGCACAATCGCGGGCGCCGCGGCCGGAGCCCCGGCCCTTATCCGCGCCATGGTCGCGGCGAGGCTGCCGGTACTCCAGCGTCGCGGGCGCCGCCGCGTCCAGCACCCCGCCACCCACGGCTTCGAGCGTCTCGAGGCGCGCGCGGCACTCGTCGCACATGGACACATGAGTCGCGACCACGAGCGAAAACGCCTCCGGCAAGTCCCCGGCCGTATAGGAAAGGAGTACGTTTTCGTGCAGATGATGCCTGATCGTCTTCATCGTCATCCCATCGCGTGTCGCAGCCGATCCAGCGCCAGCCGGATCCGCGACTTGATTGTTCCCAACGGCAGGCCCGTCTCCTCGGCGATCTCGGAATGGGTGAGATCGCCATAATAGGCCCGCTCGATCAGATGCCGCTGCTTCTCGGGCAGCGCGGCGATCGCGCGGCCCAGTCGTTCGGCCTCCTGCTGCATGGCGAGAACGTCTTCCTGGTCCGGCTCGTGCTCGGGACCCCAGGTGAGGTCTTCCGGCTCGGGCCGCCTCTGCCGGCGCAGGACGTCGATCTTGCGGTTGCGGGCGATCGTGAAGATCCACGTCGCCACGCTCGCGCGGGTCGGATCGAACATGTGCGCCTTGCGCCAAAGCGTCGCCATGACGTCCTGCATGCATTCCTCGGCCAGCGCCTCGGCCGATCCCGACCGCATGAGAAACGCCTTCACCCGCGGCGCGAAATGCACGAAGAGTTCGGCGAAGGCGTCTTCGTCGCGCTCCCGGTGAATGCGCCGCACATGATCCACCCAGTCCTGCTTGATCGCTCCGACAGAGCCCATTCTCGTGTTCCGCCTGCTGCCCCCCGAAGTGTTGGCGCGAGTCGGGGATGCCATCAAGGCCCCCGCCTCGCTTTCGTCCCCAATCTTCGCGAGCGTCAGCATGTGAGGTCTTACGCCACCCGGGCGCGGGTGGATCACCCCGCGCCGCGAAAAAAACCGGCACCAATATTCATCCGGGCCGGACGGGCCGGCGTATGAACACCGAACAATGACGGGGAGAACGAATGCCGTTCGAGACCATGGCCAACGGGCCGCGCCACATCGCCGTGATCGGTGGCGGCATATCGGGGCTGGGAGCGGCTCATCTTCTTTCCCGCGAGCACCGCGTGACGCTGATCGAGGCGGAGCCGCGACTGGGCGGGCACGCGCGCACCGTGCTGGCCGGACGGCGCGGCGATCAGCCTGTGGATACGGGCTTCATCGTCTTCAACCGGCAGACCTATCCGCACCTCGTCAGCCTGTTCGAGGAGCTGGACGTGCCGGTCGCGGCGAGCGACATGAGCTTCGGCGCCTCGCTCCGGGGCGGACGGATCGAGTACGGGTTGCGCGATGCCGGGGCGGTCGCCGCGCAGCCGTCGAACCTCGGGCGGCCCGGCTTTCTGCGCATGATCCGCGACATCTTCCGGTTCAACGCCGGTGCGCTGCAGATGGCGTCGGACCCGGCGATGACCGTCGGAGAGCTGCTCGACCGGATGGGGACGGGCCGCTGGTTTCGCGACTATTATCTGCTGCCGCTGTCCGGCGCGATCTGGTCGACGCCGGCGGAGGGCGTTCTGGATTTTCCGGCCCGGGCGCTGGTCCAGTTCTTCGCCAACCACGCGCTGTTGAGCCACACCGGTCAACACCGCTGGCTTACGGTCCGGGGCGGTTCGGTCGAATATGTGCGCAGGCTCGAGGCGCGGCTGGCGCGGAGCGGTGTCGAGGTGCGGACGGCCACGCCGGTGGCGGCGATCCGTCGCGAGGCGGCCGGGGTGTCTGTCCGGTGCCGGGGGGGCGGCTGGGAGCGGTTCGACGACGTGGTTCTGGCCACCCATTCCGACATCTCGCTGGCGCTCCTGTCGGATGCGACGGCGGTCGAACGGACCGCGCTCGGGGCGATGCGCTATCAGGCCAACGAGGCGATCCTCCATGCCGATCCGTCGGTGATGCCGCGCCGCCGCCGCGTCTGGTCGTCGTGGAACTATGCCGAACCGGCCGAGGGGCGGCAGGAACGGATCGACCTGACCTACTGGATGAACTCGCTGCAGCCGATCCCCGAGAGCGACCCGATGTTCGTGACCCTCAATTCGACGCGCCCGATCCGCGAGGACCTTGTCTACGACAGCGTCAGCTTCAGCCATCCGGTCTACGATCTGGCGGCGTTCGCGGCGCAGGACGTGATACGCTCGATCAATGGCGCCAATCACACTTGGTTCTGCGGTGCGTGGATGCGCCACGGGTTTCACGAGGACGGCCTGGCCTCGGCAGCGGCGGTCGCCGACGCGTTGGCGCAGCGATTCGCGCCGGCGCTGGCCGCGCGGTGAGCGGGCATCGGATGCGCGCCGCAACGGCCGCGGAACAAGGATAGGCAAGCGGTGCTTTCGGCCCTCACCAATTCTCCTCGCATGATGCGCCGGCGCACGACGCACCTCCCCCTGCGCGTCGAGGCGCCGGCCCGGGCGATCGCCGACCGCGTGGAACACGTGGCGGGCCGGACGTTCCACAGCCGCCACGGCGCGCTGCGGAACACGTTTTCCTACGGCGTGGATTACATCATTCTCGACACGGAACGCCTTCAGGAAGGGCCTGCGCTGCTGGCGCGCAACCGGTTTGGGATCGCGGCGTTCCACGATGCCGATCACGGCGGATTGCCGGGGCGCGGCCGGGGCGCGCCGTGGCTGCGCCAGGTGCTTGCGCAACGGGGATTGTCGCATCTGGCGACCGGGCGCCTACGCCTGCTGACCCAGCCGCGGGTCCTGGGCCATGTCTTCAACCCCGTCAGCTTCTGGCTGGTCGAGGACGCCGATGGCGCGTTGCGCGCGGTCGTCGCGGAGGTGACCAACACGTTCGGCGACCGCCACGCCTATCTCTGTCACCGCGACGACCTTGGCCCGATCGGGCCGCGCGACCGGCTGTCGGCGCGCAAGGCGATGCACGTCTCGCCGTTCCAGCCCGTCGATGGGCGCTATGAGTTCACGTTCGACATCCGGCCGGACCGGGTGGCGATCCGGATCGACTACGCGCGCGAGGGTGGCGGCGTGGTGGCCACCCTCGCGGGGTCGCGCCGTGCGCTGACCAATCGGGGGATCCTGTCGGCCCTGCTGCGCCGACCCTTCGGGTCTGTCCGCGTGCTCGGGCTCATCCATTGGCAGGCTCTGAGGCTCTGGCGGATGGGCGCGCGCTACCGGCCGCGCCCCGACCCGCCGCGCGACGACGTCAGCTGAGGCAAGTGGCGCCTGGCGAGGCGGGTTGCCACCGGCGCGGTGGCCATGTTTCGATCAGGCGCAGAATTGGGGGAGAGCGGATGAGGGACTGGCAGGGCAAGCGGTACTGGCTGGTGGGTGCGTCGGAGGGGCTGGGCCGCGCGCTGGCCAAGCAGCTGAGCCGGGTCGGCGCCGATCTGGTGATCAGCGCCCGTGACGAGGGGCGCCTCGACGAGCTGGCGGGCGAGTTGCCGGGCAATGCGGAGGTGGTGCCGGTCGACGTGACCGATTCCGGCGCCGTGGCGCGGGCCGCGGAGAAGGTCGGCGACATCGACGGGCTGATCTGGCTCGCCGGGCTCTACTGGCCGATGAGCGCGCGCGAATGGGATGCCGAGAAGGTCGAGGCGACCTGCGACGTGAACTTCATGGGCTGCGTGCGGGTGCTCGGCCATGTGGTGCCCAGGATGGTGACGCGCGACCGGGGTCACATCGTGCTGACCGGCTCGTTCGCGGGCTTTCGCGGCCTGCCCGGCGCGATCGGCTATGCGGCGTCGAAGGCCGCGATCATCAATCTGGGCGAATCGATGCACGCCGACCTCAGGGGGACGGGGATCCAGGTGCAGGTGGCCAATCCCGGCTTCATCCGGACGCGGCTGACGGACAAGAACGACTTCAGGATGCCGGGCATCATGGAGCCGGAACAGGCCGCGCGGGAGATGTTCGCGCTGATGAACACCGACGCGCTGTCGCGGGTGTTTCCCGGGGTGCTCGGCTCGGCCTTCCGCGCCGGGGCGTTCCTGCCGAACTGGGCCTATTACCGGCTGTTCCGGTAAGGCGCCCGCCGGGCCGTCAGGCCGGGACTTCGCCACTCCGATCGACGCGGGCCATGTGTTGCGCCTCGCCGGCGATGCGATCGAGCCACTCGGCGACGATCGCCGGGTCGGAGGGGGCGGCCTGCACGCCCGCCGGCAGCTTTCCGGCCTGCGCCGCCTCGACCGCGAGCGCGACGGGGATCGAGACAAGGCGGGCCATGGCGCTGCCGCGCTCGTCTCCCTGCGCATCGAGGACCCATGTCTCGTGCCAGACTGTGTCGTAGTCATGCTCCGCCGACAGATCGACGACGAGGACCACGCGGTCGGCCTCGCCCTCGGCGTAGGCATGTTGCGACCACATCTCGTCGGCCATTTCGACCAGACGGGCCTCTCCGGCAGCGCCCTTGAGGTCGTCGATCTCCTTGAAGACCGGGGCCCACGCCTCGGACCAGCCTTCGAGACGCAGGGTGCCCCGCACGAAGTCGCGCACGCGCCAGCCGGGGTCGAAGTCGTACTGCTCCATGAAGGGCAGCGAGTTGCGGTTGGGATAGACCTCGAACGTCTCGGGCTCGGGCAGCGGCGCCTCGTAGGTGGACAGCGCGACCCACGGGCGCGCCGCGTCGAGCTCGGTGAAATCGCGGATCGACGACGACGGCGAGCGCAGGGCGCGCAGCACCCCGAGCGGCGACCACGAGAACTTGTAGCGGAAATCGTTCGGCGTCTTCGGCACGCCACCGCAATAGCTGAGGAACGACAGATCGTTGCGCTTGTCGAACGCCTCGGAGGCGCGGTAGCGCGCGATCAGGTCGTGGGCCATCAGGTGGTCGATGCCCGGGTCGAGCCCGACCTCGTTCACCAGCGCCACGCCGGCCTCCAGCGCCGCGTCGTGCAACCCGGCCATCTGCGGCGAGATGTAACTCGACGAGACGAAATGGGCGCGCGCGTCGATACAGATCTTCGCCAGCGGGACGTGCCGGTCCGCCGGCAGCATCGAGATCACGACATCCCCCGCGGCGAGCCGCGCCGACAGGGCATCCTCGTCGTAGCGCTCGATCCGGTCGGTGAGATCGCCGACCGCCGCGCGGGCCTTTTCGACGGTCCGGTTCCAGACGGTGACGTCGTGGCCGTTCTCGATCAGACGCCGAAGGCCGGGGATCGCGCTCAGGCCCGTGCCGCACCAGTGGATCATGCCTCGACTCCCTCGCTATGCAGGCGGAATTGTTCGTGGGCCCGCGCCCAGACGCCGTCGGGATCGCTCCCCAGCGCAAGCAGATGCGGCAGAAGCTGCGCCGCGAAATCCTCGGATGCCTCGCGCGGAAGCAGCGACGGCAGGTTGTCGATCGCCATGACGTCGAGCGGCGGATCGTCATGGACCCGCAGCGCCGGCGCGTCCCACGTCGTCACGCGGTCGTAGACCGGAACGGGCGAGAAGTCGGAGCCCGGGTCGCAGGCGATGTCGCCGATCACCCGCAGCGCGCGCGGCCGGACGCCCGCATCGCGGGGCACGAAGACCGGCGTGCCCGGCCCGGCGAGAATGCAGTTGAGAAAGACCTCGTGGGCGAGGACTTCGGGGAACGGACCGCCATGGGCGGTTTCGGCCATGTCCCAGCGTGTCGGCGCGATGCCGACGCTCGTCAGGAAGTCCGTCGCGCCGGATCCGACGCGGCCCAGCGCGCCGATCACCAGCGCGGTCGGCGGCGCGCCGGGCGCCTCCAACAGCGCCTCGGCGACGCGGGCCTGCAACGCCCTGGCGTCGTGCTGCATCGTCATCGCACCCACCGGCGCGCCGCGCCGCTGCGCTGCCAGGCAGAGGAGCGACATCGCCGCCCCCGCATAGCCTGCCCAGTAGCCGAAAGCCGCGACCCGGCGCCCGGACGTGTCGACCAGATATTCGAGATCGCAGAGCGTGCCGCCACCTGCGCGGAACCGCGCGAGCAGCCGCTGTCCGGCCTCCTGCCCCTTGTAGGCGTGGCCGAACATGATGTGGCGATGGGCAAGCGGCGTCCCGTCGTCGGGCAACTCCTTCAGCCCGAAGATCCAGGCGTCCGCGGGCGCGCCGCGCCAGGCACCGGCCGGAGCGACGGCGGCCCCCGCATCGCGATACGGCGCGATCGGCAGCGCCCGCTCGGCGCTCTCCTCGACCGTGACGCGGAACCCGGCCGCTGAAAGCGCCGCAACACCCTCGGGGGTCAGTCCGACCCGCGCTTCGTTCGGCCGCTCTTCGGCCCTCACCCAGACATGCTCCATGTGCTTCGCCTAACCGATCGGCGAAAGCGTCGCAATTGTCCCTGGTGCGACGCCTCTCGCCTCGTCAGGGATCGAACCAGCCGCTAGGCTCGATCCCATGACAGACGAAATCCGCTTCACGCTCGACGGTCGCGACGTCACCGCCCGCCCCGGGGAGACGATCTGGGAGGTGGCCCGCCGCGAGGGCACCACCATCCCGCATCTCTGCCACAAGCCCTGGCCGGGCTACCGGCCCGACGGCAATTGCCGCGCCTGCATGGTGGAGGTGGCCGGCGAGCGCACCCTCGCCGCGTCGTGCATCCGCCAGCCGACGCACGGCATGGACGTGCGCACCGAAACCGCCCGCGCCACCACCGCCCGGCGCCTCGTGATCGAGATGCTGGCCGCCGACCAGCCGCCGCGCGAGAGCGCGCACGACCGGTCCTCGCATTTCTGGGACATGGCCGAGCGGACGGGCATCAGCGACAGCCGGTTTCCGCGCGATTCCGCGCCGACACCCGACGTCAGCCACCCTGCGATGGCGGTGAACCTCGACGCCTGCATCCAGTGCAACCTCTGCGTCCGGGCCTGCCGCGAGGTGCAGGTCAACGACGTGATCGGCATGGCCTACCGCGGCCACGCCGCCCTGCCCGTCTTCGATCAGGACGATCCGATGGGTGCCTCGACCTGCGTCGCCTGCGGCGAATGCGTCCAGGCCTGCCCGACCGGCGCGCTGATGGAGAAGGCGGCGCTGGGCGACAGCGCAGGGTGGGATACCGAGACGCGCACGGTCTGTCCGTTCTGCGGTGTCGGCTGCCAGGTGTCGGTCAAGGTCAAGGACGGGCGCATCCGGACGGTCGACGGCGTGCCGGGGCCTTCCAACGAAGGGCGGCTTTGCGTGAAGGGACGGTTCGGCACCGACTATGCCCACCATCCGCACCGTCTGACGAAGCCGCTGATCCGGCGCGGCGGCGCGGCCAAGAAGATGGATGTCGACCCCGCGAACCCGCTGACCCATTTCCGCGAGGCGAGCTGGGACGAGGCGCTTGACGCTGCGGCCGACGGTTTGCGCCGGGCGGGAGGTCGCAAGGTGGCGGGTTTCGGCTCGGCCAAGTGCACGAACGAGGAGGCCTACCTCTTCCAGCGGCTGATCCGGCAGGGCTTCGGACACAACAACCTCGACCATTGCACGCGGCTTTGCCACGCCTCCTCGGTCGCGGCGCTGATGGAGAACGTGGGCTCGGGCGCCGTCACCGCGACCTTCAACGAGATCGAGAATGCCGACGTCGCCATCGTCATCGGCGCCAACCCGGTGGAGAACCACCCCGTCGCCGCGACCTTCTTCAAGCAGTTCGCCAAGCGCGGCGGGCAGCTCATCGTGATGGACCCGCGCGGCCAGGCGCTGCGCCGCCACGCCAAGCACATGTTGCAGTTCCGGCCGGGCGCGGACGTGTCGCTCCTCAATGCGATCATGCACGTCATCGCCGAGGAGGGGCTGGTCGACCGGCAATACATCGAGGGCTACACCGAGGGCTGGGAGGCCCTGCGCGACCATGTCCGGGGTTTCGCGCCCGAGGTCATGGCCGATCATTGCGGCATCGACGCCGAGACGATCCGCGTCGTCGCCCGGACCTTCGCGACCGCGCGGGCGGGCATGATTTTCTGGGGAATGGGCGTCAGCCAGCATGTCCACGGCACCGACAATGCGCGCTGCCTCATCGATCTGGCGCTGATGTGCGGGCATGTGGGGCGGCCGGGAACCGGCCTGCACCCCCTGCGCGGCCAGAACAACGTGCAGGGGGCGAGCGACGCGGGGCTGATCCCGATGGTGCTGCCCGACTACCGCCCGGTCGGCAACGACGCGGCGCGGGCAGCGGCGGCGGCGGTCTGGGGAGCGGAAATCGACGCGACGCCGGGTCTGACGGTGACCGAAATCCTCGACGCGGTGCATCGCGACGAGATCACGGCGATGTACGTTCAGGGCGAGAATCCGGCCATGTCGGACCCCGACCTGAACCATGCGCGCGCGGCCCTGGCCCGGCTGGACCATCTGGTCGTGCAGGACATCTTTCTGACCGAGACGGCGATGTTTGCCGACGTGATCCTTCCGGCGAGCGCGTTCTTCGAAAAGTCCGGCACGGTGACCAACACCAATCGCCAGGTGCAGATGGGCCGGCCAGCCGTCGCGCCACCGGGCGAAGCGCGCGAGGATTGGGCGATCACGACGGCGCTGGCGAACCGGCTGGGGCTCGGCTGGCGTTACGAGCACCCGCGCGACGTCTTCGCGGAGATGACGACGCTGATGCCGTCGCTGGCCAACATCACGTGGGATCGTCTGGAGGCGGAGGGCGCGGTGACCTACCCGTCCCTTTCGCCCGAGGATCCGGGTCAGTCGATCGTCTTTGGCGACGGGTTTCCGCGGCCCTCGGGACGCGCGCGCTTCGCTCCGGCCGACATCGTGCCGCCCGACGAGCCGCCCGACGCGGACTATCCGTTCGTGCTGACCACGGGCCGGCAGCTCGAGCATTGGCACACCGGGTCGATGTCGCGGCGCTCGGCCGTGCTCGACGCTCTGGAGCCGCAGGCGGTCTGCGCGCTGCATCCGGGGACGCTGCGCCAAATGGGCGTCGAGCCGGGCGGGCGGGTCAGGCTGACATCGCGACGCGGGACGATCGAGCTGATGGCGCGCGCCGACCGCGCGGTGGCGCCGGGCATGGTCTTTCTGCCGTTCGCCTATGTGGAAGCGGCGGCAAACCTGCTGACGAACCCGGCGATCGATCCGTTCGGCAAGATCCCGGAGTTCAAGTTCTGCGCGGTGCGCGTCGAACCAGCGGGCGCACCTGTCGCCGCCGAATGAGGGGCGCGTGGCGCTAGTTCGACGCGGCGAGTCCGTCCGGCCGGCCGACGACCACGAAATGCAGCGATCCGGGCGCGTAGAGTTCGGCCGCGACCCGGTTGGCGTCGTCCAGAGTCACCGCGCGGACCTTGTCGTTACGGGTGTTGACGTAGTCCATCGGCAGGCCCTCCATCTGCATGCCGACGAGGATCCGGGCGATGGGTCCGTTGCCGTCGAAGCGCAGCGGATAGGCACCGGTAAGGTAGGTCTTGGCGGCCTCCAGCTCCTCTTCGGTGACGCCCTTGTCCGCGAGGCGCCGCCATTCGTCCCGGACGACCCCGACCGTCTCGGCCATGCGGTCGTTCTGTGACGAGACCTGACCCAGCACGTAATCAGCGTGATCCTGGTTCACGAGGTAGGTGCCGATGCCGTAGGTCAGGCCGCGCTTCACCCGCACCTCCTCGGTCAGGCGACTGCCGAACCCCGGGTCGCCGAAGATCTGGTTGACCACGAAGGCCGCGAAGAAATCCGGATCGTCGCGCGCAATCCCCTCATGGCCGAACCGCGCCACCGATTGCGGGGTGTCGAAGTCGACGACCGTCGCGCCCCCCTCCAGCAGGAACGGCGCGTCGTCTGGCATCTGCGCGCCGCTTTCGGGCAGGTCGGCGAAGAGTTCGTCGAGCAGCGAGCGAAGGGCGTCGGGGGTGATGTCGCCCACCGCCGAGACATAGAGGCGATCGCGGGTCATGGTGCCTGCGTGAGCCGCAACGATATCATCGCGCGACAGGGCCTCGACGCTGTCGATGGTGCCGTTCGGGTCGCTTGCGTAGGGATGCGTTCCGAAGGCGAGACGGTCGAACGTCGCGGCGGCTATGGCGTCGGGATCCTGTTCGTCGGATCGGATGATCGAAAGGACCTGCTGTCGCACCCGCTCAACCGCGTCGGGATCGAAGCGCGGACGGGTCAACGCATCGCGCAGGAGCGCCACCGCCTCGTCGCGGTTTTCGGTGAGGAACCGGGCCGACACGGACAGCGCATCGTCGTAGGCGTCGAAATCGAAGCTCGCGGCGAGGCCTTCGCGGTCGGCCGCGAATTCCTGCGCGTCGCGCTCGCCGGCGCCCTCTTCCAGAAGGGCAGCCATGAGGTTCACAGCGCCGCGCTTGCCCTCGGGGTCGAGCGAGGTGCCACCCTGGAATCGGATCTCGAGCGCGAGGAAGGGCAACGAATGCTCTTCCACCAGCCAGGCGGTTACGCCCCCTTCGGACGTGACCTCCTGGATGTCCACCGCGGCGCGGGCCGGCAGAGCCAGCATCAGGGCCGCGAGAAACGGCAGGACAAGGCGGATCATTGCGTCACCTCGACGGGTTCGGAATCGTCGGGCGCGGAGAGGAATCCGGTCACCGAATGACGCCGGTCGAAGACCCGCCGGGCGGCTGCGATGACGTCGTCTTCGGTGACGGCGTCGAGGATCCCGGGCCAGGCCTCGATATCCGCGATCGACAGGCCGGTGGCGAGCCCCTGCCCGTAGCGCCGCGCGAGCGCCTGCAGGTTGTCGTCGCCGTAGATGTCGCTGGCGCGGATCTGCATCTTCACGCGCTCGAACTGCGCATCGTCGATGCCTTCTGCCAGGAAATCGGCGATCGCGGTGTCAAGCGCGGCCTCGCCCTCCTCAAGGGTCACCCCCGGCGCGGGCACGACGACGACGCCGAAGGTCGTGTCATCCACCGCCAGCCCGCTGTAGAAGGCCGAGGTGTGCAGCGCCACCTTGTCGTCGAATTGCAGGCGGCGGCCCAGATACGACGTCGTCGGCGAGCCTCCGAGCAATTCCGAGAGCATGACGAGCGCGGCCGCCTCGGTCTGATCGCCCGGGTCGCGCTCCGGCGCGAGGTAGGTGCGGATCACATAGGGCTGTGCCACGCGCGGATCGCGATAGGTCAGGTGCCGTTCGCTGAGCTGCGGCGGCTCCTGCGGACGAACCCGGGGGCGCAGCGCCGGATTGGGGTCGAGCGGACCATAGTGCTTCTCGGCGAGGCGCTGCACCTCGGCAGGATCGACGTCGCCCGCGACCACGAGGATTGCGTTGTTGGGCGCGTAATGCTCCTGATAGAAGCCCACCGCGTCGTCCAGCGTCAGGGCCGCGATCTCGTGGCGCCACCCGATCACCGGAACCCCGTAGGGATGCGACAGGTACTGCGCCGCGCTGCGCTGTTCACCGAAGATCGAACCGGGGTCGTTGTCGGTGCGCTGGTTGCGCTCCTCGAGCACCACGTCGCGCTCGGTCGCGACCGTGTCGGCCCGGATGTCGAGATCGCGCATCCGGTCGGCTTCCATCTTCATCATCAGCTCGAGGCGGTCCGCCGCGACGCGCTGGAAATAGGCTGTGTAGTCGAATGACGTGAACGCGTTGTCGGATCCGCCATTGGCCGCGACCACCTCGCTGAACTCGCCGGCCTCCAGTTCGTCGGTGCCCTTGAACATCAGATGCTCCAGGAAATGCGCGATGCCCGAGTGGCCGGCAGGTTCGTCTGCGGCGCCAACGCGATACCAGACCATGTGCACGACGACCGGCGCCCTGTGATCCTCGATCACGACCACCTCGAGCCCGTTGTCGAGGTCGAAGCTGCTGACCTCGGCGGCCTGCAGCGGCAGGGCAACAATGACAAGCGCGGCGGCGAGGCGAAGAAGCATGTGAAGTGTCCCGTGCAACGGCGTGTTGGTCGTGAAGCTACGCCCCTTGCCGCGGCATTCAAGACGCTCTGACGCGGGCGTGACAGCAGGTCTGCCGCGCAGGTCCGATCCGGCGCCGGGATCGGCCTAGGCGTCGGGGTCCGGCGGCGCGGCAGGGGTCCGGATACCGGCGCGCCGCGCCTGTTCCAGCGCCCGGTACTGGTCGAGGGACTGCCGCCTGTAGGCGTCGAAGTAGACGTTCACGTTGAAGACCTGCTCCAGGAGGCGCCCGTCGTTGCGGCGCCGGAACTCGAGGTCTTCGGTCGCGAGCTGCGAGCGGATCGCCGGCGCCGTCCCGAACCGGCCGGCATAGGCCAGGATGGCCGGATCGGCGCCGCGGCCGAGGGTCGCGGGATTGCCGCCCAGGGCGGCGACGGCGTCGGCCTCGGGCGTTGGATCGGCGAGGTTCGCGCCGCCCGGTGTCGGCTCGGGGAGCGCGGCATAGTCCTGCGGCTGTTGGAGCGGCTTGTTGGGCAGGATCGCGAATTCGTCGGGGCCCTGCGTGTTCGAACGCAGGTGCAGCAGGCGCGGGTTTTCCGCGGCACAGCCCGACAGCAGACCCAGTGCCACAAGCGCGCCCACGCACCGAACCTTCGCCACCATGCCCGTCCCTCCGTCAGTCACGGCCTTTTCCTAGCCGGTCTCGCGCGGCGCGTCACGCGCTCTTGTCCGAACCCGCGAACAGGATCAGGCCGAGGGCGCCGACGAAAATCGCGATGTCCGCCACGTTGAAGGCGTACGGGTTCTCGATCCCGCAGCACGACATGTTGAGAAAATCGGCCACGGCCCCGTAGAGAACCCGGTCGAGCGCATTGCCCAGCGCGCCGCCGATCAGCAGCCCTGCCGAAGCCTGCACCAGGGCCGAGGGACGAGACCGCCACATCCAGTGCGCCACCCAGCCGGAGATGATCACGGCGATGGCGATCAGCACCCACCGCGTGAGGTCGCCGCCCGCGAAGAGACCGAAATTGATGCCTTCGTTCCAGGCCATGCGAAAGCTGAGCCAGGGCGACAGGACGTCCATCACGCCGCGCTCGGCCAGGCCCAGCAGCCAGACCACCACGACCTTGCTCACCTGATCGAGAACGAAGGTCGCCCCCGCGACGCGTACCGTCCAGGCGAGGCTCGTGTGCGGAGGCTCCGCCCGATCGTGGCGCGCGGGGCTCAATGGCGGAAATGGCGCTGGCCGGTGAAGACCATCGCCAGCCCGGCGGCGTCGGCCGCCGCGATCACCTCGGCGTCGCGCATGGATCCGCCGGGCTGGATCACCGCCGTCGCCCCGGCCTCGGCGGCCGCGAGCAGACCGTCGGCGAACGGAAAGAACGCGTCGGACGCCACCACGGAGCCGCGGGTGGGCGGCTCGGACAGGCCCAGCGTGGCGGCCATGTCTTCGGCCTTGCGCGCCGCGATCCGGGTGGAATCGACGCGGCTCATCTGACCCGCGCCGACGCCTACGGTCGCGCCGTCCTTGGCGTAAACGATGGCGTTCGACTTGACGTGCTTTGCCACGCGCCAGGCGAAGAGCAGATCCGACAGCTCGCCTTGCGACGGCGCACGCTGCGTCACGACCCGAAGAACGGAGCGGTCCACCATCGCCGCATCGGCGTCCTGCACCAGCAATCCGCCGGCCACCTGACGAACGGTCAGCCGCGAGCCTTGCGCGCCGGGCAGGCCGCTCGTCGTCAGCAGGCGCAGATTCTTCTTCGCCGCGAAGACGGCGCGGGCGGCCTCGTCGGCGTCGGGCGCGATGACGACCTCAGTGAAGATCCCGGTGATGGCGTCGGCCGTCGCCGCGTCGAGTGGCCGGTTCAGCGCCACGATCCCGCCGAAGGCCGACACCCGGTCGCAATCATAGGCGCGGCCATAGGCCCGGGCCAGATCGGTGCCGGTAGCGACGCCGCACGGGTTGGCGTGCTTGACGATCACGCAGGTCGGCGCCTCGAACTCCGCGACCAGCTCGAAGGCCGCGTCGGTGTCGTTGATGTTGTTGTAGCTGAGCTCCTTGCCCTGCCATTGCCGCGCCGTCGCCACGCCTGGCCGACCGGATCCGTCGCGGTAGAAGGCCGCCTTCTGATGCGGGTTCTCACCGTAGCGGAGCGATTGCGCGAGCGTGCCGGCGAAGGTGCGCCGGCGCGGTGTTTCGTCCAGCGCCCCGGCCAGCCACGTCGACACCGCCGCGTCATAGGCCGCCGTCCGACCATAGGCCGTCAGCGCCAGGCGCTTGCGGAACGCCGACGTCGTCCCGCCGTGTTCGTCCAGTTCGGTCAACAGCGCGTCGTAATCCTCGACATCGGTCACGACAGCCACATCGGCGTGGTTCTTCGCCGCCGCCCGCAACATGGCGGGGCCGCCGATGTCGATGTTCTCGACACAGGTGGCATAGTCCGCGCCCCTGGCCACCGTCGCCTCGAACGGGTAGAGATTGACCACGAGAAGGTCTATCGGTGCGATGTCGTGCGCCTCCATCGCCGCAACGTGATCGGCCTTGTCGCGCAGCGCCAGAAGGCCGCCGTGGACCGCCGGGTGCAGCGTCTTGACGCGGCCGTCCATCATCTCGGGGAATCCGGTGAGATCGGTCACATCGCGCACCGTCAGGCCGGCGGCGCGCAATGCCGCCGCCGTGCCGCCAGTCGAGACCAGCTCGACCCCGCGCTCGGCAAGTGCCCGCCCGAGCGCCTCCAGGCCCGTCTTGTCCGACACCGAAAGCAGCGCCCGCCGCGCCCGAACCACGTCACCCATCGCCAGAAACCCTCGCTCAGTACGTCTCGTCCGGCTCGACGTCGCGAATGGCCGAGGGAGTCTCCCCGGACTTGGCGATCTGCCAGCCTATGCGGGTCGAATACCCCACCGCCGTGGAAAAGAGAACGACCTGCCGCGTCGCCCGGGGCGCGAGGCGCGCCTTTTCCAGAAAGACGGAATTGTCGATCCGCAGCATCCAGTTCCCCGGTTCGGGACGCAGGACCCAGACTTCTCCGCTCGCCAGTTCGAGCCGCGCCTGCGCGCCGGCGTCCTCGGTGATCGCGTGAACGTCGGGATGAAGGTGGAAGCGGAGCGCGAAGCGCACGCCGTCCGTCCCGGCGACGAGCCGGTCGAAACGCCGGCGATGAGCGGCCTCGGAGACGACGAGGCTGTCCTCGCCGGTCAGGCTCCGCCCGTCATAGGCCAGCGTCAGTTTGCGCACGTGGGTCAATCCGTGGGTCGAGACGTAGCCGTCGTGGCCCGCGAGAAAACCGGTGCCATCGCCCTCGGAGCGCCGTTCGAGCGGCACGGATTTCGGCGCATCGATCAGCAGCTCCGCCTCGCGCCCCGAAAGCAGGTTCGCCGTGCCCAGTCGTGCCGACGAGTAGCCCTCGATCGCCAGCGTCGAATGCGACGCGGTGGCGCGGCCGGCCCGCCGCCAACTTTCTCCGAACACCGAGCCATCGCCGCAATTGACCACGAGGGGACGGCGCCCGGACGTCATCTCGAACCCAAGTGTGGAGGCGTGCGCCAACGCCGATGCCTCGCGCCGTGGCGGGGGCGCGGTGTCCGCGATGACGCTGGTTCGACCGTGGTGCAGCCGCGAGAACCCCATCGCCGGGACGCCGTCGGGCGGCCGGGTCCGGACGCCGGCCTGGAACAGCGCCTGATCGAGCCGTCCTTCGCCGCCGCGGCCGCCGCCGTGGAAACGGGCCAGGGCCCCATCCGAGTGACGCAGCGCCCGCAGCGTCGGAGCCACCCGTTCGAGCGCCGACAGCAGCGCGGTCCCCGGCGCATGATGGGCCTCCTTCAGAAGTGCGACGCACCAGGTCAGCAGCGTGAAAACCTCGAGCAACGCTTCGGGGTTGCGCGTGGCGATGCCGCCGCGGGTGTCGATCTGGCCGCCGCATTCGCGCGCAAGCGCCTTGTGGGCGGCCTCGGCGTGACGTTCGAACCCCTCGAGAGACAGGGCGCCATGGACCAGTCCCGCCAGCGCCTCGAACCGCGCGAGCCCGGGCGAGGTTGCGTTCCAGCGACGCGCCAGGAACAGCGTCTGTGACCCCAGGGCGGCCGCGACCCGCTCCGGGGCGGCTCCATCGAGGACGAGGTCGGCGTGGTTGATCATCCGAAGCAGCCGTCGACCGGTCAGGCGTGGCGTCCAGCCGGGTCCGCGCCCGTCTCCGAACCGGCTCAGCCAGTCCAGGCTCCAGTCGCGCGCGCGGCGCCGTGCCTCGGCATCGCCGGCAGCGGCGAGATCGTCGAGCCAGCCAAAGCCGTGCAGCTCGGCCGTGAATTCCGGAGTGGGATCGGGCAGGTCCCAGATCGAGACATCGCGTGCCTCCACAAGGTAGCCGGCGAAGAGGAAGTTGCCGGCCGTCATCTGCCGGCCCCTTGCATGACTGCCGATCAGATGCGGCTCGGGGCGGCGGAGGAGCCGGGTCGCGACACTCGAACGCCCCGCGGACCGGGCCGCCGCCCGGTTCCGCCAGCGCGTGCCTCGCGCTTTCCAGCCGTCGCCCAGTGCCATCCGGCCGTCCTGATCTTTCGCCTGCCTCAGGGACGCAGCATAGGCGGCGGGCCGCCGGGCCGAAAGGGTCGACAGTCCGGCGGGCTACGCTCCTGCGTGAAAGGTGCTCCGGGAGCTCAACCGGGCGGGACTGAATTCAGTCCGACTTGCGCAACCGCGCGATGTAGAACCCGTCCATGCCGCCCCGGTCGGGCCAGTAATCCGGCCGCAGCCGGAGCCCGTCGCCGATCCAGTCCCGTTCGATCCCGGGAAGCGCCAGAGGGCCGGGGTCGGCCGCGATGTTCGGATGGCGACCCAGTGCCGATTTGACCTGCGCCTCTCCCTCCTCGGGCAGGAGCGAACAGGTGCAGAAAACGAGGCGTCCCCCGGGGCGGGTGAGCGCCACCGCCCGATCGATCAGCCGCGCCTGCAGCTCCACCAGCGGCCCGAGGGCTGCCGTCGACTTGGCGTGCGGCAGGTCGGGATGCCGGCGGATCGTGCCCGTGGCCGTACAGGGCGCATCGAGCAGCACCGCGTCGAATGTTGCCCCTTCCCAATCCGTCGCGTCGGCGACGACTGTCCGGGCCTTCAGGTCACAGCGCGCGAGGTTCTCTTCGAGCCGCCGCATCCGCGGGGGCGAGATGTCGAGCGCCGTGACATCGGCGCCCGCCGCCGCCATCTGCAGCGTCTTTCCGCCCGGCGCGGCGCAGAGGTCCAGCACCCGCTCGCCCCGACGGAGCTCAAGGATCCGCGCGGGCAGCGCCGCGGCGGCGTCCTGCACCCACCAGCGCCCGTCGTCGTAGAGCGGCAGGCGGCTGATCTGCCCCGGCTCCGTCAGGCGGACGCTTCCCGTTGGCAGCACTTCGCCACCCGTCGCGGCGGCGATCGCCTCCGGATCGCCATCTCGGGGCGTGAGATCGAGCGGCGCGCCCGCCGCATGAGCCGCCTCCATAGCCTCCACGGCGGGGCGCCCGTAGGCTGCGAGCAGCGGCTTGCGCAGCCAGCGCGGCAAGCGCGATGGCGGCAAAGCGTTCCAGGCCACGGGCCCGGCCTCTGCGATGCGCCGCAGCACCGCGTTGACCAGACCCGCCTGACCTTGTGTCTTCCGGCCGGCGCGCATGAGGGCCACGATTTCGTTCACGACACCGTAATCGGCTGATGTGCCGCTGCAGATTTCCCAGGTTCCGAGCCGCAGCGCATTCAGGGTCGCAGAATCGGGCTTGCGCCTCAGGTAGGGTCCCAGCATCCGGTCCGCCCGGTCCGCCCAGCGCAACGCCTCGGTGGCCAGACGCTGCGCGCGGGCACGGGCGCCGGGGTCGAGCCGCTCCACCGCCTGCGGCAGGACCTCGGACAGGAGGCGCCCGTCCGACGTCACGGCCTGCATCAGCGAAAGCGCCGCCGAACGGGCGGAATGACCAGGCTTCGGCATCGGCGGCTCCTCCGTCGGGGTTGAGCCCCGGGCGCTCGCACGTATATCAGCCTTTGCGGTGGAACAAGGAGCGCCTCGATGGCCGACACCCCCGACCAGCCGACAGACCTGCCCCCCGAGGCGCGGCGGGCTCTTGCGGAGGCCCAGGCGCGGCGCCAACAGGCCAAGGCTCTGGACCTGCCCGCGGAGCTCGGCGGCCGCGACGGGCCGGAACCCGTCCGCTTCGGGGACTGGGAGAAGAAGGGCATCGCCTACGACTTCTGAAACCCGGCCTCACTCCAGGCGCAGATCCGCCCGGTCACCGCGACCTTCGTCGGCCACGAAGCGCAGGACGTTTCCCTGCACAGACACGGCCTGGCAATCGTCACCGAGGTCCTGACGACCGAAAACGAGCGTGCGGCAGAAATACCGGTCGCGCCACGTCCAGCTCCCGCGGACGGACTGTCCGAAGGCCCGGCCCCCGATCTCGCCGTCAGACGAGACTGTCAGTCGCAGGCCGAACCGCGTGAGGTCACGCCCCTCGATGATGGTCACGAAAGCATCGCGCCGAAGGACGGGCATGAAATCGGCCCGGGCCATGCCGCCGGGCAAGAACAGGGCCAGGACCAGCCCGAGAAAGATCGCGGCACGCAACACGCCCGGTCTACGCGACGCCTATTCGCGTGGATCACTCGTCGCTTCAGCGCAGGCCCAGAACGTCGAGCATGTCGTAATGGCCGGGCTGACGGTCCTGCCCCCAGAGCGCGGCCTTGAGCGCGCCCCGGGCAAAGATCGCGCGATCGGATGCGACGTGTCGAAGGACGATGCGCTCGCCCTCGCCCGCGAAGATCACGTCGTGCTCACCGACGATGTCGCCGCCCCGGATGGCGGAAAAGCCGATCCGCCCTTCCGGACGCGCGCCGGTCATGCCGTCGCGGCCGCGGATCGCGTTTTCGTTCAGGGGGATGTCACGCCCGGCCGCCGCAGCCTCGCCCAGCATCAGGGCCGTGCCCGAAGGCGCGTCGACCTTGTGGCGATGATGTGCCTCGACGATCTCGATGTCCCAGTCGGCATCGAGGGCGCGCGCGACCTGGCGGGTGAGCTGGACGATCAGATTGACGCCGAGGCTCATGTTGCCGGCCCGCACGATCGGCGCGTGGCGTGCCGCCGCCGCGATGCAGTCGAGGTCGTCCTCGCTCAGACCCGTCGTGCCGATGACGTGGACGGCGCGTGCCTGCGCGGCCAGCCCGGCGTATTCCACGGTCGCGGCGGGCGCCGTGAAGTCGATGACCGCCTGTGCGCGGGCGAATGCCTCCAGCGGGTCGTCGGTCACCGTGACGCCCAGCGCGCCACCGCCGACGGCCTCGCCCACGTCGCGCCCGATCCAGGCGTGCCCCGGACGCTCGAGCGCTCCGACCAGATCGGCCCGGTCGCTGTCGGCGACGAGACGGACGAGCATCTGGCCCATACGGCCCGAGACCCCCGTCACGACGATGCCCGGATGTTCGCTCATTGGCTCGCGCCCCCCGTTCCGGCTGCCCTGTCCGTACGCCGGCAGGTGCGACGCCGCCCGCGCCCACCGCCTTACGCCGCGCAATCGTGACGGTCCAGTGCCGTGGCTTGCAGCGCGCGAACGGCAGGCGTAGATGAGGCCCATGTCCCGCAAGAGCTTCCATTCCGGCGACGGCCCGTCGCAGCGCCAGCTTCGCGTCGGCGAGCTGATCCGCCGAACCCTGAGCGACGTGCTTGCGCGCGGTGACGTGCATGACCCCGATCTCAGCGGCATGTCGATCACGGTTGGCGAGGTGCGCACCTCGCCCGACCTGCGCGTGGCGACCGCCTATGTCCTGCCGCTGGGCGGGGGCAACCGCGAAGCCGCGATCGCGGCGCTCGTGCGCAACAAGGGCGAGCTGAGGCATGCTGTGTCCAAGGCGTTGACGCTCAAGTTCTCGCCCGAACTGCGCTTCGTGATCGACGAGAGCTTCGACCGGATGGACGAGACGCGGCGGCTTCTCGACAGCGCCCCCGTGCGGCGCGACCTCGACGACTGACATGCTGCTCTGGTCGCTCGCCTTCGCGGCCCTCGCCGGCAGCGCGGACCCGCAGGATTGCCGTCCCGAGACCTTCGAGGGCGCCAGTTACACGATCTGTTCGGTCGATCCCGCCGAGGCCGAGATCCGGCTTTTCCTGAACGACGACGAGGGTCAGCCCTGGAGCCAGTACGGCCGGCTCGACGCGACGTTGAGAGAGCAGGGTCTGCGCCTGGATGTGGCGATGAACGGCGGGATGTACCACGCCGACCGGAGCGCGGTGGGCCACTACGTCGAAGCGGGCGAAACGCTCGCGCCGCTGATCACTCGCGATGGCCCCGGCAATTTCGGCCTGCTCCCCAACGGCGTGCTGTGCCTGACGCAAAGCTCCGCCCGGATCGTCGAGAGCCGTCGCTTTGCCGACGAGCGTCCGTCGTGCCTCCATGCGACGCAATCGGGTCCGATGCTGGTGATCGGGGGCGCGCTGCATCCACGGTTCCTGCCCGACAGCACCTCGCGCCTCGTGCGCAACGGCGTCGGCGTGGACGACAACGGGATCGTACACATGGTGATCTCGGAGACGCCGGTCACCCTTCATCAGTTCGGCCGCCTTTTCCGCGATCTGCTCGAGACGCCGCAGGCGCTCTATCTCGACGGCAGCGTCTCGCGGCTCTGGGCGCCTGGCATCGGGCGTCGCGACGTGGGGCGTCCCCTCGGCCCGATCCTGGGCGTAGTCCGACCGCTCGCCGAGTGAGTCCTCATCCCACCTCGCGCGTCATGTAAACCCTGTCGAACCCGCCCTCGCGGCATCGACCGGTCTCGCGGAACCCGATGCGCCGGTAGAGCTGGATGTTCCACTCCATCCCGGCATTCGTGAAGGGCCGCAAATGCGGCAGACCGGGCCTCGGCTTCAGCCGCCGCCAGAAGCCGCCGCCCCATTCCACGGCCCTGCAAGGCCGGGGACACGGCCACGTTCTCGATCAGCAGATGGTCGGCGCCGCGGGCAAGGACAAGAACGCCCACCACCTCCGGATCGCAGAGCACCCGCACCCGGTCCGCAGCCACGAGCGCGGCGTAATCTGCACTCATGGGGGCCGGTTCGCGCCCGATGAGCGGCACGTATGGCGCGTAGGCCGCTCGCACGAGATCGATGATGTCGGCCACGTCCCCGGGGCGTGCGGGCCGCATCACCAGATTGCCGGATGCCTGCGTCATGCCCGACCATGGCACAAACGGAGGCATCCGGGAATTGACGTCGAACGCGGCCGTCGCTAGCACCCGGCGCTTCACGTGACGGAGGCGACATGGGCCGCAGGAAGAAGGGCCGCGACATTTCGGGCTGGGTGATCATCGACAAGCCGGCCGGCCCGACATCGACCGCGGTCACCAACGCCGTCCGCAGGCTTTTCGATGCCCGCAAGGCCGGTCATGCCGGAACGCTGGACCCGGCGGCGACCGGCGTACTGGCCGTGGCGCTGGGCGAAGCCACGAAGACCGTCCCCTACGTCACCGACGCGCTGAAGGCCTATCGCTTCACCATGCGGATGGGCGTCGCCACGGATACCGACGATGCCGAAGGGCGGGTTCTGGAGACCAATCCGGCACGCCCCGACGACGAAGCCATCCGCGCGGCGCTGCCGGCCTTCCGTGGACGGATCATGCAGGCGCCGCCGAAATACTCCGCCGTCCGGATCGACGGCGAACGCGCCTATGTGCTGGCACGCGAAGGCGAGGACGTGCGCCCCGAGCCGAGGCCCCTCTGGGTGGAGCGACTGGAAATGATCGCCCGGCCCGATGCCGACCATGTCGAGCTGGAGATGGTCTGCGGCAAGGGCGGCTATGTGCGCGCCATCGCGCGGGATCTTGGCGAGGCGCTCGGGTGCCTGGGGCATGTGACGGTTCTGCGCCGCACCTGGTCGGGACCGTTCGACGCGGCCGACGCCGTGGAATTCGAGGCGCTCAGGCTCGCGGACGAGCCGGAGGCCTTTCTGCACCCGCTGGAACTCGGGCTCGCCGACCTGCCGCAGGCCAGGTGCTCGGACGAATTGGCGGCACGGCTCCGGCATGGCAACCCGGCTCCGGTGCTGGCCTGCGAGGCCGATTACGGAGACGCCGCCTGGGCCTCCCTGAGGGGCGAGGCCGTGGCCGTGGGCACCTATCGCGCGGGGGAACTGCACCCGACACGGGTCTTTGCCGTCCGATGATCGTCCGCCGCCACCTGAAGGACGATGCCGAGAGCGAGGCGATCTATTCAGACTGCGAACACTACCGTTTCGAGCTGACGCGGATCTGGGACCCGCAGGGGCGGCGCGTTCTCTTCGTCATGCTCAACCCCTCGACGGCGACCGAGGTGCAGAACGACCCCAGCGTCGAGCGCTGCGAGCGCCGGGCGAGGGCGCTGGGCTATGGCGGGTTTCGCGTCTGCAACATCTTCGCGTGGCGCGACACGGACCCGAGGAAGATGCGCGCCGCTGCGGATCCCGTCGGCGACGGCAACGACGCGGCCATCGCCGCCGGGTGCCGCTGGGCTGACGACATCATCTGCGCCTGGGGCAGCCATGGCGCGCACCTGAACCGCGGCGCGGCCGTCGAACGGCTGTTGCGCGAGTCGGGCGGCGCTCTCCACCATCTCGGGCTCACGAAGGACGGGCATCCACGCCACCCGCTCTACATCGCCTATGCCACGCGCCCGACGATCTGGTCGAACCCGGACCCTGCGACAGGCTGAACGCGACCCACCCAATGCCTTGGCCCGACCTTGCGCACGGCTCTGGTACGAGCGCCCTGCGCCGCGTAACGCTGACCGCAGGTGGTGGAGGAGCATGGGATGGCGATCGAGGGATTTACGCAAGACTTCGTGGATACGGGCGAGGTGCGCCTATCGGTGCATCGCGCAGGCCGCGGGGCACCGCTCGTCCTGCTGCACGGCTTTCCCCAGAATCACGCCTGCTGGGCGGGGGTGGCGCCGGCGCTGGCCAGGCATTTCGACGTGATCGTGCCGGATCTGCGCGGCTACGGCGAGAGCGACGCGCCGGCGGACGACGCCGAGCACCGGGTCTATTCCAAGCGACGGATGGCGCGGGACATTGTCGGCCTCCTGGATCGGCTCGGGTTGGAAAAGGCGAATGTGCTGGGACACGACCGGGGCGCGCGCGTGACCTATCGCATGGCCCTCGACCATCCCGACCGGGTCGACCGGCTCGGGATCATCGAGATCGTGCCCACCGGCGATTTCTGGGCGGCCTGGAACGCGGATCTCGCGCTGGCGGCCTACCACTGGACGTTTCTCGCCCAGCCCGCGCCCCTGCCAGAACGCATGATCGGCGCAGATCCCGTCGCCTACATCGACTGGACGCTGGCCACCTGGACCGGGACCGAAAGCCTCGCGACATTCCCCGGCGATGCGCTCGAAAGCTACCGCAGGCAGGCCCGCGACCCGGCGCGGATCGCCGCCATGTGCGCCGATTACCGGGCCGGAGCCACGTTCGACCGCGACGCAGACGAGGCCGACCGCCGCATCGGACACCGCATCGCCGCCCCGCTCATGTTCCTTTACGCCCGGCGCGGCTTTCCGGCGCGGACGGGCAAGCCCGGCGCACTCTGGCGCGCCTGGGCCGAGGATGTGGCGACCGCCGAATGCGACAGTGGCCATTTCGTGCCGGAAGAAAACCCGACTGCAGTTCTTGAAACGTTCCTTCCGTTCTTCTCACCTCGGTCCGATTGAGATATAGCGTCTGCTGCATGTACGGGAATCGAGAAGATGACGTTGGAGGAGAGCAGGGCGTATCTCGCGCAGCAGAATGTCGAACTGCTCATACCGCGGAAGGACATCGTGCCCATGCCGATCCGCCGGGTGCTCCATGCCGGGTTTCACAGCGGGGCGATGCTCAACGAGCTGAAGGCGCTGGCGCGGCGCGTCGGAGCGCAGCATCTGGGCTACGGCTACGCCGACGAACAGGAACTCGTCCTGCCGTTCTGGACGACGTTGCCTCGCGGGTTTCTCGACAATTACGTCGATCGCGGCTACCAGCGGCGTGATCCGGTGCCGCGTTCGATCGTGCGCGCGGTGCAGCCCGTCTTCTTCAACGACATCGCCAGAACGGATGTCTTTCAGGAGATCTTCGTCGACGGCGGCGGGCGTATCGGGATCGCGGCCCCGACCGTGGGTGTGCCGCTGCCGGGTGCGTTCGGTCGCAACGCGGGAATGGCGTTCTACGGCATCGACGTCCCGCGGCGCGCCGAAGACCGGATCCGGCTCCTGCGGAAGGTCGATGCGGAAGCTCGGGCCTTCCATGGACGGGTGATGCAGGCGTCGGCCCTGAACTGAGCCGACGGACGGAGCGGGTCCACACAGCCAGTCTTCCCGCCCGCGATATCGGACAACGGCAGGAACCTGGAGCCCGCCAGCACATTCGAGCTTGGCGCCCCCGGCACCAATTGCACGGTGCCCTTCGTTGGCTCGGGGCCGGCTGCGCCCTTCCCGCTTCGCGGCCTGGAACCCGGATCGATCGACGGCTACCTCGTGGCCGGCAACAGCATCACCGCCACGGTGACCGTGGTCGAGCCCGGAGACTGAATCCGGGTCGTGACGCTCGCACCGATACCGCTGCCGGCGGCGTTGCCGCTCGGGCTGGCCGCGCTTGGATTGCTGGGCTTCGCCGCCCGTCGCAAGAGGAGCTGAGACTCGCGGACCAACCCGTTGCAAGCGCGCGTCGGCACCGGCACCCGCTTCGCCTTCTCTGAAGGCTCGGCGAAACCGGGCTTTCCTTGGCAGACCTTTTCCTCTATAGGCCCCCATCCGCCCCAAGCAGGCGGACCTCTCCACGGACCCGTGCTGGACGACATCCCGGCCGGCGCCCGGATATTGAATTCCAGAAAAAGGAGACCCCGATGTCGATTACTGCCGAAGAGAAGCAGCGGCTGATGACGGAATACGGCACCAAACCCGGCGACACAGGTTCGCCCGAGGTTCAGGTGGCCGTGCTTTCGAGCCGCATTGCGACTTTGACCGAACACTTCAAGACCCACAAGAAGGACAACCATTCCCGACGTGGGTTGCTGATGATGGTCGCGCAGCGCCGCAAGCTGCTCGACTACGTCAAGCGCAAGGACGAGAGCCGCTATCAGGATCTGATCAAACGCCTCGGCCTCCGCCGCTGACACCTTGAAAGCCGCGCCCTCCGGGGCGCGTCTTTGCATCCGCACCTCGCACTCCCGGGCCCAGGGTCGCGAGGCAGGACCAGATGGGGCCACGGGCGATACGGCCCGTACGCAAACGGCCGGAAGGGGATGGGCCCCGAATGGCCAGAACAGGATACGACATGTTCAACGTTACGACGAAATCCATCCAGTGGGGGGACGAGACCCTCACACTCGAGACGGGCAAGGTCGCCCGCCAGGCCGACGGTTCGGTCATCGCCACGCTCGGCGAGACGCGCGTCATGGCCAACGTGACCTTCGCCAAGAAGGCGAAGGAGGGGCAGGACTTCTTTCCCCTCACCGTCCACTACCAGGAAAAATACTATGCCGCCGGCAAGGTGCCGGGCGGCTTCTTCAAGCGCGAGGCGCGTCCCACCGAGAAGGAGACGCTGACTGCGCGCCTGATCGACCGCCCCGTCCGGCCGCTCTTCGTCTCCGGCTTCAAGAACGAAGTCCTGGTGATGTGCACGGTGCTGAGCCATGATCTGGTCAACGACCCCGACATCGTGGCGATGATCGCCGCCAGCGCCGCGCTGACGATTTCGGGCGTGCCATTCATGGGCCCGATCGCGGGCTGCCGTGTCGGCTTTGCCAATGGCGAATACGTGCTGAACCCCGATGTCGAGGACATGCAGGGTCTGCGCTCGAACCCCGAGCAGAGGCTCGACCTGATCGTCGCCGGCACCAAGGACGCGGTGATGATGGTCGAATCGGAGGCCTACGAGCTCTCCGAGGCCGAGATGCTGGGCGCGGTGAAGTTCGGTCACGAGCAGATCCAGCCGGTCTGCGATCTGATCATCGACCTGGCCGAAGCCGCGGCGAAGGAGCCGTTCGACTTCCAGCCGGCCGACTATTCGGCGCTCTACGACCGGGTGAAGTCGCTCGGCGAGGAGCAGATGCGCGCCGCCTTCGCGATCCGCGACAAGCAGGAGCGCACCGGCGCCATCGCGGCCGCCCGCACGTCCGTCATCGACCAGCTCTCTGAAGAAGAGGCCACCGACCCGAACCTCGGCTCGGCCTTCAAGAAGCTGGAAAGCTCTATCCTGCGTGGCGGGATCATCTCGGGCGGAGCCCGGATCGACGGGCGCGACCGCAGCACGGTCCGCCCGATCGAGAGCGAGGTCAGCATCCTGCCCCGGACCCACGGCTCGGGCCTGTTCACGCGCGGCGAGACGCAGGCGCTGGTCGTCACCACGCTGGGCACCGGCGAGGACGAGCAGATCATCGACGCGCTGCACGGCAATTTCCGCTCGAACTTCCTGCTGCACTACAATTTCCCGCCGTATTCGGTCGGTGAAGCGGGCCGCGTCGGTCCCCCGGGACGCCGCGAGATCGGCCACGGCAAGCTTGCCTGGCGCGCGCTGCAGGCGGTTCTGCCGCCGGCGACCGACTTCCCCTACACGATCCGCCTGGTGTCCGAGATCACCGAGTTCGAACGGCTCGTCCTCCATGGCCACGGTCTGCGGCGCGTCGCTGTCGATGATGGATGCGGGTGTTCCGCTGAAATCGCCGGTGGCGGGCGTCGCGATGGGTCTGATCCTTGAAGGCGACGAGTGGGCGGTGCTGACCGACATCCTCGGCGACGAGGATCACCTTGGCGACATGGACTTCAAGGTCGCGGGCACCGAAAACGGCATCACCTCGCTGCAGATGGACATCAAGGTCGCGGGCATCACGCCTCAGATCATGGAGCAGGCCCTGGCGCAGGCCAAGGACGGCCGGATGCACATCCTGAGCGAGATGAGCAAGGCGCTGACCGAGGCGGGCGACTTCTCGGTCCACGCGCCGCGCATCGAGACGATGAACATCCCCACCGACAAGATCCGCGAAGTGATCGGCTCGGGCGGGAAGGTCATCCGCGAGATCGTCGAGATGTCCGGCGCCAAGGTCGACATCAACGACGATGGCGTGATCAAGATCGCGTCCCCGAACGGCGAGGCCATCCAGAAAGCCTACGACATGATCTACTCGATCGTGGCGGAGCCCGAGGAGGGCAAGGTCTACAAGGGCAAGGTCGTGAAGATCGTCGATTTCGGCGCCTTCGTGAACTTCTTCGGCAAGCGGGACGGCCTCGTGCATGTCAGCCAGATCGAGAACAAGCGTCTGAACCACCCCTCCGACGTTCTCAAGGAAGGTCAGGAGGTCTGGGTCAAGCTGCTGGGCTTCGACGACCGCGGCAAGGTGCGCCTGTCGATGAAAGTCGTCGATCAGGAAACCGGCGAGGAAGCCAAGAAGGACGAGCCGGCCGAATAACGCCGCCTCGAACCGAAGATCCTGCGCCCGCCGGTCCAACCGGCGGGCGTTTTCCTTTTGACGTGCTCGCCCGACCTTGCCAGCCCGCGGGCTGACCGCTTACGCTACGACAGCCAGGCGGTCCGTCAGGGAGGATTTCGATGAGACGCATTCTGTTCGCGGCAATTGCCGCCACCGGTCTCATCGGCCCGGTTTCGGCGGCAAGCATCACCGACGCCTTTTCCAGCTTCTACGTCCTCGGCGACAGCCTCAGCGACGACGGCAACCTTTTCGGCCCCGCCTGGTATGTCACGACGGGCGGCAAACCCTATTCCGGCAGCTTCTTCGGCGGCGGCACTTTCACCAACGGCGAGGTCTGGAACGAACCGATCCAGCGGGAATTCCGCAACGCCGGCCACGACGCCGACAATTTCGCGATGAGCGGCGGCGAAACCACGGACGACAACTTCTTCCTCGCCGACCTGCCGGACCAGATCGCCCAGTTCGGGGGGCGAACCTCGGCCTCCGAGCGCGGCGACAACCCTCTGGTTTCGATGTGGTTCGGAGGCAACGACATCTTCGACGCGCTGTCCGGCGGCGGCGATGTGATCCAGGCCGCGATCAATGCGGCGGACAATCTGGCCAAGGGCGCCCTCGCCATGTCGGCAGCCGGGCTCGCGGACGACTTCCTGATGTTCAACCTGCCGGGTCTCGAAAGCATCCCGCGCTACAACCTTTTCGAAACCGGCCTGCAGGACGAGGCCGGAGCCGCAAGCACCGCCTTCAACTCGAAACTGGCGCAAAACATCGACCTGCTCGAAGTGCTGGGCCTCAACGTTATCGATGTCGATGTGTTCTCGCTGTTCGAGCAAGCCCTCGCCTCCCCCCAATCCTTCGGCCTTCAGGACGCCATCCTGCCGTGCGTGTTCCCCTCCAGCTCTGCCGCGTCCGCCTATGACCAGCGCCGGCGCTGCCGCAGCAGCACCGCACGAACCCGGCTCTTCATGGATGAAGTTCATCCCAATGCGACGGCCCATGCCGCCATCGCCGACCTCGTCCGAGACACGATCCTGAGCGATCCCGCGGGAACGGGGAGCTTCCTGAGTCCGGCAAGCTTGCCGGCTTCGGCGATATTCCTGGCCGCCCCGCCCCAGCCGTCCTCGGTGCCGCTGCCCGCCGGACTGGCGCTGCTGGCGGGGGGGCTTGTGGTGCTTGTCCTGACACCGCGGAGAAGGCGCAACGCGGCCACGGGCGCGGCAAATTCCTGATGAGAGACTTTTCCGCCAGCGCCGCCGTACTGCTTCTGGTTGCCGGCTGCGCAGCCATCCCCGACGACGAACGGCAACTCATGGCAAGCGACATCGACTGCACACGCGCCGTCGAAACCATCGCGGCCCTGAAAGCCGCGCGGCCCGGCGACGCGCGCAAGGCGCGGATTCTCGCCTCATCGCTCACCCCCGGCGGTCTGGCTTTGGGCGTCGCCAGCAACGACGTCGGGGACCGGCAGCGGGTTCTCTCGGGGCGATACGCCGAGGAAATCGACGCGAGGATCGCCCTCGTCCAGGAAACATGCAATCTGCCGGAGGCCTGATCCTTCCGCATTCGTCCTTATCCGACGGGCAATCTCTCCGAGGCCGGTCTGCACTGCCAGTCCGAGCCCGCCGCACCCAAGTCGCCCGATCCGGGATCTGGCGGAGTGCGCGGCAAATCGCTGCATCGCGGACCATCGGAGGTTCCGCGCAGCGGCCGGCAGATGCGCCCCTTGCCAGTCAGCGGGAGATAGCCCTTCTGACCGCGCTGCCTGCTGACATGGGCGAACGGCGGTTTCGGCGACCGGGCCGCGATGGTCGAAACCGGATCGCTTCTGACGGAAGAAGAGCTTGCATCCCCTGAACATTGTCCTGCCCACTGACCCGGCTGATCTGCCGCGCTCGCCGGATGGCGATTGCGCCCTAGCCTCTGGTCCGAGGCTGCCGAAAGGGACAGGTACATGACGGAGTTCGCAGGTTTCGACGCGGTACTTCTGGCGCGGTTCCAGTTCGCCTTCACCATCGCCTTCCATTTCCTCTTCCCGTCGTTCTCGATCGGGCTGGCGAGCTATCTGGCGGTGGTGAACGGGCTTTTTCTCTGGACGCGGGACGAGGCCTATCTGCGGCTCTTCAAGTACTGGCTCAAGATCTTCGCCATCACCTTCGCCATGGGCGTCGTTTCGGGCATCGTGATGTCGTATCAGTTCGGCACCAACTGGTCGGTATTCTCCGACATCGCCGGGCCGGTGATCGGGCCGCTGATGGCCTACGAGGTGCTGACCGCGTTCTTCCTCGAGGCAGGCTTTCTCGGCATAATGCTCTTCGGCCGCGGCCGGGTAGGTGATGGTCTGCACATGCTCGCCTGCCTCATGGTGGCGGTCGGCACGGCCATTTCCGCCACCTGGATCCTGAGCGTGAATTCCTGGATGCAGACGCCCGTCGGCTACGCCATCAACGAGGCCGGCCAGTTCGTTCCCGAGGATTGGTGGCAGATCGTCTTCAACCCGTCCTTTCCCTACCGGCTGGCCCACACCCTGACGGCCGCCTACCTCACGACCGCCTTCATTATCGGCGGCATCGGAGCGCTGCATCTTCTGCGTGGCCATGCCCGCAATTCCGGTGTGCGCACGATGTTCTCGATGGCCATGTGGATGGCGGCGATCGTCGCGCCGGTGCAGATCTTCCTCGGCGACCTGCACGGACTGAACACGCTGGAGCACCAGCCGGCCAAGGTGATGGCAATGGAAGGCCATTTCGAAAGCCACCCTGACGGCGCGCCCCTGATCCTGTTCGGCATCCCCGATCAACGGGCGGGCGAGATGCGCTGGTCGATCGAGATCCCGAAGCTCTCGTCGCTGATCCTCAAGCACGACCTCGACGCCCCGCTCGACGGGCTGGACACGATTCCGGACGACGAGGAACCTCCCGTGATCATCGTCTTCTGGTCATTCCGGATCATGGTGGGTCTCGGCTTCGCCATGGCGGGCGTAGGACTCTGGAGCCTCTTCAGCCGGTTCCGCGGTCGTCTCTACGACGACGTGTGGCTGCACCGGGCTGCCCTCGTCATGACTCCCGCTGGCCTTATCGCGGTCATCGCGGGGTGGGTCACCACGGAAGTCGGACGGCAACCCTGGGTCGTCTATGGCGCGCTGCGCACGGCAGATGCGGCATCCCCGGTGGGGGCCAGCGCGGTGGCCACATCGCTCATCGTCTTCGTGGTGATCTACTTCACCGTGTTCGGCACCGGCATCGTATACCTTTCGAGGCTGATGAACCGCCCCCCCGAGCCGGGCGAGCGCGGGATCACCACCGAGCCCGGCCCGATCCGAACCGCCGGCTCCACACCGGCGGCGCAGACGGCGACCGATCCCGACTTCGGGGAGGCATCCCGCCAATGAGTACAGACCTGTACATATGGACCGATCAAATGGCGAACGTGGGGCCGACCCGCACGTCGGGACACGGCCCTTCAGGCAGGCGAAACGCCCTGACTTGCCTGCGCTCCGCCCTCGCCGCTCCGCACGGTCGGCCGGACCAGGAAACAACGTCGACGAGCGGCGGCAGGGGGTTCGATGCCCCCTGTCGCCGCCGCCCCTCGCAACATCGGACATGTCGCCCATGATGGCCTTCAGCTTCGATCTCACCATCGCCTGGGCCCTTCTTCTGGCCTTCGCCGTCTACATCTACGTCATCCTCGACGGGTTCGATCTCGGGATCGGCATCCTCTACCCCTTCTTTCCGACCAAGCGGGACCGCGACCTGCTGATGAACTCTGTCGCACCGGTCTGGGACGGCAACGAGACCTGGCTCATCCTCGGAGGGGGCGGTCTCTTCGCCGCATTCCCCCTCGCCTACGCCATCATCATGCCGGCCGTTTATCCGCCGATTATCGCGATGCTGCTGGCCCTGATATTCCGCGGCGTCGCGTTCGAATACCGATGGCGCACCGTTCGCAAGTCGACGCGGTGGTTCTGGGATTCGGCCTTCTTCGGGGCCTCCCTGATGGCCGCGCTCTCGCAGGGGATCATCCTTGGCGCGCTCCTGCAGGGCATCGAGGTGGAGGGCCGCAGCTATGCCGGAGGCTGGCTCGACTGGCTGACTCCGTTCTCGCTCCTCTGCGGTGCGGGAGTGATCTGCGGATACGCCTTGCTCGGCGCATGCTGGCTCGTGCTCAAGACCGTCGGCGAGCCACACCGCCTCGCGCGCAGGCTGGCGCGGCGTTTCGGCCTCGCCACCGTCGGGTTCGTCGTCGCCGTAAGCCTCGCCACACCCTTCCTCGAACCGGTATATTTCAGCCGCTGGTTCACTTGGCCCACGATGCTCTGGCTCTCGCCGGTGCCGCTCGCCGTTCTAGTGCTCGCCATCGCGCTTGCACGGACGCTGCTGACGCCGGGCCGGGACTGGCTGCCCTTCGTTCTGTCGCTGGCGCTGTTCGGGCTCTGCTTTGCCGGACTTGGCGCGTCCATGTGGCCGTGGGTCATCCCCACCGAAGTCACGCTGTGGGACGCCGCAAGCCCCTACGAAAGCCAGCTCTTCATGTTCGTGGGTGCCGTTGTCCTGATCCCGCTGATCCTGATCTATACCGGCTACGCCTACTGGGTCTTCCGCGGCAAGCTCGACCCCGAACAGGGCTACCACTGATGGGCCGCAGGCTGGTCTGGTTCGTCGCGCTCTGGATCGGAGGAGTCGCGACCTTGGCGATCGTTGCCGGGGCGATCCGCCTTCTGATCCCCTGAGGGCAGACGGCCGGACCGCTCAGCGGTAAATGGCTTCAACCAGGAACATCGGAACCGGCTCGACATATGTGCAGAGCAGAAGCACGAAAAGCAGCACCCCGACGAAGCCGATATTGGCCTTCGACACATCCCATATGTTCGCCCGCGCGATCGAGCACGCAGTGATGAGCACGCTCGCGACGGGCGGTGTCTGCTGACCGATCGCAAGGTTCAACGTCACGATCAGACCGAAATGCACCGGGTCGATGCCGACCGCCGCGATGAGCGGGACGACGATCGGCACGACGAGGATGATCGCCGCCGCCGAGTGCAGGAAGAACCCGATGATCAGGAAGAAGACGTTGAGGATCGCCAGGATCGCCCAGCGATTGTCGGTCAGTTCCAGCAGGCCGTTCGCGAGCTCCTGAGGGATCTGCGCCCGGGTCAGGAACCCGCCCATCAGGACCGAGGAGGCAACCAGCAGCATGACGACGGCCGTCTGGATCGCCCCATCGAGCATCGAGCGTCGAAGTTCGCCGAAATCTGTCTCGTGGTACCACAGACCCACCGCGACCGACGCGACAACCGCCACACCGGCCGCTTCGGTCGCGGTGAAGAACCCGCCGAAGATGCCGCCCAGGATCACCACCGGCAGCACGAACGTCGGCAGGGCGGCGACGAAGGTCTGGCGCAGTCTTGGCATGTCGAACGCCGCCTCGCGCGGAAGGTCGTAGCGCCGCGCGAAATACCAGCAGAGCGCCATCAGACCCGCGGCCCCGATAAGCCCCGGCACCAGACCGGCGAGGAACAGCTGCTCGATCGAGGCGCCGGAGCTGACCCCGTAGAGGATCATCGGGATCGAGGGCGGAATGATGATCGCCAGGGACGCAGACGATGAGGTCACGGCGGCCGCGAACGGGGCGGAATAGCCGCGGCGCTTCATCTCCGGGATCATCACCGACCCCATCGCGGCCACGTCGGCGACCGCCGAACCAGAGATCTCGGCGAAGAAGAGCGAGACGCCCACGTTCACCATGGCCAGCCCGCCCCGCACGAAGCCGATCAGGGCCGAGACGAACTCGATCAGACGCCGGGTAATCCCGGCGGCGTTCATGATCGCGCCCGCAAGCACGAACATCGGAATCGCGATCAGCGAGAAGCTCGACGCGCCGGAATACATGTCGAGCGCAATGGAGATGAGCGCGCCCGTGCCCTCGTAGACGACGATGCCGAGCACACCGCAGATCGCGAGAGCGACGGCGATCGGCACGTTGAGCACCACCATGAAGACCAGCGCGAAGAAGATGGCGAGAATTGTCATGGCCGGCGCACTCCGCTGGCGCGCGTGGGTTCGGATACGATCTCGGGATGCTCGAAGGAACGCCCGGCCATTGTCTCGCGCCAATAATGCGGCAGCGACAGGAGCGAGGCGAGAATGAACAGCACCGCGCCGATCGGGATGACCGATTGGGTCAGCTGTACCGGAACGTATGTCAGGCTGATCAGGTTCATGCCCTGCAGAATCATCAGAACCTGCCATCCCGACCAGGCGAGCAAGGCGAAAAAGCCGACGACCAGGGCTTCGGCGATGACGATTCCCCCGGCCCGGAGCCGTGGCGGGAGCGAGAGGATCACTCCGTCAAATCCGATATGCTTGCGCCGAAGCGCGGCGAGTGCCGCGCCATAATAGGTGATCCAGCACAACTGGATGGAGGCGATTTCATCGTACCAGCTGAGCGAGGCGCCGAGCTTGCGCGACACGACTGCGTAGACGACGATGATGGTCAGTGCGATCATCTGCACGATCAGGAACCATTCCAGCAGCGTGCCGAGCAGTCGGGAAGCTCTGCGCATGGGGTATCAATCCTGCTGATGAGGTCGCGGCGAAAGCCGGCTTGCGGGGCACGGTCCGGGCGGCGGCATCAACGCGCCGCCCGGACCGCGTCGGTCTCGGCTCAGTTCGTGGCGGCGCCGCCAGCGGCCTCGCGCACACGGCGGACCAGCTCCTCGCCGCCTTCGACCTGGCTTGCGAACTCGGCGTAGATGGGTTCGGAGGCGTCGATGAAGGCCTGCTTGTCGGCCTCGTTCACCTCGACCCCGGCCGCCTTGATCTCTTCGAGCAGGTCTGTCTCCAGTTGCGCAGCCGTTTCATAGACGAAGGCCTGCGTCTCCTGCGCCGCTTCGATCAGCTTTTGCTGAACCTCCTCGGGCAGTTGATCGAAATGACGTGACGAGACCAGCACGTAGGCCGGCGTATAGACGTGTCCGGTGATCGAGAGGTACTTCTGCACTTCCTGGAACTTGGCCGAGGCGATCTGGGCGTAGGGGTTCTCCTGTCCGTCGATCACTCCGGTCTGCAGCGCCGTGAACACGTCCGAGAACGACATCGGCGTCGGGTTCGCGCCGTAGGTCTGGAACATCTTGACACGCCACTCACCTTTGGGCGTGCGCAACTTGATGCCTTTCAGGTCTTCGGGCACGTTGATCGGCCGCTCGTTGTTGGTGATATGGCGGAATCCGTTCTCCCACAGGGCGAGAATACGATAGCCCTGCTTTTCGGCCGCGGCGTTGAACGTATCGTCCAGCATCGCGGTCTCGACGGCCTTGATATGGTCACGGTCCTGAATGATGTAAGGCATCTCGAAGACGCCGAATTCGGGCGCGACCGACGACATCACCGAAGACGGCAGGGCGAAGGTCACCTGACCGAGCTTCAGCTTCTGCAGCAATTCCTGATCGCCCCCAAGCTGCGAAGCGCCATAGGCCACGACCTTGTAGTCATCTCCGAGCTTTTCGTTCGCCACTTCGACGAAATGGTCGGCCGAGGCCGCGAACAGCGACCCTGGTTCTCCCACATGGCCGAAGCGCAGTTCGGTCTGAGCTGACGCCGCGCTTCCGGCGATCAGGGCCGCGGCAACGATTCCCGTGATTTTCATAGTGACTCCTCCCCTATTGTCGTTCGTGTCAGGCGGCGTTCCGCGCTGATTCCGCAAGGTACTCCATGGCGGCCCGAGCGCCGCCAGCCTCGTGCCGGACATCCGCAAGTTCGAGACCCATCTCGACACCCGAAAGCGTGCCCATCAGCATCAGGTCGTTGAAGTCGCCCAGATGACCGATGCGAAAGATCTTGTCGGTGAGCTTTGAAAGACCGGCGCCCAGCGACATGTCGAAATGTTCGAGGATGACCTTGCGCAGGCTGTCCGCGCCCTTCTCGTCCGGCATCAGCACCGCGGTCAGAGAGCTGGAATAGTGCCTCGGCTCCTCGCACAGGATCTCGAGCCCCCAACCGCGCACCGCCCGTCGCGTCGCCTCGGCGTGCCGGTCGTGGCGGGCGAAGACGTTCTCCAGCCCCTCCTCCTCGAGCATGTCGATCGCCTCTGCCAGGCCGTAGAGAAGGTTCGTCGCCGGCGTGTAGGGAAAGAACCCCTTCGCATTCGGCGCGAGCATGTCGGACCAGTCCCAGTAGGCTCGCTGGAGACCGGCTGTTTCGTGCGCCTTCAGGGCCTTCGGGCTGAAGGCGGTAAACGACAGTCCCGGCGGCAGCATCAGACCCTTCTGACTGCCGGCCACGACGACATCGACGCCCCACTCGTCCATCCGCATGTCGATGGAGGCGAGCGACGAGATCGTGTCCACCATCAGAAGCGCATTCCGAGCCTGCGGCGTCCAAAGCGCCGCGTACCTCGTCGATTGGCGTCGCGCAGCCGGTCGACGTCTCGTTCTGCACGACGCAGACGGCCTTCACGTCGGGATGTTCCTCCAGCGCCGAGCCGAGGACGTCAGGATGAACGCCGGTGCGCCAGTTCGATTGCACCACGACCGGGTCGAGGCCGAGCCGCTTGGCCAGACGCTGCCAGAGCATCGCGAAATGGCCCGTCTCGACCATCAGGACGCGGTCGCCCGGCGAAAGGGTATTGACCAGCGCCGCCTCCCACGCACCGGTGCCGGAGGCCGGGTAGATCACCACTTCGCCAGCCTCGGTCTTCACGATCCGCTTCATGCCGTCGAGGACGCGCTTGCCCAACTCCGCAAAAGCCGGGCCGCGATGGTCGATCGTCGGCATGTCCATCGCCCGCAAGACGCGGTCGGGAACGTTCGTCGGCCCCGGTATCTGTAGAAAGTGCCGCCCACTGCGCATCCCGACTTGCTCCCCCTTGCAAAGCGTCGTGCCGTTGCGCGATCTAATTTTGAATGCATAATTCAAGTCAAGTCATTTCAGCGGGGCACACGATGGCGGACTGGAAACGGCTGGCTGCCGAGATCGAGGGGGAGGTCATGACCAGCCCCTTTGATCGCGCGCGATACGCCACCGACGCGTCGTTCTACCAGATCGTCCCCGAGGCGGTCGTCGTGCCGCGCCGCGCCCACGATGTGGAGGCAACCCTCGCCTTCGCCCGCGAGACCGGCACACCGGTGACCGCCCGAGGAGGCGGGACAAGCCAAGCGGGCCAGACCATCAACCGTGGCGTGATCATCGACTATTCGAAGCACCTCAACGGCATAATGGCTCTGGACGCCGACGCTGCGCGCGCGACGGTGGAGCCGGGGATCGTTCTTGACGAGCTGAACCGCATCCTGAAACCGCACGGCCTGTTCTTTCCCGTCGACGTCTCGACCGCCTCGCGGGCGACAATCGGAGGCATGGCCGCCAACAATTCCTGCGGCGGGCGGTCGATCCGCTATGGTCGGATGCGCGAAAACGTCGTGGCGATCGATGCGCTGCTGGCCGACGGAACGCGTGCCCGATTCGGCGGCATCGACCGCGACCGCGGCGGGCGGGGCCCGGCGGCAGCGTTGATCGACGAGATGCTCGCCCTCGGCGTCCGCGAGGCCGACGAGATCGCCGCCAAATTCCCCGACATCCTGCGGCGGGTGGGAGGCTACAACATCGATGCGCTGGTTCCGGGCGCCGGGTCGAACAACCTTGCCCACCTGCTGGTCGGATCCGAGGGAACACTCGCGCTCAATGAAGCCGTCGAGCTGAAGCTCTCGCCCCTTCCTCGCCACAAGGTCGTCGGCGTCTGCCATTTTCCGACCTTCCGCGCAGCGATGGAGGCAACCCGGCATCTCGTGGCGCTGGGGCCTTCGGCAGTCGAGCTGGTTGACCGGACGATGATCGAACTCGGGCGCAAGATCCCGGCGCTGGCGCCCTCTCTGGGCGCATTCGTGCGGGGCGATCCGGCGGCGCTGCTTCTGGTTGAATTCGCCGAGGACGACGCCGCCGAAAATCTCCGGCGCCTCGCCGGACTGCACGAGACGATGGCCGACCTTGGCTTCCGCTGGAACGATCCCGGAAAACACCAGGGCGGAGTTCTCGACGCGCCCGGCCAGGCGCTGCAGGCGAAGATCACCGAGGTCCGCACCCAGGGTCTCAACATCATGATGTCGATGAAGTCCGAGGGGAAACCGGTCTCGTTCGTCGAGGATTGCGCCGTCCACCTGGAGGATCTCGCCGATTTCACCGACCGCCTGACAGCACTTTTCGCGCGGCACGGCACAACCGGCACGTGGTACGCGCACGCTTCCGTCGGCCTTCTGCATGTGCGCCCCGTCCTGAACCTGCGTCAAGACGCCGACGTGAAGGCTCTTCGGGCCATCGCCGAAGAAGCGTTCGACATCGTCGCTGAATACAAGGGCAGCCATTCGGGCGAACACGGCGACGGCATCGTGCGCTCGGAATTCCACGAACGGATGTTCGGCCGTCGCATGGTGCAGGCATTCGAGGAGGTGAAAGACCGCTTCGACCCGGACGGCATTCTCAATCCGGGCAAGATCGTCCGGGCGCCGCGCATGGATGATCGGTCGCTTTTCCGCTATCCGCCCGATTACCGCCACGAGCCTGTCTCGACGCGCCTGGAATGGGACGGCTGGCCCGGCGGGCTGCATGGCGCCGTGGAGATGTGCAACAACAATGGCGCGTGTCGCAAGCTTCAAGGCGGCGCGATGTGCCCGTCCTACAGGGTCACGCGCAACGAACGCGATCTGACCCGCGGGCGCGCCAACACCCTGCGCCTCGCCCTGACGGGACAACTCGGCCCCGATGCACTGACATCGGACGAGATGGCCGAAACACTGAAGTTCTGCGTCTCCTGCAAGGCGTGCAAACGCGAATGTCCGATGTCGGTGGACATGGCGGCGATGAAGCTGGAGGTACAGGCGGCCCGCGCGCGGGCGCACGGGCTGAGCCTGCGCGATCGTCTGGTGGCGCATCTGCCGCGTTACGCGCCTTGGGCCGCACGGGCGCCCTGGCTGGCGAATGCGCGCGATCGCGTTCCGGGTGCGGCGGCCCTCTCCCGTCGGATTGCGGGCCTTGCCTCGGACCGGCGGCTCCCGAGCTGGAGCCGGACGCCGTTCGTCGAAGCAGAGAGTCCGGTCGAGCCCGACGTCATTCTGTTCGCCGACACATTCAATCGCTGGTTCGAGCCGGACCACCTGCGCGATTCGCTGGCCGTTCTGCGCGCTGCCGGGTTCCGCGTCGGATTCGCGCAGCCGCCAACAGCGCGCCCGCTTTGCTGCGGGCGCACGTATTTGTCGGTCGGGCTTGTCGACGCGGCCAAAGCCGAGATGACACGAACGCTCGAGGCCATTCGCCCGGCCCTCGAGCGAGGCGCCACCATCGTCGGGCTTGAGCCGTCCTGCGTCCTGACTTTCCGGGACGAGGCGCCGCGGTTGCTTCCCGACTGGACCGAAGCCGATGGCGCGCGCGTGCTCCTGCTCGAGGAATTCCTGGCGCAGCATCTCGACCGCCTGCCGCTCGATCCGTTGCCGGGACGTGTCTGGCTGCACGGCCATTGTCACCAGAAGGCGGCAAACGTCATGGAGTCGGTCACGGCCGTCCTCGACGCGGTGCCGGAGCTTGAGGTGAACGCGATCGAATCCTCCTGTTGCGGCATGGCCGGCGCTTTCGGATATCAGGCCGAAACCGCAGATGTCTCGCGGGCGATGGCCGAACTCGCGCTGCTGCCGGCCGTGCGGGCGGCCGGACCGGCAGACTGGATCGTGGCCGACGGAACTTCGTGCCGTCACCAGATCGCCGATGGCTCCGGCCGTCGCGCGGTCCACGTAGCGACCCTGCTGCGGGCTGCCTGCGAAAAGAGGACGGCATGAGGATCGCCGACCCGATCACCCGCGCCTCTCTCCACGACGAGCTCGCCGTCCGTCTTCGGCAGATGATCGTCGAGGGCGACCTCGAACCCGGTGCCCGCATCAACGAGCGCGCCCTGTGCGCGCGCTTCGAAGTCAGCCGGACGCCTCTGCGAGAGGCGATCAAGGTCCTGGCGCGCGAAGGGTATTTGCGGCTGACACCCAATCGCGGTGCCACCGTGGCGGCGTTGACGGCCGAGGACCTTGAAGAAGCGTTCCCGATCATGGGCGCGCTGGAGGCTCTCGCGGGCGAACTGGCGGCGCGCAATGCCAGCGACGCGCAGATCGAGGCGATTCTCGCCGACCACGCCCGGATGCGTGTCGCCTTTGGTTCAGGCGACCGTCCGACCTATTTCGCGCTCAACGAAGCGATTCACCTGGCAATCGCCGAAGCCTCTGGAAACGCCATGCTGGAGCAGATGCAGCGCAGCCTGGATGGCCGCGTCCGGCGAGGGCGCTACCAAGCGAACATCGCCGAGCCCCGCTGGCAGCAGGCCATGGCCGAGCACGACGAGATTGCCGAGGCGCTGACCGCGCGCGACGGGATACGTCTGGCCACCGTCCTGCGGGAACACCTTCAGAACAAGCTCGTAGCCTTGCGCGATGGATTGGCTTCGTCGACAACTTCCGACTGAACCGCCCGCCCTCCACGGCCCGCCGTCGGTCACGGCCACCGCGCGAGCGGCGGCAGGCTCATGAGAACCGCATCCGGATCGTGCCCGGTTTCGAGACCGAATTTCGTGCCCCGGTCATAGACAAGATTGTATTCCGCATAGAGACCGCGGTGGATCAGCTGCGCCTCCCGGTCGTCCTCCGTCCAACGGCGGTCCCGGCGTCGCTCCCAGATTGGCAGAATCGCCGGAAGGAACGCGCTGCCGATGGCTTTCGTGAATGCGAAGTCGCTGGCCCAGTCGCCCCGATCCAGGTCGTCGAAGAAAACTCCGCCGACGCCACGAGCCCGCTTGCGGTGCGGGATGTAGAAATACTCGTCCGCCCAGGCCTTGAACCGGTCGTAGAGGCCGTCTCCGTGGCCGTCGCAGGCCTGTGAGAGGACGTCGTGGAAATGCGCCGTGTCCTCGTCGACCGGCAGACAAGGGTTCAGGTCCGAACCACCGCCGAACCAGTGTGCGTGCGGTGTCCAGAACATCCGTGTGTTCATGTGCACGGCTGGCATGAACGGGTTCTGCATGTGCGCGACCAGACTGATTCCGCTGGCCCAGAACCGGGGATCCTCGGTCATTGCGGGGATACCCTTGCGCGCCGCCATCGCGGCCTGCGCCCTGTCGCCCAGGGTTCCATGGACCGTCGAGACATTGACGCCGACCTTCTCGAAGACCCGCCCGTCTCGCAGCACGCTCATCAGGCCGCCGCCGGCGTCCGACCCGTCCTCGCTCGACCGCCGGGTCTCGGAGACCTCGAACATTCCCGCCGGGCGCGCCGCGTGCGGACCGGTGGCCTGTTCGCGCTCGAGCCGCTCGAAGGCCGCCACGATCTCGTCGCGCAGCTCGAGGAACCACGCGGCGGCAGCCGTCTTCTCTCCGGTCATCTCGTCCATTCGTCGCACCCTTCGCCGCTTGCTTCGCGGCGCGGATACCATACGCTGAGAGCAAGACAACATTGCGAGTCCGCCCTCATGTCACGCCTTGTCCTGATTGCGTTGCTTCTTCTGACGGCCTGCGCGCCGACGCGCGAGTCCTGCGAGAACCGGGTAACGCGGGAGATTCGCAAGCTCGACGCTCTCATTGTCGAGGGGCGCCGCGATCTGGAACGCGGATATCGCTACGAGGTGGAGCCGCGCAACTCGGGCCTTGGCCTCACCTTCTGTTCCGCCAGCAATCGCGTCAGGCTCTGCACGGGTTCGCGGGACCATTACGTCCGCCGTCCGGTGGCCATCGATCCCGAGGCGGAACACCGCAAGCTCGATCTGCTCGAAGCGCGCAGGATGCGGCTGGCCCGGCAGGGCGCGGAGGAATGCGCCCGCCGTTACGCGGGCTCCTGATCCGCGGCCTAGTGGGCGGGCGCCTCGACCGGATCCACCAGTGTGCGGCCACCGTCCACCGTCAGGATCTGCCCGGTCATGAAACCCGACCCGTCCGAGGCGAGAAACTGCGCGACCTCGGCCAGTTCGGCGGCGCTCGCAATACGATGCATCGGCGTGTGACCAATGATGTCCTGCCGGAAATCTTCGTTTTCTCGCAGCTTGTCCTGCAGCGACGCACTCATCACGCTGCCGAAGGCGACGGCGTTGACGCGGATCCGCCTGGGCGCCAGCGCGACGGCCATGGAGCGCGTCATCTGATCCATCGCGGCCGTGGAGACCGAATAGGCCAGAAGTTCCGGATGGGTGCGCCGTGCAGCGATCGAGGACAGGTTGATGATCGACCCCGCCGGTCCTTCCCCCTCGTCACGTTCTGACTGGGCGATCATCCGCTTGGCAAAGATCTGCGTGAGGCGCAGCCCGGTCAGGAGGTTCTGGCGCAGCAACATCTCCACCGCATCGTCCTCCGAATTCAAAGGGTCGGAGGCCTTCATCTGCCGGCTGGCATTCACGAGGATATCCACTCGATCGAACGCATCGATGGTGGTGGAGACAAGGTTTGCGACCGCGAGCTTCTCGCGAAGGTCGCCCGCGAACGAGCGAACGTTGCCCTCCTCGCCCAGTTCCCCGATCTCGTGCTCCAGCCGGCCCTCGTCGCGATCGGCGAAGACCACGTTCGCTCCACGCTGGGCAAAGTGCCGCGCGATCGCCAGGCCGACGCCATTGGCCGCACCCGTCACCACGGCCGTCTTGCCGCTGATCGAGAATGACATGGGTTCCCCCCTTAGCGCCTCGGCCGCCGCGGCCTTGCGGCCGCGATGATCTTGAAGGCGCCATCGCCTCCGACCTCGCGCACCTCGTCAAAGATATCGCGCAAGGTCTCTTCATAGGGCAGGTGACGGTTCGCGACCAGCCAGAGCTTGCCCGATGGCTTGAGCATGCCTCCCGCCGCCGTGATGAAGGCACGACCCAGGGACGGATCGGCGCGTCGGCCGTGATGAAAGGGCGGATTTGTGACGACCGCATCCAGCGCCGCCGGCGGCATGAATTGCGTGGCGTCGGCCCAGTGGAAGTGCGCCCGCGGGTCCGTCACATTGCGCCGCGCACAGTCGAGCGCGACATGATCCGCCTCCACGAGATGCAGCTCTTTCACATCGGAATGCTGCAGGATCGCGCTGGCGAGAAAGCCCCATCCCGCACCAAGATCCGCGACGCGGCCGCCGATCCGCTCCGGCAATGCCATGGCCAGCGCAACCGAAGCCGGATCGGGCCCTGCGGCGGAGAACCCGCCAGGCGGTACGTGGAACCCGTCGATCACGCGGGGCGTCAGCGCCCAGTCGGCAAAATCTCCGCCGTGCACCGCGAAGATCTTGCCATGCGCTTTCGCCAGCACTTCGCCCACCTCGGCCCGGGATTTGATCTCGCGCAGCAGGCTGTCGACCCCCGCCGTCTTCTGGCCATCGACGATCAGCAAGCCCTCGGTCACCGCGCGCGCCGCAGCAATCGCGGCACGGGCCGCGTCCTTCGATTGCGGCAGGATCACGATTGCGATGGCACAGGGACCGGACGCTGCAGGGGCGGTCACATAGCCACGCTTCGCCGCATCGTCGTGGTCGGACCGGAACGGCTGCACAACGTCGACCCGTTCCTGCGGGAGATCCGAGAGATCGTAGCCAGCAGGCGGCAGGAAGACGCCAATTCGCCCTTCGTCCGGCAACGAAAACAGGTCGCGCGACAACGCAAGCGACAAGCGCAGACCGTCAGCGATGTCGGACCGGGACAGCCCCTATTCCTTTTCCATGGTGCATTGCAGCGGATGCTGATGGCGACGGGCGAAATCCATCACCTGCGCGACCTTGGTCTCGGCCACCTCGAACGAGAAGACGCCCACGACGGCCATCCCCTTCTTGTGTACCGTCAGCATCAGCTCGAATGCCTGGGCATGGCTCATCCCGAAGAACCGTTCGAGCACATGTACGACGAACTCCATCGGCGTGTAGTCGTCGTTCAGGATCATGACCTTGTAGAGCGGCGGACGCTGGGTTTTCTGGCGCGTCTCGAGGATGACGCCGGTGTCTCCGTCGCCTTCCTGGCCCTTGCCGGCCATGACGAAGGGGTTTTGGTTGGACACTGGTCAGATGCTCCGGGTCACTGTCTCGTGGGATCGAGCCTGGCGACAAGATATAAGAGACGGATGACTTCTGAAAACCCCACCGCGCGGATGCAACACCTAATATCCGGCCCTTCCCTCGCCGACGTCGAGACCGTGGCCTTCGATGCGGACGACACGCTTTGGCATAACGAGCGGGTCTTCCGGCTGACCCAGGGCCGGTTTGCCGAACTGCTGGCGGATCATGCCGACGCCCCGGATCTGCGCGCCCGCCTCGATGCGGCGGAGCGCCGCAACCTGGGACGCTACGGCTTCGGCGTGAAGGGATTCGTCCTGTCGATGATCGAGACGGCGATCGAGGTCACCAGCGCCCGCGTTCCCGCATCGGTCATTGGCCAGATGATCGAGGCCGGGCACGAGATGCTGGACCACCCGATCGAATTGCTGCCACATGCACGCGAATCAATCGAAGCGGTCACGGGCACGCACAAGGTGCTCCTGATAACGAAGGGCGACCTTCTCGATCAGGAGCGCAAGCTGGCGCAATCCGGGCTGGGAGACTTCTCCGACGGTGTCGAGATCGTCTCCGACAAGACGGCGTTGGTCTACGAAGAGGCCTTTTCACGACATGGCTCCCCTCCCGGCCGATCGGCGATGGTCGGGAATTCCCTCCGCTCCGACGTGGTGCCGGCGCTGCAGGCAGGCGCCTGGGGCATCCACGTCCCGCACGAACATACCTGGTCCTACGAGCAGGATGTGGTGCCGGAAGGACACGATCGGTTCCGGATAATCAGGCATCTGGGAGAGCTGAACGCCCTGTTGGAGCGCACCTGAACACTCATCTTGTGGTTGAAACGTGAGTTCATACGATATCTTCGCGTCTACATGAGATAATTACAACAAACCCCTGACCTTTATCGGTTTTGCCAAGTCAGGCGCTGTGCTAGCGTGATCGCGGCGACATCGGACAGCAAGATTCGGGCGTCGAGAGGCAGTGCAAGGGGAAACGACGTGGGCAAGCGTCTCGGGCAGTGGGCATATCCCGCTTTGATGCTCTTCTTTTTTGCGGTCGTGGCGCTGGTGCCGCTCTCGTCCGTGGCAGCGCCATATGCGGCGATGGTGATCGACGCGCGTTCGGGCGAGGTGCTGCATTCGCGCAATGCAGACACGCGCCTGCATCCGGCCTCGCTGACGAAGATGATGACATTGTATATCGCCTTCCAGGCGATCGAGCACGGAGAGATCTCGCTCGATACGAATGTGAAGATTTCGCGGTTCGCCGCGGCTGAACCGCCTTCGAAACTGGGTCTGAAGGCCGGTCAGAAAATCGCGTTGCGCTATCTGATCCGCGCGGCCGCAGTGAAATCGGGCAATGATGCCGCCACGGCCATCGGCGAGGCGATCGAGGGATCCGAGGCCGCCTTTGCGCGCCGGATGAACCGGACCGCCAAATCGCTGGGTATGACCAGGACGACCTTCAAGAACGCCAACGGTTTGACCGAAAAGGGCCACCTCAGCACCGCGCGCGACATGACGACACTCGGGCGGCATCTCTTCTACGACTACCCCCAATACTACAATCTCTTCTCCCGTCGCTCCACGGATGCCGGCGTGCGCCAGGTTGCCAATACCAATCGCCGCTTTCTCGCGGCCTATCGCGGCGCGGACGGGATCAAGACCGGATACACCCGCGCCGCCGGCTTCAACCTGGTCGCCTCGGCCGAGCGCGGTAACGAGCGAGTCATCGCGACCATGTTCGGCGGCACTTCGACAGCCGCCCGGAACAAGCGGGTTGCCGAGCTTCTGGACATGGGCTTCGCTCGCGCCCCGACGCGGGTCGCGACCCTCAAGCCCGTCAAACCCGCCTATGGCTCGACCGTTCTCACCGTGCAGGCGAGCCCCCGGCCGTCGGCCAATCCACGTCGCGGCACTGTCGTCGTGGCCGCTGCCAATCCGATCGAGGCGACGCTGCAAGAGGCGATGGCCGACGAGGCCGGAATGCCCGTCGAGACCCAGATCGTCGAGGCGCCGACCCGGACCGCTCCCGACACCGCCGTCTCCGACGCGGTCGCCGCGGCTCTGCAGGCAGCAGGGGTCGAGACCGGGCAGGTCGAGGAATCCGACGGCTTCGCCCTGACTTCGCCCGACGTCACCAACGGGCTGCAAGCGATCCGGCCCACGATCACGCCCCGGGCGCGGCCCCGGTCGGAAGCGGCCGCTCGATCGCCGGAGGAACCACAACAGGTCGTGACACGTCTTTCGACGTCCGGAGGGCGCCACTGGGGCATCAATGTCGGGCAATACGGCTCGCAATATCAGGCCGAGCGGGTCCTGCTTCAGACCGCGCTGGCCGAAATCGGCACCCTCGACGAGGCACTGCGCAAGGTGGTCCGCCGTCCGACCGGGTTCGACGCCAACTTCGTCGGGCTGACGGCCGAGATGGCCGATCTGGCGTGTCGTCGCCTGACTGCACGTGACGTGAAGTGTTCGCCCTTCGGGCCGGGCTGACGCGCCAGCCTGGCCTTTCCAGTCACCGATCTGGGCCGGCTGGCGCTCCGCCCGCGGGATTCCTGCTCCGCCGCAATTTCGCGCCCCGCCGCACGCCGACGGGATCCACAAGGACATGAAATCTGCGCTCGGGCGGATCGCGATCAGGCGACAGCCTCTTCCGAGGCACGAAGATCGAAGGCGGCGGCCATGAGCGCCCGCGTATAGGCGGTCCGGGGACGGTCAAATATCTCGGCGGCCGGACCGGCCTCGACCACGTCGCCCTGCCGCATGACCATGACCTTGTGCGAAAGCGCCCGCACCACCTTCAGGTCGTGGCTGATGAAGATGTAGGCCAGCCCGTACTTGCGCTGCAGCTCGCGCAACAGCTCTACGATCTGGACCTGCACGGTCATGTCGAGCGCGGATGTGGGCTCGTCCAGAACCACCAGCTTGGGCCTGAGGATCATCGCCCGCGCGATCGCCACGCGCTGCCGCTGCCCGCCCGAGAACTCGTGCGGATAACGGTGCATCGTCGCCGGGTCGAGCCCGACCTCCTCCATGATCTCGGCAACACGACGGCGCTTCTCGGCGGCGTTGGCGCCGGAATGGATGGACAGGCCCTCGGCGATGATTTCAGCGACAGTCATGCGCGGGCTGAGGCTGCCGAACGGATCCTGAAAGACGATCTGCATCTCCGCCCTCAGCGGGCGCAGCTGCCGGGACTTCAGGTTCTGGATGTCGCGCCCCTCAAAGACGATCGGGCCTTCGGACGAGATCAGTCGCATGATGGCGAGCGCCAGAGTGGTCTTGCCCGATCCGCTTTCGCCCACCACGCCGAGTGTCTCGCCCTGACGCACCGAAAGGGTCGCGGCGTTCACCGCCTTGATGTGTCCGACCGTTCGTTTCAGGAGGCCCCGCTGGATCGGGAACCAGATTCGCAGATCGTCGGTACTGACAACTTCGGCGGCATCGGCCGGGACGGGGCCGGGCGTGCCCGTCGATTCGGCGGAAAGGAGCATCCTCGTGTAGGGATGCTCGGGCTGCTCGAAGATCTCGCGTGTCGCCCCGCGCTCCACGATCTCGCCGTCCTTCATCACGCAGACACGATCGGCGAAGCGGCGCACGATCCCCAGATCGTGGGTGATGAAGAGCATCGACATGCCGAAGTCGCGCTTCAGCTCGGCCAGAAGTTCGAGGATCTGCGCCTGGATCGTGACATCGAGCGCGGTGGTGGGCTCGTCCGCCACCAGCAGGTCGGGTCCGTTGGCCAGCGCCATCGCGATCATCACGCGCTGCCGCTGTCCTCCCGAAAGCTGGTGCGGATAGGCGCCGAGCCGGCTTTCGGGCTCCTGAATGCCGACCTTGTGCAGCAGCTCGAGTATGCGGTCGCGCGCGGCGCGTCCCGTCAGACCCTGGTGCAGCGCGAGGCTTTCGCTGAGCTGCCGCTCCAGCGTGTGAAGCGGGTTGAGCGAGGTCATCGGCTCCTGGAAGATGAAGCTGATCTTGTTGCCTCGGATCTCGCGCAGGGTGTTGTCGCTCGCGCCGATCATCTCCTGCCCGTTGTAGAGGACCGACCCGCTCACGCGGGCGCTGTCGGGCAGGAGCGATACCATTGAAAGCGCGGTCACCGACTTGCCGGAGCCCGACTCGCCCACCAGCGCGACCGTCTCGCCCGACCCGATGTCGAAGGAAACGCCGCGCACGGCCTCGGTCGTCACCGCATCCTGCCGGAAGGCGACGCACAGGTCGCGGACTTCGAGGACGGCATCGCTCACGAGAAGGTCTTTCGCGGGTCAAAGGCGTCGCGGATGCCCTCGAAGATGAAGACCAGCAGACTGAGCATGATCGCGAAGGTGAAAAAGGCCGTGAACCCGAGCCACGGCGCCTGAAGGTTCTGCTTGGCCTGCAGGGTCAGCTCCCCAAGGCTGGGCGCGCTCGACGGCAGGCCGAAGCCGAGGAAGTCGAGGCCCGCCAGCGTGCTGATCGTGCCGGTGATGATGAAGGGCAGCATGGTGAGCGTGGCGACCATCGCGTTTGGCAGCATGTGGCGGAACATGATCGTGGTATTCGACACGCCAAGCGCCCGGGCGGCGCGGACGTATTCGAAGTTCCGCGCCCGCAGGAACTCGGCGCGCACGACGCCGACCAGCGCCGGCCAGCCGAAGAGTGCCGTCAGGAACACCAGCAGCCAGAAGCTCCGGCCCAGAATCGCGAAGAGGATGATGATGATGTAAAGCTGCGGCGTGGAGGTCCAGATCTCGATGATCCGCTGGAAGATCAGGTCGGTCCAGCCGCCGAAGAAGCCCTGCACCGCGCCGGCGATGATCCCGATGAGCGAGGCGATCGTGGTGACCATCAGCGTGAACAGGATCGACAGCCGGAAGCCGTAGATCACCCGTGCCGCCACGTCCCGCGCCGTGTCGTCGGTGCCGAGGATATGGTCGGCGTCGGGCGGCGACGGCGCCGCGCCGCCGATGTCGTTGATCGTGTCGAAACTGTAGGGGATGGGCGGCCAGAGCATCCATCCGCGCTCGACAGGCTCGCCATCGACGCTGCCTTGCCGCGCCTGAGCGATGATGCCCTCGGGATCGTCGAAACATGTCTCCAGACCGCCCGAAACGATGAGGCACTGAACCTCGATGTCGGCATAGACGGCCTCGGTCCGGAAATCGCCTCCGAACGCCGTCTCGGGATAGAAATTGAAGATCGGAAAGAAGTGCGCGCCGCGGTAGTTGACCACGATGGGTTTGTCGTTGGCGATGAACTCGGCAAAGAGCGACAGCCCGAATATCAGGACGAAGATGATGAGCGACCAGAAGGCCCGGGCATTGCGACGGAAGTTGCGCCAGCGCCGCTGATTGAGCGGGCTGAGCGCGAGCCGCCTGGCGCGCGGCGTCGGCAGGCGCTGTGCCTGTTCCAGGTTCGTCATGTCTCGCGGCTCTCGAAGTCGATGCGCGGGTCCACGAAGACGTACATCAGGTCCGAAAGGATGCCGACGACGAGTCCGATCAGACCGAAGAAGAACAACGTGCCGAAGATGACGGGGTAGTCACGCGCCACCGCCGCTTCGAACCCCAGCCGGCCGAGACCGTCGAGCGAAAAGATCGTCTCGATGATGAGGCTCCCCGAAAAGAAGACGCCGATGAAGACCGAGGGGAATCCCGCAATGACGATCAGCATCGCGTTGCGAAAGACATGGCCGTAGAGCACCCTGCTTTCCTTGAGCCCCTTGGCGCGGGCTGTCACAACATACTGCTTCCGGATCTCGTCGAGGAACGAGTTCTTGGTCAGCAGGGTCAGCGTCGCGAAGGCCGAGATCGTCAGCGCCAGGACCGGAAGCGCCATGTGCCAGAAGTAGTCTGCAACGCGGCCAACCAGCGAGAATTGCTCCCAGTTGTCCGAAACGAGGCCCCGCAGCGGAAAGATCTGCCAGTAGGAGCCGCCCGCGAATACCACCAGAAGCAGGATCGCGAAGAGAAAGCCCGGGATGGCATAGGCCACGATGATGAGGCCCGAGGTCCAGGTGTCGAATGTGGAGCCGTCGCGCACCGCCTTGCGAATGCCCAGCGGGATCGAGACCACATAGGCGATGAGCGTGGACCACAGCCCGAGGGAGATCGACACCGGCATCTTCTCCAGGACCAGATCGACGACACTGATCGATCGGAAGTAGCTCTCGCCGAAGTCGAAGCGCATGTAGTCCCACATCATCGTGAGAAAACGCTCCAGCGGCGGGCGGTCGAAACCGAACTGGCGTTCGAGGTCTTCGATGAATTCGGGTGGCAGGCCCCTTGCGCCGACATAGCTGCCCTCGCCCGCGCCACCGATGGTTTCCGAACCGCTGCCCGAGATTCCCTCGAACACATCGCCGGATCCTTCAAGCTGCGCGAGGATCTGCTCGATCGGACCACCTGGCACGAACTGGGTGAGCACGAAGTTGATGATCATGATCCCGATCAGCGTGGGAATGATCAGCAGCAGCCGGCGGAGGACGTAGGCACCCATCTAAGACCTAAAGGACCCCGGCCTGACGCAGCTTCTCGACCTTTTCCGGATTCACCCACCAGAAGTCTAGCAGGCCGAGGCTGAAGGGCGGCAGGGGATCGGGATGCTCGTAGATGTCGTAATAGGCGACGGTGTGGGCGTCCTTGTACCATTGAGGTACCCAGAAGCGCATGGCGCGCAGCACCCTGTCGAGCGCCTTCACGGCGGTGACCATCTCGTCTCTGGTCTCGGCCGCCATGACCACCTCGATCAGCCGGTCGACCGCGGGATCGCTCACGCCGGCCGAATTGAAGACGTCCTCGACGCCGTCGGTTCCGAAGTACTGCTTCAGCCCCGCGCCGGGCTCATACGACATCGGGAACTGGTCGGTCGTCATGTCGAAGTCGTGGCTGCGGGTCCGGTCTGTGTACTGCGCCGGATCGACCCGCTCGTAGACCGCGTCCACGCCCAGGGCGCGCAGGTTCTGGACGAACGGGTTGATCACCCGGTCGAAGGTGGGGCTGTCCTCGAGGATCTGGACCCGCAGGGTCTGGCCATTCTTGCGGCGCAGGCCGTCATCCCCGACAATCCAGCCCGCTTCCTCCAGCAGGCGCGATGCCTTCCGCAGGTTTCCGCGATCGAGCTGCCGCGCGCCGCTTTCGGGCGGGACCACGGCAGGATCGCTCAGGATGCTTTCTTCGAGAAGCCCGTCGTCCACCAGGGGCTGCAGGATCGCGACCTCTTCGGGCGACGGCACGCCCTCGGCAGCCAGCTCGGTGTTCTCCCAGAACGACTTGATGCGCTCGTAGAGCCCGTAGAAGAGCGTCTCGTTCGACCATTCGAAGTTGAACATCAGGCCCAGCGCCTCGCGAACGCGCGGATCCCGGAATTGCGGGCGGCGCAGGTTGATCGCAAAGGACTGGCCCGTCGCGATCGTGCCGTCAGGGAGCTCGACCTTCTGTACGGTGCCGTTCTCCACCGCGGGAAACTCGTAGCCGGTTGCCCATGTCTTCGACGAGTTCTCGTTCCGAAAGAGATATGCGCCGCCCTTGAACCCTTCGAAGGCGGCGTTCCCGTCGCCGAAATACTCGACACGAATGGTGTCGAAGTTGTTCCGACCGACGTTGAGCGGCACATCGGCGCCCCAGTAATCGGGGTCGCGGCGATAGACGATGCGCTGGTTGATGTCGTAGCGGTCGAGCACGTAGGGCCCGGAGCCGATCGCCGGATCGAGGCGGCTCTCGTCGAGCCCCGCATCATTCGCCTCGAACCATGCCTTGGACATGATCGGCAGGCCGCCGACGGCCTCGATCACGTCGCGTTTGGGGCTATCCTCCCTGAAGGTGAACCGGATGCGGCGGTCATCGAGCATCTCGGCGCTCTCGACCTGCTGACCCAGGACCGCGCGGTAGGAGGGCAGGCCCTCTTCCAGGAACAGCTCATAGGTAAAGAGCACGTCCTCGGCTGTCAGCGGCGTACCGTCGGAAAAGGTCACGTCGTCGCGCAGGGTGAAGATCACCCAATCCTTGCTCTCGGGATATTCCAGCGTCTCGCACAGGAGGCAGTAGGACGAGCCGATCTCGTCGGCGACGCCGGTGAGCATGGATTCGAAGAACATCGACGAAAGGTAGCCGGCCCGCCCCTTGCGGGTGTAGGGATTCATGCTGTCGAACGTGCCGAGCCACGAGATCGCGAGCTCGCCGCCCTTCGGAGCGTCGGGGTTCACGTAGTCGAGATGCGCGAGATCGGCCGGGTACTTGAGTTCGCCGAATGTCGAGATGCCGTGGCTGACGACCGGATCCTCGTCCTGCGCCATGGCCGGAAGGGCGGTGCAGGCGATCATGGCAAACAGGGCCAGCGCACGCCGGATCGGCTGGCTCTCGGTGGTGTGGCGCTCTCGACGCATCCGGTCCTCCTGGAGCGAAAGGCAGGTGCAGGGTTCGCCTACGCTATTTGCGCGCCACTCGGGCGCGCAAGCAGGAATGCGTAAAGTTGCGGTGAGCCCGGCGCGATGAGGCCGCCAGGCGACTCAGCTGTTCGATTCGAGAAACGCGATGATGTTGGCTCGGTCCTCGACCTTGCCGAGGCCCTTGAAGCTCATCTTGGTGCCGGGCGCGTATTCCTTCGGGTCCGTCAGGAAATGGCTCAGCGCTTCCGGCTCCCAGTCGCCCTCGAGCGAGGCGAGGGCATCCGAATAGGAGAAGTCGCTCACCGACGCGATGTCGCGGTTGACGACGCCGTCCAGGTGCGGACCGACCTTGTTGCTGCCGTCGAGCGCGTGGCAGGCGCCACACTGGCGCCAGATCTTTTCGCCGGCGCCTGCGTCGGCCGACGCATACACTTCGGCGAAGTCGACCTCGACGACCTCCTCCTCGGCGGCGCCCTCACCCTCGCCGGTATCGATCGTGTAGGCCTGGTGCAGCTCTTCCCCGTGGCCTTCACTGCCGACGTGGTAGATCGACTCGGCCGCCCACCCGCCAAGCAGGAAGATGAGCAGGGTGCCGCAGAACGCGCCTACGACCTTGGTTGCAGTCATCGTGTCGAACATGTCGCGCTTTCTTCCCGTGTCCCGGTCGGCGGTTTAGTAGCCGCTTCCATCGCCTGCTTTCAAGGCTTATGAGGCGCGACCAAGCGCGCAAAGCGCAAAGGGGGAATTCGATGTCGGGACGGATCGCGTTCCAGGGGGAGCCGGGAGCCTACTCGCACGAGGCTTGCCGCAATGCGCGAGCCGACATGGAGCCGGTCGCCTGTCGCACCTTCGAGGACGCGATCGAGCTTGTGCGCAAGGGCGAAGCCGAGCTTGCGATGCTGCCTGTCGAGAACACGACCTATGGCCGCGTCGCCGATATCCATCGCCTGCTTCCGGCCAGTGGCCTGCACATCGTCGCCGAAGCCTTCGTGCGCGTGCACATCAACCTTCTCGCTATTCGCGGCACCAAACTGCACCAGGTCAGGCGCGCGTTGAGCCACACCGTATTGTTGGGCCAGTGCCGGGATTTCCTGCGTGAACACGGCATTCATCCGGAGGTGGGTGCCGACACCGCAGGCGCAGCCGAGGAGGTCGCCCGGTTGGGCGATCCCGAACGCGCCGCGCTGGCGTCGGATCTGGCGGGGGAAATCTACGGCCTCGACGTTCTGGCCCGGCACATCGAGGATCACGCCCACAACACCACGCGATTCCTGCTCATGTCGCGCGAACCCGACTATTCGCGGCGCGGCAAGGCGGGGATGATGACGTCCTTCGTGTTTCGCGTGCGAAACATTCCGGCAGCGCTCTACAAGGCGATGGGCGGGTTCGCCACCAACGGCGTCAACATGACGAAGCTCGAAAGCTACATGATGGACGGCTCGTTCAGCGCGACGCAGTTCTACGCCGATATCGAGGGCCACCCGGACGACCGGAACGTGCAGCTCGCGCTTGAAGAGCTGGACTATTTCACCAGCAACGTAACGCTTCTGGGCGTGTATCCTGCCGATCCGCGACGCCGCTAGGGCCGGGCCGCAAGCTCCCGCGCGAGATCTTCGAGCCGGCGGCTCAGACGCGCCTCCAGCGCCGGGCGGGCGAATCCCAGCGTCTGCATGACGAGCCGGCCGGCGAACGTCGTGGCCTGCAGATCGAAGCGCGCCGACAGCCGGGTCAGACCGACCTCGACCTCATCCAGCGAAATCGCGCCGGTTCCATTGATCCCGCGCGTCGCGAGGCGGGCGTTGTAACCCGTCGGCCGCTCGATTTCCTCGATCACCAGATCCACCTCGTGCCGCATTCCGTGCCAGTCGAAGAGGACGCACCAGCCCAGCCCCATCTCGCTCGCGAGCGGCAGCACCTCGGCCCCCCTGGCGCGCGCGCGCTCCTCGAAACGGGCGAAATCGGCGACCCGGTCGAACACCGTTTCGACGGGGGCCCTGAAATCCTGCGTCACGTGCAGCTTCATCGCGTCACTCCAGCCGGTCTGCCAGCCAGTTGTGCAGCAGGAACCGTGCGATGGCGCCCGGCCGCGCCGGCAGGACCGAGGGGTTCGTGCCGGCGAAGGCGTCCATGACCGCCTCGCGGGTCATCCAGAGCGCATCCTCCAGCTCCGTCTCGTCGACGCGGATGTCGTGCGTGAGGGCATGTCCGTGGCACCCGATCATCAGCGAGGCGGGAAACGGCCAGGGCTGCGACGCGAGGTAACCGACCCGACCCACCCGAATTCCCGCCTCTTCCGCCGTCTCTCGCCGCACGGCCGCCTCGAGGGTTTCGCCGGGCTCGACGAAGCCCGCCAGCAGCGAATACATCCCCTCGGGCCACGCCGCCTGTCGCCCGAGGAGCACGCTGTTGCCGTGGGTGATCAGCATGATGACGACCGGATCCGTGCGCGGAAAATGATGTGCTCCGCAGGCGGGACAAAGCCGCTGCCAACCCGCCTCGCACACGTCGCTCGGCGCGCCGCAGCGAGCACAGAATCGATGGATGCGATGCCAGTTCAGAATTGCGCGCGCCGTCGCGGCAAACTCGGCATCGCGTGGGGAAAGGCGCGCCATCACGCCGCGCAGCTCCACGAAGCGCTGATCGTCGGGCAGCAGCGGATGGCGCTGCTCGGTCGGGTCGGCGAAGGCGTCGAGTGTCGCCGGCACCTCGTCAGGCTGCCACGGCGACAGGTCGGCGGCAAAAACTCCCGATCCGTTGTCACGCCCCAGAAAGATCTCCTGCGCGCCCTCCCGCAGGACAGGGTGATCCGGCGGCAGAAACGTCAGCCCCTCCGGCCCGACCAGCGGCTTGCCCCGCCACAACGCCATGATTCGACATCCCGAATCCTGACGCAGCCGGTCGAGCGCCGGGCCATCGCCGCGCAGCTCCGCCGCCCTGTCCAGCCCGGCGCCACCGAACGTGACGGATTCCGCGTGACGCATCGTGTGGCCCTCCCCAGCCCTGCTCTTGCCATGCCAGCCGCCGCTGTTCAAACGCCACGCGTTGACCAGCGCCGCCAGCGGCGCGTATCGACGCAGATCAGGTCAACGAGAACCAGCGCGCCGAATCAGATCGCCGCTGCGCTCGGTTTCAGGGGAGGAACCAGACCATGCCACGCACGACCGCGACCGCGACCGCGATCAGTTTCACACGCCGCCGCTTCATCCAGACATCCGCGGGGGCCGGCGCAATCGTGATGCTGCACCCGTATTCCGCCCGCGCGCAGGGCAACCAGGCCCACCTGCGCCTGATGGAGACGACGGACCTGCACGTCCACATCTTCCCGTACGATTATTACAGCGACAAGCCGGTCGACACGGTGGGCCTGGCCCGGACGGCCGCACATATCGAGAACGTCCGCGCCGAGGCGACGAACACGATGCTGTTCGACAACGGCGACTTCCTGCAGGGCAATCCGATGGGCGACTACATCGCCTACGAGCGCGGCATGGCCCCCGATCAGATCCATCCGATCATCGAGGCGATGAACGTGCTGAACTACGATGCGGGCACGCTCGGCAATCACGAGTTCAACTACGGGCTCGAGTTCCTGATGAACACCGTCGACGATGCGAACTTCCCGATCGTCTCGGCCAACGTCGTGGATGGCACCGACATCGAGACTCCGTCGGCCGACCAGATGCTGGTGAAGCCCTACGTCATCCTCGACCGCGAGCTGACCGACGGCGACGGCAACGCGCACCCGATCCGGGTGGGCATCATCGGTTTTGCGCCGCCGCAGATCATGCTGTGGGACCGCAAGCACCTCGAGGGCAAGGTCGAGACGCTCGACATCGTGCAGGCCGCCGAGATGTGGGTCCCGAAAATTCGCGAGGAAGGCGCCGACATCATCGTCGCGCTCAGCCACTCGGGCATCGGCGCGCAGGAGCACACGGTCGGCATGGAGAACGCGAGCGTCCCGCTCGCGCGCGTCGAGGGGATCGACGCCGTGATGACCGGGCACAGCCACCTCGTCTTTCCGGGCGAGGATTACGCGAGCTTCGAAGGCGTCGAAGCGCAAACCGGCAAGATCGAAGGCAAACCCGGCGTCATGGCGGGCTTCTGGGGCAGCCATCTGGGCGTCATCGACCTGATGCTCGAGCGGGACGGAGACGGATGGACCGTCGCGAGCAGCGAAAGCTCGGTCATGCCGATCTCGCGCCGCGAGGAGGACGGCTCGGTCACCGCGCTCGTCGAAAGCGACGAGGAAGTTCTGGCCGCGGTCGAGGATGAGCACCAGGAGACACTGGACTACGTCCGCCGCGCCGTGGGCAAGACGGCGGCGCCGCTTTACTCCTACTTCGCGCTTGTGGCCGATGATCCGTCCGTCCAGATCGTGTCGAACGCCCAGCTCTGGTACGTCGAACAGATGATGGAGGGCACCGAGCACGAGGGCCTGCCGATTCTTTCTGCGGCGGCGCCCTTCAAGGCCGGCGGTCGCGGCGGACCGGACTACTTCACCGATGTCCCCGCCGGCGACGTGGCGATCAAGAACGTGGCGGACCTCTACCTCTACCCGAACACCGTGCGCGCGGTTCGCATTACCGGCGCGCAGGTCAAGGAGTGGCTGGAACGCTCGGCCGGCATGTTCAACCGGATCGAGCCGGGCGCGACCGATGCCACCCTGCTCAACCCTGACTTCCCGTCCTACAATTTCGACGTGATCGACGGGGTGGAATACCAGATCGACCTCAGCCAGCCCTCGAAATACGACCGCGACGGCAATGTGGTCAGCGAGGGAGCCAACCGGATCGTGAACCTGACCTACCAGGGCGCGCCGATCGACCCGGAGCAGGAATTCATCGTCGCCACGAACAACTACCGCGCGGGCGGCGGCGGAAATTTCCCCGGAATCGACGAACTCGGTCACGATCTTCGAGGCGCCCGACACCAACCGTGACGTGATCGTGCGCTACATCGTCGACCAAGGCACGATCCAGCCCAGTGCCGATGGCAACTGGCGCTTCGCGCCGATGCCGGACACGACCGTGATGTTCGACACCGGACCGAACGCGGCGGGCTACATATCCGACGTGAAGGGCGTGACGATCGAGGAAACCAGCGAGAACCGCGAGGGGTTCGCGCGGTTCCGCATCAGGCTCTGATTCAAGGCACCCGGGGGCTTGCGCCGAATCGGCAGGCCCCCTATCTGCTCCCTCGAGAGGTTGGCGCGGGCAGGCACCTCGCCAACCCGGTCAGGTCCGGAAGGAAGCAGCCGTAACGAGCCTCGCTTGGGTCGTTGTCCAGCCTCTCACCTTACTCCCCCGTCCATCCACCATCCCCGTCGCTTCACGACCTGCGCGCCTCGCGGCAGAGTTTCCGGAAAAGGGCGACTTCGCGCCGGTCGTGCGGGGTGCCGTCCGGCTCCAGAAGATCGTGAAACCACGTCGCCGCGTCCGGCACGCCACCCGAGATCCGGACAAGCTCTTCGGGCCAGGGCAGGTGCGTCTGCGTCCGCCCTCGCACGAGACCCCAGTGAAAGCACCCCACGTTGCGCGACCGCATCAGCGCGAGCTTGTCGCCGATCAGGCTCGCCACCGCGCGAGCCATCCATTCGGTGCAGAAGAGCGGCCGCCCCTCTGGTTCAAGCGCGCGGATGATCTGTTCGGTGCGCTGCATCGGCAGATAGGCGTGAAAGCTCAGAACGTCGGAGAGTGCCAATGCTTCGCGGTCGGTCCGCGATGTGTAGGTCTGCGGCACATGCGCCTCCGTTGGCGTGCGCCAGGCCGCGACGGTCAGGGGCTGCGACGGCGCCACCGCCCGCACCCAGGCAAATGTGTCGCACATCAACGCGCGGCTGTACGGGTCCAGATCGTCGGAGACATCGCTGTAGCCGTCGCGGGCGAAGACCATCCCGTTTCCCGGCTCGTTGTAGAGGTCCCACACGAAGATCCGGCGATCCTGCGCGAACGTGGCCACGATGTCGCGGACATAGGCCTCGAGCTGCGGTCGGTGGCTTCGCGCCCGCACGATCGCGCGGCCGGGGCTGGCAACAGCGCGACTGTTGTGCAGGCCGGGAACCGGGTCCGGCTGCGGGCCGTAATCCGGCTCCTCTCCACCGAACCCGCAATCATCGAACAGGCAGGGCATCGTCGCGATGCCGTAGCGATCGGCCATGCCGAGAAACCTGTCCAGCCGCGCCACCAGCCCGTCGCGATCCCGTTCCCATGCCACGAAGGGCAGGTTGACGCGCACCGCATTGAGCTCCAGCTCGGCCGCCCAGCCCAGTTCACGCTCGATCGTGGCCGCATCGAAGGTGTCGGGGTGCCACATCTCCAGAAAGTTGACCGCGCTGGAGGGCAGGAAATTGCAACCGCAATACCAGGGATGCTCGTCAGCCCAGGCACTGGCCCGCGCGGCAGGCCATTGTCCTTCCGCCAGAGATTGCTCGCTCATCCCGCAGACCCCGTGCAGAAAGTGCGACCGGCGCGTGCCGGTCGCATGTGCGCCCCGCGCCGCTCAGCTGTCGAGTTCGTCCTGAACCTCGATCTCGGCGTCGGACAGCGCGTCGTCCACCGACTTGCCCGTCAACCAGATTGCCTGCAGCTCGCGGTTGAGCACGTCCTGGATCGCGCCGTAGCTCCCGGTCGGCGGCGTGTCCCGCGCGATCTCGGCGGTGTCGGCATACTCGTCCCGATGTGGCAGGGACTTGTAGGCATCGCTTTCGAGCACCGAATTGCGGACCGCCATATGGCCCGTGCGCGCCCAGTCGATGTTGCGCTCGTTGATGAAGGCGAGGACCTTGAGTGCCGCCTGGTACTTCTCCTCGTCCTGCTTCACCGGCGAGGGGATGACCCACATGTGGGTGTCCGCCCAGGTCGCGGGTTCGTCGAACAGAGTCGGGAAGCTCGCCGCGTAGTAGTTGTCGAGCCCGGTTTCTTCCTTGGCCGCCTCGGCGGTGTAGAAATCCACGACCCATGTCCCGTTGACTAGGACCGCCGCCTCGCCGTTGAGGAAGGCCTGCTGGCTGTCGGCGTAGTTCAGCTGCGGATCGGCCAGGCCGGCGTCGAAGAGCTGCGTGATGGTCTCGACCGCGCGCTTGCCGGCATCGGTGTCGATGGTCGCCGTGCCGTCTTCGGTGAAGATGTTCTCGCCCTGTTGCCACAGCAGCGCCAGCACCAGCCGCACCCCGATCGGGAATTGCGCGAAATCGGCGGCAAGGTAGTTCTGCCCCGTCGCCTCCTTCATCTTCTGCGCGTGTTCCAGAAGTTCTTCGGGCGAGGACGGCAGGATCGGCTTGCCGTCTTCGACCAGGCCCGCCTGCTCCATCAGATCCATGTTGATGTGCCAGAGGTTGGCATGGAAATCCATCGGAACGCCGTAGATCTGACCATCGTAGGTGACGGCTTGCCGCGCCTTCTCGGACCAGTCGCCGGGGTCGATGCCGACGCTCTCGAGATCGTCGCCGATGGCGGAAAGCGCGCCGAACCCTGCGAATTCGGGCACGCGATGCCGGTGCATGACGTGGATGTCGGGCGGCGTGCCGCCGGCATAGGCCGCCTTGAGCTGGTCGTAGTAATTGCCCCAGTCGGTCGGCAGAGTGGTTACCGTCACGCCATCGATCGATTCGCTGGCCGCGTTGATGATCGACTGGATGATGCAGGCTTCGCCCGCGCTGGCCGTGGTGTCTGTCCCCGCGTCTTCGCAGGCGCCGAAGAACCGGGCGAGTGTCACCTCGGTCTGGGCCGCCACCGGCGTCATCATGCCTGCCGCGAGCAGGCCTCCGATTAGGACGTGCTTCATTGTCTTCCTCCCTGAAAAGCGGTGTCGCGCATTCAACCCTTGGACCCACCGGCCGTCATGGCCTGCACCACGTAGCGCTGGAAGATCAGGAACAGCACCACGACAGGCAGCGAGGCGATGACGCCCGAGGCCATGACCCGACCCAACCCCTCGGACTGGGCGAAGTTGGATTGCAGGCTGGCGAGCCCAAGGGTGATCGTGAAGAATTCCTGCCGCTGGGCCGAGACGAGGGGCCAGAGATAGTCGTTCCACGCATAGAGGAACGTCAGGATCGCCAGCGTCATCATGGCGGGGCGCGCAAGTGGCAGCATGATGTGCCAGAAGATCTCGAGCCGCCCGACACCGTCGACGATCGCTGCCTCCTCGATGTCCTTGGGAATGGCGCGGAAGAACTGCATCATCAGGAAGACGCCGATCGGCACCGCCACCCGCGGCAGGATCAGCGCGTGGTAGCTGTTGTGCCAGCCGAAGTCGGAAAACATCGTGTAGAGCGGAATGAAGACCGCCTGCTCGGGCACCATCAGGCCCAGCAAGGTCGCCACGAGCAGCACGTTCTTGGCCGGGAAGTCGAGCCGCGCGAACGCATAGCCCGCCGTCGTCGAGACGAGCAGGACCCCGAGCGTCATGCCCACGGCGACGATGATCGAGTTGAGAAACCACATCGGCGTCTGACCGAAGGCGAAGAGATCGGCATAGTTCTGCGCGGTGAAGGGGATCGGGATCAGCCCGAACAGGGTCGAAGACGTTGTCCGCGCCAGTACCTCGTTGGGCTGGAGCGACAGCGACACCATCCAGAGGGTCGGCACCAGCCAGATAAAGGCGGGGATCGCCAGCAGGATGCAGAGCCAGACGTAGCTGCGGGTCGTGTGCATCAGCCCTTCTCCCGTCCGACGGCGAACTGGATCGCCGAAAATGCCGCCATGATCACGAAGAGGAACACCGCCATCGCCGAGGCGCGGCCCAGCTCGCTGTCGCGGAAGGCCGTCTGATAGATGTAGCGGACCAGAACCTGAGTCTCGTCGTTCGGACCGCCCTGGGTCATCAGGTGCGACTGACCGAAAACCTGGAAATGCAGGATGATCTGCAGGACCACGACCAGCGTGATCGTGCGCTTCAGCAGCGGCAGGGTCAGGTACCGGAACGCCGTCACGCCGGTCGCGTCGTCGATCGCGGCGGCCTCGTAGATGTCACGGCTGATATCCTGCATGCCCGCCAGGAAGAGGATCATCGCGATGCCGAGCGACCACCAGATCGTGGCGATGACGATGGCGGCCATGGCGAAGCGCTCGTCGGTGAGCCAGTTGACGGGTGAACCGCCCATGGATGTGGTGATGTTCGCGATCAGACCCTGACGTGGCGAGAACATGATCTGCCAGATCAGCGTCACGACGGTGACCGACAAGACCTGGCTGAGAAAGAACAGGGTGCGAAAGACCGTCATCGCGCGGGTTTCGCGGTTCATCATCGCGGCAAGGACGAGCGCTGTGATGGTCACGCCGGGCACCGCCAGCGCGACGAAGACGATCGTGTTTCCGACCGTCGGCCAGAACCGGCGGTCGTACCACCGCCCGTCCTCGCCGGGGTGAAACCCCGGCAGCAGGAAGAGGATTGCGCCGAGGATCAGCAGCGCCAGCGTGGTCGCGCGATCGAGCGTTCCGCGACGGTTCAGCACGACGCCGATCGCCGCCACCGCGACTCCGATCGACTGGATCAACGGTTGGGCAAGAGGACCCCAGACGATCCCGCTGCCCCACATCACCCGAACGTAGTTTTCCAACCCGACGAATTTCTTCGCGGCGGGGTTGAAGGCCACCTCGAGCAGGTTCCAGTCGTGAAGGCTGATCCAGATTCCGCGGAAGAACGGGTAGACGAGGAACAACGCGTACACCGCGAAGAAGGGAAGCAGCAGAACAGCCGCCGCCTGCTTCTCGCTCAGATGCTTCTCGACGCGCGGAGAATTTGCCACCCGACCCCTCCCATGCACAAAATGCCTTGCGTGGTCTCCTGTTAATAATATTAGCAAGACAGCCTTACCTTAAGTCAAGTATTATCGCGGCACAGCCGCGGAGCAGCAGAATGACTCGACAGAGACCAACCATGGGCGATGTGGCACGCGCGGCCGGCGTGTCTCAGACGACGGTCTCGTTCGTCCTCAACGGCGCGGAGAAGATGCGGATCGCGGCGGAGACCCGGGCGCGGGTGATCGCCGCCGCCGCGGAGCTCGGCTACCGGCCGCGCCCGGCCGGGCGTCCGTCACGGCGCGACGCGCAGAAGGTGATTGGCGTCCTGTTCGACGAGATCGCGACCAGCCCGTTTGCCGCGATCTCGATCGAGGCCATGCAGGAACAGGCCTGGCGCGCGGGCGCGATCCTCGAGGTACACATGACGGGCGGCAATCGCGACTACGAGCGGGCAGTGATGAGGAAATGGACGGCGGAAAATGTCCGCGACGTCGTCTACGCCTCGATCCTGACGCGCGAGGCCTCCCCGCCCGACGGATTGTCCCGGCATCGTGTGGTGCTGATGAATTGCCACGATGCCGGGGGCCGCCTGTCGTCGATCGTCCCGGCGGAGCGACGGGGCGGCGAGGCGGCAACCGAGGTCCTGCTGGCGGCAGGTCGCCGGTGCATCGCCTTCATCGCCGGCGAGCCCTGGATGGAGGCGTCGCGTCAACGGCAGGAGGGCTTCGAGCGCGCTGTCGCGAGAGCCGGTCTCGAACCCGACGCCGCGCTGATCGCACAGGGCAGCTTCCAGCAGAGCGGCGGCCGACTGGCGACCCGCGCCCTTCTGGACCGAAATCCCACGCTCGACGCGATCTTCTGCGCGAACGATTTCATGGCCGCCGGTTGCTACGAGGCCCTGGCACAGCGTGGGCTGCGCGTCGGACATGACATCGCCGTGATGGGCTACGATGATCTCGAGATCGCGCAGCATCTCGAACCGCCGCTTTCGACGGTACTCCTGCCCCACGCCGAGATGGGGCGGCACGCGATCGACCTGTTGCTCGATCCCGGCCCGATCGAGCCGAGGCAGATTCGACTGGAATGCCCGATCGTCCTGCGCCAATCGCATGGTGCCGCCCGATAGCGGCGGGCTGCTTTCGCGCCATGACATTCGCCTTCCTTCGACTATTCTGGCGCGCATGGACGATGCACCGCAGGGCGCGGACACCAAGACGCAATGGGCCGAAGAGCGGACCGATTGGGCCGAGGATCGCACGGTTCTGGCCAACGAACGGACCTTCGCCGGATGGATGCGAACGGGCTTGGCTTCGGTCGGCGTCGCGATCGGCCTCAAGGCGGTCTTCGGCGAGTTCGAGCCCACCTGGGCCGCCAAAGCCGTGGCGAGCGTCTTCGTCGCCGGGGCGCTCCTCATCTTCTGGGCGGCGCGGAGAAGCGGCGTGAAAACGAACAGGCGAATGCACGAGCATGAGGTGAGCGGTCAGAACTCGCGCCGAATGACCGTCATGGCGGTGATCTTGGCAATCGGGTCGGCCGGGACCGCCGCAATCCTCTGGATGCTGTGAACCGGGCGCGATAGGGTCCGACCGTGTCAGAAACGCCTCCCTCCGGAACCGGCTATCAGGTTCTTGCGCGCAAGTACCGGCCGCAGACATTCGCTGACCTTGTGGGTCAGGACGCGATGGTGCGCACGCTGAAGAACGCGTTCGCGGCCGACCGGATCGCCCATGCCTTCATTCTCACCGGCATCCGGGGAACGGGGAAAACGACGACCGCGCGGATCGTCGCCAAGGGCCTGAACTGTATCGGTCCGGACGGGAATGGCGGCCCGACGACCGATCCCTGCGGCGTCTGCGAGCCTTGCGTGGCCATCGCAGAGGGACGGCACGTGGACGTGCTGGAGATGGACGCCGCGAGCCGCACGGGCGTGGGCGACATCCGCGAGATCATCGACAGCGTGCGCTATCGCGCCGCCTCCGCGCGCTACAAGATCTACATCATCGACGAGGTGCACATGCTCAGCACTTCGGCGTTCAACGCGCTGCTGAAGACGCTCGAGGAGCCGCCGGAGCACGTGAAGTTCATCTTCGCCACCACGGAGATCCGCAAGGTGCCGGTCACCGTGCTGAGCCGCTGCCAGCGCTTCGACCTCCGGCGGATCGAGCCCGAGACGATGATGGCCATGCTGCGCCGCATAGCGGAGGCCGAAGGTGCGCGGATCGACGACGGAGCGCTGGCGCTCATCACCCGGGCCGCCGAGGGGTCGGCCCGCGACGCGCAATCACTTCTCGACCAGGCGATCGCCCACGGCACCGGCGAGACCGGCGCGGAACAGGTGCGCGCGATGCTGGGCCTGGCTGACCGTGGCCGTGTTCTGGACCTTTTCGACCTAGTGATGCGTGGCGACGCGGCCGGTGCGCTGGCCGAGCTGGCGGCGCAATACGCCGACGGGGCCGACCCGATGGCGGTGCTGCGCGACCTGGCGGAGGTGACACACTGGATCAGCGTGATCCGCCTCACTCCGGCCGCCGTCGACGATCCGACGGTAGCGCCCGACGAGCGGGTGCGCGGGCGCGACATGGCGGGACGGCTGTCGATGCGCGCGCTGACCCGGACGTGGCAGATGCTGCTGGCGGCGCTCGAGGAAGTGGCCCACGCGCCGAACGCCATGATGGCCGCCGAGATGGCGCTGATCCGTCTCACCCATGTGTCCGACCTGCCCTCGCCGGAAGAGCTGTTGCGCAAGCTGCAGGACATGCCGCAGGACGCCGGTGACATGACCGGGCCGGGTCGCGGCGCCGCGCCTTCGGCGGCCCGCGGCAGCCAGACGGCGCATCCGGGGCCGCCGCAATCCACGCCCCCGGCCAGCGCCGAAGCGCCGCGGCCGCGCACGACGTCACAGCATGGCGGAGGCGGACCGGTCGCGGCCCTTGTCGCCGAAACCGAGACCGCCCTGTCGCGGTTCGCCAGATTCGAGGACGTTGTCGCGCTGATCCGGGCAAATCGCGACGTGAAGCTCTTGGTCGAGGTGGAGTCGGACCTGCGTCTGGCGGCCTACGCGCCCGGCCGCATCGAGTTTCAGCCCGGCCCCACGGCGCCCGTCGACCTTGCCCAGCGGCTTGGCGCGCGGCTGCAGGCCTGGACGGGCGCGAGATGGGCGGTGAGCGTGGTCGCCGAAGGCGGGGCCCCGACCATCGCGGAAACCCGCGACGCCGAACTCGCGGTGCGCCGCTCAGAGGCCCGGGCGAACCCGCTCGTGCAGGCGATCCTCGGCGCGTTCCCCGACGCGGAGATCACCGATATCCGTTCCGCCGCCGATCTTGCCGGGGCCTCGGGCGATTCCGGGGATTCCGATGTCGGACAGGACGAGGACTGGGATCCCTTCGAGGATTGAGCCGCGCCTTGTCGGCGGGCCGTCACCCGCGTATCACCTTGCCGACTTCAAACCACAGGAGCCAGCGATGCTTAAGGGAATGGGCGGCCTCGGCGACATGGGCAAGATGATGAAGGCGGCACAGGAAATGCAGGGCAAGATGGCCGACCTGCAGGAAAGCCTGAGCGCAATCAGCGTGACCGGCGAAAGCGGGGCGGGGCTCGTGAAGGCCACGGCGACGGCCAAGGGCGAGCTGACGGCGCTCGACATCGATCCGTCGATCTTCGACCCGACGCAGAAGGAGGTGGTCGAGGATCTGATTCTCGCCGCGATCAAGGATGCGCAGGCGCGCGCGCAGGCGCGCAGCCAGGAGGAGATGGGCAAGCTGACCGAAGGCCTCGGCCTGCCGCCGGGCATGAAGCTGCCGTTCTGACGGGCACGCATGGGCGGGGGCGACACCGAGATCGAGACGCTGATCGGCCTGATGGCCCGGTTGCCGGGCCTCGGGCCGCGCTCCGCCCGGCGGGCAGTGCTGCACATGATCCGGCGGCGAGGCCAGATTCTCGCCCCCCTGGCGGAGGCGATGCAGAGTGTCGCCGCGACGGCCCGGGAATGCGTCATCTGCGGCAATGTCGACACGGCCGAGATCTGCGCCATCTGCGCGTCGCCGGAGCGGTCGAACGGCACCATCTGCGTGGTCGAGGGAGTGGCCGACCTCTGGGCGATGGAACGTGCAAGCGTGTTTCATGGCCGCTATCACGTCCTGGGCGGGACCCTCTCGGCGCTGGACCAGGTGGGGCCGGATGAACTCGGCATTCCGAGACTCTCCGCACGGATCGGGGACGAGGGGATCGAGGAACTCATCCTCGCGCTCGGCGCCACGGTCGATGGCCAGACCACAGCTCATTACATCGCGGATGCGTTCGACGGCCGTGTGACCGTGACGTCCCTGGCGCAGGGTGTCCCGGTGGGCGGAGAGCTGGATTTTCTCGACGACGGGACCATTGGCGCGGCACTGCGGGCACGGCGGGCGCTCTGAATCCGGCGCGATCTATCCGTTCAGGCCACGACCCGAAGGAAGCCGCCCTCGGCAAAGCCGTGACAGCGGTACTTGGCGTCAATCGGATTGAAGTGCGCAAGGTCATCCGGATTCGCCAATTGCGTCCCGCGATCAGAAGGCTCTCGCTCCCCTGACCCGGCGGATCGGCGATGTTCAGAGCGCCGCGTCCCGCGACTGCCCGAGCCGGACCATCTCACGCGACAGCCGGATGCCGGGCAGACAGGAGGGAATACCGACCCGACGTCGGCGCGTTGTCGGGTCCGATGCGGACAGTGGCGACAAACCGGGACAATCGCCCGCCGTCCACCACACGCACGATGCCGCCGCCATCGCCGGTATCCCGCCGCTGCCGGACGGCGGGATGACCACTTCGGGCTGGCCTGCCGGCCGCAACGCCGGTCGGCAGAACCGTCACATCAGACGGGATCGAAGCGGGTGATCAAGACCCTTGAAGGACAAGGCCGCGCGCCATCCGGGAGAGACGAACCACCCGCCGCCGCGCCCCTTCTCCGGCCGACCTTCAGCGCGCCGGCCTGACGCAACGCCGGATCGTCAGGAACCGGTGCGATTGCGGCGCGGATCCCGCCGCGTGGTCGTCAGGGCGACGTGTCCTCGTCCTCGTCCTCGTCGTCCTTGTCCGATTTGTCGTTCGGCAGGTTGAAGAAACTCTCGGCGTCGGGAACGCGGTCATCTTCTTCCTTGAACTCCTCCCCGGTGTCGGAAAGCGAGAAGGTCTCCAGTCCGGCAATCGCCGTCGGCATCTTGTGCTCGGACGCGTCGGACGACAGCGATTGCTCCGTCGACACCAGCCGCCGCCGCTCGTCGTCGGACATCACCACGCCTTCGGACGTTTTCTTGGACGCGGCCTTCTGCACGATGGCATCCAGCTCGCCCTGCTTGCAGAGGCCGAGTGCCACCGGGTCGATCGGCTGGATGTTCTGGATGTTCCAGTGGGTCCGCTCCCGGATCGCCTGGATGGTCGGCTTGGTCGTGCCCACCAGCTTGGAGATCTGGCTGTCGGCCAGTTCGGGGTGGAACTTGACCAGCCACAGGATTGCCGCCGGGCGATCCTGCCGCTTGGACAGCGGCGTGTAGCGCGGCCCGCGCCGCTTTTCCTCGCCCACCGCGGCAGCATTGAACTTCAGCTTCAGCCTGTGGGTCGGATCCTTCTCGGCCCGCTCGATATCGATCTGGTCAAGCTGGTTGTTGGCGACCGGATCGAACCCCTTCACGCCTTGGGCCACATCGCCGTCGGCAATCCCCTGCACTTCCAGTTCATGCAGCTCGCAGAAATCGGCGATCTGCTTGAAGGTGAGCGTGGTATTGTCGACCAGCCAGACGGCGGTCGCCTTCGCCATGAGCGGTTTGGCCATCGTATCTAACTCCTTCGACACATCTTCCCCGAGCCGGGAAATCGGCTGTTCCGGCTGGAACGTCTCTTCGATTTCGGGGAACTTGGGCGCGTATATAGGATGGCTCCCTGCAGGAGGGAAGAGAAAATGCGCCTGCTTGCCGCGCTGGTCCTGTGGGCCGGAACTGCCGCCGCGCAGGATCGCGCGGGCGACTTCGACTATTACGTGCTGGCCCTGAGCTGGCAGCCGACCTGGTGCGCCACACAGGGGCGCGGCGCAGAGCAGTGCGAGACAACACGCGGATGGTCCCTGCACGGTCTGTGGCCGCAGCGCGAGCGCGGCTGGCCCTCCGATTGCGCGCCGCTCACGCGTGACGCCAACCGGAACGAGACCGCGGCGATGACGGACATCATGGGATCGGCGGGACTGGCGTGGCACCAGTGGCAGAAACACGGACGGTGCGCGGGGCTTGAGCCGTCCGAGTATTTCGCGGCCGCGCGCAGGGCCTATGACTCGGTCGTGCGCCCCGAAGTCCTGCGCCAGCTCGACGAGCCGGTGCGGATCCCGGCCGAGGTGATCGAGCAGGCGTTCTTGCGCGACAATCCCGAATGGACACCTGACACGGTGACGATCACCTGCCGCGACGGACGGATCCAGGAGGCGCGCATCTGCCTGACGAAGGATCTGGCGCCCCGCGATTGCGGCGCGGACGTGGTCCGGGACTGCACGCAAGACGACGCGCTTCTTGCGCCCGTGCGCTGAGGTCCCGGCGGGTTTCAGGCACCCGCCCGACCGTTCCACAAGCCCTTGCGTGCGGATCGTGCAACGCGCGCGCAGCAGCGTACGGGCAAGCAACATCGTTACCCGTAGGTAATGTTTCCCTGACTATTGATGCTTCGTAACCCGGCGTAAGCCAAAATCATCGAACCGGGACGATGCAGACCAGAGGTAACAGGAAAGCGCGCCATGACATACCAGGCCCATCAGGCAGCCCTCGTCTCTCGCACCGTTCTTGCTCTCAATCGCCCCGTCGAGATCGGTCAGCCGCACGCCCGCGCGGTGGACATTCTGCGCGAGCATTCGCTGAAGGTCTGGTACGATCCCGGCCACCGGTTCGACGCCGGGCCGATCACGGCCTTCCGCGCCGTGGACGATGCCGGCCGCTTCTGCTGGGTGCTGCGGGTTCTGGGCCATCGGCTCGAACTGAGCCGCGAGGTCGACCCCTACGAGGCCATGGCCCAGCGTGAACCCCGGCCCGGCGGGGGCCGGGCCCTTCCATGGACCGAGATCCGCGCCTTTGCCCGCGCCCTGCGCCGGCGCGAGGTGCGGCTGCAGATGGTCGCCACCGATTTCGAGGGAATGCCCGCGTTCTACGTCTGGCTCGGCCGCCTGAACCTGCCGGGCTGGGTGGCGGGCTGGCTGCTGCCCGTGGCCCCTGCGCTGGGCACCGCGATCTGGACCGCCCATTGCCGCACCTTGGGTCAGCGGCAAATGCGCGCCGCCAACCTCGCCACGGCCTAGGCGACCTTCAACACGATCTTTCCCACATGGGCGGGTTCTTCCAGGCGGGCATGCGCCTGGGCGGCCCGGTCAAGCGGGAACTCGCTGTCGATCACCGGCGCCACCGTCCCCGCGGCCAGCAGCGGCCAGACGTCACGACGCAGCGCCTCGGCGATCCGGCTCTTGGCCAGATCCGATTGCGGCCGCAGCGTCGATCCGGTGATGGTCAGCCGCCGCACCATCACCTGTGCGAAGTTCAGCTCCACCTTCGGCCCCTGGAGAAAGGCGATCTGCACGAGCCGCCCGTCATTGGCCAGAGCCGCCACGTTGCGCGGGATGTAATCGCCGCCCACCATGTCGAGGATCAGGTCGGCCCCGCCTTCGGCGCGCAGCACCTCGACGAAATCCTCGCGCTTGTAGTTGATCGCGCGCTCCGCGCCCAGATCCGTGCAGACGGCGCACTTCTCGTCCGATCCAGCCGTCGCGAAGACCCGCGCCCCGAATTGCGCCGCGAGCTGGATCGCGGTGGTGCCGATTCCCGATGTCCCGCCGTGGACCAGAAACCGCTCGCCGGCCAGCAATGCCCCGCGGTCGAAGACGTTGGTCCAGACGGTAAAATAGGTCTCGGGCAGGCACGCCGCCTCACGCAGGCCCAGCCCCGGCGGCACCGGCAGGGCGTGGGCGGCGGGCGTGGCAACGTATTCGGCATAGCCCCCGCCCGGCAGCAACGCGCAGACCTCGTCGCCCTCGCGCCAGTCGGACACACCCTCGCCCACCGCGGCGACCGTGCCCGACGCTTCAAGGCCGGGCAGGTCCGACGCGCCCGGCGGCGGATCGTAGGCCCCGGCACGTTGCAGGGCATCCGGGCGGTTCACGCCGGCCCAGACCACGCGGATGACGATCTCGCCGTGACCGGGCCGCGGCACGTCCCGCTCGGCAACCGTAAGGACTTCGGGGCCGCCGGGTTTCGATATCTCGACGACACGCATTTTCTGGGGCAGGCTCATGCGTCGGACTCCGGTTTCGCCGCGGATTTCTTGCGCGCGGCAGATGCAGTTTGCGCGCCGGGCTCCGGCGCGGTCTCGGGCGGGAGGGGGCGACGCGGAATCCGGCGGCGATGTCATCGAGCCCGGCAGATCCCCGCGCGGCGGCCGGATCGGCGCCCGCACCCGGCCAAGCATCCAGTTCGGCAGCGCGAAAGTCGCCCGAAGCAGCGGGTTGTCATTGACTGCACCCTTGGCCTTCTCGATCCGCATCACATCCTCGATCCGACGATCAAGAAAGCTCCAGGTATCCTGATGGCCAAGACTGTCATCGCCCAGCCAGTAGAGCACCGTCGCTCCATAGACCCCCGAGAGGGTGGCCCGCTTGGTGTACCAGTTCACGTCCTCCGACGTGTCCCCGAGCGTGGTCCAGATCCTGTCGGCCGTCTCCCACAACGCCCTGGCCCCGGCCTGGGCGTTCTGCGGCAGCGAAAAGAACGCCGTGCCGCGCCGCGCCGCCTCCTTGTCCTCGACGGCCTCGACCCGGTAGCGCACGGCGGCGGCGATCCGGTCGCGGAACCTCATCTGGCTGAGATCCTCCCGCCGCAGCCGCTCTTCCATCGTCGCATCGCCGCGCTTGTGGAACGCGAGCGCCAGATCCAGCGGGCCGCGCGGAAAGGCGAACCGGGCCTCGTTCACGGAGACGCCGGCATCGCGCGCCGCGTTGCGGAACGTCGTTTCCGACCAGCCGTCGAATGGCACGTGGATCAGCGCCGCATCCAGTATCCTGTCGCGCGGGTCGTCGGTGGAGGTAGGCATGGGCTCTCCTTCGGCAATGGCCTTGTCTGTAGACAAGCTAGCGACTGGCGGCTATACGGCCACCTCCTGCAATCTACCGCAACTCCAACTTAGAAAGGTGGTGAGAACCACATGCAGGTCAGCGTTCGCGACAACAATGTCGATCAGGCGCTTCGCGCTCTGAAGAAGAAGCTGCAGCGTGAGGGCGTTTTTCGCGAGATGAAGCTTCGGCAACATTTCGAAAAACCGTCCGAAGAGAAAGCGCGCAAGAAGGCCGAGGCCATCCGACGTGCCCGCAAACTGGCGCGCAAGAAGGCCCAGCGCGAAGGCGCACTCTGAGGCTTCGACACGACGCTGTCGACCGCACGGTCACGGATCCGTCCCGGATGCACGCACTGCGCGGTTGAACACCATCGACCCCTGCCGATTCGCATCGGCCGGGGTTTTTTCATGCCTTCACCGATCTCGACCCCGGCCGGGGCCCGCGGTCACGACCCCGGCGCGCGCGGGGCGCGCCACCCGCGCAGGACACTGACGATGCGGATCAGCACCGCCACGGCGATCCCCGCCAGCGCCGACCACGTCGCGTCGACACCTGCGGCGGGGCCGGCCACCACAACCGCCGCACCGACCATCGCCGCCAGCGCATAGACCTCCTCCCGCAGCACCCGCGGCACTTCGGCCACCAGCATGTCGCGCACGGCGCCCCCGCCGACCGCGGTCAGCACCCCGAGCAGGATCGCGGGAAAAGGGTCGAGGCCGTAGGCAAGCGCCTTTCGGCACCCGCTGACCGCGAACAGGCCAAGGCCCAGAGCGTCGAGCATCATGACCGGCTTGTTCAGGCGGTCGATCCGCTGGTGGGCGAAATAGACCGTCACCGCCGCCAGAAGCACCGCGAACAGATAGCGGTTGTCCTGCAGGGCAGCCGGCGGCGTCGCCCCCAGCGTGGCGTCCCGGATGAGACCGCCCGCGAGGGCCGCCGCGCCGGCAAGAACCACGATCCCGAACACGTCGAGCCCCCGGCGCACCGCCAGCATCGCGCCGCTCAGCCCGAAGACGTAGGTGCCCAGAAGGTCGAGCCCGAGGCCGAGCGTGAAACCGTCCATGTCCGCCGCCTTGTCGCGAAAGGTCTAGCCGCGGCCGGTCTGCAGGGCGTCCCGGATCTCGATCAGGATGTCCTTCTCGCTGGGGCCTGCCGGCTTTTCGACCGTGGCCTCTTCCTGCGCCTTCTGCTCGGTCGCCTGCTTGATCCGGTTCACCAGCTTGACCAGCAGGAACACCGCCCAGGCGATGACCAGAAACTCGATCACCGCCGTGATGAAGCTGCCGTAGGCCAGCACCGCGCCGTCCTCGCCCTCGCTCAGGCGGAGCGACAGTTCGCTGAAGTCGATCCCCGCCGTCGCCAGCCCCAGCAGCGGGTTGATGAGGTCCTGCACCATCGAGTTGACGATCGCCGTGAACGCCGCGCCGATGATGATGCCCACCGCCATGTCCATGACGTTGCCGCGGGCGATGAACTCGCGAAATTCCTGAAGCATTGGTGCCGCCTCCTCTGTCGGGCCGGGTTCAGGGATGGACCAGGGGCCGGCGCCTGTCCATCCAGTTGCGCCCGGCCTACCCCCGCGCCGGCAGCACCCCGCCCAGCACGTAGCGAAGGATGTCGACCACCTGTTCGGGCCGCTCCGCCACGGCGAGCGCCGCCGCATCGACCTCCTTGAGCGCATGGGCATGGTCCGGTCCGTGGACCACGATCAGCGGCGTGCCCAGCGCCGCGGCATGGCCCGCGTCGAAAGCGGCGTTCCACTGCTTGTATTTCTCGCCGAACCGCACGACGACCACGTCCGCCGCCTCGATCAGCGTGCGCGTCCGGATGGCGTTCAGCTTGGCGCCCTTGTGATCGTGCCAGAACTTGTCGGGCTCCGGCCCCAGGATCGCGACACCGCAATCGTCCGACGCGCCGTGATCGGTGACCGGCGCGGTGAAGCGCACATCGAGGTCGGCGGCCCCGTGCGCGATCACGTCCCGCCAGTCGGTATGGATCTCTCCGGATAGATAAACGGTCAGGGTCATCCGCGCAGGGCTCCTCCGGTTGCCTTGGTTACCTTGTCGACGATCTTCTTCGAGACCGCCTCGATCTCGGCTTCCTTCAGGGTCGCGTCGCGCGGCTGCAGCCGGACACTCAGGGCCAGCGACTTCTTGCCCGCCCCCATCTGCGCCTCGGCCTTTGCGCCGGTGAACTCGTCAAAGACGCGAACCTCTTCGATCAAGGCCTTGTCGGCGCCCTGCGCGGCCTGCACCAGCTTCGCCGCCTCGACATCGGCGTCGACGACGAAGGCGAAATCTCGCTCCACCGCCTGCAGGCCCGTCAGGTCGAGCGCCGGGCGGGTCGCCGTCTTGCGCCGCGGCTCGGGCACGCGCGTGGGCCAGGCGCTGAACGCCACCACCGGCCCGCGCAGATCGAAGGCGCGCAGCGCCCGCGGATGCACCTCGCCGAACACGGCGAGCGTCACCTTCGGCCCGAGACCGATCCGTCCCGACCGCCCGGGGTGCCACCAACCGTCCACGTCGCGCATGGTCTGGAGCCGGGCGGGCGCGCCGAGCGCGGCCAGGATCGCCTCCGCATCGGCCCGCGCGTCGAAGGCATCGGCCGGGCGCCGCTCGCCATGGGGCGAACGCGCTGCGGGCGACCCGACAAGAAGCCCTGCCACCTGAAGATCCTGGTCCTCCGGCTCGCCGCCGGCGAATACCGGCCCGACCTCGAAAAGCCCGAGATCCATGAACCCGCGCGCCTGATTCCGCGCCGCCGCCTGCAGCAGACCGGGCAGAAGGTCCGGGCGCATGTGGCTCATCTCCGACGAGATCGGGTTCTCGAGGCGCGAAGCCTCCGTCCCGCCGCCGAAAAGGCGCGCCGAGTCTTCGTCGATGAAGCTGTAGGTGACGCATTCGTTGTAGCCGAGGGCCGCCAGCGTCCGGCGCGCCGCCCGCTCCCGCCGCTGCAACGGCGTCAGCACCGGCTTCGGCACGCCCGCAGACGGGCGCGCCATCGGCACCGCCTCCAGGCGGGACAGCGAGGCGATCCGCGCAACCTCCTCGACCAGGTCGGCCTCGCCCTGCACATCGGGCCGCCACGACGGCACATGCGCCATCTCGCCGTCCATGCGGAAGCCCAGCGCCTCGAGCGTCTCCCGCTGCGTGTTCGCGGGAATATCCAGCCCGACCAGCGACGCCGTCCGCGCCGGGTCGAGCCGATAGGCGCGGTCGACCTCCGGAACCGCGCCGGCCTCGACCACCTCCGACGCCTCGCCGCCGCACAACTCGACGATCATCGCCGTCGCCGCCTCCAGCCCGGGCCGCGTATAGGCCGGGTCCACGCCCCGCTCGAAGCGGTAGCGCGCGTCCGAATGGATCCGCAGCGCGCGCCCCGTCCGAGCGATCGTGACCGGGTCCCAATAGGCGCTTTCGAGGAACACGTCCGTCGTCTCGTCCGGTGACGCCGCTCGCCTCGCCGCCCATGATCCCGGCCAGGCTCTCGGGCCCCTCGCTGTCCGAGATCACCATCATCCCCGGCTCCAGCGTGTAGGTCCGCTCGTCCAGCGCCGCGAGGGTCTCGCCCCCCTTGGCGCGATGCACCCGCAGATCGCCCGACACCTTGGCCGCGTCGAACACGTGCAGCGGCCGGTTCATGTCGAAGGTGAAGAAGTTGGTGATGTCCACCAGCGCCGAGATCGGCCGCAACCCGATGGCGCGCAGCCGCTCCTGCAGCCAGTCCGGGCTCGGCCCGTTCCTCACACCGCGGATCAGGCGCCCGGCAAAGAACGGCGCGCCGTCAAGCGTGTCGTCGTCGATCGTGACGCCGATCGGACAGGGGAAGCCGCCCGGCACCGGCTCCGCCGCGCGCGGGATCAGCCGGCCCAGCCCCCGCGCCGCCAGGTCGCGCGCAATGCCATGCACGCCCAGCGCGTCGGGCCGGTTGGGGGTGATCGCGATGTCGATGACCGGATCGACCTTGCCCGGATCGTTCGCCGCCAGCCAGTCCACGAACCGCTCGCCGACCTCGCCCGACGGCAGCTCGATGATGCCGTCGTGCTCGTCGGAAAGCTCCATCTCGCGCTCCGACGCCATCATCCCGGCGCTTTCGACGCCGCGCACCTTGGCCACCTGGATCGTCGTGTCGATGCCCGGAACGTAGGTGCCCGGATGCGCCACAACGACCGTGATCCCCTCCCGCGCGTTGGGCGCACCGCAGACGATCTGCTGCTCGCCCTGGTCGGTGACCACGCGGCAGACGCGCAGACGGTCGGCGTCGGGATGCTGGCGCGCATCCAGCACCTTGCCGATGGTGAAGTCCGACAGACGCGCCGCAGGGTCGGTGATGCCCTCGACCTCGAGCCCGAGGTCGGTCAGCGCCTCGGCGATCTCGGCCACCGACGCCTCGGTTTCCAGATGTTCCTTCAGCCACGACAGCGTGAATCTCATGCCCGTCCCCCGGATGCGGTCCGCGCGCGTGTTAACCGCTCGGTCCGAAAAGGGGAAGGGCCGGCGCCGGAAGGCTGTATTTAACGATCCGTTAACGAGTCCGATCGGTTGCAAGGTTGCTTACCCGCGATGTCACAGACTTCCCTCTATGCCCGCCTCGCCCTGCCCGCGCTCCTGGTCAGCGGCGCGATGATGCTGTTCCAGATGCTCGGCGACAGCGCGCCGCCGATCCAGAGCGTCGGCGGCCCCGACACCTGCGCCTCGCTCCGCTGCACCTCTGCGAGCGCGATGCGGTGAGGTCGAAATGGGTGGCGCGATTATCGTTCGTCAGTAGACATTCTGAGAAAGCTGCCAAACGTTGAAAAGGACAGCAGCCGACCACCTAAATTGATCGTAGGAGGTATTGTGCGAGGAGTATTCCCACTACCGAAGTCACGATCGTAGGGACATTTTCCATAATGTTCGCCGCCCATCGATGGAGGATGGGCCGATCGTTGTTGTCCACGAACTCCCATCCCGCGCGGGTCAGTCGAACGATTTCGTCTTCCGGCGAATAGGAAGACTTGTCCTTCCCCGAGGCCAAATCCCGCTCTGAGTATTTGCTTCGCTCAACAAGACCAAATCGCCATGCAAGCTTGAGGTAGACTTCGAACTCACTAGTCGTGAACTGGTGAGCTGGCATCAGCGACCACCGCATCCTCTTCGACGCCCGTCGTTCATTTGAAATCGCGTCGAGAGGGTAATTGTATCCGATGCCGTCTACGCCGCCTTCCCCGACAATCGACAGAACTTGCGCCATCAAGGCTTTTCGATACTCCAACTCACCCACTCAACCCGCCCACCAATTCCGGCACCTGCAGCGCCCCGAAGCCGTAATGCCGCAGCCAGCGCAGGTCGCTGTCGAAGAAGGCGCGCAGGTCAGGAATGCCGTATTTTAGCATCGCGATCCGGTCGATCCCCATCCCGAAGGCAAATCCCTGCCATGCCGCCGGGTCGATCCCGCCAGCCTGCAGCACCCTGGGGTGCACCATGCCGCTCCCGAGGATCTCCAGCCAGTCGTCGCCCTCGCCGACCTTGAGCTGGCCGCCCTCCCACGAGCAGCGGATGTCGACCTCGGCCGAGGGCTCGGTGAACGGGAAGTGCGAGGCGCGAAAGCGCAGTTCCACCTCGTCCACCTCGAAGAACGCGCGGACGAACTCCTCGAGCACCCATTTCAGGTTCGCCATCGAGATGTCGCGGTCCACCGCGAGCCCCTCGACCTGATGGAACATCGGCGTGTGGGTCTGGTCGTAGTCCGAGCGGTAGACGCGGCCCGGGCAGATCACCCGCAGCGGCGCGCCGCGCTCCAGCATCGCGCGGATCTGCACCGGCGAGGTGTGGGTGCGCAGCACATGCGGCGGCCGCTCGTCGCCCTCGCCGCGCGCCACGTAAAAGGTGTCCATCTCCTCGCGCGAGGAATGGTGCCACGGGATGTTGAGCGCGTCGAAATTGTGCCAGTCGGTCTCGATCTGCGGCCCTTCGGCCACCGCGAAGCCCATGTCGGCAAAGATCGCCATGACCTCCTCGGTGACCTGGCTGACCGGGTGGATGGTGCCTTGCGGCCGGTGCCGCGGCGGCAGCGTCACGTCGAGCCACTCTGACCGCAGACGCGCGTCGAGCGCCGCGTCCTCCAGCCCCGACCGGCGGGCCGCGATCGCCGAGGTGATCTCGCCCTTGAGCGCGTTGAGGCGCGGCCCGGCCTCCTGCCGCTCCTCCGGGCTCATGCGGCCCAGTTCGCGCATGGCGAGGCTGACCTCGCCCTTCTTTCCGACGGCCCCGACGCGCACATCCTCGAGGGCCGCCTCGTCGCTCGCCTCCGCGATCGCCGCCAGCCACTTCGTTCTCAGATCGTCCATGACGCGCCTCGCCTGAAATCCGCGGCGAGGCCTATCACAGCGCGCCCCGAGTTCAAGTTCGCCCGTGCAGCGGCGCTCCGGCCTGAAACGCAAACCGCCCCGCGAGAGGTCTCGGCGGGGCGGCGGCTCGGCCTCGGGCCGAGCGGAATGGCGCAAGCGCGGAACGCGCTTTCAAATTGCCAGGCGTCAGGCCGGCAGGGCGCCCTTGGCCTGGTCCACGATCGCGTTGAACGCCTCGGGCTCATGCACGGCCAGATCGGCGAGCACCTTGCGGTCGACCTCGATCCCGGCCAGCGCCAGACCGTTGATGAACCGCGAATAGGTCAGGTTCTCGTCATGGGCGCGCACGGCGGCGTTGATCCGCTGGATCCACAGCGCGCGGAAGTTGCGCTTGCGGTTCTTGCGGTCGCGCGTGGCGTACTGGTTCGCCTTGTCGACGGCCTGCGTGGCGGTGCGGAAGGTGGTGCTGCGGCGGCCGTAATAGCCTTTCGCGGCATCGAGGACTTTCTTGTGGCGGGCGTGGGTGACCTTGCCGCTCTTTACTCGGGACATATCGGCGCCTCCTTAGCGGTCGTAGGGCATGTAGGACTTGGCGAGCTTCTGGTCCGGTTCGGACAGAACCTGGGTCCCACGGGCGTCGCGGATGAATTTCTTCGACCGCTTGATCATCCCGTGACGCTTGCCGGCCTGCGCCGCCAGGACCTTGCCGGTCCCGGTCACCTTGAAGCGCTTCTTGGCGCTCGACTTGGTCTTCATCTTGGGCATTTCCGTCTCCTTTTCGGGCGGTTCATGCGGGAACTCGGCATGCCACACCGGCCGGTCCCGCGGCAGAAGTCGCGCCTATAGAGTGGCGCGGCGGCCCGATCAACCCCCTATTCGGGCTCGGCGCGATAGATCAGACGTTCCTGACACGGCGCGACGCGCAGGATGTTGGTGGTTCCGGGGATGTTGAACGGCACACCCGCCGTGACCACGATCTGGTCGGTCTCGCCCGCGAAACCGGCGTCGAGCGTCGCCCGCACCGCACTGATGACCGCGCCCTTGAAACGGTGCTGCGGCTCGGTGAGCACGCAATGCGCGCCCCACGTCAGGCAAAGCCGCCGCGCCGTACCCATCAGCGGCGTCAGCGCCAGGACCGGGACCCGCGGTCGCTCGCGCGCCACCAGCAGGGCCGTCGTGCCCGATTGCGAGAAACACGCGATCGCCTTGATCTCGGCCGTCTCGGCCAGTTCGCGTGCCGCCGACACGATCCCGTCCGCGACACTCCGCTTCGGACCGCCGCGGCTGGCCTCGATCACGTCGCGATAGACGGGATCGCTTTCGACCTCGCGCGCGACGCTGTCCATCATCGTCACGGCTTCGACCGGATACGATCCCGCGGCCGATTCCGCCGACAGCATCACCGCATCGGTGCCCTCGTAGATCGCCGCCGCCACGTCGGAAACCTCGGCGCGCGTCGGCATCGGGCTCTCGATCATGCTCTCCAGCATCTGCGTCGCCACGATCACCGGCTTGGCCGCCGCGCGGCACTTGCGCACCAGGCGCTTCTGGATCGGCGGCACGTTCTGCACCGGCAGTTCGACGCCCAGATCGCCACGCGCGACCATGATGCCGTCCGAAACCGCGAGGATCTCGTCAAAGGCCTTCACGGCCGAGGGCTTCTCGATCTTCGACAGGATCGCGGCCCGCCCCTTCGCCAGCGAGCGCGCCTCCTCGACATCGTGGGGACGCTGCACGAACGACAGCGCCAGCCAGTCCACGCCGAGCTCGCACACGAATTCCAGATCCCTGCGGTCCTTCTCGCTCAGCGCGGCGAGGCCCAGCACCACGTCGGGCACGTTGACCCCCTTGCGGTCCGAGATCGTGCCGCCGACGATCACCCGCGTGTTCGCGAAGTCGGGCCCGCATTCCTCGACCTGCAGACGGATCTTGCCGTCGTTGACCAGCAGCATCGCGCCGGGCTCGAGCGCCTCGAAGATCTCCTTGTGCGGCAACTGCACCCGGTGGCTCTCGCCCGGCGTGTCGTCGAGGTCGAGACGAAACGGCTGTCCGTCCTCCAGATCGGTGGCGCCCGCCGAGAAACGCCCCACCCTCAGCTTCGGTCCCTGCAGGTCCGCGAGGATGGCGATCGGCCGCCCCACATCGGCTTCCACCCGCCGGATTATCTCGTGGCGCGCCCGAATCTCGGCGTGTTCGCCATGGCTCATGTTCAACCGGAAGACATCGGCCCCCGCCTCGAACAGGTCCCGGATCACCCCGTATTCGCTCGACGCCGGGCCGAGCGTTGCCACGATCTTGACGTTTCGCAATCGTCGCATGGTCTTGTCCCCCTGCGTGGTAGCGGTATCGGCCTGCACTGCGTGCATTGCACGAAGCCGCGAGGCTCGCAACTGGTGCAGCCTCCCGGCGTTGCGTATGAGAGCCGGATGCCACACTCCGAATCTTCCTGGCGACCTTTCCGCGTCGCCGGCGCCCACCGCCCCGGCCGCTGGCTCGTCACCTGCGACCACGCCACCAACACCGTTCCCGCCGCGGTCGTCCCCGCGGGCCGCCTGGGCCTGCCCGAGCACGAGATGCAGCGCCACATCGCCTATGACATCGGCGCGGCCGGCCTGACCGAGGGGCTGGCCGAGCGCCTCGACAGTCCGGCGATCCTGACCGACTTCTCGCGGCTGGTCATCGACCCGAACCGCGGCGAGGAGGACCCGACGCTGCTGATGAAGCTCTACGACGGCACCGTGATCCCCGCGAACCGCGACGCCGACGCGCAGGAGATCGAGCGGCGGCTCGAGATCTGCTACCGCCCCTACCACCGGGCCTACGAGGACCTGGCGGCGCGCCGGCACGACACCCTCGTCTGCGCGGTCCATTCCTTTACGCCGCGCCTGAGCGGACGGCGCCCGCGGCCCTGGCACATCGGCATCCTCTATGCCGACGACGACCGGCTCGCGCGGTCGCTCATCCGGCGGCTGGAGGCCGAGCCCGACCTCTGCGTCGGTGACAACGAGCCCTATGCGGGGCACCTTCCCGGCGATTCCATCGACCGCCACGCGCTGGCCCACGGCCGTCCGAACGTGCTGATCGAGCTGCGCCAGGACCTGATCGCCGCGCCGCACGACCAGACCGCCTGGGCCAACCGGCTGGCGCCGATGCTTGAAGCCGCCGCCGCCGAGACACACCTCTGATTGAAAGGGAGAAGACGATGGACGACGCCACCCGCACACAACTCGAGGCCGCGGCCTTCCGCCGCCTGCGCGACCACCTGCGCGCGCGCACCGACGTGCAGAACATCGACCTGATGAACCTCTCCGGCTTCTGCCGGAACTGCCTCAGCCGCTGGTATCAGGAAGCCGCCGCCGAGCGCGGCATCGAGATGGACAAGGAAGACGCCCGCGAGATCGTCTACGGCATGCCCTATGACGAATGGAAGACGCGTCATCAGGCCGAAGCCACCGCCGAACAGTCCAGCCGGTTCGACGCCTCCTCGCGACAGCACTGAGCGATGCGCGGGCTGTTCCTCGCGCTCGTCCTCGCGGCCGGTCCGGCGACGGCCGGGCCCAATCCGCAACTGCTGAGGTCAATCGAGAGCCGCCTGCGGCCCTATGGCGTCATCGTCGACACGGCAACGTTGTCGACGCGACAGGCGGCGGCCCTGCACTTGACCCTTTCCGAACGCGGGCGCGACCCCGACGAGACACGTCGCCGGCTTCGAACGATACTTCTCTGGGAAAAGGGAGAACGACGATGATCCGCATATTCCTCGCCGCGCTGCTTGGCCTTGCCATCGCGACGCCCGGGGCCGCCAGTACGCAACTGCGGCGCTCGGTCGCGCAGGAGCTGCCACTCTGGGGCTACGACTCCGCCGAGATCGACGACTTGACGAGCGGCCAGATCGCGCAGCTTCACCATATCCTCTACGGCAATCGCTCGCATTCGGACAAGGTGGGGCTGATCCGGTCGACGATCCGCGGCGGCTACACCTGGCCGCGCCGTCACTCCGGCCGCGACAGGAACTGAGCGCCGCCGCACTGGCGCGAAACGGCCGCCTGCGACCCCGTGCGGGCAGACGTCGCGCGCAAAAGGACGACCGGACCCCCGACGCGCGCCGGCGCCGCGCCAGGCCGGCAACGGCGCCACATCGAGCCGCCCCCGGCGCCGCGCCCCTGGCGCGCCGTTCAGATCGCGCTCTTGCGGCTTTCGTCGAGGTAGATCTCGCGCAGGCGGCGCGCGACCGGGCCCGGCTTTCCGTCGCCGATCGTCGCCTCGTCGATCCGCACGACCGGCATGACGAAGGTCGACGCGGAGGTGACGAAGGCCTCGTCCGCCGCCCTGGCCTCCTCCACGGTGAACGGGCGCTCCTCGACCTCCATCTGCGCCTCGCGTGCGAAGCGCAGGACCGTCGCGCGGGTGATGCCGTGCAGGATCTCGGTGCCCAGATGCCGCGTCACGATCCTGCCGCCGGTCACGATGTAGGCGTTGTTGGATGTCCCCTCGGTAACCTTGCCGTCCTCGACCATCCAGGCGTCGTCCGCGCCGGCCGCCTTGGCCATCATCTTGCCCATCGACGGATAGAGAAGCTGCACCGTCTTGATGTCGCGCCGCGCCCAGCGCCGGTCGGGAATGGTGATCACGCTCCACCCCGTCTGCGCCGCCGGATTGTCGGCCAGGACCTTGGCCTGGGTGAACAGAACGAGGCTCGGGCGGGCATCTTCGGGATAGGCGAAGTCGCGGTCGGCCGCGCCGCGCGTCACCTGCAGGTAGATCATCCCCTCGCCGAGGCCGTTGCGCGCGACCATCTCGCGGTGAATGGCCAGCAATTCGTCGCGCTCGACGGGCGCCGCCATGTCGAGTTCGCCCAGCGACCGCGCAAGCCGCGCCGCATGGCCGTCGAAATCGAGCAGCCTGCCGTCCATCACGCTCGTGACCTCGTAGACGCCGTCCGCGAACAGGAACCCGCGGTCGAAAACCGAGATCTTCGCCTCCTCCTCCGGAACGTAGTCACCGTTGACGTAGACGATGCGGCTCATGCTTCTCTCCTGCCTGACTCGGATGGCTGCCTACTGCACCGGGCGGCGCGCCGTCCAGCGCCCGCGCTCAGCCCCAGAGCGCGGGATCCGCCGGGTGCACCCCCGCCGCGTCGTAGCGCAGCGGCGGCTCGCGGTCCTCGGCCAGCAGCAGCGGCCCGTCGAGGTCGGTCACCGCCGCCCCCTGCGCCACCAGAACCGCCGGAGCCATGGCCAGCGACGTCCCGACCATGCACCCCACCATGATGCCGAACCCGGCCTCGCGCGCGGCATCGCGCAACGCAAGCGCCTCGGTCAGCCCGCCCGTCTTGTCGAGCTTGATGTTCACAATGTCGTACCTGCCCGCCAGCGCCGCGAGGCTGGCCCGGTCGTGGCACGATTCGTCGGCACAGACCGCCAGCGGCCGCTCGATCCCCGCCAGCGCCGCATCCTCCCCCGCGGGCAGCGGCTGCTCCACCAGCTCCACGCCGAGCCGCAGCAGGTGCGGCGCCAGATCGCGGTACACTTCCTCCGTCCAGCCCTCGTTGGCGTCGACGATGATCCGGGCCTTCGGCGCGCCGTCCCGCACCGCCTCCAGCCGCGCCATGTCGTCCGGCGTGCCCAGCTTGATCTTCAGAAGCGGCCTCTCGGCATGGCGCGCCGCCGCGGCGCGCATCCGCTCCGGCGTGTCCAGCGACAGGGTGAACGCGGTCACCTCCGGCCCCGGCGCCGCCAGCCCCGCCAGCTCCCAGACCCGCCTGCCCGCCCGCTTCGCCTCCAGGTCCCAGAGCGCGCAATCCACCGCATTCCGCGCGGCGCCTGCCGGCAGCAGCGTCTGCAGCGCCGCGCGGTCGAACGCATCGGGAAGCGAGCGCACCTGATCCGCCACGCTCTCCGCCGTCTCGCCATAGCGTGCATAAGGCACGCATTCGCCGCGCCCCGCGACCTCGCCGTCGCGCAAGGTCACGCTCAGCACCCGCGCCTCGGTGCGCGAGCCGCGGCTGATGGTGAACGCCTCGGCCAGGCGGAACGACTCCACGCGGATCTCCACCGCCAGGCCGCTCATGGCAGCGCGTCCACCAGCCGGCCGGCCCCCTGCCTGTAGGGGTCCACCGCCGGCAACTGCATCTGCGCCTCCAGCTCGGCCAGGTATTCCAGCGCCGCCGCCTCCTCCATGGCAGAGGTGTTCACCGCGATGCCGACCGCGTTGCAATCCGGGTTCGCGATCCGCGCCAGCGGCAGCGCCACGCCGCGCAACTGCTCCAGCGACGGCAGGTCGTGATCGGGAAGCCCCCGCATGTGGGTCCGCGTCGGCTCGTGGCTCAGGATCAGCGCGTCCGGCGCCCCGCCGTGGATCAGGGCCAGCGTCACCCCGGAATAGGAGATGTGGAACAGGCTCCCCTGCCCCTCGATCAGGTCCCAGTGGTCCGGGTCGTTGTCCGGCGTCAGCCATTCCACGGCGCCCGCCATGAAGTCCGCCACGATCGCGTCCAGCGGCACCCCCTCGCCGGTGATCAGGATCCCGGTCTGCCCCGTCGCCCGGAACGTCGCCTTCATGTTGCGCGCGCGCATCTCGCGCTCCATCGCCAGCGCCGCATACATCTTGCCGACGGAACAGTCGGTGCCGACCGCCAGACACCGCTTGCCGCTGCGCCGCTTGCCCTCCGCGATCGGGTAGCGCCGCTCGGGCAGGCGCACGTCGTGCAGGGTCCGGCCCAGATCGCGCGCCTTGTCGGCCAGGTCCGGCTCGTCCCGCAGCAGGCTGTGCAGGCCGCTCGCCAGATCGAACCCGGCGTCGAGCGCGGCAAGCAGCGTCGGCTTCCACGCCGCCGAGATCGTGCCGCCGCGATTGGCCACCCCGATGACCAGCGTCCGCGCCCCCGCCTCCCGGGCGGTCGCGAGATCCATGTCGGGCAGCCCCATGTCGGCCTTGCAGCCGTCCAGCCTGAGCTGACCCACGGCATGTTCCGGCCGCCAGTCACGGATCCCCTGCGCCACCTTGGCGGCCAGCCGATCGGGCGCGTCCCCGAGGAAGAGTAGATATGGCGTTTCGATCATCTGCGGGTCCCCTCCTGATTTCCCCTCCTTCGGACGGCGCGCCGGCGAGAGCAAGCATTGCTGCAGGTGCGAAAGCCCTCTTGCGCGGCGCAGCGCAACATTCTAACCCTGCGACCCAGCAAGTTTGACATATCGTTTCCCGAGGTGCCGATGAGCTTCCGTGTCCAGCCGCAACCGCCCGCCCGTCCCAACCGCTGCCAGCTCTTCGGTCCGGGCTCGCGCCCCGCGATCTTCGCCAAGATGGCCGCCTCCGACGCCGACGTCATCAACCTCGACCTGGAGGACAGCGTCGCCCCCGACGACAAGCCCGAGGCGCGCCGCAACATCGTCGACGCCATCGGCGACGTGGATTGGGGCAACAAGCATCTGAGCGTGCGCATCAACGGGCTCGACACCCCCTTCTGGTATCGCGACGTGGTCGACCTGCTGGAAAACGCCTCCGACCGCCTTGACCAGATCATGATCCCCAAGGTCGGCTGCGCCGGCGACCTCTACGCCGTCGATGCGCTGGTCACCGCCATCGAGGCCGCCAAGAGCCGCACCAGGCCCATCGCCTTCGAGGTCATCATCGAGACCGCCGCCGGCATCGCCCATGTGGAGGAGATCGCCGCCGCCTCGCCCCGCCTGCAGGCGATGAGCCTCGGCGCCGCCGACTTCGCCGCCTCGATGGGGATGCAGACCACCGGCATCGGCGGCACGCAGGAGAACTACTACATGGTCCGCGAGGGCCAGAAGTACTGGCCCGACCCCTGGCACTGGGCGCAGGCCGCCATCGTCGCCGCCTGCCGCACCCACGGCGTGCTGCCGGTCGACGGCCCCTTCGGCGACTTCTCCGACGACGAGGGCTTCCGCGCCCAGGCCCGCCGCTCGGCCACCCTCGGCATGGTCGGCAAGTGGGCGATCCACCCCAGGCAGGTCGCGCTCGCCAACGAGGTCTTCACCCCCTCCGACGAACAGGTGCACGAGGCCCGCGAGATCCTCGACGCGATGGCGAAGGCCAAGGAGAGCGGTCAGGGCGCGGCGGTCTACAAGGGCCGTCTCGTCGACCTCGCCTCCATCCGGCAGGCCGAGGTGATCGTCCGCCAGTCCGAGATGATCGGCGCCTGAGCGCGCACCCGGAACACGCCCGGCCCCCCCCGAGCCGCGTCCCGGCCGCGTCCCGGCCGCGTCGCGCGCTTGTTGAAATCTTGCAGGAAGTTGCAAAAGGGGGGGTCGAAACTTGCAGGAAGTTGAAAGAACCCGGGGCTGCGACCGTAAAGCGGCGGCCTTGCGCAACTGCCGGCTTATGGCTTTGCGTTCCCACCGCCGGCGGGGTTATCTGTCACATCAAGCGAGCCCGGAGGACGTGCATGGCCAACTATCTGGAGTTCGAAAAACACCTTGCCGACATCGAGGGCAAGGCCGAGGAACTGCGCGCCCTGGCCCGCCAGAACGAGGGCATGGACGTCGAAAAGGAGGCCGCGGCCCTTGATCGCAAGGCCGCCACGATGCTGCGCGACCTCTACAAGAGCCTCACGCCATGGCAGCGCGCGCAGGTCGCGCGCCACCCGCAGCGCCCCCATTGCCGCGACTACATCGAGCGGCTCTTCACCGAATACACCCCCCTTGCCGGCGACCGCGCCTTCGCCGACGACCATGCCGTGATGGGCGGGCTCGCGCGCCTCGACGGCCGCTCGGTGATCGTGATCGGGCAGGAAAAAGGCAATGATACCAAGACCCGGATCGAGCGGAACTTCGGCATGGCCCGCCCCGAGGGCTACCGCAAGGCGATCCGTCTGATGGACCTCGCGCACCGGTTCCGCCTGCCGCTTGTCACGCTCGTGGACACGCCGGGCGCCTATCCCGGCAAGGGCGCCGAGGAACGCGGCCAGTCCGAGGCGATCGCCCGCTCCACCCAGAAATGTCTGCAGATCGGCGTGCCGGTCGTCTCGGTCGTCATCGGCGAGGGCGGCTCCGGCGGCGCGGTCGCGTTTGCCACGGCAGACCGGGTGATCATGCTGGAAAACTCCATCTATTCAGTGATTTCCCCCGAAGGGTGCGCGTCGATCCTGTGGAAGGACGCGGAGAAGATGCGCGAGGCGGCCGAGGCGCTGCGGCTCACGGCGCATGACCTTCACCAGCTCGGCGTCATCGACCAGGTCGTCACCGAACCCACCGGCGGCGCCCATCGCGACCCGAACCAGGCGATCGGTTCGGTCGGCGAAGCGATCTCGAAGTGTCTCGACAAGCTCGCGGGCAAGGCATCCGACGCGCTTGTCCGCGAACGGCGCGAGAAATTCCTGAAGATGGGCAGCAAGGGTCTGGCGGCGTGACGGGCGGCCGGAGCGACGGAGCCCCGCGATGATCGAGGTCGTCGTCTTCGATATCGGCAACGTGCTGATCGAATGGGATCCGGAGGCGCATTACGACCGGACGATCGGCCCGGAACGACGGCGGCAGCTCTTTGCCGAGGTCGATCTCGACGGCATGAACCAGAAGGTCGATCTGGGCGAGGATCTGGCCGCGACGGTCGAGTTGCTGGCCGAAAGCCATCCCGCATGGCGGGCCGAGATCCGCGACTGGCATCGCCGCTGGCTCGACCTGATCGGCCCGGAAATCGCGGACAGCGTTGCCCTGCTGCACGCGGTGAAGCGCCAAGGCCTGCCGGTCTGGGCGCTGACGAACTTCGGCGAACAGACCTTCAACCTGGCCGCGCGGCATTTCCCGGTCATCAACGACTTCGACGGCGCGGTCGTGTCCGGGCGGCTCGGTGTCGTCAAGCCCTCGGCCGAAATCTACGAGATGCTCGAGAACGCGACGGGCGCGGCCGCGAACCGGATCTTCTTCACCGACGACCGGGCCGAGAACATCGCCGCTGCGGCCGACCGCGGATGGAACACGCATCATTTCGAGGGCGCTGCGGGTCTGGAAGCGGCACTGCGGCGCCAGGGACTCATAGACCCCGGACAGGCGGCCATCGCATGACCCCCGACTACGTTTCCTCCGATGTCGATGCCCGCCTGTCGTGGCTCGACCTGACCGAGGCGCTGGCGCGGGGGCATGATCTGCCGCGGGCGCATCTCGGCGACACGTTCCTGCGCCGCGAGCCCGACACGTTGCTCTCGCGCGCGGCGCTGATCGACGGGCTGGGGTCGCTGGTCAAGACGGCGACGGTCTTCCCCGGCAACTCGGCCCGCGATACGCCCACGGTGAATGGCGCGGCCTGTTTGTTCTCGGACGCGGACGGCACGCTCGAGGCGCTGGTCGACTTTCACTTGCTGACCAAGTGGAAGACGGCCGCCGACAGCCTGCTCGCCGCGCGCCGGCTTGCCCCGCCGGACGTGCGCCGGATCCTGATCGTCGGCGCCGGGAACGTCGCCCGCTCGCTGCTGGACGCCTATGGCGCCGGCTTCCCCCAGGCCCGCTTCACCATCTGGAACCGCTCGCCCGAGGCGGCGAGGCGCCTGGCCGGCTCCCGCGAGGACGTTTCGGTCGCCGAAGACCTCGCCGCCGCGGTGCCGGAGGCCGACATCGTGACCTGCGCAACCATGTCGACCGAACCCGTCATCCGTGGCGCCTGGTTGCGGCCGGGGCAGCATGTGGACCTGATCGGCGCCTATCGCAGCGACATGCGCGAGGCCGACGACGACGCGCTCGCGCGCGCGCGGCTCTTCGTGGATTGTCGCGAAACCGTGCTCGACCACATCGGCGAGTTCTACGACCCGCTTTCGCGCGGCGTGATCTCTCCCATGGATGTGGTGGCCGATTTCTACGAGCTCGACCGGTTCACCCGCGCGCCCGACGACATCACGCTCTTCAAGAACGGCGGCGGCGCGCATCTCGATCTGATGACGGCGCGCTACATCCTCAGCGTCTGGCGCGGCTAGGCTGCGGCGGCAACGGCACGCGGCTCGAGCGGACGCTCACGCACCGGCAGATGCACGACCGCCGAAAAGGCGCCGACGCCGATCCCCACCCACCAGACCAGGGTGTAGTCGCCGTAGGCATCGTACAGCTTGCCCCCGAGCCAGACGCCCATGAACGACCCGATCTGGTGGCTGAGGAACACGATCCCGTAGAGCGTGCCCATGAAGCGAAGCCCGTAGATATAGGCGACCAGTCCGCTGGTGAGCGGCACGGTGGCCAGCCAGAGCGCCCCCATCGCGGCCGAGAACAGCAGCACGGAGGCTGGCGTGACCGGCGCCAGGATGAAGGCCGCCGCCACGAGAGTGCGCGCCGCATAGATCCCGGACAGCAGGTATTTGCGCGAGTACCGCTTGCCGAGCCAGCCCGCGAGCAGCGTGCCGGCGATGTTGGCCAGCCCGATCAGCGAGATCGAAATCGCGCCCAGCGCCGAGGTCGTCGTGACGCCGAGGCTCGCGAGGGTGCCCGAGGGGTCGATCGCACCGCACATCTCGGTCACGAAGGCCGGGAAGTGGGCGGTGATGAAGCCGAGCTGATAGCCGCACGAGAAGAACCCGAGAAAGATCAGCGTGTAGGTGGGATCGCGCAGGGCCCGGCCGAGGATCTCACCCATGCTCTCCTGCAGTTCGGCCCTGGGCGCGACGGGCGCGCGCATCAGCGGCAGCAGCGCCAGCGTTGCCAGAACCGCGCCGGCAAAAACCACGAACACCGCCTGCCAGCTCAGGAACCCGAGCAGCCACTCGGCCACCGGCGCACCGAAGACCTGGCCTGCCGAACCGGCCGCGGTGGCGACCGCCAGCGCCATAGACCGGTTCTCGTCGCTCGCCGCGCGCCCCACCACGGCCAGGATCACGCCGAAGCCTGTCCCCGCAATGCCGAAGCCCACGAGGATTTCCAGCATCTGGTGCGCTTCGGGCGTCACGGCGAAGGACGACAGCACAAGGCCCGCGGCGTAGATCAGCGCGCCCAGGATGATCGCCTTGCGGTCACCGAAGCGTTCGGCAAAGGCGGCAAAGAGCGGTTGCCCGATCCCCCAGGCGAGGTTCTGGATCGCGATCGCCAGACTGAACTCGGCGCGCAGCCAGCCGAACTCTTCGGCGACAGGGATCTGGAACACCCCGAACGACGCCCGCACGGCGAAGCTCACCATGATGACGACGCAACCGACGATCAGGACGGGCGTGAACAGAGACGACTGGCGATCCATCGGGCGCTCCGGCGAAATCCGACCGATGGATGCCCCCTCGTGCGCGCGACGTCAAATACGGCTTTGCAAGTTGGCCTGGCGTCGATCGCCTAGGCCGGAGATCATCATCGCCGAGCGCGTGCCGGATCGGCAATATGGCCTGCTGCCGGTTCCGTGGACGGCGGGTTAAGGTAGCACGGCGCGTGCCTCGAACTGAATTGGGCTGAGGTAGCCCAGTTTCGAGTGGCGCCGCTTCGGATTGTAGAACCTCTCGATGTAATCGAAGACGTCGGCCCTTGCGGCGTCGCGGGTGCGGTAGGTCTTGCGGGCCGTGCGCTCGGTCTTCAGCGAAGAGAAGAAGCTCTCCATCGCCGAGTTGTCCCAGACGTTTCCCGACCGGCTCATCGAGCAGGTGATGCCGTGATCGGCCAGGAGACGCTGGAACTGCTCGCTCGTATACTGGCTGCCCTGGTCGGAATGATGCACCAGCGCGTCGGCCTTTCCGCGCCTCCACACCGCCATCATGAGGGCATCCATGACCAGCGACGCGTCGCGCTCGGCCTTCATCGACCAGCCGACAATGCGGCGTGAGAACAGGTCCAGCACGGCGGCGACGTAGAGCCAGCCCTCGGCCGTCCAGATGTAGGTGAAGTCGGCCAGCCACTTCCGGTTGGGTCTGTCCGCCTGGAAGTCCCGGTCGAGGACGTTGTCGGCGATGACGGATCGCTCGCCGTCGTCCCTCGGCAGACCGCGGCGCCGAGGGCGCGCCTTAAGACCGTTCACCCGCATCAGCCGCTCGATGCGATGGAGGCCGCAGGCGAATCCCTCCTCGAGGACATCGCGCCAGATCCGGCGGGCGCCATAGGTGCGATCGCTGTCCTTGAAGCTCTTGCGCATCGCCGAGCCGAGCTTCTTGTCGTAGACGGCCCGAGCGCTGACTGGCCGGTTCAGCCAGGCATGGAACCCCGACCGCGAGACGCCGAGCGCCGCACACAGCCAACTCACCGGCCAGACGTGGCGGTGCTTCGCGATGAAGGCAAACCTCATGTCGCGTCCCTCGCGAAGAACGCGCGCGTCCATTGTCCTCGGACCAATGGCGGACAATGGCCACGCCCTTTTTTAGGATGTCACGCTCCGCCTTGAGACGGGCGACCTCCTTCCTCAAGGTGACGATCTCGGCTTGCTCGGCATTCGGACGACCGTTCCCGGAGAACGCACCGAGCGCAGCATCCTCCAGCTCTCGCATCCACCGCCGCAGCACGCTCTCCGAGAGCTCAAGCTCCCGGCAGGCCTGCGCGACAGCCACGCCGCGCTCCGTCACCAGCTTCACCGCCTCGATCTTGAACTCGCGGCTGAAAGTTCGTCTCTGCATCTGCTGTCCCAAGCTCCATGGTCACGATCTTATCTTCGTGTCCACGGAACCGGCAGCAGGCCAATAGGCCAGGATCGGGCGCGACAGGTCCGCTGCCGCCCGCGCGAAGGCGGCGCCGTCGGAGGGCGTCGCGCCCGTCAGCGCGATCGGAATGTAGGCGGTCTCCAACCCTGCGCGCCTGGCCGCGGTTTCGACTTGCGCATAACGCGGATGGCCGGCGCTTTCGTCGTCCGGGCGGTTGCAGATGATCGAGCGATAGCCGCGGGCGGCGACCTTGCCGATCTTCTCCATCTCGATCTGGGTCGAAATGGTGAAATCGTCGTTCAGGCGGCGGATCTTCATGGTGACCTACAGGGCAGGAACTGAAAGAGCGCCGCCTATCACGCAGTGTGTAACATCCCAATAAACGAATATGTAAAACCCGAGGCGTCGCGGCTTCCGCCCGGTCCCGTGGCAGCGTATCGAAATCGCATGAGCCGGAAATTGCACGACCTTTATGACGCGCGCGTGGCCGACGGCCTCCAGGACGACCCCGCCCAGCGCGCCGTCCTCGACAAGCTGGAGAATCTGCGGGACTGGGCCGACGCGCCGCCCGCGCGCGGCTGGTTCCGCAAGCCGCCGACGCCGAAGGGGCTCTATCTCTGGGGCGGGGTCGGTCGCGGCAAGTCCATGCTTATGGACCTTTTCCATGGTGCCGTCGAAACCTCCCGGAAGCGGCGCGTGCATTTCCACGGCTTCATGCAGGATGTTCAGGCGGCGCTGCACGAGGCCCGCAAGACCGGTGTCGACGACGCCATCGCGCCGGTGGCCGCGGACATTGGCGAGGATCTGCGGCTCCTGTGCTTCGACGAGATGCAGATCTCCGACATTGCCGACGCGATGATCGTCGGGCGCCTGTTCCAGAGGCTCTTCGATGCAGGCGTGGTGGTGGTGACGACATCGAACCGACCGCCGCGCGACCTCTACAAGGACGGACTGAACCGGCCGCTCTTCGTGCCCTTCATCGAGTTGATAGAGCAGAAGATGGAGGTCCATCACCTGGCCGCCAGGGAGGATTACCGTCAGGGCGGGCTGCAAGGGCGGCAGGTCTATTTCACGCCCGTCGACGCGGAAGCACGCAAGGCGATCGGAGCGCTCTGGGACGAGCTTGTCGAGGAGGCGCCGGCCCCTCTGACGCTGAAGCTGAAGGGGCGCGAGGTGGTGATCCCGCAGCATGCGAACGGCGTGGGCCGCGCGCGTTTCTGGGAGCTGTGCGGGCGGGCGCTCGGGCCCGGCGACTATCTGGCGATCGCGGAGGCGCTTGATGTGCTGATCCTCGAAGAGGTGCCGCGGCTGGGCCGGTCGAACTTCAACGAGGCCAAGCGGTTCGTCACACTGGTGGACGCGCTCTACGAGGCCCGTTGCGGCCTGATCCTGAGCGCCGCCGACACTCCCGACCAGCTCTATCTGGAGGGCGAGGGATCCTTCGAGTTCGAGCGCACCGCCAGCCGATTGCGAGAGATGTGCTCCGAAGGCTGGTTCGACTGACGACAGCGCCTCGGCGTTTTCGGCGCGCGGATCCGGATGGCCGGCCCCCGGCGCTCGCGGTCACTTCATCACGCGCCGCGCGGACGGGCCGCAAAGGCTCGGTCGCGCCGGCCGCGAGGGGTTCGACGCCCCGAAGCGGCCGCGCCCCTCCGCTGGCGCCACTGACTGAGCATTGCACGCGCCGGTCGCGAGATTTCTTGTGCCGACGTCCGCTCCTTGCAATGATTCGCCCATGGAAGACCTGATCCGCGCCATTGTCGAGCAGGCCAGCGCGCTCTGGAGCTACATCACGTTCCAGTTCAAGCTGCTCACGCTGCCCTCGCGGGTCCAGCAGATCGCGATCATCGCCGCCTGCTTCATCGTCGCCTGGATCTTCCGGATCTGGGCCGCGGGCCGGATGCACGACTGGATGCACGGGCTGGAGGGGTGGCCGCGCTGGCGGCTCCGCATACTTCTGGTGATCCAGCGGCGGCTGCAGCTGATCCTGCTGGCAGCGACCCTGTGGTCCGCCGCCTGGATCATGCAGGCGATCTTCTTCTTTCCCTCGCGCAGCTATCTGCTGGTCCTGACGGCCACGATCGTCACGGCATGGCTGGTCATCAGCGTCATTGCGCGGCTCATCCGCAATGTCGTGCTGCGTCGTCTGGTGATGTGGCTCGTCGGTCTCTGGGTGACGCTCTACTACATCGGGCTCAACCAAGAGGCGACGCTGCTGCTCGATCGGCTGGCAATCAGCTTCGGCAAGGTGCGTCTGTCGCTGCTCACGATGATCGAGGCGCTGATCGTCACCGGCATCCTCTTCGCGCTGGCCCGGTTCCTGGCGCGGGTCGTCGGCGACCGGGTGCGGCGCAACGACAACATCAGCCCGTCCGTGCAGGTTCTGACCGTCAAGCTGATCCAGATCGGGCTCTTCGGCGCCGCCATCCTGATCGGCCTGACCGCGGTGGGCGTCGATCTGACGGGCTTCGCGTTCCTGTCGGGCGCGATCGGCCTCGGCCTCGGCTTCGGCCTGCAGAAGGTCGTGTCGAACCTGATCTCCGGCCTGATCCTGCTGCTCGACAAGTCGATCAAACCGGGCGACGTGATCTCGCTGGGCGAGACGTTCGGGTGGATCAGCAGCCTCGGTGCGCGCTATGTCGGCGTGGTCACGCGGGACGGCAAGGAATACCTGATCCCCAACGAGGACCTGATCACCGGGCAGGTGGTGAACTGGTCCCATTCGAACCGGTTCGTGCGGCTCGACATCTATTTCGGCACGGCCTACGGCGACGACCCGCACCTCGTGCGGAAGGTTGCGATCGAAGCCGCCAAGGGCGTCGACCGGGTCCTGAGCCACCGTCCGCCGGTGTGCCACATCGTCGGCTTCGGGGATTCCAGCGCTGGACTACATCCTGCGGTTCTGGATCGACGACCCCACCGGCGGCCTGACGAACATCCGCGGCAACGTCTTCCTGGCGCTCTGGGATGCCTTCAAGGAAAACGGCGTCTCGATCCCGTTCCCGCAGCGGGAGGTCAAGGTGCTGCAGGGAAGCCGGCTCCAGACCGTCCCGACGCGACGCCGGGCGCGCGACTAGCGCCCGCCCTGCCTCGTGACTCGCCGGCGCGGCCCGGTCTCAGTGGTCGCGGAGCGCGGCGATCAGCTCGTCCTTCGTCATCTCCGAGCGCCCTTCGATGTCGAGCTCCTGGGCGCGGGTGTAGAGGTCGTCCCTCGTCCAGTCCTCGTATGGCGGCGCCGACCCGCCCTTGCGCGAGGGATGGCTGTCCTCGTCCGCCTGCGCGTTGGCAATGCGCGCCGCCTTCTCCTTGCTGGCGCCGTCCTTGCGCAAGGCCTCGTAGGTTTCATCGTCCTTGATCTGGGGGCCGTGATTTTTGGTCATGGTCTCACGTCTCTGCAGCGTTATCTCCTGAGGTGAACGTGGCCCGAAGGACACCCGTTCCCTGCGGGGGCGGGAACAAGTCGCGACACTGGGCGTTGCGGGCCACACGCTTTTCGGGAAGGACCGGAGATTGACCCAGACCGACACCGCCAGCGTGCATCGCCGCAACGCGCGCCACGATCACAATGCCCACCGTAGTTCGAATGACGTCTCGGCGGTGGAAGAGGATTCCGAGGAGCAATCGGTCCACGACGCGGCCCGGCTGTCGTCGCGACTGATCTACGAGGTCGTGCGTCGAGACGGCGAGGAAGAGCTGTCGCGGCCGATCACATCGCTGGTCTGGTCCGGTCTCGCGGCCGGCATCCTGATCAGCTTTTCGGTGATCGGCGAGGCGGTGTTCCGCGCCCATCTGCCCGACCAGCCCTGGCGGCCGCTGATCGAGAATCTCGGCTACACGTTCGGCTTCCTGCTGGTGATCCACGGCCGGATGCAACTCTTTACCGAAAACACGATCACCACTGTCATGCCGCTCATGGCGCGGTTCTGCATGGAGTGCCTGCTCGCTACGGGGCGGCTCTGGGGGACCGTGCTTGCGGCCAATACGGTCGGGGCGTTCATCGCCGCGGGATTCATCCTTTGGACCGGCGCCTTCCCCGATGCGGTGCAGGCCGCCGTGGGGGACCTGTCGCATCACGCGGTGGAACAGCCGGCGGTGCAGCTCTTCTTCCGGGGAATGCCGGCCGGGGTTCTTGATCGCGGCTCTGGTCTGGATGATGCCCACGATGCCTCAGGGCTCGTTCTTCATGGTCGTGGCCTTCACCTGGCTGATCGCGGCGGGCGATTTCGCCCACGTGGTCGCGGGGTCGGTCGAGATGGCCTACCTGATCCTGGCGGGCGAGCTGGGCTTCTTCGCGGGGCTGGCGGGGTTCTTCGCGCCGGTGCTTCTGGGCAACATCATGGGCGGCACGATGGTCTTCACGATGATCGCATGGGCGCAAATCCGCAACGAGGTGACAAGTTGATGTCGCAGCCGCGCAAGCATGCTGGCGGCGCGTACCGGATCGTTCTAAGACGGAAACCGGTCTAGGGGAGGGGCGGTCCGAGTGGTTCGACTTGGCCGATTGTTCATCGTGATGGGAGCGAGCCTGGCGCTCGGCGTTCCGTCCGTGGCACTCGAGGATGTCCGCTTCCGCGCCCCTGGCGCGAGTGAGGATCTCGAGGCGGAATTGCGCAGCGCCTCGCTGCTGCTCAAGGCCGAGACGCGCACCGACGACATCCAGGAGCTTCTGGCGACGATCCGGGCGGAATATGGCCGGTTGCTGGCGGCGCTTTATGCCGAGGGTCACTTCGGCGGCGTCATCAGTATCGACGTGGACGGGCGGGAGGCCTCCACGATAGCGCCACTGAACCCGCCGAGCGCGATCAACCGGATCACCGTGCGGGTCGAGCCGGGGCCGGCCTACACCTTCGGTGAGGCGCGGATTGGCCCGCTCGCGTCACGGACCGAACTGCCGGACAGCTTCGCCGCGGGCGAGATCGCGGGAACGAAACCCATCAAGGAAGCCGCCGCCGCGGCGATCGAAGGGTGGCGGCAGGCCGGGCATCCGAAAGTCGATACCGGCGCACAGCGGATCGTCGCCCGCCACGGCCGCAATACGCTCGACGCCTCGGTGGAGGTCGTTCCCGGCCCGCGCGCCCGTCTCGGCCAATTGCACTTTGGCGGTGACGTGGCTCAGGTCCGCGAGGAACGGCTGCGCGCCATTGCCGGCTGGCCGCGAGGCCGGACGTACGACCCCGACCTGCTGCAGCGCACGGCCACGCGACTGCGGCGGACCGGCACATTCCGCTCGGTCGCGCTAACCGAAGCCGACATGCTGCGCGACGACACCTGGCTCGACGTCACGGCACAGCTCGTCGCCGAGGCCCCCCGCCGTTTCGGCTTCGGGGCGGAACTCGACACGGTCGAAGGGCTGGGGCTGAATGCGTACTGGATGCACCGCAACCTCTTCCGCGGCGCCGAAAGGCTTCGGATCGAGGGGGGCGTCGCCGGCATCGGCGGCGGCACCGGCGGCACCGACTACAACGTCAACCTGACCTTCGGGCGTCCCGCCACGCTCAAGTCCGATACCGACCTCTACGTCGTGGCCGGCATCGAGCGCCTGAACGAGCCGAACTTCACCTCGACCTCGGTCAATCTCGGGGCGGGCTTCCTGAGACGGGTCGGCGACAACCTGATCCTCGAAGCCGGCGCGGCGATCGACCTCAGCCGCGAAAGCGACGACACGGGCGACACCGATTACGCCCTCTTCACCCTGCCGCTGGGTGCGGAATATGACCGACGCCGCCCCGACGGGATGAACCCGGTCGGGGGCTACTACGCCAACCTCGACGTGACTCCGTTCGCCGGGTTGAACGAGCAGAGCGGCACCGGCGCACGGCTGACTTTCGATGCGCGCGGTTACCGGGGCTTCGGCGCGGACGAGCGGTTCATTGTCGCCGCGCGTCTGCAATACGGCGGCATCCTGGGGGCGGAATTGACCGAAGTCCCCAATGATTATCGCTTCTACTCGGGCGGTGGCGGCACCGTGCGCGGGCAGGATTACCAGTCGCTGGGCGTAGTTCTGGACGGCGACGTGGAGAGCGGCGGCGCGAGCTTCGCGGGCCTCTCGGCCGAGCTGCGGGCCGGGATCACGGAGAAGATCCAGATCGTGGGCTTCTACGATGTCGGCCTGGTCGGCGAAGAGGCCTTCCCGGGCTCGGAATCCGAAAGTCATGCCGGTGCCGGGCTCGGCCTGCGCTACCTGACGCGGATCGGGCCGATCCGGCTGGACGTGGCGGTCCCGGTCGAGGGAGACAGCAACAATGACTTCCAGATCTACGTCGGCATAGGACAAGCGTTTTGAGACGGCTGGCCGTTGCCCTCCTGCTGCTTCTGCCGCTGACGGCCGGGGCGCAGGTCGAGGAGGAAGGTCCGGGTTTCTTCGGACGGCTCTTCGGCAGCGGCAACGACGACGACCCGGGCTTCATCGAGGGACTGATCGAGGACAACCTGTCGACCGACGGACGCGAGGTGCGCATCGAGGGGTTCGACGGCGCCCTGAGCAGCCGCGCCACGCATTGCCGAGTTGACGATTGCCGATACCGAAGGCGTCTGGCTGACGCTGCGCGACGTGGTGCTCGACTGGAACCGCTCCGCGCTCCTGCGCCGGCGGCTCGAGGTGACCGAACTGTCGGCCGCCGAGATCCTGCTGCCCCGCCTCCCCGTCGCCGCCGACACCGGTCCCGACGCCCCGTCGCCCGAGGCCCAGGGCTTTTCGCTGCCGGAACTGCCGGTCTCGCTCCGGATCGATCTGATCGAGGCGGAGCGCGTGCTGCTCGGTGAGCCGCTGTTCGGCGAAGAGGCCGAAGTCAGTCTGCGCGGCGAAGTGAGGCTTGCGGATGGCGAGGGCGAGGCCGACATCGAGGCCGTCCGCACCGACGGCGAGGAAGGCGCGCTCACCTTCGCGGGCGCCTACGCCAACGATACCCGCGATCTGACTCTCGACCTGGCGCTCGAAGAAGGCGCGGACGGCATCATCGCGAACCTGATCGACCTGCCGGGACGACCGGCTCTGGCGTTGACCGTGAACGGCAGCGGACCGGTCAGCGCGTTCGCCGCCGACATCGGGCTGTCGACGGACGGCGAGGAGCGGCTGGCGGGCCGGGTCGAGGTGATGGGCGGCACCGCAGACGACGAGCCGCTGCGGTTCACCGCCGAGATCGGAGGCGACATCGCACCGGTCTTTCTTCCCGAATACCGCGAGTTCTTCGGCCCTGACATCCGTCTTGCCACTCAGGGGGCGCGGTTTGCCGATGGTCGGCTGGAGCTGAGCGAGCTGGCATTGCAGGCGCAGGCGCTGCAGCTTCAGGGCGCGGTGACCGTGGGCCCGGATGGCCTTCCCGATCTGGTGGACCTGAACGGCCGGATCGCGCGCGCCGACAGTGCGACGGTTCTACTTCCCCTGTCCGGGCCGCGCACGCGCATCGCGGGGGCCACCCTTTCGGTGCAATTCGACGCCGCGCGATCCGAGGATTGGCAGGCGCAGATCGGGGTCGACGGGCTGGAGCGCGAAGGTTTCTCTGCCGAGCGGATCACCCTCGACGGCGACGGCCGGATCGCCACCGAAACAGATGCCGGCGATCCCGCACGTGTGGTGACGGCGACGCTCGATTTCGCAGCCCAGGCGCTCGATCTTGGCGACCCCGCCGCGGCGCAGGCGCTGGGTCAGACGGTGACGGGCCTTGCCGACATCGTCTGGGTCGAAGGCGAGCCGGTGGAGATCGGGACGCTCGAAATCACCGGCGAAAGCTACGCGCTGGAAGGAGAGGCACGGATCGGGCCTTTCGACAACGGGCTGCCGGTCGAGGGCAAAGCCACGCTCAGCGCCCGCAACCTCTCGGCGTTTTCGGGCCTCGCCGGCCGGCCCCTGGGCGGACAGGCGGCCTTGTCGGTCGAGGGCGCGGGCGACGTGCTCGCCGGAGCGTTCGACCTGAACGTTTCTGGGACGACGGAAAACCTCGCGGTCGGAGTCGAACGGCTGGACCCGCTTCTCGATGGCGCCGGAGACCTCGTGCTGCGGACGCGGCGGGACGAAACCGGGACCGTCATCGAGGAATTCCGGATCGAGACGCCGGAATTCCTCGCCGAAGGCGACGGTCGCCTGGCCACCGGCGCGAGCGAGCTTGCGGCTCGACGCCCGCGTTGCCGAGAGCGGTAACGTGGTCGAGACGCTTTCGGGGCCCGCGACGCTGACGCTTGCGGCGAACGAGAACAGCTGCGGGCTGGACCTACGACCTCGACATGACGGCACCGGGCGCCGATCTGACTGCCGCGGGGAGCGTGACCGGACTTGGCGAGACGCCCCGCGTGGCTGCCGACCTGACTGCCCGGATCGCCGACCTTACGCCCTATTCCGGCCTCGCCGGCCGGCCGCTGGAGGGATCGATTTCCCTGGAGGCGAAGGGCGAGACCGGGTTCGACCTGAAGGAAGCCCAGGTCACGCTCGACGCCACCGGTGACGGCCTCGCGATCGGACTCGACAAGGTCGACCCCCTGCTCGACGGGCAGACGCGCGTCGCGCTCGATCTGGCCCGCTCAGGCGACGTCCTGACGATCAACTCGGCCCGCCTCGATGCCGCGGATCTGGACGTCACCGTGACGGGCGTGGCCACCGGCCTGCGGCCTTCGGGGAGTTTCGACGGTCGGGTGAGCCTTGCCGCCACGGACCTATCGCCATTCTCGGCTCTGGCGGGGCGGGATCTGTCGGGCGGCGCCAACCTCGTGACGGAAGGTCAGGTACGGTTCGACGCCTCGATGTTCGACATGACGCTCGAGGTGACGGCGACCGATCTTGACCCGGGCTTGCGGGGTCTCGACGCGCTTCTGCCAGGGCGCACGACCCTGCGGGCCGATGCGGCGCGGGACGCAGACGGTGTGGTGACGGTGGAGGCCCTGACGCTGGATGGTCAGCGGGTCGCGGCGGAGGTCGCAGGCGTGCTCACGGGGCTCGAGGCGCTGATGGGCCCTGCAAAGGATGCATCGGCCCCGACGCCGGTTCCGGCGTTCGACGGGCGCGCCTCGGTCCGAGTCGACGACCTCGAACCGCTCTCCAGCCTCGCCGGTCGCGCTCTTGATGGCGCCCTTCAAGCCGAGGCGAATGGCCGGACGACGTTCGACGCCTCGTCCTTCGACTTGAGCCTTGACGCGATCGCGACTGACGTCGACCCGGGCTTCGATGGCGCCGCTGCCGCATTGGCCGGCAGGGTGACCCTGAGCGCGGAGGCCAGCCGCGACGGCGAAACGCTGGAGATCCGGCGGCTGGCCGTCTCCGGCCCGTCGTTGCGCGCCAATGTCGCGGGCACGATGTCGCAAATCACCACCGCCCCCGTCTTCGACGGCGCGGCCGATCTCGAGGCCGATGATCTGTCGGTGTTTTCTGAGCTTGCCCGCCGCGAACTCGGCGGCAGCCTGACTGCCGAGCTTCGGGGGCAGGCCGGCGCGGACCTCTCCCTGCTGGACCTGACGGCACAGGCCCGGGGACCGACCTCAATCTCGGTCTGACCGGCTCGACCGCGCTGCTCCCGGGTCAGAGTGCGCTCGATCTTGCGGCGGCACGGGATGGCGACGCTGTCCGCATCGACCGCCTGACCCTCGAAAGCACCAACTTCAGCGCCGATGTGACAGGCCGGGTGGACGGCATCGATACCGTGCCCGAATTCGAAGGGCGGATTTCGGTCTCGGCTGACAACCTGACGCCCCTGTCGGAGCTGGCGAACCGTCGCCTGGCCGGGGCCGTGGAAGTCGTCGGCGAGGGAACGATCCGCGCCGACCTCAGCGCCTTCGACGCGCGGCTGGACGCGACCGCGCGCAACCTCAGGATCGACCAGCCCGATGTGGATCGCCTGCTGGGCGAGCGCACGACCTTGCGCGCGGATGTCAGTCAGAACGGAACGCTGGTGATCCGCGAATTCGAGCTGGACGCCGCCGGCCTCGACGCGACGGCCTCCGGACGGCTCGATGATGCGATCACGCTCGACGCGCGACTGGCCGATCTCGCGCCGTTCGCGCCCGGTCTGAACGGGCCCGCGACGGTCCGCGGGACCGCGGCGCTTGTCGAGGACGTGGTGCGGGTGGATCTTGCCGCCGACGGCCCCGGCGGCATCTCCGCGGACGTGGCGGGAATCATCGCGACAGCGCTCGACAACGTGGACCTGACAATCGAAGGGCAGGCACCGCTTGGTCTGGCGAACCGGTTCATTGCCCCGCGCTCCGTCGCCGGCACGGTCGGGTTCGACCTGGCATTGCGCGGCGTCCCTGCGTTGGCGAACCTGTCAGGCACGATCGCCTCGTCCGACGCGCGCTTTGTCGCCCCGACCTTCGGCATCATCCTCGACCGGATCGATTTCGACGCACGCCTTGCCGACGCGCAGCTGACGCTCGACGCACAGGCGGCGGTCGCCGGCGGCGGCACGCTGCGCGCGTCAGGGCCGGTGGCGCTGACAAACGGATTAAGCGCAGACCTGCGCATCGCGCTCGAAGCGGTGCGGCTGAGCAACCCGGATCTCTACGAGACGCTGGTCGATGGCGGTCTTACGGTGACCGGCCCGTTGCGAAACGGCGCCCGGATTGCGGGCGAACTCTCGATCGGCCGCACCGAGATCCGGATCGGCGGCGCGGGATTTGGCGCCGCGGGCAGCATTCCCGACATCATCCATGTCAACGAAGCCGCCGATGTGCGCGCGACGCGGGAGCGGGCGGGCGTCCTGCGACGCAACCCGTCGGACGGCGGACGCCGCGGCCCCGGCTTCCCGCTCGATATCCTGATCCGCGCCGAGAACCAGATCTTCGTCCGTGGCCGCGGGCTCGACGCCGAGCTCGGCGGCGAACTGGCGCTGCGCGGGACCACGCGGGACATCCAGCCTGCCGGCCAGTTCGAGCTGGTGCGGGGCCGGCTCGACATTCTCGGCAAGCGGTTGATCCTCGACGAAGGGACGGTGGCCCTGCAGGGCGACTTCGTTCCCGTGATCCGCCTGGTCGCGAGCACCGACGCCGGCGGGATCACGGTCCGGGTGGTCGTCGAGGGCTCCGTCGCCGAGCCGGAGATCAACTTCCTGTCCGAGCCCGAACTCCCAGAGGACGAGGTTCTTGCGCGGCTCCTGTTCGGACGCGACATCAGCGAAATCTCGGCGTTTCAAGCGGCACAACTCGCCTCGGCCGTGGCCACGCTGACCGGACGGGGCAATGGCGCTGATCTCCAACCTGCGGGAGAACTTCGGCCTCGACGATTTCGACGTCACCACCGACGAAAACGGCGGCGGAGCCCTGCGCGCGGGCAAGTACCTGAGCGACAATGTCTACACCGACGTGACCGTGAATTCCGAAGGCGGAACGGAGATCAACGTGAACCTCGACCTGAACGAGAGCTTCACGGTCAAGGCCGGGATCAGCGATCAGGGCGGGTCGAGCCTCGGGATCTATTTCGAACGCGACTACTGACGGCTCGCAGACGAAGTCCCGCGCGCTCGGCCCCCCCTTGCGACGGTCGGGCCGTCAGCTCGGCCTGACGCCCCTCGTCGAAATGGACCGCCTCGAACCGGAGCAGCAAGTCGTAATGGTCGCCCGTCTGGCTGACGCTTTTCTCGCCCTGCAGCTGAGTGACGAACGCATCCATAAGATGCACGCCCAGACCGGTGTTGGCATGCTCATCCAGATCCACGACGGTCTGCGGCCCGATCGTGTTGCTGATCTCGAGCCGGACCGCGCCTGACGGCTCCTGGCGCAGCGAGATCTGAAGACGGGGCACGGTCTCCTGATCGGGAAGCCCCAGATGCCGGACGGCATTGGTGAGCGCCTCGACCACGAACAGGGCCAGCGGTACCGCCTGATCGGGATGGAGCATCACCGGATCCGTGTGCGTCTCGACACGAACGTTTGGGTTGAGATCGGCGGCCTTGAAGGTGACCTGCGAAACCAGTTCGTTCACCAGCGAGTCGGCGCGCACCTTGGAGAACGTGTTGGCCTCGTAGAGCGCGCCGTGGATCGTGGCGAGAGCTGTTATCCGGTCCTGCAGCCGGCGCAGGATGTTCTTGGCCTCGCGACTGCGGACGGCCCGGATCTGCATGTTGTTGATCGACGTGATGAGCTGCAGGTTGTTGCGCACCCGGTGATAGACCTCACGCAGAAGCGCGTCCTTTTCCCGAAGTGAATTCTCCTGTTCCGCCTCGTCGCGCAGGATGGTGTGCGCCATGCTCACGAAGCTGTCGGTGACCTCGCGCAGCTCTGCGGGAAGGATCTCGGTCTCGCCTTCGTTCTCGACCCGCCGAAAACGTGAGAAAAGCCGCATCCGCTTGCGCAGTCGACGGATGTGACGAATGACCAGCCGGTGCACGGCGACGAAGGCGACAATCAGGCTGATCACCCACATCAGGAAGGGCAGGATGACCGTCGGCAACGTCCACTGCCAAAGGCCCGACTTGCCCAGCCCGGCGTTGCGCGGCCAGACCGCCATGGCGTAGAACACGTCCTCGATCATCGGCGTGACGGTATAAAGGCGCTCCGAACCGTCTGCAGCGATGTCGCGGAAGAACGCCGGCCCCTCGACGACAAGGGCCTTGAGCGCGCGATTGGCCGGCAGCAACGTCAAGGTCTGCTCCAGGTTCACGACTGCTGGTCAGAACCTCTCCGTCGGAATTGAAGGTCAGGATGTCGATCGGCCGGTCGGTGGCAGCCCCTACCAGGTCCCTTCACCGTCAGGGCGTTGTGGTCGATCGGCATGGTGACATAACCCAGCATCTCGCCCGCGACCGTGAGGACCGGCGCGGCAATGATGATCGAGGGTTTGCCGGTGATGCGACCGACCTCGATCGCGTTCAACATGATGCGCGGGGCGCTCATCACCTCCTCGAGCTGAGGCCAGTCCGACCAGTCGTCGACCTGGCCCGACGACGAGCAGATCACCTGTCCCGACGCGTTGACAAAGGAGACGGCCTGTACCTCGTCCTCCAGCAAAGGGTAGGCGCGCAACATCGCCTCGCAGGCGGAGCGGTCGTCGAGGAAGGGCTGGATGGCGGCGGCAAGCGCCTCGGCCGCGCCGATCCTGCGCTGCAATTCGCTGCGCTCCGGGCGCACCGCCCTCAGGGTTTCGCCAACCAGCGCGGCCTCGGTCCGCTGCGCCACCTCGTCAAGGACGCGCCACGTCTGGAACACGACGATCAGACCGAGAGGAAGAATAGCGAGCGTCAGAAGAGCGGCCAATCGCGTTCCGAGGGAATTCAGCCGGACGAGCCCGCGCGCTCGCCCTGACATCATGTCCGATTCGGTCCGGCAGCCATAGCCGCAACCGTGGCGTTGTCGGTCATCGTGAGGTCTTCATCCGACGAGAGCCCCAACAGCTCCACCAGCCGCCGCCGACCACGATTGGCACGGCTCTTGATCGTTCCGACCGCACAGCCGCACATCCCCGCCGCTTCCTCGTAGGAAAACCCGGATGCTCCGACGAGGACCAGCGCCTCGCGCTGTTCGTCGGGCAGCTTGTCGAAGGCGACCTTGAAGTCGTTGAAGGCCAGCCGCCCGTCATGGGCGGGCTTTTCCGACAAGGCGGCCGCGAAATGACCGTCGACATCGGGCACTTCGAACTTCGCCTTGCGCCGATCGCTGTAGAAGGTGTTGCGCTGGATCGTGAACAGCCAGGCCCGCATGTTCGTCCCGGGCTGGAACTTGGAGAGGTTGGACCACGCCTTTTCGATCGTGTCCTGAACCAGGTCATCGGCCGCCGCTGCATTTCGGGTGAGACTCAGCGCAAACGCCCTCAGGGCGGGAAGGTGCTCGACCAACTCGTCCCGCGGGTCACGGATGTCCGTCATTCCTGAGCGTCCTGTTCCTTCAGCCTTTTCAGCAATTGCTGAAATCTGTCGGGGATCTCTTCCTTGGCCGCCTCGTGATAGACGCGACGGAGATTTTCGTCGATTTGACGCATGAAGTAGGCGCTCTTGTTATCCTGGTTCATCGATCCTCTGCCGCGAGGGCACTTTTCATCTGCCAATTTTCGGCGCAGGTACGGGGAACAATTCCTGCCATTGGCGCTTTGTTCCATGACGGGAGACACATTTTTCTCGGGGACATGATGAACGACAACACTGCCACGCGAGACATCTCCGGTGTCATCGCCTCCGACCTACCCTATCTGCGCCGTTATGCACGGGCCCTGACCGGGAGTCAGTCCAGCGGCGACAGTTACGCTGCGGCAACGCTCGAAGCGGTCCTGCAGGACCGATCGGTCTTCGACGAGGATCTGGCGCCGCGTGTCGCGCTCTTCAAGGCGTTCCACGTCATCTGGGCCAGCGCGGGTCAGCCGACCGAAAACGACGAGGACGGCGACGTCAGCCGGCTCGAGGCCGCGGCCCAGGACCACATGGCACGCCTGACACCGAATGCGCGCGAGGCGCTACTTCTGGCGACGATCGAGGGCTTCTCCAACACGGACGTCGGCGCGATCATGCAGATCGAGCCATCCGAGGCCGAGGAGCTTGTCGAGATCGCCGCCAGGGAGATGGAGGAGAGCGTTCGCGGCAAGGTGATGATCATCGAGGATGAGGCGATCATCGCGATGGACATCCATTCCATCGTCGCGGACATGGGCCACAACGTCGCCGGCATCGCCCGGACCCGCGACGCCGCCGTCGAGATGGGCCTCAAGCACAAGCCCGACCTGATTCTCGCGGACATCCAGCTCGCCGACAAATCGTCGGGCATCGATGCGGTGAATGACCTTCTGGCGCAGTTCGGAGATTTCCCGGTGATCTTCATCACCGCCTTCCCGGAACGGCTCCTGACCGGTGAGCGGCCGGAGCCGGCGTTCCTGATCTCCAAGCCCTATACCGAAGAAGAGGTTCGCACTGCCGTTGGCCAGGCGATGTTCTTCTCGTCGACGGAGACGCTCAAGGCCGCTGGCTGACCCCGACCGGCACGAACGACCGCGCGGGCCGTCACATGTCCTCCGGGACGGGCGGCCCGGCCTTCGGCGTCGGCTTGTGCAGACGCCGCGCCTCCATGCGTTCGAGCTTGGCGTTGATCGCCGCGCCGAGCAGCACCGCGTAGGCGCTGATGTAGAACCACAGCAACAGGATGATCGCCGCGCCCAGCGCACCGTATACCTCGTTGAACCGGTTGAAGTTCGCGATGTAGAGCGAAAACGCCCAGGACAGCACCGCCCAGATCGCCACCGCCACCAGCACCCCGGGCGTGAGCCACGGCCCGCGGCTCTCGCCGCGGCGGTTGGGCCCGTAGCGGTAGATCATCCCGAGTCCCATGATCATCACCAGAAGCGCCACGCCCCAGCGCACGGCCGACACGGCCTTCGTCGTGACGCGGGTGTCGGGCAGGATGTTGAGCACGACCGGCACGATCACCACACTCGCGAGGGCGACGAAGCCGATCCCGATCAGCGCGAGCGTCATGGTCACCGGCACCCAGGCCTGCCTGAAGCCCATCCGGTTGGGCCGGCGGTAGACCGTGTTGAGCCCGCGGATCAGCGCCTCTGTGCCCGCGCGGCTCGACCACAGCGCGATGCCGATCGACACTGCCGTCGTCCAACCCAAGGTGGAGTTGTTGGCATCCATCAGGCGGTGGAACTGCGCATCCATGAGCCGCCAGGCGTCGGGCGGCAGGAATCGTGCCAAGAGGCTCAGCAATTGCTCTATCACGATCGGATCGGCGAAGAATCCCCAGATCGCGATCAGGGCGGCCACGCCGGGAAAGATCGCGAACATCGCCCAGAACGCGACTCCGGCCGCGACCAGACCGATATTGCGATCGTTGAGCTCGACCATCGCGGCCGAGACCGCTTCCCAGCCGCGTTTCCATGCCGGACGCCGCTTCTCCCGACCCTGATTTCGAGGTTCTGTCGCTACCATTGTCCAATCCTGACGCTGCGTTGGCCCGTTAGCAACGGCTCGCGGCAACCACGTTGACGCCAGATCATTGAGATGAGGCTCTTGCGATGCTACATTTAGGGCATCCCGGCGCTCGGGGCGAACCGGCGCATCATCAAGGAGGACAATGTCCTGTCTCATATCCACGACGCGGTCCGTGAACAGGCCGCTCCGGGCCCGCTCATGAGCGGTGCGCCCATCGAACCCACCAGCGACCTGCTGCTGGAACGCATCCAATCATCCCTGGACGACGACAAGGCCGAAGGTTTGGTCAGCATCGACCTGCGCGGCAAGTCCGAGATCGCCGACTACATGGTGATCGCCTCCGGCCGGTCCTCGCGGCAGGTCACGGCGATGGCCGAGAAGCTGGTCGACCGGCTCAAGCAGGACCTCGGCATCCTGTGCAAGATCGAGGGACGCGATACCGGCGACTGGGTGCTGATCGATGCCGGAGACGTCATCGTGCATGTCTTTCGACCCGAAGTGCGGGACTTCTATCAGCTCGAGAAGATGTGGCTGAGCCCGGCCGAGGCCGCCGCGCGCATCTGACGTGCGGCTCAGGGTCTGCGCCGTAGGGCGCCTGCGCGCCGGCCCCGAGGCCGCGCTCGTGGACGATTACACGACCCGGCTCGACCGGACCGGGCGCAGCCTGGGCCTCGGTCCGCTCACGATCGCCGAGGTCGATGACCGCAAGGGCGGCGGCCCGCCCGCCGAGGCCGCCCTGCTCGATCGCGCGATCCCGTCCGGCGCGGCGGTCTGCGCGCTCGACGAACGCGGGCGGACCCTTACCTCACCCGACTTGGCCCGCGTTCTGGCGGGCTGGCGCGACAGCGGGCGCGGCGACGCCGCGTTCCTCATCGGCGGCGCCGACGGGCTCGACCCGACCCTGCGCGACCGGGCCGACCTGACGCTCTCGTTCGGAGCGATGGTCTGGCCACACATGCTGGTGCGCGTGATGCTGACCGAACAGCTCTACCGCGCCGCCACCATCCTTGCCGGAAGCCCCTATCACCGCGCCTGACCGGACGTCTGGCCCGTCGGTCACCACTTTCGACCGGGCCGGCGCGCCGTCCGGTTCGGGCGCAAAAAACGTGTCGACCGCGCGATCCGCCGCAACCTCCAACCCGGTCCGCGTCCGCATTGCCGCCCCCGTCGGCGTGGCGCGACGCATCCTCCTGCTTGCCGCTTCGGGGACCAGCCTGCCCCGGAGCATGATCGGCCCCTGGTCGCCACCCCTGCACGTCGCGCGCGAAACGAGGCGTGACGTCCCCGCCGGGCCGCGCTAAACCCGGGCCCATGAGCAAACCTGTCGTGCTATGCATTCTCGACGGATGGGGCCTGTCCGACACGCGGGAGGCCAACGCCCCCGTTCTGGCCCATACGCCGAACTTCGACCGGATCTGGGCGGAATGCCCCCATGCCACCCTGACGACGTTCGGCCCAGACGTGGGGCTGCCCAAGGGACAGATGGGCAATTCCGAGGTCGGCCACACCAATATCGGCGCGGGCCGCGTGGTGGCGATGGACCTCGGCCAGATCGACCTTTCGATCGAGGATCACTCGTTCTACGACCGCCAGGCCCTCAAGGACTTCATCGCCGCTCTGCAAGCTTCGGGCGGGACGGCGCACCTGATGGGCGTTGCCTCGGACGGCGGGGTGCACGGCCACATCGACCATATCGTGGCGGCAGCGACCCACATCGCGGCTTCGGGTGTGCCGGTGGCGGTGCACGCCATAACGGACGGGCGCGACGTCGGGCCAAAGACCGCCGATGCCTTCGTGCCGGACCTCGCCGCCCGCCTGCCCGAGGGCGCGCGCATCGTCACGGTGATCGGGCGCTACTACGCCATGGACCGCGACAATCGCTGGCAGCGCGTCCAGCGGGCCTACGACGCCATGATTCGCGCGCAAGGCGAGCACGCCGATGACCCGGCGGCGGCGGTCCGGGCAGCCTATGCGCGCGACGAGACCGACGAGTTCATTGCGCCAACCGTCATTGCCGGCCATCCCGGCATTGCCGAGGGCGACGGCTTCTTCTGCCTCAACTTCCGTGCCGACCGCGCGCGCGAGATCCTGGCCGCGATCGGCGATCCCGGCTTCGACGCCTTCGACGTCTCCGGCCGCCCCGCCCTTTCGGCGTATCTCGGCATGGTCGAATACTCCGACGCCCATGAGCGTTACATGACCACGGTCTTCCCGCGGCGCGACCTCAGGAACACGCTGGGCGCCTGGGTGGCGGGGCACGGCCTGCGGCAATTCCGGCTGGCCGAGACCGAGAAATATCCACACGTCACCTTCTTCCTCAACGGCGGCAAGGAAGAACCCGAGGCCGGCGAGGATCGCTTCATGCCCAAATCGCCCGACGTCGCGACCTACGACCTGCAGCCCGAGATGTCGGCGCCAGCGGTCACCGACAAGCTCGTCGAGGTCATCGAGGCGGGCTACGATCTGATCGTTGTGAACTTCGCCAATCCCGACATGGTCGGACATACCGGCATTGTCGAAGCCGCCATGGCCGCCTGCGAGGCGGTGGACACCGGCCTCGGCCGGGCGCTCGACGCGCTCTCGAGGGCCGGGGGCGCGATGATCGTCACCGCCGACCACGGCAATTGCGAGACCATGATCGATCCCGTGACCGGCGGCCCGCACACGTCGCATACGGTCAATCCCGTGCCGGTGATCCTTGTGGGCGGCCCCGGCGGCGCCTCGCTCCGGACCGGTCGCCTCGCAGATCTGGCGCCAACGCTGCTGGAACTGATGGAGATCGAAAAACCGCCCGAGATGACCGGCGAGAGCCTGATCGTCCCGGCGACGACGCAAACGTGATGAGCGGTGACAAGCACGGGCGCGCCAAGGCGCTTATGGACTCGGCTCATGCGACCTATTCTCGAACAAAGAACGCGACCGCGCAGGATCCGGCCGGTCAGCCAGGAGGTTCACGAAGAACGATGAGAAATTCGGTGACGGCCGCCATCGGCGGCGCGCTGGTCGGGGCACTCCTGACCACGCAGGTGGCGGGGCCTCTGATCGCCCAGGAAGCCGACAAGCAGGGTTCCATCTACGAGCAGCTCGACCTGTTCGGCGACATCTTCGAGCGCATTCGCGCCCAGTATGTCGAGGAGGTTGACGAGGGCGAGCTGATCGAGGCGGCGATCGACGGGATGCTGACCTCGCTCGATCCGCACTCGTCCTACCTTTCGCCCAAGGACGCCGCCGACATGCGCGTCCAGACCCGCGGCGAGTTCGGCGGCCTCGGCATCGAGGTCACGCAGGAAGACGGCTTCGTCAAGGTCGTCTCTCCCATCGACGGCACCCCCGCCGCCGAGGCGGGCATCGAGGCAGGCGACTTCATCACCCATGTCGACGGCGAGAGCGTGATGGGCCTCTCGCTCGACGAGGCGGTGGAGCTGATGCGCGGACCCGTGGGGTCGGAGATCGTCATCACCGTGGCGCGCGAGGGCACCGACGAGCCCTTCGACGTCACTATCGTTCGTGACACGATCAAGCTGACCGCCGTGCGGACCCGCACCGAGGGCGACGTGGTGGTCCTGCGCATCACCACCTTCAACGACCAGACCTTTCCCAACCTCAAGGAGGGCCTGGAGGAGCAGATCGACGAACTCGGCGGCCTCGACAAGGTCGAGGGCATCGTGCTCGACCTGCGCAACAACCCCGGCGGGCTGCTGACGCAGGCGATCAAGGTTTCCGACGCGTTCCTCGACGCGGGCGAGATCGTCTCCACCCGCGGCCGCGACCCCCAGGACGGCGACCGCTACAACGCGATGGAGGGCGACCTGGCGGAGGGCAAGCCCCTGGTCGTGCTGATCAACGGCGGTTCGGCCAGTGCCTCCGAGATCGTCGCCGGTGCCCTGCAGGACCACCGCCGCGCGATCGTCGTGGGCACCAAGTCGTTCGGCAAGGGCTCGGTCCAGACCGTCATGCCCCTGCGCGGCGACGGTGCCATGCGCCTGACGACGGCGCGCTACTACACGCCGTCGGGCCGCTCGATCCAGGCGCTCGGCGTCTCGCCCGACATCGTCGTGGTCCAGCCGCCGCGCGACCCGGCCGCCGAGCCCGAGGAGGAGACGGAATCCAGCGCCGCCGCCCGCCGCCGCTCCGAAGCCGACCTGCGCGGCAGCCTCGAGAACGACTCGATCTCCGAGGATCAGCGCAATCAGCTTCTCGAAGAGCAGACCGCCGCCGAAGAGGCCGCCAAGCTGCGCGAGGAGGACTTCCAGCTTTCCTACGCGATCGACCTGCTCAAGGGCCTCTCGGCCTTGAACACCGAGGCCTTCGCCGAGAACTGAGTCACCAGACGCCGCGGGCGGGGGCCTGCCCTCCGCCTGCGGACGCCCGACGGCGCGCGGCGCCTAGAGCGCCCCTTCCGTCTCGATCCGGATCGTCGTTCCGCAATGCTTGCAATGGACGGCATCGGCGTCGTGCAGCACCAGCCCGCACACCGGGCACGGATGCCTCACCTTGAGCGGCCGGAACAGCACCTGTGCCAGCCGCAGGAAAAGCGTTACTCCGAAGATCATGATCGCCACCGAGATCAGCCGCCCCGTCGTGCCGGGCAGCGTGATGTCGCCGAACCCCGTCGTCGTCAGCGCCGTGATCGTGAAATAGAGCGCGTCGGCATAATTCCCGATATGCGGATTGACCCGGTACTGCGTCGCATAGACCAGCCCCGTCATCACGAAGATGAACACCATCAGGTTGATCGCCGCCACCGCGATGTCCTCGTTGCGACGGAAGAAGGCAAAGTCCTGCCGCAGCCGCTCCAGCAACTGGTAGGTGTGCATCAGCCGCAGCGTCCGCAGCACCCGCAGGAAGCCCAGCCCCTCGCCCGCCACCGGCGCCAGGAACGAGACCAGCGCGATCAGGTCGGCCAGCGTCGTCGGCCGGATCAGGTACGAATGCATGGGCCGCGCGATCGCCACCCGCGCACCGAAATCGGCCAGCATGACCGCGCCGATCGCCATGTCGATGGCCTCGACGACCGGCCCGTGCGTCGTGAAGGACGTGGCAATGACGTACAGCACGGTGACCAGGTCGAAGATCAAAAGCCCATAGCGAAACCTTTGTGCGCGCGCGTCCTCGCCTTCGTAGAGCGCGTGCAGCCGCTCGAGTGTGGTATCTGCCATCCGGGTCTCCTCGGGCCGCCTGATCAAGCCATGCCATATTTTCGGGCGCGTCACCGCCACGATCGCGGGCCGCCGGCGCCAATGCGGTTCGCGGGCAACAGGCGACCGCGCCGCGTTCCAACCTCGGGCGTTGCCGAGCTTTCACGACGCCCCTAGGCTCGCCCGCATGGACCCCGATCAGATCGCCCGCCTTCCCTACCGCCCCTGCGTGGGCGTGGTGCTCATCAACCCCGCCGGACTCGTCTTCGTTGGCGAACGGCTCGACACGCCCGGCGCGTGGCAGATGCCCCAGGGGGGAATCGACCCCGGCGAAACGCCGCGGGTGGCCGCCCTGCGGGAGCTCTCCGAAGAGACCGGCCTGCCCGCCAGCGCAGTCACGGTCGAGGCCGAGACGCCCGACTGGGTCACCTACGACCTGCCGCCCGACCTCGTCGGACGGATCTGGAAGGGCCGTTACCGCGGTCAGCAGCAGCGCTGGTTCCTGATGCGCTTCGACGGCCTCGACACGGCGATCGACCTGCAGGCCGAGCACCCCGAATTCGCCCGCTGGCGCTGGATGCGCCCGCCCGACATCCTCGCGGCCATCGTCCCCTTCAAGCGTCAGGTCTACGAAACTGTCTTCGACACCTTCCGCGCCGTGCTTCGCCCCGGCTGACCCTGGCACATGCCGGCGGCAACCCGGGGACGATCCCGCAAGCGCCCGGTGCCCTCCCCGCCGCCCGGCGTGAGGGTCCGCCTGTGTCCGGCCCCGAGCCGAGACCTTAGCCAGCCCCGGCATCATCGCCGCCCTTGAGTTCGCCGCCGAACGCCTACCTCTGCCAGCGCGCACCCGTCTCAAGCGCCGACGACCCCCTGCGCCAAGCGGCCCCGCCGCGCCTCTCGCGGTCTTCCCACCGAACCTGAACCCGCCCGGCGGCACCGTCCGATTGCCCTGCCCACGCGCCGATACCGGAACATTCCGTCGTGCGACCGGTGGTCCGAAACTCGGCCACCTGCCGCGCCCCGCAGCGTCGTTGCACTTCCGCCGGCTCCGGCACGACCACTGAGCTCGCGGTCTCCCGGCTGCCTGCCCTCCGGAACGCGCCCGTAACCCTGACCGTTTTCGTCCCACCCCCTCGCTCGCCATCTGCCGAGCCGAATCCCGCCCCTGCGCCATGCCAGTGTTGCTGGTTCATTCCGATCCGTCACACCTGTCCCCCGGCTGCCCGCCCTCCGGGGCTGCCGCTGGAAAAGACCCGTGGGACGTCGGCAACGGTGGACTCGCAGGCGGAACAAAACAGGAATATCTTGCGGCGACTCATGGTGGCCGAACTCGACATAACCTCGAACTTCACCTTCCTCACGGGCGGCTCGCACCCCGAGGAATTCGTGGAACGCGCGGCGCTGCTCGGCCTTTCGGCCTTGGCCATCGCCGACGAGAACAGCGTGGCGGGCGTGGTGCGCGCCCATGTCCAACTGGCCGAGATCGCCCGACAGGTCCGCCTGCGCGCCGAGGCCGAGGCGTGTGGCGGCGCCGTCGGCCCGCCCTCGCCCTGGGCACCGAGCCCCGCACTTCCCGAACGATATCCGGGACTTGCGGATGCGACCCGGGCCAGCCACTCCCCTCCCGCAGCCGAGGCCTTCTGCCCTGCACGTCCTGCGGACGCCCCCGGCGCCAGCCCGCGCGCGCGCGCGCCCGTCGCGGGTTTCGAGACCGCAGCGCCCCCGCCCGTCCCGGCCCCCTCGCCCGACATCCGCTGCGTCCCCCGTCTCATCCCCGGCGCGCGCCTCGTCACCCGCTGCGGCCTTGCCGTGACCGCCCTGCCCCGCGACCGCGCCGCCTGGGGCCGCCTCAGCCGCCTGCTGACCCTCGGCCGCCGCCGCGCCGAAAAGGGCAGCTGCGACCTGCGCCCCGAGGACCTGCTCGAATGGTGTGCCGGAATGGAGCTCCTCCTCCATCCGCCCGCGCCTCGGACGCCGACACAGGCCCCGCCCGCACCGCGCGGCGCGGGCGCATGGCAGACACGGGCGCAGAGGTTGACGCGCCGCTTCCCCGGTCAGGTCTCGCTGCTGATGGCCCCCTGCTACGACGGCGAGGATGCCGCCCGCTTCGACCGTCTGGCCAGGCTGGCGCGCGATCTCGGCATCCCGCCCGTCGCCTCCGCCGCGCCACTCATGCATCACGGCAGCCGCCGGCGGCTCACCGACGTGCTGACCGCCATCCGCACCGGGCAGAAGGTCGACGATCTGGGCCGCGCCGCCCTCGCCAACGCCGAACGCCGCCTGCGCGCCCCGGCCGAATTCGACCGCATCTTCGCCGCTCATGCCGACGCCGTGGCCCGCACCGAGGCCATTGCCACGCGCTGCACCTTCTCGCTCGACGAACTGCGCTACGAATACCCTTCCGAGGTCAGCGGCGGCGAGACCGCGCCCGCCCGCCTGCGCCGCCTCGCGCTCGAGGGGCTCGCCTGGCGCTACCCTTCCGGCGCGCCCGACAAGGTGCGCGCCACGATGGATCACGAACTCGCCCTCATCGCCAGGCTCGGCTACGAGCCCTACTTCCTCACCGTCAACGACATCGTCGCCTTCGCCCGCTCCCGCGACATCCTCTGCCAGGGCCGCGGCTCGGCCGCCAACTCGGTCGTCTGCTACGCGCTCGGCGTCACCTCGGTCTCGCCGGAGATCGGCACCATGGTCTTCGAGCGCTTCGTCTCCGAGGCCCGCAACGAGCCGCCCGACATCGACGTGGATTTCGAGCACGAACGCCGTGAGGAGGTGATCCAGTGGATCTACGAGCGCTACGGCCGCCATCGTGCGGGCCTCTGCGCCACGGTCATCCACTACCGCGGCAAGCGCGCCATCCGCGAGGTCGGCCGCGCCATGGGCCTCACCGACGACACCATCGGCGCGCTCTCGTCACAGCTCTGGGGCTTCTTCTCCTCGGGCGCTGTCGAAGATCACCGGATGCGCGAGATCGGCCTCGACCCCGCCGACCCGCGCCTGCGCCAGACCATGGCGCTGGTGGCCGAGATCCAGGGCTTTCCCCGCCACCTCAGCCAGCATGTGGGCGGCTTCATCATCACCGAGGGCCGCCTCGACGAACTGGTCCCGGTGGAGAACGCGACGATGGACGACCGCACCGTCATCTGCTGGGACAAGGACGACATCGACGCGCTCGGCATCCTCAAGGTCGACGTCCTGGCGCTGGGGATGCTGACCTGCGTGCGCAAGGCCTTCGACCTGATCGCCCGCCACCACCAGACCGACTACACGCTGGCGACCCTCCCGCCCGAGGACCCCGCCGTCTACGACATGATGTGCCGCGCCGACACGGTGGGCGTCTTCCAGATCGAGAGCCGGGCGCAGATGAACTTCCTGCCCCGGATGAAGCCGCGCTGCTTCTATGATCTGGTGATCGAGGTCGCGATCATCCGCCCCGGCCCGATCCAGGGCGACATGCTCCACCCCTACCTCGCGCGGCGCAACGGCTACGAGAAGGTCGAGTTCCCCTCCGACGCGCTGGGCGCGGTGCTGGGCAAGACGCTCGGCGTGCCGCTCTTCCAGGAACAGGCGATGCAGATCGCCATCATCGGCGCCGGGTTTTCACCCGAGGAGGCCGACCGTCTGCGCCGCGCGCTCGCCACCTTCAAGAAAGTCGACAAGGTCACGCCGCTCAAGGGCCGGTTCCTGTCGGGAATGCGCGCCAACGGCTACGACATGGACTTCGCCGAGCGCTGCTTCGCCCAGATCGAGGGATTCGGCTCCTACGGCTTCCCCGAGAGCCACGCGGCCAGCTTCGCGCTGCTGGTCTACGCCTCCTCGTGGATCAAGCGCCACCACCCCGGCATCTTCGCCTGCGCGCTCCTCAACTCCCAGCCGATGGGCTTCTACGCCCCGGCCCAGATCGTGCGCGACGCGCGCGAGCACGGGGTGGAGGTGCGGCCCGTCTGCATCAACGCCTCCTACTGGGACTGCACCATGGAGCCGGGGCCCGGCGGCGGCCTGGCGCTGCGCCTCGGCTTCCGCCAGATCCGCGCCATGCGCGAGGAGGAGGCGCACTGGATCGCCGGCGCGCGCGGCAACGGCTATCGCAGCGTGGAGGACGTCTGGCGCAGGGCCGGTACCTCGGCGCGCATCCTGCGGGTGCTGGCCGAGGCCGACGCCTTCGCCGACCTGGGCCTCACTCGCCGCGAGGCGCTCTGGGCTGCCCGCGCCATCGCCGGCCAGGAGCCGCTGCCGCTCTTTTCCGGCGACATGGACGGCGAGGGCATCGTCGAGGATCCCGCCCGCCTGCCCGCCATGACGTTGGGCGAAGAGGTCGTGGAAGACTACGTCGCCACCCGCCTGTCCCTGCGCGCCCATCCGATGGCCTTCCTGCGCCACATCCTGACACCCGGCACCCCGCCGCTCGATCCCGGCACGACGCCGGAGGCGCAGCCCGCCGATGCGCGCCACTGGACCCCGCCCGCCCACGAGGTGCGCGGCCCCGGCACGATCATGGCGGGGCCCTCGGCCCGTCATCCACGCGACGTGAACCATTTCGGCGGCCGCAGCTTCGGCGACGTGCGCGGCGTCACCCGTAGCGAGTGGTGGGGCGTCGACCCCGACCGCGACGACAAGCTCGGCTGCAGGTCGCGTCACGAATGACGGAGCGTCCCTGACATCGCGCCGTCACGCCCTAGGTCACCGCAAAATGAATCAAGAGGGAGACGACACATGCTCACACGCCGCACATTGATCGCCACCGCCGCCGCCGCCGCGGGGGCCAGCACCATCCTGCCCTACGCCGCCCTCGCCCAGGACGGAGGCAACCACAGCTTCGACGTCGACGGCGGCCAGATCACCGTCCACCCGGTCAGCCACGCCTCGTTCGTGATGGAGACGCCGGACATGGTCATCTACAATGACCCGGTCGGCGAACCCGGCGCCTACGCCGACTTCCCCGCGCCCGACCTGATCCTCATCACGCACGAGCACGGCGATCACTACGACGCCGAGACGCTGGCCGGTCTCGTTGCCGAGGAGACCAGGATCCTCACCAACCCCGCCGTCTTCGACATGCTGCCCGAGGATCTCAAGGCCCGCGCCACGTCCATCGCCAACGGCGAGACGACCGAGATCGGCGGCATGAGCATCGAGGCGATCCCCGCCTACAACATCACCGAAGACCGCCTGCAATATCACCCCGAGGGCCGCGACAACGGCTACATCCTGAGCATCGGCGGCAAGCGCGTCTACATCGCCGGCGACACCGAGGGCACGCCCGAGATGCGCGCGCTTCAGGACATCTTCCTCGCCTTCGTGCCGATGAACCTGCCCTACACGATGGAGGTCGAGCAGGCCGCCGATGCCGTCAACGAGTTCGCGCCGGACTACGTCTATCCCTACCATTACCGCGACAGCGACCCCGAAGCCTTCGCCTCCATGGTCGAGGAAAGCGAAGTCCGCATGGGTCCGTGGTACAGCTGAGACGCAGCACCGCGCAGGCTCCGGCCTGCGCGCGCCGCGCCGGGCGGCGGGGCCGTCAGGCCCTGCCCGAGGCGCGGCGCACCCCGGTCAGGTCGAGGCGCGCAGGCGCCTGAGCAGGTCGAGCGAGGCATAGCCATCGGGCACCAGACCGGCCGCCCGCTGGAACCCGCGGATCGCGGTGATGGTGTTCGGCCCGATCCTGCCGTCCACGCCGCCGGTCGCGTAGCCGGCCCGCATGAGCCGTGCCTGCAGCTCCTTGCGCTCGGCCTGCTTGAGCGCACGATCCCCGCGCGGCCAGTCCGAGCGCAGCGGAGCGGCGCCACGGATGCGGTCGCTGAGGTGGCCGACTCCGATGACGTAGGCATCGGCGGCGTTGTAGCGCTCGATCACGTTGAAGTTCTTGAAGATCATGAAAGCCGCGCCCTGCGCCCCCGCCGGCAGCAGGATCGACGCCTGCCCGTAGTCCGCGACCGGCCGACCGTCCATTCCGACGACCCCGCCGCGGGCCCATTGCGAGGGCATGGCGGTGGTCTTGCGGTTGGCCTGTGTGTAGTCGAAGCCCCGCGGCAGGCGCACCTCGACGCCCCAGGGGACGCCCTTCTGCCAGCCGTACCGCGCGAGGTAGGCGGCGGTCGAAGCCAGTGCGTCGGTCGGATCGTCCGACCAGATGTCGCGCCGCCCGTCTCCCCTGAAATCAACGGCATAGGCGAGATACGAGGTCGGAATGAACTGGGTATGCCCCATCGCGCCGGCCCAGGAGCCGGTCATGCCGCGCGGGCTGACGTCGCCCGACTGGATGATCTTCAGCGCCGCGACGAGCTGCTCTTCGAAGAAACGGCCGCGGCGGCCGTCGAAGGCGAGCGTCGCCAGGGATTGCAGGATCGGGCTGCTGCCGCGGTATTCGCCGTAGGCGCTTTCCAGGCCCCAGACCGCGACGACGACCTCCTTGTCGACGCCGTAGCGGGCCTCGATCGCGTCGAGGATCCGGCCGTGCTTTCGCAGTGCGTCTCGCCCGTTGGCGATCCGCGTGTCGGAGGCCGCGCTGTCGAGGTATTCCCAGATCGTCTTGGTGAATTCGGACTGGTTGCGGTCGCGCCGGATCACCTCGGCATCATAGCGCGCGCCGGCCATTGCCGCGTCGAACACATCAGGTCTAATGCCTTGAGAAAGCGCACGATTTCGGAAGGATGCGATCCATGTCTGCAATCGCTGATCGTCCACGTTGCGCCTCACCGCCACCTGTTCGGCCCTGGCCGCGCGAGCTTCGGGGCGCAAGGAATAGGCGGGCGCGCCCGCATTCGTACAACCCGCTCCGACCATAAGAATAAGGGCCAATGCTGTCCCGAGACCGCGCATGGGCGTCACCTGTTTTTTTGACTGCTCGAAGCGCACGGTAGCCGAGAGGCGCGCGATCTCAAAGCCTCTTCGGACGAGGCTGGCAGGCGATTGCCGGCGCGAAGATCGGCGGACGGGGCGTTCAGCGCGTCAAACTTCAAAAATCAGCTAAAGTCTCAGACCCCCCCATTTCTAACTTCATGCAATATTTTAACGTCGCTTCCGCGTCACCTTGCGCTTGACCTTGGCGGCCTTCGCCTTGCCGGCGCCGACCTTGCGGCGCGGCGGATGGCCGCGGCCACCCGATCGCCCGCGCGGGAGGGAGGCGCCCTCGAGCGACAGGAGCTCCAGCATCAGGCCGCCGGTCACGGGCACGGCCTCCACCAGACGCACCTCGACCCGCTGACCCAGGCCGATGACGATGCCGGAATCGGAGCCCATCAGGGTCTGGCTGTCGCGGTCGTGGTGGAAGTATTCGGAGCCCAGCGAGCGGATCGGGATCAGCCCGTCGGCGCCGGTCTCGTCGAGCTTCACGAAGGCGCCGAAGCGCGCGATGCCCGAGATGCGCCCCGTCAGGTCGGTCCCGACGCGCTCCGACAGGTAGGCGGCGAGGTAGCGGTCGGTGGTGTCGCGCTCGGCGGTCATGGAGCGGCGCTCGGTCTCCGAGATGTGCTCGGCCGTTTTCTCGAGCCGCTCCAGCTCGGTCTCCGACAGGCCGTCGTCGCCCCAGCGATGGGCCGAGATCAGCGCCCGGTGCACGATCAGGTCGGCGTAGCGCCGGATCGGCGAGGTGAAATGCGCGTAGGAGCGCAGCGCCAGCCCGAAATGGCCGTAATTCTCGGGCGTGTAATAGGCCTGCGTCATGGAGCGCAGCGTCGAGAGGTTGATCAGCTCGGCGTGTTCGGTCCCCGCCGCCTGATCCAGAAGGCGGTTGAGGTGGGCGGTCTTCAGCACCTGCCCCTTGGCCAGCGTCATGCCGCTGGCCTTGACCGTTTCGCGCAGGGCGTCGAGCTTTTCGGGGCTCGGTTCCTCGTGGACGCGGAAGACGAGCGGGGCGCGCCGGGCGATCAGGGTCTCGGCGGCGGCGACGTTGGCCAGCACCATGAACTCCTCGATCAGGCGGTGGGCGTCGCGCCGCTCCTTGAAGTTGACCGAGGTGACGCGGCCCTCGTCGGAGAGCACGATGCGCCGCTCGGGCAGGTCGAGGTCGAGCGGTTCGCGCCGTTCGCGGGCGGCGCGCAGGGCGCCATAGGCGGCGTAGAGCGGGCGGACCACCTCGTCCATGAGCGGGCCGATGCGGTCGGAAGGCGCGCCGTCCACCGCGTCCTGCACCTCGTCGTAGGTCAGCGAGGCGGCGGAGCGGATCATGCCGCGGACGAATTTCTGGTCGAGTTTCTCGCCCTGCGCGTCGATGCGCATCCGCACGGCGATCACCGCGCGGGGCACGCTTTCGTGCAGAGAGCAGAGGTCGCCCGAGAGCCGGTCGGGCAGCATCGGCACCACCCGGTCGGGGAAGTAGGTCGAATTGCCCCGCTCGCGCGCGGCCCGGTCGAGCGCGCTGCCGGAGCGGACGTAATGGGCGACGTCGGCGATGGCGACCCAGACGACATGACCGCCCTCGTTGTCGGCGGCGTCGTCGGGATGGGCGAGGACGGCGTCGTCGCGGTCGCGCGCGTCGGGCGGGTCGATGGTGACGAAGGGCAGGTCGCGCAGATCCTCGCGGCCCTTGAGACCTGCGGGTTTCATGGCGTCGGCCTCGGCGACGGCGTCGTCGGGGAACTCGTCGGGGATGCCGTGCTGGTGGATCGCGATGAGCGACACCGCGCGCGGCTCGGACGGGTCGCCGAGCCGGGTGACGACGCGGGCCGCGGGCAGGCCGAGGCGGTTGCGCGGGCCGGCCTGTTCGGCCTCGACCAGCTCGCCGTCCCTGGCGCCGTGGGTGGCGCCGGGGGCGACGCGCCATTCGCGGTCGGCGCCCTTGTCGATGGGCAGGATGCGCCCGCCCTCGGCGCCCTTGCGGAAGACGCCGAGAACCTTTCGCGGATTGGTGCCGATCTTGCGGATCAGGCGCCCCTCGTAGCGGTGGGTATCGGCGCGCACCTCGGCGAGGCGGGCGAGGATGCGGTCGCCCTCGCCCAGCGCGGGATCGGACTCGCGCGGGATGAGGAGGATCCCGGGCTCGGGCCCCTCGCCGTGCCATTCGAGCGGGCGCGCGAAGAGGTCGCCGTCGGCGTCGGGGGGGAGCACCTGCAGGACGGAGACGGGCGGCAGGCTTTCGGGGTCGCGGTAGGTCTTGCGGCGCTTTTCGAGATGCCCGTCGTCGGCCAGCTCGCGCAGGACGCGTTTCAGCTCGATGCGGTCGGCGCCCTTGACGCCGAAGGCCCTGGCGATGTCGCGCTTGGCGGTCTGGGTCGGGTTGTCGGAAATCCAGGCGAGGATTTCGTCCTTGGAGGGAATGCGGCTCATGGCGCGCGAGGTAGCACGCGGCCCGGGGCGCGTCACGCGGGGATCGGCGGTCAGGCGAACCAGTCGGCGAGGATGCGGGAATAGACGCGCGTGAGGGCGTGGATGTCATCGGTGCGCACGCGCTCGTCGACCTGGTGCATGGTGGTGCCGACGAGGCCGAACTCCACGACCGGGCAATGGCGCTTGACGAAGCGGGCGTCGGACGTGCCGCCGGTGGTGGAGAGCGTCGGCGTGACACCGCAGGTCGCCTCGATCGCGCGCGAGACGAGGTCCGAGAGGGGGCCGGGCGGGGTGACGAAGCTTTCGCCCGAGACGTCGATGGCGAGGTCGATGGCGATGCCGGTGTCGCGGCGTGTGGCGGCGGCCTCTTCCCGGAGCCAGCGGGTGAGGCTGTCGGAGCTGTGGGCGTCGTTGAAACGGATGTTGACGGTGGCGCGGGCGCTCGCGGGGATGACGTTGGTTGCGGGGTTGCCGGTGTCGACGGTGGTGATGGCGAGGGTGGAGGGGTCGAAATGGCCGGTGCCGGTGTCGAGCTGGTGGCGGGCGAGGCGGTCGAGCAGGCCGCAGAGCGCGGGCAGCGGGTTCCTGGCGCGGTGCGGGTAGGCCGCGTGGCCCTGGACCCCGGTCGCGGTGATGTGGGCGGAGAGGGAGCCGCGGCGGCCGATCTTGACGGTGTCGCCCATGCGCTCGGGGCAGGTGGGTTCGCCGACGAGGCAGGCGGTCATGACCTCGCCGTGTGCCTCCATCCAGTCGATGATCGCGGTGGTGCCGTCCTTGCCGCCGCCCTCCTCGTCGCCGGTGACCGTGATGATGATGGCGCCGTCGGGGGGCGCGGTGCGGACCATGTCGCAAGCGGCGGCGACAAAGGCCGCGACGCCGGATTTCATGTCGGCAGCGCCGCGTCCCCAGAGCCAGCCGTCATGGACCTCGCCGCCGAACGGATCGCGGGTCCAGTCGGCGGAATCGCCGGGGGGCACCACGTCGGTATGGCCGTTGAAGCCGAAGGTGCGGGGATGACCCCTGGGCTCCCCAGCGGGCGAAGAGGTTGGTGATGCCGGCGCGATCGGTGCGGTGGCATTCGAATCCGGCCCCGGTGAGCAGGTCGGCGAGCATCGGGATCGCCCCCGCATCGACCGGCGTGACGGAGGGGCATCGGATGAGGCGGGCGGACAGGTCCACGGGATCGAGCGACATGGGACACTGCCTAGCCCGCGGTCAGGTCACCTGCAACACGCCGAAGAAGAAGAGGCCGGCGATCATGACCACGCCGATCAGGACCCAGCTGCCGATCCACCAGCGCACGGAGGTCTCCTCCTGGTCCGACAGGAAATGGTTGGGCCGGATGCCCTTCCACAGAAAGACGACCTGCGCGGCGACGTTGATGGCGACGATGTTGGCGAGCACGGTGACGAGCGCCTTGACCGCCAAAAGGAATTTGCCCGCGCCCATCAGGAGCCCGAACGCGGCGAGGGGTGGCAGCAGCGCCGCCGCCACCGCGACGCCGACGAGCGGCGTGGTCTGGGACGCGGCGACCATCAGGGCCGCCGCCCCGCCCGCCGCGAGCGGCAGGGCCGCCGTCGACAGGCCCAGCGCGCAATCGAAGGTCAGGAGGCTCGAACTCCGTGTTGACGTCGCGAACCAGGCCGAGGCCGATGCCGACAAGCGCCGCCACGCCGAGACCGGCGCCCAGCGACTTGCCGGCGATCCAGAGGAGCTGCCGGTTGCCGAGCGCGGTGCCGAAGGCGAAGGCGAAGGCGAAGGCGAGGATCGGGCCCAGCAGCGGGGCGATCACCATGGCGCCGATGACCACCGCGACCTCGTCGTGGTGCAGGCCCATGGCGGCCACATAGGTGGCCAGCACCGTCAGGAGGAGCGTGTCGCGGGTGAGCATCGCCCGGTGCTTGACGTAGGTGAAGATCTCTTCGCGGGCGGCGGTCTGATCGCGCCGCTCCATCTGCGCCTGCTCTTCCTCGTCGTCGGGTTCGGGCAGGACCGCTTCGGCCGCGATGACCGACAGGCGCCATTCGGCGGAGGCGTTACGCAGCCGGTCCTTCAGCGCGTCCATGATCTCCTGGCTGCGGGTCGCATGCACGACGAGGTAGTTGAACGCCACCTCGCCGTCTTCCGCCGGCGGCGCGCGCCGCCAGTTCTCCGGTTGGATCCCGCTCAGGCAATCGGCCACGTCGTCGACCAGCGACCCGTGCACCGCAAGCTGCATGAAGCGACGGGGCGCGTCAGTCGTTGAAGTGGGTGATCTGAACCACGACGACCGCGTCGTCGTCCAGCGCGCGCCGCACCAGGTCCGGCTCCATCCCGTCGGAATCGTGGGCCGTCACCTCGAGCGGCGCGAGCCCCGCCTGCTTGAGGGTCGAGACCGTCTCGCGCACCGCCTCGGCCTCGTCCCGCGCGGGGGTGTAGCAAAGCAAGGCGGCGCCCGTGGCGCCGTCCGGCAAGCCGTCATCGGGCTTGCGACCCACCTCCACCACGAGCGCGTGGACAATGGGTGTGTCCCCCCGCTCGGCGCGGGGGGCACGGGATTTCGTCATGTACGTCCTTTGACCATGCGGTAGCCCCAGATCAGAGCGCAGGCGCCGATGATCGCCACGATGAACCAGGCCAGCCAGCTTTCGGCGGTGTAGATACCGACGGCGCTGAGGATGGCGTTCAGGATGACCGCGCCGAGGATCCCCAGAATGATGTTCGTCAGCAGACCATGATCTGCCTTCATGATCTTCTCGGCAATCCAGCCGGCGATCCCGCCGACGATGATGGCAACCAACCAACCCATGTTCTTCTCCCTGTTCAATCAGACCCTTGTTCACGTCTTGAAGCGACGGGAACCTCAAACGTTCCATCGCGAAGCGTGACACCTAACGTCAATCTTGGCTAGGCCCGAAGCAATTCGTTGATCCCGGTCTTGGCGCGGGTCCGCTCGTCCACCCGCTTGACGATGACGGCGCAGTAGAGGTTCACGCCGCCCGAGGAGGGCATGGAGCCCGCGACGACGACCGAATAGGGCGGCACCTCGCCGTAGCTGACATTGCCGGTCTCGCGGTCGACGATCTTGGTGGACTGGCCGATGAAGACGCCCATGCCGAGCACCGACCCCTCGCGCACGATGCAGCCCTCCACCACTTCGGACCGGGCGCCGATGAAGCAGTTGTCCTCGATGATCGTCGGGCCGGCCTGCATGGGCTCCAGCACGCCGCCGATGCCGACGCCGCCCGAGAGGTGCACGTTCTTGCCGATCTGCGCGCAGGAGCCGACCGTGGCCCAGGTGTCGACCATCGTGCCCTCGTCCACATGGGCGCCCAGGTTGACGAAGGACGGCATCAGCACCACGCCCGGCGCGATGTAGGCCGAGCGGCGCACGATGGCGTTCGGCACCGCGCGGAATCCCGCCTCGCGCCAGCGGTTCTCGCCCCAGCCCTTGAACTTGCTGTCGACCTTGTCCCACCAGGTGCCGCCCTGGGGGCCGCCGTCCTGCGGGGACATGTCGTTGAGCCGGAAGGACAGGAGCACTGCCTTCTTGGCCCACTGGTTCACGTGCCAGGTGCCGTCGCCGCCGCGCTCGGCCACGCGGAGCGACCCGCTGTCGAGCGCGTCCAGGGTGGCGTCGACCGCCTCGCGGACCGCGCCCGTGGTGGTCGGCGAGACGTCGGCGCGCGCCTCCCATGCGGTCTCGATGGTGGCCTGTAGCTGGTCGTTCGGCATCTGGGCGGTCCCTCAAGCGGCTGGCAAGCGATGGCTCCCGCCTATAGAGGCTGATCAGAGGCCGTGCAATCTGGCCCAAGGAGGGACGATGAAGGACGACCGGTCAAAGCCGTTCCGCGACGCGCACCAGGATGTCGAACGGGCGCACGAGATTTCCGACACGCCGCAGACGCGGGCGCCGGCCTACCGGCTGGCCTTCGACGACCCGGACTTCCTGTGCCGCCAGGAGCTGCGCCCGGTGCGCTTGCAGCTCGAACTGCTCAAGCCCGAGCTGGTGATGTCCGAGCGCGGGGTGGAATCGACGGTGGTGCTGTTCGGAGGTGCGCGCATTCCGCCGCCCGCGCAGAAGCACAAGGCCCGGACCGAGACGCTGGCCGGGCTGACGCGGTTCTACGACGAGGCGCGACGCTTCGCCCGGTTCGTGACCGAGCGGAGCCTGCAATCCTACGGGCGCGAGAACGTCATCGTCACCGGCGGCGGGCCGGGCGTGATGGAGGCGGGCAATCGCGGCGCGGCCGATGCGGGTGGCTCGTCCATCGGGCTGAGCATCGTGCTGCCCCACGAACAGAGCCCGAACGAGTTCGTCACGCCGGAGCTGTGCTTCAACTTCCACTATTTCGGCATCCGCAAGATGCACTTCCTGATCCGTGCCAAGGCGATCGCGGTGTTCCCCGGCGGGTTCGGCACGCTCGACGAGCTGTTCGAATGCCTGACGCTGATCCAGACGGGGCGCATGGCGCGGGTGCCGGTGCTGCTCTTCGGGCAGGATTTCTGGGAAAGCATCATCGACTTTGCCGCGCTGGCCGACGCCGGCACCATCGCGGAGGCGGATCTCGACCTCTTCCGCTTCGTCGAGACCGCCGAGGAGGCGTTGCACGCGATGGACACGTGGGCCCATGCCGGCGAGATCCGCGAGGCCATTCCCGGCCGCGCGGAACCGATCCACCCGCGCCATGACGAGCCCGGATGAGTCCGGCACAAGGGCTTGCCGACAGGGCGGCAGACGATATCGTGAGGATCCGCCCGGAGACGCATGACGTCGCCTTCGGGCCCGCATCGGAACGGGGGATGACGCTATGCTGCGGATGACCGACCTGCTTGGTCGCAAGGGCGAAAGCGACGGCCAGACCTTTCCGGTGACCGAGGTCTTCTTCCACGAGCCGACGGGGCGGCTGCGCTATGTGGCGCTCGGCACCGGCGGCTGGCTCACGCGGGAGGAGGTGCTCCTGCGGATCGACCGCTTCGGCAAGCCGGAGCCGGGCAGCCGCCACTGGCCCGTCACGCTCAGCGCCGATCATATCGAGGAGGCCCCGACCTGGACCGGCGGCGGCTCCTCGGGGCCGCCGATCCATCTGGAAAACTGGCCGACGGTCGTCGTCGGCCCGTTCGGCAACACCACCTCGCCACTGATGATGTGGGCAGAGCTGGCCGAATCCGAGCACGAGGAACACATGCACGGCCCGTCCGGCGACAAGCGCGTCTCCAAGCTCGAACGGGCGACGCAGCGGATCGGCGGCGAGGTGTTCGGCAGTGACGGCCTTCTGGGCACGCTGTCGGACGTGATCGTCGACCCGGACCGGTTCGCCATCACCGATTTCGTCGTCCGCGCCGAAGCCGGAGGCGAGCACGTCGTACCCTACGCCCGCCTGCGGCATCTGGCGCACGATGCGCGCCATCTGGTGCTGAACCTCGACCGGACGGGCCTCGCCGGGACTCCGTCGCCGGAGAACGGCTGACCGCCGGACCGATCTTGCGGCCGACTCCCGGTCCGCGCTGGCGTCCGCTTCAGGAAAGGCCGGGCGAACCGAAGATGTCGCCGGCGCGGCCGGCCTGCGCCTTGTCGGCCACCGCCTCGATCTGGGGCCGCGATTGGCGCCACGCCGCGGCGGCCTCGACGAGCGCCGCGAAGATCGCCCGCTGCCGGCGCGCGTAGAACAGATGCTCGGGATGCCACTGCACGCCGAGCGCGAACGGGTCGCGCACCCGCTCGATCGCCTGCGTCATGCCGCCGGTATCGCGCGCCGCGACCCGCAGACCGTCGCCGAGTTCGGCCACCGCCTGGCTGTGCAGCGCGTTGACCTTCATCGGGGCGAGACCGGCCAGCTCGGCCAGGCGCGTCCCCTGGCACAGCTTCACCGTCTTCTTGGGCAGGATCGTCCAGTACCGCCGCGACGCCGTGTAGGTGCCGTAGGCGTCCTGGTCGAGCGTGCCGCCCAGCGCGACGTTCATCATCTGGCTGCCCCGGCAGATGCCGAGGATCGGCTTGTTCTGTGCGAAGGCCGTGCAGACCAGGTCGCGCTCCAGGTCGTCGCGCTCCGGGTCGAGGCGGGCCGAAGTGACGAGCTTGCCGCCGTAGAGGTCGGGAGAGATGTCGTCGCCGCCGCCGATGACGATGCCGTCCACCGCGTCCACGTCGGCCTCGCGGCTGGTGTCCCAGCGCACGGCACGTCCGCCCGCCATCCGGATGTTGAGCGCCATCAGCGGAAAGATCCGCCAGCCCGACCGCGTGGAGGTCGTCACGCCGATCGCGGGCCGGGTCATACCCCGTCTCCCAGAACGGTCGAGGCCGCAAGCACCGCGTCGACCCGGGCGCACCAGCCATGGCGGCCCGCATCGCCACCGCGCTGATGCGTCCGCCAGCCTTCGGCGAGATGCGCCAGCAGGTCGGCGTCGTCGGCCACGCGCTCGACGAGCACCCAGCGGTTCCACTCGAAGGCCAGTGTCCAGTCGGGCTCGTCGACGCGGCTGTCGGCAAGCCGGAAATGGTAGGCCGGCCGCGCGCCGCCGCGCGCTTCGGGAGGAAGCGCGCGGGCGACACGGGCCGCGTCCACGTGCCGGAAGAGCGGCAGCATGTCGAGCCCGCGGTTCCGGCTCGGCGTGTGCGCGAGGTAGAGGTCGATCAGCGCGGCAAGATCCGCCTCCGGCGGCAGATCGAGCAGGGCGCGCACGAACCGCCGCGGATAGGGGTCGACGAAGGGCAGCACCCGCCGCGCGCCATCGATCGGGTAGGCCAGCCGCAACCAATCCTCGAGCAGCGCGAAGGCGGTGAGGACCGGCCGGATCGTCTCGACCCGGCAGGCCGTGTCCTCGATGTTGAAGTGCACGCCGAAGCCGAAGAGGACGCCGCCGCCGCTGCCCACCGCGCCGGCCGCGCGCAGATCGCCGGCCAGCGCCGTCAGCATGTCCAGCCGGTCGCTCGCCAACGGCTCGGTCACGATCTCCAGCGGGATCACCTCGCGGCCGATCCGGTCCAGCCCGAGTCGCGCCAGCCCCTCGGCGCCGTCCTTGCGCAACCTTGTGTCGAGATAGATCTGAACCTCGCCGAGCGCGCTGCGCTCGACCACGACCTCGAACGGGCCGGCGGGCTGCACGGTGCCGCCGAAACGGCGCACGACGAGATCGGCGGCCTCGGTCTCCGACAGGCCGGCAAGCTCGATCTCGACCCCGGTGCGGCGGATCGCGCCGCCCTCGGTGCGGAGTCGGGGAAGGGGCAGGAACCGGTCACGCGGCACCAGGTCGATCACACGGGTCATGACGCCAGAACGCCCCCTCGACAGGCCGGTTCCCGCGGCGCGGAACCTGCGCCATGCCGCGGGCGTTCAATCCCGACGGTCGGGAAACTGGATTCCATGAACATCGAAGCCTCCTCGCGCTGGGCAACCGTGGTGATCGCGGCCGTGGCGCTCATCGCCCTCTTCAAGTACGCACAGGACATCTTCGGACCGCTGGCCCTCGGGCTGGTGCTCGGCGTTGTGTTCTCGCCGATATCGGATGCCGTCGACCGGGTCGGCGTGCCGCGCGTGCTCGGCGCGCTGCTGTCGCTCTTCCTCGGCATGGCCCTGATCGTGAGCGTCGTCTACCTCGTCGAGCCCAAGGTCAGCCAGGCGATGCGCCGCGCGCCGCAGATCCTCGACGAGGTGCAGACCACGATCGAGGGTCTGCGCGACATCGGCCGCAACATCGAGGCGGTGAGCGACGAGGTCTCCGACGCGATCAACGAGGAGACGCAGAACGGCACGCCGCCGCCTGTCGAACCCGCCGCCGAGCCCGTGAAGGTGCCGGGCCTCTACGAAGCGCTGACCTTCGCGCCGAGCCTGGCCGCACAGGTGCTGATCGTGCTGGGGGCGTTCTTCTTCTTCCTGCTGTCGCGCCACGAGATCTACGAGTGGGTGTCGCGACGACGGGACGGCCTCTCGGACGGACCCACGGCCCGGACCCTCAAGAACGCCGAGCGGCAGGTGGCCCGCTATTTCCTGACCATCGCCGTGATCAACGGCTGCTACGGCGTGATCGTCGGCCTGGCGCTGCACGCCATCGGCCTGCCGGCGCCCTATGTCTGGGGCCTGGTGGCGGCGCTGATGAACTTCATCCTCTATATCGGCCCGGCGGCGGTGGCCGTCGGCCTGCTGGTGGCGGGGGCGCTGGCCTTCGACGGGGCGATGTCGGTGGTGCCGTCGCTGGCCTTCATCTCGATCAACGCTGTCGAGGGGCAGTTCGTGACCCCCGCGTTGGTGGGCAAGCACATGCAGGTGAATCCGCTCGGCGTGTTCCTGTCGCTGGTTCTGTGGCTCTGGCTCTGGGGTCCGCTCGGCGGAATCGTGGCGATCCCGATCCTGCTTTACGTCCTCGCGATCGTCGCCGGGTTCGGCGTGTCTCAGACGATCTCGTTCGGCACGCCGGGCAAGTCGCGGCCGAACCGCTCCGCCGGGGTCGGGTCGTAGGGAAGCATGAAGCCCCGGCGCTTTTCGGGGTCCTTGCGCAGGTTCTCGACGGCAAGCCGCCGCCAGGCCTGCATCGCCGTGCGCGGATCGTGAAAGCGCGCGTCGGCCTCTTCCGGCAGCCAGTGGCGGAAGCAGCGGTCGCGGATGTGCAGCACGTCGTTCGGATTGTCGAACTGCACGCCCGCCTCGGTGTCCCAGTACAGGCTGCGTCCGTTGAGGTTCGCCGACGAGATGATCGCCGCGTGGTCGTCGAAGATCGAGACCTTCGCATGCACATAGACGATGGGCGCGCCCCAGAGCGCGTCGCGCCCGTCGCTGTCGCTGCGCCGCGGCTGCGCCGGCGATCCGATGAACAATCGCGAGCCGAAGGCCTTCCGGATCAGACGGATGCAGCGCACCTGCAGCCACTCGCCCAGCCGCGCGTCGGCGCGACGCATGCCCTGAAAGGCGACGTCCTCGGGCGCGGCGGGCACGATCAGGATCAGCTTGAGGTTCCGGTTGCGCCGGGCCGCCCGCGCCAGCCGTGTCGCGGTGCGCAGGTCGCGGAAGAACTGCGTCTCCAGGTAGATCAGCTCCGTCGAGCCGTTGATCCCCCGCTTGTGGGCATCGCTCAGTTCGCTGACCAGACGGTGCGGCGAAAGGAACGGCGCGTTGAACTTCCGCCGGGCCGAGAGCGTGCGCAACAGGCCCGGCGTCTCTGGCGGCGGCACCTGGCCCCCTGTCACACGCTGGAGATGAAGGAGATGGCGCGCCGTCGATTCGGCTCGCACGGGGTCCACGAGGATGGTCTGCACGTCGTGCCAGGTCTCTTCCGCCGGCCGCTCGTGGAGCAGGGTGTCGAACCGGCGCTCGTTGAGGTCGAGCCCGCCGACCGCGACGATCCGCCGGTCGAAGACCGCGATCTTCTGGTGGTGGGAAGCCGGTATCAGCTCCACCCAGCGCAGCGCCGGACGCAGGCCGCCCTTGCCGTCGTCGGTCAGGTGCCGCCGCAGGCCGGGCATGTCGCGAAGGGCCCGCGCGCGGTCGTCGGGCGTCATCGCCGACAACGCCCGGGCGCGCTTGCGCAATTCGCCAAGAATCCGGTGGGTGAACAGAAGCGTCGGAATGACGCCCACCCGTGCGGGATGGGCAGCAGGCACGAGATCGCAGCCGCTTGCCCGCCTGCGCGGCCTCGCGGGCGGCGACGAGCATGCGGATGCTCGACCAGGTGGAACGGTGCAGCTCCGCCGCGGCCACCGGATCGAAATCGCTGATATAGAGTGTGAAATTCACGCCCCGCCTGAGAATGTGGACGATCAGATCGAACCACGTCTCACCGATCGCCTGCCCCTCGGGCGAGCGCAGCCTCGTCTTGGGGTCGAAGATGCGGAAGCCGGCGATGATCTCGCTTTCGGCGTTCAGGAACGCGCGCTCGAGTTCGGGAAAGGCCTCGCTCGCCGTCAGGCAGACGAGCGGCTCGAGCCTTGTCTGGATTGCCGTGGGCGTCTGCACATTCACGCTTTGATCCGTCACCGCTCACTGTTCCGGCGAAAATAAGTTGGGGCCCCGCCTAGGCGGCGAGGCCCCTTCCCGCACCACTACACTCGTTATACAGCTGCAAGGGCTTGCAGCATTCCCCCGGCCTTACGACAACGGGCCGATCTCGTCACCCTCGCGGGTGAAATCTTTCTGGGGCCGGGACGGGATCAAGCAGGCCATGCGACCGTTCGGGCCGCCGGCATCCGACCTTCCGCCCCATGGACGCCAGCAGGCGCGCCGCGCATCTCGATCCCCGTCGTACGTTCGAGGTGTGAACGTGGCGCCCGCGCCAAGGGTTCCCGGCAACCGGGCGGAAACATCGATCCGGCCACGTCTCAATCCGTGATGGTCGCGATCCGCAAGACCATGCCCACGACGAACACCACCATGAACAGAAGGGAGACCGCCTCGGCGATCCCCGCTGCATTGCCCGCGGCGCCGCTGAACGAAGCGATCGCGGCAGCAATCGCCACGAGAAGCGAGATCATGGGCCAGGATCTCATACGTCGGTCCTCCTTTTTGCGGGTGCAGCATCTATCCGACAACAACGGCGATCCCCGACGGTTCCGACAAAAATGAATAATCATGCCGTTGCGTCAATGATCGAGGTAGGCGAGCAACGCCCCTTCGGACTTGCGCAACCCGTGGATCGGCGGCACCTCGAGCAAAGCCCGCCGCGCCGACGCCGGGCACTCGCGCAATCTGAGCACGTCGGGGTGAACGTAGCTCTTGCGCGCGATTGCCGGAGTGTTGCTCAGCCGCTCGGCCGCGGCTTCCGTCATCGACCGGATCGTGGGCGCCTCGGCCCGCACGGCCTCCTCGAAGGCGGCGACCGTGCCGGACCAGGTCCGGAAGGTCTTCGCCGTCGCCCCCTCCCGCGCCACGGCATCGGCGATGTAGGCGTTCACCTGCTCGGACGCGACGCTGTGCGACTGCTTCGCCTCGTCGAGCCAGGTGACCAGCGCCCGCCCCGGCAGGTCGTGCAGGGTTTGCAGCACCCGATGCAGCCGCCGGTCGCGCAGACGCTGGCGCACCCGCTTGCCGCCCTTGCCGGTGTAGGCGAGCCGGATCTCTCCCGCTTCCAGCCGCACATGGCGCGACAGGAAGGTCGTGGCGCCGAAGCTGCCGTTCTCCTCGGCATATTCCGGATTGCCCACGCGGACCGCCAGCCGGTCGATCATCGCCACCACCGCGGCGAGAGCGAATTGCTGCTCCCCCGCCTCGCCGCTCAGGTCGGCCGCGACACGGCGCCGCAGACGCGGCAATCCGGCGCCGAATCCCACTAGCTGGTCGAACTTGAGCTGCGCGCGGTAGGCCGTCCAGTCCTCGTGGTAGCGGTATTGCTTGCGCTGCCGGACGTCGCGTCCGGTCGCCTGCAGGTGACCGTTCGGCAGCGGCGATATCCACACGTCCTCGTAGGCCGGCGGCACGCCGAGCGCCCCGAGACGCCGGCGCTCGCCTGCGTCATCGATCCGGGTCCCGTCGGCCGCGAAGTAGCTGAACCCGCGTCCCTGCCGCCTGCGCGTTATGCCCGGCCGACTGTCCGGGTAATAGACGAGGGCGACCGCGCACAGCATGGCATCAGCCCCGCCCGCGCCGCGGTCCCGCCACGAGCCAGATGATCAGGCCCAGAACCGGCAGGACGAGGATCAGCAGGATCCAGAGGACCTTCGACAAGGTCGAGGCGCCCGACCGGACGATCTGCACGATCGCCCAGATGTCGGCGGCCAGGATGATGAGGCCGAGAAGCGTCTTCATGCCCTGCTCACCTCGCTTTGGGATTTCAGAACCTCGTCTCCGTCATCCTGTTCGATGCGGTATGCGGGCTCGTCCTCGCTGGCGTCGCGGGTCACCTCGGTGCCCTTGATCGTCAGCGTGATCCTGCGGGTGTATGTCTTGACGATCGTTCCGGTCCCGGTGCCGTTGCCCCAGTTCCATTCGACCTTCGTGCCTTCGGAATACGCTCAACGCCACCTCCCGTTTCGCGCCTCGTTCAACTCGGGGGCGGGTCGGTGCGTTCCCGCCGCGTCAACGCGACGCGGAAAAGAGTGCCCGGATCATGCGGAAGAAGGCATCATCGCGCCGGACCGCTCAGGCGTTCGGGGCCGCGACCGGGCAACGTTCGCGGGCGGCGCGCTGGCTCTCGGACTTGAGCTGCCCGCAGGCGGCCATGATGTCCTCGCCGCGCGGAGTGCGGATCGGGCTGGCATAGCCCGCCTTGTAGACGATGTCGGCGAAGGCGCGGATGCGGTTGTTCGACGACCGGCGATAGGGCGCGCCGGGCCATTCGTTGAACGGGATCAGGTTGATCTTGGCCGGGATGCCGCGGATCAGGTCCACCAGACGGCGCGCGTCGTCGTCGCTGTCGTTCACCCCGTCGAGCATCACGTATTCGAACGTGATCCGCTCGGAGTTCGACAGTTTCGGATAGGCCCTCAAAGCATCCAGAAGCTCCGCGATATTCCACTTTCGGTTGATCGGCACCAGCCGGTCGCGCACCTCGTCTGTGGTCGCGTGGAACGACACCGCCAGCATGCAGCCGATCTCCTCGGCGGTGCGCGCGATCTCGGGCACGACGCCGCTGGTCGACAGGGTGATGCGCCGGCGCGAGAGGCTGATTCCCTCGGGGTCCATCGCGATCTTCATGGCGTCGCGCACGTTCTCGAAGTTGTAGAGCGGCTCGCCCATGCCCATCAGCACGATGTTCGACAGAAGCCGCGTCTCGTCGTGGGGGGCCTTGCCCGGCTCCGGCCATTCGCCGAGGTCGTCGCGCGCCAGCATGATCTGACCGACGATCTCGCCCGCCGTGAGGTTGCGCACCAGCCGCTGCGTGCCGGTGTGGCAGAACGAGCAGGTCAGCGTGCAGCCGACCTGGCTGCTGACACAGAGCGTCCCGCGCCCCTCTTCGGGGATGTAGACCACCTCCACCTCGTGCCCGCCGGCGATCCGCACGAGATACTTGCGCGTGCCATCCTCGCTCACCTGGCGCGTCACGATCTCGGGCAGTTCGATCACGAAATGCTCGGCCAGCGTCGCGCGATAGGCTTTCGCCAGGTTCGTCATCGACTCGAAGTCGCGCACGCCCTTCTGGTAGATCCACTGCCAGACCTGTCCGGTGCGCATCCCGGCCTGCCGCTCCGGCGTGCCCGCCGCGATCAGCGCGTCGCGCAGCCCCGCGCGGGTCAGGCCGACGAGGTTCGTGCGCCCCGCCTCGGGCGCCTTTCGCGGAATGGTCAGCACGTCCTGCGTGATCGGCGCGGTCATAGTGGACTCCATGTCGGAATGGCTGCGCTCCTTACAGGGTCGCAGCCCCTTCAGGCAAGAAAAACCCGACGAGTCACGGCCCCATGCGCCCATAGCTTCCGCCGCGCATGACCTGCCGGTGGCCGTTCAGGCTCAGATCATGCCAGCCATTCGTCATCGTCCCGAGCGCCTGCATCTCGTGGGAGATGAAATCGCCGAGGGACTGCGCCTCGGCGCCCGTCAGGTCCAGAACCCACGCGCTGCAGCCCATCGTGCCGCACCAGTCGCGCCCGTCCAGCGTCAGCAGCGCCTCCGGCATCCCGTCGCGGTTGAGGTCGACGAAGGTCATCCGGTAGCGCAGGTCGTCGGACGGATCGATCCCCGCCGCCGCGACCTGCGCATCGGCGAACCGGGCGACCTTGGCCTGCGCCGCGGGATCCACCTGCGCCCAGGCCGCCCCTCCGGCCAAGGCCGCCGTCACGATCGTCGCAACATATCGCATCCCGTCGCCTCGCCCAGATCTCGCGGCAGGCTAGCACGAATCAGGCCCCGGGTCCCGTTCGGGACCGGGGCCCGGTCCGGCTGCCGCGTCAGGTGCTGCGAAGCGCGCCGTGCGATCTGCCCCGCAGCGCGTCGAGGCTCCACGCGCCGGGACCGGCAAAGACGATGTAGAGGAAGACGAAACAGTAGAGGATGGCCGCGTCCCCGCCGTTCAGTGCCGGATAGACACTCTGCGGCGCATGGGCGAGCCAGTAGGCTGCGGCCATCGTGCCGGACGCCAGAAACGCGGCCGGCCGCGTGAACAGCCCCACGACCAGCAATCCGCCCGTGACCAGTTCGATCATCCCGGCGATCCACGGCAGCGAGAACATGGCCGGATCGAAATCCGACGCGGGAAAGCCGAGGATCTTCTGGGTGCCGTGGGCAAGGAAGATCAGCGCCGCGACGATCCGCAGCACGCTCAGCATCTGCGGACGCCGGGCTTCAAGCGACGTGGGGTTCATGGGTCTCTCCAGGTGCAAGGGCACATCAGCAACGACGCACCGTTTCATGTCGGTCCGCCATCTAGCGTGTATGCTCGCACAAGACTACGCTGCGCACCGAACAGGCTCGGTGCGCCAACGCGCAACTGGAGGCCTAGGGCGTGCAGCGTTGCGCGGCTGCCTCCACGGCGGCGGTGAAGCCCATGAGGGAGAAGGTGTCCTCCGTCTGGGTCCCGCGACCGGAGCGCCCGGTCAGCACGGCGTCCGCTCCGCGCTTCATCGCCGCGACGATCCTGGCGTCATCGGCTGCCGTTGCGGGCCATGCCCATTCGCCGGCGGTGAACATCGAATAGCTGTCCGCCCCCACCTTGAGCGTCACCTCGGAACCTTCGGCGAACGGGTAGCCGCCGGTGAACGACACCTCCCCCTCGGTTCCGTTCGCGGGACGGAACGTCACGAACAGGAGGATGTCGCCGCGGCGCACCTCAACGGCCTTGCCGCCGCGGGTGTTGCGGCTGCCCTGGGGAGTCGAGACGCCCCAGCATTCCGCGGGCTCGGTCTCGACGCAGACGCTCCAGTCCTTGCTGGACGCGACGCAATCGCTCTTTTCCTGTGCCGTGACCGGCGCGGCGAACATCATCAGGGCGGCCAGCGTCAGGCCGCCGGAGAACTTGGGGGTCATCAACAAGGTGCCTCCTGGTAACTCTGCCTCTTCCGCGCATCCGGTTCCGGTTGCCGCCGCGCGGACGTCTTCTTAGCGTGCGACCGAACCTATAGCGCGCGAATTGCCGTGGCGAAAAGGCCCGCCCGGCGGAAACTCGCCAGAACGTGAGGCAGACCATGACCGAACCCGAAACGCTCGTCGAAGTCTGGCGCGGCGATATCCTCGAATGCGTCCACCGCGGCCACGCCGTCATCTGCGACGAAAGGGGTCAGGTGGTCGAGGCGTGGGGCGATCCCGACGCGATCATCCTGCCGCGCTCCTCGTGCAAGATGCTGCAGGCCCTGCCGCTCGTCGAAAGCGGCGCCGGCCTTTCCTCCGAACAGCTCGCGCTCGCCTGCGCCAGTCACGAGGGCGCGGCGATCCATACCGACCGCGTGCGCGCCTGGCTTGGCGATCTGGGCCTCTCCGACGCCGACCTGCGCTGCGGCGTTCAGCCGCCCCGCGACGCGGACGAGCACCGCCGGACCCTCTGCACCGGCGCCGCCGTGGAGCAGGTCCACAACAACTGCTCCGGCAAGCATGCGGGGTTCCTGATGCTCAACCGCGCGCTCGGCGGCGGCCCCGATTACGTGGAGCCCGACCACCCGGTCCAGCGCGCCGTGCGCGACGCCTTCGAGGACATGACCGGCGCGCCCAGCCCGGGCTACGGCATCGACGGCTGCTCGGCTCCGAACTTCGCCACCAGTGTCCACGGCCTCGCCCGCGCGATGGCGCGATTCGCCGCCGCCCGCGACGACGCCGCATCGGCCCGCGACCGCGCCGCCGCCCGCCTGCGCGCCGCCATGTCGGCCCACCCGATGCTTGTCGCCGGCGCCGGGCGCGCCTGCACCAGGCTCATGGAGGCGATGGACGGCGTCGCGGTCAAGACCGGCGCCGAGGGCGTCTTCGTCGCCATGCTCCCCGAACAGCGACTCGGAGTCGCGCTCAAGATCACCGACGGCGCCACCCGCGCGTCGGAAACCGCCATCGCCGCGATCCTGGCGCGCCTCGGCGTGCTCGCTTCCGGCCATCCCCTGATCCGCCCCGAGATCCGCAACTGGCGCGGCCGCCTCTGCGGCGAGATCCGTCCCGCGCCGGCACTCGGACCGGCCTCCTGATCCCGCGATGACCGAACCCGCGCCAGATCCCCGCCCCGGCCTGCCCGGCGAGCCCATGATGTGGGTTCTCATCGCCAGCGAGATCGCCGTCTTCGGCGCGGGGCTCACGGCCTTCCTCGGCGCCCGCGCCCTCGAACCCGAGCTCTTCGCCGCCGGTCAGGCCATGCTCGACCGCACGGCCGGGGCACTCAACACGCTCGTCCTCGTCGTGTCGGGCTTCTGCGCGGCGATGGCGGCGCGCAGGGCCGAGGCCGGCCGCCGCCGCGTCACCCGGTTCTGGCTCATGGCCTCCGTCGTGCTCGGGTTCGTCTTCCTTCTGATCAAGGGGCGCGAATACGCCGACAAGGCCCGCGCCGGGATCGGGATCGAAACCGACACCTTCTTCACCTTCTATTACCTGCTCACCGGGTTTCACGCAGCGCACGTCGCGGCGGGGATGGCGGTGCTGGCGCTTGTCGCGATCCGCCCGGCCCCCGGCCCGGTCGAGGCCGGGGCGCAGTTCTGGCACATGGTCGACCTCGTCTGGGTGCTGCTCTTCCCGGTGATCTACCTGATGGCATGAGACGCGACGGCGATCTCTGGCGCGCGCTCGGCGGGCTCATCGGCCTGGGCCTGGTGACGGCGGGACTCGCGACGGCGCACGACGCGCTGAGCGGACCTGCGCGGGCGGGGGCGGTCGCGCTCCTTCTCCTTCTCGCCGCGCTCAAGGCCGAGATCATCCTGTCGCGCTACCTCGCGCTCGTCACCGCGCGGGACTGGCGCGGCGCCTTCCGGTCCGTGATCGTGATCCTCGCCCTGATCCTCTACGGCACCTGGCTCATCCCCGGCCTGTCCCAGGGGTGGTGGGGGGCGCCTCAGCCCGCCGCGAACGCCTCCCGCGAATAGCCCTGCAGGAAAAGCAGCGCCGTCAGGTCGCCGTGATTCACCCGGATCTTCGCGCGGTCCTGCACCGCGGGCTTGGCGTGCAGCGCAACGCCGGTCCCGGCCAGTTCCAGCATCCCGAGGTCGTTGGCTCCGTCGCCCACCGCGATCGCCGCCTGCGGCCCGCCCAGATCCGCCGACAGCTCGCGCAGGGCCGCCACCTTGGCCTCCCGCCCCAGGATCGGCTCGGCGACCGCGCCGGTCAGCCGCCCGTCCTCGACCAGCAGCACATTCGCCCGGTGCGCGTCGAAACCCAGCCGCGCCGCCACGGCCTGCGTGAACGCCGTGAACCCGCCCGAGACCAGCACCGCCTTCGCCCCCGCCGCCCGCATCGTCGCGACCAGGGTTGCGCCCCCCGGCATCATCTCGATCCGCGTCGCCAGAACCCGCGCGATCACACCCTCGTCGAGCCCCGCCAGAAGGCCGACCCTCTCGCGCAAGGCCGCCTCGAAATCCAGCTCCCCGTTCATCGCCCGCGCCGTGATCGCGGCGACCCGTTCGCCGATTCCGGCCTCGGCGGCCAGCTCGTCCACGCATTCCTGCCGGATCATCGTCGAATCCATGTCCGCCAGAAGCAGCCGCTTGCGCCGCCCGGCGGATTTCTGCACCGCCAGGTCCACGCCCAGCGCCTGGCATTCGGTCCAGACCTCGTCGAGATTCGCGGGCCACATGCCCAGCGAGAATTCCGCCGCCTCGTCCGGCGCCAGCCAGACCGCGTCGCCACCGCCCCAGGCGTTGCGCAGCGATTCTACCAGCGCGGGATCGAGCGACCCGTCGGGCGCGGTCAGGAGAGTGGCGACGAACATCGAGCCTCCGGGAAACGATCGTTGCAATTCCGCGCGTTTTGACCGGCTCAGCGACATAATTCAACTTGCAGTCGCACCCGCTTCTCCGTAAGCGCAGCGGCGGGACACCCCTCCCCAACGAGGGGCGCTTATCTGTAAGGGTAGCCATGAGCGACACGACCATTCCGGCAGCGCGGCCGGCCAATCCGCGTTTTTCCTCCGGCCCTTGTGCCAAACCCCCCACATTCACGCTCGACAGCCTCTCCGATGCCCCGCTTGGCCGGTCGCACCGCGCCGCCATCGGCAAGGCGAAGCTGAAGGCCGCCATCGACGAGACGCGCGAGATCCTCGCCGTCCCCGACGACTACCGCATCGGCATCGTGCCCGCCTCCGACACCGGCGCGGTCGAGATGGCGATGTGGTCGCTCCTCGGCGCCCGCAAGGTCGAGATGCTCGCCTGGGAAAGCTTCGGCGCCGGATGGGTCACCGACGCGGTGAAACAGCTCAACCTCGACGCGAACGTCCGCACGGCCGATTACGGCCGGATCGTCGACCTCTCTGCCGTCGACTGGGATGCCGACGTGGTCTTCACCTGGAACGGCACGACCTCCGGCGTGCGCGTGCCCTCGGGCGACGCGATTCCCGCCGACCGCGGCGGCCTGACCATCTGCGACGCCACCTCCGCGACATTCGCGCAGCGCCTGCCGTGGGACAAGCTCGATGTGACGACCTTCTCCTGGCAGAAGGTGCTGGGCGGCGAGGCGGCGCACGGCATGCTGATCCTGTCGCCGCGCGCGGTGGAACGGCTCGAGAGCTACCAGCCCGCCTGGCCGCTGCCCAAGATCTTCCGCCTGACCAAGGGCGGCAAGCTGATCGAGGGGATCTTCAAGGGCGAGACGATCAACACGCCGTCGATGCTCGCGGTCGAGGATTACCTGAAGGCGCTGGAATGGGCACGCGCGGTTGGCGGCCTCGACGGGCTTATCGCCCGCGCCGATGCCAACGCGCAGGTCATCTTCGACTTCTGCGAGGCCCGCGACTGGATTGCGAACCTGGCCGACGACCCGGCGACGCGCTCCAACACCTCGGTCTGCCTCAAGTTCACGGATTCGCGCATCACCGACGGCGCCGCCTTCGCCAAGTCCGTCGCCAGGCGGCTGGAGGCCGAGGGCGTGGCGCTCGACATCGGCGCCTATCGCGACGCGCCGCCGGGCCTGCGGATCTGGTGCGGCGGCACGGTCGAGACCTCCGACCTGGAAGCGCTGATGCCGTGGCTCGACTGGGCCTTCGCGGCCGAGATAGCCGCCCTCTCGCAGGCCGCCTGACAACGGGGCGTTGCGCGCAGTCGCAGCTATACGTCCAGCAATACGCCCGCAATACGGGTCGCAATACACCTGATTTCAGCTCAAGGAGTGCTTCGATGGCACCCAAGGTTCTCGTCTCCGACAAGCTGTCGGAAACCGCCGTGCAGATCTTCCGCGACCGCGGAATCGACGTCACGTTCGACCCCTCGATCGGCAAGGACAAGGACAAGCTCCTGTCCGTGATCGGCGAATACGACGGCCTCGCCATCCGCTCGGCGACCAAGGCCACGGCGAAAGTTCTCCAACAAGCTCATAAGCTTAAGGTGATCGGCCGGGCGGGTATCGGGGTCGACAACGTCGACATCCCCGAGGCGTCCAAGCGCGGCGTGATCGTGATGAACACGCCATTCGGCAACTCCATCACGACCGCCGAGCACGCCATCGCCATGATGTTCGCCGTCGCCCGCCAGATCCCCCAGGCCAACGAGAGCACGCACGCCGGCAAGTGGGAGAAATCCCGCTTCATGGGGGTCGAACTCACCGGCAAGACCCTCGGCGTCATCGGCGCCGGCAACATCGGCGGGATCGTCTGCGACCGCGCCAGGGGTCTGAAAATGAAGGTAATTGCCTTCGACCCGTTCCTGTCGGAAGAGCGCGCGACGCAGCTCGGCATCACCAAGGTCGACCTCGACGAGCTGCTCAAGCGGGCCGATTTCATCACCCTTCACGTCCCGCTCACCGACAAGACGCGCAACATCCTGTCGAAGGAGAACATCGCCAAGCTCAAGCCGTCGGTGCGCATCATCAACTGCGCCCGCGGCGGCCTCGTCGACGAGGAGGCGCTGGCCGAAGCGATCAGGGAAGGCCGCGTCGCCGGCGCCGCCTTCGACGTCTTCGCAGAGGAGCCGGCGACCGCCAGCCCCCTGTTCGGGCTCGACAATGTCGTGGTCACCCCGCATCTCGGCGCCGCCACGACCGAGGCGCAGGAGAACGTCGCCCTGCAGGTGGCCGAGCAGATGTCGGACTACCTGCTGACCGGCGCCGTCAGCAACGCACTCAACATGCCCTCGGTCACCGCCGAGGAGGCCAAGATCATGGGCCCCTGGGTCAAGCTTGCCGGCTATCTGGGCGACTTCATCGGCCAGTCCACCGAAGAGCCCATCACCGCGATCAACCTGATCTACGACGGCGTCGCCGCCACCATGAAGACCGCCGCCCTCAATGCGGCTGCCGTCGCCGGCATCATGAAGTCCACCAACCCGGACGTGAACATGGTCTCTGCCCCCGTCCTGGCCAAGGAACGCGGGATCGACATCTCGACAACGACGCAGGACCAGACCGGGATCTACGAGGGCTACATCAAGGTCACGATCCAGACCTCCAATCGCGAGCGCTCGATCGCCGGATCGGTCTTTTCCGACGGCAAGCCGCGCTTCATCCAGATCCGCGACGTCATGCTGGATGCGGAAGTCGGGGAGCACATGCTCTACACGACGAACTACGACGTGCCGGGCATCATCGGCACGCTCGGCGCCACGCTGGGGGAAGGTTCGGTGAACATTGCGAACTTTACCCTCGGCCGCAGCGACCGGGGCCAGAACGCGGTGGCGCTGCTCTACGTGGACGAGCCGGTTCCGGCGATGGTGATCGACAAGCTCAAGGCCACGGGCATGTTCCAGCGGGTGCAACCCCTTCGCTTCGACGTTTCGTGACGATAGCGGCGCCGTCCGAAAGGGCGGCGCCGGGCCGACAGCCGCAGGAAAGGGCCGGGATGACGATCTACGCGATCCCCGACATACATGGCTACGACAGTGAGCTCGCGCGCGTTCACGACCTGATCGCCGAGGACCGGGCTCGCGAGGGAACGGTCGCGGCGCCTGTGGTTCATCTCGGCGATCTGAACGACCGGGGGCCGGACACGTCGGGAGTCATCGACCGGATGATCGCCGGTATCGCCCGGAACGAACCCTGGATCGTGCTGCGCGGCAATCACGATCGGATGTTTCTGAACTTCGTGCGCGACGGAGTCCTGAACGACTGGGGCCTCAAGACGCCCGGTTCGAACTGGCTCCACCCAGGCGTCGGCGGTCGCGAGACGCTGGCGAGTTACGGCATCGCCCTCGACCTCTCGGCACAAGAGGCGCGACGGGAGGCCCGGGACCGCGTACCGCAGGCGCATCTGGACTTCCTGGCCGAGCGGCCGCTCTGGCACGAGACGGACGAGCTACTGTTCGTCCATGCCGGCATCCGCCCGGGCATCTGCGTGGCCGATCAGTCCGAAGACGACCTGGTCTGGATCCGCGACGATTTCCTGTTCGACGATAGCGATCACGGATGGCTCGTGGTGCACGGCCATACCGCGCTGGAACACCCGACGCATTTCGGCAATCGGGTCGATCTGGATGCCGGCGCGGGCTACGGTCGGCCTCTGGCGGTCGCGGTGTTCGAAGGGCGCAAGTGCTGGCTCCTGTCGGAGACCGGCCGCATCCCGCTCCTGCCGGCGGCATAGCGGACTAGCCCTCTCGCAGAACCACCATCCCGTCATGGCCGATACGGACGTTCGGCATGTCGTGCCGTGCGAGGGCCGCCTCCCAGTCCGCGCGGCCGAACCCGGGAATGTCAAAGGGGACAAGGTGGTTCAGCACGCTCTGGCGGGCCTCGCTCTGACGGGCGATGCGCAGGGCATCGGCCAGGGTCGTGTGGGACGCCATCAGGTGCGCGCGGAGCCGGTCCGCGGCCGGGGTCGCGCGGCACAACGCCTCGACACCTTCCTCCAGCATCGCCTCGTGTACCAGCACGTCTGAGCCCCGCGCGAACGCCGCCAGAGGCGGATGAAACGCCGTGTCGGCACCGAAGGTGACACGCCAGCCTTGCGTGTCGAAGCGCAGCGCGAAGCAGTCGGCGACCGGCGGATGCGGCACCCGCAGCGCGGCCACGTCCAGCCCCGGCACATCGAGCGCGCCCTCGCCATAGGTCTCGACCCGGATCAAGAGGCGCAGGTCGGGCCGCCCCTCATCCTCGATCCGCAGGTCGATGTCGTAGCTTAGGGCGGCCATGAACCCGTTCCATGCCGCTGCGATCCCCGGCGGCCCATGCACGGTGACCGGCGCCGAGAGGCCGGCGGTCCAGGCGGTGTGCAGCAGCGACCCGAGTTCCAGCACATGATCCGAATGCAGGTGGGTGACGAACACCCGTTCGAGCGCGGTCAGCGACAGTCCCGCATCCACGAGCCCCCGAGTCACTCCCAGCCCGCAATCGATGACCATTGCACGGCCGTCGACCACCAGAAGCGACGAGCTCGGCATGGCAACCGCACCAGGCCGGATCGCGGGGCCGCCCTTGGTCCCCAGTAGGACGACCCGGTCGGACGGCATCACCGCCCGCACCGGATTTCCGGTCGGGCGGTGATGAAAATGAACCTGTACCGCGTCATCCGCCCTCCGGCCTCGCCGTCTCAGGCGACGAGTAGGCCGCAGCGGATGGCGGGGTCAAGTCAGGTTGGATGGCCTCATCCGGCAGGAAACGCCGTGCCGACCTGCCCGTCGCGACGGGCGGTCTCGGGCCCGAACTCCGTGGCGCAACACGACGACGAGAAATGTCGCCATCGCCAGAAAGGCAAGGAGCGAGCCCGCCTTCGCCGCCGCCTCTCCGGTGCCGCTGATCGCGCTGACGATCCCCGGGACAAGCACCAGCACCGCTACCAGCGTCAACCCGTAGTGAAGGCGTGCCAGCCAACCCGCTGCGGCGCGCGGCGTCAGTGCTTAATAGGCGCCGAAGATCGACATGGCGACGAAGCCGATCAGGTTGAGATGCCCGTGCGCCGGCGACAGCGTATGGTCATGGGTCGCGGACATCTGGATGCCCCAGGCCATTCCGGCCAACGCGCAGACCGCCCCGGTCGCGAAGAAGAGCGAAGCCGTGCCCCGCATCATTCGTCCTCCAGCGGCGGCCCGGTGAACGTCAGGCCGTAGCGTTCGGCGATTGCAGCGATCTGCTCCATCTGTTCGGGGATCTGTAGCCGCCGTCGGCCATTTCGACGAAGAAGCTCTTCGAACCCGCCCGGCATCAGGATGACAAGGTGGCGGCTTGGCTGCGCTCCGAGCACGCGGAACATGTGTTCCTTGCCCTTTGGAACAAGGGCCGCCTCGCCCGGTCCGATGAGCCGGCGATTGCCTTCGAGCCACAATTCGATCTCGCCGGTCAGGGTGACGAAGATCTCGTCCTCGTTGGCGTGGACGTGACGTGATGGCCCCTCGCCGGCGGGTGTGACCGAATTGACGATGGACATGCCGGCAGCCTGCAGGATGGTGCGATAGCTGACGCCGCACCATTCGACCGTGCCGCGACCCGGAACGTGGTCTTTCATCGCGTCTTTCTCCTTTCGTCCGGGCGGAGGGCAAGATGAAGACCCTGGGCGACGCCGTGCTGGCCAAAGTGGCGCGCGAGCGACGGGTAGTGATGACGATGCCGTTCTTTTCGGGCGTACTGCGGGCCGTGGCCGCGAGCGATCTCGTGGCTCTGATCCCGCAACAGCTCGCCGTGCAGATGGCGCCGCAGCTGGATCTTGATCTCTACGTCCCGCCGATCCTGGTTCCCGCTGTCGAGATCCGGATGATCTGGCACCGCAGGGCGACCACGAACCCGGCCCATCGCTGGCTGCGCGAAGTCGTCGCCGGAATTCTTGCCACTCTCGACGATGCGCCGGAACCGACGATCTGAGCCGAAGCAGGGGCGCTGTCCGCACCCCGCGAACGCATATTACCGAAGTCCGGATCTCGACATCGGGAACCGTGATCGGCGCGTATACCGGGTTTACGCGATCTCGATCTGGGGCCGGCGCCCGCCGAGTTCCTCGAACGCGCGGCTACGGCAACTGAACACGATGATCTGCTGGTCACGGGAGATTTTCGTCAATGCCGTGAACATCCGGATGATCCTGTCGTCGTCGGAATGGACCAGCGCATCGTCGAGGATCACGGGAACCTGCCGCCCCTGTCGCGCATAGAGGCGTGCGAAGGCAAGCCGGGTGAGGATCGCGATCTGCTCGGCTGCACCGCCGCTCAGCACATCGAACTCATCGACGACCGCGCCGCGACGGATCCTGGCGGGCAACATGGTGTCCGGGTCCATCTCGAGCTCCGCGCCCTCGTGCAACAACGCGATCAGAGGCACGAGCTCCCGTTTCACCGGCTCGAAATAGGCGTCACGCGCCTCGCTTCGCGCCTTCTCCAGCTCATCGCGCAGCGCCGACAACGTAGCGACCTCGAAGGCATAACGCGCCGCCCGGGCTTCGGCCTGCTCCAGTTCGCCGCGCACCTCTTCAAGCCGTGCCTCGACACCGTCGTCGGCCCGGGCACCGATTTCGCCGTCGAGCTGACCCAGGGCTTGCCGCGCTTGGTTGCGGCTCTCCTGCGCCGCCTGGCGCACAGACACGAGCCGGTCACGATTGGCCCGGATATCGTCGACGGCAAACGCCGTTGCGGTGAGATCGGCATGACGTTTGCGAGCAGTTTCGACTTCTCCCAGGGCCCCGGCCCGCGGACCGTCGAGATCTTCCGACGTTTCGGATTGCGCTTCGTCGTCAAACTGGCCGAGGGCTTCCTGCGCAAGGCGCAATGTGGTGCGAGCCTCGAGCAGAGCGTTGGCGGCGCGATCCCGCGCGTCGCGCGCCTGGCGGAGGGCATGCCCGGCATCCTCCTCGGCAGCCTCTGCCTCGGGAACCGACGGCAGGTCGCGATCGTCCTCCGGGGCCTCTTCGGGGGCTGTGGTTTTCGACAGTTCCTCGATCGTGCGGCGAAGCTCATCCGTCCCCTCGGGCACGAGCGCCCGGAGCGCGGCGAGTGCCGCGGTTTCCTCGCCCTTCGCCTTCGCATGGGTCCGGGCCATTTCTCGGGCATTGACCAGATCCGCGCAGCCGGCGGCGCCGAACTGCTCCTCCAGCCCGGCTCGAAGGGCGCCGATGTCCGCATCGTCTTTTGCCCCCACCGCTGGAGTGATCGTCATTGAACCGATGCCGGGCAGATCGATGTCTGTGGCGACATGCACCGGGACGCTGCGGTCGCCCCCGATCTCGACGCCAGCGATCGTGGCACGCGCTGGTCCGCAATAGGTCATGGCCAGCGTGGTGGCGCCGGCATCTCTGCGCGTTTCGGCCTGGGCGATGTCACGCGAAAGACTTTCGAGATCTGCGAGCCCGGCCGAAGTCAGCGGATTGGCCTTTAGAACCTTGCGTGCAGCCTTGAGGTCGCTTTCGACGTCGGCCACGCGCTTGAGCAGCTTGGCGATCTCGTCGCGCCGCCTGCCCGAGGATGCCGCCTCGCGAGCGCGGATGGCACGTCTCTCCGCCGCCCGGGCACGGCGCAAGACGTCGGCGGCGCTCGCGTGGAGCGCCTCTGTCTCGGTGAAGGCAGCCTGGGTCGAGGTGGCACTCGCCCCGATTGCGGCGATTGCATCGGCAGCCTTTTTCGCCTCGTCCGCGTGCCGTTGCCGTCGGGCTGCCTGCCGGCCGCGTTCGGCGATCCTCTCCTCGATCGACTTCAGCTTCAGCTCTGCGAGAGTGAGGTCACGCGCGGCGTCTGCCACCTGCTTGTCGTGCTGGTGCGCTTTCTGGAGCTCGCCATCGAGCCGCTCGATCTCGGCCCTGCGGCCGGAATCCACTTCGCTTGCCTTGGGATCGTCGAGCTTCCGCTTCAGTTCGGTGCGACGACGCAGGGCCTGCGACAACGCGTTGACCTGGGCCTCGAGCTGACCTTTCTGCGTTGTCAGTTCCTCAACGAGTTTCGTGGCCTTGCCCCATTCACCGCTGGCTTTGGGGGACAGGTTCTTGGTGGCGAGCGCATCGAGATCAGTCGCCACGGCCTTCATGATCGAGTCCATCCGGCGGCCGCCTGTGACGCTGTCGATCTGTCCGGCGACGGTCGACATCAGGCTCTGACGGGCGTCCCGCAGCCGGTCGCGTTCCCGCTTCTCCTTCTGACCGGAACCGTCCGGGCCAAAACCGGATACTCCCTGGCGAACCCAGAGCAAGCCAGCGGGACCCGCCAGGTCGGCCCCGATCGCCTTCTTGATCCAGGCTTCCGCTTCACCTTCCTGGGCGACGATTGCCCCGGCGCCGAGGTCGGTCACGGTGGCACTCCTAGAACTGAGGAACTTCTTCTCGATCCGGAAGTGCCCTTCCTCGGTTTCTATGTCGGCCGCTACTTCGACGGAGCCCTTGGAATAGGGCTGGAGTGCGCGAAGCTCCTCGGTGTTGGCCTTGTGATCGACGAAAAGGAGAGCGTGGAGCGCATCGAAGAAGGTCGACTTCCCGGTTTCGTTCGGTTCGCAGATCGTCGTGACCCCGTCCGCGATGCCTGACAGGGAAGCCGTCTGACCGGCGAAGCGGCGCACATTGCGCAGCGTTATGGCGCGAATCTTCATTCCTGCGCCGCCAGCGCGTATCCATACAGGCGCGCAAGTGCGCCACGCTTCACACGGCGGGTTTCGGCAGCGACATCGGTATCCTCCGAGCCCGCCAGCAGGCGGTCGGCCGCAGTGCGCAGCGCGCCCGCCTGCGGGTCTATCTCGCTGAGATCGGCCGGCTCCTGCTCAAGGTCAAGAAGGCTGAGATCGCAGTCGAGGCTGCCGAAATCGTCGGCCAGGTCTGCGACGGCGTGATGGAGGCGCGCCCGTTCCGCCAGCGACAGGCGCCCGACGGCCCTGAGCTCGACGAGTGCGTTGCGGCGAGACGCCGGGGGCGGCAGCTCGGCTTCGAGGCGCGACTTCGGGTCGTCACCGGGTCGAAAGTCGAGCTTGAGGCCGAGCCAATGAAAATCCCCGGTCTCGATCTCGGCAACCTTCGGCACGGCACCGGAGGCGGCAATCCGGACATGGAGAGCGCAGCTGGTCCTGCGGTGCTTGAAGCCGTCAGCCTCGGGCGAGCCGGGATAATGGCAGCGTGCGGAAACTTCGAGGCGACCATGCCAGTCGCCAAGCGCGAGGTAGTCGAGGCGGGCGCGGCCGGCACGATCGGGTGCGATCACGTCGAGTGGGGCATCTTCCTCACTGAAGCCCTGGATTGGGCCGTGCGCCAGACCGAGGCGCAGGGCGCCCTGCTCTGTCTCCGCCGCATCCATCCATTCGGTGAGGTCACGCCCGGCATGCCGGACGGGACAGGGAGCGGCCAGAAGCTCGACCCCGGGCGCGATGGTCGAGATCCCTTCCTCGAGAGCCAGGACGACGTTGCCTGGACGTTCCTTCTGGAACCGAGTCCAGAGTTCGGTCGCAAGAAGGCTGTCGTGGTTTCCGGGCAGAATGATCCAGGTGATGTCCTGCTCATGGGCAAACGCCCGGATCGCCTGGCGCAACGTATGTGGGGACGGCGTTTCCGCATCGAACGTATCGCCGGCGAGGAGGACGTGACTTGCGTTCAGACGGCGCGCCGCGCTGGCGAGGCGGGAGATTTTTTGGTGGCGTGCCTCACGCAGGCGCGCGCGCAGATCCTCGTTGAACCGGCCGAAAGGTTTGCCAAGGTGAAGATCCGAAGAATGAAGAAAATTGAACAAGGACGGCACCGTCGACGTAAAAGATCATCCTGCCGAAGCGTAGACGCGCGCAAACTTGGCGAAAAGCAGAAATGCAGAGGTTTCGTCGCCAACCGAAGTCCGATTCGAAAATCATGCGCTGCAACGCGCAGAACCTTGTCCGGCGCAGGACTGACATGACCTTCTGGACGCGCTGTCAACAGAGGGGTCCGATGATGAACAATGAACCTCATAGCCGTCACATGGAGTTGATTTGCGGCTCGCGATCCTATTCTGTTGATCCAGATTAGCGGAAATCGATAAATTTCCCGAAACGGTAAATGCACGTCCCCTTTGCGATGGCGGCAATGAACCATAAACGTTTGGCACATCAAGCAGGCTAATCGGTATTCTGCGCAACATGATGCAGCTGTGTTTCTGCGGGTTCTGATCGAGAATAGAGTTGAAGAACCAGTTCATGATCACAAGATCGCGGTCTGGCCGCCGCTTTCTTGGCGCGAGGACAGGGACGGTCAATGGCTTTGCCGAGCAATCAGAGGTGCGATTGGAAATCGTTATACCAAGCTCGACTTTGGACGTCTTGCTGGATTCAAAAAGGAAAGGGCCAGCGAACGCGTCCTGAGCGTCGCGACCTTCGTCTCTCCGGACAACTCCAAGATCGGCTCGCCCTGCGGATTCGCACGGGCGGACTTTCAGTGGCAGGTCGCCGACAACCGGTTGACGGGCGGGCCCGTGCTCCGATGGGAACCATGGCGGCCATCAACCGGCTAAACCAACGGGGTCCAGCAGAACGTAGCCATTGCGGACAAGGAATTACCGCCGCCGCCGCCCGTTCGCTCGTGCAGCAGACGTCCACCAGATCAGAAGTCCAGATTCTCCACACTCAGCGCGTTCTGCTGGATGAACTCCCGCCGCGGTTCGACCACGTCTCCCATCAGCTTGGTGAAGATATCGTCGGCCTCTGCCACGTCATCGACCTTGACCTGCAACAGCGTCCGCGCCTCCGGATCGAGCGTCGTCTCCCAAAGCTGACCCGGGTTCATCTCACCCAGGCCCTTGTAGCGTTGCAGCGTCAGACCCTTTTCTCCCTCCTTCAGAATCGCGTCGAGAAGGTCGAGCGGGCCATAGATCGACATCTCGCGATCCTTGCGCACAAGTCGCGCGGGAGCGGCATAGAGATCCTGCAGAGCCTTCGTGAACTCGCCGAGTCGGCGCGCCTCGGACGCCCGCAGGATCGGGCCATCCAGAGTCCGCACCTCGTCGACGCCGCGTAGCTGACGCCAGAGACGCAGGCCCTTGTCCTGGGTTGGCCTGCCCTGCCAGCCGCGCTCGTATTCCACCGCGATCAGGTCGAGACGCGCGGCCACGGCGTCGGCCGTGCCCTGAAGGTCCGCGTCGATTCGACCCGGAACAAAAGCGCCGGCGATCGCCGCCTGTTCCAGGATTGGACGCGGGTAATGGGTCGGAAATGCCTGCAGGATGCGCCGCATCTGCCGCGCCTCCTCGACGACGCGCAACAGGTCCTGACCGACGATCTCTTCGCCCGAGCCAAGGCGCAGAACCGCGCCTTCGGTTCCCTGCTGGATCAGGTAATCCTCCAGCGCCATCTGATCTTTGAGATAAACCTCGGACTTGCCGCGCATCACCTTGTAGAGCGGCGGCTGGGCTATGTAGAGGTACCCGTGCTCGATCAGCTGGGGCATCTGCCGGAAAAAGAATGTCAGCAGAAGCGTCCGGATATGCGCGCCATCCACGTCGGCGTCCGTCATGATGATGATCTTGTGGTAGCGCACCTTGGAGATATCGAACTCGTCGCGCCCGATGCCGGTGCCGAGCGCGGTGATAAGCGTCCCGATCTCCTGGCTGGACAGCATCCGGTCGAACCGCGCGCGCTCCACGTTCAGGATCTTGCCGCGCAAGGGCAGAACCGCCTGGTTGGCCCGCGAGCGACCCTGCTTCGCAGAGCCGCCGGCGCTGTCTCCCTCGACGAGGAACAGTTCGCGATCGGCCGGGTCCTTGGCCTGACAATCGGCCAGCTTGCCCGGCAGGTTTGCAACGTCGAGCGCGGATTTCTTGCGCGTCATCTCACGCGCCCTGCGGGCAGCTTCTCGGGCTAGCGCCGCCTCGACGATCTTGCCGACAATCATCCGCGCCTCGGCAGGATGCTCCTCGAACCATTCCGAGATCTTTTCGTTCATCAACCCTTCGACGGCGGGACGCACTTCGGAGCTGACAAGCTTGTCCTTCGTTTGTGACGAGAATTTCGGGTCCGGCACCTTGACCGAAAGCACGCAGGTCAGCCCCTCTCGTGCGTCATCGCCGGACAAGGTCACCTTTTCGCGGCGCGCGATCCCCGACGAGGCGGCGTAGAGGTTGATCGTCCGCGTCAGCGCCCCCCGAAAGGCCGCAAGGTGGGTGCCGCCATCTCGCTGAGGGATGTTGTTGGTGAATGGCAGCACCATCTCATTGAAGCTGTCGTTCCACCACATCGCCACCTCGATGCCGATACCTTCACGTTCGCCCTCGACATAGATCGGCTCCGGGATGAGCGGTGTCTTGTGGCGGTCGATGTAGCGGACGAATTCGCGCACGCCGCCGTCGTAATGCATTTCGGCACGGTTCACCTCGCCGTGGCGCTCGTCCACCAGCACGATGCGGACACCGGAATTGAGAAACGCAAGCTCGCGCAGCCGCGCCTCCAGCGTCTTGAACACGTAGTCGAGGTTGGAGAACGTCGTGGTGGAGGCCAGAAACCTGACCATCGTCCCCTTTTCACCGTTCGCGTCACCAAATACCCGCAGATGCTCGACCGTCTCGCCACGCTCGAAGCGAGCGCGATGCTCCTTGCCGTCGCGCCAGATCGTCAGTTCGAGCCAGTCGGACAGCGCATTGACCACGCTCACTCCGACGCCGTGTAGGCCACCGGAAACCTTGTAGCTGTTCTGGTCGAATTTCCCGCCGGCGTGGAGCTGGGTCATGATGACCTCGGCTGCGCTGACGCCTTCTTCCTCATGGATGCCCACCGGAATGCCGCGCCCGTTGTCGCGCACGCTCACGCTGTCGTCGTCGTGGATGGTGACAGTCACCGCGTCGGCATGACCCGCCAGCGCCTCGTCGATGCCGTTGTCCACGACCTCGTAGACCATGTGATGCAAACCCGACCCGTCGTCGGTGTCGCCGATATACATGCCCGGGCGTTTGCGCACCGCCTCCAGGCCCTTGAGGACCTTGATGGAATCGGCACCATATTCCTCGCGCAGCGGGGCGGGTTCGGCCATGCAGGCCTCCTTTGAAAACTTGGCCGACTTATAGGTCGCCATGGGGGGATTGTCACGCAACCGACACAAAATCTTGGGGTATGGCGGCGGCTTGCTCGCGTGCGAGTTTAGCGACGATGTATGTGACTCGCCCCGCCCTCGTCGCTCACCGCCAGGTAGGTCGCGTCACCCGGCAATCCGTCGAAGAGACCGCGCTCGCTGCCAGTCATCCAGGCCTGCGCACCTGACGCCGCGAGCTCTTCGAAAAGCGCCGCGCGGCGATCCGGATCGAGATGCGCCGCCACCTCGTCGAGGAGCAGGATCGGCGGCGTCCCGGTGCTTTGCGACAAGGCCCGCGCATTCGCGAGGATGAGCGAGACGAGAAGCGCCTTCTGCTCTCCTGTCGAGCACTCCCGCGCCGGCATGCCCTTCTCAGCATAGACCGCCCCGAGGTCGGCTCGATGCGGACCGGACACCGTCCGTCCCGCCGTCCGGTCGCGTTCCCGATCGTGCGCCCACATCGCAGACCATTCCCCGGCCGTGTCCGGGCCTTCGGCGTCATATTCGAGCTCTGCCACAGGAAAGGCCGTATGCGCACCCGTCTGGGCCGCTGTCAATTCGGCCAGCGCGGCGCGGCGGCCCGCGATGATCGCTGCGGCGGCTTCGGCCATTCGCGCCTCCAGGACATCGAACCACCTTGCGTCGCGCACGTCGTCGCGCAGAAGCCGGTTTCGCTCCCGCATGGCGCGTTCGAAGGTCAGTACCTCCCCGCCATGTGCGGGCGAGAAACTCAGCGTCATCCGATCGAGAAAGCGGCGCCGGCCCTCCGGTCCCTCTGACCAGAGCCGGTCCATTGTGGGCACCAGCCAAAGGATGCGCACGATCCGGCCCAGAGCCACCTGAGGTGCGGCCTTTCCGTCGACCCGGATTTGCCGCGCCGAGTCGCCCTGTGCCCAAGTCTCGACATCGTGCGCCGCATCCGAGGCCTGCAACCGGGCGGCGACTTTCCAGCCCAGCGCTTCCGGGCGACGCATGAGCTCCGCCGCCGGTGCCCGCCGTATTCCGCGCCCCGGCGAAAGCAGGGAGATCGCCTCGAGGATGTTGGTCTTGCCGGTGCCGTTCCGGCCGTGGATCGCGATCAGCCCAGGCCCAGGCTCGAGCCGTGCCGACAGATAGGACCGGAAATACGAGAGCGAAAGCGATGTGACAATCGCCACGTTCACCGGTTCGTCTCCCATTCGCCGTTCAATTCCGCCCCGGCCCCGGGCGCCCGCGATGGCGGCCCCCCGCGATCCAGAGCGAGCCTCAGACCCGCATCGGCATGACGACATAGACGGCCGACAGGTCGTCTCCCTCGCGCATCAGCGTGGGATCGCCCGAGGAATTGAACAGGAAAACCGCGTTCTCGCGATCGACCTGATTGGCGATCTCCAGCAGGTATTTGGCGTTGAACCCGATCTCGAGCTTCTCGTCGGCATAGGCCACGCCCAGCTCTTCCTCGGCGGCACCACTGTCGGGGGCATTCACCGAAAGCACCAGACGATCTTCGTCGAGCATCATCTTGACCGCGCGCGACCGTTCCGACGACACCGTCGCCACCCGATCCACCGCCTTGGCGAAGTCGGCGGCATCCACCTCCAGCCGGCGGGTGTTTCCCGTCGGTATGACGCGGCCATAGTCGGGAAACGTTCCGTCGATGACCTTGGAGGTCAGCGTGATCTCTGGCGTCGCGAACCGCACCTTCGTCTCGCTGACCGACACCGCGATGTCGGCGTCGTCATCGTCCAGAAGCTTGCGCAACTCACCGACAGTCTTGCGGGGCACGATCACGCCCGGCATCCCTTCGGCCCCGTCCGGCAGGGCTGCGTCGATCCGCGCGAGGCGGTGACCGTCCGTCGCGACGCAGCGCAGCACGACACCCCCCTCGCCGTCGGCCGTGTGCAAGTAGACGCCGTTGAGATAGTAGCGCGTTTCTTCGGTCGAGATGGCGAATTTGGACTTGTCGAAGAGTCGCCGCAGGACCGAAGCCTTGGCCGTGAAGTTCGACTGATACTCCGAAGATGCCATGACCGGAAAATCTTCCTTGGGAAGTGTCGCGAGACGAAAATGGGAGCGTCCGGCCTCCACTTCCAGTTGCCCGGACGCGCCGTCGTCCGAGAGGTTTACCAGCGCGCCGTCGGGCAGCTTCCGAACGATCTCGTGGAGCATCACCGCGCTGACGGTGCTCGCGCCGGCGCGCACGACCTGCGCCGCGACCTTGTCGACCACCTCGATGTCGAGATCGGTGGCACGGAAACTTACCCCATCGCCCTCGGCCTCGATCAGCACGTTGGCCAGGATGGGGATCGTGTTGCGACGCTCGACGACGGACTGCGCCTGCGCGACCGCCTTCAGAAGGGTGCCGCGCTCGATACTGATCCTCATGGTGTGGTGCTCCGTCGTCCCCGGGGCGTTCAACCTACAAGGCGTTTCGGCAAGTTCAATGCCCCTGACGCGCGTCAGGCCTCGAGAGAGCGTCGGAGCAACTCCAGATCTTCCGCGATCTGGCTGTCCTTAAGCTTCAGTTCCTCGATCCGGCGCACGCCGTGCATGACCGTCGTATGATCGCGACCGCCGAAGCGCCGCCCGATCTCGGGCAGCGACCGCGAGGTGAGCTGCTTGGCGAGGTACATGGCGATCTGGCGCGGCCTCGCGAAGGTGCGTACTCGTTTCGGCCCGATCAGGTCGCTGAGACGGATGTTGTAATGGTCGCTGACCTTGCGCTGGATTTCCTCGACCGTGATCTTGCGGTCCGACGCGCGCAGGATGTCGGCGAGACAGTCCTGCGCCAGCTCGAGCGTTATCTCGCGGCCGATCAAGCTGCCATGCGCAAAGAGCCGCGTGAGCGCGCCTTCCAGCACACGCACATTGGTCGAGATGCGATGCGCCAGAAATTCCAGCACTCCGTCGGCCAGCCGAACGTTCTGGAACTGGAAGCGGTATTGCTCCACTTTTTGTTGCAGGATACCCAGACGGAGTTCGTAGTTGGTGGGGTGCAGATCCACCACAAGACCGGACTGAAGCCGGCTCACGATGCGATTCTCGAGCCCTTCGATCTCCACCGGAGCCCTGTCGGCAGACAGAACGATCTGCTTGTTCTGATCGACCAGAGCATTGAAGGTATGAAAGAATTCCTCCTGCGTGCTGTCCTTGCCGGCGATGAACTGCACATCGTCGACCATCAAGACGTCGACCGAGCGGAAGAGCTGCTTGAAGTCCATCATCGTCTTGTCGCGCAGCGCCTGGACGAAGCGGTACATGAACTGTTCGGCCGAAAGGTAGACGACCCGCGGCTCCTGGTCGCGCTTGCGCAGTTCCCAAGCGATGGCGTGCATCAGGTGTGTCTTGCCCAAGCCCACGCCACCATAGAGAAACAGCGGATTGAACGTGACGTCCTCGCCTTCGGCGACCCGGCGCGCGGCGGCATGGGCAAGCTCGTTCGGCTTGCCAACGACGAAACTGTCGAATGTATAGCGCCCGTCGAGCGGCGCGCCGGGCAGGTCGATCGGCGGACGCTCGGCGTCGTTGGCGGGCGACAGCGCCGGGCGCACGGGCGGAAGCCGCCCGTGATTCGGCGCCGCCACCTGGAACTTTATCCGCGAGACCCGCTCCCCGACGCTCGCCAGTTGATGCAGGATCTGGTCGCCGAAATTGCGCGACACCCAATTGCCCATGAACTGCGTCGGAACGAGGAAGGTGGCAACACCGTCTTCAAGTTCGGCGAATTCCAGGGGTTCGATCCAGTTGACATAGTTGTTCTTGCCAACCGACTTGATGAGCTCCTTGCGGATCGTGCCCCACGTTTCGTTCGTCATGTCCCAAAGACCCGTATCCTTTCCCGCGAACCCCCTGTCCGCAGGCCTGCGCAGTTCTTGTCGTCGAGGCGTGACAACAGACCCCTTGCGCGCCGGTCGAGAGAACCGGCGGGGCCCATTCACCACAGACAGAGCACGGAATTGCTGACTCATGTGGCGGGAGAAGCCCCGGCCACGCAACGAACCGTGCATACATTGGACACAAACCAGGACAGGACGCCGCATCGCGACCTGCCCGGATTTTCGATCCCGGCTGCCGACAGGCCTGACAGGCGTCCGCAACAAGGCTCGGATCACTCGGCAGAGATGCGATGACTTATCAGGAGGCTGCCCCCTCTGTTCGCCTATCGCGTGTGCCGTCACCGCAGATCAGATGTCCCCCAGACGACTTGAATCGCACCCCGAAGCTAGCCCGCCGCATCTCGACCGTGCAACAGACCTTTGCGCTTGACACAACCGCCCCTGCGCGAATCTCCGCCAGCGCCAACAACGCTTCGAGAGGGCATGAAAAAAGGCGCCTCGACTTGCATCGAAGCGCCTTTCAATCAGAGGTTTAATTGGCCCCGGCTTAGCCGAGGGCCTTCACGCGCGAAGACAGCCGCGACAACTTCCGGGCGACCGTGTTCTTGTGATAGACACCTTTGGTGACACCGCGCATCAACTCGGGCTGCGCTGCGCGCAGGGCCGAAGTGGCGTCATCCCTGTTGCCCGAGGAAATGGCTTCCTCGACCTTGCGCAGGAAGGTGCGGATACGAGAGCGGCGCGCCTTGTTGACGGCGGTGCGACGCTCGATCTGACGCGCGCGCTTCTTGGACTGGGGCGAATTGGCCATATAGGTTTACTTCCCGTGTTCGGGTTCGTGCGAAAACTGAAGCCGCGCTTCTAGGGGTGACTCGGATGTCTGTCAACCTTGAGAAACGACTACTTGTCGCGGAACTGCGCCTCGCGCTTGTCGAGGAACGCCGACATACCCTCGGCCTGGTCCGATGTGGCGAACAGGGCGTGGAAAAGCCGGCGTTCGAAAAGAAGCCCTTCTCTCAGGGGAATCTCGTACGCCCGATTGACCGCCTCTTTCACCGCCATCGTGGTCAGGAGGGATTTCTCCGAAATCTTGGCCGCCGTGGCCATCGCCTCGTCCATCAGTTTCTTGGCTGGCACGACACGGCTTACGAGGCCCGCGCGCTCCGCTTCCTCGGCATTCATGAAGCGGCCCGTCAGGTGCATTTCCATCGACTTCGACTTGCCGACCAGATGCGTGAGGCGCTGAGTGCCGCCGATGCCCGCGATAACGCCAAGGTTGATCTCGGGTTGGCCGAACTTCGCGGTGTCGGCCGCGATGATGAAGTCGCACATCATGGCCAGCTCGCAACCGCCGCCCAGAGCATACCCGGCCACGGCGGCGATGATCGGCTTGCGCACGCGCAGGATGGCGTCAACTTCGGGGCCGAAAAGGTCGCGACCGAAAGCGTCGACAAAGGATTTCTCCGACATCTCCTTGATGTCGGCCCCGGCCGCAAACGCCTTCTCCGATCCCGTGACGACGATGCAGCGGACCTTGTCATTCCGGTCGGCCTCGCCCAGCGCCTGAGCGAGCTCCGAGAGCAGCGTCCCGTTCAGCGCGTTCATCGCGTCCGGCCGGTTCAGGCGGATCAGCGCGACATGTTCCTCGACCTCGACGACGATTGTCTTGAACGCCATTCCATCCCCCCTGAATGCGCGTGCTGCCGAGCCTTAACGACCTCACCACCCGGATCAAGTCATCTCTGGCAAAGAGGACAATAGAAGGTGGAGCGACCGGACTGCGTGATCCGGCGGATGGTTCCGCCGCATCCTGCGCGCGGGCAATGCGCTCCTTCGCGGTCATATACGCTGAAGGAATGCTGGAAGTAGCCCAGCTCGCCATCCGCCCGGCGATAGTCGCGCAGGCTCGATCCACCCGCCTCGATCGCGTCGTTCAGCACGTCCCGGATGATCGGCACGAGCGTTTCGATCCGCCGCGCGGAAATGCGTCCTGCCTTGCGCCGCGGTGCGATTCCGGCCCTCCAGAGCGCCTCGCAGACATAGATGTTGCCCAACCCCGCCACCAAGCCCTGGTCGAGCAGGGCGGATTTCACGGGCGCGCCGCGACCCTTCAGCCGAGCGACCAGATAGGTCGCATCGAACCTGTTTCCGAGCGGCTCCGGACCCAGCGCCGCGAGCAGATGATGCTGTTCCAGCGTCGCTGTCGCCGCGATGGCGACCGCGCCAAATCGCCGTGCGTCGTTCAGGGTGATGCGGGCGCCACCTTCCATGTCGATGACGACATGGTCGTGCTTCCCGGCTGGCGTAATGTCGCGATGGAACACGCCCGGCGCCGCGCCCGAGATCAGCAGCCGGCCCGACATGCCCAGGTGCACGATGAGCGTCTCGCCACTGTCGAGGTCGGCCAGCAGATACTTCGACCGACGGCGCAAAGTCAGGACCCGGCGGCCCGCAAGCCGTTCCGCGAGATCGGGCGGCAGCGGCCAGCGCAGATCGGGACGCCGCGCTGCGGCGCGCAGGATCACCTCGCCCTCCATGACCGGCACGAGGCCCCTCCTCACGGTTTCCACTTCCGGCAGCTCGGGCAAACGCGTCTCCTTGGCCGGGCGAATTGCACACGCGCCCCGTCGCCCTATAAGAAGGGGACATTCCAGCGAGGGCGCAAGATACATGGGCAGTGACGGGTCGCGGACCACGCATTTCGGCTATTCCGAAGTGGCCGAGGACGAAAAGGCGGGTCTGGTGCACGGCGTCTTCTCGCGGGTGGCGTCTCGATACGACCTGATGAACGACCTGATGTCGGGGGGCGTTCACCGGATCTGGAAAGACGCCATGATGGACTGGCTGGCCCCGCGGCCCGGCCAGCGCCTTCTCGATGTGGCGGGCGGCACTGGCGACATAGCGTTCCGCTTCCTTCGCCGGGCGCGCGACGCCGAGGCGGTCGTGCTCGACCTGACCGCGCCGATGCTGGACGAAGGTCGCCGGAGGGCCGAGGCCGCGAATCTCGCTGATCGTCTCGACTGGGTCGTGGGCGACGCGATGGCACTGCCGTTTCCCGACGCGAGCTTCGATGTCTATACGATTTCGTTCGGGATCCGGAACGTTACCCGGATCGGCGATGTGCTGTCCGAAGCCTACCGGGTCCTGCGGCCGGGCGGTCGCCTCATGGTGCTTGAATTCAGCCTGCTGCCGAACCGGATGCTGCAACGCGCCTACGACGCTTATTCCTTCAACGTCATTCCGCGGATGGGTCAGGTGGTCGCCAACGACCGCGAGAGCTACCAGTATCTCGTCGAATCCATCCGGCGCTTTCCCGATCAGGAGAGCTTTGCCGGCATGATCCGCGACGCCGGCTTCGAACAGGTGAAGTACCGCAATCTGTCCATGGGCATTGCCGCGCTGCATTCCGGCTGGAAGCTCTAGGTGCGCGGACCTCACAATATCTGGCGCCTGGCACGGACGGGCGCCACGCTAGAACGCACCGGTGCGATGCAGGCGGTTCTCGACGCCTTCCGAGCGCCGCCGCATCTGCGCCTCGCGGCGCGCATCCTCGGCCGGCCCTTCGCATGGGCGGGCCTCAAGGGGGATCCGTCGCTGCCGCCAGTCACACGGGCGCTGACGGCGCTGGGGCCGGCCTATATCAAGTTCGGGCAGATCCTGTCGACCCGCCCGGATGTGGTGGGTGACGAACTGGCGATGCAATTGCGCGTCCTGCAGGACAAGCTCGACCCGTTCCCGCTCGAGGAAGCGCGGATCGAAGTCGCCCGGGAGCTCGAGCAACCCGTCGAGCGGCTCTTCTCGGAGTTCAGCCCACCCGTGGCCGCGGCGTCGATCGCGCAGGTCCACAAGGCAAGGCTGGCGAAAACCGGTGAGGCCGTCGCGGTCAAGGTCCTGCGCCCGGGCATCGAAAAGGCGTTTCGCAAGGACATCGACGCATTCTACTTCGCCGCGCGGATGGTCGAGCTCTTGTCGCCGTCCGCGCGGCGGCTTCGGCCGATGGACGTCATCGCCCATTTCGAGGGCGTGGTGATGGGCGAGCTCGACCTGCGGCTCGAATCTGCGGCCGCGGCCGAGTTCGGCGCGAACACCGCGCAGGATGCGGGATTCAGCGTGCCCCGCGCGCACTGGTTCCTGTCGTCACGCCGCGTGATGACGATCGACTGGGCCGAGGGTCTGCCCGCGAACGATCTCGCAGCGATCGACGCAGCCGGCCACGACCGGGCCGCGCTGGGGGAACGGGTGCTGCGCCTGTTCCTGAGCCACGCTCTTCGGGACGGCTATTTCCATGCCGACATGCACCAAGGCAACCTGAAGATCGGCCCGAACGGCGACATTGTGGCGATGGATTTCGGGATCATGGGCCGGATCGACGAGTACACGCGCCGCGTCTACGCCGAGATCCTCTTCGGTTTCATCCGCAAGGATTACCGCCGCGTGGCCGAAGTGCATTTCGAGGCGGGATACGTGCCAGCCGACCGCGATATCGACGAGTTCGCACGGGCGCTGCGATCCGTCGGCGAACCGATTTTCGGGATGGACGCGAGCCAGATCTCCATGGGGCGCCTGCTCAACTACCTCTTCGAGGTAACCGAACGGTTCGGGATGGAAACACGTACCGAGTTGATCCTGCTGCAGCGCACCATGGTCGTGGTCGAGGGCGTCGCTCGCTCGTTCAACCCGCACATCAACATCTGGATGGTCGCCCAGCCCATCGTCGAGCAATACATACGTCAGAATCTCGGGCCCAGGGCGGTCCTGCGCGACCTCAACCGGACGGGGCGCGTGCTTGCGCGATTTGGCCCCCGGCTGCCGCAGCTCGCCGAATCGCTCCTGATTAAGCAATCGCACCCGGCACCCCCGCCAAGGCGCAAATCGGCTTTGGTTCCGGTGGCGCAGATGGCGGCCGGCGGCCTGCTGGTGGGCCTCGGCGCGTGGCTCGGGAGTATCCTCTGACCCCCGGCGGCCAAAACCGGCGCCGGCGGTCAGCCTGAACCATCAGGTAATGTCAGGCGAACGCAGCGCCGACACATCGGTCGCCTTCACCTCGGCGCCGCCCTTGAGGATGAGCATGAGCTCGCCCTTGTCGTTGCGCGCCTCGACGACGCGCGAGAACGTCTCGATGGGCCTGGTGGAAAGCACGCGCCCATCATTCAGGCTCTCCAGTTCAAACGAATAAAGGCCCTTCTCGAAGGGAGCACCGTTGCTGTCGACACCGGCCCATTCGATCGGATCGCGCATCACCGGCATTTCCCGGCGGTCGACGATGCGGTCTTCCGAATCGCGCACCACCAACGCCATGGCATTCGCGGCAGCGTCGGGCTGTGGCGTAATCTCGATCGGCATGCCTTCGAAGTGGGCCGGGCCCGAATTCCGCGCTTCCATTCCGACCCAACCGGCCATCTGCGACATGCCCATGACGGCAAACTGAGCGCCGAGACTGCCGAGAAGATCATTCGTTCGCACTTGCTGCTCGACCCCCGAGAAGGTGGCAAGCTGCACCGCATAATCCGTCGATTCGATCGGATTCATCGGGTCCTGGTTCTGCATCTGGACCGTCAGCATCTTCAGGAACGTCTCGAAATCCGAACTGAGCGCCGGGTTGCTCTCGGCCTTTTCGGCCGGCTTGGCCTTGGATGCAGCCTGGGTCGCGGCGGAAATCGCGGGGGTTTCCATCATCGTCTCCTTCTAGAGTCTCAGATCAAGACTGGCACCGGCAACACGAATGGCCGAGCGATGTTTGATGCGAACTTGTCATATGGACGGCACTGGCGCTATCTGACTGGCCGTCCTGCAGATCCGGGATCTCGCCGGCCTGCTGCCGGGGACTTTCCTGCCCGAAGCTGAACTGGAGTAGAATCGTAGCCGAGATCGCGGAAATCCTGGGCAAGCTGGTCGATGTTCCGGCGCAGCAGGTCGAGCGTATCGTGCCGCTCGGCAGTGACGACCAGCATCATGACCCCGTCTGTTGCCGATAGGGTCATCTTCACCTTGCCCAATTCCTCGGGCGAAAGAGAAAGTTCGACCGGCCCGTCGCGAAGCATCTTCGCGGCTTCTGCCACCTGCGCGGTGACTTGGCGCGGCACCTCGAAGCGTGTGGCTTCCGTGCGAGCGAGCGTCTCGGAGCGGCCCTCGACACGAGCGATGTCGACCGTCTCGTAGCTGGCGTCCGAAATCGTGTCGGCGATGGTCATCGCAGCGTCCGCCCCAAGCGGATCGAAGTCGCTTGTATCCGTTGCCGTGGTAGGCGCTGGCGCCGGTGCGGTGAGCGTCGCCGGAAGCGTCTGTTCCTGGCCCTTGGCTTGCGGCTCCGCGCCCTCGCGGGAGGTCGGTGCTGACGTCTGGACCATAGCCAGATCGCCACGACGCGCCTCCACGATCATGCCGCGATCTTCCGTCTTGCCCGCAAGGGTGACAGTCCGGACAAGATCGCCAGGCCGAGCGGTTTCAGACCCGGCGTCACGAGCGGCTGCTGTTTCCGGCCGAGCGGCCGCCACACGCTGGTCCACGACCGGCTTGGGCGGGACATCCGGCTCAACCTGCGCATTTGCTTCGCTCGATTCCGCGGTCCGGGCGAGGTGTTGCGCAGCGTCGGGAATCTTGTCCCCCGCCACCTGGTCTGCGGCCGAAATACCGACTCCCTGAGCATTGCGAGGCAAATCCGTTTCGGCGACCCGCACGGTGGCTTTCGGGTCAGGGACCTGCCCCGCCGTACCGTCGAAGTCGACGGCCGCCCCATGTCCCACGCCCGACACCCTGACCTCTGCGGACTGGATCGGTTCGCGCTGCTGCGCAAGCGAATCTCGGCCTGCACCCTCCGCCATGGCTGTGGCGGAAGGCTGGGTCGGAATCTCTCCGACCGGGACTCCGGGTTCCACCACGACATCGACTTGGACATCGTCCTGATGGTCGTCATCCTTGCCTGCCGGCTCGAGTGCCGCATCGGCAACAACAGCAATCGGGGCTGACACCTCTTCTTCCACGGACATGTTCGCGTCCGCCGCATCCGGGGAAATCGCTTCGACTATTTCCAGAGATAGGGTCCCGGGAGCGACCGCTTCCGACAGCGCCGTCTGCTGCTCCGATTTGGTCGGAATTGGGTCGCTCGGCACCGAGGATGTCTCGGTATCGCTGGCGAAAAAGCGCAGCCCGTGGGCGAAAAGTTTCGCGATCCGTGGCACGTCGGGAACGGGGGGGACGCCGTTTCGCGCCCCTCCTCGGCGGTTTCGACATATGCCCGGTCGAACTCCTTGCCGTCGGGCTTCGACGCATTCTGCTTTGTCGTATCGCTCGCCGCATCACGGTTGCCGGAAAACGTGCGCGCTCCGTCGAGTAAGGGAATCATGTTCAGCAAGCCTTCTGCTTCCGTTGTCCTCTCATGACATCCGCTGGTTACCGCTTCTTTACCGAGATGCCTCAGAAACGCCCCAAATCTGAAGAATTCGGAGACAGACCATGATTCCGTCCGCAGTCGCAGGTTCCGTATCCAACGCGCAGCAGCGCACGGGACAAGACCAGAAGCTGATGGAAGTCGCGCAGAAGCTTGAGGCGAACTTCCTGGCCGAGATGCTCAAGGCCGCAGGGCTGGGCGAACCGATCGAAGGATGGAGCGGTGGCGCGGGAGAGGAGCAGTTTGCCTCCTTCCTGCGTCAGGCTCAGGCAGACGAGATGGCACGAACCGGCGGGGTCGGTCTTGCCGAAAGCATTTACCAGGCACTCAAGGAGCGCACCTATGTCTGATCAGAACTCTCGCCGATCTCGAAAACCTCCTGCGCGAAGAGCGGGAGATTCTTCTAAAGGGCGACTATGATTCCCTCGAGCCCATCGCCAGTATCAAGGAAGAGCTGTTCGCCAAGTTCGGAGAGCTCAGCTCCCGGCTCGATCCGCGCAGGGTCGAAACGATCAAGCAGGATGCCGAGCACAATCGCGAACTTCTGGCGGCAGCGGCGCGTGGCCTGAAGTCGGTCACCCGCAAGCTCGCCGAGATCCGTTCGGCGCACGGTCCCCTCAATACCTACTCGAAGGCCGGCGAGCGTCAGACGCTCGGAGCGCGCGGCGGCGCATTCGAAAAGCGCGCCTGACCCACGCCTCTCTTCCTTATGCTTGAAAAGACCGCGCCATTCTTGGTGAGGCATTCCGACTTATAGAACACGGGCGGCGATTTTAATCGCCGCCCGTCGTCGTTTTGGCGCTCTATCGGCCCTGCAACTTCGCCCACATCGGCGTCCCGTGGAACAGCCAGGGCTGGTAGAGAATCCTCGACAAGTCCGGCAGGAAGGGACGGTCATCTTGGCGCCGATCTGGCTTGTTGCGCTCTTCACCTTCTGGCCGCGGGCGCGGCCGAGATGGCGATACGACTCCCAACCTCATGGCCGGAGTGCTTCGGTCTTTCGGCACGGAACGCCTCTGCGGAACGCTGATCCGCTGGTCCGTGCCTGGCACCGCCAGGCTCCTCGTCGGGCCAGGCTCCATAGCCGCGTCGTCGTCCCGGTCGAGCTCTTCTTCCAGGATGCCGTCGGTCGTGGTTGGTGGGTTGAATGGCCGCCAGTCGAAGAAGTTGTAATGGACACGCCAGATGTTGAGCAGGGCGATCAGAACACGCGGGCTGTAGGCTGCTCCGTTGATGTAGCCCGGGCCGTTCTTAGAGCCACGGCCTCCGGCCCTTTCGACGATGCTCAGCCTCGCGCGCAGGGCATTCATGAAGGTCGACGCGGGCTGGATCGTGGCCATCACGACGCGGCGCGTGATAGCGGCACGTAGTTCCGGGTCCTGGATGGTCTCGTCGATGCTGAGGCGCCTGTAGGCTTCCCGGTATCTGGGCGACAGAACCGGGAAGCCGACCGTCTTGTCGATCTCACTCGCGGCCTGGATCGGGCTGCGCAACCAGAGGCGAGGCAAGGCAGACGATGCGAAGTTGACGATGGGCCACGGCTTGGGAGAGCCGTCGCTTGCGATGCCATACGCAGGGCTGAGGTTGGCTTGACGGCCCACTCGAAGCGATCGGCCAGAATCTCCTCGCGGAATATATGGGGCACGACGCGCGCCATCTTCGACTCCTGTTCACCCACGAGGGTGATCTTGCCGGGCGGGAGTGTCGCCTTGAGGGCGGCCAGCGATGCGACTTTCGTGTAGGTTTCTCGCGTCATGATGCCGTCGAAGCTATTCCGGCTATCCCTTTCCTTGCCGACGAAGTTGAACCAGTGCTCCTTCAGGAACTCGATCTGGTCCGCCCTCAACAAGGCAGCGTCGACGGCCTCCCGCGCCTCAGCCGAGAGCGGCAGCTTCTTGGCATCGAAGGCCTTGGCGGTCCGGCCGGCAAACAGCCGCAAACGCGACTCCGCAGCGGCGAAGAGAGCGGGCTCGTCGAACCGTCCCGTCGGCCTCTGGAACGACATCAGGGGTGCGCGGAAGCTCTTCTGGGCCTGCTGGTAGGTCAGACGCTTGAGTTCATCGTCGAAATGCCGGTTCGACATCACGGTGAAACCGACGCCGCAGTCGCCGTTCCCGCGCATGTGCTGACAGATCAGCGTTCGGCCATCGGTCCATCCGACTGGATCGCCGGCAAACTCGAAAGCATCGGTTTCCCGGTGCGTCTCGGGCCGCGACTCGGACACCATCTTGTAGCGTCCAACGCCGGCGGCAACGCCGGGATCACTGATGGCAGCGGACTGCCGTCGTTGAGCCGCGCCCGGGCCGGCAAAGCTGTGGCGCGCGACATCCGGCGCAACGCCGTAGTTGCCGCAGTCGGGATCGCCGCAGCAGTTGAAATTTGTATTCCCGACAATCTCGGGATACACTTGCGCAAGCGACATATTCGGGAGGCTCTTCAACGCTCTCGGTCCTTTGGTCCGTTGTTGGGTCAAGAGCTTGCGCTGCCTCCAATATTGGCCGGTATGGCCGAACACGAAATCCACAACCGAAAATCGTCCGCTCCCGCGGGAAGTTCGGACTTCCCGCGGACTTGTCCTTCAAGCGAAAGAATCAGTCGGAAATACGGCACAAAATCAAAAACCTGCCGACCTTCAGGTCGGCAGGTTGGGTAGCCTCATGTCCTACAAGTCGGAATGCCTCACATTCCCGGGGCGGCTTTTTCATTTTTCGCTCGCGATCATGGTTAGCGAAAGCTGAGTTTTTTCTATAGAATGCCGGTTTTCTCGCCCGATGCGATTAAGGCGTTGTTAGGTGCGTCGGCGCATGTTGTCCCTGCATCCGATGAGGGTGGCGCGGCGCCGCGGAACACGCGAACGCCAGCAAATGTCAGAAGGCGTTATTCCCTTCGCCCACTTCCGGGCGATCAGAAAATCCGGCGCAAAAGCGTCGAGACCAAGGAAACGCAAAATGACTTCGATCAACACCAACAACGGCGCGATGGTTGCTCTTCAGACCCTGAAGAGCATCAACAACGACATGGGCAAGGTGCAGAGCGAAATCTCCACCGGCCTCAAGGTTGCCACCGCGAAGGACAACTCGTCCTCGTGGGCCATCGCCTCCACGATGAAGTCGGACGTCGGCGCGCTCAACACGCTTGCCGAAGGCCTGACCTCGGCTTCAGGCCATGGTCGGCGTCGCCGCGTCGGCCACCGAGCAGACCGCTGACATCCTTCGCCAGATCCAGGAGAAGGTCGTCCAGGCTCAGAACCCCGATGCCGACACCACCAAGATCAAGGCCGAGATCGACGCCCTTGCGGACACGATCGCCTCGATCGCCAATTCGGCCCAGTTCAACGGCATCAACCTCGTCGAGCGATGCAACGGCGCGTGACGCAGAACATTACGGTCTCGATCACGCGTGACGCTCGGTGCCGGCGGTCGTGGTTCGGCAGCGAGATCGATTCTCGACGTGGCCGACCTTGTGGCTGTGGCGACAGCAGTCAAGGCCATCACCTTTACCGATCGACCACCACCCAAGCGGCTCTCGACGCCATCGACGCCGAACTCGACATCGGTGAACACGGCCGCAGCCGGCCTTCGGTGCCGTCCAAGCACGGATCGAAGCCCAGAACGACTTCGCTCGGCAAGCAGGCTGCCTCGCTGAAGGAAGGTGTGGGCGCGCTGGTCGACGCCAACATGGAAGAGGCCTCGGCCCGCCTGCAGGCCCTGCAGGTTCAGCAGCAGCTCGGCACGCAGCCCTGTCGATCGCGAACCAAGCGCCGCAGTCGGTCCTGTCGCTCTTCCGCTAAGTCCGGTGACTGGCGGGCATCTCGTCCCGGCATGCGACCTTCGGGGAAAGGCCGCGCGAATGTTCGCGCGGCCTTTTTCTAGCGTCCATCCATACCCGCGCCACGTTTCTTAAAATTATCCCGAAGTTCGCCGAATTCAGCGGCCAGGTATTAGTCAGCTGTTAGCCAACCTCGCGCAATTTGCCCCTGCATCCCGAACGGATCGCGCGATGTCGAAAACGGCCTCGGACACAGCAGAACGCTTTCCCTCGCCCGCTTGAAAATAGCGGTTATGAACACCCAGCGCAAAAGCGTCACTCGAAGGAATTAAGATACATGACCTCGATCCTGACGAACAACGGTGCGATGGTGGCCCTTCAGACCCTGAAGAGCATCAACAACGACATGGGCAAGGTGCAGAGCGAAATCTCCACCGGCCTGAAGGTCGCCACGGCGAAGGACAATTCGTCCTCGTGGGCCATCGCCTCGACGATGAAGTCGGACGTCGGTGCGCTCAAGACGCTGCCGAACTCCTGACCTCCGCTTCGGCCATGGTCGGCGTCGCCCGTTCGGCCACCGAGCAGACCGCTGACCTGCTGCGCCAGGTGCAGGAGAAGGTCGTCCAGGGCCAGAACCCCGATGCGGACACGACGAAGCTGAAGGCCGAGATCGATGCCCTTGCGGACACGATCACCTCGATCGCCAAGTCGGCCCAGTTCAACGGCATCAACCTGGTCGACACAGCGGGCGCCGCGCAAAACGTCACCGTCTCGGTGACGCGCAGTGCCGCCGGTGTGGTTGGCAGCGAGATCGTTCTCGACCGGTGACACAGACCTCGAGGCCGTCGCGACCGCTGTCAAGGCCGTCACGTTCGATGCCGCCGGCCTCGACGTGATCGACGACAACCTCGACATCGGTGAACACCGCCGCGTCCGGGTTCGGTGCTGCCCAGGCACGCATCGACGCCCAGAACGACTTCCTCAGCAAGCAGGCCGCTTCGCTGAAAGAGGGCGTGGGCGCGCTGGTCGACGCCAACATGGAAGAGGCATCGGCCCGTCTTCAGGCCCTTCAGGTTCAGCAGCAGCTGGGCACGCAGGCCCTGTCGATCGCCAACCAGGCGCCGCAATCGGTACTGTCGCTCTTCAAGTAAGAGCCTGAGCGGGGCGCCTTTCGGGGCGCCCCGCTTCCTCCGCGGGAAAACGCGGGACGTCGCCACTCGTCCAGGAAGGATCAGAAGTGAACGCATACTCTCAGGCCCAGACCGCCTACGCCCAGGCATCTGCCCCGACCCGAACCGATCGCGGCACGGAATACGCCATCTTCGCCAGGGTGACCAAGGAGCTCAAATCGGTCGACGAGAGCGACAAGAGCCAGTTCCCGAGGCTCGCCCATGCGGTGCAGACCAATCACCGCCTGTGGAACACGCTCGCGGCCGACCTCATGCAGGACGAGAATTCCCTGCCTGTCGCGCTTCGCGGACAGATCCTGTCGCTCGCCCTTTTCGTCGGTCGGCAGACCCACGCTATCCTGTCGGGCAAGGCCTCCAAGGAATTGCTCGTCGAAATCAACACGGCCATCATGAAGGGCCTCAGAAGCGGAGGACAGGCGGCATGAGCGGTCTGGTATTGAAGTTGGGCCCGAAGGAACGCGTCCTGATCAACGGCGCCGTCATCGAGAACGGCGATCGCCGCTCGCGGCTCTCGATTGTGACGCCGAATGCGAACATCCTGCGTCTTCGCGACGCGATCCACCCGCACGAGGTGAACACGCCCGTGCGTCGGGTCTGTTACGTCGCCCAGCTCGTCCTGTCCGGCGACGCGGAGCCTGCCGAAGCGAAGCACCAGCTCCTGCGCGGTATCGAGCAACTGAGCCAGGTCTTCACCGACTTCGACAGCCGCGAGCAGCTGACCGAGGCCACGCAGTCCGTGATGAACGACCAGCACTACCAGGCGCTGAAGGCCCTGCGCTGCCTGCTGCCGCGTGAAGAGCGCCTTCTGGCGGCGACGGCATGACCTATCAGCCTGTCATTCCGATGGGCGGGAACGCCGGTTGGGCCTTTCTCAAGCGCACGAGAGAGGTCCAGCAGGAGGCTTTCGAAAGCTCCGCCAAGATCCAGCGCGACACCGACTACTTTCGCGAAAACATCGGAAAGGTGCAGACTGTCGACGATCTCATGAAGGATCACCGGCTCCTCACCGTTGCGCTCGGCGCCTTTGGCCTCGAAAGCGAGATCGACAAGAAGTTCCTGGTCAGCAAGGTGCTGGCCGAAGGGGCCGAGAACGAAGATTCGATGGCCAACAAACTGCGCGACGGGCGCTACCTGTCGCTCACGGAATCCTTCGGGTTCGACAAGGCGACTCCGAAGACGGGCAATGCCGGATTTGCCGACAACCTGATCGCCGCCTTCAAGACCCGCCAGTTCGAGGTCGCGGTCGGCGAGCAGGATCCCAACATGCGCTTTGCGCTTGGCCTGGATCGCGAGCTCGACAGCCTTCTCGAAGGAGAGAAGACAGTCGATTCGATGTGGTTTTCGATCATGGCGACGAAACCGTTGCGGGTCGTGTTCGAAGGCGCGTTCGGCCTGCCAAAGGCCGTCGGTGCGCTCGACATCGATCAGCAGCTGTCGATCTTCAAGCAAAAGAGCGAGGCCTATTTCGGCACCGAAAGTCCCAAGGCCCTGGCCGATCCCGAGAAGCGTGAGGCATTGACCCGTCTGTTCTTCGCCCGCGCCGACATGCAGAGCTCGGCCGCGAGCTATTCGTCCGCCGCCGTCGCCCTTAGCCTGCTGCAGGCCATTCCGAAGCCGTCTCTGTTCGGCTGAGATTCCGGGAGGGCGCCTGTCAGTTGGCAGGAGCTCTCCCTGCCAGACAGGTCGCCAGAGCCTTGAAGCTCTCGGTGCTCGTGCCTCTTTCCACCCGTCCGACAAACGCATCCAGATGCGGCCAGCACTGGATCGCCTGGTCCAGCGCCGGATCGCTGCCGGCCGTGTAGAGACCCGCCTGAATCATGAGCGCCGCCTTTTCGTAGGTCCCGAGCCGCGCGCGCGCCTTGATGATGAGGGCGTTCTCAGCCTCGCTGGCCGCCTCCGGCAAGGAGCGCGAGACCGAGCGCAGCACGTCGATCGCCGGAAACCGCCCACGTTCCGCGATCTCCCGGTCCATCACGACATGGCCGTCGAGAACGCCGCGAAGAATGTCGGCCACGGGCTCCTCCATGTCCGAGCCGGCCACCAGCACAGTGAAGATTGCCGTGATGTCGCCCTGCCCCTCCAGGCCGGGCCCGGCACGCTCGGCCAGCCCCGTGATGAGATGGGTCGTCGACGGCGGATAACCTCGCAGGGATCCGCTTTCGCCCGCCGCCAGCGCGACCTCGCGGTGGGCATCGGCAAAACGCGTGATCGAATTGGCCATGAAAAGGACCTGCCGGCCCTGATCGCGGAAATGTTCGGCGATCGATGCCGCCGCCCAGGCGCAGCGCCGCCGGATCAGAGGAGAGCGGTCGGACGTGGCCGCGACGATCACCGTCTTCTTCATGCCTTCGGGGCCGAGGACCTTGTCGATGAACTCGCGCACCTCGCGACCCCGTTCGCCGACCATGGCGATGACCACGACATCCGCCTGCATTCGCCGCGCCAGCATCGCGAGGAGCGTCGATTTCCCGACGCCGGAGCCTGCGAACAGGCCGATCCGCTGGCCCCGGACGATCGGCAGCAGGGTGTTGAAGACCGCGAGCCCGGTTTCCAGACGCTCGCCCAGGGGCCGACGCTGAGTTGGGTTGAGCGGGGCGCCCCGCATCGGCCGCCAGTGGGTGCCGCGCAATATGGGCCGGTTGTCGAGCGGCTGTCCCAGCGGATCGATCACGCGCCCGATCCAGGTGTCATCGGGCGCGATATCGCCCGCGCCGATCAGAACGACGCGGTCGCCGATTGCCAGGCCGTCATCGGTTCCCTCCGGAAGAACCGTGATCGTCTGGGCCGAAAGCCGGATGATCTCGCCCAGCATCGAGCGCCCGCGCCGCATTCGCAACGAAACCAGATCACCGGCCGCGGCGACTTCGGAAAGGCCTTCGACCTCGAGGGTACCGCGCTCGATGGTTCGGACACGGCCCACGTGACGAACCGACTGCGCCGCTGCCACCTCTGCGCGGAGCTGATCTATGCCTGACGTCACCCGTGCGACCTCCGAAGTCAGTTTCCGACAACAGTTTCTAAAGGAATCAGCCTTAATCCTCCGCTTACCAAGGATCGAGGGAGAAGCCCCGATGTTCGACAACATTGAAATCATGCGGATGGCGAGCGCGCTGGGCAAGCACGCGAGCACCCGTCAGACAACCATTGCGCGAAACATAGCCAATGCGGACACGCCCGGCTACCGCGCCTCGGACATCGACTCGTTCCAGAGCACCTACAGCAGCTCCGGCGATCGCGGCATGCGGGCGACACGTGCCGGCCATATCGACATGGCCGACCGCGACGGCCTGCGCGTTCGCAGCATCGACGCGGGCGGCGCAGCTGCGCCCAATGGCAACAACGTTTCGATCGAGACCGAGATGATGAAGTCCGCCGAGACCAAGCTTCAGCACGACATGGCGACATCGATCTACAAGTCGTCGCTCGACATCCTGCGCGCCTCGATCGGCCGCGGGCGATAAGGGAAAGAATTTCCGATGTCAGACCTCGCAAGCACACTGGCTCTTTCGGCCAGCGGAATGAAGGCCCAGGCTTCCCGCCTGCGCCACACCTCAGAGAATATCGCGAACGCCGACACCCCCGGCTACCGGCGCAAGATCGTGTCGTTCGAACAGGAAATGGACCACGGCCGGGCGACCGGCGCCGTGGAAACCGGCGGTGTTTCGCTCGACCGGACCGAGCGCACGCGAATCTACGATCCCAGCCACCCGATGGCGGATGAAAGCGGTCACTATCTCGGCTCGAATGTCGACCTGGTGATCGAAATCGCTGACGCGCGCGAAGCGCAGCGCAGCTACGAGGCGAACCTCAAAATGTTCGATCAGACGCGGCAAATGTCGCAGTCCCTGCTCGAACTTCTCAGACGATAGGAGAGTCCAGAATGGCTATTGATACGTCTTTTGCCGTCCAGCAATACGCGGCCACCCGTCCGGCAACAGCGCCGAAGGCGCAGCCGGACGGCGACGGCGGCGCGATCTTCGACATCGGCCGCGATTTTGCGCAGACGCTCGTCGACGCCGAGCAGACCGCTCAGGCGGCGATGACCGGCGGCGCCGATCAGCACGCGCTGGTACAGGCGCTCGCGCAGACCGAACTGGCGATCGAGACGGCCGTGACCGTCCGGGACAAGGTCGTCGAGGCTTACCAGGAAATCCTGCGGATGCCGGTCTGAGCCATGAACGAGCTCATCTTCTACGACACGTTGCGTCAGGGGCTGTGGATCGCGGTGATGATCTCCACCCCGATCCTCGTGGTGGCACTTCTGGTCGGGGTCGTGATCGGCCTCTTCCAGGCGCTGACCTCGGTGCAGGAGATGACGCTCACCTTCGTGCCAAAGGTCGGCGCCATCCTCGCTGTCTTCTGGGTGACGATGAGCTTCATGACCGAAACGCTGGTGTCCTTCTGGACCGACAGCCTCATCCCACTCATCACCGGAATCTGAAGAGATGGACAACGCAGGTTACACGTCGCTGACACGACAGGCCGGGCTTCTGCGCGAAATGCAGAGCGTGGCCAACAACATCGCCAACGCCTCGACGACCGGCTTCCGGCGCGAGGGCGTCGTGTTCTCGGAGTTCGTGACCGAGACCGGGGACGGCGACAGCCTGTCGATGGCCGCTGCCCGCGGCCGAAACATCGACAATACCCAAGGTGCGCTGGCCGTCACGGGCGGCAGCTTCGACTTCGCCATCGAAGGCGACGGCTTCTTCCTGATCGAGACGCCCGACGGCGAGCAGCTGACCCGCGCGGGCAGCTTCACGCCGAACGCCGAGGGCGATCTGGCCACACCCGACGGCTACCGCCTGCTTGACGCGGGCGGCGCGCCGGTCTTCGTGCCGCCGGAAGCCCGGAACGTCTCGCTGTCTCAGGACGGCACCCTCACGGTCGACGGTCGCCCGATGTCGCTGCTCGGCGCCTGGCGCCCGACCGACCCCAACAGCCTGCTGCACCAGTCGGGCACCCGCTTCACCGCCGACGCGATCGAGCCGGTCGCCGAAGGCGTGACCCTGCACCAGGGGATGCTCGAGGCTTCCAACGTCGATTCGATCGCCGAAGTCGCCCGAATGATCGAGGTCTCCCGCGCCTACGAGCTCGGCCAGAAGTTCCTCGACAAGGAAGACGAGCGGATCCGGTCGGTCACCCAGACCCTCGGACGCTAAGAACCGTCCATATCCAGAAGGATAGATAAACATGCGCGCCCTCCAGATCGCTGCCACCGGCATGAGCGCCCAGCAGACGCGGGTCGAGGTCATCTCGAACAACCTCGCGAACATGAACACGACCGGCTTCAACGCCCGTCGCGCCGAATTCTCGGACCTGCACTATCAGCAGTTGGCGCAGCCCGGCACGATCACCGCCTCCGACGGCTCGGTCCTGCCGACCGGCGTGCAGCTCGGCCTAGGCGTCAGACCTTCCGCCGTATCCATGATGCCGAGCCAGGGCGCGCTGGCCAATACCGGCGGCGATCTCGACATCGCGATCGAGGGCAAGGGCTACATTGAGATCGAACTGCCCGACGGCCGCGCCGCCTACACCCGCGACGGCGCACTGAAGCGCTCGGCGGACGGCCTGATCGTCAACAGCGAAGGCTACGCCGTCGCTCCCGGCATCACCGTGCCGCAGGACGCCCGGTCGATCTCGATCAACGGCGAGGGCGAGGTCTACGCCTACTTCGCCGAACTCGCCCCAGCCCGAACTCATGGGTCAGATCACGCTGGCCGCCTTCACCAACGAGAAGGGCCTCGAAGCGATCGGCTCGAACATGTTCGTCGAAAGCACCGGCTCCGGGGCCCCGATCGTGGGCGTTCCCGGCGAGGATGGCCTCGGCGCCATCCGCCAGGGTTTCCTCGAGGACAGCTCCGTGGACGCCGTGCGCGAGGTGACCGAACTGATCGAGGCCCAGCGCGGCTACGAGCTGAACTCCAAGGTCATCAGCGCCGCCGACCAGATGATGGCCGCGACGACACAGGTGCGCTGATGCGGCGGTTCGCATTTCTCGCGCTCGCGGCGCTGATGGCGGGGCAGGCCGCGGCCGACACGCTCGTCGCCGCCCGCACCATCCGCAGCCAGTCCGTCCTGGGCCCGGACGACCTTGCCCTCGTCGCCGGCGATACGCCGGGCGCGCTCTCGGCGATCGATGACGCGCTCGGCATGGAGGCCAAGGTAAACCTCTATTCCGGTCGACCGATCCGGCCCGGCGAGATCGGGTTCCCGGCGATCGTGGAGCGTAACCAGATCGTGCCGATCATCTTTGCCCAGGGTGGTCTGATGATCGCGACCGAGGGCCGCGCCCTCGACCGGGCCGGTGTCGGTGAACGCCTGCGCGTCATGAACCTCGGCTCACGGAACACCGTGACCGGAACCGTTGCCGAGGACGGAGCCGTCCTCGTCGCCAACGGCCCCCTCCAGTTTGCCCGCCGATAGGAAAGAATTTCCATGCGCATCGCTCCCTACGCCCTCCTCGCCGCTCTCACCGTCTCGGCCTGTGGTTCGACGTCCTCGATCGGTCAGCCGCCCGAGCTGACGTCGATCCGCGATACGAACGAACACATGGCGATGATGAATCCCGCGCTTCCCCAGGATCTGGAAAGCCGCCCCGCGGGCGGCACCGCCTCTCTGTGGTCGGCCGGTCAGGCGTCGCTCCTGGGCGACCGTCGGGCGTCCAAGCGCGGTGACATCATGACCGTCGTCATCGAGATCGACGAGAAGGCCGAGATCCGCAACTCGACCCAGCGCTCGCGCTCGGGCTCCGAGAACATGGGCATCGGTTCGCTCTTCGGCCTGCCGCAGAACATCGACAAGCGCATGCCCGAGGGCGCCAGCATGGATTCGGCCGTCGGCATCAACTCGTCCTCCGAGAGCCAGGGCGACGGCTCGGTCCGCCGCAACGAACGCCTCGAGCTGCGCGTGGCCGCCACCGTGGTCGACGTGCTCCAGAACGGCGTGCTCGCGATCCAGGGCAGCCAGGAGGTGCGCGTGAACTTCGAGGTCCGCGAACTGCTCGTCACCGGCTACGTCCGCCCCGAGGACATCAGCCGCCAGAACGAGATCACCTACGACAAGATCGCCTCCGCCCGGATCAGCTACGGCGGCCGCGGCCAGATCACCGATGTCCAGCAACCGCGCTACGGCCAGCAGGTCGTGGACAAGGTTCTGCCCTTCTGAGGAGGCCCCACGCGTGGTCAAGAAACTCCTACCCGTCATTCTCGCCGTGTTCGGCCTCGGCGCCGGCATAGGCGCGGGTGTCATGCTCAAGCCGGGCACCGAGGCCCATGCCACGGCCGCCCCCGCACAAGGCGGCGATCATGGCGAAGCCAAGAAGGACGGCGCCCATGCCAAGCCGGAGGTTGACGCCCATGCCAAGCCGAAGGCCGACGCTCATGCCGCTTCCAGCGATGGACATGGTGGCGAGCATGCATCGACCGACATCGTCGAGCTGACCAACCAGTTCGTCGTTCCGGTGATCGACGACGAGAAGGTAGATGCGCTCGTGGTCCTGTCGCTGAACGTCGAGGTCGACTACGCCGCGGTCGAGAAGGTGCACAGCCTCGAGCCGAAACTGCGCGACGGCTTCCTGCGAGTGCTTTTCGAGCATTCCAACGCGGGCGGCTTCCACGGCGCCTACACGTCGTCGGGGACGATGAACCTGCTGCGCATGGCGCTGCTCGAAAGTGCCGAAAAGACGCTCGGCGATGTGGTGCACGAGGTGCTGATCACCAACATCATCCGCCAGGACGTCTGACGCCTGAGACAAGATTTGCGAAAAGGCGCCCGAAGAGATCCTCTCCGGGCGCCTTTTTCGTGCCCGCGTCCTCCGGCGTCCTCGACATGAGACCGGCCGTCCCGAAAGCCCCGGACGCCCGATGTCCGGACGGCTTGCGCCGCGCCGCCCGCGCCCCGGCAGTTCCGGCAGCTTGGGCGGAGTTCACATCACGGATCGAAGGCGGGCGCGGCGCCAACACGTCCAGGCCAGCGTATGCCGGCCGGATCCACAGCGACGGGCGCCTAGAATTCGTCGCGGCGGGCGCGTTTCCTTCGTTGCTCGTCCGCGAGCATGACCGACAGACGGTCGAGAGCCTGGCCTCGTCCGAAGGCGCGACGGGCCGCTGCGCGACGGCTCTCGGCCTCGACCTCGAGCCGGGCGCGCTCGGCCTGGATCCGGCGCAGCTCGATGTCGCTCCAGCCGTGCCACTTGGTGTCGGCCGATGCGATCGCGGCGGGGTCGGGCACGTCGAGCTCGGCGATGGTGCGCGCCCGGGCCGCGCGCGCCTCCCGGTGCGAGGCCGCCTTGGCCTCGACCCCGCGGACCGCATCGGCATTCTGCCGCAGGGCCGCGAGATCGACCTGCAGGATCATGTCGGCCAGCGACTTCAGCTGCTTCAGTTCCCTGGGCGTCATCATCGCCGCGCCTTCGTGCGCATCTTTTCGGCGAAGCGGATCGCGGCCGCCACGGCCTTGTAATGTTCGGGCCGGACTTCCTCGCCGATCTCGACGGTGGCATGCAGCGCCCGCGCCGTCGGCACGTCGCGGTGGATCGCCACGCCGTTCTCGCTCGCCACTTCGCGGATGCGGAGCGCGATCTCGTCGACGCCCTTGGCCACGCAGGTGGGGGCAGAGCCGCGCATCCGGTCCCACTTGAGCGCGATGGCGTAGTGCGTCGGGTTCACGATCACGACGTCGGCCTCCGGCACGTCCGCCATCATCTGGTTCATGGCGATGTCGTAGCCCTTCTGCCGGCGCTGTTGCTTGACGTGGGGGTCGCCCTCCATCTGCTTGTGCTCGTCCTTCATCTCCTGGTGCGACATGCGGTGCTTGCGCATGTGTTCGGCCCATTGCCAGCCGAAGTCGATGCCACCGATCGTCAGCGAGACCAGCAGCACGATGAACAGGAATGTCAGCGCGAGCTTGAGCAACTCCGCCGTGGCCATCGCCGGGCTGAGCGCCATGCTCGACAGGATGTCCGGCAGCTTGCTCGAGAGAAACACACCGAGGATCACGCCATAGATCACCAGCTTCACGAAGCTCTTGCCGAACTCGAAGAGCCCGCCGCGGCCGAACTTGTTCTTGGCCTGCGCAAGCGGCGAGATCTTGTTGAGCTTGGGCATGATCTTGTCGGGCGCGACCACGAAGCTGCGGGTCACCACCAGAGCCAGGATCACCATGATTGCGGGCGCGGCCAGGAGCGGCAGCAAGGGCATTGCGACCGATACAATGATCGAGGCCGAGACAGGTCCGCCGCTGCCGTCGAAGATCAGCCTGGAAAGGGATTCGGGCCGGTCGATCAATGTCATCAGAGCTTCGCCCGCGCCGATCAGGCTGGCACCACCGAGACCCGCTCCGGCCAGCAGGAGGCCGGCATAGGACGCGGCGGTGTTGAGATCCTGCGAGCGCGGGATCTCGCCCTTCTTGCGCGCATCGTCGAGTTTCTTCTGTGACGGGGCATATTGCTTGTCGTCGTCGTCGTCTTCGGCCATTCGACTATCCTGCGAACGGGTCGGCCATGAAGCCGAAGAAGCTCTCGGACCAGATGCCGAGCAGGATCGGCAATGCCATCAGCATCAGGATGAGGCCGCCCAGCGTGATCGCCGGCGCGCCGACCATCGCCACCATGAGCTGCGGCATGGCCTTGTTGATGACGCCGAGCGCGAGGTTGTAGATGAACGAGGCGATGGTGAACGGCGCGGCCAGCGAAAAGGCCAGCGCGAAGGCGGCGGCGATCCGGCCGATTCCCCATTCGCTGAGTACGCCCGCCACCGGAAGCTCGCCCGGCCGCAGGATCTGGTAGGAATAGATCAGCAGCTCGGCCACCCGGATATGCAGGCCGAGCATCACGGCCAGCGTCAGGCCGCTGATCACCATCAGGTACCCCATGGCGGGCGACGGGTCCGCGCCGGTATTGCCGAGCAGCTGACTGAGCGAGGTGGCCTGCGCGGCGATGGAACCGGCGATCTGCAGCGCCATCACGAAGAGGCGCAGCGACATGCCCAGTGCCAGACCGGCGACCGTCTCGGTGGCGATGAGATACAGCATACGGCCGTCGAACGTGACGAGCGGCACGATGTCCGCCGAGACCGCCGGGGCGATGATGGCCGTGAAGGCCAGCGCCAGCGCCAGACGGATCCGCTGGGGCACCGATTGCTCCCCGAAGGCCGGCATAAGCATCATCGCTGCCCCGACCCGCAGGAAGACGATTCCGCCCACGGCAAGGATCATCTGGCTGCTTTCCAGCGCGATGGCCAGCAGGTCGGTCATGCCGCGACGAGACCGACGAGCGACGGGCGGGCCTCTGCGCCCAGTTCCTCGAACGACATGACCGGGTTGCCGATGCCCTTGGCGGCCAGCACCGTGCGCACGAATCGGCGGCGACGGACCGAGGTGACGACCGCCGGGTAGATCCCCGCCTCGCCGGCGCGGGCCAGCCTGTCGGCGACGGAGCCCGCCAGCTTGTTGAAGATGTCGGGCGGCAGCGCGACATCGCCGTGACCGCCTTCGACCTGGTAGGTCGCGAAGGTCTGTTCCCATTCTGGCGCGAGCTGGATCAGCGGCACGGTACCGTCTGTCCGCCGCAGTTCCGCGACCAGCTGGAAGCCAAGGCGCTGCCGGACATGTTCGGCGATGGTCTCGGGCGTCGCAGTCGCGGTCCGGGCCTCCGAAATGGCCTCCAGGATCAGCGACAGGTTGCGGATCGACACGCGCTCTTCCAGGAGAAGGCGCAGCACGGCCAGCAACAGGTCCACCGGCACCTTGTCGGGGATCAGCTCGTCGATCATGCGACGATTGGCGTCGGAGCGCTGCTGGTCGGAAAGGTTGGTCATCTCGTCGAGCAGCCGGCGCAGGGCCTTCAGGCTGAGCAGGCGCGAGAAGTTCGTCTTCATGACCTCGAGCAGGTGCGTGGCCAGCACCTCGGTCGGGTTGACCACGGTGATCCCGGCGAGCGCCAGATCGTCCTGCGTGTCGGCGTCGACCCAGCGGGCAGGCGCGCCGTAGACCGGCTCCTTGACGTCCTCGCCCGGCGGCAGGTCGGCGTCGTTGCCACCGGCCAGCGCCAGCACCTTGCCGGGCACCAGCATGGCCCGCGCCTGTTCCACGCCAAGCACGCGCACCACGTAGTTGCCCGCGGGCAGGCTCGCATCGTCGGTCAACCGGATCTCGGGCAGGATGAGACCGAAGGTCGTCGCCACATGGTTGCGCATGTTCTGAATCCGCGCATCGAGGCCGGTGGCTGGGTCGAGCGCCATTTCCACCAGGTCGGGCGAGAACTGCACGTGGATATCGTCGAGGTCGAGCACGTCGCCCATGGATCGTTCGCGCGGCGCGGCGGCGGGCTCGTCGGCCTTGGCGGCCGCCTCGGCTGCCTTGCGCTGATCCTGACGACGCACGTACCAGGCGGCAAAGCCCAGCGCCGCCGCACCTGCCATGAACGGCACGAACGGCAGACCCGGCACCAGCGCGAAGAGCGCCATCAGGCCGGCCACGGTCGCCAGCGCCGACGAATGCTTGCCGAGCTGCGAGAATATGGCGAAATCGGCCGAGCCCGTGGTTCCGCCGCGCGACAGCAGAAGCGCCGAGGCGATCGAGATGATGACCGCCGGGATCTGGCCCACGAGACCGTCGCCAACCGTCAGGATCGCATAGGTCTCGAAGGCGCGGCCGATCGGCATGCCATGCATCAGCAGGCCGATCAGCAAGCCGACCACCAGGTTCAGCAACGTGATCAGCAGGCCCGCGACGGCATCTCCCTTGACGAACTTCGACGCACCGTCGAGCGAGCCGAAGAACGTCGTCTCGGCGAGTTCGATCTCGCGGCGGCGCTTGGCCTCGGCGTGGTCGATGGCGCCCGCCGACATGTCGCTGTCGATGGCGAGCTGCTTGCCGGGCATCCCGTCGAGGGCGAAGCGCGCGCCGACCTCGGCCATGCGCCCGGCGCCCTTGGTGATGACCATGAAGTTGACGATCATCAGCACGCCGAAGACGACGAGCCCGATCATCACGTTGCCGCCCATGACGAAGTTGGCGAAGCCCTGGATGACATCGCCGGCGGCGCCGGTTCCGGTATGTCCCTCGCCGATGATAAGCTTGGTGGACGACACGTTGAGGCTCAGCCGCAGCATGAGTGACGCCAGAAGCACCGTCGGGAAGGCCGAGAAGTCCAGCGGCCGCTCGACGAAGAGCGTCACCGTGAAGATCAGGATCGCCAACGCGAACGAGGCCGCGAGACCCACGTCCAGGATCCACGAAGGTACCGGCAGGATCATCATCACGATCACCGCCATCAGCGCGAGCGCCAGGAGGATCGTCGGCCGGAATATGGCTTCGGCGGTCAGTTTCATGGACGTCGTCCTGTCTTGTCAGCCCGCGTCATTGCAGCGCGCGGGCGGTTTGAAGCGGAATCAGACGGCTTGTGGTCGCGCCGAGCGGCACGAGGGATCCCATGCGCCCGCTTTGGTTGACCGCGACAAGCAGCGGATAGTTGTTCTGTCGCATCGGTTCGTCCCGCACATCTTCGTCCTCGGATTCCTCGGCGAACCGGTTGGCGTTGGCCACGACGGTCGGGCCGCCATCGCTCAGCGCGGCGTAGTGCCGGTCGAAGATCTTCCGATACCGGCTGGCATTTTCTGGGGTGCGTGAATGGTAGGCGCCGGCGGCGCGGCTCCAGTCTCCGGTCTCGTTGTAAAGACGGGTCAGGAAGTCGGCGGCATAGCGGGCACCGGCGATCGGGTCGAACATCTCCTCGATCGAGGCGAACGCCTCACCGTGCCATTTGTAATTGAGCTGGAAGCAACCAACGTCGAAGCTGCGCTTGCCCTGACCGTGGTTCGTGCGGGCGTAGTCCAGCGCCTGGCCCGCGCTGTCGAACCAATGACCGGCGCCTTCCATGTTGACCGTCCACGGCCACGGCCCGAACGCACCCGCGGTCTTGCGGCCGGTTTCGGTCAGGCTGATGGCTTCGAGAACGGAGACCGGAACACCCGTCTCCTGCGAGACGCGACGCGCGGCGACGCGGCAGATGTCCGCGTCGGCCGGATTCCCGGCCGCATCGGCGACCGGAGCGCCGCAGACGAGCGCAACCACGAGAAGCCCGCGCGCTATGGCGCGGACCGCTCCGGTCCAGATCTGTGTCAGGCTTCTGCCTACCATGTCCATGTGCCGCAATTCTTGCCGCTTCGGTTGCGACCGTCTTAGTGGGGACAGGGTTAGGAAAGTGTAAGCGGGGGCCGGAAATCAGCCCTCCGCGGCGGGCTCCCCCGTGAGCGAGAGCATGCCCTGCAACCGCGTACGGGCCGCCGTGCTGGCGTCGAGCAGGTTGCGGGTCTTCTTGAGCGTCAGGCCGTCGTCCACGAGAACGGGCGGCGCCGCTTCTGCCGCCTGGCGCCGCGTATCGGCGAGGCCGAGCGGCGAATCCCGGGTGGCAGCTTCGATGCGATCTTGCAGCGCCTTGGCGGCCGGCTCGGTCAGCCCCATGACATAGCCGCGCGCGACTTCGGCATTGCCGGCATAAAGCGCCGCCTCCGCCAGAATTATCCGGTCGGCGACCGTCGGAATGAGGTCAGGATGCGAAACCAGATTGCGCGCCTGCTCGCCAAGTCGATGTTTCAGAAGTCGACTCGCCAGATCTCGACGGACCTGCCGGGCCTCCTCATCCACGCCCAGAACCTTGTCGGCACGGAACGCGAGGCGCAGGAACGCTGCATCGCCGCCCTCCTTCGCCGCCGCGCCGTATATCCGTGCTGTCAGAGCCGGCTCGGCCTCGGGTCGGATCTGGCTGGATTTCACAGCCCGGCGCAGTACGTCGAGCGCCGTCTCGTAGTCCCGGTTGGTGGTCAGTGCACCAAGCTCGGCGCGTTTCAGTCGCGCGCCCATGTCCGACCCCTTCAGCTCGTGGGCGAGCGCCGCGGCATTGGACAGAACATCCGCGTCGACATGCGCGCCCGAGGCGCTCTGCCGTTCCAGCGCAAGCGCAAGAGCCTCGGCAGAGCGCCCGGTCTCGGCAAGCGCATCCAGGCGAACGTCCGCCTCGTCCTCGGCGCCGGTCTCGAGGTCGAGCTGGACTTCCAGCATCTCGAACCCGTCGCCGTGATGGCCCGGCGCGCGCGCGATCGCGTTGCGGATCGAGCGGGCGACGTCGGGCATGCGAGCTGCCAGGAACCGCTCGGCCAGCTCCGGCCCGAGGTGACGCCGCAGATGCAGCGGCAGGGCCGAAAACGACTTCAGCACGGCATTCGTCGCGATCTCGGCCTCGGACGGAAGTTCGGACCGGGCCAGCGCGGCCCAAAGTGCCGCCGCCGTCTCGCAATTCAACTGATTGTCCAGCGGACCCGGCTCCGTGGTCTGGCCGTGATCGACCACGGCGGCCATGGAAAGCAGCAGGTCACGTTGCTCAACCCCCTCGGGAAAAGCCTCGAGGAGCGCCGCGGCTTCGGCCCCGAAGGTCAGGGCGAGCAGGTGCCGCGCAAGATCGCGCACGGCGGTCGGATCCGGCACATCGAGGGGCGTGAGCAGCTTCGCGCGATACCTTGCGATATCGTTGCCGTCGAAGGCCGTGACCTTCCACTCCATCACATCGAACGCGCTGTCCGGCAGACAGACGGACCCCGTCGCATTGCGCAGCGCGCGCCCGAAGGCATCGCCCAGATCACGGTCCATGCTGGTTTGTATCGAAACATGAGCGCCGCTTGTCGGGGGCGCGGGCTTGACCTTCTTCGCCTTGGCCGGTTCGGGATGAGCCGGCTTCGGCGTCGCCTTGTCGACCAGCTTCCGTGTTTCTTCCAGATCGGGTTCGAGCAGGCCCTGCGCCGCCGCACGCCCGATCTGCACCGTGAGATCCCCGACGATCGCTTCGGCAAATGCGCGGGATTCGTCCGACAGGGATGCCGCGATCTCCGTGGCCGGAGCGGCTTCGGTCCCGGCAAGTCGTGCCAGGCGCCCCGGAACGAGCGCCGCCGTCGTCGGTGACACGAGGCCCGGCAGCGAAACCGCTGGCGTGGACAAGGCCGTCCGGGAAGACGCCGTGTCGTCGGCATCCACATCGAAGGTCTGCATGAGCCGCCCGGTCGCCCAGGGCCCCGGTCTGCCTTGCAACGGGGCCGGCCGCGCGGGCGCGTCCTTGACGTCGAGCACGACGATCTGCTGCGTGTAGTCCACGACCTCGACGCTGCACTCGCAGGCAAGGTCGAGCCGCAATGCGCCGCCAACCATGCCGAGGCCTGCGATCCGGTCGCGCGGTATCAGGCGAAAAACGCCGTCGACGTCGTAGGAATAGGCTCCGTCCGCCCGCAGCTCGTAGCCGCCGTCGGTCTCGACAACTTCGTAGTCCGGGCGTTCTGGGAAATAGAATACCAGACGGGAGAAGTCCTCGTGCTCGCCCGACTTTACGCGCACGGTCTGGGCGACCGCGGGCAAGGCCGCGGCGCAGGCCATAGCAACGAGAAGAAGGCGGACGGGTTGCATCAGGCGACCTCCTGCTTGACCCCTTTCAGGGCCTCTTCGAGATCGCCGTAGCTCGGGCGCACATGGCCCGGCGTATTCTGGCGACCGACCTCGATGCAGATGTTGGTCGAGTGGTTGTGCAGGTTCGCGACCAGCACCTCGCGGATCAACTGGTAGAAGTGCTTGTCCTCCTCGATCACCGACTTGAGCTTTTCGGCCAGCGGTCCGACGAAGCCATAGGCCAGGAACACGCCGAGGAACGTCCCCACGAGGGCGCCACCGATCATCTTGCCGAGGATCTCCGGCGGCTGGTCGATCGAGCCCATGGTCTTGATGACGCCGAGCACGGCGGCGACGATACCCAGCGCCGGCAGGCCGTCAGCCATCGACTGGAGCGCGTGCGACGAATGCAGCGCATGGTGGTAGTTCGCCTCCATCCGCTTTTCGAGCACCTCTTCGACCTGGTGCGGGTCGTCGTAGTTCAGGGACGCCGAGCGCATCGTGTCGCAGATCAGCTCGACCGCCTCGCGATCCTTCATGATCTTCGGATATCGGGCGAAGATGGTGGAATCCTCCGGCGCCTCGATGTGCTCTTCCAACGCCACCGGATTGTTGCGTGCCTGACGGATCAGTTCGAAGAGCAGGCACAGCAGATCGCTGTAATCCTGCGGCTTCCACTTGGGTCCCTTGAACGCACGACCGAGGTCCTTGACCGTGTGCTTGATGACGCCCATGTCGTTGGACAGGATGAACGCGCCCAGGGCGGCCCCTCCGATCATCATCATCTCGAACGGCAGGGCCTTGACGATGAGTCCCATCTTGCCCCCGGCGGCGATATAGCCGCCGAAGACCATGACGAAGATGATGATGATACCAATTACGCCGATCATGTTCCAAGGCCCCCGCCCAGGTTGAGAATCCGCCGACAGGTCTGGCAGATCGAAGTTAAGAAAGAACGCGCGTCACTTGGTCGGCGCGCTCGCGTTACGACCGGCCATGACGACGCTGATCGAATAAGCCACGTCGGGGGAGAGCCCCGTCATCACCTGCGCGGCCGAATCCGGCCGCATGCGGCCGAGGAACCCGGCCGCGAATTCGGGCTGCATCTCGCTGAAGAGCGCGGCGGCATCCTTGGGCTTCATGCTCTCGTACACGGCCGTCAGCTTGCCCAGGTCGTCCTCCGCGGCGGATTCCGCCAACGCCATGGTCCCGGCCAGTTTCTGTTCGGCCTCGACGAGCGCGCTCATGTTGCGCTCGATCTCGGCCTCGGCTTCGGACAGGGTCGCGAACCGCGAATCGAGTGCGTCTTCGCGCTCGTCGAGCTTGCGCGTGCGCTCGTCGAGAGCCGCCAGGATCATCGCCGACTCGTCGTCGGTCGTGCAGGTCGCTCCGTCTTCGGGCGTCTTGTCCCCCGAAACGAATTCCCGCGCGATCGCCATTCCGGCGCCGTCGCTCAGGCGCAGGACGCCCGAGCCGACCAGCAGCAGGGTGACGCATAGCAGCGCCCCGCTCCTGGCGCGGATCTTGACCTTCTTAGGCTTGCGCTTGCTCATGCCGCTTCCTCGCTCCCCGAGAGACGCTTGCTCGAGAAGATCGTCGGCGCAGCGGCCTGGCGCGACTGGGTCGACGTGAAGGTGAATGGCGCGTCGGAGTCCGCTTCGACCGGCTCATGCGCTTCGATGGCCGGCGTCGCCGCGGCCGGCTCCGGCAGATCGTGAAGGGAAGCGAGCAGCAGTTCGAGCCGCTTCGAAACATCCTCGCCGCGCACCGTCAGTTCCTCGAGCTTCCTGGACGACCCGCCGGCCGCCTTGCGCGCCGATTCCAGCGCCTTCGTCATGTCGTCGACCTGCATCGACAGCACCGCGATGGCACCGCCGACGCCCTTGTCGAGGTCGGTGAAGTTATTGAGCCGGCGCGACAGCACCATGCAGTAGAAAGCGGCGCCCAGCGCGCCCGCGATCAGTAGGATATCGGCGATCAGCGACATGGTCTGCCTCCTCAGTTCAGTACGAATTCCATGACGAGAAGGTCGCGCACGCGCCCCTCGCCGGTGACGATCTGGACCCGGCGCAGCATCTGCGCGCGCAGCCGGATCAGGGCGTTCGGATCTTCGAGTTCCGCAATCTCGACCGCCCGCAGATAGCTGTTCAGGACATCGGTCACGCGCGGCAGCATCGACTCGACCTCGTGTTCGTAGCCGCTGGCCACCTCGAGCTGCGCCTGGAAGCGCAGGTGCCGATTTTGCGATTTTCTGCCGAGCGAGATGATCAGCGGATCGACCTCGACGAAGGAGACGTCCGGCAGCGCCGCGATCTCTTCCTCAGTCACATCCGGCATCGGTTCGCTGCCCAGAATCATCCCGGACTGCACGGTGTAGAACCCGCCGCCGCCCAGGACGAGCGCCAGCACTGCGCCAAGAATGATTGGCTTTTTTGACGCCGGCGGCGCGACGTCCCCTTCAGCTGCTTCGGTGGTCGACATGGCTTCGTCCCGTTTGTTTCGAGGCCTCCAATAGCCCTGCCATGGCTAACGGGTTGTTAAGCGCCACCTGCCAAACCCGCCGCAGAGACGGGGGCAGAAGCCCGCCCATGGAATTGGAGTTCGTCGTGCAGCAAATCGTGTCGGTCTGGTCCTCGATGGACAACAAGCGCAGGGTCGTGATCATCGCGGCGACCGCAGCAATGTTTCTTGCGGTGCTGGGCCTGTCGCGCCTCGCCACTGCGCCTTCCATGACGCTTCTCTATTCGGGCCTGGAATCGAGCGCGGCCGGCGAGGTTGTCTCGGCCCTCGAACAGCGCGGCGTCGCGTACGAGGTTCGCGGCTCTTCGATCTTCGTGGAAGACACGCGCCGCGACGAGCTTCGGATGACGCTCGCGGGCGATGGACTGCCGGCCAACGGCGCCCAGGGTTACGAGCTGCTCGACTCCCTCTCGGGCTTCGGCACCACCAGCCAGATGTTCGACGCCGCCTACTGGCGCGCGAAGGAAGGCGAGCTGGCGCGCACGATCGTCTCGAGCCCGAACGTGAGGGCCGCGCGGGTGCACATCGCGGCGCCGGGCGCCACACCGTTCCGCCGCCAGACGAACCCAACCGCCTCGGTCACCGTCACCCCGGCCGGCGGCAAGCTCACCCAGGAACACGCCAAGGCGCTCAAGTATCTCGTCGCCTCCGCAGTCTCCGGCCTCGCCGCCGCCGACGTTTCGATCATCGACGGACGCAACGGTGTCGTGCTGAACGGCGACGACGATTCGGTCTCGGCCATGACCGCCGATCGCCAGGCCGCCATGAAACGGAACGTCGAGCGTCTGCTCGAGGCGCGGGTCGGTGCCGGCAACGCGGTCGTCGAAGTCAGTGTCGAGACGGTGACAGAGCGCGAGTCGATCGTCGAACGCCGTTTCGACCCCGAAGGCCGCGTCGCCATCTCGACCGATACCGAAGAGCGCAGCTCGCGTTCCAACGACACCGCCGCCGGCGTCACGGTCGCGAGCAACCTTCCCGATGGCCAGGCCGCCTCTGATGGCAACAAGTCGTCGTCGCAGGATTCGGAAACCCGCGAGCGGACGAACTTCGAAGTCAGCGAGACCCAGCGCGAGGTCCTCCGCACCCCTGGCGCCGTCAAGCGCGTCTCGGTCGCAGTGCTCGTCGACGGCATCCGCACGCTGGGCCCCAATGGTCAGAGCGAATGGACCCCGCGCAGCGAGGAAGAGCTGAACGCGCTGAGCGAGCTCGTCTCGTCGGCCGTCGGCTACGACGCCGCGCGCGGCGACATCATCACCATCAAGACGATGGAATTCCAGGCGCTGGGAAGCGAAGGCACACTGGTCAGCTCCTCGCTGGGCGAGCGTATTTCGCTCGACGTCATGAGCCTGATCCAGCTGGCGGTCCTTGCGCTCGTCGTCCTGGCGCTGGGCCTCTTCGTGGTGCGTCCGATCCTCGCCAACCGGCGTGAGGAAGCCGCCGCGGCCGATCAGGCATCGTCCGGAACCGGAGAGATCGCCGAGATCGACGCCGAAGACGCCTTCCCGGCCCTGCCGCCTCTGGACGGCTTCGGCGACGAAGGCTTCGCCGCGCCGATGAATGTGGTCGGCGACATCGACTTCGACGGGTCGGGCCTGCCGGCGCTGAGCGACAATTCCGACGCCGTGTCCCGCCTGCGGCGGCTGATCGAAGAGCGCCAGGAAGAAACCGTGGGTGTCCTGCGGAGCTGGATGGAAAACGGTGAAAGGGAGCGTGCCTGATGGGTTTCTCATTCCTTGAAAGCTTCGACGCGCCGCCGCCAACGCCGGCACCGAAGATCCCGACCTTCTCCCCGGAGGAGGTCGAGGCCGCCCGGCAGGAAGGCTACTCGGCGGGATACGGCTCGGGCTGGGAAGCGGCCGCCGCCGCCGCCGAGGCCGACCAGAACCGGATCACCGCCGACTTCGAACAGCACCTGCAGGACCTCGCCTTCACTTACCACGAGGCGCGGGCACACGTGATGAAGGGCGTCGAGCCGCTTCTGCGCGAGATGCTCGAGACGATCCTTCCGGCGGTCATGATTGATTCACTGGGCCATGCGATTCTTCGTGAAATCGCGCCACTGGCCGAAGAAGCCGCCGACATCGCCGTGCGAGTCGCGGTGGCGCCACAGGATGCGGACAGGCTACGGACCATTCTCGGTGAAGAGACTCCGATCCCGCTGGCCATCGACGAAGACGAAAGCCTGACCTCCGGACAGGCCGACCTCCGCCTGGGGAAGGTGGAGCGGCTGATAGACCTCTCGGGCGTCCTCGCCCGGATCAGCAATGCCCTCGGGGCAGTGGAAGAACTCAATGAAAGGAGCCTGGCGCATGCCTGACGATCTGATGAACGGTCTTGATACCGACAACGAACTGAGCGGCGACAATCCTTTCACCCGGGTGCCGATCGAGATCACCGTATCGGTCGGCAAGGCGCGCCCGCTCGTGCGCGATCTGCTGCGGCTGAAAAGCGATGCCGTCCTGCCGCTGGACCGCCGCGTCGAGGATCCGGTGGAGCTTTATGTCGGCGACCGTCTGATCGCGCGGGGCGAACTGCAGGAGATGGAGGGCGACGAATCCGGCCAGCTTGCGGTGCGCCTGATCGAGGTAGCCGACCTCAAGAACGGCCTCTGAGCAAAAGGATCGAGGGGGATGACAGAACGTAATCCCGCGTCCGCACAAAACCCGCGGGACGCCGGCGCAGAAGGCGCCTTCCGCCTCTACCGTCTGGTCTTTGCCCGCGAGGCGCGGACCCGGTGCGAGGCCGACAATCTCACCCTCACGGCGATGACGCTGGGCGGGTGGTCGGTCCAGGCGTGGCTGCGGCCCGTTCTGCCGATCCTGATCGTCACGCTCGTCCTGGTCTTCGGCGCCCACGGCGCCTCGGCTCAGGAACTGACGCTCGACCTCGGCGACGACGGCTCGATGGCGGCGCGCTCGATCCAGCTTCTCGTGCTGGTCACGCTGCTGAGCCTGGCGCCGGGTCTTGCGATCATGGTCACCTGCTTTCCGTTCATCGTCACCGTCCTGTCGATCCTGCGCCAGGGCATCGGCCTGCAGCAATCACCGCCGAACATGCTGATCGTCAGCCTGGCGCTGTTCCTGACCTACTTCGTGATGGACCCGGTGCTGACCGAGGCGTGGACCCAGGGAGTGGAGCCGCTGATCTCAGGCGCAATCGATACCGAGACCGCCTTCGGCCGTGCCCTGGAGCCCTTCCGCGGCTTCATGATGAACCGTGTCGAGGTGGACACGTTCGAAAGCCTCGCCTCGCTGCGTCCCGAGCCGCCGATGTTCGACGAGGGCGCACCGCTTTCGGTGCTGATCCCGTCCTTCCTGCTCAGCGAGATCGAGCGCGCGTTCGAGATCGGATTCCTGATCTTCCTGCCGTTCCTGATCATCGATCTGGTCGTCGCGGCGATCCTGATGTCGATGGGCATGATGATGGTGCCGCCGGCGATCGTGTCGCTGCCGTTCAAGCTGGCGTTCTTCGTCGTGGCCGATGGCTGGACGCTGATCTCGGGCGCCCTAGTGCGCTCCTACTTCTGAGGGAGAACGCCCGATCTCAAGCCCCCTGACGGGAGCCGCTCGACCGGGCGTGGCCGGCACGGAACATTCCGCGCCGGCCCTTCCGCCCCACGCTCATCGCGGGTCCTCTGGCCTTTCCTGTCGCGCTGCGCATACGGTGCGCGCGGGACAGACCGGGGGAATACATGCTGGGCAATCTGACGTTCGACGAGCTGAAAAAGGCCGCGGCGGCGGACGAGATCGACACCGTCCTCGTCTGCATGGTCGACATGCAGGGCCGCCTGATGGGCAAGCGCCTGCACGTGCGGCATTTCCTCGAGAGCGGCCACGAGGAGAGCCACTGCTGCAACTACCTGCTCGCGACAGACCTGGCGATGCACACGGTCGATGGCTACGCCGCAACCAGCTGGCAGGCGGGGTATGGCGACTACGTCATGCGGCCCGACCTTTCGACGCTGCGCCGCGCGCCTTGGCTGCCGGCGACGGCAATTGTTCTCTGTGACGTGCTCGACCACCACAGCCACGAGCCCGTGCCGCATTCGCCCCGCGCGATGTTGCAGCGACAGCTCGACCGGCTGGAAGAGATGGGGTTCTCGGCGCGCATGGCGACGGAGCTGGAGTTCTTCCTCTTCAAGGGAACGGCCGACGAGATCCGCGCGCGCGGCTTTCGCGAGTTGACGCCGATCTCGGGCTACAACGAAGACTACCACATCTTCCAGACGACCAAGGAAGAGGCGATCCTGCGCCCCCTGCGCAACCACCTGGTCGGCGCGGGCATCCCGGTCGAGGGCACCAAGGGCGAGGCCGAGACCGGCCAGGCGGAGCTGAACATCCGCTACGGAGAGGGCATCCTTTCGGCCGACTACCACACCATCGCCAAGCACGCCGCCAAGGAGATCGCCTGGGCCGGTGGCGCGACGGCGAGCTTCCTGCCCAAGTGGCGGTCGGACAAGGTCGGCAGCGCCAGCCATGTCCACATCTCGCTCGCGCGCGACGGACGCTCGGCCTTCCACGAGGAAGGCGCCGAACACGGGCTCTCGGCGGAGGGCCGCGCCTTCATGGCCGGCCTGCTGCGGCACGCGCCCGAAATCACCTATTTCTGGGCGCCCTACGTCAACTCCTACAAGCGGTTCCGCAAGGGGACGTTCGCGCCGACGCGCACGGTCTGGTCGGTCGACAACCGCACCGCGGGGTTCCGGCTCGTCGGCGAGGACACGCCCGGCGTTCGCGTGGAATGCCGCATCGGCGGATCGGACATGAACCCCTATCTGGCGATCGCCGGGATGCTCGCTGCGGGAATCGCGGGGCTTGAGGAAGGGCTGGCGCTGCCGCCCGCCATCAGCGGCGATGCCTACGAGGGTGCGACCGAGGCCGGCCACATCCCCCACATCCTTCGCGACGCTACGGAAACCCTCCGCGGCTCGGCGATGCTGCGCGCCGCCATGGGCGACGAGGTCGTCGATCATTACGTCCGCGCCGCCGAGTGGGAGCAGGAAGCGTTTGACTCCGCCGTGACCGACTGGGAAATCGCGCGCGGCTTCGAACTCTGCTGAGGACCCCTCCAATGACGACGATCCTGAAATGCATCTCGCCGATCGACGGATCGGTCTTCGCCGAGCGCCCCGCCCTGTCGCCCGACGCCGCCGAAGCGGTGGTCGCGCGCGCCCGCAAGGCCCAGCGCGACTGGGCCGCGCGGCCTCTGTCGGAGCGGATCGCGCTGGTTCGCGCCGGCGTGACGCGGCTCGGGGAGATGAACGACGAGATCGTGCCGGAGCTGGCCTCGATGATGGGCCGCCCCGTGCGTTTCGGCGGCGAGTTCGGCGGCGTCCGGGAGCGCGCCGAGCACATGGCGTCCATCGCCGAGGCGGCGCTGGCGCCGCTGGAGGTCAGCGACGACGCGACCTTCCGCCGGCTGATCAAGCGCGAGCCCCACGGCGTCGTCCTGGTCGTGGCGCCGTGGAACTATCCCTACATGACGGCGATCAACACCGTCGCGCCCGCGCTGATCGCCGGCAACGCGGTGGTCCTGAAACACGCGACCCAGACACTTCTGGTGGGTGAGCGGATGGTGCGGGCCTTCGTCGAGGCCGGAATGCCGGAGGACGTGTTCCAGAACGCGTTCCTCGACCACGACACCACCAGCGCGCTGATCGGGGCGGGCGCCTTCGGGTTCGTCAACTTCACCGGCTCGGTCGGCGGCGGGCAGGCGATCGAGCGGGCGGCGGCCGGCACCTTCACCTCGCTCGGGCTCGAACTCGGCGGCAAGGATCCCGGTTATGTCACGGAGGACGCCGATCTGGACGCGGCGGTCGCCACGCTCGTCGACGCGGCGATGTTCAATTCCGGCCAGTGCTGCTGCGGGATCGAGCGGATCTACGTCCACCGCCGCCATCACGACGCCTTCGTGGCGGCGGCCGTGGCCGAGGCGGGCAAGCTCAGGCTCGGCAACCCGTTCGACCCGGAGACGACGCTCGGGCCGATGGCACATCGCCGCTTCGCCGACGCGGTACGGGCGCAGATCGATGCGGCCGTTTCGGCCGGGGCCACCGTGCACCTGCCGAAACAGCCGGCCGACGACGGCGGCACCTACCTGTCGCCGCAGATCCTGACCGGCGTCACCCACGAGATGGACGTGATGCGCGAAGAGAGTTTCGGCCCCGTGGTCGGCATCATGGCGGTCGACGACGACGACGAGGCGGTGCGCCTGATGAACGACAGCCCCTATGGGCTGACCGCCTCGCTCTGGACCGCCGACAGCGAGCGTGCCGAACGGCTCGGCGCCGGGCTCGAGTTCGGAACGATCTTCCAGAACCGCGCCGACTATCTCGACCCCGCGCTGTGCTGGACCGGCTGCAAGCACACGGGCCGCGGCGGCGCGCTCGGCGTCATCGGCTACCACAACCTGACGCGCCCCAAATCCTACCACCTCAAGAAGGTCACCTCATGAGCCCGACCGGCAACTGGACCTATCCCACGCAGATCCGCTTCGGCGCCGGGCGCATCACCGAACTGACGGGCGCCTGCGCCGAGACGGGCATCAAGCGTCCGCTGCTGGTCACCGACCGCGGTCTTGCCGGAATGGACGTGACGCAGAACGCGCTCGACATCCTCGACGCGGCGGGCCTCGGGCGGGCCCTCTTCGCCGAGGTGGACCCGAACCCCAACGAGCTGAACCTCGAAGCGGGGGTGAGGGCCTACCGCGACGGCGGCCATGACGGCGTGATCGCCTTCGGGGGCGGCTCGGGCCTCGATCTGGGCAAGATGATCGCGTTCATGGCCGGTCAGTCGCGCCCGATCTGGGATTTCGAGGACGTGGGCGATTGGTGGACCCGCGCCGACGCCGACGCGATCGCGCCGATCGTCGCCGTGCCCACAACCGCCGGGACCGGCTCCGAGGTCGGGCGTGCCAGCGTCATCACCAACTCGCTTACGCACGAGAAGAAGATCATCTTCCACCCCAGGGTTCTGCCCACGGTGGTGATCGCCGACCCCGAACTGACTGTCGGGATGCCCCCCGCACTGACCGCAGGCACGGGCATGGATGCCTTCGCCCATTGCCTCGAAGCCTATTGCTCTCCGCACTTTCATCCGATGAGCGCCGGGATCGCGCTGGAGGGGATGCGCCTGGTCAAGGATTACCTGCCGCGCGCCCATGCCGACGGCCAGGACATCGAGGCCCGGTCGCAGATGATGGCCGCCGCCATGATGGGCGCCGTCGCGTTCCAGAAGGGCCTCGGCGCCATCCACGCGCTGAGCCACCCGATTGGCGCGGTCTACAACACCCATCACGGCACCACGAACGCGGTCGTGATGCCCGCCGTCCTGCGTCTCAACCGGCCAGAGGTCGAGGAACGGCTGTCGCGCGCGGCCGACTATCTGGGCATCGGCGGCGGCTTCGACGGCTTCTACGCCTTCGCGCTCGACCTCAACGACAGGATGGGCATCCCCGCAAACCTGGCCGAGATGGGCATCGACGACACCCGCCTCGACGACCTGGTGGCCATGGCCCTGCGCGACCCCTCCTGTGGCGGCAATCCGGTCGCGCTCACACAGGAGAACGTGCGGGCCCTCTTCCGCGAGTGTCTCGCCGTCTGAACCTCGGCCGGCTGCGATCAGCGCACATGCGGTTCGCGCCACGCCCGGGTCTTCGGCCGCGCGTGGAATCACGGCGCGCACGCCATCGCGCGCTGTCGATATCGCGGCCTCATGCCGTCGAAGACCAGCACGCCCGCCTGGGCGTTCTGCGCGCCGTGCCGCAGCCGGACCGCCGACGCGCGATGCCGCCTGAACCGGCTGCGCCGCGCCGGGATTGCCCGAGCGCCGGTTGACACCCGCGCGCCCATGCCGGACGCTCGCGACGGGACGGGACGGAGCGGTGATGGCAAACGAAAACGACCGCGGATGCTAACCTTCATGGAGGGTTACGTCCGGCGCGTCGACGCGTTCAACTACCGCGTCGGCCGCTTCGCCATGTACCTCGTCTTCGCCATGATCGGCATCCTTGCGTGGTCGTCGATCTCCAAGACCTTCTTCCTGCCGTCGCTCTGGACGCTGGAAATGGCGCAGTTCACGATGATGGCCTACTTCATCCTCGGCGGCGCCTATTCGATCCAGCTCGGCTCCAACGTGCGGATGGACCTCGTCTATGGCGGATGGTCGGACCGCACCAAGGCCGCCGTGGACGCCTTCAGCGTGATGTTCCTGCTCTTCTACCTCGGGGTGCTGCTCTACGGCGGGTTCCTGTCGACCAGCTATTCGATCGAGTACGGCGAGCGCAGCCGCACCGCGTGGCGGCCCTACATGTGGCCGATCAAGACCGTGATGATGAGCGGCATATTCCTGATGCTGCTGCAGGCCAGCGCCGAGCTCTGCCGCGATATCCTGCGGCTCAAGGGGCGCCACCTCCCGCCACGGGGCTACGTGCCCGACCGTGCCGATCCCGGCGAAGAGACGCAGTGATGTCCTACGAAGGCATCGCGATCCTGATGTTCTCGTCGATGATGGTCATGCTGATGACCGGTCAGCGCGTCTTCGGCGCCATCGGCTTCGTGGCCACCGCCGCCGCAATCGCGCTCTATGGCACAGGCGGGTCGGATTTCGGCTTCTCCGGCCTGATGAAGGTGATGGCGTGGTATCCGCTCCTGACCCTGCCGATGTTCATCTTCATGGGCTACGTCCTGAGCGAGAGCCGCATCGCCGACGACCTCTACCGGATGTTCCACGTCTGGATGGGTGGTCTCGGCGGCGGCCTCGCCATCGGCACCATCGGTCTGATGGTTCTGATCTCGGCGATGAACGGCCTCTCGGTCGCTGGCATGGCCATCGGCGCCACGATCGCGCTGCCCGAGCTTCTGCGCCGCGGCTACGACAAGCAGATGGTCACGGGCGTCATCCAGGCGGGCTCTTCGCTCGGCATCCTCGTGCCGCCGTCGGTCGTTCTGGTGCTCTACGCCATGATCGCGCGACAGCCGGTGGGGCAGCTCTGGCTCGCCGGGGTCGTGCCCGGCCTTCTCATGGCGGCGCTCTTCATCGTCTACATTGCGATCCGCTGCCGGCTGCAGCCCGAACTCGGCCCGCCGCTGCCGCCCGAGGAGCGCGAGGTGGGCCGGAGGGAGAAGCTGCGGCTGCTCGGAGCGGGACTGCTGCCGCTGGTGATCTTCTTCGCGATGATGGTGCCCTTCGTGAACGGCTGGACATCGCTGGTGGAAAGCTCGGCCATCGGCGCGATGACGGCGTTCCTCGCGGCAGTCGTCAAGGGCCGCATGAGCCGCAAGGTCTTCGAGGTCAGCGTTCGTCAGACCCTCGCCATCACCTGCATGTTCATGTGGATCATCGCCGCCGCGCTCGCCTTCGGCGCGGTGTTCGACGGGCTGGGCGCCGTGCGCGCCATCGAGGGGCTGTTCACCGAGAAGCTGGGGCTCGGCCCATGGGGCATCCTGATCCTGATGCAGTTGAGCTTCATCGTGATGGGCACCTTCCTCGACGACACGGCGATGCTGGTGATCGTCGCGCCACTCTACGTGCCGCTCGTCGGTGCGCTCGATTTCGACCTGATCTGGTACGGCGTGCTCTACACGATCACGACGCAGATCGCCTACATGACGCCGCCTTTCGGCTACAACCTGTTCCTGATGCGCGCGATGGCCCCGCCAGAGATCGGGCTGACCGACATCTACCGCTCCATCGTGCCGTTCGTGGGCGTGATGGTCGTCGCCCTCGGCATCGTCATGGCCTTCCCCGGAATCGCCCTCTGGCTGCCGAGTTATGTCTATGGAAAATAAAGCGAAAGGCCCACAAGGGCCGCACAACACGGAGGTGAAGATGACAACCAGACGCAAGTTTATCGCCGGAGGCGCCGTCGTCGGCGCAAGCTCTCTCGCGGCCCCCGCCGTTCATGGCCAGTCGCCGATCCGCTGGCGGATGCAGACCTATGCCGGCCCGGCTCTGGCCGAGCATGTCATCAAGCCCGCCATCGACCAGTTCAACAAGGTCGCCGAAGGCCAGATGGAGATCGAGCTCTACTTCGCCGACCAGCTCGTGCCCACCTCCGAACTCTTCCGCGCCATGCAGCGCGGCACCATCGACGCGGTGCAGTCCGACGACGACTCGATGCAGTCTCCGACCGAGGTCACGGTGTTCGGCGGCTATTTCCCGTTCGCCTGCCGCTACTCGCTCGACGTGCCGGTGCTCTTCAACCAGTACGGCCTCGGCGAGATCTGGGACGAGGAGTATTCCAAGGTCGGCGTGAAGCACCTGTCCGCCGGCGCGTGGGATCCGTGCCACTTCGCCACCAAGGAGCCGATCAACAGCCTCGCCGACCTTCAGGGCAAGCGCGTCTTCACCTTCCCCACCGCCGGCCGGTTCCTGGCGCAGTTCGGCGTCGTGCCTGTAACCCTGCCGTGGGAGGACATCGAGGTCGCCGTGCAGACCGGCGAGCTCGACGGCATCGCCTGGTCGGGCATCACCGAGGATTACACCGTCGGCTGGGCGGACGTGACCGACTATTTCCTGACCAACAACATCTCCGGCGCCTGGTGCGGCTCGTTCTTCGCCAACATGGACCGGTATCAGGAGCTGCCCGAGAACCTGAAGGAGCTCCTCAAGCTCACCATGGACAGCTCGCACTACTACCGCCAGTGGTGGTACTGGGGCGGCGAGGCGGCGCTGCGCACGGCCGGCGAGAAGATGCAGCTGACGACCATTCCGGATGAGGAATGGGATCAGGTCGAGGCCAAGGCGCGCGACTTCTGGGACGAGATCGCGGCCGAATCCGAGGTCAAGGCGCGCGTCGTGCAGATCCTCAAGGATTACAACGATCGCATGCAGCGGGCCGGGCGTCCCTACCGCTACACCAACGCCTGACGATCACCCCGCCCGCGCGGACACGATGCATCGCGCGGGCCCGGTTCCGAGGCCATGCCGGCGGCCTCGATCAGCGTCTGACACGTGCGGGCGGGGGCGGCGCATCCCCGTTCCCGAAGGCCATTGCAATGCCTGACCATTCGGAGTTGCATCCGAGGCGGCGATGAAGGGAGGCCCCCATCGATTACGATGCCCAGGACGCAACCGCGCTGGCCCGGTTGGTGGCCGACGGCGAAGTCACCCCGGACGAGCTTCTCGATCAGGCCCTGCGGCGCACCGGCGAGGTCAATCCGCAGCTCAACGCCGTGGTCATTCTCGCCGAGGAAACCGCGCGGCGGTTGATCGATGCCGGTTTGCCGGACGGCCCCCTGCGCGGGGTCCCGTTCCTGCTGAAGGATCTCGGTGCCGAGGCGCGCGACTTCCCGTCGCACGAAGGTTCCCGCCTGACGGCGAACTCCCATCACACCCACGACAGCGAAATCTATGCCCGCCTGGCCGCGTCCGGTCTGGTGACGTTCGGCCGTACCGCCAGCCCCGAAGGCGGGATCGGCCCGGTGACCGAAGCCGCCGTCTATGGCGCCCCGACCCGCAACCCCTGGAACCTCGACCACACGCCCGGCGGCTCGTCGGGCGGCGCGGCCGCTGCCGTGGCGGCCGGGATCGTTCCCGCGGCGCATGGCTCGGATGGCGGCGGCTCGGTCCGCATCCCGGCCTCGTCCTGCGGCCTGTTCGGGATGAAACCCACCCGCGCCCGCCTGCCCGACGGCCCCTATGCCGGCGAGGGCTGGGCCGGGATGGCCACCGACGGCTTCCTCACCCGCAGCGTGCGTGACACCGCCCTCCTGCTGGACCTGACCCAGGGCGCCGATCCCGGCGCCCCCTACTGGGCCCCGCCCCTTCGCGAAGGCTTCGTCGCGGCGATGTCAGGCCCGCCCGAACGGCTTCGCATCGCGGTCTGCGACACCACACTCGACGGCAAGACGATCCACTCCGACTGCTGCCGCGCCGTCGCCGAAGCCGCTGCCCTGCTCGAGGACCTGGGTCACGAAGTGGTCGAAGCCCGTCCCGCTGCCGATCACGACGGCATGATGCGCGCCTGGGTCGACATCGTTGCCTGCGGCACCGCCCTGTCGGTCCGCAAGGAACTCGAGGCGCTCGGGCGCGACCTGCGCGACCTGCGCGACGACGACATCGAAGGCGTGAGCCGCGGCGCAATCGCATATGCGCGGGGCATCACGGGCGACATGTATCTGGAGGCCGTGGGCCGGGTGCATCGCTACGGCCGGCAGATGGCCGCCTTCTGGCAGGACCACGACATGCTTCTGACGGCGACACTGGCCGAGCCGCCTGCCAGGGTCGGGCGCTTCGATCACCGGACCGAGGATTACGTGGGCTACCGCATGGGACCGGACGGCGTCTTCGCCTATTCCCCCTTCACCGCCGCCTTCAACGCGACCGGACAGCCCGCCGCGTCCCTGCCTCTCCACTGGACCGACGACGGGCTGCCCGTCGGCATCCACCTCGCCGCACGCTTCGGCGCTGACGAGGCGTTGCTCGCCCTTTCCGCCCAGATCGAGTCGGCGCGCCCGTGGTTCGACCGGCGCCCGCCGGTACATGCCCGATGAGCCGCGCGTACCCGACAGCTGCGGCAACCCGGCCCACCGCTCATGGCGCAACCGCCGCGCATGCAGTCAGCGGCGTCGCCGTCGATCCAGCCGACCGGAGAAAGACGCGATGAAAGCGGCGGTCGAGGCGCGCGGCGCCACCAAGGTCTTCGGCACCGGCGAGCAGACCACCCGGGCGCTCGACGAGGTGAACGTGCAGATCCATGCGGGCGAGTTCTTCACGCTTCTCGGCCCGTCCGGCTGCGGCAAGACCACGCTTCTGCGCCTGATCGCCGGGTTCGAAACGCCAAGCGCCGGCACGATCCTTCTCGATGGCGCCGACGTCACGGCCGAGCCGCCCAACCGCCGCCCGGTCAACACCGTCTTCCAGTCCTACGCGCTCTTTCCACACCTCTCGGTCGCCGAGAACATCGGCTTCGGACTGAAGATGCTGGGCCGCCCGGCGGACCAGGTCTCGCAACGGGTCGACGAGATGCTGGCCCTGACGCGGATGGAGACGTTCGCGAGCCGGCGCACCGCGCAGCTTTCGGGCGGACAGCAGCAGCGCGTCGCGCTCGCCCGCGCCCTTGCCCCCGCGCCCAAGGTCCTGCTTCTCGACGAGCCCCTTTCCGCGCTCGACCTCAAGCTGCGCAAGGAGATGCAGCGCGAGCTTAAACGCCTGCAGGGCGAGACCGGCATCACCTTCGTCTTCGTCACCCATGATCAGGAAGAGGCGCTCACCATGTCCGACCGGATCGGCGTGATGAGCGCCGGCCGGATCCTGCAGATCGGCAGCCCGCGTGACATCTACACCGCGCCCGAAAGCCGGTTCGTCGCGGATTTCATCGGCGAGACCAATTTTCTTACCGGCCAGGCGCGCGGCGGAATCACCGAACTCGACGGCGGCGTGCGCCTCCCCGTGCCCGACGTCGCGGACGGACCGGTCACGCTGGCCGTGCGACCGGAACAGGTCCGTCTCGATGGAGACGTGCCGGCCACGGTCATCGCATCGATGTATTTCGGCACCGACATGAGCATCGACCTGGAACTGGCGGGGGGACAGATCGTGACCGCCCGCGTCCCGATGCCGCCCGATGGGCAAGTGGGTCTGGAGCGCGGCGCGAAGGCGAACGTCGGCTTCGCGCCCGGCGCGCTGCGACCGGTGGCGGAATGACCGCCGACGCCAGCCATCCCGAGCGCTCGGGCATTGTCGGGCCCGACAACGAGACCCGCGCCAGGCGCAGTCGGATCGCCCGCGCTTGGGCGCTTTGTGCACCGGCACTGGTCCTCCTGCTCCTCGGCGCCTCGGGGCCGCTTCTGATCGTGCTGGTCTACTCGTTCCTGACGCCCGGCGAGTATTCCGGCGTGGTGTGGGAGCCCACATGGGACGCCTGGACGCGCATCTTCCTGCAACAGGATATCTTCGACGGCACCTGGGGCCTGGCCGACGCGCATCTGTCGATCTTCTGGCGGTCGGTGAAGCTGTCGCTGCTGACCACCGGCATCACCTTCGCGCTCGGATTTCCGACCGCCTATTTCATCGCGACGCAACCCAGGGAGCGCCGGGCACTCTGGCTCTTCCTCATCACCATCCCCTTCTGGACCAACCTTCTGATCCGCACTTTCGCGATCATGGAGGTGCTGCGGAACCAGGGAATCCTGAACAGCGCGCTGCTGGGACTCGGGGTCATCGATAGCCCGTTGCAGATCCTCTATACAGACACCGCCGTCCTGATCGGCATGGCCTATGTCTACCTGCCGCTGATGGTATTGCCGCTCTACGCGGCCATCGACCGCCTCGACTTCCGCCTGGTCGAAGCGGGTTACGACCTCTACGCCGGCCGCTGGGCGGTGCTTCGGCGGGTGGTTCTCCCGCTCGTGCGGCCCGGCATCGTGGCGGGGTCTATCCTTGTCTTCGTGCCGAGCCTTGGCGCCTACGTGACGCCCCGCGTTCTGGGCGGCGGCAAGAACATGATGATCGGCAACTTCATCGAGCTGCAGTTCGGGCAGGGGCGAAACTGGCCTCTGGGCGCGGCCATGTCGATGCTGCTGCTGATCATCGTGATGGGCGCGCTCCTGGTCTATGTGAAGGCATCGGACCGGGAGACGGAACGGTGAGTGGCCAGCGCGCCATCGCCGCCAGCCCGGACAGGACGGAGCGGCCCCGTGGCTAGGCCGAGGGATTTCGACGCGGCGCGGCTGCCGGGCTTCGCCACCATCGCGATCCTGACCTTCGTGGCGCTCTATGCGCCGATCGTCACGCTGGTCGCCTATTCGTTCAACGGCGCGGAATCGATCGCGGTCTGGGGCGGGTTCTCATGGCGCTGGTACGCCATCGCCTGGCAGAACGAGGCCGTGCAGGAGGCGACGCTCCGCTCCATCCTGCTCGCCTCGTTCGCGTCGGTGATCGCGACCTGCGTCGCCACGGCGGCGGCGCTCGGCACCACGCGGCGAAGCCGGTTCAAGGGCCAGACCGCGATCTACGTGATGCTCAACCAGCCGCTGATGGTGCCCGAGATCGTGACGGCGGTGGCACTCCTGATCGTCTTCGCCGCGGTCAAGGTTGCGACGGGCTACAACGGGCTGGGCTACCTGATCCTGGCGCACTCGGCGTTCTGCGTGCCCTTCGCCTACCTGCCGATACGGGCGCGGCTGGAGGGGATGGATCTGACCCTGGAAACCGCCGCGGCTGACCTCTACGCGAGCGGCTGGCAGACCTTCCGTCGGGTGACGCTGCCGCTGATGGCGCCGGGGATCATGGCCGGGGCGATGCTGGCCTTCATCATCAGCCTTGACGACGTCATCATCACCGAATTCGTCAAATCCGCCGGTCAGGACACGTTGCCCACCTACATGCTGGGCCAGCTTCGCCGCGCCGTCACGCCCGAGGTCAACGCGATTTCGACCGCGCTACTGGCGGTGACTGTCCTGCTGCTGACGGCGTTCTTTCTCCTGACCCGCTCGCGCGACTGAGCCGGGCGCTGGCGTGTAACCGGATCCCACACCGCCACCCGGGGCTTTCCGGAACTTCGGCAACCCGCGAGGCAGCCTCATGTTATGATCCCCCTGGCCGGGTGGAGCCACTCTGCTCGCGATGGGGGCTCGGGGGCGGACCGGTCGCAACGCCCTGGAGACTTCCACCCGCCTCCCGTCCGTGTCTAGACTGTGCCGATATCCTTTGGGGAGTGAACCGACATGAAGACGCGTTTGACCGCCATCGCCCTGACCCTCGCCGCCGGCTCCGCCGCGGCCGAGGGTGAGCTCAACATCTACAATTGGGGCAATTACACGAACCCCGAGCTGATCGAGAAGTTCGAATCCGAATACGACGTCAAGGTCACGGTCACCGACTACGACAGCAACACGACCGCCCTCACCAAGATCGAGCAGGGCGGCCACGGCTTCGACATCGTCGTACCCTCGCATTCCTACATCCCGGTCTACGTGGAGAAGGGTCTCCTGATGGAGCCCGGCATCCCGGAGATGGAGAATTACGCAAACATCTCCGATCGCTGGCGCGACGTCGAATGGGACCCGGAGCGGCGCTATTCGGTGCCGTGGCAATGGGGCACGACCGGCGTTGCGGTGAACACCTCGGTCTATGACGGCGACGTGAACACTTCCGACATCTGGCTGAACCCCCCTGAGGAGCTGAAGGGCAAGGTCAACGTCGTGCCCGAGATGCAGGACGTGATGCAGCTTGCCATCATGTACGAGGGCGGGGAGCCCTGCACCACCGACATGGATCTGCTGCGCAAGGTTCGCGACCGGCTGATGGCGGCGAAAGAGTTCGTGGATGTCGATGGATTACGGCATGACCGAAAAGCTCTCGAACGAGGATGTGGCGGCGAGCGTGAACTGGAACGGCTCGACCTTCCGCGCGCGGCTCAACAACCCCGACATCGCCTACGGTTACCCCAAGGAAGGCTACATCGTCTGGATGGACAACGCAGCCATCCTGGCCGACGCGACGAACGTCGAAAACGCCAAGCTGTTCCTCAACTTCATCATGGAGCCCGAGAACGCGGCCCTGATCAGCGCGTTCGCCCGCTACGCCAACGGGATCGAGGGCTCGGACGCCTTCATGCCCGACGACATGAAGGACGCCCCCGAGCTCACCATTCCCGAAGAGCTGGCCGATGCGGGCAAGTTCAACCAGACCTGCCCCGCCGAGGCGCAGGAGATCTACACCGCGATCTGGACCGAGTTGCAGAAGTAGTGGCGCTGGTCGAGCGGGACGCGGCCGACCTGGCCGCGTCGCTGGCGCGGGGTGAACTGAGCGCGGTCGAGGTGATGGCCGCGTTCCTTGACCGTATCGACGCGGTGAACCCCGCCCTGAATGCGATCGTCTCGCTTCGGGAGCGGTCCGATCTGCTGGCCGAGGCCAGGACGGCGGACCGTGCCGGTCCGGGCGGGCCGCTCCACGGTCTGCCGATCGCGGTGAAGGATCTGCAGGCGACGGCCGGCATCCGCACGACGTGGGGCTCTCCCATCTTTGCCGAGCATGTGCCGAAGGTCGACGAGGCGCTGCCGCGACGGCTGCGGGCGGCGGGGGCGATCCTGATCGGCAAGACCAACGTGCCCGAATGGGGAATGGGTTCGCATTCGTTCAATCCGGTCTTCGGCGTCACCCGCAATCCCTACGATCCCGCCCGGACGGCGGGCGGCTCGTCGGGTGGCGCCGGGGCGGCACTGGCGGCGCGGATGCTGCCTCTGGCCGACGGGTCCGACGCGATGGGCTCGCTGCGCAACCCGGCGGCGTTCTGCAACGTCTACGGATTTCGCCCGTCGGTGGGTCTGGTTCCGGGCGACCCGGTGGGTGACATCTTCGGACCCGGACTGGCGACCGACGGCCCGATGGGACGCAGCCCCGGGGACGTGGCCCTGCTCCTGTCGGTGATCGCGGGACGCGACCCGCGCCTGCCCTGGGGGCTCGATCTGGACGACGGGCTGGACCTGTCGGGCGAGGTCACGGGAACGCGGATCGGCTGGCTCGGCGACTGGGGCGGGGCGTGGCCGTTCGAAGACGGCATCCTCGACCTGTGTCAGCAGGCACTGGGCATCCTCGGTGGGCTGGGCTGCGTGGTCGAGCCGGTCGCCGCGCCCCATCCCGCCGAGGCGCTGTGGGAGGCGTGGACGACCCTGCGATCGGCCAACGCGGCGGCCAGACTGGGCGAGCATTACGATGACACCGCACGGCGCGACCTGCTCAAGCCCGAGGCGGTCTTCGAGGTGGAGCGCGGGCGCAAGCTCTCGGCGCTCGACATGCACCGAGCGAGCGTGCTGCGCTCGGAGTGGTTCGTCACGCTCGCCGGGCTCTTCGAGCGGTTCGACGTGCTGGTGCTGCCCTCGGCGCAGGTCTGGCCCTTCCCGGTGGAGTGGCGCTGGCCCGAGAGCGTGGCCGGGCAGCCAATGGACACCTACCACCGCTGGATGCAGGTGATGATGCCGGTCTCGCTGGCGGGGGTGCCGTGTCTTGGCACGCCGGCGGGCTTCGGCGCGAACGGGTTGCCGATGGGGATCCAGCTTTTCGGCCCGCGCGGCGCCGATCGGGAGGTGCTCCGGCTGGGCCAGGCCTATCACGCCGCCACCGACTGGCCGGGTCGGCGTCCTCCGCCCTGAGAGCGGGATCAGGACGCGAGAAAACCTTCCAGGACATTCACCGCGTTCACGCCGACCGCGTCGATGGCATAGCCGCCCTCGAGGCAGATGACACTCGGCAGCCCCGCGCGGCCGATCGCTTCGCCGGCCCGGCTGAAATCGTCGGATGTCAGCTTGAAGAAGCTGATCGGGTCGCGCTCGAAGGCGTCGGTCCCCAATGACACCACCAGCGCCTCGGCGCCGTGACGGCCCACGCGATCGAGCGCATCCGCGAGCGCCGCGCCCCAGCTCGACCATCCGGTTCCGGGCGGCAGAGGATAGTTGGCGTTGGCGCCATCCCCCGGACCGACGCCGGTCTCGTCGGCATAGCCCGAAAAGTAGGGAAATGCATCCTCCGGCGCGCCATGAAGCGAGGCGACCAAAACGTCGCCGCGCTCGTAGAAGATGTCCTGCGTCCCGTTTCCGTGGTGGAAGTCGATGTCGAGCACCGCGACGCGGCGGGCGCCATCCTCCACGAACATCTGCGCGGCGATCGCGGCATTGTTGAGAAAGCAGTAGCCACCGAACATGTCCCGCGCCGCATGGTGCCCGGGCGGACGGCACAGGGCGAAGGCGGCGCGGTCGCCGGCCGCCACGGCGCGCTGTGCCGCCTGGGCCGACGCGGCCGAGGCCTGCGCCGCGTCCCAGGTTCCGGCGGTCATGGCCGTATCGGACCCCAGGGCGTAATAGCCCACCTTGCCGTCGATGTGTCGCGGCGGGCGCGCGGTCTGCATGCGTCGCGCAGGCCAGTTGGTGGGCATGATCTCCCCGGCGAAACCGGCCGCAATCCACTCGGACCAGGCCCCGCGCAGGAAGGCGAGATAACCCGCGTCGTGCAGGGCCTCGACCGGGCCGAGGTCGAGCGCACCGGGCGCAGCGGGCGGCGCGAATCCACGTTCGGCCAGGCGGTTCAGCACGTGTTCGACGCGGGAGGGACGCTCGAACGGGGTGACGAACTCGCCGCCGGACAACTCGGCCTGCGGAAAGTGGAGGCGATGGTTCTCGCTGAAAAAGGTCTTCATTCCGCTCCCTGCGCCGCGTGTCCGGCGCAAGTGGGAACATGCCTGCGCTCGCCTGTCCAGCCGCCCCGCGAGACGCGGCCCGCGCCGGGCCGGAACGCAACCGGCCGGGCAGGGACATCACCCCGCCCGACCGGCCTGGCTCCCGGAGATCGGCGCCCTAGCGGACCACGAATTCGGCGTGGAGCGCGCCGGCGGCCTTGATGCTCTTGAGGATGTCGATCATGTCCCGCGGGCTGACGCCAAGGGCATTCAGGCCGGCAATCACCTCGGAGAGCGATGCGCCATCGGGCAGCTCTGCCAGGCCCGGGCCGGGTTCCTCGTCGATGGCGGCGCGGGTGCGCGGCACGACGACGGTCTCGCCCTGGGCGAAGGGGTTCGGCTGGACCACCATCGGCGCTTCCTCGATGCGGAGCGTCAGGTTGCCCTGGCTGACGGCGACGCGGTCGATGCGCACGTCCTCGCCCATGACGATGGTGCCGGAGCGTTGATCCACGACCACGCGGGCCTTGCGCTCGGGCCGCACGTCGATGTTCTCGATCGTGCCCAGCGCGTGGGCCGGGGAGCGCTCGTTGGTCGCGGCGATGTCGAAGACGACGGTGCCACTGTCGATCATCTGCGCGACCGAGCCGCCGTAATTCGCGTTGATCGCCTGCTCGATGCGCTCGGCGGTGGTGAAGTCCGGGTTGCGCAGCGCCAGACGGATCGTCGCGAGGTCGGTGAAGTCGAAGTCGATCTCGCGCTCGACGATCGCGCCGGCCGGAAGCGATCCGGCCGTCGGCACTCCCTGCACGACGCTGGCCGCGTCCCCCTCGGCCGACACACCGCCCGCGATGATCGTGCCCTGCGCGACGGCGTAGATCTGGCCGTCGGCCGCGTTGAGCGGGGTCATCACGAGTGTACCGCCCAGAAGGCTCTTGGCGTCGCCGATGGCCGAGACGGTCACGTCGATCCGGCTGCCCGCCCGGGCGAACGGCGGCAGGGTGGCGGTCACGAACACGGCCGCGACGTTCTTCGGGCGGAATTGCTCGCCCTGCACGTTGACGCCCAGCCGCTCGAGGATGTTGGTCATGATCTCTTCGGTGAAGGGCGAATTCCGCAGCCCGTCGCCCGTCCCGTTCAGGCCGACCACGAGGCCATAGCCCACAAGGTCGTTGCCGCGGACGCCGTCGAATTCCACGAGGTCCTTGATGCGCACCGCACTCGCCTCTGCGGTCGAGACCGCGAAGGCGAAGGTCAGGGCGAGACAGGCGAGACAGGCGAGACAGGCGAGAAGGAATCGGATCATCTGAGATAGTCCACCAGGCTGAGGCGCGACAGGCGCGATGTCATGGCATAGAGGGTTTCGAGCTGAACCTCGATCTCCTGCATCTGGATCGCGTTCTGATACGGATCGACCGACACGATTTCGTTGCGCGTGACGGTCAGGGCCGTCTCCTCCGCGATGTTCTGGCTCTCGGCGCGCTCGATCGCGGCCTCGGCCGAACCGACCAGCGCCTGCGTCGCGGCATAGGCGGGCTGGTTCGTCGTCAGGACCTCCCCTGCCTTGCGGGCCAGCGCGAAACGTTCGGTCTCGTTGCCCGTGAGCGGACCGCTGGGATCCGTCAGCGCCGCCAGCGCGAGGCCCTTGAGCATCTCGCGGATGGTCGGGTCGTCGGCACGAACGCCGGCGCGGACATCTGTGCCCTCGGCCACGCGGAACGGCTCGATATCCGTGGTCGAGCCGACGTAGCCCACGGTTTCGAAGCCGCCGCCGGCGCCGAACCAGGTATCGAGTTTCGCAATCACGCCCGCGGCCGTTGTCTCCGTCGCCGTCAGCGCCCGCAGATCGGCGAGCATCGTGTCGGGATCGGCCAGCGGCGAGATGTCGGTCGCGACACCTCCGAACAGCGAGCGGCCTGCCACCTGACCGTTGAACGAGATCACCGCGGCCTGGAACGCATGAACCGAGTTCGATGACGAGCCCGTCGGACAGCCTGCTGTTGCCGTTGCCTTCGGCCAGCATCAGCTGCGGCGCCAGGTTGTCGGAGAGGGTGTGCACCCGCTCGAGCGCAATCTGCATGCCGCCGGCAAAGACCTTGGCGTCGGTGGTGACCGACCCATAGGCCTTCAGCGTGCCGAGCTGACGCTCGATCCCCGCGATCGGGCCATAATCGCCCGCCACGGCCGTCGAGATATCGGCCTTGCGTCCCGTCGACATTTCCTGCGCGAGGCGCATCATGTCGGTCTTGAGCCGGGCATTGTCGCGGCGCAACTGGAACGACTGCGCCATGTCTCCGAGGGTCATTCTGCTCATCTTACAACTCCATCAGGCGACGTAGCATGTCATCGGCGACCGACATCACGCGGGCGTTGGCGGCATAGGCCTGTTCGATCAGCATCAGCTTCTGCATCTCCTGGTCGGTATCGACCCCGTCCGCGAGCTGCAGGGACTTGAGATGGGTGGCGGTGGCCGACGTGAAACTCTGTTCGTTTTCGGCGAAGCGGCGGTTCGCGCCGACATTCGACAGAAGGTCCGCCGCCAGACCGGACGCCGACCGCGCGGCCGGGAACGGACCCGAGACCGGCGTACGGCGGTCCGTCATGGCATCGGCGAGGCGATTGAGCAGGGCAGCACTGCCGACGGCGCCTTCGGCGATTGCGCCGAGGCCGTCGCGCAGACGGTAGAGCTCTCCGCCCAATTCCGGACGCACCAGGGGGTTCACCGTCAGACGGGCGGACAGACCTTCCTCGTCGAGCGGGTCGAAGGCGCCGCCGGCATCGGTAAACAGACCGGCGGCCCCGGGCGCCAGCGTCGGATCGACGGCCGGATCGGCGAAACGCCCGATCAGATCGCGGGCAACAGCGTCGAGCTCGATCTGGGCGTCGACGGCAAGCCGGTCCCGCAGATCGAAATTGGCCGAGAGACTGCCCCCTGAAAGCGGGCCGCGGTCGCCGGTGATCTCGATCGCCTTGCCGTTGAGCGTCAGCCCGTTGAGCGCGCCCGAAGCCATCGTCATGTCGGCCACGATGGTATTGACGCGGGTGAAGCCGATCTTGGCGGCATCCCGATCGACAAGCATGGCACCGTTGGTCGTACGCAGTTCGACCCGTCCGAATTCGTGCTGCACGGTCTTCAACGGCACGATCGAGGCGATCTGGTCGATGATCTTCTGCCGCTGATCGAGCAGCGCGCTGGAATCGCGGTCGACCTGCTGGGCGCGCACGACGCGCTCGTTGAGGTCCTTGATCTGCGAAAGCGCGCTGTTGAGGTCGGCGACCTGCAGCGCGATCTGGCTTTCGGCGTCCATGCGGGTCTGCTGGATGCCGTCGGCGACGGTGTTGTAATGATCGGCCAGCGATTGGGCGTTGTCGACCACGGCCTGCAGGCGCGGCTGGCTGTCGGGCCGGCTGGCCGCCTCGACCAGCGATGCCTCGAGGGTCGCCGTGCGGCCGGCAAGCGACGCCGGATCGTCCGGCGTCCCCAGAAGCCGCTCGAGCTTGACGAAGAACTGGGCCTTCGTGTCGCTCTGACCGGCGCTGGCATCCGCCAGGCGCCGGTCGCGCAGGACGACCTGGTCGACCATCCGCGCGACGCCGTCGACGGTGACGCCAGCACCCTGAGTTCCGAGCGCGCGAGCCGAAAGCTCGATCTCGCGCCGACCGTAGCTTTCGGTATTGGCGTTCGCGACGTTGTTCGAGACCAGCTCGGCCGCTCTCGACGCTGCGGTCAGGCCGGTCAGGGCATTGTTCAAAGACTGGGATATGCTCATGTTCCGGCCCTCCGCTTAAGGCGCCTCAGCGCTTGATGTTGGTGGTTTCCTGCAGCATCTCGTCGACGGTCTGGATGACCTTGGCGTTCGACGAGTAGGCGCGCTGCGTCTGGATCAACGAGGTCAGCTCGCCCGCGACGTCCACCGACGATTCCTCGAGCGCATAAGCCACGATGTCGCCGGTCGGGCCGTCGGCCGCATCCCACAGGAAGAACGAGCCCGACTTGTTCGACATCGTGTAGGTCTGGTTGTCGAGCGTGGTCAGTTCGTTCGGGTTCGGCAGGTCGACCAGCGGGATCTGGTAGAGCGTCCGCGTGATGCCGGTGTCGAAGGTGGCGCGGACAAGACCGTTCGCATCGATCTCGACTCCGGTCATGTTGCCCACCGGGCTGCCGTCCTTGGAGATCGAGGTCGGCGCGAAGCTGTCGGAAAGCTGGGTGATGCCCGAGGCGTCGCCCGCCGCGCCGATCGCGATCGTCACCGGGTTGACGCCCGCGCCCGTCACTTCGACGTCGAGCTTGCCGGTCAGCGGATCCCACGGGTTGCCGTAGGCGGTGCCAAAGAGGTCATAGGCGCCGGCGGCGTCCACGGTCAGCGGGTTCGCCGACATCAGCGTACCGCCCGAGCCGCGGGTGGCGTCGAACTGCAGATTGTAGCTGCCGATGATGTTGTTGCCGCCGGCCGAGTCCCGAATCACCATGTGCCACTGGTTGGTGGCAGGGCTGCCGGCCACGGTCTGCACGACGGGCGTGTAGGTCACTTCGAGGCTCTGCGAGGTGCCGAGGTTGTCGAAGTATTCGATCGACAGGATCTCCGACTTGCCGGCAGCACCGAACTCGGTCGAGGTCGCGGGCAGGTTCACGCCAAGACCCATCTGGGTCGTGGGTTCGCCGGCGAACTGGTTCGCGGCGATCTTCACCGGCTGCAGGCCGTCGTTCGAATCGCGCGGATAGGTCGGGATCGAGCCGTCGGGCATCGCCGGCCAGCCGAGCAGGACCATGCCGCTCTGCGTGGTCAGCACGCCCTCGGAATCAGGTCGGAACGACCCGGTCGTGGTCAGCTGCATCGGCGCGTCGGCACCTTGCGCGGCGATGGCGCTCGCAGGGCTGACGGGAAGGAAACCGCGTCCGCGCACCGCCAGGTCGGTCGCGTTGCTGGTGGACTTGAGCGCTCCCGACTGGTCGATGTGACGCGTCGTCGTTACCCGCACGCCACCGGCCGAATAGGTGCTGGTGTTGTCGCCGATCACCATGGAATGAAAGTCGGCTTCGGCGCGCTTGTAGCCGTAGGTCGAAGAGTTCGCGATGTTGTCCGAAATGGTCGCGAGGCGACTGGCGTTGGCTGCCAGGCCAGCGACTCCGGCATTGAGCGAGGACGAGATCGTCATTGCGGGTGAGCCTTTCTGCGTCGTGAGTCCCGTTTACGAGGCTCTCGGTACACGCTTCAGGCTTAACGCTGGCCTAACGGGGCCGGGTCGCGGCGGGCCTTACTGGCCGCGCCGCAGGAGAACGATCTCCACCCGGTTGTTGCGCACGGCCATCGGCTCTGCCGTGGCAGGACGACGATCGGCAAAGCCGGTCACACGCTGCACCCGGCCCGGTTTGAGACCCGCCGCCTGCAGGATACGCCGGGTCCGCGAGGCGCGGCTCGACGTCACGTCCCAGGACGTTCCTGTGGCCAGCACGACCGGATGCGCGGCGACATGCCCGCCGATGGCCACCTCGTTGCGAACGAGGTTGAAGACCGTGGCCAGCTGACCGAGCAGTTCGGCCATGACCTGCGTCGGCTCGGCGCTGTCGCCCTGGAAGAGCGGCGCGCCGGGCAGGTCGAACAGTTCCACGATCAGACCCTCGTCGGTCTGCCGCGTCACGACATGACGCAGGAGGCGCTGACTGACCATGCTTTCGCCGCCGGACCCGACCAGAAGGCGTTCGAGCTCGCTGATCGCGCTGCGGTCGATGCTGTCCGCGGCGTCCTTGTCGGATTCCCGGCTCATGCCCGTGTCGCCGCGGGCCTTGTCCTGTTCGGTCGGCAGCTTGACTGTCGCGCCCGTACCGTTCTGCGCCAGCGTCTCCTCGGAAAAGACGCTGTCGCCGTTGAACGACCCGTCTCCGCCACCCGACGCCCGCGTGATCGGGATCGTCGGATTGAAATAATCGGCAATCCCCTTGCGCTGTTCCTCGGTCGTCGCATTGAGAAGCCACATCAGCATGAAGAAGGCCATCATCGCCGTGACGAAGTCGGCATACGCGACCTTCCAGGCACCGCCATGATGCCCGCCGCCAGCCACGACCTTCTTACGCTTGATGATTACCGGCACATTGCTCGGGCCAGCCATCACACCACCTCATTTCTTACCCCGAGGCGGTGCTAGCAGGTGCGGGTGAAGGCGCGCTTAATCATTAAAATACGCCTTACACGCGGCCCGTACGCGGCCTTGGCCGCGCCTTTTCTTCGGATCGCGAAAGGTCTGGGGTGGTGCCGGTGAAGGGACTCGAACCCCCGACCCCATCATTACGAATGACGTGCTCTACCAGCTGAGCTACACCGGCGCCGGGCGGCACATAGCAAGCCTACCGACGTGACCACAAGACCTAATCGACACGCGGCGGCTTCTGCTTGTCGCGCGCCTCGACATCGGCCGGAACGATTTCCGCGTCGGGAATGGGCGGGTGCGGCTCCGAATCCGGGTCCGGGGTTTCAGCCGCCTTGCCGGAGGCTTTCGGCGCCTTGCTCGGCGCCTTGGTCGGCGTTTCGGCGCCGGCGACGGCCTCCGCCGGCGGCTCGTGCGACATGTCGGCCGGGGCCGACAACGTGGTCTCGGGCCTCCGGCCAACCAGAAGCGGCAGCATCTCGACCCCGGCCGGCATGCCGACTTCGTCCGCGGGCGGCTCGCGCCAGCTCAGGGTGTCGAAGGCTCCGCAATTTCCGCAGACCGGCGCCCAGCTGCCCTGGATGTGCTGGCACTTGTCGCAGATCCATTGCGGACCGCGCCGGGCCGTCAGCGCGCGGGCGAGCCAGGCGCGAACCACATGGTCGGGCGCGCCCTCGCCCCGCTCGATCGCCGCCATGTTGGTCAGCACCCGGGTGGTCGGGTCGCGTTCCACCAGGTCGCCGAGCGCGCGCCGGGCCGCCGGAAAATCCTCTGCCGCGATGTGCAGCTCGCTCATCAGCAACCGCGTTTCCGGGTGGTCGGGTTGCGACTTGGCGAGCGTCTGGAAGCGCTTGATGCGCGCCGCCGGATTCTCCCCGGGCTCGATCTCTGCGAAGGCGGCGGCAAGATCGGGGTGCGGCTGCGCAGCCCAGGCCTTGCGAATCACGCGCGCCGCATAGCGCGGCTTGCCCTGGTCGATATAGGCGCGCGCGGCCATCGCGGCGGCGGGAACGAGGTCGGGCGACAGTCGATTTGCTTCGATCGCGGCCTCGCGCGCCTCGATCGTCTTGCCCTCCTCGACCACATCGCGGGCCTCGCTGACGGCGAGAACGGCATCGCGGCGCCGGTGCACATCGCGCGGAATGGCGCCGTGCCGCAGCTTGGCGCCAAGGGTCTTGCGGGCCCCGGACCAGTCGTGCGTCTCGGCCTGGAGGCGCAACAGGATATCCTGCGTCTCGGTGTGCTTGGGCTTCAGGGCAAAGGCCTTCTCCGCGAGCTTGAGCGCCGTATCCGTGTCGCCCTGCTCTAGTTTCTGGCGCATGAGGCCGCGGACGCCGACGAACCGCGTCCGGTCGTGGGTGACCATGCGCCTGTAGACCGTCTCCGCCTTGGCGCGATTGCCGGTCAGCTCGGCGGCCTGGGCGGTCACGAGGTCGGTGAGTTCCGGGCGGCCGAGATAGCGTTCGGCCCGCGCGGCCTTCGACATCGCCCGATCGCCTTCACCCGACGCCAGCGCCAGAAGGCCGTCGGCCAGCGCCTCGTATCCCCTGCGCTCGCGCCGGCGGCTGAAATGACGGCTGAGCGCCGTCTCGTCGCCGGACACGAACCGCAGGACCGCGAGGAGCAGCCCGAGGAGCTTGAACGTGACCCAGATCAGCAGGACCAGCAGCAGCGCGGCGATCGCCGCCTGAAGCGGTCCGAGGGTGATCTCGGTGTCCATGAAGGCGATGCGGATGCCGCCGCTCGCTTCCATGAGCCGTTCGGCCACGAGCGCGAGCAGCACCACGAGGGCGACGAAGAAAAGGATCCTGACCAGGGCGGAAATCATACCGGAATCCTCAATTCAGATCTTGCGAAAGCTGGGTGATCGCGTCGGTGGCGTCAGCGCGCAATGCGGCACGGTCGCGCCATTCGCCCATGGCGGCAAGGGCTTCGTCCGGCAGCGCGCCGCAATTCCTCGAGCGCCTGGCGGACCTCGCCTTCGTTCAGCGCCGCTTCGGCCCGCGACAGGATCGCGTCGGCGTCGTCGCCGGCGCGCGGGGCGAGCGAGCGGGCCTGGGTCTGCACCTTCAGGAAGTTCGTCAGTCGTCCCACCGGATCGCCCTCGGTCTGCGCCACGGCGGCCTCGGCCAGAGCCGCGCGCGCGGCTGCGGGATAGCTGCGCCGCAACTCCGACAGGGTGGGAACCCCGGTCTCGGCCGCGGAGGGCAGTGGCTGCGGGATCTCGCCGTCGATCTTTTCGCGCAGATTGGCCAGCGCGTCGGCGAAGGGCGTTCCGTTGTCGATTGCGGCGGCGACCTGGCTCAGGGCCGCGCGGGCTTCGGTGGCGCGAACGGCCGACGCGGCCTCGGCTTCGAGCCGGGCGCGGCGTTCATCGGCCGCGGCCGCTTCGGCGCGGGCTTCCTCGGCCATGCCGGTGAGTTCGCTGCGCATCGTTTCGACCTCGCCACGGGCCGCCTCGGCCGCCTGGCTGATCTCGGCGCGCATCGCCTCGAGCTCCTGCGCGGCGACCTCGCGCGCCTGCCCCGCCTCGTCGCGGATGGCCTGCACTTCCTCGCGCAGCATCTCGGACTGGGCGTCGGGATCCGCGACCGGGCGCGCCTCGACCCGTTCGAGCCGCGCGGTGATGTCCTCAAGCTGGTCGGCGACGCCGCCGAGCGTCTCCGTCAGGTCCACGAATTGCCCCTGCGAATCGACGCGGAGCGCCTCCAGCGCCGAATTGTCCGCAGGCGCCTCGATCGCGTCGCCGAGGCTGGCGACATCGCGCTCCAGCGCATCGAGCCGTGCGCCGCTCGACTGAAGGAGCGCGCCGGTTTCGTCGAGCCGCGTTCCGGTCTCGTCGAGCCGCGTCGTCGTCGCGGGGTCCGGCCCGACCGGGCCCATGCCCAGTTCGTCACCGAGCAGGAGAACCGCCCCGGCGCCGATGCCGGCCGCCACGACACCGCCCAGAACGAGCGGCCAGAAGCCGCTGCGCCGCTGCGGCTCACGCGGATTCTCCGCGCGAGGCGCGTCCTCGCCCGCCATCGGATGCGCCGGCGCGCTGCTGCGGGACGAAACGTCCGCCGATGGCCCGCGCGCCGCGGCGCCGGATGCCGCTGAATTTCGATCCTTTCCCGAGGCTGGCAGCGATGACGCGGCGTCCCTTGCAGTTCCCTGTCACCGGCCGAGGTCACGGCGGCGGAATCCGCAGCCGCCCCGGACGCGGCGGGATCGGCTTTGGCCCCGCGGCGGCGGTCTCGCCCCCGACGCGGCGGCAGCCGTCTTTTCGGCCGGGTCAGGTTTCGCCGCGGCCTCGGGTTTCGCCGCCATGTCGGGCTTTGGGGCCGCATCTCCCGCGCCGGTCTTCGCGGCGGCCTTCGCCGGATCAGCGCCGGACCTGCCCGGCGGACTCGCTGGCGCCGCGGGCGGGGTTGTCGGAACGTCGTCTTGCGTGGCCGGCGCAGAAAGACCCTCGCTCGGGGAGCTTACGGCGGGCGTGGACGTGTCCGTCGTGGCGTCTCGCCCCTTTCGGGCCGGCTCGGGTCGCTCCGACCAGCCTTCGACGTGCCAGCCTTCGACGCGCCAGCCTCGGCGCCGGCAGACGGCGTGGCGTTGCCCTCCGCACTGGTCCTGGAAACATCGCCGGACTTTTCCGGGACGTTGCTCTTGTGGTCATCGCTCTGTGACGTGCCAGCCTTCCGGCCGCCCTGCCTCGGTGTCCCGGATCGCGCCAAAGCTTCGGCCCCTCTCCCTTAGGCGCCGGTAAGGCGCGCATTCCCGTGGATGTTAGCCCGCCGCCCCAGTGTCAACAAGGCGGCTGGCGCCGAGAGCCCGGATCACCGCGGCGAGCATGGCCCGGCCGGTGGGACTTGCCGCGACGTCGATGCGGTCGGCGGGCGCTCCGAAGGCCGACGCGGCCGCGCCGCTGATCGCGACGACATGCAGCCGCGCCTGCCTCCCTTCGGTCGCCGCCGCGAGCCGGGCACTCCCCCGGGGCGAGAAAACCGGCGCCACCACGTCGCACGCGCCCGACAGCAGCCGAACCAGCTCGGGCGCGGGCGGACATTCCTGCTGACGATAGGTCACGCATTCCGAAACCTGAAACCCGGCCGCCGAAAGCCTGCCCGCCAGATCGCCTTTGGCGTGCGCGCCGCGCACGTGCACGAGCGGCGCGACGGGCGCGGCCTCGCGCACGAGCCGGGCAAGCGCCGCGGCGTCGCCATCGGCGGAACGGGCGCGAAACCCGGCCGCCCGCGCCGCGTCGGCCGTGCGATCCCCGACACAGTACGCCCATCGGCCCGCCGCTTCGTAATGCGGCCCGAGCGACGCCGGACCGGCCGCCGAGGTGAAGAGGAGGACCGCGTCGCGTGCGATGTCCGGCGTCACGCCAAGCGGCACGATCTCGACCAGCGGTGAAACCAGCACCGGCACCGGGCGGGCAAGCCGGGCCTGCACCGCATCGGCGAATTCGGCCGCGCGATCCTTCGGTCTGGTCAGGAGCAGCACCGGACCGCCCCCGGCCGCGAGGTCATCTCGTCGCATCACGCCCCGCCCTCCGTCCATTGTCGCCTCACGATGGCGGTGTTACCTGCCGCACGCACCCGTCACAACGACCGCGCCTCATGGACACCCGCCTGACACTCCTCGGCATCGAAAGCAGCTGCGACGACACCGCCGCCGCGATCGTCCGCGCGCAGGCGGGACGTGGCGAGATCCTGTCCTCCGTGGTCTGGGGCCAGGGGGCGTTGCATGCGGGCTTTGGCGGCGTCGTGCCCGAAGTGGCGGCGCGGGCCCATGCCGAGACCCTCGACCTCGCCGTGAGCCGCGCCCTCGAGGAGGCCCGCGTCACGCTCGGCGACCTCGACGCGGTGGCGGTCACCGCCGGGCCGGGCCTCATCGGCGGCGTCCTGTCGGGCGTCATGTGCGCCAAGGGCATCGCCGCAGGGGCCGGGTTGCCGCTGATCGGGGTGAACCACCTTGCCGGTCATGCGCTGACGCCGCGGCTGACGCACGGGCTGGAATTCCCCTATCTGGTCCTGCTGGCGTCCGGCGGCCATTGCCAGTTCCTCGTGGTTCACGACGCCGCGACCTTCGCGCGTCTCGGCGGCACCATCGACGACGCGCCGGGCGAGGCGTTCGACAAGACCGCGCGCATCCTCGGCCTGCCGCAGCCCGGCGGGCCCGCGATCGAGGCCGAGGCGGCTTCGGGCGACCCGGCCCGCTTCGCCCTTCCGCGCCCCCTCCTCGACCGGCCGGGCTGCGACCTGTCGTTCTCGGGCCTCAAGACCGCGATCCTGCGGGCCCGCGACGCCTGCATCGCGGAGCGGGGCGGCCTGCGGCGCCAGGACCGCGCCGATCTCTGCGCCGGGTTCCAGGCGGCGGTGACCGACGTTCTCGCGGAAAAGACGCGCCGGGCGCTGGAGACCTGCATGGCATCAACGCACGGCCGCCCGGCGCTGGCCGTCGCCGGCGGCGTGGCGGCGAACAGGACCCTGCGCGCGCGCCTGCAGGCGGTCGCGGCCTCGGCCGGTGCGGACTTCGTCGCGCCGCCGCTGGCGCTTTGCACCGACAATGCCGCGATGATCGCCTGGGCGGGCGCCGAGCTCTTCCGCGCCGGCCATCGCGACGGGATGGACCTCGCGGCGCGGCCCCGCTGGCCGCTCGACCGGACCCGGGCGCCCCTGCTCGGCGGGGGCCGCAAGGGCGCCAAGGCCTGACCCGCGGCCACGCACTTGCCAGCGCCGGCCCCGCGAGGCATCTGCCAGGGCCATCGAAGGAGGGAAATCATGCGCTACTGGCTCTTCAAGTCCGAACCCTCGACATGGGGCTGGGACGATCAGGTCGCCCGCGGCGCGGCCGGCGAGGAATGGGACGGCGTGCGCAACTACCAGGCGCGCAACATGATGCGCGAGATGAAGATCGGCGATCGCGGCTTCTTCTACCACTCCCTGAGCGAAAAGGCGGTTGTCGGCATCGTCGAGGTCATCGCCGAGGCCCACCCCGACAGCAAGACCGACGATCCGCGCTGGGAATGCGTCGACATCCGGGCCGTGGCGCCCGTCCCCAACCCCGTCACCCTGGCCATGTGCAAGGACGACCCGCGCCTCGCCGACATGGTCCTCGTCAACAACACCCGCCTCTCCGTGCAGCCGGTCACGGCCGAGGAATGGTCGGTGGTCTGCGCGCTCGGCGGGCTGGACGAGCCCGCCTGAACAGGGTGACGCCGCGGCGCTGGCGCCCTAGACTCGGGGCCTTGCCAGCGGAGTGCGCCATGAAAGTCGGAATCGTCGGAGCGGGCATGGTCGGCAGCGCGGCGGGCTACGCCATGGCGCTGACGGGTGCGGTCAATTCGGTGGTGCTGCTGGACCGCGACCCAGCCCTGGCGCGGGCGCAGGCCGAGGACATCGCGCATGCCGTGCCGTTCGCCTCGGCGGTGTCCGTCCGCGCGGGCGAGTGGGAGGCGCTGCGCGGGGCCGGCATCGTCATCCTCGCCGCGGGTGTCAGCCAGGCCCCCGGGGAAACGCGCCTTCAGCTTCTGGAGCGCAATGCGGCCGTCTTTCGCGACGTGCTCGGTGAGGTGAGGCGCCACGCGCCCGACGCGCTGCTGCTGATCGCCACCAATCCGGTCGACGTGATGACCGACATCGCCACGCGACGGAGCGGACTGCCCGCCGAGCGCGTCATCGGCTCGGGAACGATTCTCGACACCGCGCGCTTCCGGACGCTCCTCGGGCAGCATCTGACCGTCGCGCCACGCTCGATCCACGCCTACGTCCTGGGCGAGCATGGCGACAGCGAGGTGCTGGCCTGGTCGTCGGCGCGGGCAGGGTCGGTGCCGATCGCGGATTTCGCAGCCCAGATCGGCGCCCCGCTGACCCGACAGACGCGGGCCGAGATCGACACCGGCGTCCGGCGCGCCGCCTACACGATCATTTCCGGAAAGGGCGCGACCTGGTACGGCATCGGCGCCGGCCTGACCCGCATCGTGCAGGCGATCGCACAGGATCAGCAGGCCGTTCTGTCGGTGGCGATCAGGACGCGCGACGTTCTCGGCGTGCCGGACGTGACGCTGTCCCTGCCGCGTGTCGTCGGCGCCGGCGGGGTCACCGCCGATCTGACGCCCGAACTGGACCGGGACGAGTCGGACGCCCTGCGCCGCAGCGCCGAGATGTTGAAGAAGACCGCCGACGCCGTGACCGTCTGAAGGCCGCGCCACCGAAGTGACGCCACGCCGCGCTTGGCATCGGCCTGAAAATTCGTGGAGGGCCCCGGACACCCGACCGGAACCCTCCACCACCCCATGCGCCCCTCAGCACATGTCCTGATCCTTCGCGCCCAGGCACCTGTCGTGCCCGGCCGCGCGCATCCCCAGCGAACCAGCGTCATCGCCGGCACGCCGGGATGGCGCCGAAGACTGCGGGGGCCGGACCGTCTAGGGGTCGCAACATCCTCGCGGATGGCGCCCGAGGTCCCGGCGGCAGTCTGGATTTTTGTGGAGGATTCCGGACACCCGACCGGAACCCTCCACCACCCCACGTGCTCCCTCAGCACCGCACGTGTATGAATTAGAGGTCCGGCCGTCCTGGCCCGATAAGATGTTGATAGCCGACCGGATCGGGAAACGCAATTCTTCGATGCCGACAAGTCGCTGTGTTATCTTTACTTTCCCGAAACTTCCCGGCTCGGTGGAACGGACGGGATGCGGGCGGGATTGGATCGTTCATGAATGCCTTCCTCGCCACCGGCCTCGCCGCGCTCGTCTTCGCCGCCATTCACGTCCTCAGCCCCCGGCTCGTATTCCTCGACCGGCGGCCCCGCAGCATCTGGCTTTCGGTGGCGGGCGGAGTCTCCACGGCCTACGTCTTCGTCCACCTGTTGCCGGAACTCGCGGCGCTTCAGGCCGCTCTGAGCCACCCTCAGGACTGGATCAGCGAAACCGCGGTCTACCTCACCGCACTCGCCGGCATGGTCGCCTTCTACGGGCTGGAACAGCTCGTCCGGCGCGACAGCACCCGCCGCGAGGAGCGGGCCTCGTCTCCCGGCACCTACCGGCTGCATCTGGGCAGCTTCGCGCTCTACAATTTCCTGATCGCCTACCTGCTGGAGGAGCAGCTTCGCGAGGGCGGCATGGAGGGGCTGGCGCTCTACGCCTTCGCGCTCGGGCTGCACTACGTGGTCAACGACCGCGCGCTCTACGCCCATCACGGGCCGCGCTACCTGCGCACGGGCCGCTGGGTGCTCGCCGGAGCGGTGATCGTGGGCTGGCTCGCCGCGCAGACCCTGACCATCCCCGAGGCCTTGACGATCTACGGCATCGCGCTGCTGGCCGGCGGGGTCATCCTCAACGTCATCAAGGAGGAACTCCCGCAGGAGCGCGAAAGCCGCTTCTGGGCCTTCGCGCTCGGCGCGGCGGGGTATGGCGGGCTCCTGCTCGTGGCCTGAGCCCGCCTGACGCCGATCAGTAGCGGTAATGCTCGGGCTTGAACGGCCCGTCCGCCGGCACGCCGATATAGTCCGCCTGCGCGGTATCGAGCCGCGTCAGCCGGGCGCCGACCTTCTCCAGGTGCAGCGCCGCCACCTTCTCGTCGAGCTTCTTGGGCAGGACGTAGACCTCGTTGCCGTACTCGTCGCCCTTCATCCAGAGCTCCATCTGCGCCAGCACCTGGTTGGTGAACGACGCCGACATCACGAACGACGGATGCCCCGTCGCGTTCCCGAGGTTCAGCAGACGCCCCTCGGAGAGCAGGATGATCCGGTTGCCCGAGGGCATCTCGATCATGTCCACCTGGTCCTTCACGTTCGTCCACTTGTGGTTCTTGAGCGCCGCGACCTGGATCTCGTTGTCGAAATGGCCGATGTTGCCCACGATCGCCATGTTCTTCATCTCGCGCATGTGCTCGAGGCGGATGACGTCCTTGTTGCCCGTCGTCGAGATGAAGATGTCCGCGCTGTCGACCACGTCCTCCAGCAGCACCACCTCGAAGCCGTCCATCGCCGCCTGCAGCGCGCAGATCGGATCGACCTCGGTGACCTTCACCCGCGCCCCCGCGCCGGCGAGCGAGGCGGCCGAGCCCTTGCCAACGTCGCCATAGCCGCAGACCACGGCGACCTTGCCCGCCATCATCGTGTCGGTGGCGCGGCGGATGCCGTCGACCAGGCTCTCGCGGCAGCCGTACTTGTTGTCGAACTTCGACTTGGTGACGCTGTCGTTGACGTTGATCGCCGGGAACGGCAGGTGCCCCTTCTTCATCATCTGATAAAGCCGGTTCACCCCGGTCGTCGTCTCCTCGGTCACGCCCTTGATCGCGGCGCGCTGGCGGGTGAACCAGCCCGGGCTCTGCTTGAGCCGCTTGCGGATCTGCGCGAACAGCGCCTCCTCCTCCTCCGCGGTCGGCACGGCGATGAGGTCGTCCTCGCCCTCCTCCACGCGCGCGCCCATCAGGATGTAGAGCGTCGCGTCGCCCCCGTCGTCGAGGATCATGTTCGCCGGCTTGTCGCCGAAATCGAAGATCCGGTCGGCATATTCCCAGTATTCCGGCAGCGTCTCGCCCTTGATCGCGAACACCGGAACCCCCAACTCGGCAATCGCCGCCGCGGCATGGTCCTGGGTCGAGAAGATGTTGCACGAGGCCCAGCGCACCTCGGCGCCCAGCGCCGTCAGCGTCTCGATCAGGACGGCGGTCTGGACCGTCATGTGCAGCGACCCGGCGATCCGCGCGCCCTTCAGCGGCTGGCTCGCGCCGTATTCCGCGCGCAGCGCCATCAGGCCGGGCATCTCGGTTTCCGCGATGTCGAGCTCCTTGCGGCCCCACCCGGCGAGCGAGATGTCGCGGATCACGTAGTCTTTCATGGGATCAGTCCTCGAAGCTGGTCGGGCGCCGGCGCCCGGTGTCGCGCCTGCCATAGCCGAGCACAGGGCAGGCGACAACCAAGGCGCGCGTTAACCAGATAGCAACGTTGGGACTATTCCGCCGCACCATGCAAATTGTAGTGAAGCTGGGGCACGCGAAATTTCGAGCGGTGCCCACAGGGGACAATTTCAGGGGTGAACATGACCATCTTCTCGACAAGCAGAACGGCCCTCGCGGGTCTGGCGCTCATCTGCTCGGCCGGCCTGGCGCAGGCCGCGGAAATCACCGATTTCGAGCTTGTGCTCGACGGTACCTATGCCACCGGATCGACCGGTCTCGCCCTTGACGGCGGATACAACCTGTTCGTGACCGACGACACGTCGACGCCGCGCGATTACACGCTCTCGGTCTCGGCCTCCGCCACCGGCCTCGGCAGCTTCGACGACAGCTTCCCGATTTCCAGCGCGTTCGGCAGCTTCTCGCTGGAACAGGCCGGCACCGCCATCCTGAACGAGGTGCCCGAACTCGGCTTCGTGCTGGGCTATCTGGTCAACAACTCCTCGGGCGGAATTCCGGGTGTGGTCTCGTATTCCTACACGGGCGGCGACGCCGACGCCGGCGACGGCATCGACGCCAGCGGCGATTTCACCATCAATATCTCCGACAACGTGCTGCCGTGCGGCATTCCCGGCGGCCCGTTCGGGCAGTTGCCGCTCCCGAACCGGTCGCTGAGCACGACTACCACGATTCCGCACAATGGCGGCGGTTGCCCCGAATTCAACGGCGACTTCAATCTCTCGGTCGCTCTGACCTACGAAGACAACGTGGCCGCGGTTCCGCTGCCGGCATCGCTGCCGCTGCTTCTGGCCGGCGTCGGCGGCATCGGCGCGCTGCGCCGGGCGCGCAAGACCAGGGCCTGATCCGACCTTCGGGCCGGTCGCGGGGCGGCGCGCCGCCTCGGGCCACCGCCCGATCGGTGATCTCCCGACACGACAGACTGAGACAGGAAGGGCGCGCCCGGCAAATGCCGGCGCGCCCTTTTCCCTTGTCCACGATCTCCGGCCTCGCCTCCCGCGAGGCGCCCCGGCGCGGCACCCCGGGGTCGCCGGACTTGCCTCGCTGCGCCGTCCGTGAAACCTCACGCGCCGAGCAATCGGAGCACGGATCATGGCGAGACAGGCGCGGGCGTGGCAAAGGATGCTGTCGGGGCGGCGGCTCGACCTTCTCGACCCGACCCCCGTCGACATCGAGGTCGAGGACATCGCCCACGGCCTCGCCTTCGTCGCCCGCTGGAACGGCCAGACCCGTGGCGACTGGCCTTATTCGGTGGCCGAGCATTCGCTTCTGGTCGAGGAGATCTACGGCCGCCTGCACCCGTCGGAGCCGCCGCGCTGGCGTCTCGCCGCCCTGCTCCACGACGCCCCGGAATACGTGATCGGCGACATGATCTCGCCGGTCAAGAACGCGGTCGGCCCGGCCTACGGAGAGCTCGACGCGCGCCTCGCCGCGGCGATCCACATCCGCTTCGGCCTGCCCGCGGCGCTGCCCGTCCGGGTCAAGCGCGCGATCAAGCGGGCCGACCGGATCTCCGCCTGGCTGGAGGCGACCCGGATCGCCGGCTTCACCGAGGCGGAGGCCACGAGGTTCTTCGGCCGCCTGCCGGACGCCTGTCACGACCTCGACCTCCACCTGCGCCCCCCGGCCGAGGTCCGGCGCGCCTATACCGCCCGCCTCGCCGCGCTGCTGGCCGGGATGCGCTAGGGCCGCTCCGGGACCCCGGGGCACCGGGAACGAAGGCTGAACACGCGGGGCGCGGGCACTGTTTGAAGATTTGCACGAAGTTGCAAATGGGGGGTCTGAAACTCACAACATCTTGCAAGTTTCAGCGCGGCGACCGCTTCGCGAGGATCCTCTGCAACGTGCGCCGGTGCATGCCCAGCCGCCGCGCGGTCTCCGACACGTTGCGGTCGCAAAGCTCGTAGACCCGCTGGATATGCTCCCAGCGCACCCGGTCGGCTGACATCGGGTTCTCGGGCGGCGGCGGCAATTCGTCGTTTGTCGTCAACAGGGCAGCAGCCACATCATTGGCGTCGGCCGGCTTGGACATGTAGTCCGTGGCGCCGATCTTGACCGCCGCGACGGCCGTGGCGATGGCCCCGTACCCGGTCAGCACGACGATCCTGGAATCCGGCCGGCGCTCGCGCAGGACCTCCACAACATCAAGGCCATTCCCATCCGCAAGCCGCAGATCCACCACCGCATATGCCGGCGGCCTCGCCGTCGCGCTGGCACGTCCGGACGCGACGCTGTCAGCGGTTTCCACAACGAAACCGCGCTTTTCCATCGCCTTGGCCAGACGTCTCAGGAACGGTTCGTCGTCGTCCACAAGGAGAAGCGTCGGGTCGTCCCCGATCTCGGTCCGAGCTGCTTCCATCATCCGCTACCGCCACGCTTGCACACGAACCGGAGTTAGGTGCCCGGCCGCACACTTCAATCACGAACGATCACACCGCGTCGAGGAAGCAGGAGATCCGGTCCGCCATCATTTCGGGAGGGACGTCGCGTCGGAAATACTCCACGAACCCGCGTTCGGGCAGGACCAGGTAGGTGAATGTCGAATGATCGACCAGGTAGTACGGATCGTCCCCCGCCCCGTCCTGCTTGCGGAAATAGGTCCGGTAGGCGGTGCTCGCCGCCCTGACCTGCTCGGGGGTGCCGGTCAGCCCGAGCATCCGCGGGTGCAGGTTGTCGGTGAAGTCCGCAACCGCCTTGGGCGTGTCGCGCTCCGGGTCGATCGAGATGAAGACCGGAGTCACCATGCGCCCGCGCTCCTCGAGGATGTCCACCGCGGTCGCGTTGCGCGCCACGTCCATCGGGCACACGTCGGGACAGAAGGTATAGCCGAAATAGATGAGCGTCGGTCCGGTGATCACGTCGGCGTCGGTCACGGTCTCGCCGGTTTCGGAGACAAGCGTGAAGGGGCCGCCGATCGTCGCGGCGCCGCCGGCGACCGCGGTCTGGCGGCAACTGGCGAACGGGTCGTCGCTCGACACGACCTTGAGCCAGACGAGCGGGGCCGCGACAAGCGCGACGATGACAAGCACCGCGGCCCCCGCATAGAATTTGATCATGCGTCCCTCCAATCCAGGCGCCTCCGGTTTTTTCGCACCTTGCGGCGTTTGAGAACGGGGTGAAGCGTCGCAGTCCTGTTAGGCAAGCTTCGTGACCGAGCCAAGTCCATCTGTCTTCAACGCCTATCGTCGCACCAACTGGGTGCGCCTGCGGACCCTCGTGGTGCTGCGCTGGATCTCCATCGCGGGACAGCTCGCCGCGATCAACATCGCGGGAATCGCCTACGACCTCGATATGCCGCTGGCGCTTTGCTATCTGGTGATCGGCGTCGCCACGGTCTCGAACCTGCTGGCGATGGCGTTCTGGCCCGGGAACAAGCGCCTGACCGAGCGCGAGGGCGCGATCATGCTGCTCTTCGACATCCTGCAGCTGTCGTCGCTGCTGTTCCTGACCGGGGGCCTGCACAACCCGTTCGCGCTGCTCATCCTGGTGCCGGTGACGATCTCGGCGACGGCGCTGCGCTGGCGGACCACGGTGGCGCTCGGCGTGCTCTCGATCGTGCTGGTGACGGCGATGACGTTCTGGCACGTGCCGCTGCACACGCGCGAAGGCTATGTCATGGACACGCCGCGCGATTTCGTCTTCGGCTTCTGGATCGCCATCGTCACGGGCGCGGTCTTCCTCTCGGCCTTCGCCCAGAGGATCACCTCCGAGGTCCACGCCATGTCGGACGCGCTCGTGGCGACGCAACTCGCCCTTGCGCGCGAGCAGAAGCTGACGGCGCTCGGCGGGGTGGTGGCGGCGGCGGCCCACGAGCTGGGCACGCCGCTGGCGACGATCAAGCTCGTCAGCGCCGAACTGATGGAGGAGCTGCAGGGCGAGCATCGCGAGGACGCGCTTCTCATCCACGACCAGGCCAACCGATGCCGCGACATCCTGCAGTCGATGGGCCGGGCGGGGAAGGAGGATCTGCACCTGCGCAGCGCGCCTCTCGACGCGGTTCTGCGCGAGGCGGCCGAACCGCACGAGAATCGCGGCAAGCGCATCCTCTACGGCAAATGCTCGGTCACCGACGATGGCCGGCAGCCGGTGATCGAACGGCGGCCCGAACTGGTTCACGGGTTGCGCAATCTGGTTCAGAACGCCGTGGATTTCAGCCAGAGCACGGTCTGGATCGATGCCGGATGGACCGACGAGACCGTCACCGTCTGCATTTCCGATGACGGCGACGGCTTCCCGCCTTCGGTGCTCGGGCGTATCGGCGATCCGTTCGTGCGCCGGCGGCGCGAGGAGCGCGACCGTCAGGCACGGCCCACCTACGAAGGCATGGGGCTCGGACTTTTCATCGCGAAGACACTGTTGGAGCGCACCGGCGCGGTGCTGAGTTTTTCCAACGGGGGTGACAGTTCGGACGCGAGAAGCATGACCGGCGCGACCATCGTTGCGACCTGGCCGCGACAGTTGATCTCTCCCGTTGCACCGGGCGTGCGCGGAGGGCTTGGCGAAAATCGTCCGATCGAGGCATAGAACTTGCTTGTAGGCGACGGCTTTCAACCAGAAGATGTCCCGGGGAGGCGCCTTATGACGATGGACTGGCTGCTCTCGGCAGAAGCGGCGGGCGGGCCCGCGATCTGGGCCGGCATCGTGGTGGTGTCGCTTCTTTCGGCGCTGGCCGGGCTCTGGCTTCTGGGTCGGCTCAATGACCGTCGCGAACGGCGCGGCGCGCTGAAGGCCGGGGCCGATGCGGCGATCGCATTCCTCTTCGACGACGAGACGCTGGTCGACGCGACGCCGCAGGCCCGGCGCCTGCTCACGGCGGCCCCGCCAAGCGGCAGCGACTGGACGCGGCTCATGATGCTGCTCCTGCCCCGGTTTCCCGAGGTCGAGACCCGCATCGCGAACCTCGAGACCGAGGATTGCATCAACTTCACCGCGCTGGACGACCGCTCGCGCCTCATCGCCGAATGGCGCAACGGTCTGGTCCGCCTGACGGTGGAGGACACCGATCCGCGCGAGGAGCCCGCGCGGATCGAGGCGCAGGGCCTGCGGGCGATGGAGCAGGAGATCGACACCCTGCGCGCCATCACCGACCAGACCCCCTGCCTCGTCTGGCGCCAGACGCGGCGCGGTCAGATCACCTGGGCCAACCGCGTCTACCTCGACCTCGCCACGCGGCTCAGGCCGGAGATGGACCGCGGCGCCTGGCCCCCGCCCTCCCTGTTCGAGCCCACCGACCTGATGGCGCTCGTCGACGGCGAGGGCACGCGGCGCCTTTCGCTCACGCAGCCGAATGCCGCGCGCAACAAGCCCATGTGGTTCGACCTGGTCAGCCATTCGCTGGGCGACGAGGTCCTGCTTGTGGCGCAGGACGTGAACGCCGTCGTCCACGCCGAGGGGCAGCTCCGCGACTTCATGAACACGCTGACCAAGACCTTCTCGCATCTGACGATCGGGCTCGCCATCTTCGACCGGCACCGCAGGCTGGCGCTCTTCAACCCCGCCCTCACCGACCTCACGCAGCTTCCGATCGATTTCCTGGCCAGCCGGCCGACCCTCTTCGGCTTCCTCGACCGGCTGCGCGAAAAGAAGATGATTCCCGAGCCGAAGGATTACAAAGGCTGGCGGCAAAGACTGATCGAGCTCGAGGCCGCCGCGACCGAGGGCACCTACATGGAGACCTGGAGCCTGCCCTCGGGTCAGACCTACCGGGTGACCGGCCGCCCCCATCCCGACGGCGCGGTGGCGTTCCTCTTCGAGAACATCTCGGCGGAGATCTCGCTCACCCGCCGGTTCCGCTCCGAACTCGAGATGGGGCAGGCCGTCATGGACAGCCTCGACGAGGCAATCGCGGTGTTCTCGTCCGATTGCGTTCTGGCGATGTCGAACAAATCCTACGAGGCGCTCTGGGGCAACGATCCGGGAACGTCGATCCGCGACATCAGCGTGGCGGACGCCACCCGAACCTGGCACCATCAATGCTCGCCGACTCCGGTCTGGGGCGACATCCGCGATTTCGCCGCCCGCCCCAAGGACCGCACCGAATGGTTCGGCGAGGTGCGCATGAACGACGGACGCGGCCTGGTCTGCCGCGTGGCGCCGCTCAGCGGCGGCGCGACGCTGGTGGGCTTCAGTATCGTTCCGGCAAGCACGCTCACCACCGAACGGGGCGGCGAGACGGCGGCGACCGAGGCGGCCCCCGCGCTGCGCGCCCGGGGCTGAGACTCGATCGCGCGACACACCTTGCAGGCAGGCGGACGGCGGATAAAGTCGCGCCGATGTCCGAACAGCTCTCGACTCTCGATCTGGTCTCGCCCGAGGCGACCGCCGCCTTCGCCGCGACCCTCGGCGTGCGCCTCGTGCCCGGCGACGTGATCCTGCTCGACGGCCCGATCGGCGCCGGCAAGACCCATTTCGCCCGGGCCCTGATCCAGTCCCGGCTGGCCGCGCTCGGCCGGGCCGAGGACGTGCCCTCCCCCACCTTCACCCTGGTGCAGACCTACGACGCCGGGGAGGCCGAGATCTGGCACACCGATCTCTACCGCGTCGGCGATGCGTCGGAGGTCGTCGAGCTTGGCCTCGACGAGGCGTTCGAAACCGCGATCTGCCTGGTGGAATGGCCCGACCGCCTCGGCCCGCACGCGCCAGCCGACCCATTGACGCTGCGCTTCGCGACCACCGGAGAGATGGCGCGGCGGGTCACGGCGTCGGGCTCGGCACGATGGAAAGATCTCCTGTCCGATGTTGCGGCCCATGCGTGACGACCGGGCAACGGCGACGCGGAAGGCGCGGATCGACTCGTTTCTGGCCGGTCACGGCTGGGACATGGCCACACGACGCCCGCTGGCCGGTGACGCGTCGGCGCGCCGCTACGAGCGCGTGACGCTCGGCGACCGGCACGCCGTCCTGATGGATGCGCCGCCAGACGCGGGCGAGGACGTGCGGCCCTTCGTGCGCATGGCGGAACACCTCCACCGCCTGGGCCTGTCTGCGCCGAAGATCCTCGCGGCCGATTCCGAGGCCGGCCTGCTGCTGCTCGAGGATCTCGGCGACGCAATCTTCGCCCGCGTGACCGAGGCCGACCCGACCGCGGAGCGGCCGCTCTACGCAGCCGCGACCGACGTTCTCGCCGAACTGCACCGTCACCCACCGCCCCCCGACACACCCGATTACGGCCCGGAGCAGATGGCCGAGACGGCGATGCTGGCCTGGACGTGGTATTGCCGCGGCCTCGGCACCGAACGCAGCGCGGCGGAGTGCGACGACGCCCGTGACCTGATCCTGGAGAGTCTGCGCGCGGCGGCGACCGACCCGCCGGTGCTGGTCCTGCGCGATTATCACGCCGAGAACCTGATCTGGCTGCCCGGGCGCGACGGGCCCGCCCGCGTCGGCCTGCTCGACTTTCAGGACGCGGCGAAGGGACAGCCGGCCTACGACCTCGTCTCGCTCCTGCGCGACGCGCGGCGCGACGTGGACCCCGACGTGCAAGCCGAGATGACCCGCCGCTATCTCGACGCGACCGGACGCGCCGCCGCGCCCTTCGCCCGCGCCGCCGCCACGCTGAGCGCGCAGCGCAACCTGCGCATCCTCGGCGTCTTCGCCCGGCTCCGGCTGCGCGACGGCAAGCGGTGGTATGTCGACCTGATCCCGCGCGTGTGGCGTCATCTTCAGGGCGATCTCGCCCACCCGTCGCTGGAGCCGCTGCGCAGCCTCGTCACCGACCAGCTTCCCGCCCCGACGCCGGAGCGCCTCGCCCGGCTGCGCGCGTCGTGACGCCGCCCCTGATGATCTTCGCGGCCGGGTTCGGCACGCGCATGGGCGCCCTGACCCGCGACCGGCCCAAGCCGCTGCTGCCGCTGTCCGGGCGCCCGCTGATCGACCACGTCCTGGCGCAGGCCCGCGCGGCCGGCATCGCGCGCATCGTCGCCAACGCCCATTACCGCGCCGGGATGCTGGTCGACCATCTCGCCCCCCTCGGCGTCGAGGTGCTGGTGGAGGAGCCGCGCATCCTCGACACCGGCGGCGGCCTGCGCGCGGCGCTGCCGAGCCTGGGCGCGGACGGCCCCCTCCTGTCGGCCAACGCCGACGCGATCTGGACCGGGCCGAACCCCTTCACCACGCTGATTGCCGCGTGGGACGAGACCGAGATGGACGCGCTCCTTCTTTGCTGCCCCACCGATCGGGCGGTCGCCCATGCGGGCACCGGCGATTTCGCCCGCGACGCGCAGGGCCGGCTGAGCCGTGGCGGCCCGCTCGTCTATACCGGCGCGCAGATGATCCGCGCCGAGGCGCTGCGCGGCATCGACGCGCAGGTCTTCTCCCTCAACCGCGTCTGGGACCGCCTCGCCGCGCGCGGCCGGCTCCACGGTGTCGTCCATGAGGGCGCGTGGTGCGATGTGGGCCATCCCGACGGCCTCGACGCAGCGACGGAGCTTCTCGCCGATGTTTGAGCCCGGTCCCGGCCCGCGCCTCTTCGGCCTCCCTCCCGGTGCGGATTTCGCCGCGCGATTCGTGGCCGGCCTGCTCGCCCGGACGCGCGGCATGCCGCCCGAGGCGCTCGCCCGCGTGCAGATCCACGTCAATGCGGGCCGGATGCTGCGCGAAATCCGCGCCGCCTTCGACGCCCACGGCGCGCGGCTCCTGCCCCGGCTGCGGATCGTCACCGACCTCGCCGCCGACACACCCCTGCCCGGCCTGCCGCCGCCGGTCCCCGCGCTTCGACGCCGGCTGGAGCTCGCGCATCTGGTCCGCGGCCTGATCGACGCCGACCCGACCCTGGCGCCGCGCGCCTCGATCCACGATCTGGCCGAAAGCCTCGCAGGGCTGCTCGACGAGATGCAGAACGAGGGCGTAAGGCCGGACGCGCTGCGCCGACTCGATGTGCAGGGACGCGCCGCCCATTGGGAGCGGAGCCTGAAATTCCTCGATATCGTCGCGGGTTACGCCACAACCACCCACGGCGCACCCGACCTCGCCTCGCGGCAAAGGGCGGCGGCGCTGGCCCTCGCGCGGCTCTGGGAGGAACGCCCGCCCGACCATCCCGTGCTGATGGTCGGCTCCACCGGCTCGCGCGGCGCGACGCTGGAGCTGATGAAGGCGGTGGCCCGCCTGCCGCAGGGGGCGGTGGTCCTGCCGGGCTTCGACTTCGACCAGCCGCAGCACGTCTGGGACCGGCTCGAGAACGCGATGACCGGCGAGGACCACCCGCAATTCCGCCATGCGCGGGTCGCGGCCGCCCTTGGCCTGTCGCCGCGATCGATCCGGTCGTGGGCCGCCGACGCGCCGGTTCCGGCCCGCAACCGCCTTGTCTCTCTGGCCCTGCGACCTGCGCCGGTCACCGATCAGTGGATGAGGGAGGGCCGCGCGCTCGACGATCTGGCCGCCGCGACCCGGAACATGACCCTCGTCGAGGCGCCCTCGCCGCGGATCGAGGCCGCCGCCATCGCCCTGCGCCTGCGTCAGGCGGTCGCGGACGGCCAGCGCGCCGCGCTGATCACGCCGGACCGCAACCTCACCCGCCGGGTGACCGCCCTGCTCGACCGCTGGGGGATCGAACCCGACGACAGCGGCGGCCGCCCCCTCGCGCTCTCGGCGCCCGGCCGGCTCCTGCGCCACGTGGCCGACCTGCTCGGGCAGCCGCTGACCCCGGCCGCCCTGCTCACCATCCTCAAGCATCCGCTGGTGCGCTGCGGCTCCGAGCGGGGCGCGCACCTGCTCCACACCCGCCGGCTGGAGCTGCACCTGCGCCGCCACGGCCCCGCCTTCCCGACCTCAGGCGACCTGCAGGCCTGGGCGGCGCGGCGCACCGACGATCCGGCGCGCGCCGCCTGGGCCGGCCGGCTGTCGGTGCTCACCGACCTCGCCGATGGCGCGCCGGCCCTCCTCTCGGGCCTCGCAGCCCGTCATCTCGCGGCGGCCGAGGCGCTCTGCCGCGGACCCGACGGCAGCAGCGAGCTGTGGGAGCAGGAGGCAGGCCTCAAGGCACAGTCCGTGATGGCCGACCTGGTGCGCGAGGCCCCCCATGGCGGCGAGATCGGACCCCGCGACTACGCCGCCCTCGTCTCCAGCCTGCTGGGCGCGGAGCAGGTCCGCCTCGCCCAGCGCCCGCACCCCCACGTGATGATCTGGGGCACGCTGGAGGCGCGCGTGGGCGGCGCCGAGCTCGCGATCCT
>CAVPXL010000012.1:0-13113 GCA_963709765.1 uncultured Alphaproteobacteria bacterium | reverse complement strand
ACGCAGGCGGCCCGGGAGAGCGGAAGCGGCGATCCCGTCCGGCGGTGTCGGCGCGCCGCTCAGTCTTCGTATCGAAAATCGTGGTTGTGCAGTGTTCTCAGGCTCAGCTGGTGATCGCCGGAAGAACCAGGGCAACTGAATCGCACCGTCTGCGGATTCGATACCCAGTTCCACGGCAGGCCGATTTCGTAGTCAAGCCCGCCCCGCAACCCGGAGATCCGGTAGGTCCGGTCGCGCCCGCGTCCCGACAGCCTTATCTCCCGGAAGTCGTCGCTTCCGGCCCGGCGGAACCAGACCGCGCTGAGGTCGAAGGCCGTCGTGCCGGAAGACGGGTTCAGCGGGTTGTTCCGGACCACGACGTGGAAGTTTCGATCCGAAGTGACGCGGCCCGAAGCGGTGCAGCGCGCCTCAGCCTGTGCCGGCGCCGTGCTCAGGTTCGCGGCGACGACGCCGCCCTTGCGACAACGGGTCCAGTGGGTGCCCGGGGTGAGCCAGGCGAAGCATCCCTTTTCGCCGTAGCTCCCCCGGGCTTCCACCCGACCGGCCTTGTTCTCGGCGACGAGGGTGAAGGCGCCATCGGTCCCGGTGGTCTTGAATCCGCCCGGCATGCTCGGCGGCCATCCGAAAGAGCCGTCTGGCAACTGGATGCGCGCGGGAATTTCCCGTCCGTCTTCAAGGAGGCGCACCCGGTCCACGTTTCGAACCTCCCAGGTGAAGGCCAGACCGTCGCGGCCGCTCACGCTGGTCCGCTGGATCTGATAGTTTTCGATGACCGGGGGGGCGCCCTGGGCCTGGAGCGCCTCGGGACCGGTGATGATCGCGACGAGAAGGGCGAGGCGAAATATGGCTGGATAATGGGACATTATCGAAATTCTCCTGGCATGGATTCCGCGGCAGGCGGGCACGACTGGAAAGGCACCTGCGCGGAACATTGCGGCGGGACAGAATAGTCCGGCCATTTCGGAACTGGCGGCTTTTGCGGACAGAGTAACACATCGACCGTTCAATCGCAGGGACTTTGAGGAGAAGTCAGGCGACGGCGTCTGAAGCCGATCGAACGGTCCCGCGCGGGCAATGGATCATCTGCCCCGCGCCGGAGACGACAGGCGGTGTGGGCCGGGTTGACCAGGACGGCGCAGCACCTGTCCGAGCGATGACAAGGTCTGCTCGCGAGCCTCGGGGGGGAACGAAATCTGCGGCCGAGCCGGATCGGCCAATCGCAGGCCTCGCCAAGATCCGCGACAATCGGTGGCGGTGTGGTCGAGGCGGTTCCGGCCTGACGGATGTGCACGTTTCGCCCGCACGACCTATGGAAGCGACGGTTTTCCAGGGATCGAAGGTTTCCTCGGGTCGCCCGGACGGAAGGGCCAGCGCGGGCTTGCCGTTGCAGTCAGAGAGAGTATCGACCTTTGTTCACGAACGGGGTTCAGGCCCGACAGGCTGCCGAGTCGGGGGGCCTGCGAAGCGGCGAAACCGAATTCGCATCAGCCAAAGGCTGAATGAAATCCCTTGCGCTCGCCTCGGCTGCCGATCAAAGGCGTGACGAGGCCGACCGACCGGAAAGCGAGGATGGATCCATGAGCGACCAGAACACTCCCGGTGTCACGGATACGGGCGCGGCGGAGGCGAAAGCTGCCGGAGGCCGGTCGAAGAAGCCGGTCGTCCGGATGCTGGCGATCCTGCTCGCCGCGCTGGCGGTCATCCTGTTCTGGACGGTCGCATCCGATCATCAAGCGCCCGGAACGTCGCGGGGTATCGTTTCGGCCAGCGTGGTCCAGGTCGCCCCCCGCGTCTCGGGACGGGTCATCGCGATCGATGTTCAGGACAACGCGGTCGTCGAGGCTGGTGATCCGCTTTTCCGGCTGGATCCGCGTCCCTTCGAGCTGGCCGCGGAACGCGCGCGGGCCAATCTCGCGCAGGCGGTCCAGAGCGTCGACGCGTCCGGCGCGACGATCGAGGCGGCGCAGGCCCAGGTGGCCCAGGCCCGCGCGAATTTCGACAATGCCCGGGTATCGGCCGACCGGACGGCGACCCTGTTCGATCGCGGCATCGCCTCGAGCGCGGCCAACGATCAGGCTCTGGCCGGGCTGGATGCCGCCGGCGCCGCCCTGGAAGCGGCGGAAGCCAGCGCCGAAAGCGCCCGCCGCCAGCTTGGCGCCTCCGATGCCGAGAACCCGCAGATCCGCGCGGCGGAACTGGCGCTGGAACAGGCCGAGTACGACCTTCTGAGCACCACGGTGCGCGCGACGGGGTTCGGTGTCGTCACCAACGTGCATCTCGGACACGGTCAGTTCGTTCCCGCCGGATCGCCCGCGATGACGTTCATCGACGCCGAGGCGGTCTGGATCACGGCCGATCTGCGGGAGAACCAGCTGGTGAACGTGGATGCCGGGGACCGGGTGACGATCGTCTTCGACGCGGTGCCGGGCGAGGTGTTCGAGGGCGAGGTCGAAAGCCTCGGTTGGGGCATCAATCCTGGCCGCTCGGAGGCCGGCGGCCTGCCCGTGAACGCGCCTGCGACGCAGTGGTTCGAGCCGGCGCGGCGGATGCCCGTGCGGATCGTGCTCGACGGCGGGCTTGATGCGTGGCCGCGCAAGGCCCGGCTGGGCGGCAAGGTCGACGTGCTGATCCACCCGTGGGAATCCGAGCATCTCGTGACCCGCGTGGCGAGTGTTCTGCAACGGGCGCGGGGCCAGCTCTCGCGCCTCTACTAGGGCCGGGGCCGATGTACGTCGCCCCCCGTCCGAAGCCACGCGACGATCCCCGTTTCGCATTGCGTCTCGGCCTGGCGACGGCGGCCGGCTTCCTGATCGTCGCCATCATCCAACCCGCGCTCGCGCCATTGAGCCTCGCCCTGCCGATCGGTCTGCTCTCGAGCCAGCGCATGGCCTTCGATCCCGCCCGCGTCATCGGTGCGCCGATCGCCTTTGCGATCATGGTGGTCGTGATGGCCGGTCTGATGGGCCTGACCCGCCCGATCCCGGCGATCCTTCTTCTCCTGACGTTCGGGATCTTCTTTGTCGGGTTCTACATCATCCGCCGCACCGGCAGCCCCGTCGGAATGCTCGTGATCCTGTCTACCGCGCTGTTCTCCATCGCCGCGCTGAAACAGCCCGGCGTGCTGGATGCGTTTCGCGACGGCTTTCTCTGGGCCTGCGCGATTTCCCTCGCCATGATCCCGTTCCTCTATCTGATCGTGCCGCCGGCCACGCGCGAGAGACATGTCGAGATCCGCCGCCCCGCGCCGGGCCACCACGGGGGCGGCGCGTTGATCCGGCGGTGGTGCTGCTGGGCCTGTGTTTCTGGCTCTACGCCGTGCTGCCCATGAGCGACATGATCCTGGCGATCGCGGCCATCTACCCGCTGACCTTTCCCTCGGGTGAAGAGGCCTTTGCCGAGGCCTTCGAGCGGTCGGCGGCAACGCTTCTGGGAGCGGTACTCGCGATCGGCGCACTCGCGGTCTATTCGTATTCGGCCCACATGCCCGTCCTGCTGCTGATCGCCTTCGCGATCGGCTGGGGGCTGGGTGAGGGCATGATGCGCGGCAAGGCCTCGGCGACCGTCTACCAGTTCGCGCTGACGACGGCGGCCGTCCTGATCGCGACGTCCCTGACCTCGGGGAACGTCGGCGGCGTCCTGGTCAGCCGCGTGGTGCTGACCCTGTCGGGCTCGGTCGCGGCCGCGTTTCTCGTGGCCTTGCTCGAAGCTCTGTTCCTGACGCCCGGAAGCAATCCCGACGGCTATTCCTCGCATCCCGCCATCCAGCGAAGACGCTTCGGCCGGGAGCTCTGAAGGTCGGGCGCGCGCCCGAGCTGGCGGCAGTGTCGGCGACCGGTAAAGGTGGTTATCGGGCAGCGGTATCGCGTGCGACGATCAGGCTGGCACAGGGTTGGCGGCACGAGAAGGAAGGCGTGAGGAAGAGCGTCGGCCCCGCACGAATCCGGAGCGCAGGGTCCACGAGAGCGGCATGCTCTCGACCTGCTTGACGCGGTGGAGAGCAGCTCGGTGCGCCCATCGCCTGCATTGCCGCCCGGACGGCGATGATTCGGCGCACCTTGCGGGACAGTTCGCGTGCTGGCTGGGCCAGGCCTCGCTGTGTCAGGCCTGTCCGGGGGCGACGCTCGGAGCGCCCGTCATCCGATGCAGCCGCGAAACCACGCCGCTGTCGAGGCGCAGCGCCCTGGCAAGACGGCGGAAATAATCGCGCTCGGCCTCGCTGTCGATGTCCACCGCCATGAGTGCTGCAAGGTAGACTTCCGTCGCCACTTCCGGCCGCGAGACCTGCCCGCCGAGCGCCTCGACATCCACGGGCCGCTGCACCTCCTCGCGGGCCGCCCGGCGTTCCTCCTCGGTGACCTCGTCGTCGTGCATGCGGCCGAGGATCTTTTCCATCTCCTTGTCGTCGACGTGGCCGTCGACCTGCGCGGCACCGATCATCGCGCGCAGGACCAGCCGTTCTGTGTCGGGACCGGTCAGGGCCTGCACCTCGTCCTGGGTCGGCTCCGCGTCTGGTGCGGGGGCGCCCTGCTGCTGCGCCTGGTGGTCGCGCCACGCCTTGAGCGCGAGCGTTCCGAGGATTGCCATCGCGCCGCCCTTGGCCGCGCCGCCGACGCCGCCGCCGAACACGGCGCCCGCTGCGGCTCCGAGGCCGCCGATCTTGGCCCCGCTCATGCCGCCCGCCTGCTCCTTGCTGAGGAAGTCGCGCGCCATCTGCGCCAGATCCCCGCCGCCACCTGTTCCCGACGTGCCCGACCCTTGCATCAGCGAACCGAGCATCTGCTGGATCCCGCCACTGCCCTGGGCGCTCTCAGCCCCGGTGCGGAGGCGGTTGTGCGATTGGCCGGACATGCCCTGCTTGAGCATGTTCCCGATAATGTTTCCGAAGCTCATCGTCGTCTCCCTGTCACTGGCTTCCGCAATGTTACCGGGACAATGATCGTGGTGTTCGCACGTTCCACGGGATGTCGAATTGGTGAGTTCGGAGCGAGGCCGCGGGCAAGGGCAGACACCCAGGACATGCCTCGCGAGTTGCGGGAGCCGGACGTCGCACCCTCAAGACCCCCTAACGTCCATCGAAAAAGCCGCCCCCGAAGGGGCGGCTCAGGGGATGTCAGGCCCGGACGTGCTCCGTTCAGGCAGCCTGCGGGTTCACCCGCAACTCGGCGATCCCGGTCAGCTTGGCGTCGGTCGCCTTCTCTTCGTCCAGCGTCTGCTGCAGCAATTCGGCGCAGTCCGCGCGGCCGAGTTCCTTGGCCCAGGCTACCAGCGAGCCGTAGCGGGAGATCTCGTAGTGCTCCACCGCCTGCGCCGCCGCGGTCAGGGCCGCATCGAGCACGTTCTCGTCACCCACGTCACCCGCGACATCATTCGCTTCCTTGATGATGCCGTCGATCGCGTAGCAGGTCACGCCCTTTGGCGATTCCCCGAGCAACTGGAACACGCGGTCGAGCCGGTCGATCTGGCCCCGCGTTTCCTGCAGATGCGTCTCGAACCCCGCGCGCAACGGAGCGGCGCTCGCCTTCTCGATCATCTTCGGCAGCGCCTTGGTGATCTGGTTCTCTGCATAGTAGATGTCCTGCAGCGTGTGCACGAACAGGTCGTTCATCGTCTTGATGTCTTTGGAAAACAGTGCCATCGCTCGGCCTCCTTTGATTTCGGACGTCGGTTTCGTCCTTCGGACCACCAACTCCGCCGTGCCATGCCGGTTCCGACGCGCGGCCCATCGGTGCAGTTCCGCGCAGGGCGCGCCGCGACTGCGCTATTTTCCGCTCTCGGGCTCCGCCCCGCGCCGATGGATCTTCGCGAGGACACTCTGCGGAACGACGCCCGACAGCGTCGCGAGGAGCTTGCTGGTGAAGCCCGGAACCACCCCGCGCTCGCCCCGCATCATCGCGTCGTAGCCGGCGCGGGCGACATTGAGCGCGTCGTCCTTTTCGGCGTCCGCGATCGACGTGTCGGCGAGGTCGTTGCCCTCGCGCTCGAAGATCCGCGTCTCGGTCGGTCCGGGCATCAGGCAGGTGAGCGTGACCGGTCCGTCCTGCCATTCGTCCTGGAGCGCAGCCGAAAGGCTGTCGAGATAGGCCTTGGTGGCGTTGTAGACCGCGTCGAACGGTCCCGGCACGAAGCCGCCGATCGACCCGGTGACGAGGATGCGTCCCGACCCGCGGGCGTGCATCTTGCGGCCGACCCGGTGCAGCATCGCGGTCGTCTGAACGCTGTTGAGGGCGATCAGGCGTTGGATGTCGCGCCACTCCTGATCAAGAAACGCGCGGCCGAGAGCGCGGCCCGCATTGGCGAAGAAGAGGTCGATGTCGCGGCCCTCGATCGCCTGCCAGAGCTGGTCGAGCCCGTTCTCGGTGGCGAGATCGGCCTGGACCGCCTCCACCTGCACCCCGGCGCGGCGGAGATCCTCCGCGGCGTCGGCAACGCGCGGCTCGTCGGCGCAGAGGATGAGGTCGTAGTCGTCCTCGGCGGCGCAGCGGGCAAGCTCGAGCCCGATGCCGGTCGATGCGCCGGTGACGACCGCCAGCTTGCGCGCACTCATGCGGTGCGGTCGGTGCCGGGCTTCAGCACCACCTTGGTCCATTCGTTCTGGTTGAAGCGGAAGCTCTCGTAGCCGCGCGCGGCCTCTTCCAGCGGCAGCCGGTGCGAGATCAGGAATGTGGTGTCGATCTCGCCCTCCTGAATGCGGTGCAGCAGGTCCTTGAGGTATTTCTGCACATGCGTCTGCCCCGTGCGGATCTGGAGCCCCTTCTCCATCATCGCGCCCAAGGGGAACTTGTCGAGAAAGCCGCCGTAGACGCCGGGGACCGACACCCGGCCGCCCTTGCGCACCGCAAGGATAGCCTCGCGCAGCGCGTGCGCGCTGTCGGCGCCCATACCGACCCTCTGCTTGACGTTGTCGAGGATCGTGTCGGGCGCCAGCCCGTGCGCCTCCATCCCCACCGCGTCGATCACCGCGTCGGGGCCGAGGCCGCCCGACATCTCCATCAGCGCCTCGAGCACATGGGTCCGCTTGAAGTCGATCACCTCCGCCCCGAGCTTGCGCGCGAGACCGAGCCGCGTCGGATATTCGTCGATGGCGATGACCTTGCCCGCGCCCATCGAAAGCGCGGACTGGATCGCGAACAGCCCCACCGGGCCGCAACCCCAGACCGCGACGGTATCGCCCTCCTCGATGTCGGCGTTCTCGGCCGCCATCCAGCCGGTCGGCAGAATGTCCGAGAGAAACAGCACCTGATCGTCATCGAGCCCCTCCGGGATCACGATCGGCCCGACGTCGGAGAACGGGACGCGGACATATTCCGCCTGTCCGCCCGGATAGCCGCCGGTCAGGTGCGAATAGCCGAAGAGGCCCGACATCGCATGACCATAGAGCGGCTCGGAGAGATCCTGCTTCTCGGCCGGGTTCGAGTTGTCGCAGGCCGAGAATTGCTGCCGCTCGCAGAAGAAGCATGAGCCGCACGAGATGGTGAACGGAACCACCACGCGCTGGCCCTTCTTCAGCGTGCTTTTCGGCCCTGTCTCGACGACGCGGCCCATGAATTCGTGGCCGAGGATGTCGCCCGAAAGGAGGCCCGGAATCACCCCGTCGTAGAGGTGCAGGTCCGAGCCGCAGATCGCGGTCGATGTCACCTCGAGGATCGCGTCGCGGGGATTGACGATCTCGGGGTCGGGCACGGTCTCGACGCGGACGTCGTGCCTGCCCTGCCATGTGAGTGCGCGCATCTGGATCTCCTCAGGCGTCGGATTTGCGGTTGGCGTTGGTGGCGACCTCGCCGGTCTCCATCAGCATCTTGAAGCGCTTGAGTTCACGGCGCCCCTGGATCGAGGGCTCGGCCTGGTAGAGCCTGGCGATCCAGCGGCCGAGTTCGCCCGCGGGCGGGCGGTAGGCGACGATTGCTTCGACCTCGGTGCCGCGGCCGGCGGGCGCGTCGCGAAACGTCACCTTGCCCTCGGTGTCGATGTCGGAACCTTCGGTCGAGCGCCATGCGATCTCCTCGTCCTCGCGCTCGGCGACGATCCGGGTCTCGACGCTGACCTCGCGGCCCGCGGGAGCGCGGATCGTCCAACGGGTGAGGTCGCCATCCACCGTCACGTCGCGCACGTTCTCCATGAACTGCGGCAGATTCCGGAAGTCGCGCCAGAAGGCGTAGAGCTCGTGCCGCGGCTTGCCGATCGTGACAGTGCGGCCGGTGACGGCGAAGTCCCCGAACCGGCGCTGCCGCGCTGTGCGTCCCGGCGCGCTGTCGGGCGGGCGGCGTCGCACCGGGTTGCGGCGCGACTGCTCGTACCAGGCATATGCCCCTGCACCGGCGAGCGCGCCGAGGCCAAGTCCCAGCCACAGGAGCGTATTGTCTGACGGGCGGGAGGCGTCCCTGTGGCGGGACGGCAGATGGTCGATGTGCTGCATCGGAAACCTTTCCTGGCGGGCCTGGCGGGAATGAGGATCGAAAGCGAAAAATGTCTCGCGCCACGCGCTCTGCAGTTGCGAGCCGGTCCTTGGAGGCGCGAACTTCGTGGAACTGAAGCCCGGCCGTCGGGCCGGGGGGCGTGCGGATTTGCTCCTCCTTCGGGGCGAAACGTTCCTTTTCTAAATCCCAAGTCGGCGCCAAAGTTCCGGCCTGGCCAGCCTGTGGCTGACGGCGGCCGACACATAATGCTGATTATGGGTCAGGATCATGTACGCGCAAAGTAGAAGTGTCCCACGTGCGCAAAGTTGAAGTGTCACTGTCCCTGCTTCGGAGTGAGGCTGCGGAGATGGCACGTGGGATGGGTTCTGATGAGCGAGCGCGAGCTGCAACGCGTCGAGGTGCTGAGCCAGGTTGTCGACGGCACGATGAGCGTGACGATGGCCGCGGCGGTGCTGGGCATGAGCGCCCGTCAGGTGCAGCGGCTGCTGCGACGGTTCCGCACCGAGGGCGCCGCAGCGGTCCGGCACAAGGCGCGCGGTCGCCGCTCGAACAACCGCGTCCATGACGGAGTCCGCGACTACGCGCTGACCCTGATCCGCGAGAGCTACGCCGACTTTGGTCCGACGCTCGCGGCCGAGAAGCTGGCGGAGCGGCATGGCCTGGTCGTGTCCCGCGAGACGGTGCGCACCTGGATGATCGCCGACGGCCTCTGGCTGTCGCGGGCACAGCGCCGCCGCTTCCACCGGCCGCGGCTGAGGCGCGAGGCCTATGGCGAACTGATCCAGATCGACGGCTCCGATCACCGCTGGTTCGAGGAATGAGCCATCGTGCGCCATCGGTTCGAGCACGATGGCGAATGCACCGCCGTGCACGCTGCTGGTGTTCATCGACGACGCGACGAGCCGGCTGATGCAGATGCGCTTCGTGCCGTCCGAGAGCACCTTCGCCTATTTCGAGGCGCTCGAGCTCTACCTGGCAGAGCATGGCCGGCCGGTGGCCTTCTACAGCGACAAGAACACCGTCTTCCGCGTCGCTCGTCAGGACGCGCAGAGCGGCCATGGCATGACCCAGTTCGGCCGCGCCCTCAGCGAGCTGAACATCGAGATCCTCTGCGCCAACTCGAGCCAGGCCAAGGGCCGCGTCGAGCGGGCGAACCGCACGCTGCAGGACCGCCTGGTGAAGGAGCTCCGCCTCGCCGGCATCTCGGACATGAAAGCGGCGAACGCGTTCTTGCCGGACTTCATCACCGCCCAGAACGCCCGCTTCGCCAAGGCGCCGGCCCGGCCGGACGACCTGCACCGGGCGTTGAACCTGCCGTCCGACCGGCTGCGCGACATCCTCTGCTGGCGCGACCAGCGGTATGTCGGCCGGCAGCTGAGCTTCTCCTACGAGCACCGCAAGATCATGCTCGACGAGACGGCGGTCACCCGGACCCTCGTCGGCAAGTACGTCGACACCTACGCCTTTCCAGATGGCCGCTTCGAGGTCCGCTGGAAGGGCCTGTCCCGACCTGCACCGTCTTCGACAGTGAGCCCGCGAACGCCACCGGTTCGAGAGAGCAGGGCGAACCAGCGCGTCAGCCATGCCGCGGTCACCGAGAACAAGCGCCTCGGCGCCGTCCTCGCCCACATCCAGGACCTCCAGGCCGCCGCGCAGCCATCACGCAAACCGCCGCCGGTGGGCAAGCAGGCGACCAGGTACCAGAAGACCGGGCGGCGCAATCTCGAAGGCTGGAACTCGAAGCTGGCACGACGGGCAAAGCGCGACGCCGAGGCGTCCCGCGGGGCCGGGCAGGCCTCCGATCCCTGACCTCTCCGCCCTGCCCGGCCCCGCTCACGGCGGCTGCAAAGCGACATTTCTACTTTGCTCGCCAAGCGACATTCTAACTTGGTGACAACAGATCATGTACGCCTCCCGGAACGTTCCGGGCGAGCTTCGCGCGCGCAGATGCGCTGGCACAGGCGACAATGCGACACCTCGGTCATGAAGCTGCAGCGAGCTGAAACTCGAGCCGTTGACGCTGCACCGGTATGCCGATCCACCCTTTGCGAAGGACACCAGAACTCGGAGTGCCGTTCAAGGCGGAAGGGCTCAACTCCACGACACGGCATGGTCGACACCTTCCCACCCGTGCTCGTACCGGCGCGTGAAGCGCAGTTGAACCCCGCTTTCGCGCCCCGGCAACGCGTGGCCATGAAGGCCGAACGGAAGCGACACCGCAGGTTCGTCCCGCACAGTTGCCCAGCCGTCGAAACTGTACCTGAGCATGAACGGATGGACGTCCTCGATCCCGAGCGACACTCCCGCTTCGCAGTGCCGGACAGGCGATGCGGTTCGCCAGTGGCGGTGCGCTGGCACCGGAATTTCTGCGCCATAGCGCGCGGCGACCGCGGCCAATCGCTCGATCGGCGCGCCACTGCGGATCGACGTGGCGAGCTTGAGAAATTCCGCATGCGCCCAGACCAGCGGCATCGCCGCCCCCGTCGGGCGGCCCGGCGCAAGCTCGCGTGCCGGAATCGGCGCTGCGTCCCAGACCTGTTCGGGCAGCATACCGCCCGGCCCCGCCATCGCGGCCATCGCCTCCAGGTAGGGGATGGCGTCCTCGCCGGCGGCAAGGGCGTAATGCCCGCGTTCGCCCGAGAGCAGCGGCCAGACCCGCCCCACACCGGTTCCATCGAACGGCGATCCGTCGACGTGCTCGCCGTAGCCGTCCGAATTGTAGCGGTGCCAGCCACGGCCGGTCGGCAGGTCGACGGCCAGGACGGCATCGGCGACCCTCAGGCTGTCGCGGATCTCCGCGCTGTGCGCGGATCGCAGGCCGAACCGCACGAGCGCCAGGAATTCGAGACTGACCAGATCCCGCGCAGCCAGCCTCAGGGCGCCGCGATTTTTCAGCTCGACCGTCTGCACGTCTATCGGCTCCGTCGCATTCGGCGCGATCCGGACATAATGGCCCGGCACACCGCACCGAACCGAGAGCGGCGTGTCGCGCGGAGGTCCATCGCTCGATCCGGCAGTTCCAGTCATCCGCGAGGGAGAGCACATGATCGCGCGCGGCGCCGGCAAGCCATGAAGCGCCGCCGACAAGCGCCGAGATGGCGACGGCGAGGCTGTAGGGACTGATGCCGCCGTTTTCCTCCCAGCGATCCTGCTCGGTCAGGGGACCGTTGCGGACGATGAAGCCAAGCGACCGCTCGATCATTCGCCGGAGCAGGAGGGCGCTGCCGGAATCCGCCCCGAGATGGCCGCCCTCGGCGAGTTTCGCGGCCAGCAGGACCGGAAACGCCGCCTCGTCGAGCTGGATGCCTTTCCAGAATGGGCGGCCGTCGGGATAGAAGTTCTGCGCCCAATGGCCGTCGGGGTCCTGCATCGAGACGAGGTAGGCCAGCATCCGGCGGGCATCGTCGACCTGCCCGATCGCCAGAAGCGCGAGGCCGGAATTCACCGCGTCGCGCGCCCAGACCAGGTGGTAGCCGCCGAGGTCGTCGCGCGAATTTCCCCACGGCACGCTCAGCGAGGCCACGATCGCGCCGGGAAATGTCCGGTCCTCGTGGGCGCGCAGGACCGCGGCGGAGCGCCGCGCCTGCTCGACACAGCCGGCGGGAAGGCCGGTTTCGTCCGCCGAGACGCCGGCCGCCCAGGTTTCCCACCCCGTCAGCGCCGCCCGGCGCACGACGTCGTAACCGGTGGCGATGGACGACCGCGCGAGCGTTCTGGCGCCCTCGCGCGAGCGGGCAAAGGCGAGGGCAACGAGACCCTCATTGGCCGAAAGCTCGCCCATGAGCGCGACGTTGCCAGGTCCCGCGCGACCATACGTCCAGGTCATCGCGCCGTTCAGGTCGAAGTCCTGCCAGCCATCCGAGGTGCCGGCATGTCCGGCACTGGCGCGGGAGAAGCCCGAGCTTGCGGCAAGGCAGAGCCACACCCCGCCGCCCTCGGCGTAGAGCTGTCCTCCGCGAATGCGGTGTTCGCGTCGCTTTTGGGTCCGAGATGCGGCGCCAGCAGGGCGTAGAGCCGACATTCCGCGCCGCGAAGCCGATAGTTCAGCAGCAGCGCGTCGCGCGCCGGGTCAGGCACCACATCGAGGGTCAGGTCCATGGTCCGGCCCCCGGTGGATTATCGTCGGCAGCGGGATCTCGGGTGCGGGCGTGCTGATATTGTAGAGGTTGGCGCGCTTGAGCTCGGTCCAGCCGCCGGGGCTCAGCACGAGGAACCCCAGATCACGGATCTGCGGCTCTCCGGTGGAGGGCCAGTACACCTCGTTCAGGATGCCGTGGCCCAGCGTCGCCCAGATGCGGCCGGAGCCGAGCGAAGTGGCGACCAGATCCTTCGCCGAGGACGTCCAGGTCGGGGCGATATCGGTCGTGCCGAAGGCGCCCTGCCTCTGCTGGAAGTGTCGTCCATGAGTTCTCCCCTGTGCGAAGATCCGTTCGTCAACGATGATGCCGCCGCATGGCCTCGGCCTCGCGGCCGGAGATCAGGGCTTCCATGCCGGCATCTCGCCCTTTTCGCGCGTCATCTGCGCATCAGGGGTCACCGCGACGACGTTGCACCCTGGCGCCAGGCAGCCGTCCTGACCGTCCGCCGGAGCGTGCGAGCGGGCCTCGACCGGCATCGTCGTTCCGGGGAGCCGCGCAAGATCGGACAGATCTCCGGACTTTCCGGCCGGTGTTGTCCGCGCGGTCTCGGCACGATCCAT
>CAVPXL010000011.1:0-26537 GCA_963709765.1 uncultured Alphaproteobacteria bacterium | reverse complement strand
CACGGTGGTGATCCGGCGGGTGCGGGTGGGCTGAGGATGGACGCGAGCCCCCTGTTGCCGGACATCCTCTTCACGATCGGCCCCGTGCCGATCAGCCGCGCGGTCGTGACGACGTGGGCGCTCATGGCCGTCCTTGCCGCTTTCCTCGTGATCACGCTCCGGCATGCCTCGACCGAGGCCGGAGCGATGCAGGCAGTCCTGGAAATCGTGGTCCTGACCATCGCCGAGCAGTTGCGCGCGATCCTCGGCCGGGATCCCTGGCCCTTCCTGCCGCTGCTGGGCTCGCTGTTCCTCTTTCTCTGCCTCGCCAACCTCACGGCCGTCTTCCCGGGGGCCTCGCCTCCCACGGGTCACATCGAGACACCTGCCGCACTCGCGCTCATCGTCTTCGTCTCGGTCCACGTCTACGGCGTCAGAGCGCGCGGCGCGGGCCGGTACCTGCACCACTACCTCGAACCGAATCCGTTCCTGCTGCCGCTGAACCTGCTTGCGGAGCTGACGCGGACCTTTTCCCTGATGATCCGTCTCTTCGGCAACATGATGAGCCACGAATTCGTCATCGCGATCGTGGTGTTTCTCGCCGGTCTGCTTCGTGCCGATCCCGTTCCTGCTTCTCGGCATCCTGATCGGGATCATCCAGGCCTACATCTTCACCGTTCTCGCAACCGTCTACATCGCCGCCGCGGTCGGCGCCGTGGAAGCCTAGGAAGGAAGTCGCATGGAATACGCCGTCGAACTCGCCAGCATCATCGGCGCTGTGATCGCCGTGTCGTTCGGCGCCATCATGCCCGCCTACAGCGAGGGACGCGCCATCGCGGCCGCGATGGAAGCGATCGCGCGACAACCGGAGGCGGCTGGGACGCTATCGCGCACCCTGTTCGTTGGCCTCGCCATGATCGAGACAATGGCAATCTATTGTCTGGTCATCGCGCTCCTGCTTCTGTTCGCCAACCCGTTCGTCGGCTGACGATGCATATCGACTGGTGGACGCTGGGGCTGCAGACGGTCAATTTCCTGATCGTCATCTGGCTTTTGAGCCGCTTCCTGTACCGTCCGATCCGCCGCATCATCGAGCAGCGCGAAACCGCCGACCGACAGGGGGCGGAAGACGCGCGGAAAAAGACGGAGGCGGCGGAGGCCGCCCGGCAAGCCTACGAGCGCGAGCGGGCCGACCTTGCCGAGGCGCATCGGAAACGCGAAGCGGAGCTTCACGCGAGCACCGAGCAGGAGCGCGCGACAATCCTTGAGCAAGCCCGTCGGGAGGCCGCGGAGCTTCTGGCCAACGCACGCGCGAAAACCGAGCGCGAGTCGGTGCAGGCCCTCGAGAACCTGAAGGGCCGCGTCACCGACCTCGCGCGCGATCTGGCACGCACGGCGCTCGCCGGCCCGGGCGCGGAAGATGCAATTGCGCGGGTGACGGCATATCTCGCGGATCTGCCGGGATCCGATCTCGAGGATCTTCGACAGGATCTGAACGGCACGGGCGCGACGGTGACCGTGGTTACGCCGGCCGCGCTGTCGGATCAGGCGGCGTGCGACTGGCGCGAGACGCTCGCGGAACGGTTCGGCGCGAGCGCGCATGTCGCGTTCGAGGCGCGTCCCGACATTCTCGGCGGTGCGGAAATCCACTTCCCCCATGCCGTCCTGAGGTTTTCGGCCGCGGATCGTCTCGAGCGTGCGGCCGCGGCGTTGAGGGATCAGCCATGACCCTCGAACGAAAGACGGGCGAATGGATCGAGGAGGCGCGACGGCACCTGGGAGACCAGTCTCTCGCACCGCGTCTGGAGCGGGTCGGCCGCGTCGGGCAGATCGGCGATGGTGTTGCGATCATCAACGGGCTACCGCACACGAAGCTCGACGAATTGCTGCGCTTCGACGACGGCACGCTCGGGCTGGCCATGATGGTGGGGAGAACACTCGTTGGGCTGCGTGCTGCTCACGTCCGACGACGGCATCGCCGCGGGCAGCCGGGTCTTCAACACGGACACCATCGCCCGCGTGCCGGTCGGCGAGTCCCTGCTGGGACGCGTCGTTTCACCGATCGGAGAGCCGCTGGACGCTGGCCCGCCCATCGTCGCCGAACGTTTCGACCCGATCGAGCGGCCCGCGCCGGGCATCGTCGATCGCGATCTGGTGACCGAGCCTTTGCTGACCGGTCTGACGGTGATTGATTCCGATGATTCCGCTGGGCCGCGGGCAGCGCCAGCTCATCATCGGCGACCGCAAGACGGGCAAGACCTCTATCGCCGTCGACGCGATGATCAATCAGCGCGATACCGATGTGATCTGCGTATATGCGTCCATCGGGCAGAAGGCCTCAACCGTATCGCGGGTGGTGGAGGCCGTGCATGCACACGGTACCGCAGACCGATGCGTCTTCGTGGTCGGCATGGCCGACGCAGCGCCGGGGGCGCAATGGATCACGCCTTACGCGGCGTGCACTATCGCGGAGTACTTTCGGGATCGCGGACAGCACGCCTTGCTGGTCCTCGATGACCTGACAAAACACGCGATCGTCTATCGCCAGCTCTCGCTCCTCTTGCGCAAGCCGCCCGGGCGCGAGGCCTATCCGGGCGATGTATTCTACCTGCATGCACGGCTCCTCGAACGGGCATCGAAACTCTCTCCGGAACATGGCGGCGGGTCGTTGACGGCCCTGCCGATTGCCGAGACGCAGGCGGGAAATCTGACGGCCTACATCCCGACCAACCTGATTTCGATCACCGACGGCCAGATCATCCTCGACCAGAAGCTGTTCTACGAGGGACAGAAACCGGCCGTGAATGTGGGAATGAGCGTATCGCGGGTCGGCGGCGCCACGCAGGCCAAGGCGATCAAGTCGCTCGCCAACACGCTCAAGCTCGACTACGCGCAGTATCTGGAGCTTGAGGTCTTCACCCGTTTCGGCGCGATGCTCGACGAGCGCACGGCCGGAAAGATCGCCCACGGACGTCGGCTGCGCGCGATCCTGGCCCAGCCGGAATACGCGCCGTTGGCGCTTTCGATGCAGGTTGCGCTGCTCCTCGCGGTGTCGGAGGGCCGGCTCGACGCCATGCCTCTTTCGGATGTCGCGAAGTTCAGGACCATGCTTGCCGCGCGGCTGTTCACGGACCTCCCGCGCGCGGCTGCGGAAATCGACAAGACCGGGCAATTATCGGAGACCACGCGAACTGCGCTGCTCGAACTTGTCGATGCCTGCGTAGCTGACTTTCCCGGCGCCGCCCCGAAAGGAACGGCATAGGTGGCCGACCTCGCGCGCCTCGAAGAGCGTCTGGAAAGCATCGAAAGCCTCGGCGAACTCGTCGGCGCATTGCGGATCATCGCGGCCTCCCGCGCCCGCGAGGCGCAGGAAGCCTTCCTTGGAACCCGGGCCTATTGCGGCATCGTCGAACGCGCGATCTCCGAGGTCGACCCGGGCGCGGCGGAGGTCTCGCCTGATCGGGGGGGAACGGCTTCTCCTTGTGATCACGTCGGAAAACGGCTTCGTCGGTGGTTTCAACACGCGTCTCATGGACCGCGCGCTCGACCTGCGCGAGATCGGAGAAACGCTCGTCGTCGTCGGACGTCGCGGACAGATCACGGCATCGGAGCGCGGGGTCGCGGCGGATCTCGTCTTTGCGATGACCTCGCACGTGGCAGGCGTCACCCAGCTTGCGCGGCGTATCGCGGCACGTCTGGTCGATGTCGCCCACGCGCGGATCGTCTTTGCCGGATATCGATCCGGAGCAAGCTTCGAGATCGAGAACCGGCAGGTCCTGCCGCTTGCCGCCACTGGACATGCCGATGCCGGCCGCCTGCCTCCATTGCATCACCTTTCGCCCGGCAGGCTCATGGAAAGCCTCGCCGCGGAACACCTCTTTGCCGAGATCGCTCACGCGCTCATGGAAAGTCTGGCCAGCGAGAACGGGGCGCGATTGCAGACGATGGATGCCGCGGCGCGCAACATCGATGAGCGACTGGAAAATCTGAAGCGCGAGGAACGCTCGGCAAGGCAGGATCAGATGACCTCCGACATGCTCGACCTGGTGGTCGGCACAGAAGCCGTGAACCATCCCTGAGGCGCGCCCCGGCCGGATCGACAGGCATATCGCCCAGCGGCGGCGACGCGCCGCATCCCGCCCACGGGCCATCGCCGGTCACTTGCTTCGATCAGATCTCGTAGCTCTGATGCCGCGCCGGCCTTTCGACCCGGATTCCTCCGAGCAAGGACGCGAAGGCTTGTCGCGCCTCATCTTCGCCGTGCACGAGAAAGGTGACCTCCGGCGATCTGTTCCGGCGATGCCATTCCAGCAGAGCATGCCTCCCCGCGTGGGCCGAAAATCCGTTGATCGTATGGATTTTCGCCCGCACTGGAACATGGTCCCCGAAGAGCCTGATGGATTGCGCGCCGTCGATGATGATCCGCGCCAGAGTGCCTCTGGCGGCGAACCCTACGAAGATCACGCTGCAATCGGCATGGGCAAGATTGTGCCGCAGATGATGGCGCACCCTCCCCCCGGTGCACATGCCCGACCCCGCGATCAGGACGGCGCCGGACCGGATCCGGTTCAGTTGCATCGAGTCGGCGGCCTCGCGAACGAAATGCAGTTCGGGCAGCCGGAACGGATCTTGGCCCGATCGTATCAACGCCGCCACATCCGCCTTCATGGCCTCGGGATGGCGTCGGAAAAGCTCGCGTCGCCGAGATGGCCATCGGCGAGTCGAGGAATACCCTGAGATCGGGCGGAATCCTCCCCGTTGCCATCCCTTCGCGCAGGACGAACAAAAGCTCCTGCGCCCGTTCCAGGGCGAAGGTCGGGATGATGACATTTCCTCCGCGCGCATCGCGCCTTTCGGATCGCGTCGTGGAATTCCTTGACCGAAGCATCGAACGATCTGTGATCGCGGTCTCCGTAGGTGGTTTCCATGACGATGATGTCGGCATCCGCCGGCGGATCGGCGTGTTCAGGAGCGGCCGGTTCGCCGGGCCGATGTCGCCCGAGAAGAGGATGCCCGTTCGCGTCTCGCCCTCTGTCACCTCGAGCGGATGCTGGCCGAGCCGAGAATATGCCCTGCCTCGAAGAAGGTCGCTGTCGACCCCGCGGCCGAGGTCGATGGGCTCCCCGTAGCTGGCCCTGCGCCCGAACCGGTCGAAGGACTTCGAGCGCGTCCATCGTGTCGTAGAGGGGTTCGCGTCCGATTCCCGTCCGATGGTGGCGCCGGCGACGGGCCTCCTCCTCGTGGAGATGCGCGGAATCCAGAAGGACGAGGCGGGTGAGATCCCTTGTCGCCGCCGTGCAGATGATCTCGCCGGTAACCCGCGCTTCACGAGAAGCGGAATGCGGCCGCAATGGTCCAGATGCGCATGCGTGAGGAGCATGATGTCGATGTGGCCGGCTCGAAGCCGAACCGCCCGCGTTGTCCTCGTGAAGTTCATGGCCCCCCTGAAACAGCCCGCAATCGACAAGCACCCGAAGCCGTCCGCAGGTGACGAGATGGCACGACCCGGTGACCCCCCCGGCCGCGCCGTGAAATGAAAGTGCATCGCGCGCTCCTTCCCTGTCGGCCTTCTTCGATCCGCTTTCGCCCTTTCCACCCACGCATGCCCGGCCGAACGTGCGTCCGACCACGCCGGCGAAGCACTGGTCCGACATGGTGACCGCGCCTCCCCGCAACAGTCGCGGGATTGATGGTCCGAGGCCAGCACCTATCCGTCCGGGGGGCCGGCTCGATGCATTGATCAGGAAAGTGCCGCGGCTTCGGCCCTCCTGGCCAACCGGCCGAGCATTTTCGGTGGCCTCACAGGAACACCGGTCACAATAACCGGAGGCCTCCCCGGGCAGACGTGGACCGGATTCACCAGGTTCCGAGCAAAGCTTGCCCGACCATGCCGAACGAGAAGCCGGCCAGGGCCGCGAGCGACGGTGACTGCCGGTTTCTCATGTGCGCCGCGACACTGATGTCCTGGAACATCAGGTAGAGGATGCCGCCTGACGCCGCCATCATCAGCACGCCGGTCAAGGTCGGCAATCCGGTGAGAAAGACGTATCCCAGACCGACCGCCACCGGGCCGATCGCCGCAAGCGCGAGGAACATGCGCATGATGCGCCGCTTTGGGTGCGCCCCCCTCGCATTGAGTTCGCGCCAGGCATTGAACGCTTCGGGAAGGTTCTGCGCTCCGATGAGCAATGCCAGCAGCAATGCTTCGGATGTCCTGCTGGCCATTATCGCCCCGAGGGACAGCGCTTCGGGTACGAAGTCGATCAGCATGGCGATGAACTGCGCGTTGCCGCCCTTGTGCCGCCGTCTTGCCGCATCGAAACCGGCCAGAAGTCCACCGCCCGCGAAGAACGCCCCGAGAGACATCCAAAGCGGTATCAGGTCCATCCCTTCGGGAACAAGCACGAACGCAACTGCGGCGATGAGGATGCCGCCACCGAAGGCGATCATGCTGTGCCGGAAATCCTGTTCGAGCCAGTTGGGATGAATGCGCTCGATGCTTGCCAGGTAACCGCCCGCAGGGATCATCAACCCGGCGAAGGATCCGTAGAGCAGGCCCAGTAGAAGATCGTCCACTCCGTGGTTGCTCCCGCCAGTGGTGTTTCTGCCCGCCGCTGTAGCCCTTGCTCGGAACGCGCTGCTTGGCATTTCGCACCATGCTGGCGTCACCGGCGCAGCGCAACTGGGGCGATCGGGCCGGTGATGCTGCGCCGTCTCCCTTCCTCTGATGACCCGCGATGCAGCTCGGCCCTCGGACCGGGTTTGCGCGAGGCGTCGAGGAACTGCTCGGCTCTGGGGATCGGCCGCCGGGCATGAGCGGGACCGGCACCGGAGGGGGAGGCCGCTCGCTGAGCGAGGCCGACGACGTTTGGCTGGTGGCGAACGGGGCCGATGGCCGCACCCCGAGCCGGGACGCGCGCTTCAGGTCGAGTGGCCCGCGGAATTCCCTCCCGCAGATAGACGCCGAAGCCAGACCCGTTCGCGCACCGTTCGCTCACAAGGGTTTTCGGAGCTGGGACCGGCACGCGCGCTGGTCCGGACTGTCCGCGCATTGATGTCCGTCATAGCGCGCACGGCGCCGTCCATGCAGACATGACAACGCGGCATGGGAGGGACGGCGGCCCGATGACCAACATCTCGAACCTGTCCGAACGCGGTCTGAGTTCGCACGAAGCGATGGAGCGCCGCGCGCGATATGGCGACAACACGCTGGAATCCGGGCGCCGCGCCTCCCCCCTCCGCGTGTTCGCGCGGCAATTCGCGAGCCTGCTCGTCCTGATCCTCGTGATCGCGGCTGCGGTCGCGCTGCTGATCGGAGAGAAGGTCGACGCGTTCGCGATAATGATCGTCGTCGCCCTCAACGGCGTCCTCGGGTTCGTGCAGGAATGGCGATCCGAAACGGCGATCGAGGCACTCCGCTCGATGCTGGCGCCAAGGGCGCGAGTGGTCCGCGACGGCAAGGAGCAGATGGTTCCCGCGAGGGAACTCGTCCCCGGCGATCTGGTCGTTCTCGATGCGGGCGACCGTGTACCGGCCGACCTGCGCGCCAGCGCGACCAGCGCCTGCCTTGTCGATGAAAGCGTGCTGACGGGCGAGTCGCTCGCAGTCGAGAAGTCGGTCGGTGGGGATGAGCGTCTTTACATGGGCAGCGCGCTTGCCGCCGGCAGGGCCGAGGGCGTGGTCACCGCCATCAGCGGCGCGACCGAGTTCGGACGCATCGCGGCGCTCACCGGATCGGTGGGCGAGAAGGTCACGCATCTCCAGATCGCGCTGTCGCAGCTTGCCGGTCGGGTTGGTCTGGTCGCTGTCGCGCTCGCCGCGCTGGTCTCGGGGGCCGGTCTTCTTGCCGGCCACGAGGTCGGCGTGATGCTGATGACCGGCCTCTCTCTCGCGGTCGCGATGGTGCCCGAAGGATTGCCCGCGGTCGTCACCATCACCCTCGCCCTGGGCGCCGGGGTCATGGCGCGGCAGAACGCGCTGGCGCGACGGCTTCAGGCGGTCGAGACGCTGGGGGCGGCTTCGGTGATCTGCACCGACAAGACCGGTACGCTGACCGAGAACCGGATGACCGTCACCCGTGTCTGGACGCCCGAAGCCGACCATGAGGTGACGGGGACCGGGTACGATCCGGCAGGTCACATCGCCCGGGGCGGCCGACGGATCCGCGCGGCGGACGATCCGGAGCTCGGTGCGCTCTTGCGGGTCGGACTTCTGTGCAGCCACGCCCGGTTAAGTCACGGCCCCGACGGCTGGACGATGATCGGCGAACCGACCGAAGGGGCGCTGGTGACCCTCGCCTACAAGGGTTGGGCCGACCTGCCCGGCTTCGACACCGCGACAGTCGAGGAGCGGCCATTCGACAGCGAACGCAAGCGGATGAGTGTGATCGTGCGGCAAGGCCCGGTGCATACATTGCTGGCCAAGGGCGCTCCGGAGGCGATCCTGGCGGTTTCGTCCCGGCTGCGGCAGGGCGACAGCGAGCGGCAGCTCGACCCGCCGGCCCGGACAAGGATCGAGCAGGCCTATGCCGCGATGGCCGCCCAGGGGCTGCGCGTGATCGCTCTCGCCGACCGTCGCCTCGAAGGACCCGAGGGGGAGGAGGCGGACCTCACCTTCCTCGGCCTGGCAGGCTTGATCGATCCGCCGCGACCTGAGGTCCGCGATGCCATCGAAACGGCCGCCGCCGCGGGCATCCGCACGATCATGATTACCGGCGACAGCCCGGTCACGGCCCGCGCGATCGCCCGCGACCTCGGGCTCGGCCATGACCCGGCCCTGACCGGCAGTGATCTGGCGGCGCTTTCCGACTCCGACCTCGCGCGCGTCCTGACCGGTGACGTCCTCTTCGCGCGCACCGCGCCGGGACAGAAGATGCGCATCGTCGAGAGCCTGCAGGCCGCCGGCCACGTCGTCGCGATGACGGGCGACGGTGTCAACGACGCGCCCGCTCTCAAGCGCGCCGATATCGGCGTGGCGATGGGGCAGCGCGGCACTGACGTCGCCAAGGATTCCGCCGACCTCGTCCTTCTCGACGACAATTTCGCGACGATCGTCGGCGCGATCCGCGAGGGAAAGCGGCAGTTCGACAACGTCCGCAAGTTCGTGCGCTACCTTCTGGCCTCGAACGCGGGCGAAGTCGTGGCCATCCTCGCCAACATTCTCATCGGTGGACCATTGATCTTTCTGGCGACGCAGATCCTCTGGATAAACCTCGTCACCGACAGCGTGACTGCCGTCGCGCTGGGACTCGAGCCTGCCGAGAAGGACCAGATGCGCCGTCCGCCGCGCCCGCGCGACGAAAGCATCCTGGGACGGGCGGGACTTCTGAGCATCCTCGTCTTCGGCCTCTACACCGGCGGCGCCAGTCTCGTGCTGTTCTACGCGCTGCTGCCCCAGGGCGAGACCGTCGCGCGGACGGCTGCCTTCGCTGCCATCGTGGTCTTCGAGAAGCTCGGCGTCTTCGCATTTCGCTCGCTCGAGCGGCCGTGCACGTCCATCGGGTGGTTCTCGAACCCGGTCCTGCTGATCGCGCTGGCAGCGACGCTGTCGATGCAGGTTGCGGCCGTCTACTGGCCGCCCATGCAGATTCTGCTCAAGACGACCGCCTTTGGGCCGACGCATTGGGGCATGATCCTCGCGCTCGCGCTGCCCCTTGTCGCGGTGCCCGAAGTGTTCAAGTCGCTCCGCAGCCGGACGCTTCGGTGGTCGATTTCCGGTAAGGAGACGTCTTGAAGATTGGGCGAGTGAGGTACGCTGCGCGCCCTTCCCGTTGGCAAGAAGGGTACGCCGCAGCCGTGACGCGGCATGCCGAAGGCAGCAATACTTCCCGACATGCCGAAACTTGATCAGCATCAAGGCGCGGGCCACCGGCCATGGCGTCAGATCGGAGGGGCAGACAACGCAGTCCGCAAGGCGGAGATGGCATGGCTTGGGACCCGATTGCAAAGACCGATGCGGAGCGCCAGGCAGCGGTGCTGACGCAAGAGCGGCGCGGCGCATTCACCTGGAGCGAAGCGCGGGCCGCGCTCGAGGGCCTTCCGGACGGCGGCCTCAACATCGCGCACGAGGCGGTCGACCGTCATGTCACGGCTGGGTTCGGCGGCGACGTCGCGATCCGCTGGCTGGGCAAGACCGGAGGCGCTGTCGACCTCACCTATTCGGACCTCGCCCACCAGGCCGCGAAGATCGCCAACGTCCTGTCGCAGCAGGGCCTGCGCCCCGGCGACCACCTCTTTGCGCTGATGGGCCGGACGCCTGGCCTCTATGTCTCGTTTCTCGGCGCGCTGAAGGCGGGGCTCACATTCTCGCCGCTCTTTTCGGCGTTCGGCCCCGAGCCCGTCCGGTCGCGCATGGAGATCGGCTCGGCGGCGGCTCTCGTCACCACGGCCAGCCTCTACCGCCGCAAGATCGCCGCCTGGAGGGCCGAGATCCCGTCGCTGCGCGTGGTGCTTGTCGTCGATGATGATGCGCCGGAGGGCACGATCGCCCTCGGGCCCGCGATGAAAGCGGCGTCCGACAGCTTCGAGACCGTTGCGACACGGCCCGAAGACCCTGCCCTGATCCACTTCACCTCCGGCACCACCGGCAAGCCCAAGGGCGCCGTGCACGTCCACGAGGCGGTGGTCGCGCACGCCGCGACGGGCCGGTTCGCACTCGAGATGCGGCCGGGCGCCGTCTACTGGTGCACAGCCGACCCCGGCTGGGTCACGGGCACCTCGTACGGCATCGTCGCGCCGCTGGTGAACCGCGTGAGGATGATCGTGGACGAGGCCGACTTCGACCTGGAGCGCTGGTACGAGATCCTCGAACGCGAGCGGGTCGAGGTCTGGTACACCGCGCCGACGGCGATCCGGATGATGATGCGCGCAGGTCCCGAGGCGGCGGCTGGCCGTGACTTTTCGGCCCTTCGGTTTCTGGCGAGCGTCGGCGAACCGCTCAATCCTGAGGCGGTGGTCTGGGGCCAGCGGGTATTTGGTCACCCGTTCCACGACAATTGGTGGCAGACCGAGACCGGCGGCATCATGATCGCCAACACTGCCGCCATGGACATCAAGCCCGGATCGATGGGCAAACCGCTGCCCGGGATCGTCGCGGGCATCGTGGAAACCGACGAGGCGGGGATGCGCGAACTGCCGGCCGGCGAGGTCGGCGAACTCGCCCTGCGCCCGGGCTGGCCGTCGATGATGCGTGCCTATCTCCATGAGGAAGCGCGCTATGCCAAGGCGTTCCGGAACGGGTGGTACCTGTCCGGCGATCTCGCGATGCGCGACGCCGACGACTATTACTGGTTCGTCGGACGTGCGGACGATTTGATCAAGAGCTCCGGGCACCTCATCGGACCGTTCGAGGTCGAAAGCGTACTGATCGAGCACGAAGCGGTGGCCGAGGCCGCGGTGATCGGGCTGCCCGACGAAACGGCAGGCGAGACCGTCAAGGCCTACGTGGCGCTGAACCCGGGCTTCGAGCCCGGCGAGGCGCTGGAGCGGGCGATACGCGGCCATGCCCGCAAACGCCTCGGTCCCGCCGTTGCACCGCGCGAGATCGCGTTCCGCAAGACCCTGCCCAAGACCCGCTCGGGCAAGATCATGCGCCGGCTCTTGAAGGCGCGCGAACTGGGGCTGCCGGAAGGTGACATCTCCACACTCGAAAGCGACGAGACATGACCAGCGCCGACAAGCCCCGCCTGACCCATGCGCATGTGCTGTCGCTTCTGCGCGGCATGATCCGCATCCGGCGCTTCGAGGCGAAATGCGCCGAACTCTACACCCAGCAGAAGATCCGCGGCTTCCTGCATCTCTACGACGGCGAGGAAGCGGTCGCCATGGGCGTCATCCCTCTGCTGGAATTGCAGGACCGGATCGTGGCGACCTATCGTGAGCATGGTCATGCGCTGGCGCGCGGCATTCCGATGAATGCGGTGATGGCGGAGATGTTTGGCAAGGCGGCGGGGTGTTCGGGCGGCCGCGGCGGCTCGATGCATCTTTTCGACGCGGGCACGAACTTCTATGGCGGAAACGCGATCGTCGGCGGCGGGTTGCCGCTCGCCGCGGGTCTGGCGCTGGCCGACCGGATCGAGGGCGCGACGCACGTCACCGCCTGCATCTTCGGCGAGGGCGCGGTGGCCGAGGGCGAGTTTCACGAGACGATGAACCTCGCCGCCCTCTGGTCGCTGCCCGTATTGTTCGTGTGCGAGAACAACGGCTACGCCATGGGAACCGCGCTGCCGCTGTCAGAGGCGGTGACCGACGTTCACGCCCGGGCGGCAGGCTACGGCATCCGCACCGAGGTGGTCGACGGCATGGACGTGGTCGCGGTCGAGGCCGCATCCCGGCGCGCGCTGGCGGCAATCCGCGAGACCGGCCGGCCGTATCTCCTCGAATGCCGGACCTACCGGTTTCGCGCCCATTCGATGTTCGACGCGCAACTCTACCGCGACAAGTCCGAGGTCGAAGTCTGGCGCGGCAAGGGGCCGATCCTGCGGTTCCAGTCATGGCTGCTGGAGAACGGCCTCGCACATGACGCCGACGTGGCGCGGATCGAGGCCGAGATCGACGCCGAGATCGACGAGGCCGTGGCATTCGCCGAAGCTTCGGAATGGGAACCGCTGGCGGATCTCGCGCGCCATGTCACGGCCGAGACACGCCCCGCACCGCCCGAGGCGCTGGAGCCATCTGGCGAAACGGTCGAGATGACTTACCGCGAGGCGATGCGGGCGGCGCTCCGCGATGCGTTGCAGCGCGACGCGCGCGTATTCCTGATGGGCGAGGATGTCGGCGCCTATGGGGGCTGTTATGCCGTCTCGATGGGCCTGCTCGCCGAATTCGGGCCGGAGCGCATCCGCGACACGCCGCTCTCGGAATTGGGTTTCACCGGCGCGGGGATCGGCGCGGCCGCCGCAGGCCTGCGCCCCATAGTCGAGCTGATGACGGTGAACTTCAGCCTCCTCGCCCTCGACCAGATCCTGAACACCGCCGCCACCCTGCGCCATATGTCCGGCGGACAGTTCGGTGTTCCACTGGTGATCCGGATGGCCACCGGGGCCGGCAAGCAGCTGGCGGCGCAGCACTCCCACAGCCTCGAAGGGTGGTATGCCCACATTCCCGGCTTGCGGATTCTGGCGCCCGCGACGCTCGCGGATGCCCGGGGGATGCTCTGGACCGCCCTCCAGGATCCCGATCCTGTGCTGATCTTCGAGAACGTGATGCTCTACAATCACGCAGGATCGCTCGCGGCCAACGCCGGGCCGGTCGACATCGATCGCGCGGCCGTGCGGCGGGAGGGCACCGACATCACGCTGATCACCTACGGCGGGTCGCTCCACAAGACGCTGGAGGCTGCCGAGACGCTGGCGGCCGAAGGCATCGCGGCCGAGGTGATCGACCTGCGCACCCTGCGCCCGCTCGACGATGCGACGATCCTCGCATCGGTCGGCCGCACCCGGCATGCCGTCATCGTCGACGAGGGTTGGCGCTCGGGCTCGCTCGCCGCCGAGATCGTCGCCCGGATCCAGGAGACGGTGTTCTACAGGCTTGACGCGCCGGTCGGCCGGGTCTGTTCGGCCGAAGTGCCCATTCCCTATCCCAAGCACCTGGAGGACGCCGCGATCCCGCAACCTGCCGCCATCGTCGCCGCGGCGAAATCCGCGCTCGGCCGGTGCTGAGCAGGTGAGCGTCTTCACCATGCCCTCCCTCGGCGCCGACATGGAGGCCGGCACTCTGGTCGAATGGCTGGTGGCGCCCGGCGACCAGGTTTCACGCGGAGACACCGTCGCGGTCGTCGAGACCCAGAAGGGCGCGATCGAGATCGAGATATTCGAGGCCGGTGAGATCGAGGCATTGACCGCCAAGGTCGGTGACGAGGTTCCGGTGGGCGCGCCGCTCGCCCGGCTGCGCGGAGTTGGGACGGCGAAACCACCGGCGCGAGGAACCCAAGCCTCACCACCCCCGGCCCCGCGTTCGCCAGAAATCCCCGCGGCGGCAAGGCCTGCGCCCGTCGCTCCGGCCGCGGCTGGCGCGCCCGTCGCACGTCAGTCGCTAGACGAACCTGCGTCTGCGCCACGAGGGCCCGGGCCGCGAGCCGGTCCCGACGCCTCCCCCGCCGCGCGGGCCACCGCGGCCGAGCGGGGCATCGATATCGGGACGCTCTCTGGCTCGGGGCCGGGCGGAGCAATATTGCTGGCCGACCTGGAAGCCACCGCGACATCTGAGACACCCCGGCGTCCTGCGACGAAGCCCGGCCTCGACCCGGACGCGATGCGGAGCGCCATCGCCGCCGCCATGAGCCGATCCAAGCGCGAGATCCCTCACTACTATCTGGCGCAGACCGTCGATCTTCAACCTGCGACCGACTGGCTTGCCGCCGCCAACGCGACCCGCCAACCGGAGACGCGCCTTCTGATGGGCGCCTTGTTCGTCAAGGCAGCCGCGATCGCCGCCCGCAAGGTTCCGCAGATGAACGGGACCCACGAAAACGGCACCTTTCGTCCGGCGGAGGCCGTCCATCTCGGCCTTGCGATCGCGCTGCGTGGAGGAGGACTGATCGCACCTGCGATCCGGAACGCGGACATTCTTTCGCTCGACGCCGTGATGGCGGCGATGCGCGACGTGATCGAGCGCACCCGGACAGGGCGGCTCCGCAGTTCCGAGCTGACCGACGCGACGCTGACCCTGACCAGCATGGGCGAGCGCGGGACAGAGTCGCTCTACGGGGTGATCTATCCACCCCAGGTCGCGATCGCGGGATTCGGCGCGCCGGTGCGACGGCCCTGGATCGTGGACGGCGCCGTAATGCCTCGCACCGTCGTCACGTTGACGCTGGCGGCCGATCACCGGGTCAGCGACGGCCGCGTCGGCGCCCGTTTCCTCGCCGAGATCGAGCGACAGTTGCAGTTACCGGAGGCTCTATGACAGACGACGAAATCCGCGCAGGCTTTCTTGAGGAACTGGTTCGCATCGCCCCGGACCTCGATCCGGCGGAGATTGGCGGATCTGACCACCTGCAGGACGATCTCGACCTCGATTCCATGGACTTCCTGTCCCTCGTGTCGGCACTGCACAAGCGGTTCGGGGTGGACGTGCCGGAGGCTGATTACCCGCTGATCGCAACGCCAGACACGGCATGCGCCTATATAGCCAGCGTGCTCTGAGAGAACGCCGGCTGGCGCAACCACCTTGCCGGCCCGCGGCGATCTCCCTTGGGTCAATCGGATCGAGACGCGCGGTACGAACAATTGGACAATCCCGAAGTCGATTCCGGCATGCGCCGAAATTGCCAGTACCCGACGGATGATCGACAGCTCGGGCGCAGGGGATCACTGCGCGCGCCCGTGGCGTCGGAGGTCGGCGATCTCGACCCTGTCGAAGTGACGGCGTGAGCCGCTGGGCGCATCAACGCAGCCCCCCGCAATCTCGCGGGCGGCGCATCCCTGCCATGAACGCCGAAGAGAGCCGGCCGGCAAGCGGTTACGGATTCCCGGAAACTGCGCAACAAATTGAAAGCTTGTCAGAGATCACAACCGGAAGTATGTTCGTGTCAGAATATTTTGACACAACATTCTTTCGCGCGCGGGGTGCGACAATGCCTTTCCCCTCTGTTTTCGCGTCGCCTTCGCGGCGCGATCTTCTGGGCTACGGCCTGGCAGCGTCGAGTGTGGCGATCCTCCCGCACCAGATCCTTGCAGATCAAACCGAACCCGGCCAATTGGAGTTCATGCTCCGGGCGACGCGCGAAGCCGCCCCAACCGGCGTCGCGCGTTTCGAGGTTCTGGCCCTTTGGCCGGCCTTCTCCCCACACTCTGTCCGGCGTCTTCAGCTCTTCGCGCCAGGTCGGCCGAAACCGCAGATCGCGCGCTTCGAGATCGGACCGGGCGAGCGCCGGTTCGAACGCGAGGGCCTCTTCCCCTGTCCCGATGCGGCGAGTCTCGTTGCCGTCGCCACTCTGACGGACGGGTCGCACCTTCTGCGCCGCGCGCTCGTGCGCTCCGGTTCAGCAACGGAGGCAGACGCTTGACCCATCTCCTTGCCTGGCCGGCCCTCGCGGCGGCCGCCCTGCCCGCGCTCGCGCTTGGAGCGGCGGCGGCCGAGAATGTCGACTGCGTAGCACCAGCGGCGTGGTTCCCGCACGACCAGACGCCGCCGCCCGACGACAACGCCGACTTCAACTCGAACTGCGCCTTCCACCAGTGGTCGTGGCAGGCGTTCCTTGCCCTGACGAAGACAACCGGGGACGGGCGGCTCGTCTTTCAGACGCTGATCCCCGCGAGCGACGTGATCGACGGGGAGAGGTCGGACGGAACCGCGGAGGACGCCGAAGAGGCGGTGGTGCTGCGGCCGCGCTCGCAAAAGCAGGACGTCGGCCATGACATGGACGAGATCCGGCAGGCAGGCTCGCTCGGGCTGCTGGTCGACCTGAACGGCCGCTCTGTCTACTATTCCCAATACGTCGATGACACGTTCTTTGATTTCGTGGTCACCGAAAACCAGTTAAACGTGCCGGCCAACCTGCTGGCGGCACCCGCCGACCTCAACTACCCGATCGGGGCTCTGACCCTGAAGGCAGCATGGAAGATCGTCGCGGACGGCGAGCAGAGCGACGACTTCTACACGACGGAAGCGATCGTCCAGCTGCTGACCACCGACGCGGCTGGCGAGGTCGTGGTCGATCCGGAACGGACGGCCGAGGTCACCGTTGCGCTGGTGGGGCTGCATGTGGTGGGCATCGTCAAAGGCCATCCCGAAGCGATCTGGGCCAGTTTCGAGCATCGCTCGAACGCGCCGGAATTCGGTGCGACGCAGAAGGTCGATGACGAGGTCAGCAGCTCGGACTTCACCTTCTACAAGGGCGGGACGCCCGCGGGGGAGTGCAACCAGAACAACGCGGGCTTCCTGGAGCTGACCGACCCCGAGGCGCAGACCCTGACGCCCGTCACCCAGGTCTGCCGCCAGTTTCCCTTCGGCGGCGGCAGCGCCACGAACGTCGCCAACATCGCCAGCATGAATGCCAGCGTCCACGCGCAGCTTGCGCCGGACTCGCTCTGGCAGAACTACATGGAAACCGGCGCCATCTGGTTCAGCGAGGAAGACGCGCTCAAGCCCGAGATGCTGATGGAAGGGTCCATCCTTACCGGCTCCACGCGGCTCTCGAACTCCGTCATCGAGACCTTCACCCAGAAGACGGTGAACGAGAACCAGTGCTTCGCCTGCCACAATACGCAGGCGCAGTATCCCGAGGATGCGCCCGACCAGCCGCTGCCGGGCAAGAACCTCAACATCAGCCACGTGGTGGTCAGCGCCTACGTGACCAACCTGCAAACCGAGTAGGAGGAGGCCGCCATGGCGATCCGCATCCATCCGGCCATCGGCATCGCCCGCGTCGGGACGAGCACGGACTTCTTCATCGGCCCCGAGACGCAGGCCGGGATGCCCCAGGAGGGCATCGCGCTGACCGGCGGCCTGCCGATCCGGCCGGGAACCGAGACCGAGACGATCACAAGCGCCGACCTGCGGGACGGCGAGGGCGCCCTGAAGCGGCAGGCGGCGCGGTTCCGGCTCTACCACTATCCCGACGCGCCGATCACCAGCTTCCCGACCGGCGGCGGAACCGAGATCGTGATCGGCAGTCAGGTGGACGGCAAGACGGTCACCAATGTCGGCTGGACGGTTCATCTGGCCAACAAGAAGGCGAATAACTGGCTCTCGCCCGACGATGTGGGTGTTGTGGCCTATGAGAGCGGCGCCCTGCCTCCGTTGCGAAACGCCGATTTCGGCGGGTCGAGCGACCCGGCGGATCCCGCGCGCCGCGGCAGCCTCGTCATCGATGCGGGGCCGCGAGCGGTCGCGGGCGCCGATGCCGTGATTTCCTTCGACACGCAGACGCCCGCCTCGGTCTGGCGCGACGGCGCGGTGACGGAGCTGCCCGGTTACCCCAGGCAATTCCCAAACGACGCGACCTTTCCCGACCGCATCAAGCCGGCGGGCGAGGACATCACCACGCTGGGCGAGGCGCGCACAGACGACAAGGGACGGCTTCTGGTGCTGGGCGGTTTCGGCCGCACGATCGGGTTTGACGAGAGCGCTCTGCCGATCCCCGATGACGTGAACAACGACAAGTGGTTCGACGACACCTCTGACGGCCCGGTCACGGCGGTGGTGGAATACGACGACGGCAGCAGCGAAGAGGTCGCGCCGGCCTGGGTGGTCGCTACCGACCCGGCCTATGCGCCGCAGACGCTCAACATCGTCTCGCTCTGGGACGAACAGCTCGACACGTTCCTGCGGAACTTCGGATTGCGGCCGGACGTCTGGGCCGACGGCGCCTACAAGACCGACTATCGCCCCGATTTCGGGTCCGAGATCCTGCCGGTTTTCGTCGCGGCCTCGATGCAGATGTGGAACACCAACCTGCCGCAAAGCGCCATTGCGGCGCATCGGAGCATCGGCCAGATCACTGCCGACGAGGACCCGTCTGAACGGCTCTACGTCAAGCTGCTGATCCGCAACCCCGACGAGCCGGCGCAGGCGCATATGGGCGCTCCGATGATGCCGCTCTCGCTGGGCGATTCCGGCAAGCCCTTCCTGAGCGTAACGCCGACGCAATACTTCTTCCTGATGCAATGGTTCGACGGCAAGTTCGAGAAGACGCCGCCCGTCCCTCCCGGGCCGGGCGAGAAGCTCGACATGGTGGTGATGGCCAACTGCCTTGGCGGGCGGTTCAGTCCCGGCATCGACATGACCTTCATCACACGCGACCCAGAGCTCTACGCGCCCGGCTGGCAGGACCCCGCCGTCGGCCCGTTCCGCGTCCGCATGGCCCCGCTCGACTATGCCAGCGCCGAGGCCGGCACGCCATTTCTGGGCGTGGGCTACGTGCCGACACGGCCCGGCCAGCCGGGAGTGGAGCCGGGCGACATCTGCAAGTTCATGGCGATCCCGTGGCAGACCGACTACAATTCCTGCGCGACCCATACGCCGAGCCCCAACCCGGGCGGTCCGATCGGGGGCCGTGACAACCCCGACCTCTTCGACGGGCGCAACCTGTCGCTCTTCTGGTCTTGGCCGGCGCAGCGGCCGGTCGCCGTCTACACGTTCGAGGATCTGATGGCGGGCGGCGGCAAATTGCCGGCGCAGCGGTTCTCTGTGCGCGGCGAAGGCACCGTCGCCACCGCGAGCGAACAAAGCCCGTTTCCGGCGCAGAATGTGGGCCGCTATCAGAAACGTGTCGACATCCTGACCAACTGGCACCGGATCGGCACGATCGTCCAGGGTCCCGCGATCGAGGGATATCCGTCCGATTTCGCGCCGGACCTCTACCTTGAGATACAGAGCCAGCTCGAGGAGTCAGGAGATCCAGTGGACCCGTGGCCCAACACGGTCGTCGATCACACCCGCGAGGCATGAACGGCGCCGGCGCAGGGCGCGCGGGCTTGAACGACCTGACCGATCTGGCGCCGGAATGGGACGTGGTCGTGGTGGGCGGCGGTCCCGCCGGATGTGCGACGGCGCGCGCCCTGCGCCGCGGAAATGCCGAATTGCGGGTTCTGGTGGTGGACGCCCGGCGACATGACGCGTTCCGGATGGGCGAGACCCTTGCGCCCAACGCGCGCGCGCCTCTCGCGGCGCTTGGGCTGCTCGACTCCTTTACGGCCGAGGGGCACCTGCCCTGCCACGGAAGTGCGTCGTCCTGGGGCGACTCGCGGCTTGGCTACAGCGACAGCATCTTCAATCCCTATGGCCATGGGTGGCACCTGGATCGCAGGGGCTTCGACTGCTTCTTGGCGGCGGGCGCCCTCGGCTCGGGCGCGATCCTGTGCGCCCGGACCCGGCTGGCCGCGGCGCGCCCGGAGGCGGCCGGCTTTCGCCTCGATCTGGCCTCAGACCAGGGACGGAACAGGACGATCGGTGCGCGCCGGGTCGTCGATGCAACCGGCGGCCGCGCCGCATTTTGCCGGATGGTCGGGGCGCGGCGCCGCCGGACGGGCACGCTACACTGCCGTGCGGCGCTATTCGCCCTGTCCTCCCCACATGGAGTCAGCGCCTCTACCTGGCTCGAGGCGGCCGAGTACGGTTGGTGGTATGCCGCCCGGCTCCCCGAGCAACAGCTGCTGGTCTGTCTGGCGACCGACCCCGACATTGCCCGCAGGCTGGCTCTCGGTCGGCCGGAGGCCTGGAGGGCGCTCATGGGCGAGACACGACACATCGCGCCGCTGTCCCGGGCCGGTGAGTTTGTTCCGGAGAGTTTCGCGGCCTACGCGGCGGATACCGGACACCTTGACCCATCGGCCGGCGCGGGGTGGATCGCGGTGGGGGACGCGGCCATGTCCTGCGATCCACTCCTGTCGCAGGGACTTCACAACGCGCTTGTGAGCGGACTCGACGCGGCGCGTCGGATACTGCAGTCGCTGGAACGGGACGACGCGGACCTCGCCTCGGCCTCCTCCGTCATCCGCAGCGCCTTCGCGCGGCGTGAAGCGCAGACCCGCGCCTTCTACATCGCGGAATCGCGCTGGCCAGCGGCACCGTTCTGGCGCCGCAGATCCGACACATCTCATGCCGCCCCGTCACGCATGACCGCCAAGGCATCCTCAAGCGCGTAACGTGTCCTGTTCTGCAAGCCATGACGTTTCGCTGCGATCTTGGGACGCGCAGCCCGGTTTGCGGTGCTCTCATTCGTTGTCGACTTGAACTATGTCAGACCGGAAGAAGCCCGCTGGCCACTATCCCGACCGCACTCCGGGCTACGCCGAGACCTCGGCGCACGGCCTCACACGCCATCAGTGGGGAATTCACATGCCTCTCCGCAGCGAAGCGAATTCGCTCGAACTCCGCACGCCGGAATTGTCGAGGAACAGAGACGGCGTCACGGTTCTATCCGCACGCGCCCGGAAGGAGACGACGGAATTCGCCGCTCCCTGCGCTGCGCCGCGCGCTCTCGACTGAAGCGCCGCGCGCTGCTGCGGAGGATGACCCGACGCTCCGAAGCCGGCTGGAATGGTGACATCTGGAACCCTCCCCCTTTCGCTGGGTGAATACTCCCAATCATTATCGTCGCAATGCAATTCGACAATCTTGCCTATCCGAGTTGCGAATGAGAAAGGGCCCTGCCGCTAACCTGTGTCAGTGCGGGATTGCGGCAATGCCCCGCAAATGTCTTGTGTTCGCCAGACATTGGGTGGATGCAGTATTTTTCAGTACCGAAGATGCGCAAAGGCTGGCTTGTCCTCAAAAGGGTCTGTCCAGCCCTTGCGCATCTCATTTTTTTGAATGTCCATGGAAAGACACCGGGAACAAACGGCGCCGTCGCAAAGATGCGTTCCGTCAAGATAATCGGCAAGAAGCGGCACTTCGGCGCCGAAATCGGCCCTGAAGCCTGATCATGGCGCCAAAAAATGCGCGCACCGGCGAACAAGAAACGCGATGAATGGAGGCATCCGCCTTTCCGAGACTTGTCGTCTGACATGACTGACGGATCGCCCGACGTGTGCCGAGGGGCGGCCCTTCTCATTTCAGGAGCGGACCGCTCTGACCCAGATAGGAAGGGTCGAACCGGGCCAGAGCGACGAGACCTTCATAGTCGTCGAAGCTAACATGCCCATTCCGAAACGTGACCAGCTTGTCTTCCCGGAGCCTCCGCAAGACGCGATTGACGTGCACGGAACTCAGGCCAAGCGCATCTGCGAGATGGTATTGCGTCAGCGGGCAATCATACCCTGCTTGGCTGCCCATGCCGACGAGCGATAGCCTGGCCCCCAGTTCTAACAGGAAATGCGCCATGCGTTCGTTGGCATCGCGCCGCCCCAGACCGACCAGATGTTCGACCACCATCGCCTCGTCGCGCGAAGCGGCCCAGAGGATGGCCGTCGCCAGCCGCGGCATCTCTGCGAACGCCGCCAGAAGGTCGGAAGCCAGAACCTCGGCGGCCTGAATCTCCACGATGGGCTCGATGCTGTGATCCGAGGTATGCAGCAGTACGCTGCGCAAGCCGAGAAAATCACCGGGTATCTGGAAATCGATGATCTGGCGCGATCCGTCGGACTGGATCTTGTAGGAGCAGACCCAGCCGGACGACAGGATATAGGCGGCCTGCCCTGTCTGACCTTCATGCACCAGGTCACGCCCCACGGCGAAGCTCCGGCGACGCTGGTACAATTGCTCCAGGGCTGCGAGCTCCACATTCGACAGGGCGACGAAAGCCGACAGCTTGCGAGTCAGCGGGCTGTTTCCGATAGCGGTCATGGGCGCCTCCCGAAACGGTTTGAAGGTCAAGAAAAGTGTCACCGTGACTGCTTTCGATCAGCCCAGCATACCGCAAATCCTGCGAGAATGATGGAATTCATCAGGCCCGCGAACGGTTCTGATCAGTTAACCGTCAGAAGGATGAGAGGCGATGCCCAACCAGACAGATCTTTCGGGGATGGCCGCGCTCTCCATCTGCGAGGCGCTCCTGCTCGCAATGAACGATCACAAGATTCTTCCCGAGCGGGAGATCGTCGGCGTCCTGCGTGATGCGGCGGCCACCCACGAGAACGCGATCGGTCCCGCTGACGTCCGGGCGATGCATCTGGCCGTCGCCAACCAGATCAACCTGATCATCGCCGGCGGCAATTCGGTGCGGCGGTTGTGATGACGGCGACCATCAGGGCGCGCGGCAATTCCGGCATCGATTCCTGATCCCTCGCGCCAAAGACCTTTTTTTCAGGAGCCATCCAAATGTCTGCAAAAGACGTCAAGTTCGGTACCGATGCCCGCGACCGCATGATGAGGGGGATCAACACACTCGCCGACGCCGTCAAGATCACCCTTGGCCCGAAGGGGCGGAACGTCATACTCGAAAAGTCCTACGGACCGCCGCGCATCACCAAGGACGGCGCGACCGTGGCGCGGGAAATCGAACTCGCGGACCATTTCGCGAACATGGGTGCACAGATGGTCAGGGAGGTCGCCTCGCGGACCAACGACGAGGCCGGTGACGGCACCACGACTGCCGCCGTCCTGGCCCAGGCAATCGCCCGGGAAGGCATGAAAGCGGTCGCGGCCGGCATGAACCCGATGGACCTCAAGCGCGGCATCGACAAGGCCGTCACAGCGATTCTCACGGAGATCGGATCCATGTCCCGCCCGGTTGGTGACACGGACGAGATTGCGCGGGTGGGCACCATCTCGGCCAACGGAGAAACCGCGGTCGGTCGCCAGATTGCCGATGCGATGGCGAAAGTCGGCAAGGATGGCGTCATTGCTGTCGAAGAAAACAAGGGACTTGAGACCGAGACCGAAGTCGTCGACGGGATGCAGTTCGACCGGGGCTATCTCAGTCCGTACTTCATAACCAACGCACAGAAAATGACGGTCGAGCTCGAAGATTGCGTTATCCTGCTGCATGAAAAGAAACTCTCGTCTCTGCAACAGATGGTCCCGTTGCTCGAAGCGGTGATCCAGGCCGACAAGCAGCTTCTGATCGTGGCCGAAGATGTCGATGGTGAAGCGCTCGCGACCCTCGTCGTCAACAAGCTGCGGGGGGGGCTGAAGGTTGCGGCCGTGAAAGCGCCCGGTTTTGGCGATCGCCGCAAGGCGATCATGGAAGACCTCGCCGTCCTGACAGGCGGAAAGGTGGTCTCTGCCGAATTGGGCACCAAACTGGAGAATGTCACGTTGGACATGCTCGGAATCGCCAAGAAGGTCGAGATCACAAAGGACGATACGACTGTCATTGACGGAGCGGGCGACAAGAGCGCAATTGCGTCGCGCATCAGTCAGATCCGAGCCCAGATCGAGGAGACGACCTCGGACTACGACCGGGAAAAGTTGCAGGAACGCCTGGCCAGGCTTTCAGGCGGCGTTGCCGTGATCAAGGTGGGCGGGAACACCGAGACGGAAGTGAGAGAGCGCAAGGACAGGGTGGACGATGCGCTGAATGCCACCCGCGCCGCGGTGCTGGAAGGGATCGTGCCCGGCGGCGGCGTGGCCTTGGTGCATGCCGGAAAGATCCTGATCGATCTCAATGGCGAAAATGCCGACCAGAATGCCGGGATCGAGATCGTCCGCCGCGCAATCCAGGCTCCGCTGCGGCAGATCGCCCAGAATGCCGGCGTCGATGGATCGGTCGTCGCGGGGAAAGTCATTGAGAATCCAAGCACAGGTTTCGGCTTCGATGCGCAATCGGAAACCTATGGAGACATGGTGACGGCCGGGATCATAGACCCCACCAAGGTGGTGCGTATCGCGCTGGAAAACGCGGCCTCCGTTGCCGGCCTGATGATCATGACCGAAGCCCTGATCGCCGAGAAACCAAAGCGAGCCCTTCAAGGGCAAGGGATGACGGAATCGGACGAGCCGATGTAGTCGACTGCAAAACGGGCTCGCTATTCCGCGTCCGATGCCGGACGATGGGCGAAAATCAGGACGATCAATCGAATCAACGACAGACCAGCCAAGGGAGATCGACAGATGTCGAAAGGCGACAAGAGACGCGGCAACCGGGAAACCAAGAAGCCGAAAAAGGCCAAGGAGAAGGTTGTCGCGGCGACGGCTTTTGCGAAAGGCAACGAGCCGCTCACACTGGGCGAGCACAAGAAGAAGTAGGTTCTTCCGCTCCGTCGCCCGGAAATCGTTGCGCTGAGCTCAGCGCAACCTGAGAACACGCGGCTGATTGCGGCGAGACCAACCCGCGTTGCTGACGGGGAATCGCCGCAGGGATGCGGCGATCTGCTTGCGGCGTCACAAGACATCCGCCATCGTCGGATGCGGTTCGTGATATCGCTTTCTCTCGCGCCTCCCCTCCGCATTCCCGGAGCATCCGGCTGACCTGTCGCGGCCTTGGGCCATCGGAAGGTAATTGACCTGCCGATGATACAGACGGTACAGCCGACTACGGCACGACGCGATGCGGCGCGGAAAGGATTTCGCAGTGTTCCGTGCGGACTCGCGCGACCAGGGTGAGATCGGCTGCTATCGCCAGGCGAACGGCATAATCGGTCGCTGCCGAGACGGCAATCACGGCCGGCACGCCCAGTGTCACCGACTTCTGCACCAACTCTGTCGAGATCCGGGACGTCAGGACGACAGCACCGGAGGCCGGGTCGACCCTGCCCCTGACGAGCGCCCCGGCCAGCTTGTCCAGCGCGTTATGGCGACCCACGTCTTCCCGAACGAGCGTGATCCCCGCACCGGGCTGGAGAAACCCCGCGGCATGGCACCCGCGCGTGCGGTCATGCTCCGGCTGGTGAGCGCGCAGAAGGTCGGGCGCGGCGCAGGCCTCGTCGAGGGTCAACCGCAGCCCGCTCCGAACCAGACGCGGCAGCGGGCGCTCGACCTTCTCAAGACTGTCGATTCCGCAGAGGCCGCAGCCCACAGGACCGACCAGCGCGCGCTGACGTTCAGCGGCGCGCCCGGAAGCTGCGGGAGTCAGCCAGAGCCGTGCCTCGATCCCGTTGGGATGATCGACGATTTCGAGGTCGCGCAGTTCCGAGATGTCGCGGATCACGCCTTCGGTGATCGCGAACCCCAATGCGAAGTCTTCGATATCATCCGGGCTCGCCATCATCACGCCCAGGGTCGCGCCGTTGCAGACGATGGCCACCGGCCCCTCGCGTACCAGCTCAGATTTCGGGGCGATGCGCCCGGACGCCCTCGGGGCGGCGGCCTGAAGCATCACGACACGATTTCCACGGGTGTGCCCTTGTAGGCGGGCGTCTGCGAGTTCTTTTCATGATAACCGAGCGGCACGAGCGGGTTCAGCTCGGGATAGTAACCCGCGATGCAACCAGCGGGCAGATCGTAGGGCGTGACCGTCAGATCGTCCACGCGGCGCGAGATACCGTCATCCACCGCACAGACCAGACCGACTTTCTGACCCTCTTGGAGCCCGAGCCGGCGCATCTCGTCGCGGTTGATCAGTACGATTTCCCGACTGCCTTCCAGCCCGCGCAATCGATCGGAGAAGCCATAGATCGTCGTGTTGAACTGGTCGTTCGACCGTAAGGTGATCAATGTCATGACCTCGCGACCCTCCGGCACCTCCCCCAGTGCCGAAAGCATCGTCGGGGCGGTGAACTGCGCCTTGCCGCTCTCGGTCTTCCAGATCCGCTCCCGCGCCGGGTTGCCCTTGTAGAAACCACCCGGCTGGAAGAGACGGTCGTTGAAATCGGCAAACTTGTCCGGATACGTCGCGGAGATAAGATCGCGGATCAGGTCGTAATCACCGGTCCATTCATCCCATTTCAGCTTGGGGTTCGGCGGCAGCGTGGCCTTGGCGAGACCGGCGACAATGGCCGTCTCGGACTTCAAATCCGGTCCTGGCGGAGTCGCGCTTCCGAGCGAGCCGTAGATGTGCGAGAGAATCCTCCATCGACACTGCCTGTGGTCCGGCCTCCTGGACGTCCTCGTCGGTGCGCCCGAGGCAGGGCAGCAGGTAACCGACCTGTCCCGGCGACAGATGCGTGCGGTTGAGCTTGGTGGCGATGTTCACGGTCAACCGCAATTCCGGCCACGCTTTCTCCATCCGCTCGCGGTCAGGCAAGGCCCGAACGAGGTTGCCCCCGAGCAGGACCATCGCCTTCACCCGCCCGT
>CAVPXL010000010.1:0-22496 GCA_963709765.1 uncultured Alphaproteobacteria bacterium | reverse complement strand
GCCCTAGCCATGGCGGACCTTTGCTCTTCCCTGTTCTGGCGCCATGGCGGCAGCCGATCGGCGCTCCCTCCCGGACGCCCCGAATTAATCCGCTGCGCCGCAGCATTCCGGGGTTGAATTGCTGCGGCGCAGCATTACATCAGGGTCAACAGCAGACGACACACCAGATGCTCTCGAAAGGAGACCCGACATGGCCAAGCAGAACGCGAAATCCGCCGCAAACGACATGCAGAGCCTGTTCGATCCGCAAGGCTACCAGGACGTCTTCAAGACCTGGGCCAGCATGAACGAGCGCATGGCGTCGATCGCCGTCGAGGCCGGGACCCGGGCGACCGACATTGCAAGCGAGACCGCGAAGGAAGCGTTCTCCAACATCCGCGAACTGACGCAGGTCCGCGACGAGCCGGCCGAGTACGGCAAGGCCTACACGGACTTCGTGCAGAAGCAGACAGAGCTCTTCACGCGCACCGCCCAAACCTACGCGAACGAGACGCAGAAGATTGGCAGCGAGACCAGCGACCTGACCTCCAGGGCAGGCAAGGCGATCACCGACAAGGTTGCCGCGAATGCCGAAGGCGCCGTTCAGACGGCGCGCTCGGCGGCCAGCAAGGCTGCCTGAGGCTTCCAGCCGTAGATACAGCCAGATGATGAACGGCGGGTCCTGCGAAGGGCCCGCCGTTTTCGTTCGACACTATCCACGGCTCAAAAGCGACGAGACCGTCACCGGTCAGGAGCGGTGCGCCCGCGCGCTCCGAGGTGACCGAAAGTCGCGGTGTGGTTCATGCCGAAGCGCAGGTCGTCCCGTCCGCGAAAACCAGGGCGTCCAGGTCCCGTGGACACCTCCGAGAACGCACGGTTTTGCCGAGATGCTGGGTGACAGGCTTGGCGCATCGCGCTCTGAGGGTCCTTTGGAGGGCTCTGCGGCCCGCTCAGCGTTCTGAGGAAGCGGGTTTCTCTGTCCTTGCCGTCAGGTGGACGGAGTCCGGCTCTGGAGCCATCGCAGCCGTCCCATGTTGTAGGCGATGTTTGCGAGCGTGATCGTGGCCTTGGCGCGGGCCAGACCGATCGTGCGGATGGTCAGCCCCATGCGGGACTTCTGCTGGGCGAAGACGTGCTCGACCTTCGAACGGATCACGGACTTGCGGCCGTTGGCGCGCGACGTGCGCTGCGGCATCGGGCGGCCGCGCGGCTTCTTGCGGTGGACCTGGCTCGTCATGCCGTGGGCCTTCAGCCAGCGCTCGTTCTCGGCGGAGCGGTAGGCACTGTCGGCCCAGACGTCGCGGGCGGTGTTGGCGGTCTGGATCAGGCCTTCGCGCAGCCGGGCCCCGTCGTGCCGGGCGGCATCCGTCACGACCTGGCGTCGGATCACCCCGTGCATCCGGTCGATGCTGACATGCGACTTGTAGCCGTAGACCGGGATCGCGATGTCGACGGGTTTCGAGCCGTCGGCCCGCGCCTTGGCCTTGCTGTACTTGACCGTCCAGCGACCATGTGTGTCCTTCTGGGCCGCCTTCGAGGGCTGGTCCGGCCAGATCTCCGAGGCCGCCTTCCCAGCCTTGATCGCAGCCTTCTCGCCATCCGTGTTCCGCTGGCGCGGAGCTGCGATCAGGCTGGCGTCCACAATCTGGCCGGAGCGCGGGATGAACCCGGCCTGATTGATCGCCCGATCCATCTCGCTGAACAAAGCGTCCAGCGCGTCCGCCCGGATCAGCGCCTCCCGGAAGTCCCACAGCGTGTTCGCGTCCGGCACCGTGTCGGCGATCCCCAGCCCGCAGAACCGCATCCAGCTCAACCGATCGCGAACCATCCGCTCGGTCGCCTCCAGGCTCAGCCCATGCAGGCTTTGCAAGACCAGCATCCGGAACTTCAGCACCGCGTCCATCGCGGGCCGTCCGCCCCGAAAGCAGCGCGGTCGGCCCGCCGCCCGCTCCAAGATCGGCCGGAAACGCTCGAACTCGACCGTCCTGTTCAGCGTCTCCAGCGGATCGCCTCCGGCGGAAATCTCCTCGAGCCGATCCTCGATGCTCCAGAACCCCGCTTGCTTCGACATCGCCGCCTCCCCTGTCTCAAGGGCAGTAAATCATCACAGGCGTCGAAGCGGTAGAGGTTTCCGGAGGCGTCCAGGTTGATTTCTGGGGCTCCGCGGCGCGCATTGCCAGCCTCCTCTTTGCCACGAACTCGACCGGCGGGATGTTCCCAACGCCCGAATGGGGGCGGTGGTGATTGTAGTCGTGCTGCCATGCGACGCCGAGATGTCAGCACGTCAGTACGTCAGCACGACAAGACGCCAAAGCGGCATGACGGCAGAATGGCGACATGGCATTATGTCGGGATGGCGAAATGGCACGATGGCGACGCGGCATTTGCCATGAGGCGGATTTACGGGTCGCTGACGAGCCTGTTTCGCCTTGGCTGGTCAGAGTGGTGGAAATTGCATTCTCGCGATCTGCGGCCGCCTCTGGCACTCTCCAGCACTGCGGGTCCTATCTGCCTGAGCGAAAGGCTTTCCGGTCCTCAGCACCGAAATTAAGTCTGCCGTTGACGAAAGAAACCTCTGGACCAGAAGCGAAGTGTTTTGAAAGAAGAATGACGTTGGCAGGATATGCCTAACGTATACACGTTTGACATTTGGGGTCATGGCGCAACCGAGACGCAAACACCTCGCAGTCGAAGCGCGCGCCGAATTGGCGCGGCGCTTCAGGGCAGGGGAGAGCGCCACGGAGCTTGCAAAGGCGTTCTCGATCAGCGGCCGACAGGTCTACCGGATCGCGGGAGAGGAGAAGGGCGAGACCGCGGCCGCGGCTGAGCCGTCGAAGATCGTCAGCGTCCGACTGCCGGAAGGCGAAATTGCCAGCTTCATGCAGGCGGCAGAAGGCGCCGGGCTGCAGAGCAGGAGCCAGGCGCTCCGCTCCTTGGTGCGGATCGCCGCAGGGTTCTTCGAGGTGCTGCCGAGACAGATCGCTGACTTCAACCGGTCAGTCTGGCTGATCGGAAAGCAGGGTCAGCTCCTCAACCAGCTCGCCCGGAACACCCATCGCGGCAAGCTGCGGCTCACCGAGAGCGATCGGCAGCTCCTGCAGGAGACCCTCGACAGCAATCGAACGCTCTATCGCGAGCTGCGCACCATCCTTGATGATGCAAAGTCCCGAAAGGGCTACGCCACGAAGTGGCTGAAGAAGGCGGAGATCGATGGCTGACGGGCTCACGCTCTACAGGCTCGTCATGGGCGAGACCTGGGAGGAGGAGCAGCGAAGGGCAGGGGCGATGCGCCAGCAGGCCGCCGCGCGCCAGGGCCGGTTCCACCGTGCCGGCGGCGCGGCCCAGGGCGGCGGTCGTCGCCAAGTCGGCAAGGCGCTTCCGCGCAGCATCATGATGGCCGCGAGCGGCAGCCGGGCGGCGATCTTCAAGCGGATCAGGGCAGGGGGGTGCAAGACCCGGGCGTCGCTGACCGCGCAGCTCGACTACATCAACGACAAGGCCCTCTTCGTGACGTCGACGATGACGAACGCGCTGAGCGGGCGCGATCAGCTTTCGGTCGAGGAGAAGGCCGAGATCGTCGAGGATTGGGCGGCGACCTGGAAGGGCACGACGAAGCTCGGCTTTACGTCGCACATGCTCCTGAGCTTCCCCGTCGACACTGACGCCGCGGATGTTCGCAACATCGCGATGGACTGGTGCGAGCACTTCTTCGAGTCAGGCTGTTACGGCGACGAGTGGGACTACGTGCTCGCGATCCACACCGACCGGGCGCATCCGCACGCGCATGTCGTTCTGAACAACCGCGGCCGCGACCAGGGCGAATGGTTCTCGTGCTGGGAGGGCGGGGTGATGTCGCCGCAGCTCATGCGGGAGAAGCAGGCGGAGATCGCCTACGAGCTTCAGAAGGAGCGCTACGTCGAAGGATTCAGCCAGATGGTGCCCGATCCCGAGCTGCGGACGCGCTACGGGGCAGACCTCGATACGACCTATCCGCCTGGAGCCGAGACGGAGCTGTCAGGTTCGATCTGGTCGAGCGGGGAGCGGACGCCTGAGATGAACGCGGCGCTCGAGGCCGCCCGCCAGGTCGGCCTCGATCCCGACGAGCAGCGGGCGCGGCTGGAACTCGGCGGCACGCGCAACGCCGGCCTGGCGCAGGATTGGGTGGACCGCGACGTCGATGCGGTGCTGCGGCACGGCGGCATCGACCCGAAGACTGCCACGATGGACGACAAGCGCGGTGCCTGGATCGCGCTCGACGAGGTCAACGACCGGATCGTCGATCAGGTGGCCGAGCTGGAACGGGCGCGCGGCATCGTGGTCGACGTGTTCGACGCGACCGACGAGCAGAGAGGCGAAGTGGTGCCGTTCCCGGGCCCGACGCCGGCCGAGCTCGGTGGCATCGGTCGAGACACCATCGAAATGACCGAGGCCGAGCACGAGATGGCAACCAATCGCCAGATCCTTCCCGACCTGGCAGCCGAGCTGCGCGAACGGCCGTCCCACGAGATGACTGGTCGGGCGGACTTCGCTGCGCTCAGGGCGGCACTCGAAGATGAGATCGGGGACAAAGGGCTGGCCGCGCTCCAGCGCGGCGAGACGGACATGCTTCGCGACGTACTGCCGAACGACCTCGATCGCGTCTTGATCGCACAGGAGTACGTCGCCGGCCTCGCCGAGCGCACCGGCGACGAGGACCTGGTCCGCCGCGCCGGCGAGCTTCAGCAGGACAAGATCGACGCGATCGTGGCAGAGCGGCTCGCCGAGCGGGTCATGCGGCCGGGCAAGGGGCTCGATCTCGACGACGACATGGAGCTCTGAGCATGGACCGGACCCCGCCGCTTTGGGCGACCATTCCGCTGGGGCTCGTCATGGGAGCCTTCGCCGGCACCATCCTGACCGCCCGCTCGCGGGTCTCAGGCAAGTAGCGGTTCGCTCTGTTGTCTCGTTCCATAGGCTCCATCCATACTCAGTTCGGAGCCTCCGGTGAAACCGGGGCGGTTCAGGTCCTGGAGCTGGCACGCTGCGAGTGGATCGGGCGCCGGGAGAACGTCATCGCCCTCGGCCCCAGCGGTGCGCAGGCGTCGGCGGTGATGCTCGGGCAGGGAGAAGACGGTCGGCCAACGCGTCGAAGCTGGTTGCAATCGTCGAATACCCAGAAAGCGGCTTGCCAGCTGATGCCGTCCCTACTCTCAAGGTGCTGATCTCGGCACTGGCCCAGTTGGAGGCAGAGATCGTCAAGCTCGATGCCGAGATCGCCCACCGGGCCAAGGAAAACGACGTGGCGCGGCGTCTGATGACAGTGCCGGGCATCGGTCCACTGATTGCCACGGCCATTGCGACACTTGCGCCGCCGCCTGAGACGTTCCGCAAGGCCCGGGATTTTTCAGCCTTGGCTCGATCTCACGCCCTGCCAGCATTCGACAGGTGGCAAACAGCGGCTCGGTGCCACGACCAAGATGGGCGAGCGGTCCCTAAGGCGGCTGCTGATCATCGGGGCCAACAGCGTCATCATCAAGCGGCACGTCCATGCCTCTGCTCAACCGGACACTTGGCTGGGCGGCATGCTGACGCGCAAGCCGCCGATGCTGGTGCGCGTGGCACTGGCCAACAAGATGGCGCGGATCGTCTGGGCCCTGATGGCCCGGGGAGGCGTCTACCAGTCTCCGGTCGTGGCGGCGTAAGCCGACCATCGGTCGCGAGGACGTCGGAGCGAAAGAGGGCAAGGAGCAGTTTGGCGCAACGGTCGTGAGACGGGATCAGAGGAACCAGCCTGCAACAAAGTGCCTATGAGCACGCGGCGTTGATTTGGAGCCTGATCCGCGAACACCATACGGGCCCGCGACATCTGTGAGGTCGCATCATGAGGCCGGACATATGTCAGCACCCGACAACGCGTCAGAAATAGCTTCAAAATCCCTCTTGCGCTAGGGGCGGTTACATATGTTGCAGAACTCTGCCCGCGGAGGATTCACATCCTGAATCCATGCGGTTAGACGGCCGGGATGAGCAAACCATCGGCCGCCCGCTACCGCACGACGAACTGGTCCAGCTACACTGCTTCGCTGCGTAAGCGCGGGTCACTGTTGATCTGGTTGGACAAGGAGATGACCTGGCTCGCGCCGCATGACGGCAGCCCCGGTCGCCCTGCGGTGTTCTCGGATGCGGCGATCCAGTTCTGTCTGTCGATCAAGGTTCTGTTCAAGCTGCCGCTCAGGCAGACTGCCGGAATGGTCGCCAGCCTGCTGCGTCTGGCCGGGCTGGACTGGCCCGTGCCAGACTACACTACCCTGTGCCGCCGTCAGAAGAACCTGGCTGTCCAGATCCCGTATCGCCGCGCCGATGGGCCGCTGCAGCTGCTCATCGACAACGAGGCATTGTCCGCCATCGGTCCGAGGACGATGCCTCCAGGCAGGTCGCCTCTTCACAGGCCTTGAAAACCCAACTGGATAGGTTAATTTTCTGATGGTAACGATTCATCGCGCTCAGGGGTTGCGCATCGTCATCTTCACGGACGACCATGAACCAGCCCACGTGCATGTCTTTGGCGACGGGCATGCCAAGATCAATCTGTCAGGTCGGAACCGTGCACCCGAGTTGGTGTGGGCGGTGGACATGAAGCGAAACGAGGCGCGCCGCGCGATGGCGATTGTGGCTGAGCACAGACAAGAGTTTCTGGCGCGATGGAGGGAGATACATGGCTGACCTCACAGATGCCGAGATCGATGCCGCCCTGAAGCGGGGAGAGCAAGCACAGGCTCATGAGCCACGCGCAACCGTAGCACGCTATGACATCTCCGCAGGCCGAGTGATCGTCGATCTCGAAAACGGCTGCACATTCGCGTTTCCTCCAGCATTGGCACAGGGCCTCGAAACTGCATCGGAAGAACAACTGGCGTCTGTCGAGATTCTTGGCCGGGGATATGGTCTGCACTGGGAGGATCTGGATGTGGACCTGTCCCTGTCCGGGCTGATGGCCGGGATATTTGGTACCAACGCTTGGATGGCTCGGCGTGGTGGCCAAGCCAGCTCTGCCGCCAAGGCGGCAGCATCTCGCGCTAACGGAGCCAAGGGAGGCCGCCCTAAGAAGATGGCCAACCAGTAGGTTGCTCTTCGGCTTGTTGAGATATCAACATGTGTCGTAAGGGGCTGGGCCACTTCTCTTCTCGAAATCGAGAGGGTGTTCCGCCGTTGCTTTGGGCAGGGCGAATTCTTCATCACCACCCGCATCGAATGCTCGGCCAGGCGCTGATGCGCTGACAGGTCCTGCTGTCGATCCCCCTCCGCGCATGTCCGATGTCCTCGCGGTTCTGCCGAGGAGCATGACGCCATGGCAGCGCGCCGGCTGGATGGTCGCGCGGAACGCCCTTCTCGACGGCGCCGCACCTCTGGACCGCATTGCCGAAGACGATGCCCGCGTGGTGACGGCAGCTGCGGCTGCAGGCGGCATGCCCGCTGGATGGGAACTGTTGCGTTGCGGGGCGGGCTTGGCGAGGCTCAGCCTTGGGGATCTGGCCAGGAGGGTGCCGATGCGACGCGATCCGTTCAAGGGACACCGTTTTTTCAAGAGCATCATCCTGATGGCGGTTCGCTGGTACTGCCGGTTTCCGCTGTCGTCTCGGGACGTGCGGGACCTTCTGGCCGAACGAGGCGTCCAGGTCGACGCGACCGTCTACCGCTGGGTCCAGAAGTTCGGACCCGAAATCGCCCGCCGCGCCTCCCGGCATCGCAGCTGGCGCGGCCTCAACTGGCATGTCGACGAGACCTACGTCCGGGTGAACGGACGCTGGTGCTACCTTTGGCGGGCCGTGGACCAGCGCGGCCAGTTCATCGACTTCCGTTTGACTGCCCGGAGAAATCTGAGTGCTGCGAGGGCGTTCTTCCGCCGCGCCCGGGACAATGCCCGGCTTTACCAACCGCTCAGCATCACGACCGACAAGGCCTGGACCTACGCCAGGATCGTCGCGGAGATGAACCGCGGTCGCGGCGCCGACGACATGATCGAACACATCACGCGACGCCGACACAACAACATCATCGAGTCCGATCATGCGGCGCTGAAGCGGCTGACGACGCCCATGCGCGGGTTCCGAAGTCTGAGCTCGGCGAAGGCGACCCTGAGCGGGATCGAGGCGATCCGGACGATCAAGAAGCACCAGTACGAAGCCATCGACCCAGGCGTCGCCGGCGGACCCGATTCCTGGCCGGCCTCTTCCCTGCCGCCACCTGAGGCAGCACAGTAAACCGATCGGGCGCCTTCAAACACACAACGCAACAGTCCCCTCGAGACTCAGGCATCAGCTTCAGCGCCCCCGATATTCTGCTGCGTCAGGCATGCCGTTGGGCCAGCGCCATCTCGTAGGCCTCGGCGAGATCCTCGGGCGCTCTTCGCTCAGAACCTCGCTCGGCATCTCGGCCTTGCGGGCCTTCAACCGATCCGGATCCGCCTTTCGCCTGGGCCTACTCCGCGCTCTCGGTCAGACGGACCGCGAGGGAACCCATATAGGCACCTTGCACACTGTTCGGAGCAATGGCCATGATCGATATCTCGCCGCGCGAAGTCCCTGGTTCCAGCCTGATCTCTCGTGCCTGCTCGGTCGATGCGGTGCCGTCGTCGGGGTGAAAAGCCACGTCGTATCCGATGGCCTCGGGCCGCCGTCGCGGATCCCCTCCGCCACCAGCACCGCCAATCCGCCGGGCGACTCCGGGGCTCTCCGCGACAATGCGTTCGCCCGTCATCTCGTCTACGACGAGCAGCACCACTGGTATGTTCGTGCTCACCTCGTAGGGAATCCGGGGCCTGTTGCCCCGTCCCCGGGGCGCCGGAACGGCCAACGTGAACCGACCCCCCCGTGACAGTGTCGCCTCCGAAGCCGGCTCCACCTTCACCACGATCGCAACGTTCGACGTCCTCGATGGCGGGCGTTCGGCGGCCGTGGCACCGGCCGTCAGGGAGAGGCAGGCGACCATGGAAAACAGGACACGTGAGCAGCGCATGCCGGACGAAAGCTTCAGTCCACCGACAGTGTCAAGGTGATGTCCGCTACGTAGACGCCGGGCAGGGGCAGGCCACCCGAGGGCGTCCAGTATGGGTCGGATTCAAGATGCAGGGTGCCGATCCGGGCCATGCCGGTCTGCGTGAGGTCGACCGTCAACGGTGGCGTCGTCGGCCCGGCCTCGAAACCCGGAAGCGCCGAGATCTGAACCGGAGACCCGGGCGCCCCGGCGGCCGGAAAGCGAACTTCGAGCGCGTATCCGAGATCCTGCCCCGACAGGCTCGCGCGGCCCCGATGCTGGCCGCCTACCAAGAGAAAGCTGTCCGGTTCGGCGGTCACGGTGGCGTTGGAATTCCCCACGACTTTGAAATCGACGCCATCTGAGGGGATTGTCGACCCCGCTGGCGGCATTGTCAGTTCCAGCGTGCCGCCGCCGAGTATCTCCAGGCTCGCGATGGGCAGGATCTGTACCGAGATGTCGACTTCATCGAAGTCGGAGGCCATCGCTCCGGACGCGACGGCACATGATGACGCGAGTGCGACTGCCCACCTTGAAATCATTCCCCACTCTCCATCCCTGTCGCCTTCCAAGGCTCAATCCGCACCAGCCTCGCCCTGCGCCACGACTTCGACGAGCGCCATGCGCGCGGCGCCGTCCTTGCCTGTCGAAATCTCGACCGCGCTGTCCCGCGTCATCGGTTCAAGCCCATCGACGGTGATGATCGCGCGAAGCGTGTAAAATCCCGGCCTGATCTCGGAGACGTCAACCTCGCCACTGAAATCTCGCACGCTCACCGGCAGAAGCGGGCCGCGCCGCCCGTCGAGCGGCACGTTCGCCACCTGCATCCCCGACTGGGAGATCAGCGCCGCGCGTGCTTTCGGCCTGACATGCACATCTCCGGTATTGGCGAACCGCGTGTCGACGATGAACGTTTCCGGCGCGTCGGCTTCGGAGATGCCAAGGCGCTCGATGTTGCCAGCCGCCGCGGATTGCGCGCGCGCATTCGCCACGTGTACCAGGGACCGGGTCTCGCCGGCACTCTGCCCGTCACCATATCGGCCTGTGAGGACGAGATCGGTGTAGTAGTTCGCCCGCGACACCCCCTCTTCCGGGATGCAACTCACGATGCGCACGTTCTGGCGCCCCTCAGGCCGCAGGCGGAACGTCGACGGGCGCACCTCGACCCAATCGGTGGCGGCGAATGCGACACCCGTCGTCTCGGCCAAGGTGACACCGAGAAGGGACACCGGCGTCTGGGGGCCTATGGCGATCTCGACCGGATCGGTGCTCGCGTTCTCGATCGAGAGGATCGTGGTGCGGGTCGCGCCCGGGACGCCCTCGATCGCCAGGACCTCGGGCCGAAGCAGCAGCGCCGTGTCGTAGGCGATAGAATCCACGTCCTCGTCTCCGACGAAGTCGAAGACCCGCTCGAGCGGCGCCACCCGGCGGCCGTCCACGTAAAGCTCGGCCCGCAGCCGGTAGGATCCGGAGGGAAGGCGGCGCTCGATGTCCTTGCCGAGGTTGATCGACGCGCCGGGAATGATCGACCGCTCCACGGTGTCGAAGCGCGTGACAGGGCGCCACCGGCCTTCGACTTCGAGGTCGAGGGCGATCGACCCGGATACCCGCGAATAGGTGCGGCCCTCGTTGGTCGCCCACATCTCGGCAAGCGTCGTTCGCGGTCCGCCGGCGCTGCCGTCCTGAAACACCAGATCGGCCGCTGCGATCCCCACATCCTGTCGGACCGGACGTCCCTCGATGCGGATGATCACCGGGACCAGGAAGCGCACCCGGACGTTGAATCCTTCCTCGTCCTCGGGAAGCGGCGTCTCGACGATCAATGCCGCGAAGTAGGCCCCGCGCGCGTTCCGCGGTATATTCACAAGGACGGAAATCTCCGCCGGCGTCATCGGCGCGATCTCGACGGAATTCTCGGACAGCGACATCCAGGGCAGCGCCGAAAGCCCGACGTCATCGCTTTCTGCCGTTTCCGGCTCGATCAGTTTCCATGCCCCGTTCGCGTGTTGAGAAACTCCTGCGAGGCGAACATCCACCCGCCCCACGGAATCGCCGGCGGTGTTCCGGATCTGCAGGGGGATTTCCAGGTTCTGACCGGCTTGTCCCGATACCTCCATCCGCATCGGCTTCACCATGAAGCCCTGCGCCAGGACGCCCGAAGCAGGAAGGACCAGCATCAGTGCGAGAATGAGAATCTGCGCCAACCTAAATACGACCCGAAACATCACCGACCGCGAAATAATGAAATCCAAATTTCTCATCTGGTCCCCGGGAGCAATTCCCCCGGGGGCCCGGTTTCCCCCGCGCGCCCCCAGAAGGGACGCGCGGGGGTTCACGTCGTCAGTTCGGCGCGATCGTGTAGGTCATCGTCAGATTGAACGTCGACGGCAGCGGGATCTCACCGGGGGCCGCCGAGGCGTAGGTGATCTGATCGGTCTTGGCGCTCGTCTGAATGCCGGTCGATGCGATCAGCTCCCGGTCGGTGCCTTCATCTGTCGGACCCCAGGCCACCGCACCCGACGGAGTGTAGGCATTGCCGGTGATCGCGGTAACCGCGTCGGCGGCGTTCTTCTCGTGGAACAGGAAGAAGTTGACACCGCCCCCCGGAACAATGGGATTAGGCAGATCGCCGTCGAGCTGCGCGCGGATGTTGGCATCGACGTTGCCCAGGTACGTGATCGTGGATTCGGCGGTGGCGCTGTTGTTGGCGTCGGCCCCGTTCATCGTCAACTCGATCGGACCCGGCGCGGCCGACACCGAAACTTCCGGCTCGATCGTGATCTCGATCGGAACGCCGTAGGTCTGGCTATCGACCTGACCGGTTGAGGCGAGGGGCGACCCCGCCAGTGCGGCGCCACCGATAAGCGTAATCGCCGTTGTGGAAATGGCGAGTGTCTTGAACATTACAAACTCCTTGCGTGCACCCGCATAGAAAAAATGCGGACGTCGTGATTAGATCCATCTTTAAAGGACCCCCTTCGGCCATCCCCGAAAGCCGGCCTCGGGCACTCTGCACGAAAGCCGGGAGGCGTGTTAAGCGGAAATTCACCGTCCGGGGAAAAAAATATCCCGCGATCTGCATTTTCGGCGGTTGACAATCTACCCGGGAAAGTGTTGGTCGAATGACCTTCGAGCAAGTGCAGGCGGACGCTCGAAAACAACCCTGATCGACGCTCAGATGTCGAAATTTCCATTTCCCAATCCTTTACTCGAATGTTCTCAGAAACGAGAAGCAACTATAGGTTGTAATTCTTCGCTCGCCGGGCGTTTCGATCCAATTCGATCGGGCACGTGTATTCGCACCTCCGGTTGGCAGGGCCCTATAACGAAGCTCGCGCCGAGTGGTTCCTTCCGGTCCTCCGGAAAGCATGTCGTTGCGCCAGGGGTTTCCCGACGACGCAATTTCGGTAAGTCAGAGACGGTCAGTACCGATGGCCGCGGCGGACACTCCTGCTTCGCGCCGATCCTGATGAACGCGATCCGGGGAGAGAGACCCCGCGATCCGACAAGAAATTTGTGTGCCAACGGGCGCGCGACCGAGAGGGGAGGGACAATGAGGTCTCAAGCAGCGACCACCGCCACGCCGGAACATCTCGTTCCCAGCGCTCCGCTGGCGCGTGCGCTTGTGGCTCTCTCGATCGCGCTGCTTGTCTGGTGCGCCTGCGGACATCGCGGAAACGCACAGGACCAGCCTCTCGTCGACAACGTCTTTTATCAAACCGACTTGCGGCAGGCGATCGAGGACATTGCCGCGCAGGCCAACGTCAATATCATCGCAGACCCCGGTGTTCAGGGCCTGGTTTCCGTCGCGATCGAGAATGCGACCGTCGATGAAGCCCTGAAACTTCTTCTCGCCGGCACGGAATACGACATTCAGAGGACAGACGACTATTACCTCGTCTTCACCCCCGACATAGACTCGGATTCATTCACCGACGTGGCGACCACGCGCGTCTTTCAGTTGAGCCATGTAAATCCCGAGACAGCCCGATCGCTTCTCGCGCGGCCGCTGCAACGGTTCGTCAGCGTCGATCCCGATGCCAGTCGTCTGGTGATCACTGCTCCCAGGGAGGCAATGCAGCGTATCGAGGAGGATCTGCTGAAGATAGATTCAGCGGAACGCGAGGATACGGTCTTCATGGCGCTGAACCACATCCGCGTTGCCAATGCGCGGGCGCTGCTGCCTGCGGGTCTGCAGAACTACGTGCGTGTCGACCCGGATCGCAACACCGTGGCCATCACTGGTCCGGTCGCGCAGCGCACGCGGGTGATCGGGCAACTTCGCCGCCTCGACATCCCTCTGCCCCCCGTCGCGGTCGATGCGACGAACCTCCACCGAACGCATGTCGTCAAGCTGAACAACGTCTCTCCCGAGACCGCCGTCAACCTTCTGCCCGATGCCGCGGCGGCCTATGTCCGCGGCGACGACGCCAGCGGCGCTGTCGCCGTCAGCGCGCCGAAACATCTCGTCGACGAACTCATCGCCGACATCCGCCGCATAGACGTCAAACGCCAGCACGTGATGCTCGACGCCCGGGTGGTGGTCCTTGAACAATCCGACCTTCTGAATTTCGGCACCAACTTCAACTGGCCCACGATCCAGGCGGGGTCGTCCTACATGGACGGAGGCGACGCCTACGAGGTCCGCATCGGATACACGCCGAGCCGTACCTTCACCGACGCGCTGCAACTGACGCTGAACCTGCTGTCGGCGAACCAGGAAGCCACGATCCTCGCGAGCCCGCAGGTGCTCGCCCAGGATGGCGTCGAGTCGGAGATACGCGTCACCAACGAGGAATATTTCCAGATCACCGCGCCAGAGGGAAACTTCATCCAATCGGATCTCGAGAAGATCGAGACCGGAACGATCCTCAGCATCACGCCGCGCATCGGCGACGACGGGTCGATCACGCTCAGCCTGGAGCTCGAGGTTTCGGACGTCGTGGCCCGCGGTCAGCAGGACCTTCCGGTCGTCAACCGGCGCGCTGCGCGCAGCACGATCCAACTCGAGAACGGTGGCACCGCCGCCGTCGCCGGCCTCGTCGACAACCGCAGCGAAACCACCGAGACCGGCGTTCCGGGAGCGCGCCGATTGCCCTTCCTTGGCCGGGCCTTTCGCACCGACAGGCTCACACATCGCGCAAGTCAGGTCGCGATCTTCATCACCGCGACTCTCATCAAGGAAGGCGAGGACTCATTCGCAATGCAGCGCCCTGAACGCGGACCGCTCCCGCGCGTCGACGAGACCACCTATCGCGGCGAACTCGAACGCGCCCTGCAACAACTCGGGGTGAGCCGGTGACGAGGGCTTCCGGACGCATCGCCACCACCCTGCTTCTTGTCCTCGTTGTTTCCGCCTGCGCGCGAGTTCGAACTCGAACGTGTCTCGTGCGGAAGGTCCGGTGAACCCGATCCCGGTCGGTGAAACTGCCGCGGTCACGGCCATAGACCTCGCTCGGGCAATGCTGACCGCCGGCTTCACGCCCGATCAGGTTCTCGATTACGGTCCGGAGACCCGCAATGCCCTGGCGACCTACGGAGGCGCGGAAATCAGGCAGGACGGTCTCGTCAGCGCAATCTTCTCGGTGCGCGACAATTACATCTACGTCACCAGTCGTTCGCGCGGCACGTTCGTTCAGCCGATGACCGGTCCCATCGGATAGCGAGAAACGATCAGGAACAGGCGGGAGGCCCAAGTCTCCCAGATCACGCCGAAAGCGTCAGGGTTCTCAGTCGTTTCTGCTGCAATAGGGCGGGGCCATATGCGTCCGCGTCTGTCCCCGCCTTCTGCGGCGGTGTCAATCGATGCGGGAACCGGCCTGCAGGTTGAGCCTCCCCCCGGCTTCAACGCGCAGCGCGTGCGCGGCAAGGTCGAGGTCGAGCCTCACGCCTGCTCCGACCGTCAGCACGACCCCCGCGGCGACGATGAGGTCGCCCGGCGCCGTCACGTCGCGCCAGATCGTGCAATCGCGCGCGATCCGCCATTCACCGCTTTCGGGCGGGGAACAGCGCAGGTGCCGGTCCCACAGGTCCTGCATCCGCTCGGCGTCCTCCGGCAACGGCTCGCTGTCAACGACCACGGGAGGCGCCGTGGCACCGGAGGCCATCGCGGCGCGGAAGGTAAGGTTGCCCCAGTCATCGAAGCCGCGGATCTGTTCCCCGGTGGAGGCCTGCGTGCCGTTCGCGTTGCTGCAGCAAGTGGGTGCGAAACCGACGCTCACACCCGGCGGCAGCCCGGCCTCGGCGGCGATGTCGGCCGAAATCGTGCCGCCGAGAGCCGCGAAGCCGTCCGAGTTCCAGTCGAGGAAGCTGCCGTCGGCAACGCCGGTCTGCATGGTGCGTGAGGGGTCGCACCAGGCCGTGACGAGATCGCCGTCGTCGACGCCGTCCGTTTCCACCAGCGCGCTTTCGTCGAGCGGATCGAGCGACTCGCGTGAATAGTCGATGGCCTGCCGCCCGGTCGCGTTGTCGGCAATGCCGGTAAGCTGGAAGTAGTAGTTCATCACGCTGATGTAGTTCGGCTTGCAGTTGCGCCCGTCGCCGTCGCCGTCGTTGTTGGCGTCGACCGGATCGCCGTTGGCGTCGACGTCCAGCCCATCGGCACCCCAGTGCTTGAGCCCGAGCGCATGGCCGAATTCATGCATGAAGGTCCCCGACTGGTTGCGGTCGGTCCCGTTCTGCGTGTTTCCGGTTGCATCGCGGCCGCCGAAATTGCCGAGGCTGACGAAGAAGTCCTTGCCGTCTCCGGCGCAGCACCAGCCCGATCCCATGACGGTGCCGTTGCGGGTGATGTTGTGGGCCCAGAGCGCGTAATGGACGTAAGGTCGAAGGGCGGGGTCGAAGTTCGTGTTGCGGATCTGGTCGAGATTGCCGATCGGCACCTGCGCCTGCTCGGAAATCGCATCATCCATGAGCATGACGAGGCCGATGCCGCCCGTCTGGGTCGGGAAACCCGCATAGGGGCAGGCGCTCGGCGACAGGGTATCGACGAGGAGCCCCGCTCCGTCGAAGGCCGCAACGAGTTCTGCGAGCGCGACGGGGCTCGGCTGGTGGGTATGTCCGTCCGCGGCGCCCGCCATGAAGTCGTTCTCGACGAGGAGGGTCTTGCGGCACGGATCGGCGAGGCCCCGCAGGTCCTGAACGAGATTGCCGTCGGTGTCGACAATGCCGAGGCGCTCGACACCGTCGGGGATGCCGTCATCGTCGATGTCGCCGTTTCGCGAGCAGGCGACGTCGAAGAGGATGGTGCCGCGCTCACCACCCTCGGCGGCGCCGAAGTGCTCGCCGTCGCCGTCCCCGCGTGAGAAACGGCCCGTCGCGTTCGGATCGTCACTGGCGCCGGCGTCGCCGGTCCATTCGCAGGTCGCGAGGTCGAGGTTGAGGACGAGTTCCTGCGACCCGTCGGTGGGGTTGAGGTCGATGATGTCGTCGTTGTTCTCGATCGGGTCGGCGTCCCACATCTGGATCACCACGGGTATGACGCCGTCATCGGCGTCGACGATGTCGGTGAAAGTCCAGAAGGGCTGGAAGTCGCGCGATTCGATGAAGTCGCTGCGATTGCGCCGGGGCGAGGCGCTGCCGATCCGGACGCGGGCGTAGTAGTCGCCGTCGCCAATCGTGTCGGGGCCGGAGATGGCGTCGGCCACCTGCACCGGGTCGGGGTCCTGGCCCTGGACGAAGCGCAGGATCGTGACCGTCACCGGGGTCTGGGCCATGGCCGTGCCGGCCGTCGCGACTGCGAGCGTCATTCCGATGAGGTTGCCGAGGCCGCGGGTCATCCTGGCCCTCCCGTACCGTCCGAACAGGTTTCGTCAGCAGGCTCCAAGACAGACAGCGCCGTCGGGTTCGAGCACCATGACGTTCTCCGCCAGCCCATTGGTATCTCCGGTGGAGAAGACGAGATTGCCCTGCTGTCCCGCCTGTACGTACCAGCCGCGCCGGTTGCCGCCGGTCTCGTCGAGAAGACCGATCGACGGGTTGGCGCTGCGCACGAAGACCGACGCGCTGTCGACGCCGTCCGATGGCCCGGTGCCACTGTGGTGCGAAACGATCTGGTTCGACTGAAGGCGCCCGCTCTGGCCGTCGAGGCGCAGCGTGGGCTGGCCGGCGTTGTCGCGCACCACCACGTCGCCGTCGGCGCCGGCGCCGCCCAGGAGGGCGTCGGCATTGGCGCCGTTGAGAAAGATCCGCTGACCGGCCTGTCCGTCGCGCAGGACAATGCGCCCGTCGACGCCGCCGCCGCCGATCCGCTGAGTTGCGTCGGTGCCGTCGAAGTGGATGGAGGCGTTGTCAAGCGTCTGGTCGGTGCCCGCGCGCGGCAGAAGGACGAGATCGCCGCCGCGATTGTGGCCGCCGATCCAGAGGTTCCGGCCGCGTTGTTCGAACAGGGCAATGAGGTTGCCCGCCGGGCCGAAGATCCTGATATCGCTGGTCTGCGCGTCGAACCGCATGCGAATGCGGTCCTGATTGTCGCGGATCACGAGATCCTTGCCGCGCAGCACGAAGTCCTCCCCGGTGACGAAGTCATCGAAGTCGGTCGGCTGCGAGAGCGCGGCCGTTGCCGCGAGGCAGCCCGAGATGAGGACGATCCAGGAAAGAAATCTCTTTGTCATGGCGCGCCTCGACAATTCGATGCCTGTGATGGTTCAGCACATAGTGAACTGATGGATAAATATTGCGTTTTGGAGGATTAACTGGAAATAATATATCATATTCGAGGCTGTCTTGCAACTTCAGCGGAAAGTCGAGGACCGGGCTGGTTTCCTGCCTGTGGTTTGCGCGAGCTCTTCAGGCGCTCCCTGGCAACGGCTTAATTCGAGGCCGCACCCCCCGCACCCGCAGCGGCGGCCGCTGCGAAACCGCCGGGTTTGCCGAGAAGCGGGAGCGAGGCGGCCTCGATCATGCCCTCTCCGCCGCGCGCCGGGTGGTCACAGGATGATCTGGCCGGCCTCGCCGTAATCGTTGTCGACACGCCCGCGCGGCACGGCGCCGACGATCAGCGCCAGCCCGGCGATCACGCCGAACACGATCTGCAGAAGGCCGCCGCCCTCGAGGATCAGCGGCGTAAGGCAGGCCCCGAGGCCCAGCGGCACGTTGAGAAACCGGACGATCCGCCCGAGCTCCGCGGTGGCCGTCACCGTCACCGTCAGTGCGAGGGCGCCAATCAGGTGGTCGGCATTGGCCAGCGCCCCCTCCGTTCCGAGGGTCAGCCGCGTCAGCATCAGCCAGATGCCCGCGACGAGACAGAGGCCGAGGCCCCAGTTCAGGCTGATCCCGCCCTGCCACATGTCGGCGAAGGCGGCACCCGGCGCGCGGTCGAACTCGTCCTCTTCGGGGACCTCATCCCCGCCCTCGTCAGTGCCGCCGCGCAGGAAGATCCACAGAACCGGATCGCCCTTCTTCCAGCGCCGCCAGAGATAGTCGATCGTGGCGATCAGCTCGTCGAGCGAATAGGGAATTTGCAACAGCATCGCCAGCGCACCGATCAGCGCCAGCGTGGACCACGTGCCGATCACCAGCGGCTGGATGATGATGAAGGTGATCGATACCGCGCCGAGCGGCACGATCATGATCCCGAACAGCAGGACCAGCCACGGCATCGTCCGCCAGCGCCGCGTCGATCCGATCAGCCCGACGATGATCTCGAGGACATACGTGATGGCGCCGAGGCCGGCATCCGGGACCGGCCAAGCCTCGGAGACCGACGAGGTGATGATCTCCTCGGTGCCGTTCTGCGGATCGGCGGGCGAGCCGGCGAAGAACGGCTCCCAGACCCCGTCGATCAGTTCGAGTTGATAGGCGCAGAGGTAGAGCGAGACGTAGAGGCCCACGAAGGCGAGCAGGATCACCGGCGCGCGTTGTCCCCAGCCCGCCGGGTTGAAGCTCCACCCCGGCGGACGTTCAGGACCGGTTTCCGCCGCGGCGGCGGACACGCCCGGGATCGGCTTCAGCGCCACCGCGAGCCCCGCGATCAGGCTGCCGACGAGGAAGGCGTTGACATAGGCGCCCGCATCCCGGGCCCAGAACAGGACCGGCGAGGCCATGACCCCCATCCCGACCGCGGCCATCGCCCAGCGTGCCCAAGGGGTTCGCCAGGACAGCGAGAGCAGGCCCAGCACCATCACCGCGCCGCCGCCGAGCACGCTCGACAGGGTCATCCAGATAGAGACGTAGCCGAACATCGGCGGGGCCACGATCAGCCAGCTCCCGAGCGCCATGCACAGGAAATAGGCCCAGCGGTTGGCGGCGTGATCCGCCTGCGCGCGGGCGTCGTGGCGGGTGCGCAAGGCGTCGATGTCCTCGGCCACCTGCGCCTCGGCCTCCAGTTCGCGGCTGATGGTGACCCCGTTGGCCTCGTGCCACGCCACCGGGTCCTCTTTCAGCCGCGCGATCATCGCGGGCAGCGTGTCGAGGATGAAATGCTCGGGCTCCCAGTCGAGAAGGTGACGCGCGCGCGAGATGTCGAGCGCATAGTGATCGCTGCTCAGGTCGATCATGAACGGGCGCAGGAACGGCTTCTCGCCCTTGTCGATGGTGTCGGGCACCACCGGTTCGGCCGCGACCTCCAGCTCGGCCCCGAGCCTTGCCACCGGTTTCGGCAGCGTCAGCGTCTCCCAATGGTCGGCCCCGTGGATCTCGGTGCCGATGGCGTCCTGCAGACGCTGGTAGCTGACGGCCTCCTCCTCGCCGGCGAGGATCGCCACGTGGTCGGGAAGATCGTCGCGCCGCTCGATCACCGCCTCGAACAGACGCAGCATGTCGTCCCGATGGATGAAAGCCTGACCGGCCTCCGGGTTGCCGGAGTGCAGGTGGCTCTTGAGCCCGCGATTGTAGATGCGCGCGATATGGTGCGACAGGGTCGGCACCGCGCTCTGCTCGTCGTAGAGGCCGGCCAGCCGCAGGATCGCCACGGGAACATCGCCGCGATGCGCCGCGATCGCCTCCTCGGCCCGGGCCTTGGATCTCGGGTAGGCCCAGCCGGGCTCGATCGGGCTCTCCTCGTTGATCCGCTCGCCGGGATTGGCGGCACGGTGGACCAGCATCGTCGAGGAATAGACGAAGCGCCCGACCTCGAAGGCCTGGAGCACCTCGAGGAGGTTCCGCGTCCCCTCGACATTGACCGACTGGTAGAGCGGGTTCGCCGCCCCGGTGAAGTCGAAATAGGCCGCGAGATGGATCACCGCCGCGATCCTGCCGCCATGTTCGGCCCGCAGCGTCGCGAACGCCTCCCGGATCGCGTCCTTGTCCGTCAGGTCGAAGGCGATCATCTGGCAACGCGCGTTGTCGGCTTGCCCGTCGCGGTCGAGCCCGACGACCCGGTAGCGGTCCATCAGCCGGTCCGCCAGTGCCGCACCGATCGACCCGTCGGCGCCGGTGATGACGATCAGCGGCCTGTCGTCCTGCGGTTCCTCCGTCGTGGCCTCGACGCGCGTGTCGGCTGCCGGCATGTCGGGTCCTCTCGCTGGCTGGATGGCATCGGTGCGTCCGGTTCGGGAACGCGAGGCGCCCGGTGCCGTTCCCGCGCGGGTCGGCGCCGGGCGGACAAGGACGTGCGTGTTCTGAACCTGTTGCGTTGCCGAACGCATCCGTCGGAGGCGCAGTCGCGTCCGTTCGGCCGGCGATCACCCGCCCTCGCGGAAGGCCGGGAAGAGCATCATGCCTCCGTCGACGAACAAGGTGGTTCCGACGACGTAATCCGAAGCATCCGAGGCAAGCCACAGGATCGCCCGGGCCACGTCCTCGGGAACGCCCACACGGCCGTACGGGATCAGCTTCAGGAGTTGCCTTTCGGCCTCCTTGTCATGCCATGCGTCCTTGTTGATGTCGGTCTTGATGGCGCCGGGAGCCACGGCGTTGACGCGGATCCTCTCTGCCGACAGCTCCTGCGCCATGCTCTGCATCAGGAGCTTCAGCCCGCCCTTGGCGCTGGCGTAATTCGCGTGGCCCGCCCAGGGGATCGCCTGATGCACGGAGCTGGTGAATACGATGTTGCCCAAGGCGGCAGAGGCCCCGTTTCCGCCCTGCCGGCGAAACCGGCGCACCGCCTCCTGCGCACAGAGGAACTGGCCCGTCAGGTTCACGTCGATCACCTTGCGCCAGTCCTCCAGCGACAGTTCGGTGAACGCCGCGTCCTTCTGCACGCCGGCATTCGCCACCAGGATATCCAGCCCGCCGAGCAATCTGTCCGCCTCCTCGAACAGACGGGCGCAGTCCGCAGGGTTCGAGATGTCCGCCCGAACCACATGCACAGACGCCCCGCTCGCGCGCGCCTCCTCGGCGATGGCTTCGGCGTCATCAGCGCTGGAATGGTAAGTGAGAAGGACGGAGGCGCCCGCCGCAGCCAATTCCCTGGCCGTCGCCGCACCGATGCCCGAACTCGCGCCGGTTATCACGGCGCGTCGTCCGTGCAGGGAAATCTCGGTCATTTCTTGCCTCCGTTATCGTCCATGAATGTCCTTCAGGCGAATTCCCCCGGCCTTCTTTGCGCCGAAAGGCAACGAGCGTTTCAGAGCCATCCGCTGCCCGAGATGTCTGCTCTCGCCCCCCAAAACACTGTAGCAATCTACAGAGACAAGCGCGGGTTCCGCCGGGAGAACCGCGCCGGCTTTCGCCCGAGCGCCCCTGCGATGAGCGCCCTGCGCTGCACCGCGGGCGAGCACGGCTCTGGTGGGAGAGATCCGTCGCGACCGTTCAGTAGCCCTGCCAGAGCCCCGGCGTGGCAAGTTCCAGGAGATGGCCGTCGGGGTCGCGGAAATCGAGCGAATGGCCACCGCGCGGCCACTCGGTGGTGCTCTCGATAGCGACGGTGTGATGGGCGAGATGCGCTTCCCAGCCAGAAAGCTGCGCCCTCTCGATCGCGAAGGCGACATGAAGCGGGCCCGAGCCGTCATGAGGCGGAATCGTACCGCCGGGGGTCTCGACGGGTTCCAGCGTGCCCCCACGGACAAAGAGCAACAGGACGCCGCGTCCGGCGACGTCATAGGCGCGCATCCGGCTGTCGGCATGAAGGACGGGCAAGCCCATGACGGTTTCGTAGAAATCTGCCGCACGATCCAGATCGTCGACGTAGAGCACGGTTTCGAGGATGGCGGACAGAGCAGGCATGGCGGGATGCTACGGAGCCGCAGTCCACCGGGTCAACCGGCCGGGGAAGTGCCTCTGGACGGCCCGACCGCGTGGCAAGTCCTGACGTGCCGGAAGCGATATCGGGGCCAGGCACGCCGATGAGTTTCCGGCTCGTTCCCAGCGATGACTTCAAGGCCGGATCTGGTATTCGGCGATCGAGCGGCGATGCGTGAAGGGTTTGCGCAGCTCGGCGCCGGACAGACCTTGTCGAGGGATCCTTTGGTCACAGGTTGAAGTTGGCAAACGCCACGCTGACCGGCGAGCTTGCTCACACCGTCTCGGGGCGCCCCCTATCGCGGACATGGACGAAGAACGCATGCGGGAAGATTTAGGGCAGGTTCCGGCGGATTATGCGCGAAGGGTCGAAATTGGCTGGCTCG
>CAVPXL010000009.1:0-175776 GCA_963709765.1 uncultured Alphaproteobacteria bacterium | reverse complement strand
TGGAGGGATACCTGATCCGGGTTGAGATCCGCGTGGCCAGGAAAAAGCCGAGCGTCAGGGGGCCGACGCGGCCGATGAACATGAGTGCCATGATGATGGCGCGCCCGAAGGCGTCAAGCTCGCCGGTTGCGCCGCGGGAGAGGCCGACGGTGCCGAACGCGGAGGTGACCTCGAACGCGAGATCGAGAAACTCGCCATCGTGCGACAGGGCGATGAGGAAGATGCCGGTGAAGACCGTGAGCAGGCTCACCACGGTGAGAGCGAGAACCTTCATGACTTCCTCGAGGCCGAGGCTGCGGCCGAAGGCGTGAATCCGTTCCTGCCGCCGGAAGAACGCCAGCATGGCAAGCAGGAGCACCACGAAGGTCGTGACCTTTATGCCGCCTGCGGTCGAGGTGCTGCCGCCGCCGATGACCATGAGCGCCATGAACATGAGTGCCGTGCTGTCGTGGATCGCGCCGATCTCGAGGGTGTTGAACCCTGCCGTGCGGGTGGTCACGCCCTGGAACCAGCTCGCGATCAAGCGATCGCCGATGCCTTCCAGCGCACCGAGCGTGGCCGGGTTGTTCCATTCCACCGCCGCGAAGGTCACGACCGACCAGAGGATGAGCGTCATCGTCCCTGTCAGCATGAGCTTGCTGTGCAGCGACAAGCCATGCCAGGCGCGGATGCGGTAGAGCTCGGCGAGGACGACGAAACCGAGGCCGCCAAAGATCAGGAGCGCCGGCACCACCAGGTTCACAAGCGGGTCCGTCACCCATCGCGAAAGGCTGTCCGGAAACAACGCGAAGCCCGCATTGTTGAAGGCCGAGACGGTGTGGAAGAGGGCGCTCCAGAGGCCGGCACCCCAGCCCAGGTCGGGAACGAAGACAAATGCGAGAAGCACCATTCCCACCAGCTCGCAGACCAGCACCACGCGCAGGATGGTGTTCACGAGGGCCAGAAGGTCCGTGATCGAGGTCTGGTTCAGGTCCTCGCGCAGGAACACGCGATGCGGCATCCCGATCGGCAAACCGAGGCCCGACAGGACCAGTACTGCAAACGTCATGAGGCCGAGCCCGCCGAGCTGGATCAGCACCATGATGATGGCCTGCCCGAAGATCGTGAAATGGCTGCCGGTATCGACCACGATCAGCCCCGTGACGGTCACCGCCGAGGTCGCGGTGAAGGCCGCATCCCCCCAGCCGAGCGGCGCCGCAACTGCCACGGGCAGCTTCAGCAGAACCGTCCCCACCGCGATCGACGTCGCATAGAGCAGCGCCAGCACGGCGGGTGGCGGCAGATGCACTCCGCCGCGCGGGAAGCGCCGGACGCTTCGCGAGAAGGTCTCGGCCGCGCGGCTCAGAGACTGTCCCCGAATTCGCGAAGTTTCGGTCGCCGTCCGAGGAGGAGGAGCTTGTCGCCCTCCTCAAGCCGCAGATGCTCGTCGCACGAATGGAACTCGGTGCCGCGCATGAGCCCGAGCGCGACGATCTCGAACTTGTCCAGTCGCCCGATGTCGCCCAGGGTCTTGCCGCCCAGCTTCTCCGGAACCTGGAAGTCCACGACGAAGAACCCGTTGCCGAGGCTCACATAATCGCGGACCGACGGGTTGTGCAGCACCTGCGCGACGTGCCGGCCGATCTCCTGCTCGGGCTGGAGAACCCGGTCGGCGCCGAGCCGGGTCAGGATGCGGTGGTGCGTGCGGCTGACGGCCTTGACCCAGATGCAGGGCACGCCCAGTACCTTCAGATGCATCGTGCACAGAATGCTCGCTTCGAGGTCTTCACCGATCGCGATCACGGCCACGTCGTATTGCCCGACGCCGGCCTCGCGCAGGGCCTCTTCATCGGTGCCGTCAGCGATGATCGCCTCTGTCAGGGTGTCGGCGAGGCGGCGAACCTTCCGCTCGTCATGGTCGATCCCGAGCACATAGTTTTCAAACCGGATCAGCTCGGTCGCGATTGTGCTGCCGAACGTACCAAGACCGATGACCACGAAGCTGCGGTTGCTCTTCCCTTCCATATGCAACGCCTCCTGCCTCGAGAGATCATGGCGTCTCCGGATCTGCAACCGAGGAAAGTGCGTCCTCCGGACACCGAACGAAAAGCGCGCGATGGGCGATTCCCGATCCCGGGCTCGATAATTGCTCTCGGCCCCCGGCTTTCTGCCGGCGGCAGCAAGAGGATGCGCTGTATCATCCCGTTTCGCTGCATCGGCGCGCAGGTCCGGAAAATCCATCATGCGCACGGAGCGTTCGTTGTGAAGCACGAGGTGCGGCGGGCGCGGACGGACCAGCGTTGGCGCTGGGGATCAATGCCGGCCGCGAGATCATCAAGGCCAAGCCCCCGAGAGGCGCTTGGCGGAGCGCCAGGATCGGTCCGTGCCGCTGCTCAACGTGGAGAGGTGGACTTTGTCCGGGATCTGTTCAGGACGCCGGCCTGATCGACGACCGAATGAGCCGAGCTCGCTCGGGTCGACTGGACGCAACTGTGCGCAAGATGCCGCCCGCGCCTCGAGGGCGGCGCTCAGCGGCCGGATCACGAGAAAGACAGGAGAGCCGCGTTCGCAGCCGGCTCGATCCGAGGCCTGACCTCCCCGGTCCTGCACGGGAGCAAAACGTGGCATTGCGGATCGTGCGCCGGGATGTCATGACTTGCTCGCACTCCGACGGATGATGCGCAAGGCGGCGTGAGAAGGCAGACCGGTCAATGATGTCACGGCGATGGTGAAGTAACGATTTCAACGGCGGCCCGTCACGGGCCGCGCATTCGGACCGTCTCTCCCATCGACCTGGCCTGGCCTGGCCGCCCATCCACGGATACACCAGATGATGACACAGCAGGTTTTCGTCACCGAAGGTGGCGTGACCGTGACCCGGCACGTCACGGAGGCCGAGTTCGGGGCCTCGAGCGAGGCGCTGATCGACCGGCTCGACACCCATCTCGGCGCGCTCTTCGCCTCGAATTACGAGTATCCCGGTCGCTACAACCGATGGGAGTTCGGCTTTGCCGAGCCGCCACTGATAATTCAGAGCCGGGGCCGCGACATGGCGCTGCGGGCGCTGAACTCGAGGGGCGAGGTCCTGCTGGCGATGATCCGACCGGTGCTGGAAACGCTTCCGGCGATTGCGACGATGACTGCCACGGGCGGGGAAATCACGCTTCGCCTGAATGAGCCTGGTCGGGTGGAAAACGAAGAGGACCGTTCGCGCGCGCCGTCCGTCTTCTCGGTGCTGCGGGCCCTCATGGCGCTGTTCCGGAGCGGAGATGACTCGCATCTGGGGCTCTATGGCGCCTTCGGCTACGATCTCGTTTTCCAGTTCGAGCCGATCGAGCTGACGCTGGAGCGCCCTGCGGACCAGCGCGACCTGGTGCTGTTCCTGATCGACGAGCTGCTGGTGACGGACCATTACTCGACCCGCGCCCAGCTTTACCGCTACGAATTCGCGAAGGACGGGCAGAGCACCGAGGGGCTGGACCGCGGCGGCGCGCCCGACGCCTTCGTGCTGTCCGAGACCGATCTGCCGCGCGGCGACCACCACCCCGGGGAATATGCCGAGCTCGTGCGGGCGGCAAAGGAAAGCTTCCGCCGCGGGGACCTTTTCGAGGTGGTGCCGGGGCAGGTGTTCTATGAAAATTGCGTCGATGCACCGTCGGCGATCTTCCGTCGGCTCAAGCGCATCAACCCCGCGCCCTTCGGCTTTCTGATGAACCTCGGCGCCAAGGAGTTCCTGGTGGGCGCCAGCCCCGAGATGTTCGTGCGCGTCACCGGCCGCCGGGTCGAAACCTGCCCGATCTCGGGCACCATCGCGCGCGGGCGGGACGCCATCGAAGACAGCGCCCAGATCCTCAAGCTGCTCCAGTCCCAGAAGGACGAGAGCGAGCTGACCATGTGCTCGGACGTTGACCGCAACGACAAGTCCCGGGTCTGCGATCCCGGCTCCGTCAGGCTGATCGGGCGGCGGCAGATCGAGATGTATTCGAGGCTGATCCACACCGTCGATCATATCGAGGGGCGGCTGCGCGAAGGGATGGATGCCTTCGACGCCTTTCTCAGCCACGCCTGGGCGGTGACGGTCACCGGGGCGCCCAAGCTCTGGGCCATGCGGTTCATCGAGCGGCACGAGAAGTCGACCCGCTTCTGGTATGGCGGCGCGGTCGGGGCCGTGGGTTTCGACGGCGACATGAATACCGGGCTGACCCTGCGCACCATCCGTATCAAGGACGGCGTGGCCGAGGTGCGGGCGGGGGCGACCCTGCTGAACGATTCCGACCCGGACGAGGAAGAGGCCGAGACCGAGCTGAAGGCGTCGGCCATGCGCGCCGCGATCCGCGGCGAGATCCGCGTCAATGACGGGCCGGGCGATGGCACGCGGCTGGCGGTGGGGCAGGGGCGGCGGGTGCTGCTGGTCGATCACGAGGACAGCTTCGTGCACACGCTGGCCAATTACGTGCGCCAGACCGGGGCGGAGGTGCTGACCACCCGCGCCCCGGTGGCGGCGGCCATCTTCGACGATTTCGCGCCCGACCTGATGATGATGTCCCCCGGCCCCGGCCGTCCCGGCGATTTCGGATGCAGCGCCACGCTCGATGCGGCGTTGGAGCGGAACCTGCCGATCTTCGGCGTCTGCCTGGGGCTGCAGGCCATCGCGGAGCATTTTGGCGGCGACGCTCGACCAGCTGGCCGATCCGGTGCACGGCAAGCCCTCGCAACTGAGCGTGGAGCATCCGGGCCATGTCTTCGCCGACATGCCGGACCGGATCACCGTGGGGCGCTATCATTCGCTGCATGCCCCGCGTGCCGGCCTGCCGGACACGCTACGGGTGACGGCCGTCACCGACGACGGCATCGTCATGGGGATCGAACACGCGACGCTGCCGGTGGCGGCGGTCCAGTTCCACCCCGGAATCGATCATGTCGCTGGGACAGGATGCGGGACTGCGGATGATCGAGAACGTTATCGAGCGACTGACACGGGCCGCGCGGGACGCGGCATCGGGGAGGGGCAAAGCCCCGGCGGGCCTGACCCGGCCCGCGCGTCTCCTCGGGTCAGATCAGCGCGCCATGGGCCGCCAGCACCTTGCGCACCGCCTGCGGCGCGGGCGGTGCGCCGTCCCGGGCCGTCAGCGCGGCAGCCACGCCCGCGGCCTCTCCGGTGGCGAAGGCGGTGCCCATGACGCGGGTGGAGCCATAGGCGTAGGGATCCGCCCCGATCACCCTGCCGGCATACCACAGGTTGTCGAGCCCCTTGGCATGGAGCGCGGCGAGCGGCACCTCGTGATAGCCCATGCCGCCCACCTCCTCGTAGATCGGCTTGCCCGCCTCCGAATGCAGCTCGATCGGCCAGGCGGCGCGGGCGATCCCGTCGCCATGCTGTCGACCGGCCAGCACGTCGGCATGGCTGACCTCGTAGCGGGCGGCGGGGTGGCGCGTCTCGCGCACGCCGATCTGGGGGCCGGTCTGCGCCAGCCACGCGTTCTCGAACCCCGGCACCGTCTCGCGCAGCACCTCCACCAGCGTCAGTCCCATCTCGCGCGCGGTCTGCTCGGCCCGGGTGAAGCTGCGCCAGGACAGATCCGGCATGTCGCGGTCGATGATGAGCCACCAGAAATCGGTCGATGAGGGGACCCGCGTGTAGATGCCGCCATCGGTGCGGTTGATCCGGTGGGGGCTGCGGGCGTTGAAGGTCTCGACGGCGGCGCACATGCGGGCGCGGTCGATCCCGGTTTCGGCCGCCAGGCCGCCGATCCGCAGCGGCATGGTATAGGCCTGCACCCGTCCCTCCCCGTCGCCGAGCCGCATGGGCACTCCCGCCACCAGGGCCAGGTTGGCATCGCCGCTGCCATCCACGAAGGACCGGCCGCGCAGCTCGAACCGGCCGTCCATGGCGGCCACGGTCACCCGCTCGATCGCGTCCCCGGTGCGCTCGGCCGCCGCGACGCGTGAATGCAGCATCACGTCCACGCCGGCCGCGGCCAGCAACCGGTCGAGCGCCACCTTCAGCCGCTCGGGATCGAGCAGGACGATCCAGTTGCCGGTGGTGGGCGAATGGTAGGGCGGCACAGCGCACGCCGAGCTTGCGCATTTCGTCCAGCACCTGTTCCCCGACGCCCGGCGACGGCCTGCACCGGCGTGTCGCCTTGATGGTAGAAGCCGCAATAGGCCAGCACCTGCGCATTGGTGGCCGCGCCGCCGAGAAATCCGTATTTCTCGACCAGCGCCACGCGCGCGCCGCTCTGCGCCGCCCCGATGGCCGCGCCGACGCCGCCGGCACCGCCGCCCGCGACGATCACGTCGTAGGTGTCCACGTCGCGCGCCATCAGTTTCTCCAGCTCAGGAAAGCCTTTTCGGCCCGGGTGATGAGCCAGCTGACGATCAGGCCCAGGATCGACAGGATCGCCACCCCCGCGATGAGCTGGTCGGTGGACATCAGGTTGCCGGCCAGGAGCACGTAGGCGCCGATCCCGTATTCCGCGCCGATCATCTCGGCCGCGACCAGCAGGATGATCGCGATGGAGGCCGAGATGCGCATCCCCGACAGGATCGCCGGAAGGGCGGCGGGCAGCACGATCTTGCGCATGATCTCCCACCGCGACAGGCCGAAGCTCTGCCCCATGCGGATCAGTGTGCGGTCCACGCTGTCGATGCCGCCATAGGTGGCGATCACGGTCGGGAAAGAAGCAGCCGAACAGGATCGTCGCGACCTTCGAGCCTTCGCCGATACCGAACCAGATGATGAACAGCGGCAAAAGCGCGATCTTGGGGATCGGAAAGATCGCCGAGACCAGCGGCGCGACGCCCGCCGCGCGTGTAGGAACTGAGCCCGATGGCGGTGCCCACGATCAGCCCCAGGATCGAGCCCGCGGTGAAGCCGATGACCAGCCGCTGCAGCGAGGCGCCAAGATGGCGCTGCAGGTTGCCCGATCGGGCGAGGTCCATGAACGCGCCCCAGGCCTCGCTGGGGGCGGGCAGCACCAGCTCCGAGATGATCCCGGCACGCGAGCCCAGCTCCCACACCACCAGCAGCACCGCGAAGACCGCGAGCCCCACGAAGCGGCGCGGTTCGGTCTGGAAGCCGCCGCCGCGGAAATGAACCGGGCGCACATCGGGCGCGGCGTCCGCGTCGGGGCGGGCCGCGCGTTTCTCGTCGGCGTGCATCGTCACATCGGCCATGGCGGCCTCCCTCCTTGCGCGACCCGGCGGGGTCACGCCGTTGTGCCAGTCGTGCCGCCGGTGGTCCCTGCCGTCACTTCGCCAGTTCGAGATCCGCGGTCAGCGCCTCATCGCGCATCATGTCCCACAGGTTCTGCTGGATCTCGGCGATTCGCGGGTCGGACATGCGCCTGTCGGCCAGAGGCAGGTCGATATCGACCACCTCGCGGATGACCCCGGGGCGGCGCGACAGGACCACGACCTTGTGCCCCAGGCGCACCGCCTCGGCCAGGTTGTGGGTGATGTAGCACGAGGTGAAGCGCTCGCGCGTCCACAGCGCGATCAGGTCGTCCATCAGCAGCTCGCGCGTCTGGCTGTCGAGCGCCGAGAGCGGCTCGTCCATCAGCAGCACCGCCGGATTGACCGACAGCGCCCGCGCGATGGCGACGCGCTGCTTCATGCCGCCCGAAAGCTGCTTGGGCACCGCGCGGCGGAAATCGCTCAGCCGCGTACGCGCCAGCACGTCGGCGATCCGCCGCTCCTTCTCGGCCTTCGGCAGGCCGTGCCGTTCCAGGACGAGCGACACGTTGTCCTCCACGCTGCGCCACGGCAGCAGCGCGAAATCCTGGAAGACGTAGGTCAGGGGGTTGAGAGAGCCCTCGGGCGGCTCTCCCACTTGCAGGACCTGCCCCTCGGTCGGGCGCTCCAGTCCACCCAGCAGTCGCAGCAGGGTCGACTTGCCGCAGCCCGAGGGGCCGATGACGCAGACGATCTCGCCCTGCGGGATCGTCAGGTCGATTCCCCGCAGCACTTCCAGATCGCTGTACCAGTGCGACAGCCCCTCGACCTTCAGGTCCATTCCCTCAGTCCCCGATCAGTCGGTTTCGACGAAGCTGTCATCGACGAGCTGGTCGACGGTGAGGTCGGAATCCACCAGTCCCGTGGAGACGAACCACTGCATCTGCTGCTCGACGTCGGTCTTGTTCAGGGATGCGCCCTCGTTGAGGAACATCGCGCCGTTCTGGATCGACGGCGCGGCGTCCTCGTAGGGGAGGTCGGCGTACACGTACTTGTGGATGATCCGCGTCAGCGCCTCCTTCTCGGCGGGATCGGCGTCGGGGTCGAGGAACCCGGTATTCATGTCGGCGATGCCCTTGGCATAGGCGCGGATGAAGCGCTCGACCATCTCGGGGTTGTTCTCGATGTTGTCGACCGAGGTGATCATTGTCGAGATCTGGTACTCGACGAAATCGTTGAGCTTGCCGATCTGCTTGACCGCGCCGGATTCGGCCAGCGCCTTGGCGATGTGCGGCACCATGATCATGACGTCCACCTGGCCCGACCTGATCGCCGCGACCATGGAGCCGACCTTCTGCAGCGGCACCATCCGGATCTCGTCCATGTTCCAGCCCTTCGCGTCGGCGATGCGGCTGGTCATGTAGTGGAACGTCGAGCCGACCTGCGTCATCGCCATCGAATGGCCGGGGATGTCGTCGATCGAGGTCAGGCCGTTCTCGTAGGCGTCGTTGGAGGCGAGGACGATCATGCCGTCCACGCCTTCCTTCTCGTGCAGGACGCCGGCGACGATGCGGATGGCGTTCTTCTCGGCCAGGTTCATCAGTCCGCCGGTCACGCCGGTCACGCCGAAATCCACGTCGCCGCTGGCCGTTGCCACGGCGATGGGCTGGGCGGCCTGGAAGAACTCGAACTTCACGTCCAGCCCCTCTTCCTCGAAATAGCCGCGCTCGTAGGCGACGAAGCCGGCGCCGTGGCTGGTGAAACGCAGCGCGCCCAGAACGACCTCGTCCGCCTCCTGCGCCGCCGCGGGCAGGCCGATATTGCCTGCCACGAGAGCGGCGAGGCCCGCGAGCCATGTCCGTCGCGTGATGTCGATGATCTTCATTTTCCCTCCCTCGGCACCGCCATTGCGGAGCCTCTTTACCGGTTCACCGGCGCGGCGCAGAGGTCCGCCCCACGCCTCAGACCCCGGGAACCTGCCGCAGTCCGGGTCCGGATGAAAGTGATTTTCCCTCAGGATCCTTAGCCTTTGACCATGACTCTTCATCCGCGCCATCGTCCTGCCGTCGCGCCCGGACGGCGGCGGCGCCAGCCTGACCGGAGCGAGATGTGCTGTCCTTTCGCCAACTCGAAGTGTTCCGCGCGGTGATGGTCAACGGTTCGATCAGTGCCGCCTCGGCGCAGCTGGGATCGCGCAGCCCCAGCGAGGACGTGCTGGAGACAAAGCTTTTCGACCGCTCGGGCGCACGGCTGAAGCCGACCGGCTTGGCGCGGCATATCTTCGAGGTGTCCGCCGTCTCCATGTCCGCGTTCGAGCGTCTGTCGGACACGGTGATGGAGGTGGTGGGCGGGCAGCATTCCGACGCTCCGTCCAGCCTGGCCAGCGTTGCGGTGCAGGATATCTCGCGCCGCCCTGGACGTGCACGTGCCGGGGCTGAAGGTTGTTCCCCTGGCCGAGGCCCCGCGCCAGCAGGTCCTGTTCCACTGTCACAGCCTCAATGCCGAAGATGCCGACGTCCTTGTTGCGCTGGATTGCGTGCGCGCCGCCATCGCCGAACTGGGGTTTCCCGACGAGTTCATGCCGCTGACCGGGAACGGATAGCCGGGCAATATGGCTTTCCACTGACTTGTCGCTGGAAACCGGCCCGCGCCTCGCTCAGGATCACGCCGCATGACCCTGACCGCCCCCCAGATCGCCGCCCTCAGTTTCGCCGCCGAAAATGCGCTGCCCTTCGCCTTCTGGCGCACGCAGGGCGCCGCGGGGTTCGAGGTGCTGATCTCGGCCGAGGCTCCGCGCGAGGCCGCGGTGTTCGGCGAGGACGCGGGCCCGTGCTTCGTCGCCGCGCCCTTCCGCGCCGAGGACGGCAATCGCGCGTGGCGCTTTCCCGCGGACGTGCTGATCGGCGCGACGGGGGCGCGGTTCCGCGAAGGCGCGCGGCTGGTGGAGGATCCGGTGACCGAGCTTCAGGCGCGCATCATCGCCGGCGCACCGCGCCGCCCCTTGCAGGCGCCCGAGGCGGAGGGCGCGCCGCCCCGGCCAACGGACCGCGCGGCCTACGAGGCGCGCGTGCGCCGCGCGGTGGCCGAGATCGAGGCCGGGCGCTGCGACAAGATCGTGCTGTCGAGGATCGAGCCGCGCCCGCTGGCGCCCGATCACGACATCGTCCGGCTGGCCGAGGCTCTGTCGGCGGCGTACCCCGATGCCTTCGTCTGCGCCTTCGGCTCGCCCCAGACCGGCACGTGGCTGATCGCGACGCCCGAGATCCTGATGGCGGCAGAGGGCGGCACGCTGCGGACCATGGCGCTGGCCGGAACCCAGTGGCCGTCCGAGGACACCGAGCTTTCCGCAGTCGAATGGCCCGGGAAGATCGTCCACGAACAGGCGCTGGTCGCCGATTTCATCCGCGACGCCTTCGCCGCCGAAGGTATCGAGGGGCTGGAGGAGACGCCGCCGGCGACGGTTCGGGCCGCGAACCTGTGCCATCTCAGATCGGACTTCCGCGCGCCGGTGCCGCCCCCGGCGGTTCTGGCGGGGCTTCTGCGCCGGCTGCATCCCACCTCGGCCGTCTGCGGCATGCCGCGCGGTGCGGCGCGGGCCTTCATCCTGAAGGAAGAGGGCGACACGCGCGGTCTCTATACCGGCTACTTCGGGCCCGTGGGGCTGGACGGGAGGAGCGCGCTCCACGTCAACCTGCGATCGGCCCGGATGACGCGGAGCGAGATCTTTCTGCATGTGGGCGGCGGCATCGTCGGCGCCTCGGACCCCGCCGCCGAATGGGAGGAGACGGTGGAGAAGACGCGCACCATCGGCCGGGTACTGTGACGGCGGATCGGACCGGGATCACCGGCGCGACACGCCTCTTCCCGATCATCGGGGCGCCGGTGACCCATGTCTTCTCGCCCCCCGCCTTCAACGCCTGGTTCGAGGCGCAGGGCGTGGATTGCCGCATGGTCGCGCTCGAGGTGCCGCCGGACGGGCTGGACGTCTTCCTCGACCTTGCGCGCCACAGCCCCTCCTTGATCGGCTGTTCGGTCACCTATCCGCACAAGCAGGCCTGTTTCGCGGGCGTGGACCGGCGCACCGACCGGGCCGCGCGGCTGGGGGCGCTGAACACCCTCCGGCGCGAGGTGGATGGCAGCCTGACCGGCGACGCGACCGATGGCGAGGCTCTGTGCCGCGCCATCGCCGCCGCGGGGGTCGCGATCGAGGGCCGATCGGCGCGAATCCTCGGAGCGGGGGGTGGTGCGGGGCTGGCCATGGCCGACGCGCTGTGCCGCGCGGGGATCGCCCGGCTCGCCCTTCAGGAGATCGACACCGCCCGGCGCGCCGGGGCGGAGGGTCTGGTGCGGGACCACTGGTCCGCCGTGCAGCCCCTGCCCGAGGATGCGGCGGCCGAGATCCTGGTCAACGCAACCACGCTGGGCAAGTCGCCCGCCGATCCGTGCCCGTTCGATGCCGGCTCCCTCGCCGCTGCGCAGATCGTCTGCGATGCGGTGACCACGGAGGGACCCACCCGGCTGGTGACGAGGGCGACGCGGCTGGGCCGGCCGGTGGTCACCGGCGCCGACATCGGGGCGGGCCAGCTTCCCGCGCAACTGGTCTTTCTGGGATTGCTGCCAGGCGGCGCGGGATAGCAGCGGGGACGGTCCGGCAGGAGACGGCCTGCCCTTGTCGGTGGGCGAAACGGGAGGCTTCGCGGCGATGCAGTATCACCTGAACGGATTTCGCACCGGTGATCCCGGCGTGGCGCCCGCGGCGCGCGCCGAGGGGCAGGGGCGGGACCGCGACATTGTCGACGTGTTGATCGTCGGCTGCGGTCCGGCGGGGCTGACGCTGGCCACGCAACTTGCCGCGTTCGGCGAAATCTCCATCTGCATCGCCGACCGCCGGGACGGTCCGCTGAGCATGGGGCAAGCCGACGGCGTGGCCTGCCGGTCCCTCGAGATGTTCCAGGCCTTCGGCTTTGCCGAACGGGTGCTGAAGGAGAGCTACCGCGTCAACGAGGTCGCGTTCTGGCGCCCCAGGGACGGGAACGGGCCGCTCTACCGCGCGGACCGGATCGACGACGTCGAGGACGATCTGTCGGAGATGCCGCATGTGATCTTGTCCCAGGCGCGGCTGCACGATTTCTTCCTCGACGCCATGGCCCGGTCGCCCGCCCGGCTGGCTCCCGATTACGGGCACGACCTGGTGGAGGTCTCGCGCACGGACGACGGCAGCCACCCGGTCACTGCCCGCTTCGCCCGGCCGGACGGGCCGGACCGGGTGGTGCGGGCCCGCTATCTGGCCGGGTGCGACGGCGCCCGCTCTACCGTGCGCGGGGCCATCGGGCAGCGTCTGGAGGGCGAGTCGGCGCGCCAGCTCTGGGGCGTTATGGACGTGCTGGCCGTGACCGATTTCCCGGACATCCGCCTGAAGGCGGCGATCCAGTCGGCGGGGCAGGGGGCCATGCTGATCATCCCGCGCGAAGGCGGCTACCTGGTGCGCATGTATATTGAGCTCGGCACCCTGGCCGAGGGCGAGCGGGCGGCAGACCGGAACGTTACGCACAAGACACTGATCGCCCGGGCGCAAGAGATCCTCGCGCCCCACGCGCTCGATGTGAAGGAAGTGGCCTGGTGGTCCGCCTACGAGATCGGGCAGCGCGTGACCGACGCCTTCGACGATGCGGGGCCGGGAGACGGGCCGGAGGACGATCCGCGCATCTTCATCGCCGGGGATGCCTGCCACACCCACAGCCCCAAGGCGGGTCAGGGGATGAACGTGTCCATGGCCGACGCGTTCAACCTCGGCTGGAAGCTGGCCGCCGTGCTGCGCGGGCAGGCCGCCCCCGCTCTTTTGCGGACCTACTCGGCCGAGCGGCGCGCCAAGGCGCAGGAGCTGATCGACTTCGACCGCGACATGGCGCGGCTGTTCAGCGCCCGGCCCCGCGACGCGGCAGAAGCGGCGGAGTTCCAGCGCTATTTCAAGACCCACGGGCGGTATACCGCAGGCGTCGAGACGCGCTACGACCCATCGCCGATCACTGGCGAGGGGACGCACGGGTATCTTGCTGTCGGGCTGAAGGTCGGGATGCGGTTCCATTCCGCCCCGGTGATCCGGCTCGCCGATGCCTGCCCCATGCAGCTGGGCCATGTGGCGACGGCGGATGGCCGCTGGCGGCTTTTCGCGTTCGCGCCCGCCGGAGACACGGGCGCGTCCGAGGGCCGCATTGCGGCCCTGTGCCGGTATCTTTCGGACGATCCCGGCAGCCCCCTGCGGCGCTACACGCCCGCGGGCGCGGATGCGGATGCGGTGATTGATCTGCGAGCCGTCTTTCAGGCCGGGCATCGCAGCCTCGAGATCACGGCGATGCCCGCGCTGCTGCGCCCCGCGAAGGGCCGGCTGGGGCTGACCGACTACGAGAAAGTGTTCTGCGCGCGCGATGCGCCCGGGGGCGACATCTACGACTTGCGCGGGATCGACCGGGCCGAGGGCGCGCTGGTGATCCTGCGCCCCGATCAGCATATCGCCCAGATCCTGCCGCTGGACGCCACCGCCGCGCTGGGGCGGTTCCTGGCCGGCTTCATGATGGAACCCGGGTGATGCCAGCACCCGGAGCAGGCTGGCGGCGCGAGGCCTTCCAGGCAGTCGCGCGGATCGGGACCAGACGCTCCAGCGCCACGGATTGCCCGAGCAGATCGTGACGGATGGGTTCATATGGCGCGGCTCTCATGCAGCTCCGCTCGGCCGATCGCCACAAGACCGGTCGCAGGCTGGAAAACCTGACGGAGAACTCGCCCCTGCCGTTCCCGAGACATGACCGGACGATGCAGCGGTTCCGGGGCTTTCTTGGCTCGTCTGAACAGCTTGCGGGCTGCTTCCGAGTGGATCTCTGCGCTGGTTACGCCACCGCCGGGATTGCGCCGTGGGCATATGCGCCGACCGCTTGCCGTCCATGCTGATGGCAATCTCGTTCGACGCCGGCCTCGGACCGGCCGCGGCCTGCGGCTCACCCTTCAGCGCCTTGATGAAGTCGACGCTGGTGAACTGCGATCCCTGCTACCTCTAGAAGAACTCTGACCGGTGGGTGTGATGCAGGGCCGGCGCAGGGGGGGCGGTGCGGACAGGCGGGAGGTTCGGAGGAACTGTCATGTCAACATCGAAGCTGCCGCTGCTCCCCTGCATTGCTTCGTCTGGAACAAGGGCCGGATCGTCGATCAGAAACGACAACTTCTGCCCAGGCACGTCCGGGCAACCCGCCTCCACCTCGAACTCGTCAATGATGTTCGCGTTCCCGCGCTCTTCAACATGGCAGTCGACAGCAAGCATCGCGGCTGTGACTTCGTCTGTCTGAAGATCGCCGATGTCGTCGTTGCCGCGCGGACCGGGAAGCGATCCTCGATCCTCCAGAGCAAGACGCAGCGGCCCGGGCAGTTCGAGAATTGCGCGGACATTCGCTGAAAGCGCCGGGGCAAGGAGCTGGACAGATCCGGGAGCACCGTCCTCGTGCGGCGGTCACGACGGATCGGAGTCGGCAAGGATGGCGATCGAAGCGCTTTTGTAGACGGATGACGGGACAGTTCCCGCCAGGGCCCCGATCTTCGTGCCGGGCCGCTTTTCTCCGGACCCTGCGCCGCCGCGCGGCCCTGGTGCTCCCGCGCCTCACCGGATGTCGAGGTCGAGCTCCAGTTGCGCCCCGTCCAGGAACGCTTCGAGCGGACCGGGACGGCCGTAGTAATAGCCTTGGAACATGTCGCACCCGAAACTTCTGAGCGTTTCGGCCTCCCACGCGGTTTCGACTCCTTCGGCGACGACCGTCATGTTCAGGGAGTGCGCCAGGCCGAGCATCGACTTGATCATCCGCGAGGGGCGGTCACCGGCCTCCGTCTCGGAGACGAAGGAGCGATCGATCTTGAGCACGTTGAACGGCATGCTGGCGAGATAGGCCACCGACGAGAACCCGGTTCCGAAATCGTCGAGCGCAATAGAGAACCCGCGCGACCGCAATTCGTGCAAGGTGGAGGCCACCGATGCGTTGTCCCCCATCACGATGGTCTCCGTGACCTCGATCTGGACGCGCTTGGAATCGAGCCCGGCGGCATCGATCTGCGCGCTCAGTTCGACGGCGAAACCCGGTGAAGTCAGCTGGACGGGCGAGACGTTGATGCTGACGGAAGTGCCCGGATTCGCGCTCAGATCCGCGCAGACCTTCTCCAGGAGCAGGCGGGCGAGTGGCAGGATGAGGCCGGTGGCCTCGGCGACACGAATGAAGTCGGCCGGCGACACGCGCCCCAGCGTCGGACTGTTCCACCGGGCCAGGGCTTCGAACTTGACGATCCCGCCCGGGAAACGCGCGTTCACGATCGGTTGGTACTCGTTGTAGAACTCCGAGCGGGTGTCCAGCGCGGAGCGCAGTGCCTTCTCGATCGAGCTGTCCAGCGCGTCCCTGGCCTCCATCCGTGTGTCGTAGCGGACGATGTTCTGCGTCTGGCGGCGCTTCGCCGCGTACATTGCGCGATCGGCGTTGAGCAGGACCTCGTCGACAGGCTGATCGGGGCGTTCCGAGATCGCGACGCCCTTGGCCGCCTGCAGGCTGAAGGAGTACCCGCCGACGGAGACCTTGTCGCGCAAGGCCAGGTCGATCTGGCGACACGTGTCGGAAACCTTGGCTTCGAGATCGTCCCCCCCCTTGACGATCAGGATGAATTCGTCGCCGCCCTGCCGCGATACGAAGGTGTCCTCGTCGGCCAGGGCAGAAAGGCGCTCGGAGAACTTTCGAAGATAGGTATCTCCGCCCCCGTGCCCGATGATGTCGTTGACCTGCTTGAATTGGTCGATGTCGATGCTGAAGGCCGCGAACCGCGTGAAGCCCGCCGAGCCGAAGCGCTCGAGACGCTCGCGAAGCGCCACCCGGTTGGGAAGCTCGGTCAGGGGATCGACCCGGGCGAGCATGGCCGCTTCCGCTTCCTTGTCGGCCAGCGTCCTTGCCCTGTCGCGAAGAAGACGCGCCGCTGCCAGGGTCAGAGCGAAGAAGGCGATCGTGACGCCCACCATGACCAGCCGGATCCGCTCGAAGAGTTCGGTTCCGGGAGTCGGCGGCTGCCATGACAGGTAGACGGCTGGCCGGCCGTCGGGGCCGTCGAGCGGCAGCGTCAGGTCGCCGCCCGTCTCGGGAAGGGGATGCACTCGGAGCTTGTCGACGTTCAGATCCGTTTGCACGCGGGTGAGTTGTGCGTCAGTGAGAACCTTCCCGATGACCGCGATGGCGAGGTTGGAGCCGAGCATCTCGGGCATCACGAAGACGTCTTCGGGCAGGAGCGAGGAGGCGCTGAACATGACGATGCTGCCGTCGCGCAACTCGAAGAAGTCGAACGTCTCCCGCTCGTTGAAGTTGAGCTCCGGAACCCGCTGCCGCAGGATCTCCATCGTCTCGGGCGACAGGATCCCGCTCTCCAGGGTGTCGCGGGGCGCGCCGACCTTCCAGGCGGCCGGCGATTCGAACGGGCCGTCGAACATCTGTGCATATTGGAAGACGTCCCCGCGTACGGCGGTGATGCCGTAGTTCGAATAGAGCGAGTCGTAGTCCTGCTCGGCGGCCGCCTGAAACACGTCGGTCCAGTTGTGGTAGTCGCTCGCGATGAGCTCGACCTGCTCCTGCAGCGCTCCGATGCGTCCCTGCATGAGATCGACCGAGTCTGACCGCGCCTGCCTGTCCATCGCCGTCCGGATCGACAGGATCGAGGCCCAGAAGATGACGATGAAAGCTGTAACGATCACAAGGACCAGGAGAACGATCTGTCGGGAAAGCGAGGATCGGATCACGTTGATTCGCCGAGCTCCTGAATCGGGCGGTATCCAGCGACATGGACCGTGCGGTAGTCGCAGGTCAGCTCCTCGCCGGCTGCGATGTCCCGCGCCGCGACCATGATGTCCCCGAGATCGAGCAGGCTCGGCGGATCGCCGTGGTTCATGAAAATGTCCCCGTCGTTGCCGAGCCTGTAGATGCCGCGGTCCGGGAAGTACTCGGCGCAGTCGATCACCACCTCCCTCAAGGGCGCTTCCAGATCTGCGAGCATCTCGGCAGGTATCTCCACGTCATAATCGGGCTCGAAGCGCCAGACTTTCCTCCCCCTCTCTATCGGCTCTCCGGCGAACAATCCAAGGTTGTGAATGGGGCTCCGCGACACAAAGTGCTTTACAAGCAACAAGACTGGCCTCGCGCGTTGACGTTCCGGTCACGCTCATCCCTCAAGAGGGGCGAACTGGCGCGATGAGATCAGATCGTTTGAAAGGAGTTCTTGCCGGTGCGAACGGAGCTCTCTTCAGACGCGTCCCCGGTCTGGCCGCCGCGATTCCGACAAGCTTCGACAACGTGCAGCGAAATGATGCGCAGCTTGGACGTTGGCGCTGGCGCGCGGGTGTCCGTCATGCGGCGTCCGGCCGGCGCCTCATGACAGTGCCGGGGGTCGGTGCGGTCGTCGCGCGCTCCTTCATCGCAACACTGGATGATGCAGAGCGCTTCAGGCGGTCGAGAGACGTCGGCGCTTTCCTCGGCCTAACGCCGAGGCGCCATCAATCCGGCGAGATGGATTGGTCCGGGCGCATCTCGAAATGCGGTGACTGCGACCTGAGGCGCTTGCTTTAAGCGGCTGCGTCCACTCTGATCACCCAGGTTCCGAAACCATCCCCGCCGCTGCTGGCCTGGGCCAAACGCCTCCAGGAGCGGAAGGGCTTCAAGAAGGCCGCCGTCGCAACGGCGCGCAAGCTTGCGGTCATCCTGCATTGCATCTGGCGCGACGGCACCATCTGTGACCCGAGTCTGGAGGCAAAGATCTAACGCAAAACCCCGATGCCCGTCGAGGAGATCAAGATCGGGTTCGACGTCCTTCGGGACGGAGGCGGATCGAGCCGGCCTAAAGCGGCAGAAGCGGCAAAGCGCCGACTTCGCGCATGACATTTTGGCCGATCAGCTCCCGGACGCCATCATGAAGCGGCAGGACCGACTTCTTGGAGAGCCGCGACCCCGAACGACAACGAACCCCCATCCTTGACACCTCCGCAAACAGAGAACCGCTTCGACAACGGTGGATGGGGCCGGGACTTAGCGGAGAGGGTTCGAAGGTGCCCCCGCACCAGGCATTCGGTGCTCGGAACACTCTTGCTGCCTGGCGCTGGACCGGTTCTCCAGAACTCTGCGCCGCGGTCGATGACCTGGCTCTTGGATCCGCCGCGGTAAGAACGGGCCCGGTTCTCTCGCCACCTCCGGCTCTGTCTCGAGCACGGCGTACTCGAACTCGACAACAACTCCGCCGAGCGCGCGATGGGCGGCATCGCTCTTTGCCGGATGACCTATATGGTCTGCGGGTCCGCGTCAGGCGGCAAGGTCGCTGTCATCGCATACACTCCGATCGAGACGACCAAGTTCAACAACGTCGACCCGCAAGCCTCCAGCACGCGGCCGCGGCTCTCCATTGGCTCGAGGACCAGGCCGGATGAACCCGACCTGATCCGTGCTCAACGCGAAAGCGAAAGCGCAGGTCGAAGGCGACGATGTCGCCGACGCGGAGGTCATCGCGCCAGTCGCGGACTGGCGTGGCTTCGGAGGTCGCCTGCTTGAGGTGACCTCGCACCTGCATCCGAGGCGTCTTTTGCCGCCCCGACCGGACAGTCCCGGAGCGCTCGGCTGAGCGTCCTGCGCCCGCGCAGAGATGTCGTTTTGCCTGTTAGCGAACGAGTCAGCGCCGAAAGCGGATTCACGCCGAGGACTGGCGGGGAAGGTCCGGGGGGCGCACCGGACCTGCCGTTGAAAGCCAGCCCCGATCGTTGGATAAGTCCGGACACCACTCGCTCCTGAGAACATATGCGCCATCCGAAGATCCTGACCACGCTGAAGACGTATGACGGCGCGCAGTTCGCTGCGGACCTGCTGGCCGGCGCGACAGTTGCCATGGTCGCTCTGCCCCTGAGTCTTGCCATCGCGATCGCGTCCGGCGCCGATCCCGCCAAGGGGCTCGTCACTGCGGTCGTGGGGGGCTTCCTGATCTCGGCCCTGGGGGGAAGCCGCGTGCAGATCGGCGGACCGACCGGGGCCTTCATCGTGGTCGTCTTCGGCGTGATCGCGGAGCACGGCTATGACGGGTTGGTCATAGCGACGTTCATGGCCGGCTTCATGCTCCTCCTGGCGGGGTATCTCCGCGCCGGGCGGTTGATCGCCCATATCCCCGAAGCCGTGATCAACGGCTTCACCATCGGCATCGCCGTCATCATCGCGACGAGCCAGGTCAAGGATCTTCTCGGCTTGTCGATGGAGCCGTTGCCCGCCGATTTCGTCGAGAAGCTGACCGCGCTGTGGGAGGCGCTTGCGACGCTCGGCCTCCCGGCCACCGCAATAGGCGCCCTGACCGCCGCACTCATCGTTCTCCTGCGCCGGATCGCGCCGCGTTTTCCGGGGCTCATCGTGGCCCTGGCGGTGTCCTCGGCGCTGGTCACGAGCCTGGGCTTGCCCGTCGACACCATCCAGTCGCGCTTTGGCGATCTACCCGCGACCCTGCCTGGCCCGACCCTTCCCGACCTGACGTGGTCGCGCATCGTCGAGCTTTTTCCGTCCGCGGTGACAATCGCATTCCTGGCGGGAATCGAATCATTGCTGTCGGCGATGGTTGCCGACCGGATGATCGACAGCCGCCACCGGCCGAATGCGGAACTGCTGGCGCAGGGGGCCGCGAATGTCGGATCGGCCCTGTTCGGCGGTCTGCCCGCCACGGGTGCCATTGCGCGTACCGCGACGAATATCCGCGCCGGGGGGAAAACGCCGGTCGCCGGGATCGTTCATGCGCTGACCGTCCTGCTGATCATGCTCGTCGCGGCTCCGGCTGCCGGCCTTCTCGCGATGCCGGCGCTCGCCGCGCTGCTCGTGATCACGGCCTGGAACATGAGCGAGCCGCACAGATGGGTGCAGTATGCCAGGGCGCGGAAGAGCGACCGTTTCCTGTTGATCCTCACGCTGCTCCTGACAGTGCTGGTGGACCTCACTGTGGCGATCGGGATCGGGGTCGCAATTGGTCTCGCCCTCCGCCTAAGCCGCAGTGCATCGGGCGAAAGCGATTGGACGTCGCCAGAACGGTAGGAAAGGTCCTGGGATTCCCCTTCCAGACGTTCGCCGCGTCTGGATCGCGCGTTCGAAGTCGTCGATGCGGAGGGCGTCGATGAAACCGCCCGTTGTCAAAAGCCTCGCGATCCAACTCCGATCGAAGTCCGGAGCGCGAGGACGGGCTGCCGCGCCAAGTGCCAGGCGGCGCTCGTCATCACCGCCTCCAAAGAGGCCGACGACGCACTCCCGGTCATCGCGCGCGGATGCGCCAGGTCATTGACGACGTCCTGTGCCGGGACCCCAGGCAGCTAAATCAAGCGCGCCGCGCGGGCGACGCGACGAAAGTCGGCGACATCAGATAGTCTTGAGGCGAGGACGGCGTCAGCGAGGATGGCGAGGCGACTGGCCGGCGCGACCCCTCTGGAGCAGGGCCGCGATGTAACCGGTTGGGCCGGCCTCCGAGCTGATGCAATCTCGCTTACGGCGCTGGGCGGACATTCGGCGATAGCCACCATTCACAGAGGTCGTATTTCCGCGAAGTCACCCGATGGGGCATCTCGCGGCAAGTTCCCGCGAGGGCGAGGCAGAAAGGCTTTGGCGGGTGGGGCTGCGTTGTGCGGCCCCTAATCCGACGTCTGCGGCGGCGTCCCGTCCGGAGTTTTTTCATCGAGCCAGCCGATCAGATCGCTCGTCATGTCGAGCCACGTCGCCTCGCCCAGGATGAAGTGAGCTGCCCCCGGATATTCCCGATACGCAGCACCATAGCGGCGAGCGACGGCTCGGGTCTGCGCCGCCGGCGTCAACCTGTCCTCGGAGGCGCCGACGACAAGAAGCGGCGCGTGCATCCGGCCGCGATCGACACCGATTAGCGAAGGGATGATCGAACGGACCTGTGAGGCAGCGACCGGCCGCATCCTTTCGAGGACATCGTCTTGTTCCGCAGGGTCAAGAAGGTTGAGCGCGATGGGGCGCAGCACCCTGCGCGGAAGGAAATCGCGGCCGAACAATATCGAGGGCAGCGCCGCCACGAGAAACCGCAACAGGAGTGCGCTGGGACGCGGCAGCACCCCGGCCGGTGCCGCCGGTGTTATGGCGATGCAGGCGGGAGGCTCGATGATCTCGGTCATCTTCATCGCCATCAGACCGCCGGCACTGTGCCCCACGAGGATCGGGTTTCCGATCGACCGGGCCGCGTCGAGCGCGTAGTCCAGATTGCCCGAGAAACTCGACTGATCACTTTCAGGACCGGGAAGCGTGAGGGCATGCGTCCTGAAGCCCGCGGCTTCAAATCTTTCCGCCACCCGGGACCAGACCCAGTCCGCGGCCCACCAGCCATGGATGAACAGAACGTCCCGTTGCATCGCTTTCGGGCCCTTGCCTGTCTCGTTGAGGAAACGTGGTTTCTCATCGCCAAGCATACATGGTCTGCCCGGACGCATCTGCAGCCTTTTGCGATTGCTGCGAAGACCCGCTTTCCGCAAGTCTTTCGTGCGACGTGGCAAGGGTCCGGATTCAACTGACTTTTGGAGATCGGGGAGGATTCCAGATGGCTCTCCCGAAGCGGCGCGGGGGAGGTCGGCCACGGCGCATGAAACCATCCGGATGCGCTTCGGGTTTGGCTGAACACGCCGCATGTTCATTCGCGTTCCCGCATGATCGCCGCCAGGAAGGCGGAGAACAGTTCGCCTTGCGAACTGATGCGCAGTTTGGCGTAGATGTTGCGGCGGTGGATCCGGATCGTACCAGGCGAGATACCGAGCGCCTTGCCGGCCGCGTCGGCCGAATATCCCTTGAGCGTGAATTCGACGACCTCGCGTTCGCGCGGGGTGAGGACACCTTCGCCGATCGATCGGAAGGCGTCGCGGATGCGCGCTTCGATGCCATCCGGCCCGTCCCCTAGCGGATGCTTCAGCCGGCCCCAATGCTGCCGCGCCGCGGCGTCCACGACCGGCCAGAGGGCGGCCAGATGTCGGAACTCCACGGCGGAGAAGCGTTTCTCTCGCCGCATGAGCGACAACACCAGGGTCAGGTCGTCGGACGCCGAGACGAGATAACCGATTTCCTCCGCAAGTCCCGTCTGCCCGTAATAGCTCTTGAAATACTCGCCCCGGTAGAAGCGGTCGGGCGCGATGTCGGACAGCCGGTAGAGCCCGCGGCGTCCGGGGTCCTGGCTGGCGAGGAAGAACGGATCCAGGATGTAGGGCCCCTCGAGATAGTCCGCGACGTGGATGCGATGTCGGTCCGGCGGAAAATCGTCGTGAAGGGCAAGGGGCCGCTTGTCTCCGGAATAGCCGAACACGACACAGTAGTCGAAAGCCGCCGTTTCCCTCAGGGCCTCGCCAAGCGCGCCGGGGAAATTCGGCTCGCCCAGACGGGAGATCATCCGGCCGACTTTCGCACACATCGCTGCCTGCAAGATTTTCTCCACCGGAACCAGCAAGGTGGAGCGTCTATAACAATATGTATATTTACGCGGAAGCAAAAATGCTCCGCACTGCGGCGTCATGAGGACTATGCAGAACGCGGGCATGATGCAGGAAGATATACGGAAGGCAGCATATGCACCGCAGGGCGGGGACGACACTTTCGTCGCCGAACTGAGGTCGGTCTCGAAGTCCTTCGGCAGCGTTCTCGCCGCAAAGGACCTGAACCTCTCGATCCGCCCCGGCGAGTTCCTGTCGTTTCTCGGCCCCTCTGGGTGCGGCAAGACGACGGCCCTGCGCATGCTGGCGGGCTTCGAGACGCCGACGGCGGGCGAGGTGCGCATCGCCGGCGAGGTCGTGAACGGCCAGGCGCCCTACCGGCGCCCGGTGAACATGGTTTTCCAGAGCTATGCGCTGTTCCCTCACCTGACGGTGGCGCAGAACATCGCCTACGGCCTGCAACAGCAGCGCCCGCGCCCGAAGCGGGCCGAGATCGCGCGGCAGGTGGGCGAGGCGCTCGAGGTCGTCCGCCTCGGCGGGTTCGAGGCGCGCCGCATCTGGCAGATGTCCGGCGGCCAGCAGCAGCGCGTCGCACTGGCCCGCGCCATCATCAACCGCCCCAAGCTGCTCCTGCTGGACGAACCCCTCGCCGCGCTGGACCGGAAGCTTCGCAAGGAGATGCAGATCGAGTTGCAGGATCTGCAACGGACGCTGGGGATCACGTTCGTCCTGGTGACCCATGACCAGGAAGAGGCCCTGTCGTTGAGCGACCGGATCTGCGTCATGCGCGATGGCGAGATTGTCCAGACAGGCTCGCCGCAGGAGCTCTACGATCGGCCCGAGACGCGCTATGTCGCAGATTTCGTGGGCACATCCAACTTCTTTCAGGGCATGGTCGAGTTGGTGGATGGCACGAGAGCGACACTGCGCCTTGCGGACGGACGGACCCTGACGGGACAGCGCGCCAACCATGTCCGCGCCGGGGACCGGGGATGCGTCAGCCTGCGACCCGAGCAGATCGCGATGCGAGGCGAGGCCACCGAGGAGGCGCTGCAGGTCACGGTGCAGAACCGGATCTTTCTGGGCGAGCACACCGAATACCTCGTGCGGCACGGCACCCTGGGCAACGTGATCGTGCTCGCGCCGCGCCGGTCCGAGCAGGGTGGCACGACCTACCAGAAAGGCGACCAAGCCTGGATTTCGTGGCGGCGCGAATCCGCCCGGATCCTTTTGTCGGAGCAGTGAGTCCGACGCCACAACAGGGAGCACGGATATGACGGACGAAAACGGCTACATCTCGAAGCGCAAGTTCATGGAAGAATTGCGCCGCTACCAGAAGGGCTCTGTCACGCGCCGCCATTTCCTGGGCGTGACGGGCCTCGGCACGGCAACGGCCGTGCTGGGCACGGCCCTGCCGGGCCTGCGGCCGCGCGCGGCGCTGGCGCAGGGGAACATCGGCGACCGCGTGGTCCTCGCCACCTGGCCGAACTATCACGACCCTGAGAACTTCGACATCTTCGCCGAGAAGACCGGCGCCTACACCCAGGTGAACGTCTTCGGTTCGAACGAGGAGATGCTGGCCAAGCTGCAGGCCGGCGGCAGCGGCTGGGACGTCTTCGTGCCCACGAACTACACCATCACGACCTATGTGGACGAGGATCTGATCGAACCGCTCGACCTCTCGAAGCTGCCCAACTACGACGCCTCGGCCTTCGAGGCGCGTTTCTCGGAGGCGGGCACGGTGGACGGCACGGTCTACGCGGTGCCGAAGAACTGGGGCACCACCGGGTTCGCCGTGAACTCCGAGCACGAGGGCGAAACGCCCATGACTTCGTGGAAGGAATTCTGGGACCGCACGATGGATGACTTCTCGGGACGGACCATGGTGCACGATTACCAGCTCACCACGATCGGCAACGCGCTGAAGTATTTCGGCTATTCCTTCAACTCGGTGGACGAGAAGGAACTGGCGGATGCCGAGCGCCTGCTGATCGACGCCAAGCCGCATCTCTTCGCCATCTCGTCTGACTACCAGCCGGCTATGCGCAGCGGCGACGCGTGGCTGACCATGTGCTGGACCGGCGACGGCAAGCAGATGCATTCGGACATGCCCGAGATCCGCTTTGTCCTGGGCCGCGAAGGTGGCGAGATCTGGAGCGACTATTACGCGATCCCGAAAAGCGCGCCGCACATGGAGGCGGCCTATGCGCTGATCAACTTCCTGCTCGACCCCGAGGTGAACGCCCGTGAGGTGCTGGCGCATGGCTACCCCACGGCCGACGCGAGGACAAAGGCATTGCTACCGGACGAGATCCTGAACGATCCGATCCTCTATCCCGCGCAGGAACTCCTCGAAAATCTGGAATTCGGCGCGGCAGCGACGCTGACCGATCCGAACCGCGCCGAACTTCTGGCGCGTTTCAAGTCGGCCTGATCCCAGGGAGGGGGCAGGGTGACCCGGAAAGAACGCAACTGGCTTCTGCTGGCGCCTGCCGCGGCGTGGTTCGCCGTCATGCTGATCCTGCCCCTTTCCTTCATCTTCGTGTTCAGCTTCGGCGAGCGAGGGGATGCCGGCGGTTACGTGCCGGCGTTCACGCTGGCGCAGTACGCGAATCTTCCGGCGCGTTTCACCGCCTTCAAGAACACACTGATTCTGGCGCCACTCGGCACGCTCGCGGCAATGCTCATCGCCTACCCGTTGGCCTATCAGCTCGCCGTGCGCACCAGCCCCAAGTGGAAGCTGATCCTGCTGGTGCTGGTCATCGTGCCATTCTGGACCAGCATTTTGATCCGCAGCTACGCCTGGATCTACATCCTCGGCGGCCAGGGCCTCCCGCGGCTGCTGGAGCTCGTCGGCCTCGATGACGTGCGCCTGATCTACACGCCCTTCGCGGTGCTGATCGGCATCGTCTACGGCTATCTCCCGCTCATGGTCTTCCCGATCTACGTGAACCTCGACCGGCTGGACAAACGCCTGCTGGAAGCCTCGGCCGACCTCGGGGCGCGGCCGCTGACCACCTTCTTCACGGTCACCCTGCCGATGTCGATCCCGGGGATCGCGACCGGCTGCATGCTGGTCTTCATCCTGCTGATGGGCGAGTTCCTGATCCCCGCGCTCCTGGGCGGCGGGAAGGTGTTCTTCGTCGGCAATGCGCTGGTCGACCTCTTCCTGCAATCGCGCAACTGGGCCTATGGCTCGGCCGTGGCGGTCGCGCTGATCCTGGTCATGCTGCTGACGGTGACGCTGTACATGCGGCTCATTTCGCGGCTGAGCGTGCAGCAGGACAGCGACGTCGCCCTGATGTAAGGAAATCCGCCCGTGCGCCTCTACGCCGCCTTCGTCTACCTGTTCCTCTACACGCCGATTGCGATCATCGCGCTGTTCAGCTTCAACGCGGGGCGTCACGCAAGCCAGCTCCAGGGCTTCTCGGTGCAATGGTACGGGCGGGCGCTGCAAAATCCCTTCGTCATGGATGCGCTGAAAGTCAGCCTGACAGTCGCCTTTACCTCGGCGGCGCTGGCGAGCGTCATCGGAACCATGGCCGCCATCGGCCTGCAGGGGGTGCGCGGGCCGGTGCGGGCGGTTTTCGACGGACTGATCTACATCGCCATCATGATCCCGGGCATCGTGATCGGCATCTCGACGCTGATCGCGCTGGTGACCGTCTTCGATACGGTGAACCCCTGGATCGCCACGCTCTGGCCAGCGCCCGAGGCCGCGCCGCAGCTGTCGATGGGAATGATCTCTCTGGTCGGGGCGCACACGATGTTCACGATGGCGCTCGTGGTCGTCATCGTCCGGGCACGTCTGTCGAGCATCGAATCCGCGCTGCTGGAAGCCTCGGCCGATCTCTACGCCACGCCGGTCTCGACCTTTCGCCAGGTGACGCTGCCGCTGATTGCGCCGGCGATCCTGGCTGGCTTCCTGCTGGCCTTCACGTTCAGCTTCGACGACTTCATCATCGCCTTCTTCGTCGCCGGGTCCGAGACGACGCTGCCGATCTACATCTTCTCGTCGATCCGGCGCGGCGTGACGCCCGAGATCAACGCGATCGGCACAATGACGATGGCGGCGTCGCTGGTGCTGCTGGTGATCGCGCAGCTGATCCTCCGCGGCGGCCAGCGGAAATGATCGGACATCCGGAACGGGAGGAGAGAGAGGTGCTGCTCAGGGACAGGATCGCGTTCGTCACGGGCGCGGGATCGGGGATCGGCGCGGCTGGCGCGCGCAGGATGGCCGAGGCCGGCGCGCATGTCGTGGTCAGCGACCGCGACGGAGACGCGGCAGAGGCGGTGGCGGCATCGCTCGCGGGCGAGGGGCTGGGCGCCGAGGCGCTGGCCCTCGACGTCACCGACGACGCCGCGCTGACCGCCGCGATCGACGGCGCCGCGGCCACGCACGGGCGGCTCGACATCCTGCATTCGCATGCCGGGATCCAGATCGAGGGCAAGCTCGAACAGGTCGCGGTCGCGGACATGGACGCCTCGTGGCAACTGAACGTGCGCGCCCATTTCGTGGCCGCAAAAGCCGCCGTCCCGCACATGCGGCGGCAGGGCGGCGGCAGCGTCATCATCACGTCGTCCAACTCCGGCGTGCAGTACGACCGCGAGATGATCGCCTATGCAACGACCAAGCACGCCGTCCTCGCCATGACGCGGCAGATGGCGGCGGACTACGCGCGCGAGAACATCCGCTTCAATGCGCTTTGTCCCGGGTTCATAGACACGCCCTTCAACCGCGGTTTCGAGGTCCAGATGGGCGGTCGCGACAAGCTCGAAGCCTACATCGCCGACGAAATTCCTATGGGGCGCTGGGGCAGGGTGGAAGAGATCGCCGAGGGCATCCTCTATCTCGCTTCGGACCGGTCGTCCTTCATGACAGGGCAGGCGCTGGTCATCGACGGCGGGGAATGCATCTGAAGAAGCGGAGCAATCCATGAGCGAGATCCCTGACCGGGCCCGCGTGGTCATCGTCGGCGGCGGGGTGGTGGGGTGCTCGGTCGCCTACCATCTCGCGAAACTCGGCTGGCGCGACGTGCTGCTGCTGGAGCGCAAGCGGCTGACCTCGGGCACCACGTGGCACGCCGCAGGGCTGATCGGGCAGCTGCGGTCGTCAAAGAACATGACGCGGCTCGCGAAATACTCCGCCGATCTCTACACCGCGCTGGAGAACGAGACCGGGGTCGCGACGGGTTTCCGCCAGTGCGGATCGATCAGTGCGGCGCTGACGGCCGAGCGGCGGGAGGAGCTGTTCCGCAGCGCCGCCGTGGCGCGGGCCTTCGGTGTCGAGGTCGAGGAGCTGTCGCCGGGCGAGGTCGCGGCGCGCTATCCGCATCTGAACACCGAGGGCGTGACCGGCGGCGTCTGGCTGCCTGCCGACGGCCAGGCAGACCCGGCGAACATCGCCTATGCGCTGGCCAAGGGCGCACGGCAGAACGGCGCCACGATCCGCGAGGGCGTCAAGGTCACCGGCCTGCGGCGCGCGGATGCCCGCGTCACCGGCGTCGAGTGGCGGGCCGAGAGCGGCGAGACAGGGCACGTGGCCTGCGACGCCTTGGTGAACGCCGCCGGCATGTGGGCGCGCGAGGTCGGACGCATGGCCGGCGTCAATGTGCCGCTCCATGCCTGCGAGCATTTCTACATCGTCACAGAGCCGATCGAGGGGCTGGGGACGCTGCCCGTTCTGCGCGTGCCGGACGAGTGCGCCTATTACAAGGAGGATGCAGGCAAGCTCCTTCTGGGCGCCTTCGAACCGGACGCGAAACCCTGGGGCATGGACGGCATCCCCGAGAGCTTCGAGTTCGACCAGCTGCCCGAGGATTTCGAACATTTTGAGCCGATCCTCGAACGTGCCTGCCACCGGATGCCCATGCTCGCCGAGGCCGGCATCCAGACCTTCTTCAATGGCCCCGAAAGCTTCACCCCCGACGACGCCTATCACCTGGGCCTCGCGCCGGAGGCGACGAACGTCTGGGTCGCGGCCGGCTTCAACTCGGTCGGCATCCAGTCCGCCGGAGGCGCGGGCATGGCGCTGGCCCAGTGGATGGCGGATGGCGAGAAGCCCTTCGACCTCGGCGACGTCGACATCGCGCGGATGCAGCCCTTCCAGGGCAATCGCCACTACCTCTTCGAACGGTCAAAAGAGACTCTGGGCCTGCTCTATGCCGACCATTTCCCCTACCGCCAGAAGGCCACCGCGCGCGGCGTGCGCCGTTCGCCGTTCCACGCCCACCTGCTGGAACGCGGCGCGGTCATGGGCGAGGCCTCCGGGTGGGAGCGCGCCAACTGGTTCGCCGCGCCCGGTCAGGAGCGGGAATATCGCTACAGCTGGCGCCGACAGAACTGGTTCGACAACGCTCGGGCCGAGCACATGGCGATCCGCGAGAGCGTCGGCGTGTATGACATGTCCTCTTTCGGAAAGCTGCGTATCGAGGGCTCGGAGGCGGAGACGTTCCTGAACCGCGCCTGCGGCGCGCGCGTGGACGTGCCGGCGGGCCGGATCGTCTATACTCAGTTCCTCAACCCGCGCGGCGGGATCGAGGCCGACGTCACCGTCGCCCGCCTGTCCGAGACCGCCTACCTCGTCGTCACCCCGGCGGCCACGCGGCTGGCGGACCAGACCTGGCTGGAGCGTCACCGGGGCGAGGATCGGGTGGTCATCACCGACATGACCGCGGCCGAGGGCGTTCTGGCCGTCATGGGACCGAAGGCGCGCGATCTGATGCGACGCGTCAGCCCGAACGATTTTGGCAGCACGAAGCATCCATTCGGCACCTGGGCCTCGATCGAGATCGGCATGGCGCTCGCTCGGGCGCATCGCATCAGCTATGTCGGCGAGCTGGGCTGGGAGATATACGTGTCCGCCGACATGGCCGCCCACGTCTTCGAGACACTGTGGGAGGCGGGGCAGGAAGTGGGTGCGAAAATGTGCGGTCTGCACGCGATGGACAGCTGCCGGATCGAAAAGGGCTTTCGCCATTTCGGCCACGACATCACCTGCGAGGATCATGTCATCGACGCCGGCCTCGGCTTCGCGGTGGCGCTGGACAAGCCCGACTTCATCGGCCGCGACGCGGTCCTTCGACGCAAGGAGGCGGGGCCTGCGTGCCGCATGATGCAGTTCCTGCTGCGCGAGCCCGAACCGCTTCTGTATCAAAACGAACCGATCCTGCGGGACGGCGAGATCGTCGGGCACCTGACGTCCGGCAATTACGGTCACTCCCTCGGCGGGGCGGTCGGCATGGGCTACGTGCCCTGTATGGGCGAAGGCGTCGCGGCGCTGCTCGACTCCACCTTCGCGATCGACGTGATGGGCGCCCGCATCCCCGCGACCGCATCCCTGAAACCCCTGTACGACCCGACGTCGCAGCGCATGAAGGACTAGCGCGGCCGTCGGCGGGGCGCTCGGCCCTTGCCATTCAGGCCGAGCGTACACGGCTGAGCGGGAGCAAGCGGAAGCGTGCGGCCCTCCTGCCGGCGCCTTGTTCCCGAACCTGACCCCGGGCGGGCGAGATCTTCGCCATGCGAACCTTCTGACCTCATGTATTGCCTTCGTGAATTTCACACATCGCCCTGTGTGACAACGCTGTCTTGGTTGAGCCGTTACCGTCGCCGCTCTCTTTTGACATAATATTTGTCGAATGACCTTGACGTCACCGAGGCCTTACGACATTTCTCTTGTCGAAAGGCAGGGCGATGCACATCCGCGACCTCACGGCCCGCACCGGAACTACCGAGCGGCAAGTCCGCTACCTGATCGGCGAGGGCTTCATCCCCCCACCGCGCGGCGGGCGGTCGACCGCCGATTACGGCGAAGATCATGTCGCGGCGATCGCGCGCTACAGCCGGTTGCGCGATCTGGGTTTCCCGCCAGCCGCGATCCGACTCCTCCTGCAGGCGCGCGAGGGGGCCCCGTTTCCTGTCGCGCCAGGCGTGACCCTCGTCGTCGCTCCCGACCTGATCGGTTCCAGAGAACCGGTCGAGCCGATGGTCGAGCGCCTCCGATCCCTTCTGACCGACCTCTTCATGGAGCCCGAGCCCGATGCCGAGACACGCGAAGCAGACGATGACTGATCCTCTCGCCGCCTTCCTTGAACAAGAGGCCGCGGGGCGCTACCCGATCCCGCTGGTGTCGATGGCCATGGACGTCGAAATCGACAGCGGCCTCGCGGTCGTCACCACCACCCGGGTGTTCCGCAACGCCGAGGCCGAGAGCATCGAGGCGACGCTGACCTTCCCGGTCCCTGTGCACGCGACCCTTTTCGATCTTCGAGCCCGAATGAATGGCCGGGAGCTGCACGCGTCGGCGCGCCGCCGAAAGCACGCGCGGGCCACATACGAGGCCGCGCTCGACGAAGGAAAGGCATCGATCCTGCACGAGGAGGTCCTGCGCGGCGTGCACATGCTTTCTGTTGCCCCGATCGGACCGGGAGAGGAGATCGAGGTGGTCGCGACCTGGACCATGACGCTCGCCCGCATCGGCGATCGGTGGCGGCTGCGCATCCCTCTCACGGTCGGTGACGTCTACGGCCGAACTCCGCTGCCGGAATCCGATGCCATCAGGACGGGTGGCCCGACGGGGGCGGCGGACCTCACCGTCCGGTGCGCGACAGGCACCGTCACCCTGATCGGTCGGGACCTGGTCGAGGGGCGCGCGCGTGTCCCGCTCGATGCGCCGGTCGATCTCAGCCTCGACACCGGCGAGTTCACCTCTCTCAGCGGCGTTGCCGCCGACGGACGCGCGGTTCGGCTGACCGTGATGCCGGCGTCCGGAGGCGATGAGGCATTGAACACGGCCCTGCTGATTGACCATTCGGGATCCATGGCAAGCCCGGCCAGCAGCGTCTTCGGTGAGACTAGCAAGCACGACGTGCTTGTCTCCGGACTTGCGGAAGTAGCGCCCCGCCTCCGGCCCGATGACGGGCTGGACGTCTGGGAGTTCGCCAGCCGGCTCGCCCATGTCGGCCGGATCGGCGCGGAAACCTTGGCGACGGACGAACGACCCGTGGCCGTCCGGTTCCGCCGCTTGCTGGAGAGGTTGAGCGAGCCGCGGGGCGGCACGGAGATCGGCGCAGCGATCAAGGGCGTTCTCGCCAGCTCGGAGGCGCCCGATCTCCTGGTTGTCACCGACGGCCAGAGCTACGCGCTGGACGTGCACGCGCTGGCCCGCCTCGGCCGACGGATCTCGGTCGTGCTGATCGGGGAGGACAGCCTCGAAGCCAATGTCGGACACCTGGCCGCCCTGACAGGTGGTGACCTGCTCATCGCCGACGAGGCGGACATGAACGGCGCTCTGCGCGCAGCGTTTTCAGGATTGCGGCAATATGCCGGCGCCTTGGCCGCGGATGGTCCGGCGGGAGGTCTCCGGGTGCTCCGCGGCAACGCGGTCCTGAGCGTAGAACGGGGCGGTCCGGCCGGTGATCTCGAGCCGACGACGCTCTCGCGCGCCGTGGCCGCTCTCGCCGCCAGTCTGCGCCTGCCGTCCCTTTCGCGGAAGGACGCCGCGGCGCTGGCGGAATCCGAGGGGCTGGTCACCCACCTGACCAGCCTCGTCATCGTGGACGAGGCGGGCCGGGTGCGGAAGGGCCTGCCCGTCACGCGCAAGATCGACCTTCCCAGACCGGCGATCCCAGATTCCCGAAATGCCTTCCGCACAATGCAATTCCACAGGATGCCAGCCTCACTCCGGCTCATGAAGGATGCCGCTGTCGATAGTGCACAAGCCAGGATCGATGCGGAGGCCTCGAGGAGGACCCTACCTGTTGCCTGCAGGATGTGCGGCCACATCCCCTGGAGTTCCATGGCCAACCAGCTTGCCTCCGGCGATGTCTCGGGTCTGGAGGCCCCGTTGCGCGCCCGGATTTTGCGTCTTGCCGCCGAGGAGGATGTGGCCACGGCTGCCGGGCGCCTCGATCTCGATCCTTTGCTTCTGGTGATCGCTCTGCTGGCCCGGTACTGCGCCCCAGAGGACCGGGGAGCCGCCCGACTGGCCCGTGCCGTTCTCGGTGGAGCGGATGAGAAGGGCGTCGTCGAGATCGCGTACAAGATCGGACTGTGCGACGCGCCGGTCTGATCGAAGGGCGAGACGGGCAGCAATCTTGACCGACGGCTGACGTCTGCGATCCCCGGCGACGCGCCGCACAATGCCGCGTTCGTGTCGGGGTCGCCGCCTCCACGCCTTCGCCCGATTTCAGGCGGAAGGCGCGTCCGGCAGCGCGGTCAGGACCCCCTCATCTGCGGCCGGTGTTCAGCGGGCGGGCGCATCGGCGGGCAGACGGATTCTGCCATCGGCAGACTTCGCCGGACTTGAGGCTGCGCGCCGTCTCTGCGATCGTATCTCGTCTGGCTCGCGGGCACCTCGTGAGGCGCGGGCCATTGTTTCGCATCCTCATCATGTCAGACCGGCAGATGCGACCTGCCGCCCGGCGCGACGAGGCAGGGAAAGGATGCGACATGCCAGCACCTGCCGGAATCACCGTCTCTCAACGCGCTCGAGTTGTTGACACGCCCGACGAGGGGCTGGACCTGACTCACAAGGGTGACCGCTGCTCCTTCGATGCTTTGCTGGCCAACTTCGGTCTCGGGGCGCGACGCTGGACCGGTTCGCGACCATCGTACGCGGTCGATTCAAACCGGCATGACCTCGCCCCGGAAGCGCCCCGTCATTCGGCCTGTCGCGCCTGTACCGCAACGACCTTGCGCCGATGAACCCCGGGATGATCTTCTGCGACGCCCTCACCCGCCGGGCGCAGGACGCGACGGAGGAAGGCTGCGACTGGCTCACCGCCGTCGCCCGAGCGTCGTGACGGGGGGGGATCGCCGGTGGCAGAACCTCCACTCGGAGTTGCGAACCCGTCTATGTCCGAGGCCGCCCGGATCTGGTGGCGCATCGGGGTGCTGTCCTTCGGCGGTCCGGCGGCGCAGATCGCGTTGATGCACCGGATGGTGGTCGACGAACGGCGCTGGCTCACCGAACGGCAGTATCTCGATGCGCTGTCATTCTGCATGCTGCTGCCCGGTCCCGAGGCGATGCAGCTGGCAACCTACGCGGGCTGGCGGATGCACGGTGTACGCGGCGGTCTGGTCGCCGGCGGACTCTTCGTGCTGCCGGGCGCGATGGTGATCGCCTGCCTCGCTGCACTTTACGTCCGGTTCGGCGACCTCGCCATCACCGGGGCACTGTTCCTGGGCGTGAAATCCGCGGTGTTGGTGATCGTGATCGAGGCGCTGGTCCGCGTCGCCCGCCGGGCGCTGGTGGGCGTGGAACACCTCGCAGTCGCGGCGCTGGCCTTCCTCGCGCTCTTCGTGTTCGCGGTGCCATACCCGCTGGTGGTTGCGGGCGCAGCGGCCTGGGGGGCGCTGCGCTTCGGAAACGGAGCGGTGCCGCGGGAATTCGACCCGGCTCTCGACATCCCGGCCGGGCCGCAAGTCGTCGTCAGCCTCGCGACGGCGGCTCTCTGTCTCGGTGTCTGGGTCGGACCACTGCTCGCCTTGGGACTGTTCGCGCCGCCCCTTTTCGGAGAAATCGCACGGTTCTTTTCGGTGCTCGCCATGGTGACTTTCGGCGGCGCCTACGCGGTGCTGGCCTACATGACGCAGGAGGCGGTCGCCACGCAGGGATGGCTCACGGCGGGCGAGATGCTCGACGCACTGGGTCTGGCGGAAACCACGCCCGGCCCGCTGATCCTCGTGACGGAATTCGTAGGCTTCCTTGCCGGTCACCACGCCGCGCCCGACGGGCGGTCGGCACTGGTGTGGGGCCTCGGCGGCGCGCTCGTCACGCTCTGGGCGACCTTCGCGCCGTGCTTTCTGTGGATCTTCGCAGGCGCGCCCTGGATCGACAGCATCGCAGCGAGGCCGGTCCCGCGCGCGGCATTGGCGGGGGTGACGGCGGCGGTGGTCGGAGTGATTGCCAACCTCTCGGTGTGGTTCGGCATGCACGTCCTCTTCAACTCGGTCGGCACCATCGAAGCGGGCGCGTTGCGCGTCGTTCTGCCGGACCCGGCTTCGTTTGATTGGCGCAGCGGGGCCATCGCGTTGTTGGCCGCTCTCCTGTTGCTGCGATGGAAAAGGGGGGTGCCACTCACGCTTGCTGTCTGTTCCGCATGCGGCATCGGACTGCTTGTCGCAGGGAGGTAGACGAGAGGTCCCGGTGTGCTGCAGGGTCCTGTTGGGTGTTCGGTACCGGCAACCTGTGTTTCCTGCGGCTCAGCTAAAAGACTGTCTCGATCCGGCTCTGGAGCCGGTGCTGGCCTTTCGCTCTCAACGAGCAAGGCGAGTTGGTGGGAACTGGAATTTCGCAAAACATGAATACCGCCGTCGTGGCGACGATTGCGGTCGTCCGCTGAAGTGGTGCCTCCTCGCGCGATCGAGCATTTCCGCCCTGCCGCTCGGAGGGGCCGCCGCCGCGCAGTCGGAAACGCTCGAGGAGTTGCTCGGCGAACCGACACGCGGGCGGGCAAACTCGATGCCTGCGAGAGTCTGCTGACCGACGCTGACCCGGCCAGTACTTCCGCGCTGACCCTGACAATCGATCTCTCCCCACTCGACGAAGAAGAGCGGAAGACCCTGCCGGGGAGCATGGGCCGGGAGCAGCGCCCGATCATCTCAACGGCCGCGCCGAAGCCGAGGAGAAATTCACGGCGACTGAGCCTTTTGAAGGCCATCCGACAGGGCTGTCGTCCTGGTAGAGTGTGGCGCCGCTGATCTGCTGGGTCACCTCGTTCCTGCTTTCGAGCGTTTCGGCCTCAAGCGTCAGGTAGTTCCGGCGCAGGGTGCGCATGGGCAGGGCCTCGACGATGCCCCAAGGCTCCAGACGCACCAGCGCGCCGAGCTGGCTGCCGCGGGGCGGGGTCAGGTCCTCCAGCGTGTCACGGCAGGCCTCTTCGATCTCGCCGCGGACGACGCGCATCGTCAGGTTGATACCATCCGAGAAAGGCTGCCGCGTGATCGCCGTTCCACCCGGGACGGGTGTTGCCGAAGGCAGAAGTACGCGGAAACCCTCGCCTGGAACGTGCCGGGGCATCAAGACACGGCAGGTCCCGCCTTGCCGGGACATCAGCCTGGGGCCCTCTTGCCGCTCAGATCCGGTGACGGCTACCGTCTGCGTTGCGGCGGGCGCGGCCCAAGACGACAGAAGGATTCCGATGATGATATAGCACGGCCGGTCGGTATCGGCGGCGAGACAATCGCCTGCCGTCGCTCTGGCGCGGCGATGCAGGCAGCTTTCGGCACTGTCTGTCCGACGCCTGCGACAGTGGCCGATCGCACCTCGACACACGGGATCCTGCGCATCCGCGACATGGAGTCCAACGCGACGGAATCGGCAACCTTCCATTTCGCCCTCGGTGAGGGCGTTCCGCGCAGACGTCGACCGCGGCTTCCGTCTTTCTCCGCACCTGACCGTTTGGTCGGCAATGTCGTCGCCTTCTCCCAGATGCTCATCGAGTCCGAGCGGACCTTTATCGTCGAAGCTCGCACGACTGGCGCGGCAATCAGCCTTACCGAGCCGAACGCCTGGGAGCTGCGCCAGCCCGTCGTCCTCCGGGCGCGGCCGCGCCCTGAGCCACGCGCCGCCTCGACCGACGAGCCGTGTGCCGCTGCGGTCTGCGAGACAGAGCGTCAGGCAGTTTGAGGCGGTCTGGCCGGACCACGCCGCGCCGGACAATCCCGCGGCAACACCGCGCCGGCTTGACGGCGGCGATCTCGGAATCACGGTGCGAGGGGCCGAAAACCTGCCGGACCGGCCGTTAACTTTCTTGACGCCGCCGCGATGCGTGCGACGGGCGCTCTGGCGTGCGAAGGGTCGGTGACGGTGGGCGAGGTGCCGCGGCTATCTCCTCAAGGAGACCTGCCGTTTGTCACAATCGTCGCGCATTTGATCATGGCCTCGCTCTCGGTCATTTGGCAAAAGCGCGAGGTGTCGCTGGAGACGGGAGCGCAGCCTCACGAGATTTTTGACCGCGACGACGCCTGATGGCGCTTTCATCTTCTCGATGTCTTCGAGCCGATGCCGTCGGCCGAATAACTGCACCCCCTCGTCGATCGCTCGCGTTGTTCGACCGTCATACCTTGCAAGGACCGAACCATGGCCGCAGACCACAGCCGCAAGACGGTGATCGCCGCGCTCATTGCCAATCTGGCGATTGCGGTGACGAAATTCGTGGCTGCGGCCTTGTCGGGGTCGTCAGCGATGCTGGCCGAGGGCATTCACTCGCTCGTCGATACCGGCAACCAGGGGTTCATGCTGGTGGGCATGAAACGGGCCAAGAAGCCTGCCGACGAGAAGCACCCGTTTGGCTACGGGGCGGAGCTGTATTTCTGGGCTTTCATCGTGGCGGTGCTTCTCTTCGCTCTGGGCTCGGGCCTCTCGATCTGGGAAGGTGTGCGCGCCATCCTGCACAGCGAAACGAGCCATGACAGCGTGCCGTGGATTCCGTTCGGCGTGCTGGCGGCGGCTTTCGGCTTCGAGGGCTATGCTTTCCTCACCGCATTCAGCAGCTTCGAAAAGGGCCGCCGTAATCGCGGCCTGATCCGCGATCTTCGCGACATGAAGGATCCATCGATCTTCGTGGTGATGTGCGAGGATACCGCGGCGCTGATCGGCATTGTGATCGCCGCTGCCGGCCTGGCGCTGTCGTGGTTGACCGGCAATGCGATCTGGGATGGTGCGGCGTCGATCTTCATCGGCGTGGTGCTGGGGATCACCGCGATCTTCCTGGCCAACGAGGTGCGCGGCTTGCTGGTGGGTGAGTCCGCCGATCCGGAGATCATCTCGGACATCCGCGAGAAACTTGCGGCGCGGGACGAGGTGGTGCGGGTTAACGAGATCCGATCCATCCACTTCGGTCCGAACGACATTCTGTTGACTGCCAGCCTCGACTTTCGCGATGACGTGACGGCCGGTCGGATCGAGGCAATGGTTACCGAAGCGGAGGCGTCCATCCGCAACCTTCATCCCCAGGTGAGGCGCGTGTTCCTTGAGGTCCAGTCGGACGCAGGGCCACGACCGGATGGCCGGCGCGACGTTTTGATGAAACTCTGTCGCGCAAGTTTCCACGAGGAATCGTCCTCGTGTATTCGGCGCCGTAACCGGCGGGCTGATTGCGCTGTCAATCAGGCCACCTTGCACCCAACTGACCCCGCCAAACTGCCCAGAGGCACGCAGAATATGAAGGCAAACGCGTTCCTCACGCCGCATGCCCACGCAGCCGTCGGCATCAAACTCCCGCGTACCAGTCGTAGAAACCGACGTCCTCCCAGTAACCTCCGCGCCCGCCTCCAATCCCGTTCAGTGAGCCGACTGCTTCGATGCGCATGACGAACTTGGCGTGCTTGTAGCCAAGTTGTCGTTCGACCCGAAGCCGCAGCGGGGCGCCGTGGCCAATCGGCAAGTCTTCGTCGTTCATGCCGTAGGCCAGGATCGTCTGTGGGTGGTAGGCGTCGACCAGGTCGATGCTCTCGTAGTACGGGCGGCTGCCGAACGTGTCGGCGCAGTGAAAGACGATGTAGCGGGCTTCGGGTGCAGGCCGGACCTCGTCAAGCAGCGCTCCCAGCGGAACGCCGGTCCATTTGCCGATCGCCGACCAGCCCTCGACGCAATCGTGGCGCGTGATCTGGCTGCGGCTCCGTCTGCTCTTCAGTTCGGCGAGCGAGTAGCTGCGCGGCGCGGCGACCAGTCCACCGACCGGCATGTGCCAATTTGCAAACCCTTCCCCCTCGTGACGACGATAGGCCGGGTCGGTCGGTTGCACGTTGCCGTTGGTGCGGAAGACTGGCGACATCTCCGACGGGGCGAACTCGCGGGCCAGGCCCTGCGAGCCGATCAGCCTGTGTACCCGGTAGGACAGCCACTCGCCCGACCGGAGGACCGAATTCCGAAAGCTTTCGGCCTGGCCCAGCCGATCGCAGCCCGCGAGCATGGCCGGCGCCGCGAGCCCGACGAGCATCCGTCGGCGAGTGATGAGACGGCTCATCGAGACTTCTCCTTCGGCAATCGAAAGCGGCCCGTGATCATCGAGCGCACCTCGTTCCACGGGCCCGCCAGCACCACCATGACAAGGTGGACGACCACGAACAGCACCAGTAGCGCCGCCGCGACGAAATGGATCGAGCGCGCCGACTGACGGCCGCCGAAGAGATCGAGAAGCCAGGGCCAGCTTGCGTCCATCGAAGGCGACATGGTCAGCCCCGTCAGCACCATGGCCGGGATCAGTACGAGGATCACGACCAGATAGCTGATCTTCTGCATGACATTGTACTTCAGCGCGTCAGCGCCCTTGGGGAAGTTCAGCGTCGCGTGGTGCCTGATCTGCTGCCAGACATGGCGGGGCGCGAGTTCACGTCGGGTCGGAAGCAGGTCGCGTCGGAGGTGACCGTTGACAAGGCTCCAGAGCCAATGGACGACGATACCTGCCGCAAGCATCCACGCGAAGGTGAGGTGCCAGCGCCGGGCGAGAGCCAGGTTGTAGGTCGACGGGATCGTGGCCCAGTCCGGAAATGCGCGGGTCCGGACGCGGCCGTCCTCGTCGCTCCAGCGGCCGAGAATTCCCGTGGTCTCCAAGCGCATCTCGCCGATCCGCAGATATCCCTCGTCTCCGTCCGAACCGATCTGCAGCCAGGCGGGGTCGGCGTTGGCGCCGTATTGGCCCCAGTAGAGTCGCGGATGGGCGTTGAAGATCATCAGCCCGCTCATCAGCAGGATCAGCAGCGCGGCCGCGTTGGCCCAGTGCCAGAGGCGCGTCGACAGCCGATGGCGGTGCACCAAGTCGCCGCCCTCGGGAGGCGCCGACCTGGCGTCGGTTTGGATTGTCATGACGAAATCTCCTCGAGGGGGCGGGGCCGCGACGCGGCTCCACGCCTCCGGATGCACCGCTCTACTCCGCCGCCGATTTCGTGGCGTCCATGACCATCATGTCGGGGTGGCCCTCACAAGCGGCCCTGATGGATGCCAACGGGTCGGACGACGTCCCGTCATTGCCTTTCGCCATCATCGCTTCGCCGCCCTCGGGCGTCATCGCCTCGGGATCGGCCATCATCGAGCCTTCTGCGGCCATAGCGTCATCCTCGGCGGTCATGACTTCTTCGCTCTCGGCCATCATGCCCGGGTCTGCGGACGCCATCTCCATGGCTTCCACCGCGCGCATCTGATTATCCGGGTCCATGGCCGTGAACTCCGCGCATGTCATCGAGGTTGCGTCCATCTCGTCCTGCGCGACCATCGGCGTGGCCGAGAGCGCACCGACCAAACTTCCCACGACGAAGAGTCAGGCGTGAATACAGCATGGTCTTTCTCCCTGCTTTCGGACGTTCCCAACGAGCGCCCGTCCGCAGCCAGCGTGACGCGATTCCCGGTCACGGCGCCTCACGTTCCGTCGGGCGCACCATCTTGTGTTCCATCGGGAGGGTGCTTTGCGCGCGGTCGCAGCGATCATCGCGTCCGACCCGGTGCGATAAAGGGGAGGCCGGACACGTCCACATCGAGCGTCCGGAGCAAATTGGCGCAGCGGGGCGGTCACACAGGTGTTGAAGCAGAGCGGTCGTCACGGACAGACCAGACCCCCGTTCGGCCCTTCGCTTCTGCGGCAGGGCGGCATCCCCTGGACTGCCGTTCGCGGCGGGCCGCAGGATCCGGGGCACCCTGACCGCCGAGGGCTCGGCTACCCGCCGCTCGATTTCATGTTCATCCACTCAGGCCGCTCAGGGGCGACGACAGTTCAAAGCAGAGGCCGCCCGGGTCGTAGGTCACACTTGACGCTCCGCCGAAATAGCCTGTCAGCGCTTGCTCTATCATCTTGCTTCCAAACCCATTGCGTCGCGGTTGCGTGACCGGCGGTCCACCTTGTTCTTCCCAGACCAGCGTGAACCTGTCGCCGGCGGTCTCGGCAAGCCAATGAAGATTTACCAGCCCGACCTCCGTAGACAAGGCGCCATACTTTGCCGCATTCGTTGCCAGTTCGTGCAACGCCATTGTCAATGCCACGGCCTGACTGGAGCCAATTGGAAGGTCGGGGCCGGATATCTTGAAATTGCCGAGACCCGTGCGATGCGGTGCAAGTGCGGCATCGACGACCTGCGTGATATTGGCTTTGGCCCATTCCGAACGCACTAGCTGGTCATGGGCGATTGCCAGGGTGGAGATGCGCTGTTGCAGGGCATCTCCGGCCTCTTCCAGATCGTCTGAATTCTTCAGGGTCTGAGAGGCAATGATCTGCACAAGCGTCAGAGTGTTCTTGATGCGATGGGACATCTCTTCAAGCATGAATTGGCGCTGTTGGTCCGCGACCTTGATTGCATGAATATCCGTGCTGGTCCCGAGCCACCTCAAGATGGTTCCGTCCGGGAGTTTCACCGGTTGTGCTCGCGTAAGAACCCATCGGAATTCGCCCGAGTGATGTTTCAGGCGATACTCGTCCTCGCACGGCTCGCCGGTTCGACGTGCCTCGTTCCAGATCGCGGCCACGCGTTCGACGTCATCCGGATGCAAAGCCGCTTTCCACCCGGTACCATTGGCGGAGCCTTCCGGAAATCCGGTGAATTCGTACCATGACGAATTGAAGAAATCGACGTTTCCGTCTGGCGTCGTGCGAAAGACAAGCTGTGGCATCGCTTCGGAAATGGCATGAAACTGCGCTTCGCTTTCCCGAAGTTTATTCTCAACTGACCTCAGAGGCTCGCTTCTGTCTGAAGAATGTTCGTCCGTCATTTGCTCAAGGTTAGATTATCAGCAAGACAGAGGCGAGTCGCTTGCCATTGGTCTTGCCCCTCCAGGCTTCGTCGCCTGGCGATCGCCCCGGGGGTCGAATGCCACAACGTCGCTGGTGCGTTCCAGTATCTGCTGCGCGTCGAGAGCGCGGACCTCGCCGATTGCAAGCGTTTCCATACTGAGATCCTGAGCACGCGGTCTCATGGACACCTCCGGGAACGCACGGTTTTGCCGAGATGCTGGGTGACAGGCTTGGCGCATCGCGCTCTGAGGGTCCTTTGGAGGGCTCTGCGGCCCGCTCAGCGTTCTGAGGAAGCGGGTTTCTCTGTCCTTGCCGTCAGGTGGACGGAGTCCGGCTCTGGAGCCACCGCAACCGTCCCATGTTGTAGGCGATGTTGGCCAGCGTGATCGTGGCCTTGGCGCGGGCCAGACCGATCGTGCGGATGGTCAGCCCCATGCGGGACTTCTGCTGGGCGAAGACGTGCTCGACCTTGGAGCGGATCACGGACTTGCGGCCGTTGGCGCGCGACGTGCGCTGCGGCATCGGGCGGCCGCGCGGCTTCTTGCGGTGGACCTGGCTCGTCATGCCGTGGGCCTTCAGCCAGCGCTCGTTCTCGGCGGAGCGGTAGGCACTGTCGGCCCAGACGTCGCGGGCGGTGTTGGCGGTCTGGATCAGGCCTTCGCGCAGCCGGGCCCCGTCGTCGGGCAACATTCGCACGCACATGTCGTCGAACTGGCCCCGTGCTCGGGTCGATGCTGGATCCGGCTCCAAGCCGTCTCACGGCCTCGCGATGTCGACGGGCTCCGCCTCGCCGCGCGGCGTTGGTGATGTTGAAGACCACGAATTTGTCCTTCGGGTCGCGTTCGACAGGTCCGGCCAATTTTCGCCGTCATCCGGGCCTGAGCGCGCCATGTCGCAGGAGTGCTCCGATGCGGGAGCCGCGTTGTGGCATATCTGCCGGAGCGCGGGATGCGGCATGAATGCCCATGATCTCGCTGAACAAGCGTCCAGCGCGTCCGCCCGGATCAGCGCCTCCCGGAAGTCCCACAGCGTGTTCGCGTCCGGCACCGTGTCGGCGATCCCCAGCCCGCCGAGCCGCATCCAGCTCAACCGATCGCGAACCATCCGCTCGGTCGCCTCCAGGCTCAGCCCATGCAGGCTTTGCAAGACCAGCATCCGGAACTTCAGCACCGCGTCCATCGCGGGCCGTCCGCCCCGAAAGCAGCGCGGTCGGCCCGCCGCCCGCTCCAAGATCGGCCGGAAACGCTCGAACTCGACCGTCCTGTTCAGCGTCTCCAGCGGATCGCCTCCGGCGGAAATCTCCTCGAGCCGATCCTCGATGCTTCAGAACCCCTTGCTTCGACATCCGACTCCCCTGTCTCAGGCTGTGAATATCAAGGCGTCAAGCGATAGAGGTTTCCGGAGGCGGCCTCATGTGAGCGCGGTCACCTCCTACATCGTGATGGCTTCGCCCAAGGACGACCGCGCCGCCTGACGCAATCCTCGAGACGAAGGAGTTGGGGTCCGCGATCGTGGTTCGTTCCGAGCCCTGCGCTCGGCTGAAGGCCCGCGAGACACGTCGGCCTTCGCCGCGCCGAACGATTCAACATCGCATGAATGTTGCTCGAACGGACATCTCGTGGTAGTATTAATTCTGCTGGACGCGACCGTCGGATGTAATCGTGCCGTGCGGGGATCAGGTTTCAGACAAAGTCCGGCGATCCCGATCGTGTGGCACTCCACCAGCAGTGGGGGTTCAGATGAAAGCAGCGCGATCATTCGTGACGACAATCGCTGCAAGCGCGTTCGCAGCATCCCTTGCCGTCACCGTAACGGCTCAGGAGGCGACGCCGGACCAGAGCGGTGACGAGAATATCGACAGGGCGATCCAGACCTCCGTCGAACGGGCCGAGCCGGTGACCATCGTCGCCGCAGGCCGGACCGCCGAAGGCGTGAGGCTCGATTCGGAAACGCTCAACAAGCAGTTCCGTCAGGTGATGCGGTCCTATGTCGACCAGCGGATCGACTTCCGCCTGGACGGGTTCTATCCGACCGGCATCCTCGTGCTCTACGAACGGCCCGAGCGCGATGCGATCTCCAAGGCATCGCTCGGAATGACCGTGCCTTCGGGCGGCGGCTACGAGATGAGCGGGGGTCTGGAGCAACTCGACTTCGACTTCAAGAAGGCGGTTCGCTACGTCCATGTCGGTCCGTTCGAGCAGCTCGGCGAGATCTACGACCGCATCGCCGAGCAGTCCAAGGAGCAGGGTGTCGAACTGGGCTTCCCGGTCGTGCTGCAGATCCTCGACGATCCCGTCGAGACTCGGCCGGAAAACCTCAGGACCGTCATGAACATTCCCCTGATGTGACGCCGCGGCCGGCGTGCGCCGCCGCAGTATCGCTTGACGACGGAGATTTGAGATGCGGAGATTCGGGACATCGGCCAGGGACGCGCTTTACGGGGGCCCCGACGCGGAAATGGCGGACACGGGCGATGGCGATCTCGCCGGGACCATGCTGTCCTATTCGGGACACATCCGTTCGACCTGTGACCTTGGATTGCAGTCGGTGTCGCTGACGCCAGGCGCCAGTTCGACCTGTGGCGGCGGCAACTGTTCCTGCTGCTCGTCTTGCTGCTGGTAGGATCGGGGCGCCGAACCGCGGCAGGTTGTCCGGTGCGGATTCGCGCGGCGCCTGCGGCGGCTCGAGCACGCAGGAACGCGGGCCCGGGTTCGACCGGAGTGGGAGGATCGCATGGCGCTCGACGTCTATCTCACAAACGCATGCAACTTGCGTTGCACCTTCTGTTTCAACCTGGAGCGGGAGGACGCGCCGCGCATACCGCTTGACGATGTCTGCGCGATCCTCGCGGCGGCCTACGAGCGCGGCAACCGCTACGTCTCGATCACCGGGGGGGAGCCGTTCATCTACAAGCCGATCTTCGAGGTGCTCGAATACGCGCACGGCCTCGGCTACTGGATCAACGTTCTCTCGCATGGCGGGCTGCTGAACGACGACCGGATCCGGCGGCTGAAGCGGTTCTGGCGCCTGCGGATCCGTATCAGCCTCGACGGCGCCGACAGCGCGACCCACGACGCGTTGCGCGGCGCCGGGACCTTCGACAACACAATGGAAAAGATCGACGCGCTGGTCGACAGCGGCATCAATGTCGGGATCGGCTCGACGGTTTCCGAAGGCAACGTGGGCAAGATCGGCGAGATATTCGACCTCTGCCTCGACCGCGGCGTGGCGTTCGTGCGGTTCACTCCGGTGGCCCGGGTGAAGAAGGGCAAGGCCGCACACGTCACGGCGGCGCTGCACGAGGAGCTTCTCGGCAGCATCATCGACCTGTCGTTGCGTCACAGCGACCGGATCGACCTGCCGCAGGGGCAGGCCCCCGACCTGCCGATCGCCATCGACGCGCTGACGACACGGCGTTGCATGGCCGGCAAGAAGTTCTTCGGCATCACCCCGGACCGCAAGATCCTGCCGTGCCCGCTCCTCGTCGAGAGCGACGAGATCGCCGCGGAGACGTTCGAGAACGGCGAGAGCTTCGACCGGCTCGGCGCGCGGATGGACGCGCTCTTCGAAGGCATGAAGGACCGCCTCGGCGGGATCTGCGGCACCTGCGACTTCCGCAGCGTCTGCTATGGCGGCTGCCTGGCCGAGAAGCTGTCGTTCGACCGCACGCTCGACGCCGAGCAGCCGGTCTGCACCAAGCTGATCCTTGAGCGCCTGAGCGAGCGCCACGACCCGGCAGACATCCAGCGACTGGCCAACGCCTGGGTCGCGCAGCTCCGCTCGTCGCTGGAGGAGGACGAGACCCATGCCTGCATGCGCCACGCGCCGTTCTGGAGCATCAACTTCAAGCGTTCCGATGCCTGGCAGGGCTCGGCGATGAGGTTCCGGCAATGAGCCGCCGGGAGCAGCGCGCTAAGTCGGAGATGAGCGTCCAGGACTTCATGGAGGGCGAGCTGCCGCAGCTCGCCGAAATCGTCTCGTTCTGCAACAACCTGCCGATCTCGCTCTATGCAGACACGACGGGGGTGAAGTCGCCCGAGGTCGCCTATCGCGGGCTGCTGCTGTCGCAGAGCCGTACCCTCGCCGAGGAATACCTGATGAACTTCCGCCGCAGCGAGGCCGACATCGGCGTCGTGGTCGGGGTCAACAACTTCGCGCTGCCGCCGGTGCAGGCCGCCATCGCCACGCGCGGCGCCGAGGAGGACGAGGAGGCGCTGATCGCGCTGCCGGCGGCACGCACCGTACGGGCGCCGCTCGGGCCGGTGATCCGCTCCCGCCGCAGCGTCCGCGAGTTTTCCGGGCAATTCGTGACCCTTGCCGAGCTCGCGACGATCCTGTTCCACGGCGGCGGCGTCACCGGCGAACTCGAGATGCCGCCCGGCGCCGGTACGGAGACGCTCGGCCCCTGCGACAGCATGAAGCTGCGCGCCGTGGCCTCTGGCGGCGGCCTCTACCCGCTCGACCTTTATGTCGTGGCGCGCGCCGTCACCGGTCTCGAACCGGGCGTCTATCGCTATGCGCCCGAGCCGCACGCGCTGATGCCGGTCGCCCCCGAGATTCCCGACGACGCCCTCTGGACGCTGGCGCAGTTCGGCGACATCGCGCCCGATCGCAGCGCGTTCCTCGTGGTCTACGTTTACAAGCAGTTCGAGAACGCCCGGAAATACGGCGAGCCGGCGCTGGGCTTTGCCTACATCGAGGCGGGCGGCATCGCCAACAGCATCCACCTGACCTGCACCGCGCTCGGGATCGGCTCGTGCGATGTCGGCGGCTTCGCCAAGCGCCGGTTCGAGAAGTTCCTGAAGGCGGACGGCGTGTCGCGCCACATGATCCATCTCACCGTGATCGGGCGCTGACCAGGGCCGGCGGCCGGAACGACACGAATTGCAAGGGGGACGAGCGGCATGGATCGGACCGGACAGAGCGACGCAGCCCCCCCCGGAGATGCGGCACCGGAGCGCCGTTCTCGCGCGGAGGCCGTACGTCCGGCCGCGGCCGTGCGTGGCTACCGGCTCGTCGACGGGGTGCGCGTGTTCCGCGGCGGCGCCGGCGAGATCCGCTTCCGCCGCGGCGTCTGGAACTTCACAGAGGCGGTGCTGAACTTCGCCGGCCAGCCGGAGGCGGTCGCCGACTTCTTCGCCGTCGTCGCGGATGCACTCGTCACCGACGGGGCCGTCGACCCCGACGCAGTCGCCAGAGCCAGCGCGACCGAGCCGCGCGCGCTCGAGGCCTATCTCGACGTGCTGGAGAACCTCGTGCAGCGCCAGTTCCTGCGCCGCGCCGAGGACGACGCGGGGGCCGGCCTCGTCAGCGCGCTCTTCGGTGGCAGCGCGTCGAGCTATGCCGAGGCGTCGGGCCAGGCCCGTCCGGTCGCGTTCTTCGCCGACACCGACTATGCCGCGACCGCCGCGCGCACTATCGGCGTCGAAGCGGGACTGCCGATGGACATCCTCGGGCAGGAGCTCTTCGACGATCTCGCCGCGGCCGACCTCACCACCCGCACCGAGGCGGTCGAGCATTCGCGCGACCTGCACCGCCTGCGCCGCCGCCTCGACGGCTACTTTGCCGTGGTGGGCTGCATCGCGCAGCCGAACCTCACCGTGCTGCGCAACCTCAACCGGGTTCTCGTCGCCGCCGAGAAGCCGCTGATCCTGGGGCTGGTGGACGGGCCGTTCGTCACGATCCTGTCCACCTTCGCCCGCGAGAGCGGCTGCTTCGAATGCTACGAGCAGCGCATGATGGCCCGCCTCGAGGACACCGTCGCCTACCGCGATTTTGTGCGGCGCACCGCCCATGCGTCCGGTCCGCCAGACGCTGGGGCACTGGCGCCGTCGATGCATCTGCTGACGGCGGCGGTCATGGCCGAGGGCATCCTCTACTCGCGGCTGGGGATGCTGCGGCTCGCGGGACGGGCGCTGAGCGTCTATCTTCCGCTCCTCGAGATCCAGGCGCAGGACATCCTGCGCGTGCCCTACTGTCCGGCCTGCGGCTACATCGCGACGGCGCAGATGGACGAGATGTACCGTTCCTCCAACCGCCTGGTGAGCGAGATGCTGTCGGGCATCACCCTCACGCCCGACGCGCCATGACCGCCCTGCCGCGCCCCTCGCTGCGCGCCTACCCATACGGCACGCACCTGGTCGAAAACGTCCTGAAGCGGATCTGCGGCGAGCAGGCGGGCATCGTCCAGAGCCTGCTGGCGAGCCCGGTGCGCTATTCGCGCGATCTCGCGATCCGCTCGGTGGTGGCGAACATGCCCGCCTACCACAAGGTGCTGCTGAACCCCGAACTGGAGATGCAGTACCACCTGAGCGGCTACGGCATGTTCTACGAGGAGGCGCTGATCCGCCTCGCCGCGGAAGCCATCGAGCGCTACGCGCTCATGGTCGCGCCGCTCACGCTGGGCGAGCGTTTGCGCTACGCGAGCTGGCGCGAGATGGCCGCGACCGAGGAGGTCGTGCCGTTCGAGCTGCTGACGCTCTACGGCGACGAGGACTACGCCCGGCTCAACGCTGGCGACTACAAGGGCCTGCGCCGCCTCGCGCCGGACGACGTCGTGGGCTGGGTACGCTGCGCCTCGATCGCCGACCCCGAGCGGCAGGTCTGGGCGCCGGCGCAGATGCTGTTCGTGGGATACCGCCCCGCCACCGAGAAGGGCGAGGTGCCGTTCAGTCCGGGCTTTTCGACCGGCACCGCCTGCCATGCCTCGTTCGAGAAGGCGCTGCAGAATGCGGCGCTCGAGTTCCTCGAGATCGACGCGCTGATGGTCACCTGGTACACGGCGCGCGGCGCGCGGCGGGTGGCGATGAACGACCTGACGCTGGCCGGCCTCTGCCCCGACCTGTTCTCGCCGGACTCGGCGTTCGAGGTCACGCTTCTCGATCTTCGGCTGCCGGACATGCCCGACGCGCACGTCATCGGCGCGGTTCTCGAGAACCGGCGTGATGCGCGGCCGCTCATCGTGTTCGGGGCGCAGGGCAGCCTCGATCCGGTGCACGCCGCCTACCGTGCGCTGATGGAAGCGGTGGCGATCTCGTTCCTGGGCTATTTCGGGCCGCTCTACCTTCCCCGGCAGTATTTCGTCGAGACCGGCGGCGGCTTCACCGATCTCGACCGCAACGTGGCCTACTTCGCGGATCCGCGGGATGCGGCGGCCAAGCGCCGCACGGTCCATGACATGATCGACGGCACCGAGGTCCTGAGCGGCATGCCGCGCCACGAGACCGGCGACATGCGCGGCGATACCGCCCGTCTCCTGCGTCAGCTTGCCGCTGTCTCGGAGCACGGCGTCTTTCTCGACATCACGCCGCCGGAGACGCGCGACTATGGCTGGCACGTCGCCCGGGTGTTCCTGCCAGAACTGGTGACCATGTGCGTGCCCGGTGTGCCGTACTCGGCTCATCCGCGGATCGAAGCGTTCGGAGGGATCTGCAATGACATCCCCCATCCTCTTCCTTGACGCGCTGCTGCTCGCGGCCGCGGCGTTCCCCGCCGGGTTCAGCGCCGCGCTCGCGGCTCTGAGGGGGATCGACGCGCGGCAGGCGTCGCCGGCATTCCTGGCCCTGCTGGTGCTGCCCTTCGCGCTGATCGTCGTGGCGGTGGGGCAGCTCGATCCCGCGCGGCTTGCCGTCCGTCCCGCAGGGGCCTGGCTGGTGGCGCTCGCCATCCTCGCGGCCCCGGCCTGCATCGCCCTCGAAGCGACAGTGCAGAGCCTCACGCGGACGGGGTCGCTCGGCGCCCTGCGGCGACCCGTTGCCCTGCACCCGTTCTGGCGCGAGGGACCCGGCCTCGCGACCCTGGGCTTTGTCCTGCTGATCGCCGCGGGCGAGGAGCTCGTCTACCGGCAGCTCGCCTACGACGTGTTCCGCGGCTGGGGCCTCGCGCCCGGCGCCGCCATCCTCGGCGGGGCGCTGCTCTACGGCTTCAACCACCTCTATTTCGGCGCCGCCGCGGTGCTCTCCAAGACGCTCGTCGGACTGGTGTTCGCCGGCCTCTACGTCGGCTCTGGCGGCAGCCTGGTCCCGCCGCTGATTGCGCATGGCCTGCAGAGCCTCCTTCTCCTTCAGGTGGCGGGGCGGCGGCATGCCTGACTTGCTGGCCCTTGCGGCGGGGTTCCTCGCTCCTGGCGCTGCTCTGGGGGCGAATGCTGTGGTATCTCTCCGACCGGGCCCGCTTCGTGCAGCCGCTCGTCCTGCGCCTCATGGGGCGCGTGCCGCTCGGCGCCGGCGCGATCCGCTCGATGTTGCTCTCGGGCGCCTATCTCGCTGCGGGTCTTGCGGGCGCGGCGGCCGTTGCCGGTCTCGCGGGGCTGCCGGCGGGCGCGTGGCTCGGCCTGAGGCCGGATGACGCGGGCCTCATCCTGCTCGGCGTCGTCGCCGAGGTGTCGCTCTGCAACCTGCTCGTCTCGCTCTACGTCGTTGCCGTCGGGCCGGGGCGTGTCCCGTTCGCCGAAATCGCCGAGATCCCGTGGATGGAGGGCATCCGCGCCGCCTCGCCGGCGGTCGCGCCGCTGCTCGGCGCCGCCGCGGCCGCCGTCGAGGAGATGTTCTTTCGCGGCGCCGTGCTGCTCGTCCTGTGGGAACGGTCCAACGCCGCCGTGGCCATCGTCCTGGCGGGGGTGCTCTTCTGGCTGCAACAGGTCGTGCAGGTGCGGACCCGCTTTCAGGCCGTCGTCATCTCGGCCGGCTGCCTGTCGATCTCGCTGGTGGGCGGACTCCTGGTCGTGGCGTCCGGCAGCGTCGTGCCGGCCGTGATCTGCCACGCCGCATTCGTCATCTTCTTCTTCCGCCGCGACGGGTCGCGGGCAGGCCGCGATCCCCGCGCGCGGCCCGACCGGAAAGATCCTTCGTCGCCCCGGAGGGGGTCGGTGCGATGCTGATCTCGGTCGAGCACCTGTCGAAGACCTATGGCAGCGTCCAGGCGCTCGAGGACGTCACCTTCAGGCTCGACGGCGGCGGGATCGTCGGACTGCTGGGACAGAACGGCGCAGGCAAGACGACACTGGTGGAGATCCTGGAGGGGTTGCGGCCGCGCAGCTCGGGCGAGGTGAGGGTGCTCGGCCTCGATCCCGCGACCGACGGCCCGATCCTGCGCGAGCGCCTCGGCGTCCAGCTGCAGACCTCGCCGCTGCCGCAATCGCTCACGCCGCTCGAGACGCTGCGGATGATCGGCGGCTTCTTCCGCACGGCGCTTCCTCCGGGGCCGCTGCTGGACCGCGTGGGCCTCGCCCACAGGGCACGCGCTCTCAACCGCACCCTCTCGGGCGGCGAACGCCAGCGACTCGCCATCGCGATGGCCCTGGTCAACGACCCGGCGATCCTCGTCCTCGACGAACCGACGAGCGGCCTCGATCCGGTCTCGCGGCGCGCGCTCCACGACCTCCTGCGAGAGCTGCACCACCGCGAACGGCTGGTCCTCCTGACGACGCACTACATCGAGGAGGCAGAGACCCTCTGCGACCGGGTCATGGTCCTGAACGCCGGCCGGATCGTGGCCGACGGCGCGCCCGGCGATCTGGTTCGGGACCGTCCCGGCGAGACGCGGATCGTCCTGACGACGGCGAACGGGTTCGACGACGATGCGCTGCTGAAGGCCGGCGCGCGCCGCGTCGCCGATCAGGGCCGGCACCGCCAGTACGCCGCCGACGACGCTGCCGCCGCGCTGCGCGCCGTCGCAGCCCTCGTGGAGACCGACGCCGTGGCGCTGCATGACCTGAGGATCCGCGCGCCGAGCCTGGAGCAGACCTATCTCGGTCTCGTCGGCGCGGCGAAGACCGAGGTCGACGCGGGCGAGGTCGAGAGTTCCTGCGGCGGCGGGAGAGAGCCGATGAGCGCTCTTCGCGGAACCGGCGCGCTTACCCGAGGCCTCCTGATCGAGACCTGGCGGGCCCCGATCGCCCTCTTCTGGAACCTGGCCTTCCCGCTCCTGCTGCTCGTCGGGCTGATGGCGGTCTTCGGCGGCGAGGATCCGGCGCAGCGCCAGCGGGTTCTTGGCGGCATCCTGACGATCAACCTCATCGCCGCGGCGTTCTTCGGCATCTCGCTGCACATGGTCAGCCTGCGCGAGGCTGGCCTCTACCGCCGCTACCGCGCGACCCCGATTTCCGCGAGTACCGTGGTCGCGTCGCACGCCATCACCGCCGCGCTCAACATCTTTGTCTCGATGGCGCTCCAGCTCGCGGTGGCGCGGATTGCCTTCGGCGTGCTGTTCGCCGGCGGCGTGCCGGCGCTTGCCGGGGCGGTCGCGGTGTCGGCCGCGGCCTTCGTGCCGCTCGGGCTCATCGTCGGCAGCGTCGCCCGCGACATGCGCGTCGCGCCCGCATTGAGCAACCTTCTCTTCTTTCCGCTGGCGTTCCTGTCAGGCGCGGCGATCCCGCTTTCGTCGATGCCGGACGGGCTGCAGCGTGTCGCGGCGCTGCTTCCGTCGACCTATGTCGTCGACCTGCTGCGCGGCGCGATCGCGGGCGAAACGACCCTCGAGGCGCATGCCTTCTCCGTCCTGGTCCTGCTCGCCACGGGGGTGGTCGCGTTCGCCTGCAACGCGCTCCTCTTCCGCTGGGAGACCGATGCGCCGCTGAGCCGGCGCGGCCTGGCGCTCGTGGCGCTCGGCCTCGGCGGGCTCTACATCGCGGCCCTGCTCGCGGCGCCGACCCGGGTCGAGTCTCCGCCGGCGGATGCGGCCCTCGCGCCCGCCGCGCCCCGGCTTGTGCAGGTGTTCGTCGGAGCGACCATCCACGACGGAAGCGGCGGCGTCTTCGCGCCCGGCCGGCTCGAGATCGCGGACGGCCGGATCGTCTTCGCGGGGCCGGCGGGCGACGAGCCGCCCGATGGGGCCGAGGTTCACGACCTGAGCGGGCTTCACATCGTTCCCGGCCTCGTGGAGTCGCATGCCCATGTCGGGGCCTCGGGCGGCGGCGCGGCGAGCTCGGGAGAGTTCGTTCCGCCGCGCATCATTCACGACCTGCAGGTCTACCTTGCCCTCGGCATCACCTCCGTCGTGTCGATGACCGACATCGAGGCCGATATGCTGGCTCTGCGCGACGCCGTCGAGAGCGGCGCGATGCGTGCGCCCCGGATCTTCCTAACAGGGCGGAGCTTCACCGCGCCCGGCGGCCACCCTGCCGCGATCTTCGGCACGGTTCCGGGCCTTGCGTCGCGCGCGACGTTCCAGGTCGAGACGCCGCAGGAGGCTGCGGCGGCGGTGGCGGAACTCGTCGGGCTTCGGGTTGACCTCGTCATGCTCTACCTCGAGGCCGGCAGCTCCGACCGCGCCTTTCCGGTCCTGCCGGAGCCTGCGCTTCGGAGCGCGATTGCGGCCGCGCACGAGGCTGGGCTGCCGGTCGCGGTGCATGTGGACAGCGACGTCCATGCCCGTCTCGCCGTCGCGGCCGGCGCCGACAGCATCGAACACGTCCCCCCCGACCTCACCGATTCCACGGTCGCCGCGATGGCCGAGGCGGGCGTCACATTGATACCGGCGCTTGTGTCCTACGAGGCGCTTGCCCAGGCGATCGGACCGGGGGTCCACGTCGATCCGGCGGTGGAGCGTTGGGTGCTGCCGGTCGTCCTCGACTCGCTCGGCTCGCCCGACGCCTGGTTCGCCGGGCTGCGCGGCAAGCCGGAGCAGGCGGCCTTCTATGCCCGCCGCTTCGATGGCGCACAGGACGGCTGCCGCCGGGCGCACGCGGCCGGGATCCCGCTGGTGGCGGGCAGCGACGCGGGCAACGCGGGCGTGTTCCACGGACCGGGCCTGCTGCGCGAGCTGGAACTCTTGGTGGCGGCCTGCGGCCTGACCCCGAGCGAGGCGCTGCTCTCGGCCACCGGCCGCGCCGCCGACCGACTGGGCGCGCGCGACATCGGGCGTCTCGCTCCGGGCGCCCACGCCGATTTCGTCGTTCTGGGCGCCGACCCGGCCGACGACATCGCCGCCCTGAGGGACGTTCGCGAGGTCTGGTTCCGCGGCGCACGCATCGACCGCGACGCGCTGTTCACCACGAACCCCGGCCCATGGCTGCCGAGCGGACCGGAGGGATAGGCCGATGAGGGCAAAATCCGGCGCACTCGCGATAGGCGCGCTGCTCGCGACGGGCTTCTTCGTCTATTCCTGGCCGGTCGCCTGGATCTCCACGATCCTCGCCCTTCTGGCGCACATCGCTCTGGGCCTCGCGCTGCTCCTGCATCTAGGCCTGAAGTGGCCGCGGCGGTCGCGCATCGGCTGGGGGCTCGTCGCTCTGAGCGCAGCACCCGCCGGGGCGATCCTCGTCGCGGGGGCGGGCGGCGTGCTGGCCGTCCTGGTGCCGCTTCATGCGGGGCTCGCAATCGCCGGCGTCGCCATCCTTGCCGCCGACCTCGCCGTGGTCCGGGGCGGGCGGCCGGGAACGCGTCTCGTGATGGCCGCAGGTGTCGCCGTCGCGCTCGCCGCCGCCGCGATCTACCTTCGTGAGGGACAGTGGCGGTCAGCGCACAAGATCGCCAACGACGGCATCGCGCCGGCGGCGATGGGCGATCTGGCTACCGACCCGTCGCGACCGAACTTCCCGGGCTTCGCCACGGTCGAGGGCGACACCGTTCCCGCCGGCTTCTTCCTCGACAGCGAGCGCTGCCGCGACTGTCACGCCCAGATATACGAGGACTGGTCCCAGTCGGCCCACCGCTTCGCGTCGTTCAACAATCAGTGGTACCTCGCGTCGATCGTCTATCTTCAGGACCGGGCCGGCACGCGCCGCTCGCGCTGGTGCGCCAGTTGCCACGATCCCGCGCTGCTCTTTACCGGCGCGATGGACATTCCCGCCGCCGACCTTCTCGAGAGGCCCGAGGCGCATGCGGGGATCCCTTGCGTGGTGTGCCACGCGATCACCCATGTCGGCGGCACGACCGGGCAGGGGGACTACACGCTGGGCTTCACGTCGCTCCATGCTCTCAGCCTGGACGCCGGGCCCGCGCTGCGCGAACTGCAGGAGGCCGTGCTGCGGATCAATCCCGAGATCCACCGGCGGACGTTCATCAAGCCGTTCATGCGCGAGCAGCCGGCCGAGTTCTGCTCTGTCTGTCACAAGGTTCACCTCGACGTGCCGCTCAACGACTATCGCTGGGTGCGCGGGTTCGATGAATATGACGCCTGGCAGAGGAGCGGCGTCTCGGGGCAGGGGGTCGCCGCCTTCTACTTTCCGCCGACGCCGCGGACCTGTGTCGACTGCCACATGCCGGTGGTCCGCGCCGAGAAGGAGGATCACGCAGGGCCGATGCTGCACTCTCACCGGTTCCCGGCCGCCAACGACGCGTTGCCGCTCGTCAACGGCTTCGGGCGCCAGATCGAGGCGATCGCCGACTTTCTTGCCGAGGACAGGCTGCGCGTCGACGTGTTCGCCGCCACACTTCCCGGAGCGGGCCCGGCGGCGCCCCTCGACCGGTCGCTCGTGACTGTCGCGCCCGGCGAGACGGTTCGCATCGACGTCGTGGTGCGCAACGCCGGTCTCGGCCACGCCTTCCCCGGCGGAACGGCGGACGGTGCCGACGCGTGGCTCGAGGTGACGGCGCGGGACGCGGCCGGTGCGCTCGTCTTCGCCAGCGGGCAGGAGGACGAGGCGGGCGCGCGCGACCCGGATGCCCATGTCTACCGCATCCTGATGGTGGATCGCGACGGGGCGCCAATCGACAAGCGCAACGCCTGGGAGGCGCGCGCGGTCGTCTATCGGCGCACGATCGGGCCAGGCGCCGCCGAGGTCGCGCGCTATCGAGTCACGATTCCCGACCGGGCGAGCGAGGGGCCGATCATGGTGACGGCCCGGCTGCGCTACCGCAAGTTCCAGCCGGCGCTGACGGCGTTCGCCTGGGGCGGCACGGTGCCGCTCTCACCTGCCGTGGCGGCATCATTCGGCGCGGAGGCGCCGCGGCTCCCCGCCAAGGTGCTGGCCGAGGACAGCGTCACGCTGCGGATTGCGTCCCATGCTGCTGCTCAGGCCGCCCCGGACCGGGCGCAGGATTGGGAACGTTGGAACGATTATGGCATCGGCCTGCTGCTCCAGCGCGACCTCTCGGCGGCGCTTCCGGCCTTCGAGCGGGTGGCCGCCATCGCGCCAGAGCGGCCGGACGGGTGGTCGAACGCCGGTCGAACCCTGCTGGCGATGGGCGCGAACGAGGCGGCGCTGGCCCGTTTCGACCGGGCGCTGGCGCTGGCGCCCGATCATCCCGCAGCGGCCTATTTCCGGGGACTGACCCTGCGTGCGCTGGGGCGGCTCGACGAGGCCGCAATCGCGCTTGCCGATCTGGCCGGGCGCTTCCCGCGCGACCGCGGCCTTCAGCGCGACCTTGGCCGCCTTTCGTTCCTGCGGGAGCGCTACCGCGATGCGGTCACGCGCTATGAGGCCGTTCTGGCGATCGACCCCGAGGATGCGGACGCCCACTACAACCTGGCGCTCAGCTTCCGCGCGCTTGGAGATGCGGACCGCGCCGCCGCCCACGAACGCCGTTTCCAGCGGTTCAAGGAGGACGAGAGTGCGGACGAGCGGGCCGCCGACTACCGCCGCAGAGATGCCGCCGCCAACCGCGAGGCGCAGGCCGTGCACGAGCATGGCTCCTCGCTCGCGGCGCCCGGTCGATGAGGTCGCGCTTCACGTCGGGTTGCGGTTCGCGCCGGCTGTCCCTTTCATGTGTGGCGATCCTTTGTGCCGTCGCCGCCACGCTCGCCGGATGCGACGACGAGGACGCGCCGGAGAGCGCGCTCCGGTTCACCGATGTCACCGAAGCGGCCGGACTGGGCGGTTTCAGCTACGAAAGCGGGGAGTCGGGGCGGAAATGGCTGCCTGAGACGATGGGAGCGGGCGCGGCGTTTCTCGACGCGGACGGCGACGGCTGGAGCGACATCCTGCTGGTCGGCGGCGGGGCGCCCGATCCGGCTGCCGAGTCCGACGTGGCGGCGGTGCAGCTCTATCTGAATGACGGCGCCGGCGGGTTCCGGGCCGCGACCGAGGCCGCCGGTCTTGCCGACCTGCGCGTCTATGGCTTCGGCCTCTGCGTCGGTGATGTCGACGACGACGGCGCACCCGACGCGGTGCTGACGACGCTGCACGGGCCGCTCCTGCTACGCAACGAGGGGGGGCGGTTCGTTGCGGAGGAGGCATTCGCCGGCGCGAACGGCTGGTCCACCGCGGCGAACCTCGTCGACGCCGACCGCGACGGACTCCTCGACCTCTTCGTGGGTGGCTATGTCGACTGGTCTCCGGATAACGACCTCTGGTGTTCGAACGACGGCGTGGCCAAGAGCTACTGCACGCCCGAGGCCTACCGCGCCGCGCCGATCCGGTTCTTCCACAACACCGGAGAGGGTTTCGCCGACCGCACCGCCGAGGTCGGGCTCGACGCGCTGCCGGGCAAGACGCTCGGCGCCGTCGCCCTCGACTTTGACGCCGACGGATGGCCCGACCTTTTCGTCGCGAACGACACCGAACGCGACCTCCTGCTCCGGAACGACGGGCGGGGCGGGTACTCCGAGGTCGGTCGCGATTTCGGCGTCGCCTACGACGAGACGGGACGCGCCCGGGCCGGCATGGGCGTCGCCGCCGGCGACGTCGACGGGAGCGGCCGGCCCAGCCTCTTCGTCGCGAACTTCAGCAAGGAGACGATCGGCGTCTGGCGTTACGACGGTCAGGGCATCTTCACAGACCGGGCCCTTCCCTCGGGCATAGGCACGGCGAGCTTCCCGACCCTCGGCTTCGGCCTCGACCTGTCGGATTACGACCTCGACGGCGATCTCGACCTCTTCGTCGCCAACGGACACGTGCAGCGCGAGGAGCTTCCGGACGGAACCCCGGCCGCGCAGCCGCCGCACCTCTTCGTCAACGACGGGCAGGGCGAATTCGTCGACATCGTTCCGGCCGCCGGAAGTGATCTTGCGCGCCCGATGGTCGCTCGCGGTGTCGCGCACGCGGATTACGACCGGGATGGCGACGTCGATCTTCTGGTGACCGACAACCGCGGTCCGGTCCGGCTGCTGCGAAACGAGGCAGAGTCGTCCACGTCGCTGCGCGTTCACTTGCGGGGTGTCGAGTCCAACCGGGAGGGAATCGGGGCGGAACTGGTCCTTCGCGCCGCCGAGGCTTCCGCCTACAGGACGATGACGACCTGTGGCAGCTACCTCTCCAGCTCGGAACCGGTCGCGACCTTCGGAACGAACGGCCGGACATCGCTCGCCCTGGAGGTCCGCTGGCCGAACGGCGCCGTCGACCGGCTGTCCGACCTGCCGACCGACGCCGACGTCCTCGTCGAGGAAGGCTCGGGCATGGCCCGCGTTCTGCCGCGTCCCTGACGGCGGCGCGTCGCGCCGTTCCGGGCGTGGACGGCCACATCGCGCCGGATCATCAGCCGGAAAGGGACGAGCGCCGCCTCCGGACGGGTTCGGAAAATGGCGACCTAGTGCTCGCCCTCAGCGCTGTGCATCAGGTGGAATTCTCCCACCATGCCGGCCTCGCGGTGGCCGGGCACGTTGCAGGCGAAGCCGACGGTGCCGTCTTCGGGAAAGATCCAGACGATCTCGGCCGTCTCGCCCGGTTCCAGCAGGACGCTGTTCGCGTCGTCGTGCATCATGCCCGTCTCCTCCATCTTCTCATGGCGGATCCGGCTCGCGGTCATGACGCCGGCCTTCATCATCTCCTGCATCTCGCCGCGGTGCGCGTCCCACGTCTCGTCGGTGCCGATATTGAACTCGTGGACCATGCGGCCATCGTTGTTGACGACGAAGCGGATGGTCTCGCCCGCGGCGACCTCGACCGTCTCGGGGTCGTACTCCATCTCGTGCATCGAAACCACGATTTCGCGGTCGACGTCGGCGGGATTGCCCGCGCTACCAATGCTTGCGTCGTGACTGTCGTGACCGCCGCTGTGGCCGCCGCCGGCGACGGCCAGAGTGGAGGCGGCGATCAGCCCGAGGGAGGCGAAGGTGATCATCTTCTGCATGCTGGCTCTCCTGTGTCGCATGTCCTCAAGGTTGGGGTGCGTTGCCCGAGGCCGGAAGCGAGTTCCTGACCGCAAGTGCAACAATTGTACGCGCCGGCAGCAGACCTAGTGCAACCGCCGCGCGCTGAAGGATCACGAGAAGCAGACGCCCCGCGCGGTCATGCAGGAGGTTGGCCATCAGTAGATCTCTTTCGGGGTGTCGCGCTACCCGATTATCACCGTGACCGGAACGTATCCCGCCGCGGATCGCGCCCTGCACCGCGCCCTCATCGGGTGCGCATTATATGCCCATAGTTTGATCCGACGGGTCGCAATCCACCCCGGCGGCCGGATCGGCGGCATGGATCGCGGTCGTGCGGTGGCCTCACCTCAGTTTCCCGACCTTGCAGAATGTCATGGCGGTTCTCCGTTCCCGCCTCAGGGCTGGATGCTTCCGGCGCGGAAAGGGCAGGCGCCCGAACGGCGTTGGGTCCGGACGCCGCGTCTGGCTCCCGTCACACCGCCTCGACAGCTTCCTTCAGCAGATCCCTCACCTGACCGGCAACGCTCTGGAGGTCCGGGTTGTCGATGGCCGACATCGACGCGACCGGATCGACAGCGCTCACCTCCACGCCGCCATCGACCTGCCGCAGGATCACGTTGCAGGGCAGCATCGCGCCCACGCGCGGCTCGATTCCGATCGCCTGCCATGCCATCTTCGGGTTGCAGGCGCCGAGGATCAGGTATGGTTCCATCTCGGCGTCGATCTTCTTCTTCATGGTCGCCTTCACGTCGATCTCGGTCAGCACGCCGAAGCCCTTGTCCGCCAGCGCCTCCCGGGTCCGCCTGTCCGCGTCTTCGAAGCTCACGCCCTCAAGGGTGCGGTTGATGGTGTAGCTCATGATCGGCCTCGTGTTCAGTTTCGTCTTTTGGAATATGATCGGGACACCGTGAAAGTTCCGTTCAGCCTTCGAGGTGCTTCCGCCGCGTCTCGAAATCCTCGACGTCGATCTCGCCGCGCGCGAGCCGTTCTTTGAGGATGTCGAGCGCGTCGGACCGGCGCCTGCCCGGGCCTCCGCCATTCTGATCACCGAGCCAGCGGATGGCGAGCACGATGAGGACGGCGAGGCCGCCCCAGAACAGGATCATCATGCCGAGGCCGAACAGCCCCATGCCCCAGCCGTCCATGTGACCGTGGTAATAGGTTCCATCCACCGGTTGGGCAAAGACGGGCGCTGCGGCGGCCGCGGCCACGAGGGAGAGGGAGGCGATATGCTTCATGTTCCTACTCTTCTATTTCACGTGCTTTCGGATTGCCCTGCAAGCGTAGCCCAGTGACACCTCTCCGGCATTGACCGGGATCAACTGGCGCCGGCCCGGGGCTCGGCGGTTCTGTCGGAGCAGGGCAGTCCCGGCACCTTGCAGGCGGCCCTCGGAATGCTGCCAATGGAGGGACTGGTGACGACCGTCTGCATCGGCCTCGGCACGGTTTTCCTAGCCGCAACGCTCGACAGCGCCGCCTGCGTCCTGCCGTCGGTCACTTTGCGGAAGTTGTCGGGTTACAAGGAGTCGACGCGGTTCATCCGGGTGATCCGGGCCAATCCTGGCCGGAGTTGGCGCCGCGCTGATCCGGGTTCGCGGCCTTGAGGCCGAGCGGACCGCGACCATCGCGGTCGCCCTGCCGCTGACAGCACGGTGTTCATGACGCACAAGATCGACTTCAGGGCGGGCAGGCCGTCGCCGCTGACCAGACCAGCAAGTTGGCCACAGCATGGATCATGGAAACGCACGGCCAGTAGTCGAGTCAAACTTCGCCGAAAAACCTGATTCAGGCTCGGCCTGTCGCATCCCGGCCTGTAGCAAGCGGGCGTGGTGGCGGTGCGACGAACCTGATGCGGGGGTCGCGCGGCGTGACAGATGCGAACATCGTGAGGTTGGCCGCCCCCCATGCCGTGCTGATGCCCCCGAGGCAGGGCCGCGGCACCCGTTGTTGCGGCAGTCGAGAGCGCGTGAACCCGCAAAGACGACCGGCATGTTCTGCTGCCGGGAGGTGGCGTGAGGCCGCGCGCCGCAGGCTCAGGGAAGGAGGGTCCGGGGAAGCGCGCTCCAGATCAGGCCAAGGAACGGGACGACGGCGATGAGCGCTGCGGCCGAAATCGCCACGACCGTGCCCGAAATGCGTCCGAGCACCTGCACCGGGCCTTCCTGCTCGGCGAAGACCATCGGGGCGATGACCCGAAGATAGAAGAACAGCGACAGGACCGAGTTCGCGATCCCGACGAGCGCGAGCCATCCGAACCCTCCGTCGAGAGTGACGAGGAACAGGACGAACTTGCCGAAGAACCCGGCGAGCGGCGGGATCCCGACCAGCGACAGGAAGGCGACGATCAACGCGGCGGCGGCGTAGGGCCGTCGCTGCATCAGGCCCCTGTAGTCCGAAAGCGCGGTCCGTCCGCGCAGATGCGCGACCACCGCGAAGGCCGCGATGTTGGCGGCAGCATAGGCGGCCACGAATGCGAGAAGCGCGGCAGGCGCCTCCGGAACGAGCCCGACGACGCAGACCGCCATCAGCGCGTATCCGGCCTGCGCCACGGAAGACCAGCCGATCAGGCGGCGGACATCGTCCTGCCAGAAGGCTGCGAGATTGCCGAGCGTCATGGTTGCAGCCGAGAGCACCGCGACGAGCAGGCGCAGCGAACTCCGCCTGCGGAAAGAGGCCGACGAACCGCGCCAGCGCCACCGCCGCCGCGATCTTCGGCACCACGGTGAGGAAGGCCGCGGCGGGCACCGGCGCCCCCTCGGCCACGTCCGGAACCCAGGGATGGGCGGGCACCGCGCCAAGCTTGAACAGGAGCCCCGTGAGGACGAGCATCACACCGCCGAGCGTCAGCGGATCGGTCATGGGCGTCCCGGCGAGCGCCGCATAGTCGGTGGTGCCCGTCATCCCCATGACCAGCACGACCCCGACCACCATCAGCGCGTTCGCCAGCGCGCCCACGAGGAAATACTTCATCCCGGCCTCGACCGAGATCGGCCAGCTCCGGTGGTAGGCGGCGAGGGTGTAGCCGGTGATCGACGACAGCAGAACGCCCATGACGAGCTGCATCAGGTCGGCCGCCCCCGCAATCGCCATCGCGCCGAGGGCCGCGAAGAGGAGCATGGCGTAAACCTCGCCATGGCGCCGGTCGGTCGCGAACCAGCGCGGACAGAGGCCGACGACCAGGGCCGTCGCCGCGAGGATCAGAAGCCGCGCCCACCCGGTCGCGGCGTCCAGCGCGAAGGTGCCGTCGAAAGTCAGCCGCCGCGCCCCCATCTGCGGCACCGCGAGCGCCGCAGCGACCGCGAGACCGGCGATCGCCAGCAAGGCGCAAAACCCTTGCCGCCGCTGCGGCACGAACATCGCCGTCAGGAGCGCGGCGACGGCGCTGAGCAGCACCGCGATTTCGGGCGCGAGATCACCAATGGGCATCTCAGCTTCCGGCGCCGGGGATCAGGCTCGCCGCGTCGATCAGCGACAGCAGCCAGACCGGCCAGATCCCGATCAGCACCACGAGCGCGAGCAGGCCCGCGAGGATCAGCGTCTCCGTCCCCGTCAGGTCGCAGAACCCCTCGCGCGCCGCCGGAAGCGCGCCGAAGAACGTCTGCCGGATCAGGCGCAGGAACAGCGCGGCGGTGATGAGGATGCCGAGAAGGCCAATCGCCGCAAGCCACGGATAGACTGCGAAGGTGCCGAGAAAGACGTGAAGCTCGGCCACGAACCCCGCAAGACCCGGCAGGCCCAGCGAAGCGAACGAGGCGAGCACCGCCGCGCCGGTCAGCCGCGGCGCCACCCCGGCCAGGCCGCCGAAATGCGCCAGCTCGTAGTCCTGCGCCCGCTGCCAGAAGGCCCCGGCAATCAGGAACAGCGACCCGGTGATCAGCCCGTGCGCCACCATCTCGACCACCGCTCCGGTCAGCGCCAGCGCCCGCACCGACTCGGAGCCCAGCGCCGAACCCGCCACCGCGATGCCGAGGACGGTGTAACCCATGTGGTTGACCGAGGTGTAGGCGATCCGCCGCTTCAGGTTGCCTTGCGCGAAGGCGACGACCGCGCCCCAGAGGATCGAGATGACGCCGACGATGGCGATCGGCAGCGCCCATCGGGCGAAGGTCTCCGGCATCATCTGCAGCGGCAGCCGCACCAGCCCGTAGGTTCCCATCTTGAGCAGGACGCCCGCGAGGATCGCCGAAGCCGGCCCCGGCGCGTCGACATGCGCCGGCGGCAGCCAGGTGTGGAATGGCCAGACCGGCGTCTTGATCCCGAAGCCGACGACGAAGGCCAGGAGCACCAGCGCGGGCACGATCCCGGCGCCGGTAAGAGGCGGATTCCGGATCAGCGCACGCATGTCGAACGTGAGGTCCGGCCCCGCGAGGGCGAGGACGATGATCCCGATCAGGATCAGGAGCGATCCGGCAAGCGTGTAGATGAAGAACTTGAGCGCCGCATGCTCGGCGTCGCCATGCCCCCAGCGACCGATCAGGAAGTACATTCCGACGAGGCTGAGGTCGAAGAATACGTAGAAGAGGATCAGGTCGAGCGCCGCGAAAAGCCCGAGCGAGGCGCCCATCAGGAACAGGAGCCAGGCGTAGTAGGCGCGTGCCCGTTCGAGCTGCATTGGCCAGGCGATCGCGGCGACAAAGACGACGGCGCTCATCAGGAGGAGCGCGAGGGACATGCCGTCGACGCCCACGCGCCAGGCGATGCCGAGTGTCGGGATCCAGGGCACCTCCTCGATCGCGCCAAACCCGCCGCCAGCGTAGCCCGCCCAGACCGCGATCAGCAGGAGCAGGGAGACGGCGGCTGTCGCGATCGCGCCGAGGCGGGCCATCGAGGCGGGAATTGCCGGAACGAGGGCCAGCCCAACGGAGATGGCGAAGGGCAAGAGGATGGCGAATGTCAGCACGTCAGGCTCCCATGATCAGGATGGCGAGCCCCGCCGCGAAGCCGGCGACGAGGAGCGTGTAGTAGTGGTGCGACTGGCCCGTCTGCAGCCGCCGGAGGTCGCCGCCCGCCATTCCGGCGAGCCTTCCGGTGCCGCCGGCGATAAGGTCGGACGCGGCCTCGCCGGACCGGCTTGCGGACCCGGCGAGGGCGGCGGTTGCTTCGACGATGAGCGCGAGCGCGCCGTGCCAGGTGCGGGCACCATGAGCGACGGCGCGGTCCGTCGTGCCCGCTGCGAGGCCGTCCAGGGCGGTCTCCCCCACGCGCGCCGCCCAGCCGCTCACGGCCATGGCCAGGGCAGCGACAGCGCGCGGGATGGCGTCGAGTGTGCGGTCGTCGATCCGTGCCGCCGCGTCGGCGGCGCGACCGAAGGGCAGGACGAACGTCCGCTCGATCAGGCCCGCGAGGCCGAGCCAGTCCTGACGCGGCGCAGGCGCGGGCTGCCGCGCCAACCGGACCCCGGCGAGGAGGCCCAGCGCTACCAGCATCAGGGAAACGGTCGTCTCGATCGCGGAGCCGGACGGCAACGCGACACCGAGCGCACCGGCCGCCGCCTCGTGCACCGGTGGCAGCCACAGCGCCGACAGCGCCACGGTCAGAAGCGCAAGCCCAGCCAGCGCCGCCGTCTCGCCCCGGCCCGGACGCGCCGCCTCCGACCGGTCGCCCGGCCCGTAGGCGAGCAGTGCGAACCGCGCCGCGTATGCGGCAGACAAGCCGCCCGCCGCCATGCCGGCGATTGCGAGCCAAGGGCCCGCATGGCCGAGCGTCTTGACCACTTCCTCCTTGCTCCACGCGCCGGAGAGCGGTGGCACGCCGGCGAGCGCCAGCGCGCCGACGCCGGTCAGCGCGGCCGTCCAGGGCAGTGCGCGTCCGAGCCGCATGGTTCGCAGGTCGAACGAGCCCGCCGCTGCGTGCGCGATGCCAGCGGCAAAGAACAGCGACGCCTTGAACGCGGCATGGACGATCAGATGGATCGCGGCGACACCCGGATAGCCCGCCCCCGCCGCTGCGAACATCAGGCCGAGCTGTGCCGAGGTGGAGCCGGCCAGGACCTTCTTCGCATGGACCTGGCGCAGCGCGACAAGCCCGCCCGCGATCGCGGTGACGAGGCCCACGGCAATCGCCGCCGCGCCAAAGCCCGGCGCGTCGGAAAGCTGCGGCTGGAGTCGCGCGACGAGGTAGGCGCCCGCCGCGACCATTGCCGCCGAGTGCAGCAGCGCGGAGACCGAGGTCGGGCCGTCCATCGCGCGGAAGAGCCAGGGGGAGAACGGCACCTGGCCTGCCTTCGAGGCCGCCGCGACGAGAATTCCGAGGGCCGCGATCCAGAGCGGCGGCCCCTGCAGGTCCGACAGCGCCCCGTAGCTGAGGCCGCCGGTCGCCGAGAAGGTCGCGAAGAGCGCGAGAAAGAGGCCGAGGTCGCCCGCGCGTGTCATCACGAATGCGTAGTTGGCGGACCCCGCGGCCTTTCCCTGCCGCCAATGATGCGTGATGAGCGCCCAGGAGCAGGCGCCGACGATCTCCCACCCGATGAGCAGTGTCAGCAGGTCGCCCGCCATGACGATCAGTTCCATGCCGCCGACGAACACGACCAGCAGGCCGATCAGGCGCGAGAGCCCGCGTTTCTCCTCATGGCTGGCGGCGAAAATGACGACGGCAAGCGCGATCGTCGGCACCATCACCGCGACTGCGTGCGAGAGCGGCATCAGCGATGCGCGGAGAACCAGCATGTGCGACCAGCCGTAGCTGCCGGTCCAGTCCCCAGCGGCGAGCGCCAGCAGCACAGTGACGGCGAGCGCCGCCGCACCGGACGCTCCAGCCCGCACCCGACCGTCAGGCCCGGCCCAGATCGCCAGCCCGGCGAGCGCGGGAAGGAGGGCGAGTGTCCAGATCACTGTTTGAGCGTCCCGAGCGCCTCGGTCGTGTCCGCCATGCGCGTGCGATAGACGGCCACAACCAGCGCGAACCCGATGGCCATTTCCACGGCCATCACTGCCATGACGATGATCGCGAGAAGCTGTCCCTCGGGCACGCCGCCGATACCTTGACTCCAGAACCCGATGATGGCGAGCAGCGCGCCGTTCAGCATAAGCTCGAGCCCCATCATCAGCATGACGAAGCTCTGCTGGCTGAGCGCGCCGTAAAGCCCGAGGCCGACGAGCGCCGCGGCGCCGATGAGGACGATGGTCAGGGTCATCCGTGCCCCCCGTGATGATGGCCGCCGCTCTCCTCCGGCTGACGGCCGGCAGGCTCTCCACCTTCCGTCAGACCCGGCGGGCGCGCGCCTTGGTCGCTCATGCCGTAGCGTCCCTGACGTGAGGACAGGACCACCGCGCCGACCATCGTCGCCAGCAGCGTGACTCCCGCGGTCTCGAAGATCAGCATCGACGGACCGAGGAGTTCGTGCCCGAGCTGAACCACGGGCCGGGCCTCCGGCGCGACAGCCTCCGCAGGCAGATCGGCGAGCAGAACGCCGGCCGACAGGGCGAGGAACGCGATCACGCCCGCCGCGATCGCGACACGGTGCTGGTGCACCATCATCATCGGGTTCAGGCCGGCGGGGTTCATCATGAACATGACCATGAAGATCGCCATGACCATCATCTCGACCGCCATCATGAACACCGTGGCGACGCCGATGTAGGGCGCAGACAGCAGCACGCCCACTCCCCCGACGGCGATGAACGACAGCATCAGCGAGAACGAGGCGCGCACCATCGAGTCGACGCGGAACACCCGCCAGCCGGTCCAGACGGCGAAGAGGATCAGCGCGATGATCAGGATTTCCCTCACAGGCTCACGACCCCCGCGATGGCGAGATGCAGGAACGACAGCGGCAGCGCCCCGATCCAGAGCAGCGTCAGCATCCGGCTCGGTGTGGTCCGGGCGATGGAGTGTCCGGCGGCGACGGTCAGCGCGGCGATGCCGGCGGTCTTGAGCCACATCCAGACGAGGCCCGGCAGCCACGGCCCGAGCGGCCCGCCGAGGAAAACCGCCGCCGCCATCGCCGAGAACGACACCAGCATGGCAAGCCGGGCAAGCTGCCAGAGCGCCGCCCCCGCGCCGCTGTCCTCCGCCGACGTGCCGCCCGCAAGCTCGGCGCCGTCGGCATAGTCGAAGGGCCCGCGAAGCGTCAGCGTCAGCCCGACCAGCAGGAACAGCGGCAGGCCGAGCGGCTGGCGCACGACGTTCCACAGATCCACCTGCGAGGCGACGATGTGGCTGACCGAGAGCGACTCCGCCGGCAGCGCCGCCGCGATCAGCACGAACATCGAGGGCAGCATCACCGGCAGGCCGATCGCCGCGTAGCGATATGCGCCGATCAGCGGGAACGGCGCGTTCGGCGACCAGCCGTGCAGGAAGACCGCGACGATCGTCAGCGCCTCGCAGCTGCCCCAGACGACGATCCCGACCGGCGTTTCGACCAGCGGACCGGCAGCCGTTAGGGGGACCACCGACAACCCGATCGCCGCAAGCGCCAGGTAGGCCACGGGCGCGAGACGCCAGTTCAGCTCGTCCGGCGCCTCCGTCACCACCCGTTGGCGGACCAGTCGCGCGGCCCCGGCCCTCAGCGGAGCCAGCGGACCGCGCCCGCCGGCATGCGCTGGCGCGAGCGCATCGAGCCATGCGACGAACCAGGCGCCGGCCGACAGCGTGAGAAGAAGCGCGAGCGCCGACCATGCCATCATGCGGGCACCTCGGCGATGCAGGCCCGCCGCAGTGCGTCCGGGGCGAATGACGCGAGGACCAACATCGCCTCGTGCCACTCGGCCCCGACGATGAGCGAGGGCAGGGACGGGGCCTGGTAGGTGCCGGGTCGACCAGCGAGCCACTCGCGCAGCCGGGTCCGCACATCGTTGCCTTCCGTGACCTCGCCAAGTCCCCGCGGCACGGCGCCACCACGGAACAGGCCGCGCGCGCGTTCGCCTCGCAGCACACGGTCGGCATCGCCGTCGAGGCCGAGAAGACGCAGGAGGCGTGCGGCGCAGAAATGCGGCTCTGCGGCCTCCGCCGGCTGCTCGAAGGGCGCGGCGCGCGCTTCCGCCGCGACGATCACGTCGCCCTGAAGCGTGACTTCGAGCACCAGACCCGGGGGCAGCATCGGCGCGAAGGGACCGAAACGTGCCGTGTAACGGTCGAGCATCAATCCGTCGCGCACGTCCTCGCCCGTCATCGCCATCGGCCGGCCGTAGGGCGTGCCGCCCATCATCCCTTTACCGCCCTGGCCGTGGTCGCCCTTGCCCCGCCAGAGGTTCGGCGGCTCGTCGGGCAGCCGGTCGGACTCGTCCTCGCCGGCAAGCAGAGCACGCCAACGCTCCGCCAGCGCGTCCGTCGGGTCATCGGTGCCGTCCCAGTGGAGCGTCGTGCGCGGGTGGGGAAGCTGGTCGTGCAGCCGGTCCACCGCTTCGCGCGCGCGTTCCGGCATGTTGCCCGCGACGAGCAGGATGGCCGCGTGACGCGGGCTCGCGGCCCGGCGCATGCCGCGCGACAGGAACAGCCGCTCCACCGCGGGCTGCATGTTCGGGCCGATGCACGGATAGATTGATGGCGCAGCCTCGGCGGCGAGCCGGCGGAGCCATGCTATTGCCACCGGAACACCCCCTCGCGCCAGCCGTAGAGGATGCCAACCGACAGGATGCTGAGAAACATCCCCATCTCGGCCAGCGCCTTCGGTCCTTCCGAAACGTAGACGACCGCCCACGGGTACATGAACATCATCTCCATCTCGAAGGCGATGAAGACAAGCGTCATCGTGTATGCGCGGAAATGGAATCGCTGCCAGGCGTGCGTATCAGGCGTGCCGCCACCCAGCACCGGCGCGGATTGCGGTGCGGTGGCGCTGCCCTGCCGTCCGAGAGCCGTGGCCGCGACGCTTGCCAGGCCGGCAAGCGTCAGCCAGATCAGGATGTTCGAGACCAGTGCCATCAGTTTTCCAAACGTTTGCTACCAGGTTTGGTTCAATCCAAGGCCGCTGCTGTCGGCGCGGACCGGTTTCAGTGCATCCGGGTGGCGAGATTGGCGAGGATCCAGATGGTGCCGCCCGCCATCAGCGCCAGGATCAGCGTGGTGAACAGGATGAGCTGCAGGTCCTCGCGCGACTGACCGCGCAGACGGATGTGAAGGAACCACCGGAAGTGCGCCGCGATCTGGAGAAGCGCTGCCGCGCCCACGATCACCAGGATCGTCCTCCGCGCCGCGAGGTCCCATGCGACGAGCGCGAACGGAAGCGCCGTCAGGAGCAGGGCCGCGGCGAAACCCTTGAGGTATGACCGGCGCTCGGCGGTCGCGTCTTCCGGCCGGGCGCCGGTTTCGTCCTCGCGAACGTTGTCGGTCATGCGAGGCCTCCCAGATAAACGATCGAGAATATCCCGACCCAGACAATGTCGAGGAAGTGCCACAGGACGCTGAGGCGCAGGAGCGCGGTCTTGACCGCGGAGTCCTGGCCGAAGATCACGACCTGCACCGCGATCACGATCAGCCAAAGCGACGCCGCGGCGACGTGCAGCCCGTGCAGCGGCACCAGCGCCCAGAACGCCGACAGCCAGCCCGAGCGGCTGGGCGCGCCGCCCTTGTCCAGCATCGAGACGAAGTCGTGCAACTCGTAGACAAGAAAGACGATCCCGAGCGCCAGGGTCAGACCCAGCCAGGCGATCAGGCTCGGGTCGTTCCGGTCATGCTTCATCGACAACGACGCCAGTCCCATCGTCAGGCTCGAGGTCAGAAGGACGATCGTCTCGATGAAGACGGCGCGCAGCTCGAAGAGCTCGTTCGGTCCCGGCCCGCCCGCCGTCGCCCCGCTCATCGAGACATAGGTCGCGAAGAGCAGGCCGAAGATCACGGCGTCGCTCATCATGAAGACCCAGAAGCCGAAGACCAGCACTTCGGCATCGTCGTGCGCCGGCGCGTGGCTGGCGTCGAGGTTGAGGCCCGGATGACGGCTCATGCGCCCTCTCTGGAGACCGGCACCGCGCGGCCGAAGTTGAGATGGCTCGTCTCGCGCGCCCGCGTCGCCCGCGGAACCCTGCTTGCCGCCTCGACCCAGGCGAGGTGCGTGGCGCGGACCTCCTGCGCCGGGATCGTCCTGGTCGTGTCGCGCACGAAACCGCGGGCGATGATCGCGCCGAGCGCCGAGAGCGCCGCGACCAGCACCAGCCACCACATGAACCAGACGAGTCCGAAGGCGCAGAAGAACCCGGCGATCCCCAGGACCGGCCCCAGCGCCGAGTTCTTCGGCATCTCGATGTCCAACCACGTCTCCGGCACCTGGTAGGCCACGCCGCGCAGCTTCTCGTTGGTGAAGGCGTCACGTGTCGCGACGGCGGGGATGACCGGAAAGTTGTATTCGGGCGGTGGCGCCGAGGTCGCCCATTCGAGCGTCCTTCCGTCCCACGGGTCGCCGACCCAGACCTGCATCTCGCGCCGCCGCCCGACGCTCACCACGAGCTGCACGAGGAGGCAGGCGAACGCCGCGAGGATGAGCAGGGCGCCCACAAGCGCAACCAGCGTGAACGGCAGGTATTCCGGCTCGACAAAGCCGTGCAACCGCCGCGGCATCCCGAGGAGCCCCAGACCGTAGAGCGGGAAGAAGGCGAGGACGAAACCGGCGATCCAGCCGATCGCGGCCCGCCGCCCCCAGCGCTCGTCGAGGCGAAAGCCGAACGCCTTGGGAAACCACATCGTGTATCCCGCAAGCATCCCGAAGAGGGTGCCGGGGATCAGCATGTTGTGGAAGTGGGCCACGAGGAACAGCGTGTTGTGCACCTGGAAGTCGACGCTTGGATTTGCCAGCACGATCCCCGTCGTGCCGCCGATCACGAACAGCATGACGAAGCCGAGCGCGTAGATCATCGGCACCGTCAGCCGCACCTGGCCCCGGTACATCGTCAGCATCCAGTCGAAGATCTTCACCCCCGTCGGGATCCCGATCAGCATCGTCGCGATGCCGAAGACGGCGTTGAGTTCGGCCGACTGCCCCATCGTGAAGAAGTGGTGCACCCAGACGGTGAACGACAGCACCGCGATGCACATCGTCGCCACCACCAGGGACCTGTAGCCGTAGAGCGTCTTGCCGGAGAACGTCGTGAAGACCTCCGAATAGACCCCGAAGGCGGGCAGGATCAGGATGTAGACCTCGGGATGGCCGAACAGCCAGAAGAGGTTGGCATAGTTCATCATGTTGCCGCCGAGATCATTGGTGAAGAAATGGAAGTCGGCGTAGCGGTCCAGCGCCAGCATCGCCGTCGCGACGGTCAGCGGCGGCATCGCGAAGATCATCAGGATCGCCGTGCAGAGCGCCGTCCAGCAGAAGAGGGGCATTCGAAAGAAGCGCATCCCCTCCGCGCGCTCCTTGTAGATGGTGACGGCGAAGTTGATCCCGGTCATGGTCGAGCCGAGCGACGAAAGCGTCACCGCCCAGATCCAGTAGTCGGGCCCCGCACCCGGGTTGTAGCTGGCTTCGGTGAATGGCGGATAGCCGCTCCAGCCGCCGGTCGAGAACGGCATCAGCACCAGCGACACCATCACCAGCGCCGCCCCCGCCGCGGTCAGCCCCAGGCTCACCGAGTTCAGCACCGGGAACGAGACGTCGCGCGCGCCGATCTGGAGCGGCATCACGTAGTTTATGAGTCCGGTCAGGAACGGCATGGCCACGAAGAAGATCATGATCGTGCCGTGGGTGGTGAAGAACTGGCCGAAATGTTCGGGCGTCAGGAACCCGCCGCCCAGGGCCGTTGCCTGGTGGGCACGCATGAAGGTCGCCTCGACGATGCCGCGGGCCAGCATCACCAGCGCGAGCGCGACGTACATGATGCCGATCTTCTTGTGATCGACGCTGGTCAGCCAGTCCGACCAGAGCGGCCGCCACCAATGCCGCCGCGTCAGGACCCAGACGGCCGCCAGGGCACCGAAGACGACAAGGCTGGCCGCGCCGGTGGCGATGACGCCGTTCAGCACGCGTGAGGCGTCCTCGGGATACCGCAGGATCTCCCAGAAGGGCAGGGCGTCCCACCAGAGCCGGCCGAGCGCGGCATCGAGAAATCCGCCGACGGTCATTCCACCTCCTCGCGACGTCCCACGGCCCGCTCGAAGAGCCCGTCAGGCACAGCCGCGAAGCGCAGCGGCAGTGCAAGTCCGAGCTTTTCGGCGGCCTCTGCGGCAGTGCTCCGCCGCGCCAGAACAGCGTAGCCTGCGGGGTCAAGGGCCTCGCCCTCCGCCAAGTGTCGCGGCCACCCAGTCTCGGAAACCGGCTTCCGTCAGGGCCACGGCCTCGAAGCGCTGCTCGTCAAACTGCTCGCCGTTATACTGGGTGTTGCGCCCGCGGTAGGTTCCCGGCCCGTCGGCGGCAAGGTGCAGACGGGTGACCATGCCGCCCATCGCGTAGATCTGCCCGCCGAGCGCCGGCACGAAGAGCGCCTGCATCACTGTCTCGGACGTCAGGTCGAGAGCGAGCTGCCGGTCCGCTGGAAACGCCAGCTCGTCGACCGTGGCGATGCCGAGGTCGGGATAGATGAAGAGCCACTTCCAGTCGAAGGCGATCGCCTGCACGCGTAGCGGTTCGCCCGGAAGCGACAGCGGCTCGTAGGGGTCGAGCGTCGTCGTGTTCCGCCACAGGAAAACCGCGAGAATTGCCGCGATCACAGTTGGAATTCCCCACAGCGCGATCTCCCACCCCCACGAGAAGCTCCAGCGCGGCTCGTAGTCATTGTGCTTGCCATAGCGGTAGCGCCACGCCAGCCACGGCGTGAGGACGAGGACCGGCAGGACCACGACCATCATCAGCCCAAGGATGATCAGGAAGTGCGTTCTCTGCTGCGCCGCGACCGGCCCCTGCGGATCGAGGAAGGTGATATGCGGCCCGTCGCACCCGGCAGCGAGCGCCAGCGTGGCGAACCCGACGGCGAGCGCGGCGCGCTTCATACCGGCCCGCCGGTCAGCGCGATGCCATAGCCGATTCCCATGATCAGCCCGAACAGCGTCTGCGCGGCCACCGTGACGGCAGGCGTCGCGCGCCCGTAATTCAGTCCGAAGGCGCCTGGCGGCTCGATCCGTGCCAGCGCGTCCGGCCCGTCGTAGCCGCTCGCCAGCCGAGGATGCACGAGCGGCAGGAGCGGCAGGAATACCGCGATCAGGAATGCCCCGTGGCAGAGCCCGAGGGAGAGGCCGATCCCGGCAAACGCCCAAAGGCTCGCCGGCGCGAATTCGCCCAGGATCAGCGCGTACAGCAGCGCGAACACCCAGCCGCCCGCGAGGTACAGGAAGTACCCCACGATGATGGCCCGCCGCCGGTCCTTCACCGCGAAGGCACCGAAGAGGAACGGCAGGCTCATCCGTGACAGCCCGCCGAGCTGCGCCCCTTCCATCAGCGTTGCCATCCCGGCGCTCGCCACCAGTCCCCAGAGGGCCCAGGACAGCCAGTGTTCGGTAAACAGTTCCAGCCCGGTCATGCCGCCTCCACGAGTTGCCGGCGCGCCTCGTCGACGGCCATGACGGCGCCAATCAGTCCGGCATGGGAGAAACCCTGCGGAAAGTTTCCGAGTTGCGCGCCGCTGGCGGCGTCCAGCTCCTCTGCCATCAGGCCGAGGTCGTTGGCGTGACCGTAGATCTCGGCGATCCGCGCCTCGGCCGCCTCGAAGTCGCCACGTCGGGCAAGATAGTCGGCGGCCCAGAAGCCGCAGGCGGTGAACGTCCCCTCGGACGATCCCATGCCGTCCACACCGTCGGCATAGCGGCGCATCTGCGCGCCGTGGCCGAGTTCGGCGTCCAGCCGCTCGAACGTCGCGACCATTCGCGGGTCGTCCGCCGCGACTATGCCGAAGCGCGGCATCAGCGTCAGCGACGCGTCGAGCCAGTCGCGCCCGTAGGCGCCGGTGAAGGCCTGCCGGCTCTCGTTCCAGCCGCGGTCGAGGACGCTCTCGCGGATGCGGTCGCGCTCCTTCTGGTAGGGCGCCGTCTCGGCCGTCACGTGCCCCTCCCGGCACAGCGTCACGAAGGCGTCGAGCGCCGCCCAGCACATCATCTTGGAGTAGGTGTTGTGCACGCGCGGCCCCGGCATCTCCCACAAACCGTCGTCGGGCAGTGACCAGGCGTCGATCACGACGTCCGCCATCCGCCGCAGCCGGCGCTGCTCACTCGCGCCGAGATGCCCGCCATGGTGGCAATAGGCCGCCGCCGCAGTCATCACCGACCCGTAGGCGTCGAGCTGCAGCTGGGACTGCGCCGCATTGCCGACCAGCACCGGCGCCGACCCGCGATAACCTTCCAGCGTCTGGATCTGCTGCATCCCGGCATCGGTGCGCCCGTAGACGCTGTAGAAGGTCTGCAGCCGCGGCTCGGTCAGCTGCGTCGCGTGCATCAGCCAGCGGAAGAAGGCGCCCGCCTCCTCGATCTGTCCCAGCGACGCGAACGCGTTGAGGATGAACGACGCATCGCGCAGCCAGCAGAAGCGATAGTCGTAGTTCCGCCCCGCCCCGATCGCCTCGGGCAGCGAGGTCGTCGGCGCCGCCAGCACCGCGCCCGACTGGCTGAACGTCAAGAGCCGCAGCGTCATCAGGCTGCGCACCACCGCGTCGCGGAACGGACCCCGGTATTCGATCTTCGCGGCGGTGTCGTGCCACCAGCCGAGCGTGGCATCCAGTTCGGCGCGGCAGGAGGCGGCATCGCTCGCCGGGATGATCCCCGGCCCGTTGCGCGTGAAGGAGATGGAGACCTGATGTCCTTCTCCCCTTTCAAGCCGCGCACTCCCTTCCAGCGTCCCGCGCGAGGTCTGTTCCAGCGGCACCGAGGATTGCACCAGCAGGTGGTCGCGCCCGTCCGCCAGCGTCCACGCCGTGCGGCCGACCCGCTTCAGCTCCGCGATCCGGCTACCGTATTCCGGACGTGGGGAGATGCTGACCGCCACCTTCGGCGTGCCCTCGACAGCCTCGACCAGGCGCAACACCCGCCGGCTTGGACGCAGCGCGTCCGGTCCGTCGAGCGCCAGCGGCATCAGGTCGCTCACCTCCAGCATGCCCTCAGCGGTCCGGTGGCGGGTGCGCAGCACCGCGCTGTCACCGACATAGGCGCGATGGCTCTCCGCCCTCTCCGCCGGGCCGACGTAGAACCGCCCGCCGCGCTCGGAATCGAGCAGCGCGCCGAAGACCGACGGATCGTCAACGTCCGGCAGGCACAGCCAGTCGAGCGACCCGTCGCGCGCCACCAGCGCCGAGGTCAGCGTGTCGCCGATCAGGCCGTACTCGGCGATCGGCAGGTACGGCGTGCGCCGAGGCATGACACCCGATTCGATCACAGGTCCCCCCGCCGGCCCATTTCCACGATCCGGTCACCGATCCGCGCGGCGTTGGCGAGGATCGTCATGGCCGGGTTCACGCCGCCGGCCGTCGGCATCAGCGAACCGTCGCAGACCCAGAGGTTGTCGAAGCCCCAGACCCGCCCGTCGCCATCCGTCACCGAGTTCTCCGGACGCGTCCCCATCCGGCAGCCGCCCATCAGGTGCGCCGTGCTCGACGTCTCGAAGAGATCGTGCCCGCCCGCAGCTTCCAGCATGCGCCGCATGAACCGCAACGAGTGCTTCTGCAGGCGCCTGTCGTTGTCGCAATAAGCATAATCGACCCGCGCCCGCGGGAGGCCGAGGTCGTCGCGGTCCTCCGCCAGTGTCACGCGGTTCCCGGCTTGCGGCATCGTCTCGCCGACGATCTTCAGACCTGCCATGCGGTTGTACTTCGCCATCCGCTCGCGCAGCTCGGTCCCGAAGACGCCGGAGTTCGTCACCATCGCGCCGGCGAAGTCGCCGGGCAAAGGCCCTTGGCTCATGAACGAATAGCCGCCGTCGAAATCCTTGCTCGGGTCGTCGTCGGCATAATTCCAGTGCTCGCAGCAGGCCATGGAGGGCGGGCCCTTGTACCAGCGGATCTCCTCGTCGAACTCGCCCCAGACGGCGTGGTTGGAATGCACCATCAGGTATCGTCCGACCTGATCGTGGTTGTTGCCGAGCCCGTCCGGATGCTGCTCGGTCGCCGAGTTCAGGAGCAGCCGCGGCGTCTCGATCGAGTAGCCCGAGACGACGACATGCCGCGCCTTCTGGTGCAGCCGCTTGGTTCCGCGGTGGTAGGCCACCCCGTCCGGACGCCCATCGGCGCCGGTCGTCACCCGCCCCACCATGGCGAGGTCGCGCACCTCGGCCCCAGCGGCGATCGCGCGCGGCACGTAGGTTACCAGCATGGATTGCTTGGCATTCGTGGAACAGCCAATCTTGCACATTCCGCGATAGACGCAGGGCGGCGACTTTCCCTTCGGCGCCGAAACGGTGCAGAGCGGCGTCGGCGCCCAGTCGATGCCGAGCGCCTCGGCCCCGCGCACCAGGATCTCGCCCGCCGCGTTGATCTCATGCGCGCGGTAGGGGTAGCGCCCGCGCGGCGGTCCCCACGGGTAGCTGATCGGGCCGGAGATGGTCAGCGCCTTTTCGATCTCGCCATAGTACTCCCACATCTCGCCCGGATCGACCGGCCAGTCGACACCGTAGCCGAGCCGCGAGCGTGCCTTGAACCAGTCCGGCCGGAACCGCAGAGACACCATCTGGAAGTGCGTCGTCGACCCGCCAACCGCCTGGCCCGAATTGTTCGCCCCGAGCTCGATCGCGTCGTCGCCGCCCGAGATCCGCTCGTCGAGCCAGTAAAGCTTGTCCTGCTCGCGCTCGTCGCTCGCGAAGTCCGAGAGCGGCCGCCAGAACGGTCCCGCGTCGAACAGCACGACGCTGTGGCCCGCCTCCGCCAGCTTGCTCGCCAACACCGATCCGCCGCAGCCGGCACCGACGATGGCGAAGTCGACCGCCTGGTCCTCCGGATATTCGCGCATGGGCACCCAGCCGTTGCGGCTGTAGACGTCGGGCGCGCGCCCGTTGGTGGCGCGCGGCCGGCTCTCGGCCCCGTGCGATGCGACGCCGATCGATCGGGTCATCGCGGCCACTCCCCCTCCGGCGCTTCCCAGGCGTCCAGTCGATCCGGCCCGAGGCGCAGGTAGCCGCGCGGTGAGGCCGGGCCGCCAAAACCGATCTCGCTCTGGCCCTTGGGATGGGAGTAGTAGATCTCGACGATCTGCTTCAGCGCCGTGTGGCGCAGGAACTTCTGCGGGATCAGGCCCTGCCATGCGTCCTCCGTCGCCTCTCCTGCGTCGATCGCCTTCAGTACTTCGTCCTGGTCGTGGATCCCGAGCGCGGCGAAGCCCGTGCCGTGCCGTACCCGCGCCTCGGTGTCGAGCGCGGCAAGGCCCCGGCGCCAGGCCGTCGGGTTGTCGGGCATCCCATCGTATCGGGTGCCGGTCGGTCGCCCCTCAGCGATGGCGGCGTCGATCCAGGGCGCGATCTCGGCCCGGTCCTCGCCCTCCTGCGGAATGACCCGCTCGCACAGCGCCTCGAGCGTCGCGAAGTCGGCTTCGTCGAGCGCTCGCCGCGGGGGCGGATCAAGCCGGTGGCGCAGGACGTCGCGCGTCTGGTCGTTGTAGGATGGCGTCTCCCACTTCGCCAGGACGTCCCAGCCGGGATAGGGGGTGCGAAAGTTCTCGGTCATGGCCGCCCCTCGTCGTGCAGATCCAGAAGGTCGAGCGCCGCGAGGCCACTCTCTCCAAGACCGGTGAAGGAGATGGGTGCCGGCGTCGGCGGCCCTTGTAGCGCCGTCTGCCGCCAGTTCTCCCAGCCGCCCATGTTGCGCGCAACGCCGAGCACGTGGAACGCCGTTCCGACGACGCCAAGCGCGTTGACGAGGTACAGAAGCCTCCGCGTTGTCCGGCGACGGCGCCGGTTCGGCCTCACGGCCTCCGCGGCGAGGCCCGCCGCGGCGAGCGGCGGCAGCGTCACCGGCAGGTACATGAACGGATCGTGGAACGCGCCGCGAAAGTGCAACAGCGCCACCTCGGCCGTCTCGCCGGCGAGTGCCACCGCCGACACCGCTGCGAGTTCCCGGCCGTGGATCAGGTTGGCCCCCTCCTCCGGGCGCCGCGCCGAATTGCCCATCGCATGGGTTACCGACCCGATCAGCCCCGCAGTCGCCAGCGACCCCGGGGCGCCCAGAGGGGCGGCGTAGAAGATGTTGTTCCAGCAGAGTCCGCCCGGTCGGCGGGTGAGGTTGCGCAGGTGAAACCCCAGCCCCGCCAGGCCCGTCACGATCGCCGCCGCATGCGCCGCCGACAGCGGCCGGCCGTGCAGCGTTTGCGGTTCGGCCATGTTGGCGGCGAGCGACAGGGCGCCGACGGTTGGCGCGGCGTACATCGGCTGGTGGTGAAAGCCGCCGCGGTAATGTTCGAGCGCGCTGTCGGCCAGCACGCTGAAGCTCAGGAGGGCGGCGCCGTCGCGGGCGCGGCCGATGGCGCGCTGCCGCGCAGGATCACCCCGGTCGATCTCCCGTCGGCCGCGCGCTGCACGTCCTGTGAGGGCTGACGCCGCGACCGTCAGGGCAAGGCCCACGACCACCCGGCCGAGGCCCGTGTGCGGGCGGGCCGAACGGGTCGCCACCGCGCGCGGCGAAGTCCGGTTTGAAGCGTTCACGATCGCCCCAGTCGCCGCCGCGGCGTGTTTCCGGCGATTGCCGCCGCCGCGCCCACGACCAGCCCCGCCGCGACCAGAAGGCCAAGCCCCATGACCTCGCGATGCTCGCTCGCCCAGATCGCGGGGGAGTGCGACGCGGCGCGGTCGCTGAATCGACCGCGCGCCGCGTAGGCGCCGGGCACCGGATCGAAAAGGTTGTCGTCTCGCTCCTCGGCGGGCTCGTCCGTCATCTGGCCCTCCCATGCCTGCCGCGCCATCATCCGGTCGGTCAGGCCCGGCGCCAGCTTGGCGCCGATGATCGCCTCGATCGCCGAGGCGCCCAGCCAGTATTCCCGTCGCGGATGGTATGCGGCATGGTGGATCGCGTCGGCGATCAGCTCGGGCTCGAAGATCGGCGGCACCGGCTGCGACCGTCGCGGCATCCTGCTTCGCGCCCATTCGAATTGCGGCGTGTTCACCGCCGGCAGCTGCACCGCCGTCAGTTTCACGCCCGATTCATCGTGGATCAGCTCGCAGCGCAGCGAGTCGGTGAAACCGATCACCGCCGCCTTCGCCGCGCAATATGCCGATTGCAGCGGGATCGAGCGGTAACCGAGCGCGGAGGCGACCTGCACGATCGTCCCCCGGTCCCGCGATTGCATGCGCCGCAGCGCCGTCATCGTTCCGTGCACGGTCCCGAGATACGTCACCTCCGTCACCCGCCGGTACTCCTCGGCGGTCATCTCGGCGACCGGAGACAGGACCGTCACCATCGCGATGTTGATCCAGATGTCGATCGGTCCGAATGCCTGCTCGACCCGGTCGGCGGCGGCCTCGACCGCGCCGGCGTCGGCGACGTCGAGCGGCAGGACCATCGCCTCGCCGCCTGCCGCCCGCACTTCCTCGGCCGTCGCTTCGAGACGCCCGCGATCGCGGGCAATGAGGCCGATGCTGACGCCGGGCGCCGCGAAACGGCGAACCGTGGCACGGCCCACGCCTGCGCTGGCTCCGGTAATCACGATGACCGACATGCCACCTCCGATAGATCTTTTATGAACACAAGATCAATGTGCCGGACCGGAAGACAGTTCCAAATTTGAATATGTCCGGTGCCCTGATGCGCGCGAAGAAGCGGGCCGGGCCGGATTCCCTCGGCATGATGCAAGGTTCGCGGAGCTTGTCGAGGGACCATTCCGTCTGGACGGCTCAACCAGGGCCTTCTGGCCAGACCCGGTAAGGCTCGGCGTCGGCGGATTTGAGCGCAAGCCCGAGGCCCGGGTGGTCCGGCGCCGCCGGATGCAACGCGCCGGTGCCGGCCCACGGCGCGCCGTCGAGCAGCATCGACTCGATCCGGACATGGTCGTGGAACCACTCCAGGTGCTTCAGCCGCTGCAGGCAGAGCGCAGCTTGCAGGTGCAGGGACGGAGCACAGTGGATCGACAGCGGAACGTTCGCTGCCCAGGCCAGGGCGTCGGCCTGCAGCAGGCCGGTGATGCCGCAGCAGCGCGTCGCGTCGGCCTGCAGCACGTCGACGGCGCCAGCGCCGAGGAGGTCGCGGAAGTGAAACGCGTCGTAGCCGTACTCGCCCGCGGCAATGTCCATTCCGGGCGGTGCATGGTCCCGGATCAGCCGCAGTCCGGCCAGGTCGTCGGAAGACACCGGTTCCTCGAACCATACCACCGCCAACTCCGCTGCGATCGACGCCATCGCCAGCGCCTCCTTCCGGGAACAGGCGCCGTTGGCGTCGATCATCAGATCCACGTCGTCGCCCGCCGCGCGGCGGGCTGCGGCGATGCGGGACCGTTCGGAGTCGGGGTCGCCGGTGACCTTGATCTTCATGGACCGCATTCCGGCCTCGTGCCAGCCTTCGATCTGGGCGCTCATCTCCTTGTGCGAATACGTGGTGAAGCCGCCGCTGCCATAGGCCGGGACAGCGTCGCGGCAGCGGCCCAGAAGGGCGGAAAGCGGGGCCCCGAGGAGCTTGCCGCGCAGGTCGTGCAGCGCTGCGTCGGCGGCCGAGATCGCCATCGCGGCGACGCCCTGCCGCCCGTGGTTGCGCACCGCATCAACCATCGCGCGCCAGCAGCCGGCCGTGTCGAGCCCGTCCCGCCCCGACAGGACCGGGGCGAGGACGTCGGTGACGAAAAGGGCGGTCGCCCGGTCGGCATAGCCATAGCCAAAACCGGTCTCGCCGCCCGCCTCGACCTCGCACGTCACCATCGTGGTCGCGTCCCAGGCGAGGGTGCCGTCGGCCTCGGGTCGGTCGGTCGGCACCCGGTAGGCGGCCGTGCGGACCGCCCCGATCGGGGCGGCCGACGTCATGCCGAGATATAGCGCTTGAAGGCGTTCTTGATGATCGCCTTCTCGTCCGGGTCGCCCTTCATCAGCGTGCTGAAGTAGTTCGCGCGCTGGCTGCCGGTGATCTTCGGTGGCAGCGTCGGCACAGTCGGGTCGCAGACGAAGTCGATCACCACCGGCCGGTCGGCGGCAAAGGCGCCGTCCCAGGCCGGGCCGACCTGATCGGGCCTCTCCACGCGGATGCCGAGGAGGCCGAGCGACTGGGCGTAGGCGGCATAGTTGAAGGGCGGGACGTTCTGCGTCTCCTCGAGTTTGGGGAAGCCGCCCATCGCCCGCATCTCCCACGTGACCTGATTGAGGTCGCCGTTGTTGAGCACGGCGATGACAGCGCGCGGGTCGCTCCACATCCGCCAGTACTTGGCGATGGTGATCAGGGCCGAGTTGCCCAGCATCTGCATCGCGCCGTCGCCGACGAAGCCGACCGCGACCCGATCGGGATGGGTGAACTTGGCGGCGGTGGTGTAGGGGACGCCGGGGCACATCGTGGCGAGCGTGCCCGAAAGCGAGCCCTTCATCCCCTCGCGGATCTTGATCGCGCGGGCGTACCAGTTCGCCGAGGTGCCGCTGTCGGCAGAGATGATGGCATTGTCGGGCAGCCGCGACGAACACTCCCAGAAGAGGAGTTGCGGGTTGATCGGATCGCCTTTGTAATGGGCGCGCTTCTCGACGCCGTCCCACCAGGTGGCGACCTCCTTCTCGATCTTCTCGCGCCATGAGGTGCGGCCCTTCTGCTCCAGATAGGGCAGGAGGGCGGCGAGGGTGTCGCGTGCATCGCCGACGAGGTTGACCTCCATCGGGTAGCGGATCGAGAGCATGCCGGGGTCGATGTCGATCTGGATGCCGCGCGCCTTGCCCTCCTCGGGCAGGAATTCGGCATAGGGGAAGCCCGAGCCGATCATGATGAAGGCGTCGCATTCCATCATCAGGTTGTAGGACGGGCTGGTGCCGAGGAGGCCCATCTGGCCGGTGACGTAGGGCAGATCATCGGGCAGCACCGCCTTGCCGAGAAGCGCCTTGCAAACCCCGGCGCCGAGCGCCTCTGCCGCGGCCTTGACCTCCTCGCCCGCGCCGAGGGCGCCGGCACCGACCATGATCGCGGGCTTCTTTGCTTCGTTGAGAATGGCGGCCGCGCGGCGCAGATCCTCCTCGGCCGGGACGATCCGCGGCTTCGGCGCGTAGCCGATCCCGGAATGCACGGTGCCGTGCTCATGCGGCGGCTGTTCCACCGCATCCTCCATGCCGACATCGTCGGGGACGATGATCGCGGTGACGCACCGCTTGCCCTTGGCAATGCGGAAGGCGCGGTCGATCAGGTGGCGCATCTGCGTCGGCGACTGGCAATAGTGGACGAATTCGTGCGCCACGTCCTTGAAGAGCGTCTGCAGGTCGACCTCCTGCTGGTAGTGCCCGCCAAGCGCGGCGCGGTCCTGCTGGCCGACGATCGCCACAACCGGCTGGTGGTCGAGTTTGGCGTCGTAGAGTCCGTTCAGCAGGTGGATCGCACCGGGACCGGACGTGGCCAGGCAGACGCCGGGCTCTCCCGTCCACTTGGCGTGGGCGCAGGCCATGAAGGCGGCCTCCTCCTCGTGACGCGCCTGGACGAAGGTGAAGCGGTCGATCGCCTTCTCCAGCGCCTTCAGAGTGGAACTGATGCCATCTCCAGGGAACCCGTAGATGGTCCGGACGCCCCAGTCCGTCAGTCGCTCGAGCATGAAATCGGCGGTGGATTTTGCCATGGTCCTTACCTCTGATCGTAAAGGAGGCCGGCCGGAGCCGCGACCGGATCGGGGCAGGTCGGCCATTACGGAGTCGAACCCGACGCGCGACAAACTGTTCCCTCGACAGCGGAACTTGATCGTGGCGACGGATACGATGACGGAGGCGATCGCGGGCAGGATCCTGGTGTTCCGATGCCGCGTTCGTCCCCGCATCTTCAGGAACTCAGGCTTTGGCCCGGTCTCCGCTTCAGACCTTCTCCGGCGTCTGCTGACGGCTGGCGTGCATCGGGCGATCGGGCCGCCCCCATGCGGCAGTTCGCGCTCGTTCCGACCACCGCGCCAGGACTGTGTGCCCGCAATAATGTCCTCGACACGGATGGCTTGGACTGAACCGGGTTCTTCGCAGGGGCGACACTCGGAACATCTGGCAGTCGAAGGCCGGCATTCCGGGTCCTGAACGGGAGCCTCCTGATCGCGAAACTCCCCGGTCATGGTCGGCGTCGGGGATGGCCAGCCCTTCGCGGCTCCACCTCTGTGCATCCCCTGAAGAGGCGGACGTGCGGCGCTGCGAACTTGGCGATGCCAGCACGCCGAGATGTTCCGTTTTTCCACCGCCTTCCGGATTGCGGGGTCCGCGCGAGCGGCGACCTGGACCGCGGATATTTCGGGCCTTTCCTTCCGCCCTCAACCGCGCGAACAAGACGAATGAGTTTCCTTCGCTTCCTGCGCGAGAATGCGCCGTTTCTTCTCGCCGGCTTCCTGCTCACATTCACCTCTGCCTACGGGCAGACCTACTTCATCTCGATCTTCGCGGGCGAGATCCGGGCCGAATTCAACCTGTCGAACGGCGATTGGGGCGCGATCTACACCCTCGGCACGACCCTCTCCGCCGCGGTAATGGTCTGGGCTGGTGTGCTGACCGATCGTTTCCGCGTCAGGCGGCTCGCCGTGTTCGTCATGGGCGGCCTGGCGCTTGCCTGTCTCGGAATGTCGGCCGTGCCCTCGGCCGCTTTGCTGGTCCTGGTGATCTTCGGGCTGCGCTTTGCAGGGCAGGGCATGATGGTCCACGTCGCCGTGGTCGCCATGGCGCGCTGGTTCGTGGGCGCGCGGGGGCGTGCCCTGTCGATCTCGTCGCTTGGGTCGTCCGTCGCCCAGGCGGTGCTGCCGCTGGTGTTTGTCGCGCTGATGGTCAGCGTGCACTGGAGATGGCTCTGGGTCGGCGCCGCGCTGCTGGTTTTGCTGACGATGCCGGCCATCCTTTTCCTTCTCCGGCAGGAACGCACGCCGCAATCGATCGCCGCGGGATCGCAGGCCGTCGGCATGGACGGCCGCCACTGGAGCGCGGGGCGAGGTGCTGCGCCATCCCCTGTTCTGGCTGATCGTCCCGGCATTGATCGGTCCGCCCGCGTGGGGAACCGCGCTGTTCTTCCACCAGGTCCACCTGACGGAGGTGAAGGGCTGGGCCCTGATGGACTTCGTCGCGCTCCTGCCGCTCTTCACCGGCACGGCGGTCGTGGCCACACTCGCATCCGGCGCCGCCATTGATCGCTTCGGAGCCGGTCGGGCCATCGCGGTCTACATGCTGCCATTTGCCATCGGCTTCGCCCTTCTTGGCGCAGCGAAGACGATTCCCATGGCGGCCGCGGGCATGCTCTTCTTCGGCGCAGGCCAGGGCTTGCAGGCCACCGCTCCGGGAGCTTTCTGGGCGGAATACTTCGGCACACGCAACCTCGGCGCGATCAAGGCGGCGGCCACTGCCATCATGGTTCTGGGGACCGCCATCGGCCCGGGCATCACGGGATTGCTGATCGATCTGGGATGGGGGTTTCCGATGCAGCTTGGGGCGATGAGCATATACTTCGTGCTGGCGGGCGCCCTGGCTGCGGCAGGCATCCTTCGGGTCCGCGCCAGCCTCGCGATCGACGCCCCGACGTGAGCCGGCATTGCGGCGACCGGCGAGAAGCGGGTTCAGCTCGCATGGGCCGTTCACATCGATCGCGAGACAGAGCCGCTGTTGGTCACAGCCCCAACGCGGGCATTGAGCGTGGCAGGTTTGGACGACGAGCTTGCCCCGTCTTCAACCGCCATGCGAGCCGGCGCGTGCATTGCCGTTGTCTCTCGGAAGCGGCGCGGCGCCCAGGATCGACTGAAGGCCCTCCAGGGTGCGGGAATAGTGCGCCTCGAGCAATTGCGCGGCGGTCACGGCGTCACGGTCAAGCACGGCGTCGAGGATGTCGCGATGTTCCGAGATGGCGTCGCCGCGCCGGCTCTTGGTGAAGTTCACCGACAGGTTCCGGTAGCGCACCGCCTGGTCCATCATGGTCGAGCAGAAATCGAGCAGCCACGATGAGCCGCAGCCCGCGATCAGCTGCATGTGGAACTCCTTGTGCAGTTCCTCCCAGCGCTGGTTCAGCCGTTCACCCTGGCCCGCGTCGATCATCCGCTGGGTGCGCTCCAGCCTGTGGAAAGCGACGATGACGCGCTCCTCCCACCGGTCATCGCCGGCCCTGATCGATTCCGTCAGACCCTTGGTTTCGAGCCAGATGCGGGTCTTCACCAGTTCCTCGAGCGCCGGCAGCGACATCGGGGCCACGATGAATCCGCGTTTGCTCTGCCGTTCGACGAAGCCCTCCGACGAGAGCCGGTTCAGGGCCTCGCGGAGCGGCACCACGCCGATCCCGTAGCGCTCCGACAGGGCGTCGAGGCGCAGGCGCTCCCCCGGCACGTAGGCGGCCGCGAGGATGTCGCGCTTCAGCGCCTCGTGCGCCTGTTCGGAGAGGTTCCCCGACGGGGCTTCGACTGGGCTATCCGATGGCACCTGGCGTGTTTCCCCGGTTCCAGAAGACAAGTGTGCGCTGCAGCCAGACAACGACCAGAAAGAGCGATAGCCCCAGGAAGCTCAGATAGATGATCAGCGAGAACACCCGCGGCGTGTTGAGCTGCGAGGCCGAGACCCGGATCAACGCGCCGACCCCCTGGCCGCCGCCGAGGAACTCGCCGGTGATCGCGCCCGCCATGACGCCGACCGCGGCGATCTTGAGCCCGGTGAAGAGGTAGGGCAGCCCGATCGGCAGCTTCAGCCGCACCAGCGTCTGCATCCGGCTCGCTCCGATCGACTTGAACAGCATCCGTTCGTTTTCGGACGCGGCGTAGAGCCCCGCCGCGGTCGAGACGACGATCGGGAACGTCGCGATGAAGGCCGCGAGCGCCACCTTGGACGCGATGTCGAAGCCCAGCCACGCGATGAAGAGCGGCGCGAAGGCGACCTTCGGCATGGTGTCGATGGCGACGAGATAGGGCATCACCGCCCGTTCGCCGAACTTGGTCTCGCCGACCAGGACGCCGAGCGAGAAGCCCAGCCCCGTGGCGATGGCGAAGGCGATGAGCACGGTCTTGGTCGTGGTGATCATCGCTTCGAGCACGTAGCCGCCGGTCAGGATGTTGCCGCCGACGAAGATCAGGTCTTCCAGCGTCTCTCTCGGAGTCGGCAGGATGATCTTCGACACCAGGCCCGACGCCGTCGCCGCCCACCAGATCCCGATGATCGCGACGAAGAGGCCGGTCATCGCCACCGGCCGCGGGATCCGGTCGATGAACGGGTCCTGCTCGATCCAGACGGTGTCCTCGCCCGGGGTCGGTCTGCGACTGATACGAGGTCGGCATCAGAGAAAACCCTCCTTGTCGAGCCGGCCGCGGATATGCGCGACGATCTCGCCGAACTGGCTGGTGTTGACCATGTCGAGCGTCCGCGGCCGCGGCAGGTCGACCTCGATGATTTCGCCGACGCGGCCGGGATGCGACTGCATCACCACGATCCGGTCGCTCAGGATCACCGCCTCGGGGATCGAGTGGGTGACCAGGAAGGCCGTCGCCTCGCGCTCGGCGCAGATCCGCTGCAGTTCCATGTTGAGGAAATCCCGCGTGAGCTCGTCGAGCGCCGAGAACGGCTCGTCGAGAAGCAGCACGGCAGGCTCGGAGATCAGCATCCGGCAGATCGCCACGCGCTGCGCCATGCCGCCCGAGAGCTCCCCGGGGTAGCGATCCGCGGCGTTCGAGAGGCCCACGAGGTCCATGAGCGCCTGCGCGCGGGGCACGGCCTCCTTCGCGGCCGCGCGCCCCTGGCGGATCGACACCGGCAGCACGATGTTCTCGATCGCGGTCTTCCATGGCAGCAGGGTCGCCTGCTGGAACATCATGCCGATGTCCTCGCGCGGGCCCATCACCGGCCGCCCGTCGAGCACGACACGGCCAGAGGTCGGTGGCAGGAGCCCGGCCATGATCTTGAGCAAGGTCGACTTCCCGCAGCCAGAGGAGCCGATGACCGCGGCGAACTCGCCCTTGGCCAGAGTCAGGTGGACGTCCTGAAGCGCAAGGACGTTGCCGCGGGCGTATTCCTTGGTCAGTCGCTCGATCTCGTAGACCGGCCGGGTTGCCCCGGCCGGTTCAACGGATTTCAGGTGCGTCGAAGCGCTCACTCCGCGTTCCAGGTCCCGATCCAGTCGTTCGAGTATGCCGCGCCAAGATCGTCGAGCGGCGCCTCGAGCACGCCCGAATCCTGCAGGCTCTGGTGGATCGCTTCCCAATGCTCAGGCGGCTGGTAACCGAAGCCTTCGCCGGCGAACTCCTCGGTCGGCGTCAGCCGTTCGACGACCGCGTCGAAGAGCGCGCCGGCAAAGTCCCGGTCCTCGCCCTCGGACGGGTTTCCGGCCGCCATGTGGTCGAGCGCGGTCTCCTTGTTGGCGGGGTCCGAGATGAACCGCATGCCTTTCACCAGCGCCTTGCCGAAGCCGTCGATCACCTCGGGGTTGGCGTCCGCGTACTCGCGCAGCACCGCGTAGCCGTTGCCGAAGAAGCCCAGATACTGCGGCGGCGTGATCTCGGTCAGGTTGAGCCCGCGCGAGCGCAGGATCGCCGCGTCGCTGACAGCGCCGGCATAGGCCGCGACTTCATCGCGCAGGAACGCCACCGCCGCGGTGCCGCCGTCGCCCACCGGCAGGAACGTGTAGTCCTCGCCCTCGGTCATCCCGTTGTCGCTCAGGATGGCGCGGGCGAAGGACACCTCGGCCCCGTCGGCGGTCCCGACGCCGATCACCGATCCCTCAAGCTGCGGGATCTCCGCGATGCCGGAATCCTCCGGCACCAGGATGCCGAACACGCTCTTGGGGTAGAGGTTGTAGATGAAGACGACGTCGAGATCGCGCGCCCGCGCGTCCAGAAGCGGGCCCGGTCCGGGCGCGCCGATCTGCGCCTGCCCGGCGGACATCGCCTGCAGGACCTGGCTCGACCCGTCGACGGCCTGCACGTCCAGCTCCAGCCCTTCCTCCTCGAAGTAGCCCTCGCCGATCGCGGCCCACATCGGCGCCCAGGTGATTGCCGACGGGTTCGGCACCGCCACCGTGACTGCCGTCTGCGCCTGCGCCAGCGTTGCACCCGCCGCGAGCACGAGCCCTGCGAGACCCGCGCGCATCGATGCGCCAAGCATGTTCCTCATGATAGTCCTCCCTCTTGGTGCGGCATTCTTGGCCGCTACGCCGGACAATATATGATTCGCCGGTTTGTGTAGTGATCTTATACAAAAACTGGTGCGACTCTCGGCCGATCAACCCGTAAACACTCTACTATCAAGATAATAACTTTCCGCCTGACGTCGGGCGTCGTCGCACGATATATAGGATCGAGAAGAACAGGGAGGGGCCGACAGTGCCGAAATACGCAATCACGCCGCCGAAACAGGCGCATCTGACGATCACCGGCAGCGACGAGGTTTTTCCGGTCCGCCGCATCTACTGCATCGGCAAGAACTACGTCGCTCACATTCAGGAAATGAAGGCCGACGAACGCGATCCCCCCGTGATCTTCCAGAAGCCGGCTGACGCGATCGTCACGGATGGCGGCGAAATTCCCTATCCGGTCTTCACCGGGAACTTCCACTACGAATGCGAGCTGGTCGTGGCGCTCAAGTCCGGCGGCTACAACATCCCGCGCGGAGGAGGCGGAAAGCCATATCTTCGGCTATGCGGTCGGCCTCGACATGACCCGGCGCGACCACCAGGCGCAGGCGCTCGAGAAGGGCCTGCCGTGGGAGGTGACCAAGGCGTTCGACAAGTCCGCGCCCGTCGGCCCGCTGACCCGCGTCGAGGATGTCGGTCATGTGAAGGATGCCGCGATCCGCTTCTCGGTCAACGGCGAGGTCAGGCAGGACGCCAATGTCGACCTGATGATCTGGAAGACCAACGAGATCATCGCCAAGATCTCCGAACAGCACGAGTTGCGGCCCGGCGACATCATCCTGACCGGGACGCCCGCAGGGGTCGGCGCGGTCGAGACCGGCGATGTGCTGGAATGCGCCGTCGACGGCCTTGCGCCGCTCAAGGTCACCATCGGCGCCCGCGCGGCCTGAGCCTGGACGGAGAGGGGAAAGTGATGACGGAACGCATCGGAATCGTCGGGACCGGCCGGATGGGCACGGCCTTTGCCACCCGTCTGGTCGAGACCGGCCACGAGGTTACCGTATGGAACCGGAGTGCGGCCCACACGACCAAGGCGCGGGAGGCCGGAGCCGCCGTCGCCGAAGACCTGGCGGGGCTTGCTGCGGCGTCCGAGGTCATCCTGATTTCGCTGTGGGACCGCGCCGCGCTCGACGCGGTCGTGGGCGGGCTCACGGCCGCCGACCTCTCGGGCAAGCTCGTGGTCGAGATGAGCACGCTCCTGCCCGAGGACGAGGAAGAGATCGCCGCTAGCCTCCGGACGGCCGGCGCGGGCTTCGTCGACTGCCCCGTGGGCGGCACAGTGGGCCCGGCACTCAAGGGCGCGCTCCTCGGCCTCGCCGGGGGTGAACCTGCGGACTTCGACCGTGCGAAGCCCGTCCTCGACGCGCTCTGCAAGCGGGTGGAGCTGCTCGGCCCTGCCGGGTCGGGCGCGCGCATGAAGCTTGCGGTCAACCTGCCGCTCGCCATCTACTGGGCGACGCTCGCCGAGAGCGTCGGGCTCCTCAAGGAATCCGGTCTGTCGGGCGAGACGATCGCGAGCCTGCTCGCCGACAGCTCGGGCGGTCCTGCCGTGCTCAAGAACCGCTTGGCGGTGGTCGCCGACACCCTTGATGGTGCCGATCAGCCCGGCACCTTCGACATCGACGGACTGGCCAAGGACCTCTCCCTCGCCCTCGACTGGGGCCGCCGTCAGGGCGCCTTGATGCCCGTCTCGCAAGCCGTGCTCCAGCTCTACAAGGAAGCGCAGGCCGCGGGTCTGGGGACTTTCGACGGTGCGAGCCTCGCCCGTTTCGCCGCCGGCCGCTGAGGCGTGCCCGAAGGCCTCGTCGGCGCGGACCTTCTGCCGATCCTCGCCGCTCTCGTTGCGGCGGGGGCGGCGATCGGCCTGCTCGCCGGCCTCTTCGGCATCGGCGGCGGCGCGATCTCGGTCCCGATATTCTTTGAAGTCTTCCGCCTGACCGGGAACGGTGACGACATCGCGATGCCGCTCGCCGTGGGAACCTCGCTCGCCATGATCGTGCCGACCGCCTTTCTCTCGGCGCGCGAACATGCCCGGCGCGGCACCGTCGACTTCGCCGTGCTGCGCGCCTGGGCGGTGCCGATTCTTACCGGCGTGATCGTCGGCAGCGCGCTGGCCCGGGTCGGGAACGCCGAACTCTTCCAGACCGTCTTTGCCGCCGTCGCCTTCCTGATGGCGGTGCGCATGCTCTCGGGCGGGTCCGGCTGGCGCCTGGCCGAGACGCTGCCCGGCCGATGGGCGCTCTCGGCCTACGGCGCCGCGATCGGGCTCCTCTCGGCGCTGATGGGGATCGGCGGCGGCGCGCTTTCGACCATGGCCCTGACGCTGCACGGCCGTCCGATCCACGAGGCGGTGTCGACATCCGCCGGTGTCGGCCTGCTGATCGCGATCCCCGGATCCATCGGCTACGTCTTCGCCGGATGGGGCAAGCCGGGCCTGCCACCCGATGCGGTCGGATACATCTCGCTGCTCGCACTCGCGGTCACCCTGCCGACGACGCTCCTTCTCACCCGGCTCGGCGTCCGGGGCGCACACGCACTTTCGCGCCAGGCTCTCTCGCGGCTCTTCGGCGCCTTCTTGCTGCTCGTCTCGCTGAGGTTCTTTGTCGCGATCTTTCTCGGCCTGTAGCGGTCGGCAGAAAAATCGCTGGTCCAGCGCCGTGTCTCACGGCCTGTTCCCGTCAGGGGTGGGATGACCCTCATCACGTAATCTCGTCTCTGCGCGAGGGCGATTCCGGATGCGCAGGTGTGCGACCTTGAACGGCCCAACGAGCGGCTCGAACCTTCTGAAGTTGCTCAAGACACCAGTCGATCGAAGGGGCCGGTCTGACAGCAAGGCGGCAAGGACGACTTTCGGAATTCAATTCCGGCCCCGAAACGTGCGCCGTCATCTGCTTTTCGCAGACCGCGCGGTCGCGCTGGCCGAGAATTGCCGCAAACCATTGTGCATCGCGACGTTCGCCGACGCCGGTCGAGACAAGCGTCGGTCGGCGAACCAAAGCGCTAAGTCGCTTCCATTCGAATGGCTTGATCTTGGCCTGCCCGCGGGAGCCGAGAAGGTCCGGGAAGAGATTGCCGTCCTATCTCGGTTGCAGGCGCGGCTGCTGCAAGATCCGTTGCGGCAGGAAAGTGCTCCGTCAAGTCGCCGAAAACGGCCTCGTCGACTTGCTTCGCCCTTCGACAGGTGGTGGAGAAAATATTGTCCGTCAACTTCGGGGGCAGGGCAGGTCGGATCCTGTTTCTCCCAAACGCGCGGACGGTCCTTGCGGGGCGCAAAGACCGGCACTGAATGACCGAGCGAGCGGAGCAGGAGGCCGAGTTAGCCGAATTATTCGCGGCAGTCGGCTGGGAGCGTGTGAGCGATGAGCTCCCGCCAGGGATCCTGCCGGTCGCAGCCCCCTGTGACAGGCGATATACCCCGACTCGGCGGTTACCGATCAACATGCACCGGATCAACCCGTAGAGTGGAGCGCTCGCGGCATCGCCGAAGCCCGAGCGCGTCGGTGCAGCTCCCAGTCCGCTGTCGCCGCTCGAGGCCCCGTCGATTGCCGCGGGACCGCGAGGTCTGGTAGCCAATCCGCGCGTGAGCGAAACTCCCCGATCCTTCAACTGCGCGCATCGATCAGATACGCGACAGGTCCAATCTCAGGATAGGAATCCCGCATGCTGCCGTGGATACATCTGGCGACGGCGACCGCGCCGCAAGGGGACACGCTCAGGCTTCTGCGCCGGGGCGACGAGTTCTCGATCCGTCTCGAAGGCGGCAACGAGTTGATGAACAGCCGGCTCGGCGGATCGGAAGAGGCGCTCGCGACGCTCGCGCTTTGTCGCCTTTCCGGCCGACCGGCGCCGCGCGTGCTGATCGGGGGGCTCGGCATGGGCTTTACTCTTCGTGCAGCTCAGGCGGTCGCACCGCCCGATGCGCGCCTGATCGTCTCGGAGATCGTGCCCGACCTGGTCGACTGGGCCACGCGGCACATGGGAGCGGTATTCGGGGATTGCCTGTCCGACGCCCGGGTGGAGGTGCGCACGGGCGATGTCTGCACCGCGATACACGCGGCAGCAGGGTCGTTTGATGCCATTCTGCTCGACGTCGACAACGGGCCCGACGGTCTAACCCGGGCGGGCAATAACGCTCTCTACGGAGAGACGGGTCTGCGATCCGCGCGCGAGGCGCTGACCGCCGGCGGTGTGCTTGCCGTCTGGTCGGCGGCCCCGGACCAGAGTTTTTCCAGGCGGCTTTCCCGGTGCGGGTTCGACGCAGAAGCGCGAAGCGTCCGCGCGGGGCGAACCAGACGTGGATCCCGGCACACGATCTGGATCGCTGTGCGCCCTGACAGCTGATCTCCGCCCTCGGCGCAGGGGAAGCAACGGCCGGCATTCCCTGGCATGCTGCGCGCTGTCGCGCCGCGTCGGCGGCCGCCGCCGGCTCTCGTTTCTCAAGGTATGAAGCTGCGCGGCCGAGCGCGGCAACACCCCGACACCGAACGTCTACAGTGACGACACGAGGTGACCGCCATCCACTGCCAGATCGGCGCCGGTGATGTACGCCCCCGCATCCGAGCACAGCAGAAGCAACGCGCCGTCGAGGTCTGTCTCGCGCCCGAGCCGGCGCTGCGGGATCCGCTTGATCAGCGACCTGCCGGCATTGGTCTCGAAGAACGCGGTATTCAGGGGGCGTCCCGATGTAGCCCGGGCAGAGCGCGTTCACGCGAATGCCGTAGCGGGCCCATTCCAGCGCCGTTGCCCTAGTCATCTGCACGAGACCGGCCTTGGAAACGGCATAGGGCGCGACACCGCCCGCGACCCGGATGCAGAGGATCGACGCGATGTTGACGATGGCGCCGCCCCTCTACGCCTGCCGCAGCGCCCGTGCCGCCGCCTGGGAGATCAGGAAGGCGCCCTTGAGGTTGGTGTCGAGGACCTTGTTCCATTCGGCCTCGTCAAGGTCGACGGCAAAGGTGGTCGTGGTGAGCCCGCGTTGTTGACCACGATGTCGAAAGCGGTTTCGCGGAAGAGCGAGGTGACGCTGTCGCGATCAATCACATCAAGCTCGGCCGCACTCGCACGACCGCCCTCTGCGTCAATCTCGGCCACCACCTCGGAGAGCGCCTCCGCACGGCGAGCCGCCACCGTGACCTCCGCACCCGCCCGTGCAAGGACCCGCGAAGTGTCTGCCGAGGCCACTCGACCCGCCCGTCACCAACGCGCTCTTTCCGTTCAGATCGACTTGCATCGCGATCCTGCTCGCGTGAACACGCAGCTAGCCGTGATTCCGCCAACGCCGCAACCGGGGGCCGATCTCGCCCACGATACCGCGCCGGAACAGGAGGACGCAGAAGACGAACACGGCGCCCTGAACGATCGTCGAGACTGATCCGATCTGGGCGAGCTCGTTCTGAAGGAGAACGATGATCGAAGCGCCGACGATCGGACCAAGCATGGTGCCGATTCCGCCGAGCACCGACATGAGCACCACCTCGCCGCTCATCTGCCATTGCACATCCGTCAGCGAGGCGAGTTGAAACACCATGACCTTGGTCGAACCGGCCAGCCCCGAAAGCCCGGCCGAGAGCACGAAGGCGAGAAGCTTGTAGCGGTCCGCATCGTAGCCAAGCGAGATCGCACGATCCTCGTTCTCTCGGATCGACTTCAGCACCTGGCCGAACGGAGAGTGAACGGCTCGATAGATTATGAAGAACCCGATGCAGAAGACGGCGAGGACCAGGTAGTAGACGTTGAGGTTGCTCGTCATGTCGATGACACCGAAGAGCGGGCGCCGCGGTACCCCCTGCAGACCGTCCTCGCCACCGGTGAAGGGGGCCTGCAGGCAGGCGAAATAGACCATCTGCGACAGGGCCAGGGTGACCATCGCGAAGTAGATGCCCTGTCGCCGGATCGCGAGCAACCCTATGACGAGCCCGAGCAGGGCGGCGACCGCAGTTCCGGCCAGGATGCCGAGTTCGGCAGACAGGTTCAGCGATTGCAGGGCATAGCCCGTGACATAAGCCGAGAAGCCGAAGAACGCGGCATGGCCGAACGAGAGCAGGCCGGCGAAGCCCAGCAGCAGGTTGAAGGCCGCCGCGAAGAGCGCAAAGCAAAGAACCTTGGCGAGCATGACCGGATAGAGAAAATGCGGCGCCACTAGCAGCAGGACAAGTCCGATCGCCACCCACATCCTCGTATCGCCGAGGAGCGGGGCCCGGCTCGCCGGCCGGCGCGGCAGGTCGCCGGACCGTTTCGGGATTGTCTCGTTCATGGGGTCAGGTCGCCTTTCCGAACAGGCCGGCCGGGCGCACGATCAGCACGATGGCCATGACCACGAAGATGATGATGTTCGACGCCTCGGGATAGAACACGCGCGTCAGCCCCTCGCAGATCCCGAGCAGGAACCCCGAGATGATCGCGCCCTTGATCGAGCCGAGACCGCCGATGACGACGATCGCGAACACCACGATGATGATGTTCGATCCCATCAGCGGGTTCACCGAATAGATTGGCGCGGCCAGGACGCCGGCGAATGCCGCGAGCGCGACGCCGAGGCCGTATGTCAGCGTGACGAGCAAGGGCACGTTGACGCCGAAAGCACGCACGAGATCCGCGTTCTCGACGGCGGCCCGCATGGTCGCGCCCAGCCGCGTCATCTCGATCAGGTACCACGTCGCGCCGCACACGATGAGGGCCGCGACGATGACCCATGCGCGATAGACCGGCAGGAACATGAACCCGAGGTTCAGGCCGCCCTGCAGCGAGGCGGGGATCGAGTAGATCTCGCCCGAGACCCCGTAGACCTGCCGGAACGTCCCCTCCAGCAGGAGGGCAAGGCCGAATGTCAGCAGCAGCCCGTAAAGGTGATCGAGATCGGCGATCGGACGCAACAGGAAGCGCTCGATCGCCATGCCGAACACACCGACTATGAGCGGCGACAGGATGAGTGCGGGCCAGTATCCGATCCCCACCACATCGAGCAGCAGGAATGCCACGAAAGCCCCGACCATGTAGAGCGCGCCGTGGGCGAAGTTCACGATGTTGAGGAGCCCGAATATCAACGCGAGTCCAAGGCTCAGCACGGCGTAGAAGGCGCCGTTGATCAGCCCGATCAGGAGTTGACCCATGAAGACCGGCAGCGGGACGCCGAAGAAGTCCATGCTTGATGCCATCCTTTGAAAACTCACGAAGTGGCGTGGCGACCCTTGGGGCCGCCACGCTGAGCCGTGAGGCCGGCTATCGCGGCGTCACTGGGTGATGGCCTCGCAGGTACCATCTTCCAGCGAGCGGAACGCCTCGTCGCCCGGGATTGCCCGGACGATGTTGTAATAGTCCCACTTGCCCTCGCTCTCGTCCGGCGTCTTCACCTGGGCGAGATACATGTCATGGACCATCAGACCGTCGGCGCGCACCTTGCCGTTTCTGGCGAACGCGTCCTCGATCGGCATTTCCTTGAGTTTGGCGACGACGGTCTTGGCGTCGTCGGTGCCCGAAGCTTCGACGGCCTTGAGGTACTGCAGCGCCGAAGAATACATGCCGGCATGGACCATCGTGGGCTTGGAACCGGTGCGCTCCTCGAATTTCGCGCTCCACTCGCGGGCCGCGTCATCCTGATCCCAGTAGAAACCGGTGGTCAGCGTCAGACCCTGCGCGGCGTCGAGACCCAGCGCATCGACATCGGTGATGAACAGAAGCAGCGAGGCCAGCGCCTGACCGCTTTGGACGATCCCGAATTCCTGAGCCTGCTTGACCGAGTTCTGCGTGTCGGTTCCGGCATTGGCCAGTCCGATGACCTTTGCCCCCGACCCTTGGGCCTGGAGCAGGAACGACGAGAAATCCTGGGTCGGGAAGGGGGCTGCCACGCTGCCGACGACCGTTCCGCCATTTGCCTCGACCGCCCCGGCGGCGTTGGCTTCAAGGTTGTGGCCAAAGGCATAGTCCGCGGTGATGAAATACCACGAATCGTTGCCTTCCTTGACCATCGCGACGGCCGTGCCGTTGGCCAGAGCGTCGGTGTCATAGGTCCAGTGCAGGCCAGTTTCCGGAGCGCAGTTCTCGTTCGTCAGGGCCGCCGAGGCAGCGCCGTTGTTGATGTAGGCGACGCCCTTCTGGCTGGTGACCTCCTGCAGCGCGATGCCGACCCCCGAATTGGCGCCGCCGAGGATCATGTCGACGTTCTCCTGATCGGCCCATTGCCGCGCCAGGTTCGAGCCGATGTCGGGCTTGTTCTGGTGATCCGCGGTCATGAGCTCGACCGGCGCCCCGTTGACCGCGCCGCCCATCTCGTCGATGGCCATTTCCACGGCCGTGACCGACCCTTGTCCGTCGACCGCCGAATAGGGGCCGGACAGGTCGAGGATCATGCCGATCTTGATCGCGTCGTCGCTGATCTCTCCGCCTTGTGCGTGTCCAGCGGTCGCCAGCGCCGTCGCGGCGCCTGCCAGCAGCATCGTCTTTCTCAGTGTCATCATGTTCTCCTACCCAGATGATGGCTCCGCGGTCAGACGCCGAGGTAGCCGGTGATCTTTTCCCTGTTCGCGTCCACTTCAGCCCGATCGAACCGATCGATGACACGACCATGTTCAACGACGAAGTGCCGGTCTCCGGTCCGCTCGGCGAACCGAAAGTTCTGTTCTACCAGGAGAATGGTGAAACCTTCCTCCTTCAACTTCTTGATGATCTCGCCGATTTTCTCGACGATCACCGGCGCCAATCCCTCCGTCGGCTCGTCGAGCAGCAAGAGCCGCGCGCCGGTTCTCAGGATCCTCGCAATCGCCAGCATCTGCTGTTCGCCGCCCGACAGTTTGGTACCTTGGCTCGCCCCTCGGGTCTCGAGGATCGGGAACAGATCGTAGACCCGCTCCACGCTCATTCCGCCATCCGCCACCACGGGCGGCAGCATCAGGTTCTCGCGCACGCTCAGTGACGCGAAGATCCCCCGTTCCTCGGGACAGAAGGCGATGCCTTTGCGCGCGATCTGATTGGCCGGAAGCCCGATCGTCTCGGTTCCGTCGAAAGTGACCGAACCCTTGCGCTGCTTCACCAGCCCCATGATCGAGCGCAGGGTCGTCGTCTTGCCCGCCCCGTTGCGGCCGAGCAGGGTCACGATCTGGCCTTTCCCGACCTCGAAATCCATGCCGTGCAGGATGTGGCTCTCGCCATACCAGGATTCGAGCCCGGCGACCTTCAAGAGGGGCTCAGTCATAGACCTCACCCATGTAAGCCGACCTGACATCTCGGTTCTGGCTGACCTCGTCGTAGGTTCCCTCGGCCAGCACCGTGCCGAGCTGGAGCACGGTTATCCGGTCCGACAGGTCTGCGACGACGCTGAGGTTGTGCTCGACCATCAGAACCGTCCGCTGACGGGCCACGCGCCGGATGATGTCGGCAACCCGCGCCACGTCGCCCGTCCCCATTCCGGCCATCGGCTCGTCGAGCAGCATCACCTTGGGTTCCAGCGCCAACGTTGTCGCAAGTTCCAGCAGGCGCTTGCGTCCGTACGGAAGCTCGGTGGCCAGAAGACGCTCGGAATCCTCCAAACCGACGTCGGTCAGGATCTTGCGGGCATCGTCGTTGAGGAGGTCCAGCCGGCGCTCGGATTTCCAGAAGTGGTACGAGTTCTCCATGCGCCGCTGCAGGGCGACGCGGATATTCTCCAGCAATGTCAGATGTGGAAAGACCGACGAGATCTGGAAGCTGCGCACCGCGCCCCGTCGCGCAATCTGGGCCGGCTTCTCCCGCGTGATGTCGGTTCCGTCGAGCAGGATCGTTCCGCTGGTCGGTTCGAGAAACTTCGTGATCAGGTTGAACATCGTGCTCTTGCCAGCGCCGTTCGGCCCGATCAGGGCGTGAATCGTGCCGCGCTCGACCTTGAGGGATACGTCGTTCACAGCCGTGAATCCCTTGAAGGATTTTGTCAGATTTCGCGTCTCGATTGCACAATCGGTGGCCAGCAAACGTTCCTCCCCAAGAATAACCGACCTCGGCTGGTCGGGCTGTTTACTATAGCGCCACCCGGACGTCCATCGCCTGCGCCTCGGTATCGTCCATGTCCCCCGATGGCGACAGCAAAGGCGCGCTTCATCGGCGTATTCCTTGGGAAAATGGCGCTGCGCAGACCAGTCTTCGACCCGGCGCCCGGGGGCGCCCGCCGTTCCCGGTCCTCCCGCTCCTGACCGCAGATGTGGACCGATGCAGTCGGGGAGGCTCAATGCGACCGGCCTGCTCCTCCGTCGGCTCGGGACGGATGGTGGCGCAGGAATGGATGGCCGGGCGGTGGATCGACACCGCCGGGCGATCTGATACGCGACTTCACCGGGAACTTCCCGGCCGGCGGATCAGGCTGCGAGGGCCAGCTTGGAGACGTGGATCTCGAACGTCGGATGCTGCTCTCCGCCAATGACCTTTTCGGTGTAGTGCCGGAAGGTCGAGCGCCAGTACGGCTGAACGATCACGCCCTCTTCGCGCAGGATCTCCTCCAGCCGCCGCATCGTCTCGCGCCGGCTGTCGGCGTCGGCGATCGACAGCGCCTCCGAAAGCAGGCGGTCGAACTCCTGGTTCGAGAAGCCGGTCTCGTTCCACGGCTCGCCGGAGCGGTATGCCAGCGCGAGCACCTGGACGCCGAGCGGCCGCTGCGCCCAGTCGGTGGTGGAGTAGGGATACTTGGCCCATTCGTTCCAGAACGTGGCGCCTGGCAGGATCGTGCGCCGGACCTTGATGCCGGCGTCGCGGAGTTGCGCCGCGACGCTGTCGGCGGTAGCCCGGCGCCAGTCGTCCTCGATCGAGATCAGCTCGTGCTCGAAATCGGCAAAGCCGGCCTCTTCGATCAGCGCGCGGGCCTGCTCGGGATCGTGTTCCGGCGGCGGCAGTTCGGCGTATTCGGGGTGAATGGGGCAGACATGGTGGTTGCTGGCCGGGATGCCGCGGTCGGAATATCCAAGCTCGAGGCAGAGTTCATTATTCACTGCCAAGGCGAGCGCGCGGCGGACGCGTGCGTCTGCGTAGGGCGTCTGCCCGTTCACTTCGGCGACCTGGTTCGGGCGGATGACCAGCGTGTTGGCGGTGACGGCTTCGGACCGGGTCCAGCCGATCGAGTTCGAAGATCTCGATGAACTCGCCGAGGCTCTCGTAGATCATGTCGATCTCGCCAGCGTCCGCGGCGGCGAGAATCGCCGCCTGATCTGTGCCGTAATCATGGTACTCGATGCGGTCGAGCATGGCCGGGCCGAAAACCTCGGCGCCCCACCACTCGTGTTCTTCGTTGCGGACCATCGACGCCTTCACGCCAACCTCGAACTCGTCGGCCTTGTAGGGCCCGGTTCCGATCGCGTTCAGCGGGTCGCCGTCGAACGACTGATGGACGATGGCAGCCGGGTAGTCGGAGAACCCCGCGACGAGCGTGATGTCCGCGCTCTCCAGATTGAGCTGCAAGGTCACGTCATCGATCACCTCGATCGCGCCGTCGCGCGCCTTGCCCGTCTCATCGTCGATCAGGGACGAGACGCGGCTCGCCATCGAGTTGCCCTCGGCGCTGCGGTCCGCCCAGCGCCGGAGGTTGAAGGCGACGTCCTCGGCCGTGAACGGGTCCCCGTTGGACCAGGTGATCCCGGGACGAATGTTGAGCGTGTACCGCGTTGCGTCGTCGCTTACCGTCCAGTCCTCGAGCAGAATGCCGCGGATCGTCCCGTCGGTCTGGTACTCGACGAGATATTCGAGCCATCCGCGTGTGAAGTTCGACATCTGCGGCCAATCGTAGAAGCGCGGATCCTTGAGCGCTTTGACCGTGCTCTCGATCCTGAGCGTGCCGCCCTGCTGCGCCTCCTGGGCCACGGCGCCCGGCGCGGTCAGGCCGATCAGGCCGTACGCGGTGCCGGCGGCGACACCGAGACCGGTGGCGCGGGCCAGGAATTCTCGCCGGTCCATCGTGCCGGCGCGCACCTCACGGGCGAAGCTTCGGGCGGCGTGGTGAACGGAGGGCACAGCGTTGGGTGAGGTCACTGGTCGAAACTCCCGGTTTGCGGATGGAAACGGAGTGGCTGCATCGGTGGAGCGATCGGCAGGCTCCTGATCGGTGGCGGCCGGCACTGGCCTTGTCAGCGCTTGGCATCGATCTTCATGATCTTGATAGAGCGTTCCGAAGCGCAAATTCAATGCGACGAGCCCGTTGACCCACACACGCACGACGTGAATTGCCGCTGCCACGCGGCATTTGGTCGTGACGTCCACGGTGGGGAAGGGCGGTCCCCGCCGATGCCATGACTTTGCCGCTACCTCTCGGGGGCCATGGTCTCGGACACACATCGGCTCGGACATGGTTCGCTTGCAAATCGCGTGGCGGAAGACGTGGGGCCGGGGCCGCAAGGGCGTCATCGAGCGGCCAATGGCCTGTCCACGAATAGAGGCTCGAGGCGACTGCCCGAACGGAGCGCAAAACGCCGAATCATGAGCATGCGCAGGCGTACTCGGTTCACGCCGCATCTCGCCACGAGGTCCGCGATCTGCTGCGCCGTCCCGACCAAATCCCTCCGCTCCGACGCTCAAGAAGAATTCCGGTAGAAAGCACTCGACGTTTGTCGACAATAATGTATACAAGCATGAGAACAAGGCGCCACTACGGCCGCGCAAGATAGAGGAACTCAATGACTGAAGGCGTGCGGAACTCCATCCTGTTAGGAACGCTTGGGCGGTATTCCGACCGCTTTCACACCTACCAGCCCGAAGCTTCGCTCGAGGCGCGACTGCGTGCGGCCGAGGGCGTCCGCGGCGCCGACGGGATCGAGCCGGTTTATCCGCAGGATCTCGGTCGCGAAGGCGAGAATGTCGGGTTGGTCGGCAATTGCGACCTGCCAGTCTCGGCGGTCAACGTGAACATCAAGGGCGAGGATGTCTTTCGCTACGGGGCGCTGACTTCTCCCGACGAGGCGGTGCGCGACAGAACCCTCGGCTATATCCGCCGGGCGATGGACATGGCCGTCGAACTCGGAACCGACATGGTCAGCGTCTGCCCGCTGATCGACGGCTGGGACCATCCGTTCGAGGTCGATTACACCAAGCAATGGACCTGGGCCGTCGCGGCGCTGAAGGAGGCCGCCGCGCATCGCGACGATGTGCGACTGAGCATTGAGTACAAGCCCTTCGAGGTGCGCAATCGCATCACGCTGGGCACGATGGCCCGCACCCTGCTGATGTGCGAGGAAGTCGGCGCAACGAATGTCGGCGTCACGATGGATGTCGGCCACGCGCTGATCGCGCAGGAATCGCCTGCCGCCGAGCTCTGCCTCGCGCACCACAAGAAGCGGCTCTTCTACGTTCACTTCAACGACAACGACCGGCAGTGGGATTGGGACACCGTTCCCGGCAGCGTGAACCTCTGGGAGACTCTGGAGACGCTCTATTACGTGCGCAAGCTCGGCTGGACGGGCTGGTTCGCCTATGACGTCTTCACCCGCAAGGGCGATCCGGCCGAGGCGCTGGAAGCGACGTTCGAAATCATGGAGATCTTCGAGCGGCTGATCGACAAGATCGGCATGGACGAACTCGGCGGGATGATCGACCGCGGCGAGCCTGCGCCTGCCTTTCTCAAGCTCATCCGCGGGCTGGTCTGATGCGCATCGGGCTCGGCAGCTACGCATTCCGCTGGTCGATCGGCATCGGGAATCACCGGCCCGAGACGCCGATGGATGCCGTGGCGCTGGTGCATGCCGCGGCCGAGGCGGGCGCCGAGGTGGTGCAGTTCGCCGAGAACCTGCCGCTCGACCGCCTCGCCGATGCCGAGGTCGATGCGCTGAAGGCCGCCGCCGAAGCGGTCGGCGTCGTGCTTGCAGCTTGGCACGAATTCGCTGGCGTCCGAGCATCTGGCGCGGCAGGCCGAACTGGCGGACGCCTTGCGCCCAGATGTCATCCGCGTCGCGCCTTCGCGCCTGGATCTGGAGTTGCCGCGCGAAGACCTGTGCCGCGGGCTGGCCCGGGCGGGCGACGACTTCGCCGCTTTCGGCTGCCTGATCGCGCTGGAAAACCACTTCCTGCTGGCCCCGGCAGACCTGGCGGCGCTGGTCGTTGAGACTGGTCATCCCAATGTGTCGGTATGCCTCGACGTCGCGAACTCCATCGCAAACCAGGAATGGCCCGACCAGACGGTGCCGGTGCTGGCGCCCCACGCGGGCAATCTCCACATCAAGGATTTTCGCTTCGCGCTCGACCCGCACGGGGTCGGCCTGAGCGTCGTCGGCACGCCTCTCGGCACCGGGCGGATGGACATCGCCATGGTGCTGGACGCGCTTGACGCCGCGCCGCGCAACATCGACGCCATTGTCGAGCACTGGCTGCCACGCGCGGCGTTTTCGACGCAGGCGGAAGCGAACGCTCTGGAACGGGAATGGTCACGGCAGAGCATCACCGCACTGCGCCAGATCCTGGCCGACCGTCAGCCCGAGGCGGTGCAGAGGGCGGACGCATGAGGGTCACGAGCCTCTCTCTTGGCCCGACGGAAGAGGGGTCGCAATCGGTCCGTGTCCTCGCCGCTCTCAAGAGGGCGATCATGGAGTTCGACCTCGCCCCCGGCCAGCCGCTGCAGGAGGTCGAGATCGCGAACCATCTCGGCGTAAGTCGCACGCCGGTGCGCGAAGCGATCCGCCGCCTCGAAGCAGACGGTCTGGTCGAGGTCGTGCCGTACAAGGGCGCCTTCGTGAAAGCGCTGTCGCGTGACGAGGTCCGCGAGATCTATGAGACCGCCGAGGGGCTGGAGGGTATGGCCGCGTGGCTCGCCGCCAGCAACAGCGACTCGGCCGGGGCCGGAAAGCTGGGCCAAGCGGCCCGCGCGATGCGCGACGCCCATGATCGTGGCGATGTGCCGGGCCGCATCGCGGCCGACGAGGCCTTCCACCTCGCCCTGCACGAACTCGCCGGCAACGCCTATCTCGCGGCAGCGCTCGCCCGGCTGCGCGAGCAGGTGCACCGCGTGCGCTATCTTACCGCGCGTGCCTTCCGGGACAGCCCGACATCCCTGGAGGAACACGAAGCCGCCCACACCGCGATCGCCGCCGGTGATTGCGAGGCGGCGCGCCGGATCACGCAAGCACATTGGGCACGGGTTCGCGCCGAGACATTGGACCTGCTGCCCTAGGCAGCCGGCCGTCCAAAGGCTGCGACGAAACACACCCCGATCAGGGTTCATCATCGAAGAGGAGGAGAAACGGATGAAACTAGGAAACAGGGTCGCGCTGGCGGCCATGATCGCGGCCCTGCCGACGTCCAGCTTCGCGCAGGAGACCACGATCAAGCTCTGGGACGAATTCGGCTCGGAACCCACGCAGGGCGCGATCGAGAAGATCGTCGCCCAATGCGAGGAGCAGATCGACGGGCTGAAGGTCGATCGCACCGCCATGCAGATGGAGCAGATGAACAATATCCTCTCCACCGCGATCCAGTCGGGTGAGGGGCCGGACGTCTTCTATTCCTCGCCGGGCTGGTCAACCGTCGGACCGCTGGTCGAGGCCGGTGCCATCGCCGATTTGACCGGCGCCTACGCCGATCGCGGCTGGAGCGAGCAGGTCCAGCCCTGGGCCGTAGATTACGTCACCTACAACGGCAAGGCCTGGGCGCTGCCCTACGAGGCCGAGATCCAGGGCGTGTTCTACCACAAGGACGTTTTTGCCGAGCACGGGATCGAACCGCCGCAAGCCTACGAGGATTTCGTCGCCGCTGCACAGACCCTGAAGGAAGCTGGCATCGAGGCGCCGATCGTCACCGCAGCGCGCCCGGCCTATGTGCTGGGCTGGCTGGAGAGCTCGATGCTCGGCGCTACGATCCCGGCCGAGAAGCTGGAATCGATCGTGCTGAACCATGAGAGCTGGGACGACCCCGTCTATCTCGAAGCCGTCCGGAAGATCAACGAGTTGAGCGACAAGGCGCTGATCCCCGACGGCGTTCTGGCCTACAGCTATGACGACATGATGGCGCAGTTCTACACCAAGGCCTCGCCGATGGTGCTGACCGGCAGCTGGATAGTCGCCAACATCGACGGCAATTTTCCCGACCTCGAGGTCGGCTTCTTCGAGGTGCCGCCGACCGAGGGCGTCGAGCGGCGCGCGCCGAAGGCCGCGGGCGGCGGCTTCATGCTGTCGGCCAATACCGATAACCAGGAGATGGCGCTGAAGTTCATGGACTGCCTTGCGACACCCCGAGCGGCGCAGGTCTGGCTGAGCGACGGCCTGAACCGCGCCCCGATCAAGGGGGTCGATCCCGAGGCGGCCAACCTGTCCGATCTCAACCGCAAGGTGACCGAAGTGGTGAACGAGCCGCTCAGCGCCTTCAACCTCTATGGCATCCTGTCGGCCGACGTGAACAACGCCACCTGGAACGGCATCCAGGCGATGTGGGCCGGTCAGATGACTCCCGAGGAGCTGGTCCAGACCAAGCAGCGAGCCTGGCAGCAGGCGATCGATGCGGGCGACGTGATCCAGAAGTGACCGTCCCTTGAGAAGGGTCCGGGCGCCTGCCGCCCGGACCACCACCCAATCCCCGGGGAGAGCCCAAGCCAATGACCGATGCCGCCCTGCCAGCGGAAGATGTCGCGCACACGGTCGAGACCGAGGATGGTCCCCGCTCGCGCGCCGACCGACTGCTGCCGTACTTCTTCGCCGGCCCGGCCTTTGCGGTCTATGCCGCGCTGGTGATGCTCCCGCTGGGGCACACCTTCTTCCTCAGCTTCTTCGACTGGAGCGGGGGCGGCCCGATGACCTTCGCTGGCCTGAGCAACTACCTGCAGATCTTCACCGACCCGATCACCCTGACCGCGATCACCAACAATCTGATCTGGGCGGTTCTGATGACAATCGTCCCGGTCTCGATGGCGCTGCTCCTGGCGGTGATCCTGGCGACCAACCTGCCGCCCGGTGTTCGGCTCTTCTTTTCGACCGTCTACTACCTGCCGGCGGTGCTGGCGCTGGCGGTCTCGGCGATCATCTGGGGCTGGGTCTACAACCCCGTCTGGGGCGCACTGAACGCCCTGCTCGATTCAATCGGGTTGTCGGCGCTGGAACAGCCGTGGCTGGGCTCACCCTCGACCGCGCTCTACGCCGTGTTCGTTGTCAGCGCCTGGGCCTATTTCGGTTTCTGCCTGATCATCCTCCTTGCCGCGATCCAGAACGTCGACCCGTCGCTCTATGACGCCGCCGAGCTCGACGGCGCCGGCGCCTGGACGAAGTTCTTGCACGTCACGGTGCCGGGCATCCGCAACGAGCTGAACTTCGTCGTTCTCTACACCGCGATCGAGGCATTCCGCGTCTTCGACGTCATCTTCATCATGACCGGTGGCGGCCCCTTCTACCAGACCGAGGTCATCGCCACCGCCGTCTACCGCGAGGCCTTCATCGAGCACGAGGTTGGCTATGCCAGCGCCATCGCATCGCTGATGACGCTGATCATCGCCACGCTTGCGACCGTCGCTCTGCGCTGGCGCGAACGCACCGCACCGGAGGCACAGGGATGACGCATCCGATGAACATGACGATCAAATGGGCGGTGCTGATCTTCTTTGCCGTCTTCGCCACCGGGCCGGTTCTGTGGATGTTCATGTCGGCCTTCAAGACCACGCCCGAGATCCTGACCACGCCCTTCTCCCTGCCGTCCGAATGGCGCTGGAGCAACATCGCGCGCACCTGGGGGGAGGGCGGCTTCGCCCGCTACACGCTCAACACGATGATCATGACGGTGCCCGCGGTGATCATCGGCGTGGCACTCTCCACTCTCGGCGGCTACGCCTTCGCTCGGTTCAAGTTCCGCGGCGGCAGCCTCGCGTTCTTCCTGATGCTCTACGGGCTGACGGTGCCGTTCCAGGCGCTGATGATCCCGCTATTCTACAACTTCGCCCGGCTCGGCCTGATCAACCAGTATCCCGGCCTGATCGCGGCGCTGATCGCGGTGCACCTGCCGTTCGGCGTGTTCCTGATGCGCTCGTTCTTCGTCAACGCGCAGGCCGAGATCGCCGATGCCGCCCGCATCGACGGATGCTCGGAATACGGCGTCTTCTGGCACGCGATGCTGCCGCTCGCGCGTCCGGGCATCCTGGCGCTGACAACAATCGTCTTCACCGACGAGTGGAAGGCGTTCCTGCTGCCGCTTATCCTGATCCAAGACGACGCGCGCAGGCCGCTGACGCTTGGTCTTCTGTTCCTGCGAGATGCCCAGGGCCAGCAGCAATACGAGTTGATGGCGGCCGGCGTGATCATCGCCTCGCTGCCCACCATCCTTCTGTTCCTCGCCACCAATCGATACTTCCAGCGCGGCCTCGTCGCCGGAAGCAGCAAGTAGGAGGCCCGCATGGCCGACGTCCGCATCCGCGACATCAAGAAGCGCTACGGCTCTGTGGAGGTGATCCACGGCGTCTCCATCGACATCGAGGATGGCGAGTTCGTCGTGCTCGTCGGTCCGTCGGGTTGCGGCAAGTCGACCCTCCTGCGGATGATCGCGGGGCTCGACGGCATCTCCGGCGGCACGGTCGAGATCGGCGGCCGGGTTGTAAACGCGGTGCCGCCAAAGGCCCGCAACATCGCCATGGTGTTCCAGTCATACGCGCTCTACCCACAGAAGACCGTGGCTCAGAACATGGGCTTTGCGATGAAGATCGACGGCCGGCCCCGTGAGGAGATCGATCGCGCCGTGCGCGACGCCGCCGGCATCCTTGGGCTCGAGAGCTATCTCGACCGCTATCCCCGTCAGCTCTCGGGTGGCCAGCGTCAGCGGGTGGCGATGGGCCGCGCCATCGTCCGCGACCCGCAGGTGTTCCTGTTCGACGAGCCGCTGTCGAACCTGGACGCCAAGCTGCGCGTGCAGATGCGCGCCGAGATCAAGGCGCTGCACCAACGCCTCGGCACCACGATGATCTACGTCACCCACGACCAGATCGAGGCGATGACCATGGCCGACCGCATCGTCGTACTCAACGGCGGCCGGATCGAGCAGGTGGGCTCCCCGCTGGAGCTCTACGACAACCCCAGGAACCGCTTCGTCGCCAGCTTCCTCGGCTCCCCCTCGATCAACTTCCTCGATGGAATGGTTTCGGACGGCGGCATCTCGTTCGACGACGGCTCGCGCCTGCCGCTGCCGCGCCCGATCGGCCCGTCGCAAGGCCGCGTGACTTTCGGCATCCGCCCCGAGCATCTGGATGTCGCGTCGCCCGACGCCTCCGGTCCGGCATTGAACGGCCGCGTTTTCACCGTTGAGCCCACGGGCGCCGAAACGCTGGTCTTCGTCGAACATTCGAGCGGCCAGCTCATCGCGAGCCTGCGCGGGCGCGTCGATCTGCGCCCGGGCGATCCTGTCCGCCTGATGCCGGACCTAGACCGGGCGCTTCTGTTCGAGACCGACAGCGGCGAACGCATCGCGATGCCCTCCCTCGAAGCCGCCTGACCAGGAGCGATCCCATGACCACACGCGACAAATGCATCGGCTCCCATCTCGGTGCGGCCATCGGCGACGCCATGGGCGGTCCGGTCGAGAGCAGCCATTTCCGCCGCATCCGGGACCGCGTCGGCAAGGTTGAAAGTCTCTTGCCCTACGACGCGCGCACCATGCTGCCCGAGCGCCTGGCGCGCCAAGGCGGCCCGTTCTTCCCCGGCTATGCGCTGCATGGCGAACCGGGTAGCATCACCGACGACACCTTCTGCCGCAAGGACATGGCGAACTTCATCCTGGCCAATCCCGGCAACCGCACGCCCGAGATGCTGGCCGAATGGCTGCTGGAGCACGCCGAACTCGACACCCAGTGGCCTCAGATTATGCTGCCCGTGCTGCACCGCATCCAGAGCGGCGAGGTCGACGCCTCGACCGCTGGCGAAACCGCCAAGCAGGGCGGCGGCATCGGCTGGTGGTTTCCCGTTCGGCATTGTCCATGCCGGCGACCCGGAGGCCGCTGCCGCCGAGGCCCGTCGCCTCAGCGCCATCTGGAAGGCACCGCTCGAGCGGGACTTCGTCGCCGCCGTCTGCGCCGGCATCGCCGAGGCGCTCAAGGACGGCGCTACGTGGGAAACGACCCGCGACGCGATGCTGGCCCAGTGCGGCACGCTGGCCACCGCGCTCCTGCAGCGCGCCATCCGCATCGCCGGCGAAGCGTCCGACACGTGGGATCTGGCCCGGCGCCTTTACGACGAAGTGCTGATGCCCGAGACCGCGCATATCTGGGAGATCACGCCAGACGATCCGCCGACCGCCGCCGACGCCCCCCTGCCGGCGCCCCGCGCGCCCGTGCAGGACAGCGACGAGAGCTACACCACCTATTTCTTCGCCGAGCAGGTGCCGTTGGCCGTCGCCGCCTTCGTCTTCGAAAAGGGCGCGGTCGCGGCCATCCCGACGTGCGTCAACCTCGGCCGCGACTGCGACACGACCGGAACGCTGGTCGGCGCCCTCGTCGGCGCGCTGCATGGCGAAAGCGGTCTTCCGGACGACTGGGTCGACGCCGTCTGTACCGCCAACCTCGCCGAGATGGATCTTCGCGACCAGGCCGACGCGCTGAGTCGCCCATAAGCAAGCAATCGATATTGCGATAGCGTCGGAACGGGTGGCAGGAGGGATGAGCCGGCGAGCCGTTGTCGACGCGGTCTTCCCTCTGTTGCCCGCAGGCTGCCAATGGCAATCGTTGCCGCGCGATTTCCCACCTTAGGAATGATTTCGTGGGACTTCCGTCGGTGACCTCTGGACTTCCTCGCTATCGCGCCGCCCGCCGAGAGGCCGGGCGGCGAACTGATCCCGCAGTTGCGATCATGGACACCCGGTCAGTCAAACCATTGCCCGGCCGGCGCAGACCGGCAAGAGCGGAGCCGTGGTGCACCGCGAAATTCAGAAGCGCCGCCTCGATCGTCGACGCGCGGACCGACGACAATGTCGGAAACGCGCAGCCGGAACCGGCTCTCCGCATTTCCCGCCCTTCGACTGCGACCGTTCCTGTGCTCAGTTTCAGACGACCGTGACGTTGAACGCTTGACAGGCAGACAGGGCACGAGCGCCCGATCCATCATCCTCGATCCTTGAAACGAACGCTCGGAGATCCGTCTGCCAATGCGTCAGGTCGTGGCAGAGATGGACAGCTCGATGAACCGGGCAACGGAAAGAAGCTCCGCATCGCGTCCGTGCCTGCCGGTGAGCTGGAGGCCGACCGGAAGCCCGGCGTGCGATCCGATCGGAACGCTGATTGACGGGTGGCCGGTCAAATTTGAAAAACCGCTGGCCAGCATCTCGCTGTCACCGCCATCGGAGATCTCGGGATCCTCGTGCGGCGCCACGAACGGAACGCTGGGGGAGGCCAGCGCGTCCACCATGCCCAGTGCCGCGCTGACCGTAACCCGGAGCGCCTCCTGCGCGCGGCGTGCACGCACAAAGTCCACCGCGCGCTTCTGGAACCCGGCCTCGATCTGACGCCGGGTTCCTGCGGCATAGCCATCGGGGTTGCGGGTGAGAAGATCACGGTGGATCACCGACGCCTCCGGCAAAAGGATGTCGAGCAGCGCGGCGTTCGCCGAGGCGAGATCGGGGATGTCGATGTCGACGCAAGTCACGCCAGCGGCGGCAAGACTTTCCAGCACGCGGTCGACATGCCCCGCCACGCCGGCATTCGCGGAATCCGCTGGAAAATGGGACCGGACCACGCCAATCCGCAGCTTTTCGGCCGCGAACTCGCGAAGAGGCATCTCGCGTGCCGTCATGCAGCCGAGCATCAGAGCCGCGTCGGCGACGCAGCCGGCCAGCGGTCCGGCGTGGTCGAGACTCCATGAGAGCGGGAACACGCCGTCGAGAGGGACGAGGCCGTAGGTCGGCTTGACCCCTACAATCCCGCAATAGGCGGCGGGAATGCGGATGGAGCCGCCGGTATCGGTCCCCACGGCCAGCGGAACCATTCCGGCTGCGACGGCGGCGGCCGACCCGCCGCTCGACCCACCGGCAGTGCGGGTCGGGTCGAGCGGATTGTTTGTCTGGCCGATGTCGGGGTGGGCGACGCCGTACGCGTATTCCAGCAGGTTCGTCTTGCCAAGAATGATTGCCCCTGCCGCGCGCAGGCGCGCAACGAGCGTTGCGTCGGCGTCCGCGATCCTCGGCGGGATCACCTTTGTGCCATAGCCCGTTGGTGCGCCGCGAACCTCGATCAGGTCCTTGATTGCAACGGGCACGCCGTGGAGCGGCCCCAGTTCGCGGCCCCCCCGAAGGTCCCGGCCGGCGCGGTCCGCCTCCGCCCGCGCGCTGTCGGCGAGGACGGCGGCAAAGGCGTTCAGCTCGGGATCGCGTTCGGCGATCAGCGCCAGTGCCGCCTCGACCTCGTCGCGTGGCGAGGTTTCGCCGTTGCGATAGGCGGCTCCGAGGGCGGCCAGATCGGGATAGGCCCGCGTCACCGCAGCTCGCGGGCGAGACGCTCGAGCAGGCGCGCCCATGCCGTCAGTCCGGCGCGGAAACTCGACAGCCGGAAGAATTCGTTCGGCGCGTGGTAGTCCTCGTCGGCGGTCGAGAAAGAAAAGAACACGGTGCCCACGCCCAGATGCCGCGCGAAGACCTCGCCGATCGGGATCGTCGCCCCCATCGCCACGCGCAACGGCGTCTGGTCCAGAACCTCGCCCAGCACCTCCTCGGCGATGGCGAGGCCGCGCGAGTCCGGGTCGAGCGCGAAGGCCGCCGAGCCGGGGCCGTGCGGAAGGACGGAAAGCCGGTACCCTGACGGGAGGACGTGTCGCAGATGCGCCTCGATCGCCTCCCGGACACGGGCAGGGTCCTGACCGGCCACCAGCCGGCAGGTGATCTTGGCCGAAGCGGTGCACGGAATCACCGTCTTGGTGCCGCGACCGGCATAGCCGCCGGAGATTCCGTTGAATTCCAGCGTCGGAACCAGCCATTGCCGGGTCAGGAGGTCCGGCCCCGAAGGCAGCGGCTCCGGCCGCTCGGCACCGACCGCGTCGAAGTAGGCACCCGGGTCGAATTCGACCGCCCGGATCGCCCGCTCGATCGCGGGGTCGGGCGGCCGCGCGCCATCCGCGAACCCCGGCACAGTCACGGCGCCCCCGGCGTCGTGCAGGGTCGCCAGCATCGCCACCAGTGCCCGGATCGCGTTCGGCGCGGACCCGCCGTGGCGGCCCGAGTGCAGATCCTTGGCCGCCCCCTCGACCGACACGTCGAGCGCGACGAGACCGCGGCTGGCCACGGTCATCGACGCCAGATCGGCGCGCCACATTGCGCCATCGGCCGACACGACCAGATCGCAGGCGAGGCGCTCGCGCATCCGCTCCACCGTAGCGGCGAAGTTCGGACTGCCCGATTCCTCCTCGCCCTCGATCAGGAACCTGATGTTGAGCGGCGGCCGTCCGGCTGTCTCGTGGAAGGCGCGCATCACGTGCAGCGCGATGCCGAGCGGTCCCTTGTCGTCAGAGACGCCACGCGCATAGAGGCGATCGCCCCTCACCTCGGGCTCGAACGGCGGCGAGCGCCATTTCTCGAGCGGATCCGGCGGCTGCACATCGTAGTGTCCGTAAACGAGGATCGTGGGCAGGGCGGGATCGACGATCCACTCGGCGAAGATCGACGGGTGCCCCGGCGTCTCGACGATCTCCACCAGCGGGAAACCCGCCTCCCTCAGCGCGTCAGCGGCGAATGCGGCAGCGCTCGCGATACCGTCTGAGAACGCGGGATCGGCGCTGACGCTGGGAATCCGGCAGAACGCGTCGATCATCGCCAGTCCCTCGGCCTCGTGCCCGGCCAGCCAGTCCTCCGCAGCGCTCATTTGCCGCCGTCCACGCCCAGAGTCTCGCCCGTGATCCACCCCGCCTGGTCCGAGGCGAAGAACATCACCGCGTTGGCGATGTCGTCGACCGTGCCCAGCCGGCGCATCGCCGTGCGTTCGATCAGCGCCTTCTGGCCGTCCTCGCCCATGGCCTGCCACTGCTTCTCGGTCGTGGGGTTGGACAGCACGAAGCCCGGCGCAATGCAGTTCACGGTGATCCCGAACGGACCGAGCTCGTGCGCGAGCTGCCGGGTCAGGCCGATCTGCCCCGCCTTGGCGCTGGCATAAGCCTGGATGCCGGTTAGGCTGATCCCGCGGCCCGCGCCGCTGGAGATGTTGACCACGCGACCCGACCCGGCCTTCTTCATCGCCGGCGCCACCGCCTGCGTCATGAAGAACGTGCCCGAGACGTTCACGTCGAAGATGGTCTGCCAGTCGGCGGCGCTGATCTCTTCGATCGGCCGTCCGACCTGACCGCGCACGCCGCCTGCGTTGTTCACCAGGATGTCGACGGCGCCACCTTCGGACTCGATCCGGGCAATGGCCGCCTGCACCGCCGCGCGATCGCCGACATCGACGAGTGCGCTTTCACAGTGTCCGTCCGCGCCGGCGACGGTTTCGGCCAGGCCATCGGCATTGACGTCCAGAGCATGGACCTGCGCGTCATGTGCCGCAAACGCATGGGCGATCGCGCGGCCGAACCCATGCGCCGCCCCGGTGACGATCACCCGGCGGCCCTGAAATCCGATATTCACTGCATCACTCCCGCAAGCTCGATCAGGTTGTCTTTCGCAAGCGGCCGCTTGCCGGCCTCGATCTCGCCGACCATCTCGATCAGCCGCGCGGTCAGCGGCACATCGATGCCGCGCTTGCGTGCGTGATCGACGATGGGGCCGAGCTGCGGCTCCGCCTCGGTCTTCCGCTTGCGGATCGCCAGGTCGCGCCAGATCCCGGAATGGGATTTCGCCGAACGACGGTTGTGGGCAACCATGTCGGCGAAGGACCGGTCGATGGCTTCCGGCGACGCATCGGGCCTGAAGGCCGCCGGATCGAAGCCGTTGAACGCCTCGGTGCGGATTCCCTCGGCCGCGGCGACGCGGCCCACCTCCTGCGCGAGCCGGACCAGAACCGGCCGCGTTTCGGCGTCGTCGAGAACGTCGGCGATGCTGTCATTCGTGAGGGCGGTGGCGAACAGCAGCGCCCCATAGATCAGCTTGCCCCAGAGATAGCCCCAGATGTCCGGCGTCAGCACCGCATCCGCGTCGAACTCCTGCATCAGCTCGTGCAGATCCCTGATCCGGTCGGTTTCGGCGCCGTCGAGTTCGCCCACGACCACCGCACCACGACCTGAATAGGTCACGACGCCCGGCTCCAGATAATCGGCGCCGAAGTTGACGAAACAGCCGATTGTCCGTCGTGTCCCGACGACGCGGGCGATCGCGACCTCGTTCAGCCCGTTCTGGGCCGAGACGACATAGCCGTCGTCGCTCAGGTGCGGCATCAGGTCTCGCGCCGCCGCTTCGGTGTGCTGCGCCTTCACGCAGAGGAAGATCCGGTCGAATGTCCCCTCCAGATCGGCCGGCAGGAAGGCAGGCGCGCGCACCGTCTCCTCGAATATGGGGCCGACGATCCCCAGGCCGGTGCGGTTGATCGCCTCGACATGCTCGGGCACGTTGTCCACGAAGATGACCTCGCGCCCCTTGCGCAGCCACGCCGCGCCAAGGCTGCCGCCGATGGCGCCAGCCCCCCAGATGACGATCGGGCCGCTCATTTCCAGGGTTGATCCATCAGCCGTCGGGTTTCGGCGACGGCGATGTCCCAGATCGCCTTCATCTCCTCGTCGGACCGCTGGTAGTAGCCGCCGAAATTACCATCGCCGAGATACGCGCGCACCTCCTCGGGGTTCATCGCCCGCATCCGGTCGGCGTCGATCATCGGCTTTTGCTGGGTCGGCATGTCGACACCTTCCAGCCGCGTCCAGGCGAAGTTCTCCATCCATGACGCATGCGAGGCCATCGTGTCGGTCTCCTGCACCTTGGCGAACGTCTCGGGCGCGTTCCACCAATTGTGGAACTTCACCGCACAATCGGGATTGTCGGCCATCCATTCGATCGCCAGCGCGCCGGCGGGCGCGTTGCCGCCATGCCCGTTGACGATCAGGATGCGACGGAAGCCTTGTCCGCGCAGGCTGTCGAGAATGTCGCGAACAACGTGCAGATAGGTCTCCGTCCGCAGGCTGACGGTACCGGGATAGCCGAGGAAGTAGGGGGTCAGCCCGTAGGGCAGGGCCGGGAACACCGGCACGCCCAAGGGCTCGGCGGCGTCCAGCGCGACCTTCTCGGACAGGATCGAGTTCGACCGAGAGCGACAGGCCGGCGTGCTGCTCGGTGCTGCCCAGCGGTAGGACCGCCAGATCGCTGTGCTTCAGCCAGTCCTCGACCTGGCCCCAGTTCATGTCCGATACTCTCATGAAGCTTCCTTTATGTCGCTGCCCGAAGGCACGTCCGGATCGAGGAGGAGCGGCATGACCCGAAGATCGATGTCGCCGGGGTCGGGAATGTGGCGGTACTCGATCTCCAGCGCGCCGTGCCTCGCATGATCGGAGGCGGCGTCTGCGCCGGTGGAAAAGATCAGTACGTCGCAGGCCGCGAGCGCCTCCGGCAAGGCCGGGTCGTCCAGCGCATGCGCGGTGACGGTCTGAAGATGCGGGGCAAAGCGGCGCACGCCGAGGCTGAGGATCGGCAGGAAGCCGGCGAACCGCGACACCACCCCGACCCGCCGCATCGGGTCGATCGCCGCCAGCGCCATCCGCGTCGTCCTGGAGGGAATGAACCGGAGCGACAGCAGGCGCACGTCGGGCAGCAGTCGCGCGATATCCTCTTCCAGATCGGCGAACGTCAGCACCAGTTCGGCGCTCCGGACCCGGTCCCGCAGGCCCTGATCGGCCCTCAGCCGGTCCAGCGTCAGGGGCTCGACGGTGGTCAGGTGCCCGATCTGATCCTCGACGCAGCGGGCGTAGCTGGCCGTGGCATCTTCGAACAAACCGAGCATGATCGACATGCTTGCGGCCCCCGGATCCCAGCCGATGGCTCACGCGCGCATTGATCATCGACAGGATGTCGGCTGGCGAACAGCCGAACTTCAGGGCCAGGTCGATGACGGCATCGATGGCGCGGCGCAGTCGCGGCATGTCATTGCGCCGGGCGAACCGGGTGAACGAACTGTCGGAAACATAGGTGCCCGAGCCGGCGCGGGGGGTGATCAGCCCGTCGCGCTTCAAGTCGGCGTAGACCTTGCTGACTGTGGCCGGTGCGACGCAGAGTTGTTCGGCAAGATCACGGACCGAGGGCAGGGGATCGCCGGCCACCCTGCCGCCAAACGCGATTTCGTGTTCTATTGCTCCGCGCAACTGATGCCGGACCGAAATCGGGGAGCTTCGGTCAATCGTCATTCTCATGTCTACTCCCGGCCGCCGTACTACCTTGGCAGTATGCTTTTTCCGGCACGCTCATGTCGGTGGCACGGAAGCTAACGCGGTTTTTCCGGGAAATCCAGCGAAGCGTTTCATTGACTTGGAACTGCCCCCGTGAAACGTGTTGTGAAGGCATAACACCTGTTTGCTGATCCAGGAGGGGGACTGAAAATGAAGCTGATGTCGATCGCGGCACTGTCCGCGGCATTGCTGATGGCCGGGCATCCGGCGGCCTTCGCGCAGGAGCGCGGCGGCGTCATGACCTATGGCCGCTACACCGACAGCCTGTTCCTCGATCCGGTCCTGAACGATGCCAACGTCGACATCTGGGTCATGACCAACTTCTACGAGACGCTGATCATGTCGAGCCAGGACGGCCTGTCGCTCAAGCCGGGGCTGGCCACCGAATGGAGCCTGAACGAGGCCGGCGACGTGGTCACGCTGAAGCTGCGCGAGGGCGTCAAGTTCTCGGACGGCACGCCCATGACGGCGGAGGACGTGATCTGGTCGCTCAACCGGGCCAAGAACCCCGACAACGGCATCTGGAACTTCATCGTGGCGTCGATCGACACCGTGACGTCGCCCGATGCGCAGACGATCGAGATCAAGCTCAAGTACCCTGACCCGACGATCCTGCCGGCTCTCAGCGTGTTCAACACCGCGATCATGCCAAAGGCGGCCTTCGAGGCCATGCCAGGTGAAACCGACGCCGAGAAGGCGCAGGAATTCGGCAAGAAGCCGATTGGAACCGGCCCCTTCGTCCTGGAAAGCTGGGACCGCGGATCGAGCATGAAGATGGTCGCGAATGAGCACTACTGGGCGGAAGGCGCCGATGGCGAGCCGCTGCCCTATCTCGACGGGCTGACCTTCGAGGTGATCCCGGACGACGCCACCCGCATCCTCAAGCTGCAATCGGGTGACATCGACGGCGCCGAGTTCATCCCCTTCGCGCGTGTGGGCGAGCTGGAGGCCGATCCCGAGATCAACATGGAGCTGTTTCCCGGCACGCGCGTCTGGGACATCATCATCAACGTGCGCCCGGAACTGGACGGCGAGCCAAATCCCCTGTCGGACGAGAAGGTCCGTCAGGCGATGAACTATGCCACCAACAAGGACGCCCTGGTGCAGGTCGTGACCTTCGGTGTCGGAACGCCGCTGTCGTCGTTCATGTCGTCGACCACGCCCATGCATTCGGGTGACGAGCCGCTGTTCCCGTATGACCTCGAGAAGGCCAAGGCGCTGATGGCCGAATCCGGCTATCCCGACGGCTTCGAGACCTCGATCCTCATGATCGCGGGCAACCAGGACGATCTGGGCATCACCACCGCGTTGCAGCAGATGTGGGCGGCCATCGGCATCGATCTGGAGATCCGCCAGGTCGACAACGCCTCGCGCACCGAGCAGTACCGTGCGGGCACGTTCGAGATGCGTACCGGCGGCTGGACCAACGACATCTCCGATCCCAGCCAGATCACCTCGTATTTCGCCTACAGCCCGACCATCGATGCGTTGCACTCGGGCTGGAAGAACGAGGAGGTGGACCAGATCTTCGAAGCCTCGCAGAAGGAGATGGTTCCCGACAAGCGGGCCGAGCAGTTCGCGCGCATCCAGGAGATCTTCAATGCGACGGGGCCGACGATTCCGCTCTACGAGACGCCCTATCCGGTGGCCTTGCGCGACTACGTGAAGGGCTTCTACCAGATCCCGCTGGGCAACAACATCTTCACCGAAACCTGGCTCGACAAGTGACCATCCGGGCGCGGAGGGGGCAATTCCTCCGCGCCTCAGGTCGCTTCCGGATCCGGAGGCACGCTCAGTGCAGCTGATCGGCTATATCGCGCGGCGGCTCGTGCAACTGATCCCGACTCTGACGTTCATCCTGATCGTGGTCTTCACGCTGGTGCGGCTGCTGCCCGGAGATCCGGCCAGCGCCATCCTCGGCGATCGCGCGATTGAAGCTGACGTCGAGCGGATCAATCGTGAGCTCGGGCTCGACCGCTCGCTGCCGGTGCAGTTCTGGGTGTTCGTCAAGTCGGTGGCCACGGGCGATCTCGGCACCTCGATCCACCTCAAGCTTCCGGTGACCGAGCTGATCGCGCAACGGCTGCCGGTCACCATCACGCTGACGGTCATGGCGGCGCTGATCGCGGTGGTCATGGCCGTGCCGCTGGCCTTCGTGGCGGCCTTGCGACGCGGCCAGACAGCCGACAGCGTGGTGCGCGGCGCGTTCCAGGTCGGCCTGTCGATGCCGGTCTTCTACCTGGGGCTGATCCTGCTGACGGTGTTCGGCGCGAATTTGGGCTGGTTCCCCGTGGGAGGCTACGGTGACGGCTTTTTCGACAACCTCTACCATCTCTTCCTGCCGGCGGTGACGCTGGCGCTCTCTCTGTCGGCGATCCTGATGCGCAACCTGCGATCCGCGATCATCGGCGTGATCGACGCGGAGTACGTCCAGTTCGCCCGCTCCAAGGGCCTTGCGCCCAAGCTGGTGCTCTTCCGCCATGTGCTGCGCAACGCGCTGATCTCGACGGTGGCCCTCTTCGGCCTGTCGATCGGCACGCTCCTGAGCGGCGCGGTCATCACCGAGACGGTGTTCGCCATTCCGGGCGCCGGACGGTTGATGGTCGACAGCATTTATGGCCGCGACTATCCGGTCGTTCAGGGGCTGACGATCGCGCTGGCCGTGCTGGTGTCGGTGACCTTCCTCCTGACCGATCTGGTGCAGGCCTGGCTCGATCCGCGAGTGTCGCGATGAGCGACGTCGCGACGCCGGTGGAGCGGAGCCGTCGAGTGGCCGTACCGCGGCCCCTGATCCTCGGAGGCGCGATCCTCCTGGCCAGCCTCGCCGTCGCGACCTTTCCGGCCGCGTTCGCACCCTACGATCCGAACGCGTTCGATTACGCCGCGGTCCTGCACGCTCCATCGATCTCGCATCCGATGGGCACCGACAATTTCGGCCGCGACCTGCTGAGCCGCGTGATCCACGCCTACACCATCGACATGCAGATCGCCTTCTTCGCCACCATATTTCCGTTTCTGTTCGGCACCATGGTCGGGGCGCTGGTCGGCTATGCCGGCGGCATCGCCGAGACCCTGTTCGGCCGGATCGTCGATGCGGTCATCACCTTCCCGTTCCTGGTCCTGGTCATCGCCATCGTCTCGGTCCTCGGTCCCGGGCTGACGAACATGTACATCGCGGTCGGTGTCGTCGGCTGGGTCTTCTACGCGCGCATCATCGCAGCCGAGGTGCAGGTGCAGAAGCGGCTGGACTACGCCGATGCCGGGCGCGCGATGGGCTACACCCACCTGCGCATCATCTTCGTCCATCTGCTGCCCAACTCCATCACCCCCGCGATCGTCTACTGGATGACCGACATGGCGCTGGCGATCCTGCTGGGGTCGAGCCTCGGCTACCTGGGCCTCGGCGCGCAGCCGCCTGCCGCCGAATGGGGCGTGCTGATCGCCGACGGCAAGAACTTCATGTCCACCGCCTGGTGGATCACCGTTTTCCCGGGCCTCGCCATCGTCCTGACCGGCCTCGGGTTCAGCCTGATGGGCGACGGGCTGGCGGAACTTCTGAGGACCAAGCGATGAGCCCGGCCGCCGAGCCGCTTCTGGACGTGCGCCACCTCACCACGACCTTCGGCGGCGGGCGCCTGGCCGCCGTCAACGACGTCTCCTTCGCGGTGCGTCCTGGCGAGGTTCTGGGCCTCGTCGGCGAAAGCGGGTCGGGCAAGAGCGTCACCCTGCGCTCGATCATCCGGCTCATTCCCGCATCGGGCGCGATCACGGGCGAGGTGCTCTGGCAGGGCCAGGACATCCTGACGATGCGCGACCGCGACCTGCGCGGCATCCGGGGCGGCCAGATCTCGATGATCTTCCAGGAGCCGATGACCGCGCTCAACCCGGTCCTGCCGGTCTGGAGCCAGATCGAGGAGAACCTCAAGGCGCACACCGACCTCGACCGCGGCCGGCCGCTCCGCTCGCGCGCGCGACCTGATGGACCTCGTCGGCATCCCCGACGCGGCCCGGCGGCTGCGCGAATACCCCCACCAGTTCTCGGGCGGAATGCGCCAGCGGGTGATGATCGCCATCGCGCTGGCCAGCAACCCCAGGCTGCTCCTCGCCGACGAACCCACCACCGCGCTCGACGTCACCATCCAGGACCAGATCCTGAAACTCATCCTGGACCTGCGCGACGAGCTGGCGATGAGCGTCGTCCTCGTCACCCACGACCTCGGCGTCGTCGCCGCCACCTGCGACCGCATGGCGGTGATGTATGCGGGCCGGATCGTCGAAACCGGCACCGTGCCGGAGGTCTTTGCCCAGCCCCGGCACGCCTATACCCGCGGCCTCCTCGGATCGGTGCCACATGCCGGAACCGAGCGCACCATGCTGATGTCGATCGAGGGCACGCCGCCGCCGCTCGACCGGATTCCCGCCGGCTGCGCCTTCAATCCGCGCTGCGAGTTCGCCACCGATCCCTGTCGCGCCCGCGTGCCGACGCTGGAGGAGATCGCGCCGGGGCGACGCGTTGCCTGCTTCAACCGCGACGCCGTTGCTGCCGCGGGATCGCCGGTGTGAGCGGCGACGCGCTGATCACCGTCGAGGGTGCCGTGAAGCGCTTTCCCCTGCCGCAGGGCGTGGTCAGCCGGCTGTCGGGCCAGCCCGCGCCCGCGGTCCATGCCCTGAACGGGGTGACGTTCGGGATCAGGCGCGGCGAGACTCTCGGGGTGGTCGGCGAGTCGGGCTGCGGGAAGTCGACGCTGGCGCGCTGCCTCGTGCGGCTGCACGAGTGCGACGAGGGCCGCATCCTGTTCGAGGGGCAGGACATCGCCGCGCTGAACGGCCCGGCGCGCCGTGCCTTCAACCGCCGGGTCCAGATGATCTTTCAGGACCCCTACAGCTCGCTCAACCCCCGCATGAAGGTGCGCCGGATCCTTGGCGAGGCGCTCTCCGTCCACCGGATGCGGCCGGCCGCCGACATTCCGGCGCGGATCGCCGAACTTCTGGAGTTGGTTCGCCTCAACCCCGACGCCGCCGACCGCTATCCGCACGAATTCTCCGGCGGTCAGCGCCAGCGGATCGGCATCGCCCGCGCGCTGGCGGTGGAACCCGAGGTGCTGGTCGCCGACGAGCTCGTCTCGGCCCTCGATGTGTCGGTGCAGGCGCAGGTCGTGAACCTGTTGCTGGACCTGCAGGCGCGACTGGATCTTACCGTGGTCTTCGTCGCCCACGACCTGCGACTCGTGCGCCATATCTCGCACCGCGTCGCCGTGATGTATCTGGGCAAGGTGATCGAGATCGGTCCGACCGAGGAGCTGTTCTCCGCCCCCCGCCACCCGTACACGAAGGCGCTGCTCGACGCGGCGCCCCAGCTCGATCCCGCCCACCGCAGCCGCACCGTGGCGGCGCGCGGCGAATTGCCCAGCCCGATCAATCTGCCGTCGGGCTGCCTGTTCCACACGCGGTGTCCCCACGTCTTCGACAGATGCCGGGTCGAGCGCCCGGTGCTCACCCCGCGCGGGCCGCAACACGACGCCGCCTGCCACCTGACCGAGTTCGGCAAGCCGGAGACCCTGACATGAGCTATGCCGCCTTTGCGGACCAGATCGCCCGTATCAATGATATCGTCTGCACGTTGAACCTGCTGGCCTGGGATTCGCGCACCATGATGCCGCAGGGCGGCGTCGACGCGCGGGGCCGTCAGATTGCGACATTGACCGATCTCGCGCGCGACCTCGCCACCGGGGACGAGATGCGCCGGGCGATGGATGGCGCGCGCAAGGAACTGGCGGGCGTCCCGCAGGACGATTTGCGCCAGCGGGCGCTGACGCAGGCGGAAGCCGAGATCGGCACCCTGTCGCGGATTCCCGCCCGCATCATCTCCGAGATGGCGGGGTTGAAGACACGTGCCCATTCGGCCTGGGTCGAGGCCCGCGCCGCCAACGACTTCGCCACCTACGCCCCGCTGCTGGAGCGCATGATGGGGATGCAGCGCGAGATCTCGGCGGCGATCGGCGGCGGCGATCATCCCTACGACCCGATGGTCGGCATGTTCGAGCCCGGCATGACGCTGGCCGAATTGCGCGGCATCTATGACCAGCTCAAGACGGCGCTCGTGCCGCTGATCGAGCGGGCAAGGGCCGCGCCGCAACCCGATGCCGGGTTCCTGTGCCGTCCCTTCCCGATTGAGGCGCAAAAGCGGTTCGGCCTGATGCTGGCCGAGCGCATGGGCTACGACATGACCCGCGGCCGGCTGGACGACACCATTCACCCGTTCGAGATCTCCTTCACCCGCGACGACGTCCGCATCACCAGCCGGTTCCGCGAGGCATGGGCGCCGGGCGGCATCTTCGCGCTCTGGCACGAGGCCGGGCACGGCATGTATGAACAGGGCGTGGCGCCTGAGCTGACCCGCACCGTTTTCACCACCGATTTCGTCAACCTCTACGGCGTCGCCGGTGCCAGCTTCGGCATGCACGAGTTCGCAATCGCGGATGTGGGAGAACCGCGTCGGGCGGTCCGAGCGGTTCTGGGACCTGCATTTCGGAGAATTCCGCGAGCACTTCCCCGAACAGCTCGCGGGCGTCTCCGCCGCGGACGTCTGGCGCGCCGTCAACCGCGTCGAGCCCGGCTTCATCCGCGTCGAGGCGGACGAACTGACCTATGACATGCACATCATCCTGCGCTCGGAGATCGAGGCGGCCCTGATGGCGGGCGACCTTCAAGTCGCCGATCTTCCCGCCGTATGGGCCGAGCGGATGCGCGAGTATCTCGGGCTGCAGGTGCCGAACGACACTCTCGGTGTCCTGCAGGACGTCCACTGGGCGCATGGCTATGTCGGATCGTTCCCGACCTATACCCTGGGAAACATCATGTCGTCGCAGTTCTTCGCCACCGCGCAAGGAGTGCCTGGAATCGCCGACGGGTTGAACTCGGGCGACTACGCACCGCTGCACGGCTGGCTTGTCGAGAACATCTACCGCCACGGCCGTTCGTCCTCGCCGAAGGAGACGCTGCAACGGGTGACCGGGCGGGATCTGGACCCGGCGCCCTACATCGCCGACCTCACCGCCAAGGTCGAGGCGCTGACCGCATGACCCGCGCCCCAATCGTCACCGCCGATCTCTACGACCTGCATCACGAACGGCTCCGCGTGTGCGAGTTGCAGTTCCGCAGCTTCGGCAAGCTCGCCAGCTTCTTCGGGCCCTGCCTGACCGTGGCTACCTTCGAGGATCACACGCCCGTCCTGCACGCACTGGAGACGGACGGCCGGGGACGCGTCCTGGTTGTCGATGGCCGGGGGTCGCTCCGCGTCGGGGTCATGGGCGATCGCCTCGCCGCGATCGGCGCGGAAAACGGCTGGCGCGGTGTGATCATCAACGGCGCGATCCGCGACAGCATCGGCATCGACGCCTTGCCTCTCGGGGTCAAGGCGCTGGGCACCACGGCCCGCCGCGGCTGGAGCCCGGCACCGTCGACGCAGGGAGAGCCGGTCAGTTTCGGCGGCATGACCTTCGTGACCGGCGACTGGGTCTACGCTGACATGGATTGCGTGATCGCGGCGGCGGAAGAACTGCCGTGAACAAGCGCCAGAGCGGTTGGAAAAACGCCGTTCTGGAGCAATCGCTTCAGTCGAGAGCGCCCACCTTGCCGTCGGTTGTCGCAGGCCAGACGCTTCGGGAGGCCCGATCCTTTACCGTCAACCCCGACCACCCTGATCAGAGCCTTCGCGAGATCTCATCTTGGCGTCAGGCTGACAATTCGGGCGCAGGCAGCGCGTTCGACAAGCGTGGCTGAAGTCTGCACGCGGAACTTGAAGTCCCCGGACATCCTTCGATGGCGGCCGAGCCGGAGCAGGTCAGCGTTGCGGATGTCCGTCCCGAACCTGACGTGATTTCAAACCATTGCAGACGGATACTCGTTTGAGGCGCGAACAGGCTGAGTGTGGCGCGAGGCGACAACTGGAGCAGAATGGGGCAAAGGAGCTTCATCCCTTGCCCGACGTCGCGCAAATCATTCGAGTTACGATGACATAGGCGAACAAGCGCGCGATCAAGCCGCCTTCCCGGCGCAGCCAGACGCATGGACCAGACGTTCCTTCACTTGAACCAAACGCTTCAGCTCCTCTCGGAGACTCGAAAGTGATGGAACAGGCAACCGCTGTCCGACTTGATCCCCCAACAAAGCGCGCAGCGGCCGTTGCCCCTGCCGCTTTCACGTGAGAAAAAGAGGATAAGTCTATGCTATGGAAGAAATATTGCACTGTTCGTGCGGCCGCGCTGACAACTGCGCTCCTGATCCCGGCTGCCTCCTACGGCCAGGCGACGTGGGCCCACACAGATTGGGACAGCGACGGAAATCTTGAGCTGTCGAGCCAGGAGTTCGCCACGGGATTTGCCGAGACCGGCACGTTCGGCGCCTGGGACCGGGACAACGAGGTCGGCCTGAACGAAGGCGAGTTCGCCACCGGCGTCTTCTCCAGATGGGATACCGACAACGATCTCGAGATCACCGAGGATGAGTACACCCTCGGCTCCGAGCGCTGGTACGGCCCGGACTACGCCACGCCGTTCAGCGACTACGATCTCGACACCTCGGGGACCATCGACCGGACCGAGTTCGGCGGCGCCTGGGACAACAACTACTACAACGGCTGGGACACCGACGGTGACTCGCTCCTCAGCGAGGAAGAATTCACGACCGGAATCTACGATACCGCCGATGCCAGCATGAGCGAGGATCAGGTCATCACCGTGGAGGAAGAGGGCTGGTTCGAGGGCTGGTTCGACGGCGACGACGTCGAGGCCGAAATCGAGGATGTCGGCGACGTCTTCTAGAGCGTCTCCAGCAACCCGCGCGAACAGCAAGTTCCACACCGAAGGTCGGTGCGGAACATTCGTCCGCAGCCCGGAGACATGGGAGTGCGGATTCTCGATCAGGAGGAAATTCCATGACTGCTACAAAAGACTTCATGCAGAGCACCGTTCTCGCGGCGCTCGTCGGACTACCGTTCGCCACCGGTGTCGTTGCGCAGCAAGCGCAGGATGATGCTGCCCAGGCGCAGCAGCCTCAGGCTTCGGCTGAGGAGCAACAGGCCCAGCAGCAAGCGGACACACTGGTCGCCACAGTGGGCGAGACCGAGATCCGCGGCTCGGACGTGATGACCGTCATCGGCATGCTGCCCCCGCGGTTGCGCTCGCAGCCGCCGCAGATGGTGATCCCCCTCGCGCTGGAGCAGTTGGTACTGCGCGAGCTGATCCTGGAGGAGGCGCGTGCGCAGAACTTCGCCGAGGATCCAGACGTTCTGGCCCTGATCGAAACCTCGGCCCAGGGGGCGGAGGAAGACGCTATGGTGCAGGTGTGGATCGACCGCGAGATGGGGAACGCGGTGACGGACGAGTCCGTTCAGCAGGTTTATGATGGCCTGCAGGGAAATGCTGACCAGGAACTCCCGGCGATGGAGCAATTGCGTCCGCAGATCGAGCAGCATTTGCGCCAGCAGGCCATGCAGGACATCCAGGCACGACTGCGCCAAGGCGCGGAGATTGTCTTCTACGATCCGAGCGGACAGCCGCTCGATCCGCAACCGGGCGCCGGGACGCAACAGGATCAGACCGGCGCGACCGCCGAGCAGCCTCAGGATGCAGAAGCGGATTCGTCGGAAACGACGGACGAACAGGCGAAGGACAACTGAGCCACCTCCGACCTCGGCCCCTCGCCCTTGGCGAGGGGCGTCGCACGATGCCTTTCAAGCGCCACCTTCTGCGCGGGCGCAGAATAGGCGCAAACCGTTGTTTCAAAATGCGCTGTCGCAGAAGGCGCAATCGAGGTCCCGGTTCTCCGCCGCTCCGCGTCTGGTCGGAAATGCGCGATCGTCCCTGCATCGGCCATTGAAAGTCGCAGGCGGCCAGGGCCCTTTGGACCGTATTGACGATTGCGGAGCACTGCGAGGACGCGGCAGAGCGTCCCGGGCGCGAGGTCCGGCTCGTCGATCGTCCCATCCAGTAGCGCTCCGCGACGACCCGCTGGGGGAGAGGAATCGCGACCGGCGCCTCGCGGCTATCCGCTTTTCCTCACAAAGTGCTGCTGCGCGAAACAACCCGTTCCAGCGTCAACTTAAAACGGAGCCTGTCAGCATGATCCGCACCCTCGTCACCGATTACCAGTACATCCATCTGGGGATAGGCATTATCGGAAACTCGCTCTTCGTGATCGGCTCCATCCTCTTCTTCGACCAGTTCAAATCGCTGCATCATCTGGCAGTCTGGTTGTTCACTCTGGGCTCCGCTGGGATGCTGGCGGGTGCGCTGGGAAAGGCGGCCAAGGACGTATATGAGGCCGAACGGGATGGCAGCGCATCGTGATGTTCGTTGATGGCAAGCAGTTCCGTGAGGGGAGAAAGTCTCTGATTTTCACAGACAGTGGCTCATGGGAAATTCACCAGGATGGCGCAGTCATCAGGTTGGGAGAGCGCCGGTTCTGAGAGAACTTTTCCCGGCCAGCTGCCGCCGACGCCAGCCAAAAGCCATTCCCGCTTAATTCTGAAAACAAGAGAATATCCGGCCGCAGCCGGATCGGGAAGACGCTTTCGCGAGGGCAAGTGCCGGAGGCGATGGGGCCAAACCCTTCGCATGTTGTCGATGGGGTTGCCTTGGCGAACCTACACTGACTGCCTGGTTCTTTCTCACCGGAAATCTTTAAGCTGCCGGACGAGATCGCGCGGATCGCCGACTGGAGTGAGCCAATGGAACGCAAACGGTCCGAGAGACATTGGCAAACGCGCGGGCTCTGCACATCGAACTAATAGGAAGGGGTTCCTCGGGGAGGCGGACCTCGCCGCCTACGATGTCGAAATCGTGGCGCTTCTGACGGCCGCGGAGCGGCGCTGGCTGGAATGGGGCGCCCTCTGAGAGCCCGTCCGGTGCGATGTGCTTTCCTCGCCTCTACTCCCCCGGCTGATGACGATCGAATGCGCCCAGGGAGGACGCCAGAAACTCGGTCTATTGCGAAAATGCAGCTTCGTCGGGGCAGCGTCTATTCCGACGCTCGGCTGCGCTGTGCCCAGCACGATTGGCAGCAAGCCACGCGGCGTCGCGGCGGTTCTCGTTGGCGCCCAACGGCCGCTGTGGGCCGTCCGCGTCGATACCGCCAGCTTGCCCAAGACGCTCACGCGCCGCGTCGGTTCGCTCCGCATCTTGCCGAGCCTCGAGTGAACCGCGACCGCCGTGCCCTCGACGGACGGCCTTTGATGGGACGTTGTCTCTGCTCCCGTTCAGCTTGCTCGGCCAGGCCGCGAAATCCGGCCCCGATCGAGCTTCAACGGCCGATCATGTTGTCCTGAACGGTCCTGAGATGCGCGCGCATGGCAACCTCGGCATCCTGAGCGAGGCGCCGTTCGAGTGACCGGACGATTTCCTCATGTTGGTCGCAATAAACCTGACGCCTTTCCGGCGAGAACGATCGCTGCTTCAGCTCGTGCCAGGAATCTTGTTCGCGGAGCATGCCGAGGATCGCGTGCATCTCGCGCAGCAGGGAATTGTGAGTGCAGGACAGGAGAAGCCGATGCAACGCGGCGTCCCATTCCTCGAAGTCGAGCATGGTGTCGGATCCGATGGCGTTCTCGTGGGCTTGCCGGATCGCGTCCAGTTCACCGGCGGTCGCATTGGTAGCGGCGAATGCCGCGGCCGCCGGTTCCAGCAAGAGCCGCACCTCCATCATGTCTGCCGGGGAAGCGCCTTGCATGCGCCGGGCGCATTCAAGAATGGGCGCGGGCCGGGACGTATCGCGCAGGTATGTGCCGCGACCAACATGACGGACCAGTAGACCGTCCTGTTCCAACCGGTCCAAGGCACGCCGCACCGTGTTCCGGGCGACTCCCATTTGCTCGGCGATGGAGCGCTCGGTGGGGAGGCGGCCGCCGTTGGGCCATGTACCGGCCCCAATCCGCTGTCGCAGTTCGGAAGCGACGAAGTCCGAATTTCCTCGAGTCATGCTCGCACTACACTAATCCAATTATGATCCAATAGCAGATCCTTGCCGCAAACTCCAGCGCCAACGTTGCATGCCGGTCCAGATTGGCCTACCAAGGTATCAACTTTGGTAGTCTCGGGGAGAGCCGGTGAAGGTCGGTACATTCAGGCACAACGGCGAGCGGATCGTGGGCGAAGTCGACGAATCCGCGGGTGCCGTCATCCCATTCGACATCGCGCAATTGGAATGCGAGCGGGGTGTCGCTTGCCTGATCGGCCGCGAAGACCTTCCGGCGCGGAAGACTCCCGTGCCGCTTTCGGAGCTCACGACGGAGTCTCCGATTCCGCGCCCCACTCGCAACATCTTCTGTGTCGGCAAGAACTACCACGAGCATGCGCACGAATTTTCAAGGAGCGGCTTCGATTCCAGTGCCGCCAAGGGCGCCGTGCCCGAGCACCCGATCATCTTTTCCAAGGTGCCCGAGACGGTCATCGCGACCGGCCAGCCAATTCTCATCGACCCGGCTGTGTCCGAGGCCGTCGATTACGAGGCCGAACTGGCCGTCATCATCGGCAAGGAGGGGCGTGGGATCTCGAGGGAGAACGCGCTGGACCATGTCTGGGGATACACGATCGTCAACGACGTGACGGCACGCGATCTACAGGGTCGGTACAGTCAGTGGCTGATCGGAAAGTCGCAGGACACCTTTTGCCCGATGGGGCCCTGGGCCGTCACGCGCGATGAGATCGACATCGCCAACACGTCGATCCGGTGCGATGTCAACGGCGAGACGCGGCAGGACTCGAATACCGGCCTTCTCATCTTCGACATCCCGACGATCATCGCGACGATCTCGGCCGGTGTCACCCTGCGCCCCGGAGACGTGATCGCCACGGGCACGCCTGCCGGGGTGGGGATCGGGTTCACCCCGCCGAAGTACCTGAAGCACGGGGATGTGGTCACAATCGAGATCGCCGGGATCGGGACGCTCACGAATGAATGCCGTCGCCGCGAATAGGGCGGCCGGCGCTCCAACGTCCCCGTCAGAAGGGGCTCGCCAACGGGGTCAAACACCCTGGAAACCAGAGGAGGAGATTGCATGAAACGAACACTGTATGCGCTCTGCGCGGCTTCGGCGATCGCGCTGCCCGCCGGCGTCTCGGCGCAGGACACTACCGAAATCGCCTGGGGCGGATCGAACCCAGGTGGAGTCATGTATTACATGGTCGGCGTCGCCGGCACCGAGCTCGGCAAGGACCTGCCCGACGTAAACATCACGCAGGTCACCACCGGCGGCTCGACCGAGAACGCGCTGCGCCTCATCAAGGGCGAGCTCGACATGGGCATCGTCTACGGCAGCCACGTCTTCATGTCGCAGGACCAGGAGGGACCGTTCGCCAACAGCGAGAAGGGCGACATGCTGCGCGGCGTCGCGATGGCCTACGAGGGGCCCACCTACTTCGTGACGCTGGGCGACAGCGGGATCGAGAACATCGGAGACCTCGCGGGCAGGACCGTCGCGCTCGGCCCGCCGGGATCGGGGACGGTGTTCAACTGCACCAACATCCTGACCGCGCTGGGACTGATCGACGAGATCGATCCGCAGCTCATGACATTCGCCGATGCCGGGCGCGCGCTGGGCAACGGGCAGATCGACGCCTTCTGCCAGTCGTCCTCGCCCGCCGCGGCGGTGACCGAGCTTGCGGAGACGCGCGACATCACCGTTCTCGGTTACACCGAGGAGCAGCTCGCGACGATCGGCGACACCTATCCGTTCTACCACACCGGCACGATGCCCGAGACGACCTACAAGGGCGTCCCGGCCACCGACATGCCGTTCACGACGGTCTATTGGGTCGCGCATGAGCGCGTGCCCGAGGACGTCGTCAAACGTATGGTGGCGGCCGCCTACGAGAAGCAGGACACGCTGGCGCAGGGTCACAAGGCGTGGGCGCAGATGAAGCCGGACATCGAGAACTTCCAGAAGCTCGGCGCGCCGATGCATCCCGGCGCCGAGGCCTACTATCGCGATCAGGGCCTCTGGCCCGAGGGCTGAGACCGAAGCGCTGAACAACCTGCCCCGGCCGCTCTCGGCCGGGGCTTTTCGTTCTCTTTCGGATGGCCGCCAATGCTCAACCTGCCCTGGCTGTTCCGGGTCGAAGGTGCGCGCCGTACGCTCACCGGCCCCTATGCCCTTGCGTTCAACTTCACGGCGGCGGGGTTCTCCCTCTTCTATCTCTACACATCCGGCTTCGGGCTGATCTCGACGCAGAGCAACCGCGGCGTCTACCTGATGCTGACCTCGGTGCTGGTGTTCCTGATCTACCCGGCGACGAAGGGCTCGCCGAAGGACCGGCCCAGCATCCTCGACCTTGTTCTGATCGCGCTGACGGTCGCCTCCGTCGGCTACTGGATCAATCAATACGTCAGCTACGCGATCTTCCGCGTCTCCGCCCCCAGCCAATGGGACCTCGCGATGGGCGCGGTTGCCATCGTCGTCATGCTCGAGACCAGCCGGCGGGCGCTTGGGCCGACCATCTCCATCATCGCGATCGTGTTCCTGCTTCAGCTCTATTACGGCCGCTACCTGCCCGGGCAGCTCGCGCATCCGGGCATGTCGATCGAGCGCATCCTGGAATTCACCTATTCGACGCAAGAGGCGCTGTTCGGCGTCGTCACCGCCACTTTCGCGACCTTTGTCTTCCCGTTCATGATCTTCGGCGCCTTTCTCGAGCGATCAGGGGCCGGCACCTTCTTCATGGATCTCGGCACCGCCATTGCGGGCCGCTGGCGGGGCGGTCCGGCCAAGATCGCGGTCCTGACATCGGCCCTCTTCGGGTCGATCTCGGGCTCTTCGGTCGCGAACGTGGTCACCACCGGATCCTTCACGATCCCACTGATGAAGCGGACCGGCTATCGACCCCACGACGCCGGAGCCATCGAGGCGATTTCATCGACGGGCGGCCAGTTCATGCCGCCCGTGATGGGCGCGGGCGTCTTCATCCTCGCGACGCTGACCGAGACCAGCTATCTTTACATCGCCCTCATCAACGTCATCCCGGCGACCGTCTTCTTCATCTTCCTGCTGACCATGGTCGATCTCGAAGCGGTGCGACTCGGCCTCAAGGGCCTGCCTGCCAGCAGAGATCCCGAGCACCCGCAAGGTGCTCGCCCGCGGCTGGCACTTTTTCCTGCCACTGGTCATCGTGGTCGGTCTGCTGTTCTCGGGGCTACTCTCCAGAGTTCTGCGCCTTCTGGGGCACGGTCAGCGCAGCCGTCCTCTCCTGGCGCACCAAGGTCGACGCGCATGGGGCCCAGCGCCATCGCGCAGGGCCTCATCGGAGGGGCGCAGAGCAACGCCGCCGCCGGAGCGGCGATAGGCACCCTCGGCATCATCATCGGCGGGATCGTTCTCGCCGGCCTCGGGCTCAAGTTCTCCGCGGTGCTGATCGAGTTCTCGGGCGGCAGTCTGTTCCTGGCGCTCTGCCTCGTGACGCTCGTGTCCATCATCATCGGGATGGGGTCGTCGACGACCGGCTCCTACATCATTCTTTCGGTGGTCGCGGCGCCCGCGCTGGTCCAGCTCGGCGTGCCGATGATCGCGGCGCATCTCGCGGTCTTCTACGCCGCGTGCCTCTCCAACATCACGCCGCCCGTCTGCGTTTCGGCCTTCGCCGGGGCTGCGATCGCAGGCGCGCCGCCGATGAAGACCGGTTTCGCCGCGCTGAAATTCGGTACCACCCTTGTCCTCATGCCGTTCAGCTTCGTCTACGTCCCCGAATTGCTGCTCCAGGGAACCTGGCCGGACATCATCTATTCGACCGCGCTCTACGCCATCGGCAGTGTCCTGCTCGCGATCTCGCTCCAGTCGGCAACGCCAGTTCCGGGCGCTGTCTCCGTACCACAGCGGCTTCTGTTCGCTGCTGGCGGCCTCGCGCTGATGTTTCCGGCCACCCTGATGATCGACCTGATTGGTGCGACCCTCGCCATCTGCGCCGCTGCATGGTTCGCGCTGACCAAGTCCCGTCGCGGCGAGGCGGGATGACCCGCAGCCGAACCGACGCGCTTTACCTGCAGAGGGCCGTTGTCGGCCTATGCTCGCCGGCAGCGGTTTTCGACTTCCGCTTGCCCTCGTGAGGAACCCGATGCCAAAGACAATACGAGGCTGGGCATGCCGTCCCATGGTCAGGGCGGGTTGCGAGGCGCCCCGTGTCTCACTTGCGCCCGCCGCGGAACGCCGCCCAGATCAGCGGCGCTCCGGTGAAGAGGCCGATGGCGAGGACTGCCCAGGTGGAGGCTTTCATGTCGCCTTCGGCGGCGGTGATGCCGAAATGCGCGAGCAGGAAGCTCGCCGGTATGATCCCCGCGAGCGTCGCCAGCGCGAAACGCCAGAAACGCAGGCAGCTCAGGCCGGCGGCGTAGCTGATCAGGTCGAAAGACACGAACGGCATCAGCCGGCTCAAGAAGACCGTCGCGGTCAGGGCGTTCTGCGAGCCGAGTAGACCGGCATCGATGCTGTCGCCGAACCAGCGGCGGAGCGGCTCGCGGCCGAGCGCGCGGGCGATGCCGAAGGCGATCAGCGCGCCAAGCTCGGCGCCGGCGACGACGGAGACGGTGCCCCAGAGATGGCCGTAGCCGGCCCCGGCGGCCATCGCGATCGGCGCGCTCGGGATCGGACTCATCACGACGGCGAGGGTCATCAGGCCGACCACGGCGAGGGGGCCCCAGATGCCGGCGCGAGCGACCAGCCGCTCGATCCGCTCGGCGGTGACAAATCGAGCGAGATCGACCGGCCCCCAGAGGAGCCAGGCGCCGAGGCCGACGGCGAGGAGCGCCGCCATCACCTTGATCCAGAGCGACATGGCCGTGTGTCCAGGCTTCACTTGCCACGACACACGCGCAACGCCTCCGCGCCGTCAAGGCCCGGCGGCCGAGCGGAGCGCGATCAGGGCGCTTGGACAGCCTCGGCAAGCATGTGGCGCATCTCGGCGACGAGGGCCCGTGAGATCGTCGTTGACGATCGCCTGCATAGAGGCAACCGGGTCGACCGCGCTGATCTCCACGGCGGCTCCGACCTGCCGGAGAATGACGTAGCACGGCAGTACGGCCCCCGGCTCGACCCCGAACGCCTTGTGCGCGATGCCGGGATTGCAGGCGCCGCGGATGCGGTAGGGGTCCATGTCGACGTCGATCTTCTCCTTCATGGGCGTCTTCACGTCTTGGTCAGCCCGCCGAAGCCGCGCGTGGACAGCGCCCCGCATTCGCCGCCGCATCGTGGTGAGTTGGGCGCGCCGCGCCAACAGCGGGAACTCGCGGCCGCATGCCTCGTTGGCTAGGTGCGTCATGGCCTGGCTACCGGGGCGCAGAAACAGCGGAGTAGGTCTATCATGCGTAAACTGGCATCGGCTGCACTCGTGTCGTTCACATTGGCTGGCGCCGCGACCGGCGCATCGGCCGAGGTGGTCGTCGGCTCGAAGATCGACACCGAGGGCAATCTGCTCGGCAACATGATCAAGCTGGTGCTTCAGGATGCCGACATCGAGGTCACCGACCGGGTTGGCCTTGGCGCCACGCCCATCGTTCGGCAGGCGATCACCAGCGGCGAAATCGACATCTATCCGGAATACACCGGTAACGCGGCGTTCTTCTTCGACAAGGCCGATTCCGAGGTCTGGCGGAACTTCGAAGCCGGCTATGAAGAGGCCAAGCGGCTCGATGCGGAGGAGAACGACATCGTCTGGTTGACGCCGTCACCGGCCAACAACACCTGGGCGATTGCGGTCCGGCAAGATCTCGCCTCCGAGCAGGGCCTCGAAACGATGTCCGATCTTGGCGCCCACATCGCGGACGGCGGCGAGATCAAGCTTGCGGCCTCGGCCGAGTTCGTGAATTCCGAGGCCGCCCTTCCGGCTTTTCAGGCGGCTTACGGTTTCGACATGAACTCGGACCAACTGCTGATCCTTTCGGGAGGCGACACGGCGGCAACGATCCGTGCCGCAGCCGAGCAGACCGACGGGGCGAATGCCGCCATGGTCTACGGCACCGACGGAGCCATCTCTGAGGTCGGGCTGAAGGTGATGGAAGACGACAAGGCTGTGCAGCCGGTCTACGCCCCGGCGCCGATCATCCGGCAGGAAGCCCTGGACGAGAACCCGGCCATCGCAGAGCTCCTCGCGCCTGTGTTTCAGAGTCTCGACCTCGAGACGCTGCAACGGCTCAACGCCCGTATCCAGCTGGGAGGCGAGGGCGCCCAGAGCGTCGCCGAAAATTATCTGCGGTCAGAGGGCTTCATAGAATAGGCCGCCGGCATGGTCGGGGCTCACGGCGCAACCCAACCCGGTGGGGCGCAGGGTGTTTCCCTCGTACTTTCGCTGCCTTGTGCGGCAGGCCTTGCGCTGTTGCCGTTTCTCGTGGTGCGTCCGAACCGGATCGTCGGAGGCGACGCGCTCTACCTGTGGCAGGTTTCGGACGGCGCGACAGGCTGGGCCACGTTTCTCGTTCTGCTTGGACTGGCGCTGCTGCCGATCCTGCTGCGAAACCAGCTATTGCGCGTCATGGTTGCGGCAGCGGGCATCGCGGCGACGATGTTCGTGGCGGGCCTCGCAGCGCAGGGTCAGCTTGCTCAGGCCGGCGAATTCGCCCGCATCTCGCTTGGCGGAGGCTTCTGGCTGGCGGTGGCGTTCTTCGGGCTGACTGCGGCGGACGGCCTCATGCGCCTCGAGCTCGGCCCGTCGCTGCGACTGCTGCTGACGGCCCTGGCCGCAACCGCCCTCGTGCTCGCCCTGCGCCAGGGCTGGTTCGCAGACCTGTCCCTCCTGCAAGAGTTCCGGGCTAACGCCGACACGTTTCGCGCGGCCTTCTGGGGCCACCTGCTCCTGGTCGGAGGCAGCCTGGTGCCGGCGCTGGCGATCGGGCTCCCGCTCGGAAGGCTCTGCTACGCCTCGGACCGCTGGCGGCGCGCTTCGATCCCGGTCCTGAGCATCCTTCAGACCACGCCGAGCATCGCCATGTTCGGACTGCTGATGGTCCCTCTGGCTGCGCTGGTCAGCGCCGTGCCCGACCTGCGCCGGTTCGGCATAGCCGGCATCGGGGCGGCGCCGGCGATCATCGCACTTACGCTCTACTCGCTCCTCCCGATCGTCACCAATACGGTCGCAGGCTTCGTGGGCGTCCCGCAACAGAGTCGTGAAGCCGGTCGCGCCATGGGCATGTCGCGCCGCGCGCTCCTCGTCCAGGTGGAGCTGCCGCTCGCCGCGCCGGTCATCCTGACTGGCATTCGGATCGTGGTGGTGCAGAACATCGGTCTCGCGGCGATCGCAGCGCTGATCGGCGGCGGCGGCTTCGGAACGCTCGTCTTCCGCGGCATGGGGCAGACGGCGATGGACCTGGTGCTGCTTGGCACGCTCCCGATCGTCGCCCTCGCCATCATCGCCACGATCGTCCTCGACGCCGCCATCGACATGCTTGGTGCGGTGCGGCCGTGATCGAGGTCGAGGATCTCACAAAGCGGTTCGGTCCCGCGACCGCCGTGGACAGCCTGAGCTTCCGCGTCGCCAATGGCGAGGTGCTGGCGCTGGTGGGCACCTCGGGCTGCGGCAAGTCGACGACGCTGCGAATGATCAACCGGCTGATCGACCCGACCGGGGGAAGCGTCCGCATCGACGGGCGCGACATAATGCAGGTACGTCTCGAGGAGTTGCGCCTCGGTATCGGCTACGTCATCCAGGGCGTCGGCCTCTTCCCGCACTGGACGGTCGCACGGAACATCGCCACCGTGCTGCGCCTGAAGCGCTGGGACCGGGCGCGGATCGAGGCGCGCGTGCGCGAGCTTCTCGAGCTCTTCCAGCTCGACCCAGCGGAATTCGCCGACAAGTATCCGTCCCAGCTCTCGGGGGGGCAGCAGCAGCGCGTCGGCGTCGCTCGGGCAATGGCCGGAGAACCGTCGGTGCTGCTGATGGACGAGCCCTTCGGGGCGCTTGACCCGGTGACGCGGGCGCATCTTCAGGACGAATTCGCCGCCATCCAGCGCCGTCGCAAGACGACCTCGATCCTCGTCACGCACGACATGGACGAAGCCTTCAAGCTGGCCGACCGCATCGCGGTCATGGATGCCGGCCGCATTCTCCAGATAGAACGATCGGAGACGCTGCTGCGCAATCCGCGCGAGGGCTTCGTGCGCCAGTTCGTCGGCCTTGACGACCGGGCTCTGCGCATCCTCTCCCTGCACTCGGTGGAGGAGATCACCACGCCGCACCCTTCGGGCCGCTGGGAGAGGCAGGGCGGCAAACTTGTCGATCGCGCCTCGCATCTCGCCGTGCTGGCGCTGAAACCGTCCGACACGCTGCGCGAGGCCGCGTCCCGACTTATCTGGGAAGACACCGACCTGCTCCCGGTCGTCGACTCGGACGCGCTCGTCGGGGCGGTCAGGGCCGAAGACGTGTGGCACTTGGGCCGCCACGGGTCATGAGGGCGGGCAGCGCACTCGGCCTGCTCGTGGCGGGCGGGCTGTTGCTTGCCCTGTCGCTGGCACCCGGTCTTTTCCGGCCGCTCCTCGGTCTGCTCGAAGAATCAGGACAGGAGCTCATCTACGACCGGCAGCCGCTCGTCCGGCTCGTCCTGTGGCATGTGGGCGTCGTTGCCGCGGCCGAACTTGTCGCCGTTTTCGCTGCGGTCACCTTGGGTATTCTGGTCACGCGGGCGCGCGGCGGCGAATTCATGACGCTGGCGCGCATGATCTCCAATCTCGGCCAGACGTTTCCTCCGATCGCCGTCCTGGCCGTGAGCGTGCCGATCGTCGGCTTCGGATTCGAGCCGACCTTCATTGCGCTCTGCGCCTATGGCCTCCTGCCCGTCTTCGAGAACACGGTTGCGGGCCTGCGCGGTCTCCCCGACGCCACTCTGGAGGCGGCGCGCGGCATGGGGATGTCCAAGGTGGCCATCCTGCGGCAGGTGGAGCTTCCCCTGGCCGCCCCCGTCATTCTCGCCGGCATTCGGATGTCGACGATCATCAATATTGGCACAGCCACGATCGGCAGCACCGTCGGCGCAAAGGGACTCGGAGAGGTGATCATCGCCGGACTTCAGGCGGGCAACCAGGCCTATGTCGCGCAGGGCGCAATCCTCGTCGCATTGCTGGCGATCACGTTCGACTCCAGCTTCCGGTTCATTGAGCGGATGTACCACCCTCCCGCCTGACGACTGCAGAACGCGTGCGAGGCAGGGCCGTTACCACCCATCAACCAGCTGCCAGAAGCCACACTTCCGCCTTTGAGGGCTCGAGTTGCTGAGGGTCCGCTCGAACGCCTCTGGACTGCCCCCGTTTCGACCGGACAGCCTGGCATGACCATCTAAGGCCCAAGCCTATGCTTGGGGCATGCTTGTGCCCAATGACAGACCCACGCGCGTCGAGGTGATCACCGGCACCGCTGGCCGCCGCATGCCCGCTGCGAGTTCTGAGACAACTCGGCACGCCTTTGGACGAGGGAAGCTTGACCGTGACGATGCTGTGGCCGGGCGGAGAAAAACCGCCCGGCCAGCCGCGATCAATTCGTGGGCGCCGCGCCGCTGTGATCAGCCGGGACGCGCGGCATGAGACCGTCGATCGACACCAGATGGACGCCAGTCTCGGCGTCGAAGGACACGCTCCACGAACTGGGGAGCGACGCCGCCTCGGCGACACGCTCCGGCTGGCTGAGCTCGCCGCCGACGTCCCGGCGGGAGAGCAGGAGATCGCGCGTCACCATCGGTTCGACGAAGATCACCTCACCGTCCCAGGCGCCGTAGATCAGCACTGCCTCGAAGGGCTGACCCGCGAAGACGGGATCGGTCACGTCGATCCAGTGCTCTCCCATCGCCGGGATCGGGTCGAGTTCCGGCGGGGGCACGAAGTTCAGCGGCATCAGGTCCGCCGAGGGTCGGTTCGCGGCCTTCTCCATGAAGAGCGGATCGGACGGGTCGATGGCCAGCCTCTCGGCCTCCGTCGTCATGTAGAAGTGCACGTCGAAATGCGGCACGCCGAAGAGGTCACCGGGCGCGTGGCCAAACGGCATCCAGTCCAGCGAGACGTGGTCGTATCCGGCATGGGTCGCCGCCTCGGGCAGCGGTACGGTGACGAAGACCATGTCGTGGTCGAGCGAAGCCAGGGCCTCCTCCGTCATCTCGACGCCGATGCGCGTGGTGAGGCCCGCGGCGTCCGTTTCGGCGAAGGCTCGGACGGTGCCGTCGCCGAGGGCATTTCAGGTCCGAGCTCGATGCCCTGCGCCGCTGCGGCGAGAGGAGCGATGCCGGCCAGAAGCGCGGCGCAAACGGTAAGATGGAAAGTCATTTTCAGTCTCCTTGAACAGGTGGGGTTGGATGGGATCCGCGCGGAGGCCCCGCGCGGGAGAGGTCACTCGGCGGCGACGGCCTCCGGCCGGGTGCGCCGGAGAAAGAGGCCCTCCGGATCGTTTGCAGCGCACAGGGCGGCGAGCCGTGCCGACACCGCCGGGGTCAGCGTCCGGAGCGCGCGATGGGGCCTGTCAAGATCGGCCTCACCCACGTAGGCGCCGGTGCAGAGGGGCACGATTCCGTCGATGGCGCCACGGAGCCAACCGATGTTTGCCGCGTCCCGGTCCTCGTCCTCCCAGATCGCGTAGAGCGCCCCGAAGACCCGGCCGTGGCAGGAGAAGGCGGCATCATCGGGCGTGTCGGCCGCATTGGAGCGCAGGGCGACGATCGCCATGCTCGCCTCGGACGGCGCGAGCGCCATGTCCTGCACGATCCGCCCCAGAACCTCGCCGTAGCGGGCCTCGGACCACAGTGTGTCGACGGCATAGCGCCGGCCCTTCGGCATCGACGGATCCGTGGCCTCATAAAGGGCGCCGAAGGGCGTCGGCATCGGCCCGATCACCTGGAGCGCCTCCGGGGCGCCCTCGCCGAGCGCCGTGTGGATGGCGCAGGCCTCGGCGTCGGTCCGGGCGAAGACCGTGGCGATCGCCGCGAGCACGGGTCCGTTCGGCGCGGGCGTGACCTTCGTGGTGAACTCGACGCAGGCGGGCGCCTTCGCCATGACCGTTTCGGCCCAGTCCGCGACCTCGCCGACGGCAGATGCAGGATAGACGCGGATGGCGGTGCTGATGGCTTTCCGCGCGGGCTGGAGCGCAACATGATAGGCGGTGACGATGCCGAAGAACTCCGGTCCCGCGCCGCGCGCCGCCCAGTAGATGTCCGCGTTCTTGCTCGCATTCGCCGCGATCATCCGGCCATCGGCGAGGACGACCTCCACGGCAGTCACCGAGAAGCAGGCAAAGCCCCATTCGGCCGAGTTCCAGCCCACGCCGCCGCCGAGCAGGTAGCCCGACATCGGCACGCTGCCGCAATGGCCGAGCGGGAAGGCAAGGCCGTGCCGGTCGAGCGCGGCGGCCATGCGGGCGTTGGTCACGGCCGGCTCCACGCGCGCGGTCCGCGCCGCGATGTCGAGCTTCAGCCCGTCGAGCGCGCCGAGGTCGATGACCATGTCGGCCTGCGTGGCGATCCCGGTGAACTGGTGCCCGCCTCCGCGGGGCGAGACCGTGAGGTCGTTCTTGGAGGCGAAGCGCACGGCCTCGGCCACGTCTTCGGCGCAGGCGGCGCGCACGATGAGCTTCACCCGGTGCCGGGGTTTTCTGCCGTTCCAGACGAGCGCGTCGCTCTCGGCGGCGAGGCGTGGCTCGAGCGCGGTGATGACGGCGCCGCGAAGGCGCTTCTGAAGGATCTCGGTCTGCATGTCGTCACTTTCGGCGGGGCACGGCGGCAATGGCCGGCCCTGTTGAGGTCGGATGGCGGCGCGCGATGCGCCGTCAGGTTCGGTGGTGTCGGATGGTGCGATGGCGCCGGTGCCTTGTGGGCGGCGGGCTCGCTTCCTGTGGCACTCTATAGGCCGGCGTTCGGCGCAAGGCTTGCTAAGTCTCACGACAGGAAAGCCTAAATCGATGCTAAGGAAATACTCATTTCCGGGTGGCGATCAGGCGACCTCGGCCGCCTTGCCGCCGCTGGCGTCCTCGAGCTCGATCCGGCACATGCTGACCAGCCGGAAGCGGCCGCGTCCCGTCTTCTCGAGCCGAAGGCAGGCGCCCCTCTCCTCGAGCCGTCGACGCAGGAGCACGAGGCGCGCGTCGAGATTCTCCGCATGGTCCGGCAGTTTCAGCGATCGGTCGAGGCGCAGCTCTCGCGTCGTGAAGTCGGTGCGACCTGTCGCGTCGTGCTCGCGCAGAAGCCGCCAGAGGATCGCGCCCGCCACGCCCTTGATGAGGTATTCGTGGCCAAGAAACACGCTGTCGTCGCGCGGGTAGTGGCGCACGGCAACCGCGCCACCGGGCGCGCCCGAGACCTTTGCGGCGGGCGGTGCCTCGTCCACCTCTTCCTGTCCGAGGAGCGCCATCATCGACCCGAGCTGGCTGGCGACCAGCACCAGCGCATCCTCGCATTCATGGTCGAACCGCAGGATCTCGTCGGATTCCGCGAAGAGCACGCCGAGAACGCGGCCCTCCGCCACTATCGGCACCGCGATCTGGCTGTGCGGCGTGCCGAGACCGGGAAACGGAACGCCCGCAGGCTGCACGGCGACAAGGCCGGCGCTCCGGGCGGCGGCTCCGAGGGCGGCGCCGTAACGGTAGTCGGAACTGAAATGTCCGATCCGGATCGGCACGCCCTCGCGCGCGGCGACGCCGATGACCCCTTCGCCCGGAAGGATCTCGGCACCGATGCCGGACACCGCATAGCCCCGCGACCCAAGTGCAAAGAGGCGTCCGTCGTTTTCCGCGATGAGAAGCATCGCGTTCGTGATTCCGATGTGCCGGATCATCCCCTCGAGCGCAGCGTCGGCGAGCTCGTCGAAGTCACGGCAGCGCGCGAGATCCTCGACGCAGGACCGCGCCGCCGAGAGGAGCGACATGCTCCGGCAGGACGGCGCGGCAGAAGGCGGCACCACCTCTTCGATTCCTGCCACGCGAAAGATGTCCGCGCCGAGGAGGCGGAAAACCTTCTCCAGACCGTGATGCGAGGCGATGCCGGCGAGCTTCGCCTTCATCGTCTCGAACAGGGGCCCCGAACTTCTCGTTTCGACGTAATCGAGATCCAGCCGATAGAAGGCGAGCGATTGAGGATCGACGACGAGCACGCTCGCCTGTTTCGTCGCGAGCAGGTTCGCCCGTGTCTTGTTGAAGAACTGGTAGGAGAGCGCGACGTGTTCGTCGTCGACCCAGTGCACCTGGCTGATCATGGAGGCGTTGGGCATGCCCTCGGCATCGCACGTGCTGAGCATGGACGCCGAGATCCCCTCCAATGTGCCGCGTAGCGCGCGAAGATCGGACGCTGTCATTTCTGCAACTCTGCACCCGCTCCCGGACCGGGTGTCTGGGTGAAGATGCGCTCGGGCCGGAATTGGAGGGAGACAAGGTCGGTCGCGTTGCAGAACGCGTAGGCTTCGGCCTGGATGCGCGTGTAACCCAGTTCCATCAGCTCGTCGGCGAGAATCGCACTCTGCCGGGCCGCCTCGCTGTGATCGCCGGGAGCCGTGTCACCGATGCAGGCACGCAAGGCTTTCAGCTGGATCGACCGGTGATCCCGCGCGCGGGAGAAGGTCGCCGCAAGGGCGCTGCCATCGGCGATTGCGCCTACAAGGGGCACGTTCGCCTTCCGTGAGAGCAGTACGCGGACATCCGCCATGTCGCGCACGCGACAGGCGACGCCGATGCCGATCACGGGCCGGCCTGTGACGCTTCGCGCGCCGAGGGTCACCGTCACGCCGCCTTGCAGGAAGGCCACCAGGTGCGCGGGCAGGAGATGCGAGTGATCCGCCTCTCGCCAGGAGATCTGGTCGTCGGTCGGTGTGGCGTAGGCAGTCGTGGACATTGTTGGACTGACAAGTGATCCCGGCAGGATGCCGACGTTCTTGTAGCATGAATTTCCGCTTCAAGGTGGAATTTTCCAACGCGAGAAGGCCCGCTGGACGCCGGACCAGCCCGTCAGGAAGATCGCGCGACACGTGCACAAGGATGTGCGGGACAAGGCTCGCGAGGTCGCCGGACTGATGCATGCGTCGAGCTGTTGTCTCGGGCAGGGCGGTGCCGTCAGTGGCCACGTGCAGGATCAGCGGAGCGCCGTCCGCGATCGGGCGCTCCAGTGCGATCGTGCCGGATCTGACGAGACACGGGAATCGCACGGGGTCTGCACGGCGGAGCAGCGCCGCGTCCTGTTCGATCCTGCGCAGCGGCGCACCGTCGCAAACGAACACCCATTGGAAGATGGTAGAAATCGTGCGCGCAACCGGTTGCCTGCGATAGGGTCCTGTCATTCAAGAAAGGGAAAAAGAAAATGCAGGTGAGACTCATCTTGTCCGCAGCGGCGCTGTTCGGCGGCTCGGCAATCGCGGTCGCGCAGACGGCGCATTCCGGGAATTCCGGCGGACTGGATCACGCTGTGCATCATCGGGCTGAGCCGGTGCGCGCAACGACCCTGACGGAGCCGGGCCAAGGAGCGTTTGCCGCGCTTTCCGAAGTTGTGCGGGTGTTGGAGGCGGACCCGGCAACGGACTGGTCGCTGGTCGATCTGGACGGCTTGCGGGCGCATCTGGTCGACATGGACAGGCTGGTCTCGGACGCCGAGGTGACCCAGACAGAACTGCCTGACGGGATTGCGGCGCAGGCAACGGGGGATGCGCAAACCGTCGCGACACTTCGCCGGATGGTGCCCGCCCATGCCACGCAGCTTTCACATGATGAGCGCTGGGCGGTCACGGCGACCGGGACGTCGGAGGGCGTCGAACTGCGCGTGACCAGCGAGGATCCGGCAGTGGTCGCGCGGATCAAAGGCCTGGGTTTCTTCGAACTCATGGCCAGTCAGGATCACCATCGCGACCACCATCTGATGATTGCGCGCGGTGAGGGGGCGCCCGGACACTAGGCGCGCTGCCGGTGACGGCTGGCGGACCGGAATTTCCGAACGCGTCTATCGAGACCGACCGGCCGCAGGGGGACGTTCGAAGCCGCCCTGAGCAGTGAGCATTCTTCCAGGCCCGGCGAGGGTGAATCGCGGTGCCGCGCCGATATGTCTGCGCCCGCCTATTGTTCTGCTGGTAGCTCCATCTTGAATCGCACCAGTCATGCGCAAGCATCTGCACGAGCGCCGAGCTTTTTTCACTCACACGGCCGGACCACGATCCCTCCTGCGCTGTGGCTCGGTTCGGGCAACCGCGTCCGAGGTGCCAGCAACCATGGAGTTTCACGGGTTCCAGAAACCTGTCGGCCATACCTGACATCCACATCCCATGTCCTCGCCAGCTTCGGCGTTAAACGTGCAGAGGGCATTCGGCGTGGCAAACAAGATGCCGCTGGGTAGGGGTACCCACCGCATCAGTTCAGGTCGTGATTTTCCGCTCGATCAGGAGCCCGGGAGGTGGTCCGCTCACATCGGAGGCGGCAGGAGCGCGGATGCTCCTCCGAATGTGGCACATGTTGTGGCGCAGAGCAGGCATCTCGGCGCCAATTGACTGAACTTATTCCAGTTGGTGGCGGAGACGATGGGATTCGAACCCACGAGACCCTTCCGGGCCTACTCCCTTAGCAGGGGAGCGCCTTCGACCACTCGGCCACGTCTCCGCGGGTGGTCCTACAGAGTTGGGGCAAGGGGAACAAGGGTCTAATTGCAGCCTCCGTCCACGCAGACCCCGGGAACCGCCAGGGAGCCTTGCAGGCCGCGAATTCCCTCCGGTCCGACGGTCGACCGGAAAACGCCTCGCAGGAAACGGCAAGTTGATCCCCGATGCCGAGTGGATCCGTGCTATCGTGACGTCATTCGATCGCAGCCGCTTGCGCTGATTTCTGCCAACTTCATTCGTACAATCGCAATGGCGCCCGGACGCGAACGGCCTTGGCCCGCAGGAAGGGATACGCCATGAGCTCCACCAGTGACATTGCCCGCAAGCACGAGCAACTGCGCCGGCGCGGACTGGATCTCGGGCCCAAGGACGGGGGCGAGCTCGAATCCGGCTCCGGCGGGCGGGAACAGCGCTACAGCAACGGCAGCATCTTCTGGCACGCCAACACCGGAGCGCACGAGGTCCACGGCGGCATCCTCGCCCTCTACCGGCGCGAGGGCGGCCCCGGCGCGAACCCGCGGACCGGCCGTCGCCATTTCGGCTATCCGATCAGCGACGAGGAGCGCACGCGCTGCGGTCGCGCGCCCGCCAGCCGGTTCGAATTCGGCGACATCCTCTTCGTCGGCGGCACCGGGGGCGTCGCCGTCACGAACGAGTTCCAGGACGCCTGGAAGGCGAGCGGCGCCGACATGGGCCTCCTCATGCTCCCTCTGACGATGCCCACGGAGGTGGCCGGCGGTCAGGCGATCTTCTTCGAACGCGGATGCCTCTGGCGCAGCGCGGCCACGGGTGGCGAGGTCATCCGCGCTGAGTTCGATCCGCCACCCCTCGCGCGGCCCGGCCTTCTCGACGTCGGCCCTGACGCGGTGCCGCTGCCGCGCTTCGTGACCTGGCGTCTTCCCGTACGCGCGCATGTGGAGCTGGTTCGGGCGGGGCGTGAGGACGCGCTGACGGAGATCTTCTCGCAGCGCCTGTGGTTGCGCAGCGTCGTCGCGGCGGGCCGGGATCCGCATTTCGTCCCGGTGCGGATGACGGGCTTCGAGCGCCGGCAGTCGGGAAACGAGGTGCGCATCACGCTCGACGCCGAAGTCGCCAGCAAGACCGGCGCCGGCCCGGCGCTCGTGGCGCGCACGCTCTACGATCTGGCGCTTTCGGTGCCCGGTCATGGCACGCTGGCCGTCGCGCCGCACGCCTTCTACACGCGCAAGGGATGGTCGGACTTCTGGTTCATCCACGCCACCGACCTGCACGTCGCCAAGCGCCCCGACCGTCTCGCCCGCCGCCTCGACCAGCTTTCCGCGAGCGATGCCGACATGCGCGAAGCCCGCGCGGCCTTCGTGAACTTCAACGACGGTTTCCGCGACATGGTGCGCTACGCCAACCACCTGCACGATGTCGGCGCGCTCGACATGATCGTCGCGACCGGCGATCTCGTGGATTACGCGTTCGAGCACGAGGATCTCGCGGCCGGGCACAAGGGCGGCAACTACGCGTTCTTCGAGGATCTGGTCGCGGGCCGCGTCCGGACTCCCCGCGGTGAGCCGGGCGAGGCGCTGCGCGTCCCGATCTTCGGCATCTTCGGCAACCACGACTACCGGCTGGAGCCGTATGAGCTGCTCTTCGAGATCGACGTGCCGGGCCCGTTCAACAAGACCGTGCCGCAGCACAGCAGCCACAACCTGACAAGGGACGAGGCGAAGACGCTCCAGGGCCGCGTCATCAGCGTGTCGCTCGACAAGGCCCACCGGATGCTGCGGCCCGATTTCAACAACGCGCGCGGCGACTACAATTACAGCATCCGGCGCGTCTGTCCGCTGGGCTCCTACGTGATCCACGCCGGCGCCAGCCGGATCGTGATGGTGGATGCGGGCCACGATGCCGGCATCCCCCCCTCCATCGGGGCCAGCGCCCTCGCGGCTCTGCTCATCCAGCACCTGACGGGAGACCTCAGCGAAGACACCAGCAACCTCGTCGGCGGCGGCCCGAACCTGATCGGGTATCAGCGGGGCGACGTCGACCTGGTGCGCGGTGCGCTGGCGGATACCGCAGGCGGCGGCGCCTGCGTCATCGGGGTCCACGCGCCGCCCTTCAACATCGCGAAACAGCAATTCGCCCACTTCATCCGCGAAACCGAGCGCTCGGCCACATCGGCCCGCGAACTGGCGGCGCTGGTGCTGCGGATGCACGGCACGTCGGTGCTCAACAGTTTCGGCCCCCTTCTGCAGAATCCGAAGAAGGTCATCGAGGTGATCGAGGGCAAGAGCGACAACACGCTGTCCGATTCCCTCTGGACCAGGGTCATCGCCATCGCCCGAGACGTTCTGGATCACGACCGGTGGATGGAAACCGGCAACGCCCATTTCATGCGCGAGGACACCGACGACCTTCTGGATGCGGGCGTGACGCGGGGCCGCAACCGGCAATTCCTCGAAGCGTGTGCCGGTCGCGGCGCCGCGCGCAGGGCGGACTTGATCCTGTGCGGGCACGATCACGACCGGGTCGAGTATCGCTTTGCCTGGAACGAGCGTGAGGCGGAACTGCGCTTCTTCCACGACTTCTACCTGGAAACGCCGCCAACCTACTACCGCACCACCGAGGCCGGACAGGACGGGCGCGTCCATCTGCGCGTCCGGCCGGGCGCGAACCCGGCCGGGGCGGTGACCCACGTGCGGGACGCCCAGGTCGACCCGCCGCGAACGTACCTGCGCCGCGACGTGCCGCCCCATGACGATCCGCTCGTGGAGACCGGCAACGCGCGGGCCTGGTGGGGCAGGCACGGGCCGCTGGTGGTGGAAACCGCCGCGCTCGGACCCATCGACCGCTTCCAGCGCCCGAAGCCGGGTCAGCAGCCCGACGACAGTTTCGCCGGCTTCCGGGTCTTCCGGATCAAGGGCGACGTCGTCACGGCGAGTCACTACGTCACGCTCGCCACGCTGCGCGCCAACGACTTCAAGATGCCGTTCGACCCGCCGCCGAAACCGCAGAAGCCCGTCCACGACGATTTCGGCGGGGGTGCGGGCGGCGGCGGCGTCCTGGCCCCCCTCGACACCGAGCGCGAAGATCCGGAAAGCGACGTCGTCGCGTGACACCGCACCCGGCGCGCGGGCAAGAGCGGCCTTGAAGCCGCGCGCCACAGCGCCGACAGTCGCGGCGGGGCAAGGGCGAGGCGACATGGACCGGACGGCGCGGATCGAAGACCGGCTCGGCGACGAGATCGAGGCGCGGCGCGATGATCTGATCGCGCTGACGCAGGAGTTGATCCGCCTTCCCACGGTCAACCCGCCGGGCCGCGACTATCGGGCGATCTGCGACCACCTCGACCGCCGCCTGTCGGCGCGCGGCTTCGCGACCGAACTGGTCCGGGCCGAGGGCGCGCCCGGCGATTGCGACGCGTTCCCGCGCTGGAACATCGTCGCCCGGCGCGAGGGCGGGCGGGGCGGCGACTGCGTGCACTTCAACAGCCACATCGACGTGGTCGAGACGGGGCAGGGCTGGACCCGCGACCCGTTCGGCGGCGCGCTCGAAGGCGACCGGATCTACGGGCGCGGCGCCTGCGACATGAAGGGCGGGCTCGCGGCCTCGATCATCGCGGCCGAGGTCTTTGCCGACCTGGTGCCCGACTTCACCGGCGCCATCGAGATCTCGGGCACCGCCGACGAGGAATCCGGTGGCTATGGCGGCGTCGCCTACCTGGCGGAAAAGGGCCGGTTCGCGCCGGAGCGTGTCCAGCACGTCATCATCCCCGAACCGCTCCAGAAGGACCGCATCTGCCTCGGCCATCGCGGCGGCTGGTGGGCGGAGATCGAGACCAGGGGCGAGATCGCCCACGGCTCCATGCCCTTCCTCGGCGATTGCGCGATCCGCCACATGGGCGCCGTTCTCGACCGCTTCGAGGCCGAGCTCTTTCCGGCGCTGGCGGGGCGGCGCACCGGGATGCCGGTCGTGCCCGAGGGCGCGCGCGCCTCGACCATGAACATCAACTCGATCCACGGCGGGCAGGAGGAGATCGCGCGCGGCTCCACCGCGCTGCCCTCCCACTGCGTGCCCGACAGCTGCCGCATCGTCATCGACCGCCGCTATCTCATCGAGGAGAGCCGCGACGCGGTGCGCGACGAGGTCGTCGCCCTGCTCGACGGGTTGCGGCGCTCGCGCGAGCGGTTCGACTACACCTTGCGCGAGCTCAACCACGTCGCGCCCTCGATGACGGACCGCGACGCGCCCGTGGTCACCACCGTCGCGACCGCCATCGACGCCGTGCTCGGGCGGCCGCCGGATTACGTGGCCTCCCCCGGAAGCTACGACCAGAAGCACATCGACCGGATCGGCAGGCTCAAGAACTGCATTGCCTACGGGCCGGGCTTGCTTGAACTTGCCCACAAGCCGGACGAATGGATCGGCGTGAACGACATGGTCGACAGCGCGAAAGTCATGGCGCTCAGCCTGCTGGCGCTGCTCGGACCGCAGAGGGAGGACTGACTTTGATGACGCGCATCCTTTTGACGAGCGCGCTGGCCCTGGCCGCCTCTGGCGCGCTCGCCCAGGACAGCCTGACGATCGGAATCCAGCTTGAACCGCCCCATCTCGATCCGACCGGCGCGGCGGCCGGCGCGATCGACGACGTGACCTATGCCAACATCTTCGAGGGCCTGACCCGGTTCACGAGCGACGGTTCGGTCGTCCCGAGCCTCGCCGAAAGCTGGGACGTTTCCGACGACGGCACGACCTACACCTTCCACCTGCGCGACGGGGTGACCTTCCACGACGGCACCACCATGGATGCCGAGGACGTGAAGTTCTCGCTCGACCGCGCCCGCGCCGAGGACTCCACCAACGCCCAGAAACAGCTCTTCGCCGGCATCGAGGAGGTCACAATCGTCGATCCGCAGACGGTCGAGGTCCGCCTCGGCCAGCCCGACGGCAACTTCGCGTTCAACATGGCCTGGGGCGACGCCGCCATCGTGGCCCCCGAAAGCATCGACGACATCAAGACCAACCCGGTCGGCACCGGCGCCTTCCGCTTTGCCGACTGGGTGCAGGGCGACCGCATCGAGCTCGAGCGCAACCCCGATTACTGGGGCGAGGCGCCCGCGCTCGAAAGCGCCACCTTCAAGTTCATCTCCGATCCGACGGCAGCCTTCGCGGCGATGATGGCAGGCGACATCGACGCCTTCTCGGGCTTTCCCGCGCCCGAGAACCTGCCGCAATTCGAGGCCGACCCGCGCTTTCAGGTGCTCGTCGGCTCGTCCGAGGGCGAGACGATCCTGTCCATCAACAACGCGCAGGGCGCCGTTCGACGACGTGAAGGTGCGCGAGGCGCTGGCCCACGCCATCGACCGGCAGGCGATCATCGACGGCGCCATGTTCGGCTACGGCACGCCCATCGGCACCCATTTCGCGCCGCACAACCCGGCCTACGTGGACCTGACGGCGCAATCGGCCCACGACCCCGACAAGGCGCGCGCGCTGCTGGAGGAATCCGGGCACGGCGACGGGCTCACGGTCTCGCTCAAGCTGCCGCCGCCGTCCTACGCGCGGCGCGGCGGCGAGATCATCGCGGCACAATTCCGCGAGGTCGGCATCGAGACCGAGATCACCAACGTCGAATGGGCCCAGTGGCTGGAAGAGGTGTTCGGCGCCAAGGATTTCGACCTGACCATCGTGGCCCATACCGAACCCATGGACATCGGCATCTACGCCGACCCCGACTATTACTTCCAGTACGACAACCCCGAGCTGCAGTCGCTGATGGACGAACTCGGCGCGACGGTCGACGACGCCAGGCGTACCGAGCTTCTGCAACAGGCGCAGCACATGATCGCCGACGACTACGTCAACGGCTTCCTGTTCCAGATCCCGCGCCTCACCGTCGCCAAGGCCGAGGTTCAGGGGCTCTGGGCCGACGCCCCGACGCAGGCCGTGGACCTGACCGGCGTGAGCTGGGCCGAGTGACCCGAGGCCGGCCGCGCAGGCAATCCGCGCGGCCGGCGGATTCCGTCGGAGCCGCCGCGTGATCCGTTTCCTGGCAAAGCGGCTCACCTCGCTCGCCCTGAGCCTGGTCGTGGCCTCGGCGGTGATCTTCCTCGTGGTGGAGGTCGCGCCCGGCGACCCGGCGGCCTTCATGCTGGGCATGAACGCGCGGCCCGACACCGTGGCGGCGCTGCGCACCGAACTCGGCCTCGATGGGTCGGCGGTGGAGCGGTATGTCGACTGGGTCACCGGCATGGTCCGGGGCGATTTCGGCACCTCCTACACCTACCGGACGCCGGTGGCCGGGATGATCGCCGACCGCCTGTGGATCTCGCTGCCGCTCGCGCTCATGGCCCTGACGCTGTCGACGGCCATCGCCTTCCCGGCCGGGCTCTATGCCGCCAGCCGGCGCGGTGCGGGCGGCGACGTCGCCGTGGTGGGCGCGACCCAGCTCGGCGTCGCGGTGCCGAACTTCTGGTTCGCGATGATCCTCGTGCTGATCTTCGCCATCAATCTCGGCTGGTTCTCCGCCGGCGGCTTTCCGGGCTGGGATGCGGGCCTGTTCGCGGGCCTCAAGGCGCTGCTCCTGCCCGCCATCGCGCTCGCCCTGCCGCAGGCGGCGATCCTGACCCGCGTCATGCGCTCGGCCCTCATCGAGGTGCTGGGCGAGGATTTCATGCGCACCGCCCGCGCCAAGGGTCTTTCCCGCCGCCAGGCGATCTGGCGCCACGGCCTGCGCAACGCGCTGATCCCGGTGCTGACCATCATGGGCCTGCAATTCTCCTTCCTGCTGGCCGGCGGGATCATCATCGAGCAGGTGTTCTTCCTCCCCGGCCTCGGGCGCCTCGTCTTCCAGTCGATCGCCCAGCGCGACCTGATCGTCGTCGAGAGCGTCGTGATGCTGCTCGTCTTCGCGGTGATCGTGACGAACTTCCTCGTCGATCTGGCCTACGCCGCCGTCGATCCGCGGCTGCGGCGCGCGACATGAGCGGGCGGCTGCATGTCAACGGCTCGCTGATCGCGGGCGCGCTTCTCGTCGGGCTATTCGCCGGCGCCGCCCTCCTGTCGCTGGTCTGGACGCCCTACGACGTTACCGGTGTCAGCATCACCGACCGCCTGCAGACGCCCGGCGGCGCGCATCCGCTCGGCACCGACCATTTCGGCCGCGACATCCTGTCGATGATCATGGTCGGCGCGCGCACCTCCATCGCGGTCGCGGTCGTGGTCGCGGTCGGCATCGGCATGGCGCTGGGCGTGCCGCTGGGCCTCGCCGCCGCCGCCTCGGGGCGCGGCTGGATCGACGAGGCGATCATGCGCGCCAACGACCTCGCCTTCGCCTTCCCGTCGCTGGTCATCGCCATCCTGATCACCGCCGTCTTCGGCCCCGGCGCGATCAACGCGATCATCGCCATCGGCATCTTCAACATCCCCGTCTTCGCCCGCATCACCCGCGGCGCCGCGCTCAGCCTCTGGACGCGCGAGTTCATCCTCGCGGCGCGCGTGGCGGGCAAGGACCGGGCGCGCATCTCGCTCGAGCACATCCTGCCCAACGTCGCGAACCTGCTGATCGTGCAGGGCACCATCCAGTTCAGCCTCGGCATCCTGGCCGAGGCGGCGCTGTCCTATGTCGGCCTCGGCGCGCAGCCGCCCATCCCATCCTGGGGCCGGATGCTGGCCGACGCGCAGACCCTCGTGGCCATCGCGCCCGCATGTCGCGATCATCCCCGGCTTCGCCATCATCCTGACGGTGCTGGGGCTCAACCTCATGGGCGACGGACTGCGCGACCTGCTCGACCCGCGTCTGCGCGTGCATGCGCACATGAAGGCCCTGTCGGTTGAAAATCTCGGCCTCGCCATCGGCGGACAGGACGATCCTGCGCGATGTCAGCCTGACGCGTCGCACCGGGCGAGATCGTCGCCATCACCGGCGAATCCGGCTCCGGCAAGTCGATGACGGCGCTCGCGATCATGCGGCTCCTGCCTGACGGGATGCAGGTCACGACGGGCCGCATCCGGCTCGACGGCGACGATCTGGGCGCGCTGTCGGAGGCCGAGATGTGCGGCGTGCGCGGCGGCCGGACCGGCATGATCTTCCAGGAGCCGATGACCGCGCTGAACCCGGTCCAGACCATCGGCGACCAGGTGGCCGAGACGGTGCGCCTCCATTCCGGCGCCTCGCGCACCGAGGCGCATGCCCGGGCCCGCGCCATGCTCGACCGCGTCGGGCTGCCCGCCCCGCGCTTTCACCTCGGCCTGTTCCCGCACGAGCTGTCGGGCGGACAGCGGCAGCGCGTGGTCATCGCCATCGCCATCGCCGAGCGGCCGCACCTCCTGATCGCGGACGAGCCCACCACGGCGCTCGACGTCACGACGCAGGCGCAGATCCTCGACCTGCTCAAGGGGCTGGTGGCCGAGTTCGGCATGGGCCTCCTGTTGATCACCCACGACCTCGCCGTGGTGGCCGGCATCGCCGACCGGCTCGTGGTCATGCGCGCCGGCGAGGTGGTGGAGCAGGGGCCGACCCGCGACGTCCTCACCCGTCGCCGCCACCCCTACACCCGGATGCTGCTGGAGGCGTCGGAGCATCGCGCCGACATGCCCGTGCGCGACCGCGACACCGGGCGCCCGCTTCTGGACGTGCGCGACGTGGTGCGCTCCTACGCGCTGCCCCGCCGCCGCCTGTTCGCGCCGCGCACCCGCGCCGTGGCCGTCGACGGCGTCAGCTTCGAGGTCGCGCCCGGCGAGCGTGTCGGCCTCGTCGGCGAATCCGGCTGCGGCAAGTCCACGCTCACCCGCGCGATCCTCGGGCTGGAGCCGGTGCAGGTCGGGCGCCATCCGCATCGACGGCGCCCCGGTGGCCGAGGCCCGCGGCCGCGTGCAGGTCGTGTTCCAGGACCCCTACGGCTCGCTTCAACCCGCGCCACCGCGTCGGCCGCCTGGTGACCGAACCCTTCCACCTGCTGCCCGACCCCCCCGAAGGGGCGCGACCGCGACCGACCGCGTCGCCGAGGCGCTGGAGGCCGTGGGGCTGAAGGCGTCGGACGCGACGAAGTTCATCCACGAATTCTCCGGCGGCCAGCGGCAGCGCATCGCCATCGCCCGCGCGCTCATCATCCGCCCCGAACTCATCGTGCTCGACGAGGCGGTCTCGGCCCTCGACGTCTCGGTGCGCGCGCGCATCCTCGACCTGCTGGCCGATCTGTCGCGCCGCTACGGCCTGGCCTACCTCTTCATCTCGCACGACCTGACGGTGGTGCGCAGCGTGACCGAACGCGTGCTCGTCATGCGTGCCGGCCGCATCGTCGAGGAGGGCGCGACGGAGGAGGTCTTCACCGCGCCGCGCCACCCCTATACGCAGGAGCTGCTGGCCGCCGCGCCGCACCTGCCGGCCTACGCACGTGCTCAGGGAAAGGGGCGAACGATGGATGACATTCTCGCGTGCGTTCGGCATCGCCGCCGACCGCTGCCTGATCGGCGGCGACTGGGTCGCGACGCCGCGAGCGCCTGCCGCTCACCAACCCCTCGGACGGATCGCCGCTCGCCGAGATCGCCCGCGGCGGCGCGGACGAAATCGACGCCGCAATCGCCGCGGCCCGTGCCGCACGCGCGGGCGCATGGGGCACGGGCCGCCGCCGTCGGAGCGCGGGCGGGTGCTGACGCGGCTCGGGCAGCTGGTCCTCGATCACGCCGACGACCTCGCCCGGCTCGAGGCGCTCGACGTCGGCAAGCCGCTGAAACAGGCGCGCGCCGACGCGGTGGCCCTCGCGCGGTACCTGGAATTCTACGGCGGCGCGGCCGACAAGGTGCACGGCGCGACGATCCCGTTCCAGGACGGCTACACCGTCTACACCCTGCGCGAACCCCACGGGGTGACGGGCCACATCGTGCCCTGGAACTACCCGATGCAGATCATCGGCCGCTCGGTCGGCGGCGCGCTCGCCATGGGCAACGCCTGCGTCCTCAAGCCCGCCGAGGAGGCCTGCCTGACCGCGCTCGCCTTCGCCGCCCTCGCCGGCCGCGCGGGCCTGCCGCCGGGCGCGCTCAACGTCGTGCCGGGCACGGGCGCCGAGGCCGGCGCGGCGCTGGCCGGCCATCCGGGCCTCGACCACATCAGCTTCACCGGCTCGGTCGCCACCGGCGCGGCGGTGCAGGCGGCGGCGGCGGCCAATGTCGTTCCCGTGACGCTGGAACTGGGCGGCAAGTCGCCCGCAACTGGTGTTCGCCGATGCCGATCTCGACCGTGCGCTTGCCGTTCCTCGTCAATTCCGGCATCCAGAACGCCGGCCAGACCTGCTCCGCCGCCTCGCGCATCCTCGTGGAGCAGGGCGTCTACGACGACGTCGCCGGCCGCATGGCAGAGGCCTATCGCGCCCTGCGCGTCGGTCCCGCGCTCGACGATCCCGACGTCGGCCCGCTCATCTCCGCCCGCCAGAAGGAGATCGTCGCGGGCTATCTCGGCCGCGGCGGCGAGGTGCTGGCCGAGGCGCGCCGCTGCCCGGCACCCTGCCGCCCGGCGGCCATTACGTCGCGCCGCGCCTGCTCGAGCGGGATCGCCCCCGACCACCCCCTCGCGCAGGAAGAGATCTTCGGCCCCGTCCAGGTGCTGATCCCCTTCCGCGACGAGGCGGAGGCGTCGCCATCGCCAACGGCACGCGATACGGCCTCGTCGCCGCGATCTGGAGCCGCGACGGCGCGCGCCAGATGCGGCTTGCGCGCGCGCTCCGGGCCGGTCAGGTCTTCCTCAACAATTACGGCGCGGGCGGCGGGGTGGAACTCCCCTTCGGCGGGCGCGGCAGGTCCGGGCACGGGCGGGAAAAGGGGTTCGAGGCGCTGATGGGCTTCTCCACCCTGAAGACCGTCGCGGCCTGGCACGGCTAGGGAGGCCGCGATGAGACTGGCAGGCAAGACCGCCATCGTCACCGGCGGCGCCTCGGGCTTCGGCGCGGGCATCGCCCGGCGCTTCGCGGCCGAAGGCGCGCGGGTCATGGTCGCGGACCTCAACGGCGACGGCGCAACGGCCCTCGCGTCCGAAATCGGCGGCACCGCCCAGACGGTCGACGTGTCCGACGCAGCCTCGGTCGCGGCGATGGCCGAGGCCGCGCGCGAGGCCTTCGGCGACGTCGCCCGACATCCTCGTCAACAACGCCGGCATCACCCACCTGCCCGGCCCCATGGAGGACATCGACGAGGCGATTTTCGACCGCGTCCTGTCGGTCAACGCGAAATCCGTCTACCTCACGGCCCGAGCCCTCGTCGGCGCCATGAAGGCGCGGGGCTCGGGCGCCATCCTCAACGTCGCCTCCACCGCCGGGGTCAGCCCGCGCCCGAACCTCGCGTGGTACAACGCCTCCAAGGGCTGGATGATCACCGCCACCCGCGCCATGGCGGTCGAGCTCGCGCCCCATGGCGTGCGCGTCAACGCGGTCAACCCCGTGGCGGGCGAGACGCCGCTCCTCAAAAGCTTCCTCGGCGAGGACACGCCCGAGATGCGCGCCAAGTTCCTCGCCACCATCCCCCTCGGTCGTTTCTCCACGCCTGACGACATCGCGAACGCCGCCCTCTACCTCTGCTCGGACGAGGCGGCCATGGTCACCGGAATCTGCATGGAAGTCGACGGAGGCCGCTGCATATGACGCCCGGCCCGCGCATTCCGCCCGCCGACGCTCCGGCCGGCCCCACCGGACGCGTCGCCACCGGGCCGCGCCGTTCCCCCGTGACATTCCGCCGCCCGCGCTGCGCCGAAACAGCGTCCGTCCCCGGCACCGCCAGGGGCCGGCGCCCATGAGGCCCGGGCCCCGCAACCTGCTGACCGACGTGGCGGGCCTCAGCGTCGGCAGCGCGCAGGACGATGCCCTCAAATCCGGCGTGACGGTGGTTCTGGCCGAGACCGCCGTGACAGCCTCCGTCGCGGTCATGGGCGGCGCTCCGGGCACCCGCGAAACCGACCTGCTGGCCCCTGACAAGACCGCGCCCGGCGCCGACGCCTTCGTTCTCTCGGGCGGCTCGGCCTTCGGTCTCGACGCGGCGAGCGGCGTGATGGAAGGCCTGCGCGCGGCGGGCCGCGGCTTCGCCGTCGGCGCGGCGCGGGTGCCGATCGTGCCCGCCGCGATCCTCTTCGACCTGCTCAACGGCGGCGCCAAGGACTGGGCCACCTCGCCATACCCGGCCCTCGGCCGCGCCGCGCTCGACGCCGCCGGTCCCGACTTCGCGCTCGGCAGTCACGGCGCCGGCACCGGCGCGCTCACCGCGCGGATGAAGGGCGGCCTCGGCTCGGCCTCGGCCCTTCTGGCCGACGGCGTCACGGTCGCCGCTCTGGTCGCGGCGAACCCGGTCGGCAGCGTCACCACGCCCGGCGACCGCCATTTCTGGGCCGCTCCGTTCGAGATCGGCGACGAGTTCGGCGGCCTCGGCCCCGACACCGCCACCGGCCTCTGCGACCTGCCCGACAACCTCAAGATGAGCGCCGCGGCCCGGCAGGGGAACACCACCATCGCGCTGGTCGCGACCGATGCCGCGTCTGACCAAGGCGCAGGCCCGGCGCATGGCCGTCGCCGCCCATGACGGCATCGCGCGCGCCACCGTCCCGGCGCACACCCCGCTCGACGGCGACCTCGTCTTCGCCGCCGCCACCGCGCGGGGAGCGGAGGCCGACGATGCGCTGATGATGGAGATCTGCGCCGCCGCCGCCCACTGCCTTGCCCGCGCCATCGCCCGCGGCGTCTGGCACGCGCGCGCCGCCCCCGGCGACGTTCTGCCAAGCTGGCAGGACCTGAACCGCCCCTGACCCCGCGCGCAAGCCGCGCGCCGCCTGGCGCCCCTTGATCCGCAGCGTTCGCGGATCGGCGCCGCCCAGGGTTGCGGACACCGCGCGCACCGTGACCGGCCCGGCGCGCGGCGCCATTCCGCGCGCTCCGCGGGAACGGCGACGCGTCTCCCGGCGTTCCCGCCGGGGTCAGCGGGGGAAATCGCCATGTGTCATCCATGCCTGTCGCGCCGGTCGGTCCTGCGTCTGGCCGGGGCAGGGGCCGTCACGCTCGCCGCCGGCTGCGACGCGCCCGACATCGACCTCGTCTCCGACGAAACCGTCGAGGCGATGGGCCTGCGCGCCTGGGAAGAGATCAGCGCCAGCGCCCCGCGCTCCTCCGACCGGGAAATGCAGGCCGCCCTCGACGCCGTTTCCGGACGCCTCTTCGCCGCCGCCGACGAGCGCCCCGACGCATGGGAGGTGGTCGTCTTCGCCCGGCCCGACATCAACGCCTTCGCCCTGCCGGGCCGCAAGATCGGCGTCTACGAGGGCATGTTCGGCGTGGTCCGCACGGCCGACCAGCTCGCCGCGATCGTCGGCCACGAGATCGGCCACCTGCAGGCCGACCACGGTCAGGAGCGCATGAACGCCGAAGTCGCGACAAACTGGGCCATGCGCCTTGTCGCCTTCCTGCTCGATCTCGGCGATGTCACCTATGCCGGCGAGATCGCGGCGGCCCTGGGCCTCGGCGTGGAATACGGCCTTGTCCGCCCCTATTCCCGCCGCCAGGAGCTGGAGGCCGACGTGCTGGGCCTGCGCCTGATGGCCGCCGCGCGCTATGACCCCGAGGAGGCCGTCACCCTGTGGCGGACCATGGACGCCGCGATCGGCCGCCGCGCGCCCGAATTCCTCGCGACGCATCCCGCGCCCGCCGCGCGCATCGAGGCCATCCGCGCGATGATCCCGACCCTCTGACGCCCGCCAGCACGCGCAAATGTCGCGCGTCGCCCGGCGCAGGTGACCACTCCCGGCGCGCTCGACAACCCCGTCGGCAGGAAGAACGGCCCGCCGTCAGCCCGGCGCACGCCCCCCCCCGATCAGCACGTGTCGCCCCCGCCGCCCCCGCCGCCCCCGCCGACAGACAGGGCGGCGTCGACAGGCAACACTCCCGGCCCCCAGGATCGGGCAGGCCCGGGTTGCGTCGCCCTCGCACTCCCCTTCGCCGCTTTCCCGGCCCCGTCCGTGCTCCCCCACGACCGGCACCGCGAGAGGCGCCAGCGGCACCATTGCGACCCATGCTCGCAGAGCGATACCGGCCCCGTCCGCGATGTCCCCGGTGGCGGTCCGGACGGCTTATGGATCAGCATCTTTCGCGGCGTTGGGGTCGCCCGGACTCTGATGTCCCCGGTCAACAGCGACTTGTCCCCGGGGGGCGATATCGGGGACAGCATCGCGCTGCCGCAACGCGCCAGCAGCGACCCCGAAACCCTCGGGATCGCGCTCGACGCCGTCCGTGCCGAAAAGCCTTGTCCCGATTGCGACCCCGACAGGCTCGCCGAGCCGAAGGACGGGCTCGCAAGCCTGCGGGCGGATTCCGGCTACGCCAACGAGGCCGAAAACACGAGGCCCCCCGGCACCCCCCGCACCCCGTGTCGGACCCCGCGAGGGCGCGCCACCGGCGCATCCGGCGGGCCGCCCCGCGCCGGCTCAGCGCCCGATCCCGACCCGCTCCCCCGGCGCGTCGGGGCGCGACAGCGCCTCGGCCAGCGCCTCGAGCGAGGCGATCGAATGCCCCGCGCGAAAGCTGTCCACATGTCCCAGCATTGTGCGGATGCCCGCCGCCCGTGGCGCGAACCCGTCCCAGCGCAGCAGCGGGTTCAGCCAGATCAGCCGCCGCGCCGAAAGGTGCAGCCGCTCCATCTCGGCCGCCAGCCGCGCGGGCTCCCCCCGGTCCAGGCCGTCGGTGATCAAGAGCACGACCGCGCCTTGCCCCGTCACCCGCCGGCTCCAGTCCCGGTTGAACGCGTGCAGGCTCTCGCCGATCCGCGTGCCGCCCTCCCAGTCCTGCGCCTCGGCCCCCGCCGCCGCCAGCGCCGCGTCCACGTCGCGCGTCGCCAGGTGCCGCGTGATGTTGGTCAGCCGGGTGCCGAACGTGAAGGCATGCACCCGCGCCCAGCCCGGCCCCTGCCGCTGCGCCACCGCATGCACGAAATGCAGCACGGCGCGGGAATACGTCGCCATGCTCCCGGAAATGTCGCACAGCACGACGAGGTTCGGCCAGCGCACCCGCCGCCGCCGCCGCGACAGCGCCCGCACCTCGCCGCCCTGGCGCATCGCGGCCCGCATCGTGGCGCGCCAGTCCACCGCGTCGCCGCGCGGATCGGCCACCCGCCGGCGCGAGGGCAGGGGCGGCACCGGCAGGCGCAGCCGCCCCAGCATCCGCTTGGCCTCGGCCATCTCGTCCGCCGACATCTGTTCGAAGTCCAGCGTCCTGAGCCGCTCCTCCGCCGACATGGTCAGCGTCGCGTCGACCTCGATCTCGGTTTCCTCGCCCTCGGGCAGGTCGGGGGCGTCGCGCTCCACCCCGTCGAGCAGCGCCTCGGCGGCGCGCTTCTCGCCCGGCCGCGCCACCCGCTCCTCGGCCACCCCCCGCATCGCCGGCAGCATCATCGCCATCATGTGCTCCAGGTAGCGCGGATCGCGCCAGAACAGGCGGAACACCTGCGCGAACACCGCGCGCTGCTCCGGCCGGCTGACGAAGCACGCATGCAGCACCCAGTAGAAATCGGCCCGCCGCGTGAACCCCGCCGCCTCCACCGCGCGCACCGCGTCGATCACCCGGCCCGGTCCCACCGGCAGACCCGCCCGCCTGAGCGCCCGCGCGAACCACACGATGTTGTCCGCCAGCTTCCCGTCTTCGGGGATATCCATCGGCGCGTATTCGGGCATCCGCGTTTCACCTTCTCGTGCTAGGCTCGGGCGACATTGACCCGAACCGCGCCCGAGATGAACCTCTTCAAGGACAATTCCGCCCCCTGGATCCTCGTCGTGCTGGTCGCCGTCATCGGCTTCTACGTCACCCACGTGGTCGAGGAGCTGCGCGCCGGCCGCACCCTCGTCTACCGCTTCGACGACGATGGCGACCGGGTGACGCTCACCTTGTGGAACGCCTCGCGCGAAAGGGTGCTGTCGAACCTCGATCTCCAGATCACCTGCGCGGACCCGCCCTGCTTTGCCGGCGACGACGAGCGCGGCTTCTACCGGATGCGCATCACCGCCCCCTTCGCGGTGCAGGATATCGACACGGACCCGCCAGGCAACGAGATCGTGCCCTTCCGCGTCACCCTCCTTCCCGCCGCGCGATTCCAGCTCGTCCTGGTTCCGGACGCCTTCGCGCGCGAGCGGTTTCTCCTCTTCTACGCGCCCCAGGGCACGCCGAAACCGCTCCTGATCCTGCCAAGCTGGTCGCTCAGCGGCTTCATGGCGCTCAACTATTTCCGCATCCTGTCCGGGGCGCTGCTGGCCGCCGTGCTGGTATTGCTGATCTATCTGGGGTTTTCGCTCCACCGCCTTCTCACCCGAACGGAGACGTCCGATGGGATACCGACTTATCGCGTTTCTTTGTCTCGCGACCGCAGGCGCGACCGCGGCTGACACCGTCGATCTGCGCGTCGTCCAGATGGGCGAGCCCGAGCGCGGCGTGCCCAGCCGCCTGGCGATCAGCATGGACGGGCGCACCGACGAGGACGCGGTCTGGGAGCCCTGGCCGCCAACAGACGCCGACGGGAAGGCGACCATCGACGTCGAGGCGTGCACCTCCCGATCCGTCGTCCGCGCCCGACCCAGGGCCTTCTATTTCCAGCGCGTCTTCACCAGTTGTCGCAACGGGCCGCACATCCTGCGCAGCCAGCGGCAGCTGATCGCCGACGCCCTGCAACCCGGCAACCCCGACCGTCCCCCATGGGCCGACACGCTCCTCGCCGCGCTGGCCCCGTCCGGCGCGCAGGTTGCCGCGCTTGGCGACGAGGGCAGGGCGCTCCACGGCGAGATGGTGGCCGCCCTTGACGCCGCCGAGTTCGACCGGGCCGGGCGGTTGGCCGGCCGCCTCACCGCCCTGGCCGACGAGAAAGGCTCCGAGCTGACGCAGGCATTCTCCCTGCTGGCTTATGACGCGAGCCTGCGCGGCCTCGGCCTCGACCCGGCCGATTCCGACGCGCCCCTGATCGCCCGCGCCGACAGCGACACCGGCTTCGGCCTCACGCAAGCCGGCCAGCGCGAGTACACCCGCACCTTCGTCACCCCGCAGGAGGAACCGGTGTTCGCCCAGGATTTCGACGACGAGGTGCAATCCGCCGCCGTCTCCGAGACTCGCAGCCAGCCACTCCCCGCCGACCCGGCCGTCTCGATGACCGCCATGACCGCGGGCGACCTCAAGGGCGTCACCGTCTATGACACCAGCGGCATGGACATCGGCGAGATCGAGCAGCTCGTCGCCACCGACAAGGGCGTCGCGTCGGTGGTCAATGTCGGCGGCTTCCTCGGCCTCGGCGAAAAACCCGTCGCCATCGGTCTCGACGCGCTCCGGCCCGCCGGGAGCGGGGTCATCGTCGGCAGGATGACGGGCGCCGAGATCGAGGCCATGCCCGAATACGACTACACCGGCGAGCCGGTCGCCGATGATGCCAAGCTGCGGGAGCTGTGGAACACCGGCGAATAGCGGCGCGCGTTGCTTTTGAAAACTTTGGTGAAGTTTAATATGGGGGGGTAATTTTTTGCAGGAAGTTGCAAGATTTCGCCCTGCGAACGCAGGGCTCAGGCCTCCTGCAACCCCGCCCGGCTCTCCTCCAGAAGCCGCGCCGCCTCCGAGCCCTGAAGCCGGGCGATGTCGTCCTGATACTTCAGGATCGCGCCGAGCGTGTCGGCGATCACGTCCGGGCTCAGCGTAATTATATCGAGCGCAAGCAGGCACTTGGCCCAATCCACCGTCTCGGCCACGCCGGGCTTCTTGAACAGATCCTCGGTCCTGAGCCGCTGCACGAAGGCCACCACCTCACGGCTGAGCGCCGCCGTCGCCTCCGGCACCCGCGCCTTCAAGATACGGATTTCATTGTCGAAATCCGGATAGTCGACCCAGTGATAAAGGCATCTGCGCTTGAGCGCGTCATGCACCTCGCGCGTGCGGTTCGACGTCAGGATCACCACCGGCGGCTCCGGCGCGCGCACCGTCCCGAGCTCGGGGATCGTCACCTGAAAGTCGCTAAGTGCCTCTAACAAAAAGGCTTCAAAGGGCTCGTCCGTCCGGTCGAGCTCGTCGATCAGCAGCACCGGCGGCCCGCCCGCCTGCGGTCGCATCGCCTGCAAGAGCGGCCGTTCGATCAGGTATTCCTCGCTGAAAAGCTCTGTCTTCAACTGGTCCCGATCGGCCCCGCCGGCCGCTTCGGCGGTGCGGATCGCGATCATCTGTTCCGCGAAGTTCCACTCGTAAACCGCTGAATTCGCGTCCAGACCTTCGTAGCACTGAAGCCGGATCAACCGCCGTCCCAGCCCCCTGGACAGCGCCTTGGCGATCTCCGTCTTGCCCACGCCGGCCTCGCCTTCGAGGAACAGCGGCTTGCCCAGCCGCAGGGCCAGGAAAACCACCGTCGCCAGCGCCCGCCCGCAGACGTAATCCTGCGCCGCAAGCATTTCCTGAACGTCGTCGATCGTCTCGATGCCGGGTGTCATTGCGCTCCTCCGGCCGAGAAGGGTGCATGGCCCGCAAGGGAGGTCAAGCCGTCGGCGGCAAACGCAGGCCGCCCGGTGGAACATTCCCCCGCGCCAGGGATTTAGCCGGCATGAAGCCGCAAACGAAACAGGGCGCCCGGCGCCCCGACCCTCATGCCGGAACCTCGCAGCTCCACCCCGAGCTGGAGAAGGTCGAACGCCTCGCACGTCTGATGGACACCGCCTACAGGGTGCCGGTGATCGGCGTCCGCATCGGCCTCGACGGATTGCTGGGTCTGATCCCCGGCGTCGGCGATGCCGCGACGCTGCTGCCGGCCGGATACATCATCTACAAGGCCCACAAGATGGGCGTGCCCGGACCCGTCCTTGCGCGGATGCTGCTCAACACGGGCGCCGACACCGTCCTCGGCGCGGTGCCGCTTCTGGGCGATGTGTTTGACATTCTTTACAAATCGAACCGGCGCAATGTCGAACTTCTGCGCCAACACGCTGCGTCGCGGCCTGACGTCTGACACCGGTCGTGGTCCTGTGGGCGCATCGGGATTGCCGAGGCGCGCGTGACGTGACCGCGCCTGACATTCCCAAAAGCGCTGTGTCGGTTCCGGAAGACGAGGCCGAGAGGCCCGCATGCCGCTGTTCGCAAGGATGCAGGAGGTCCGGCGACGGGCGCATCGCCGCCGCCGAACCGAGAATGTCCCGATGGAGGTCGATCAGTCCCTTGTGCCGAGGAAGAAACGGATCATCTCTGCGCTGGCATCCGGTCCTTGCGGGTCGCTGTAGGAGCCGCCCGGCTGCCCCCCCGACCAGGCGTGGCCGAGCCCCTCGATCTCCCAGTATTCCAGATGATCACGGTCCTCCGGGCCGCCGCTGATCGTGGTGGTATGGGCGCGACCCGCCACCATGCCCGTCCGCGTGGTCTGGAGACTCTGTGTCGGGCCATGCCGCTCGGCGTGACGGGCGATGGCTTCGCCGTTGGAGGGATGCACCGTGGTATCGGCGGTGCCGTGAAAGACGATGGTTCTCGGACCCGAAGGCCGTGGCTCCGCCGGGTTGGCGGAAGGCTGGCCCGCCATCGCGGCGAAGGCCGAAGCGACATCGCGCGCCGCGCCATAGGGAAGCCCGGAATGGGCGCCGACCGCTGCGAAAACATCGGGATAGGTGTGGCCCAGGATCACCGCCATGGCCGCCCCCGCCGACAGACCCGCCACGAACGTCCGGTCCGCCGGCACTTCGTAGGCCGTCATCGCCTCGCGCGCGATCCCGGCGAGGATCTCCGGCTCGCCCCGGTCGCGGCGCTGGTCGCCCGGGCTGAACCAGTTCCAGCACGTCTGGGCGTTCGCGCCGCGGGACTGCTCCGGGTAGAGGACGATGAAGCCGTGCCGCTCGGCCAGCGCGTTCATGCCGGTGCCGATGGCGAAGTCCTCGGGCGTCTGGGTGCAGCCGTGCAACATCATCACGATCGCCGAAGCCCCGTCTTCGGCCGAGGCGGGCACATAGGTGCGATACCGGCGGGAACCGCTGCGGCCCTGTTGTGTGGACGACAGGAACTGCGCGCCAACTGGCAATGCCGGCGCGTATTCCGCACGGCTTCGTACGGTCGCAGACGCTTCGGGCCGCAAGCTCTGCATCAGCCCCCTGAGGTTCTGGTTTGGCGATGGCGAGGTGAGTCCCGGCGCGGACGCGAGACCGTGCTGCGCGAGGGTCCGCTGCACCAGGTCCTGCGCCGACGAGAGCCGATCGGCGCAGGGGGCATCGGTCACCGGGCGCCATGCGCCAGTGTTGAAGTCGAACATCTTTTCGATCCTTGAGTGAGGGGGTGGTCTAGCGGATGCGGTCAGAGAGGGCCGATTTCACTTCGGCCGAAGCCTGCAAGGCGCCGAGCACTTCGATGGAACCGATGGTCTGCAGGGCCAGTTCCGGCGACACGTCCGGGGCGATGCGCGCCAGTCCCACGACCTTAACGTGCAGGATCTCGCCGGCGTCGCGCAGGGCTTCGAGATCGGCCCGCGCATAGTCGCGCAGTCCGAGCTCCATGGTGTGCCGTTCGACCGATTTCGACACGACCTCGGCATGGGTGTCGAGCTGGTTGCGGATCGCCGTCCGGATGAGGTCGCTCCGGTTGGAGTAGAAGCCTTCCTGCACCAGAAGGTCGATGCGACCGAGGTCGACATAGCCGAGGTTGATCGTGATCTTCTCGCTGTCGGGTGCCTTTTCCCGGAGTGGTCTGACGTTGCTCATTTCATTCTCCATCCACTGGGATGGTATATGGATGTTTCAGAGGGTGGCGCAAGGGCTGATTTGTGATCCATCTCGATAGAGCGACCGCGTTCATCCTGGAGAGATGCTCGTCGTCAGGTCAGGTCCGCACTGCACGGACCGGCGCCGCGTGGCAACGCCCGGTCGAGTGGAGATGGCGAGGCTTCGGGTCCCGCACCCGGCTGGCGGGTGCCGGCCACCGCGGGGGGAATGCCTGACAAGGCCGGTTTTCCCGCTGATCCGAATCGCTCGGCATGTTCCGGAGTTCGGCCAGTTCGGGGCTGACCTCCCGGCCGCAAGACCCCGGCGAGATGGATGGCGGTATCTGGTTTCAGAAACTCGCGCCCACGATGCGCGCCGCCGAACGTGGGCGCGAACCCGTCGCGCGCGGCACGCTCGAACGAAGGAGGACGGCACGCTTCGAACGCCGCTCATCTGGTGGCGCGCTGGCGGCTGGATCGGAGTTCATCAAGCTTGCGAGCTGATCCGGCGATATCGCGGAGAAACGCAGCAGACGCGGGCGCGGCGAGTGACGCCGCAAGTCACCGAAAAGTCTGGTAGCGGAGGAGGGTTCTGGTCACAGACCCCACGAGCTAACCCTTTGTAAAGTCTTAATCCGTCGGTCTCATCTGTCGAGAAACCGCCGGTGAGCGCGATGTTGATGCTCATGTATGACTACCCGTCGGTAGGACTGGTATCAGATCGTCCGGCGACACAGGAGCCTGCAACAACCTTACGCCGAGCATTGGCTGCCGAATGCTGTCGCGAGACATTCCCAGCCTTGGCCTGCTGCCGGTTCCGTGGACACGAAGATAAGATCGTGACCATGGAGCTTGGGACAGCAGATGCAGAGACGAACTTTCAGCCGCGAGTTCAAGATCGAGGCGGTGAAGCTGGTGACGGAGCGCGGCGTGGCTGTCGCGCAGGCCTGCCGGGAGCTTGAGCTCTCGGAGAGCGTGCTGCGGCGGTGGATGCGAGAGCTGGAGGATGCTGCGCTCGGTGCGTTCTCCGGGAACGGTCGTCCGAATGCCGAGCAAGCCGAGATCGTCACCTTGAGGAAGGAGGTCGCCCGTCTCAAGGCGGAGCGTGACATCCTAAAAAAGGGCGTGGCCATTGTCCGCCATTGGTCCGAGGACAATGGACGCGCGCGTTCTTCGCGAGGGACGCGACATGAGGTTTGCCTTCATCGCGAAGCACCGCCACGTCTGGCCGGTGAGTTGGCTGTGTGCGGCGCTCGGCGTCTCGCGGTCGGGGTTCCATGCCTGGCTGAACCGGCCAGTCAGCGCTCGGGCCGTCTACGACAAGAAGCTCGGCTCGGCGATGCGCAAGAGCTTCAAGGACAGCGATCGCACCTATGGCGCCCGCCGGATCTGGCGCGATGTCCTCGAGGAGGGCTTCGCCTGCGGCCTCCATCGCATCGAGCGGCTGATGCGGGTGAACGGTCTTAAGGCGCGCCCTCGGCGCCGCGGTCTGCCGAGGGACGACGGCGAGCGATCCGTCATCGCCGACAACGTCCTCGACCGGGACTTCCAGGCGGACAGACCCAACCGGAAATGGCTGGCCGACTTCACCTACATCTGGACGGCCGAGGGCTGGCTCTACGTCGCCGCCGTGCTGGACCTGTTCTCACGCCGCATTGTCGGCTGGTCGATGAAGGCCGAGCGCGACGCGTCGCTGGTCATGGATGCCCTCATGATGGCGGTGTGGAGGCGCGGAAAGGCCGACGCGCTGGTGCATCATTCCGACCAGGGCAGCCAGTATACGAGCGAGCAGTTCCAGCGTCTCCTGGCCGATCACGGCATCACCTGCTCGATGAGCCGGTCGGGAAACGTCTGGGACAACTCGGCGATGGAGAGCTTCTTCTCTTCGCTGAAGACCGAGCGCACGGCCCGCAAGACCTACCGCACCCGCGACGCCGCAAGGGCCGACGTCTTCGATTACATCGAGAGGTTCTACAATCCGAAGCGGCGCCACTCGAAACTGGGCTACCTCAGCCCAATTCAGTTCGAGGCACGCGCCGTGCTACCTTAACCCGCCGTCCACGGAACCGGCAGCAGGCCACTGGCCGACTATGGCAAAGCGGATCACGGGAAGCTCCAGCGGGCGGTCGCAGAAGCGCGCAATCTGTTCGAGCGTCGCCTGAATCTCTACGAGCGTGGCGTCTTGGACGGCGATGATGGCGAGGCAAAGCTTCTCGAAGCCAAGAGAGGTCTGCGCGCAGCGGAGACCGAGCTTGCGGCTTTGGACGAAGCCGATGAGGCGATGGTTTTCGATCCAGTCACGCCGGCGCGCTATGCGTCCGCCCTGCGCGACTTCGTGACATCGCTCACCTCCGCCGATGGGAAGCCCGACAACCATGCCCGCGACGCAGTTCGGTCGCTGGTTTCAGAGATCATCGTCTCTCGCCCTGATGACGACGGCGTCCCCATTGAGGTCAGGGGGCGCTTGAGCGCCCTCATCTCGAACCCTGACTTTCGAGTGGGGGGTGCGATGGTAGCGGAGGAGGGACTTGAACCCCCGACACGCGGATTATGATTCCGCTGCTCTAACCAACTGAGCTACTCCGCCAGAGCGAGCGCGTGGGTAAGCGAGACCGGCGGACTTGTCAAGACGCAAAGCTCGCTTTCGCCCCCGTCTTTTCGCCCCGAACTCTGGGGCGTGGCTGAACCACGCAGCGTCCCGTGGCGCAGTAACGCTTCCGTAAGCATCCTGCCGTAGGTGGCCGGCTTCGCTCTACTGCTCAAGCACAGCCCTGAAAGGCCGTCTTCCATGAACCTGACGATTTCCCGAAAGCTGTTGGCGCTCAACCTCCTTATCGGTGGGCTGGTCATCGCGCTGATGACCCTTCAGCTTTTCAACATGAAGGGCGTGATCGAAGACGATCGCAAGGCCCTGATCCGGACCCAGGTCGAAAGCGCCGTTTCGATCGCGTCGCACTACGCGGACCGTGCCGACGCTGGCGAGATTTCGCAGGAGGAAGCCAGGAACGCTGCCGCAAGTGCAATCGCCTCGATCCGCTACGGTGACGGCGACTACCTCTTCGCCTATGACGACGAGGGTATCAACATCGCCCATCCCAAGACGAGCCTGAACGGCACCGACATGTGGGGCGTCACCGACCCGAACGGCGTCATGGTGGTCCAGGAGCTGATCGCGAATTCCAGGGCCGGCGGCGGGTTCTTCAAATACATGTGGCCGCGCAACGGGGGCGACGAGCCGTTCGCCAAGCTGAGCTATTCGGCGCAGGTGCCCGACTGGGGCTGGCACGTGGGCACGGGCGTCTACATCGACGACCTCAGCGCGCAGTTCCGGAGCGAGGCCATGATCATGGTCGGTGCGCTGGCGGTGGTCCTGCTGGCACTGGTCGGCGTGGGGCTCGGTTTCTCGCGCAGCGTGAGCCGCCCGCTCGCCGGTCTGGCCGACGTGCTCGAGCGCATCCGCAACGGAGACGTCGGCGAGGAGGTCGAGGCCGCGAAGCGACAGGACGAGATTGGCGCCATTGCATCCAGGATCGACGATCTGCGTCTGAGCCTTGTCGAGAAGAAGGCGCTCGAAGCCGAACAGGCGCAACTGCGCGTGGAGGCCGAGGCCGATCGCAAGCGGCGCGCGGCCGACGAGCAGCGGCAAGCCGAGGAGCGCGAAGAACTGCGCCTCACCGAGGAGCGGCGTGAAGCCGAGAAACTCGCAGCCGAAAAGGCGGCCAGCGCCCGCGAGGCGGCTGACCGCGTCGCGCGCGAGGAGGAGCAGGCCAGCGTCGTGCGCTCGCTCGCGGCTGGCCTCAAGTCTCTGTCTTCCGGCGATCTGAGCGTCAGCATCACAGACGCGTTCCCGGTCGCCTACGAGCAGCTGCGCATGGATTTCAACGAGACCGTCGGCTCGCTCTCCGGTCTGATCCGGTCGATAACCGATTCCGCCGGCTCGATCCGCGCGAGTGTCGACGAGATCACGGGCGCCTCGAACGACCTGTCGCGTCGTACCGAGACAACGGCCGCAACGCTCGAGGAAACCGCCGCCGCGCTCAACGAGCTGACCGCGTCGGTCGGATCGGCTGCAGAGGGCGCGCGTCAGGCCGACGCGCTGGTCAAGAACGCCAACGACAAGGCGCGCACGAGCACCGAGGTCGTGGACGAGACCATTGCGGCCATGGGCAAGATCGAGAGCTCGTCGAGTCAGATCGCCAAGATCATCGACGTGATCGACGACATCGCGTTCCAGACCAATCTTCTGGCACTCAATGCGGGCGTCGAGGCGGCACGCGCAGGCGATGCGGGGCGCGGGTTCGCGGTCGTGGCGTCGGAGGTTCGCGGCCTGGCCCAGCGCTCGTCGGAAGCGGCGCGCGAGATCAACGCGCTGATCTCTGAATCGGGCAACCACGTGAAGCATGGCGTCGACCTCGTCGGCCGGGCCGGTGACGCGCTGCAGTCGATCGTGACGTCGATCGCCGATATCTCCTCCCATGTCAGTGAGATCGCCACGTCGGCGAACGAGCAGGCGACGGGCATCAACGAGATCAACGCGGCCGTTACCCAGCTCGACCAGTCGACGCAGCAGAACGTCGCCATGTTCGAGGAAACGACTGCGGCGAGCGCGGTGCTCAACCAGGAAACCGGACGGCTTTCGGACCTGATCGCCGGTTTCCGTATGTCGAGTCACGACGAGGACATGCATCAGGTCGGCCGGGCCGCCTGACGAAGGACGGCTGGGGCGCCGTCGACGCTCCGGCTTCACCGCCACACCATGAACGGCGATCCTGTCGCGGCGCCCTGATCGGGTGACCGCGGCAGTCGCCGTTGCGGGTCATGCCTTGATCAGCATCTCGCGCGGGACGTGTGCGAGGCATTCCGGTGCGCCCTCGGTGATGGCGATGGACTCGGTGATCTCCAGCCCCCAATCCGCTTCCCACAGGCCGGTCATGAAGTGGAACGTCATGCCCGGCAGCAATTCGGTGCGGTCGCCGGGGCGCAACGAGCAGGTCCGCTCTCCCCAGTCGGGCGGGTAGGACAGGCCGATCGGATAACCGGTGCGGCTGCTCTTCTCCACGCCATGGCGTCTCAGGACGGCGAAGAATGCATCTGCGATATCCGCGCAGGTCCTGCCGGGGCGGGCCTGTTCCAGCCCTGCCTCCATGCCCTCCAGAACCGCCTGTTCGGCATCCAGAACGCTTTGCGGCGGCTGTCCCAGGAACACGGTGCGGCTGAGCGGGCAATGGTAGCGGCGCACGCAGCCTGCAAGCTCGAAGAACGTGCCTTCGCCGGTCCTGAGCGGTCGGTCGTCCCACGTCAGGTGCGGTGCCGCGGCATCGGTGCCTGATGGCAGCAGCGGGACGATCGCGGGGTAGTCGCCCCCACGTCCAAGCTCGTCGTCATAGCGCAGGGCGGCATCGTAGATCTCGGCCACGAGGTCGCATTTGCGCATCCCCGGTGCGATGAGGTCGGCCACGCGGGCGTGCATCCGCTCCACGATCCGCCCCGCCGCGCGCATCAGGTCAAGCTCGGCGGGCGATTTCACCCCGCGCTGCCAGTTGACGAGGCTCGTCGCGTCGGCGGGCGGCCGTGGCAGGGCGGCGGACAGGGCCTGGAACGCGCGGGCCGAGAACCAGTAATTGTCCATCTCCACCCCGATCCGGCCCGTGTGCCAGCCCCGGTCGGTCAGCCGCGCGGCCAGATACTCCATCGGATGCCGTTCGGGCGTCTGAACGTAGTCGTCGGGATAGGCGATGAGGTCGGGATCGCTCATGTAGCACGTCCGCAGGGCGCCCGGTGCGTCCATCCTTCGACCGAACCAGACGGGCGGACCGGCGGGTCCGACGATCACCGCCTGATGCACGTAGAAGGACCAGCCGTCATAGCCGGTGAGCCAGGCCATGTTCGACGGGTCAGACACGATCAGCGTCTCGACGCCCGCCTCCTCCATCGCGGCGCGTACCCTCGCGAGGCGGGCTGCGTATTCGGCGTCGGTGAAGACGGGTGACTGGGCTGGACTCATGGGCGGCGGCCTCGTGACTCTGACCCTCGGATCGTGACGCCGGGCGTCGGACACGGCAAGGCGCGACGGACGCCTTGCGGACGCTCATCGGGCCGTCGTGGCAAAGAGGAGCTTGACGGCAGCGGTCGAACGGGCTGCACAGGGAGAGTGACCGACGCCCTGGCAATGGGGCCGGGGCATGAGTGCAACTGGGAGGACACTACATGTTCAAGAAAATTCCGCTGGCAGCGGGGCTGGCGCTTCTGGCGCTTGGCGGACCGACGCTCGCGCAGGGCTTCGAGCCGGAAAACCCCGAATGCATCGCGCCGGCGAACCCCGGCGGCGGCTGGGACTTCACCTGCCGTCAGGTGGGCAAGACGCTGCAGGATCTGGGCCTGATCCCGTCGACCATGCAGGTCGTGAACCTGTCGGGCGGCGGTGGCGGCGTGGCCTACGCCGAGGTGGTCAACAAGCGCAACGACGACGACGACCTGATCGTGGCGGCCTCGTCCGCGACCGCCACGCGTCTGGCGCAGAACGCCTATCCGGGCAACACCATGGACCAGGTGCGCTGGATCGGGTCGGTCGGCGCGGATTACGGCGTGATCGCCGTGGCCGCCGACAGCGAGTACGAGACGCTGTCCGATCTGATGGAGGCGATGAAGGCCGACCCGTCCTCGATCGCGATCGGCGGCGGCTCGGCCGTGGGCGGCTGGGACCACTTGAAGGTGCTGATCGCGGCGCGCGCGGCGGGTATCGAGGATGTGCGCAGCGTGAAGTACATCGCCTTCGCCGGCGGCGGCGAGGCTGTGACGCAGCTTCTGGCCGGATCGTTGCAGGCGTTCACCGGCGACCTGTCAGAGGCGCAGGGCTTCGTTCAGTCGGGCGACATCAAGGTCGTGGCGGTTCTCGCGCCAGAACGGCTGGAAGGTGAGTTTGCCGAGATCCCGACCGCGCGCGAGCAGGGGATCGAAGCGGTGGGCGCCAACTGGCGCGGGTTCTACGCGCCCGGCGACATGAGCGACGCCGCCTATGATTACTGGGTTGAGCAGATCGACACGCTCTACGACAGCCCGGAATGGCAGGCGGTGATGGAGTCCAACGGCCTGGCGCCCCTCGACCTGCAGGGCGAGGAATTCCAGAGCTTCGTGGCCGAATCCGTGCAAAACATTCAGGATCTGTCGCGCGAGATCGGCATCCTGCAGTAACGCGAAGGGTGCGGCGCCCCGATCCCGGGGCGCCCGCCACAAAGGCGACGAGGGGAGATATCCGGATGAGCGACCGCATATTCGGGGGGATCGGTCTGATCCTGGCCGTGTTCTTCGCCTGGCAGGCGTCGATCATTCAGGAGAGTTTCCTGTCCGACGCAGTCGGCCCCAAGGCTTTTCCCTACATCATTGCGGTGCTCATGGGCGTCGCGTCGATCTGGTTTCTTCTCAAGCCGGATCCCGAACCGCACTGGCCGCGCGCCGGACGTCTGGCCGAGATCGGTCTCGCGGCGCTGGTGATGCTCGCCTATGCCGAGGCGCTGCCGATGCTGGGCTTCATCATCGCGACGACCCTCGCCGCGGGGTATCTCACCTGGCGACTGGGCTCGCGCCCGCTGGAGAGCATCGTGATCGGCGTGGGCACGTCGATCGGCATCTACGTCATCTTCCGCCTGGTGCTGGGGCTCAGCCTCGCCGAGGGCCCGCTGGGCTTCTGAGGACGCGCGCATGGACACCCTTTCAAATCTCGCCGACGGTTTCGCCGTTGCGATGACATGGCAGAACATGGGCCTCGCGCTCATGGGCTGCTTTCTGGGAACGATCATGGGCGCGCTGCCCGGTCTCGGGCCGTCGAACGGCGTCGCGATCCTGATCCCGCTGGCCTTCACGTTGGGCCTTGGCGCGACGCCGTCGCTGATCCTGCTGACCTCGGTCTATTACGGCGCGATGTATGGCGGGCGGATCAGCTCGATCCTGCTCAACATTCCCGGCGACGAGCCGGCGATGATGACATGTCTCGATGGCTATCCGATGGCCCAGCAGGGCAGGGCGGGCGAGGCGCTGGCGCTGTCGGGCGTGGCCTCGTTCGTGGGGGCGTTCTTCGCCACCTGCGGGCTGGTGCTGCTGGCGCCGCAGCTCGTCAAGGTGGCGCTCCTCTTCGGGCCGGCCGAGTATTTCGCGCTCTTCGCGCTGGCCTTCATGACGCTGGGCGGGATCTCGGCCACGAACCAGGCCAAGTCCGCCTTTGCCGCCGCACTTGGTCTGGGGCTCGCCATGATCGGGGTCGATACGCAGACCGGCGTGCCGCGCTTCACCTTCGGCGAGGTGCATCTTTACGACGGGATCGACTTTCTCGTGGCGATCGTCGGTCTGTTCGCGTTGTCGGAGGTCTTCATCTTCCTCGAACACCGCGGTACCGAGCACGACATCTCGAACAAGCCGAGGATGGAGATCGGGCGCATCGTCCCGCCGTGGTCCCTGATCCGCTATTGCACGCCGACGATGCTGCGCACCACGGTTCTCGGCTTCCTTGCGGGTGTGCTGCCCGGAGCGGGGGCGTCGCTGGGCTCGTTCATCTCCTATTCCGTGGAAAAGCGGCTGGTCGACCGCGAGGGCACGTTCGGCAAGGGCGATCCGCGCGGGGTGGCGGCGCCAGAGGCAGGCAACAACGCGGCGGCGGGCGGCGCGCTGGTGCCGATGCTGGCGCTTGGCGTTCCGGGATCAGGCACGACGGCGGTGCTGCTGGCGGTGCTGCTGGCGCTCAACATCACGCCGGGTCCGCTTCTCTTCACCCAGAACCCGGATGTGGTCTGGGGCCTGATCGCGGCGCTCTTCATCGGCAACTTCATGCTGCTGGCGATGAACATTCCCATGGTCGGCCTGTTCACCCGCGTCTTGCTGGTGCCGCCGCGGATCCTGATGCCGGTGGTCGCGATGATCTCGTTCGTTGGGATCTACGGCATCTCGGGGTCGAGCTTCGACCTGATGGTCATGGTGCTTTTCGGAATCGGCGGCTGGGCTTTGCGCAAGATGGAAGTGCCTCTCGTGCCGGTGATCCTCGGCACGCTGCTCGGCAACGAGATGGAGGTGAACATGCGCCGCGCGATCAGCATCTCGGACGGCGACTGGAGCGTACTCGTCGGTTCGCCGCTGGCCATCGGTCTCTGGACGGTGGCTCTGGTCGGATTCATCTTGCCGATCCTGGTCGGCGCGGGCATCCGGCGGCGGATGCACATCTCCGGGGAAGAGCCGGGCGGCATGACCGACTGATGGCGAAGCGCCGCGCGGGTTCGCGCGGCGCCGCTGCCCGTCACCCGGGACTGAGTGTCGCCGCCGCGCGCCGGCCCTTGAGCCAGTTGAGCCCGAGAAGCAGCGTGAGGCCCGCCGCCCCCGCAACTTCGATGGTCATCGTCGGATGAAAGACCGCGATGGTGCTGGGCACGATCAGCAGACGCGACACGATGTCCATCGGTGCAAAGAGGTAGCCCTCGATCGCCCCGGCGAAGGCAGCGAGAGACAGGGCCGCGATGAGTCCGGTGAAGATCACGTAAGGAACCGGCCCACCGAGGATCAGCTCCGGATTGTAGACCATGAAGACCGGGATCAGGTAGAGGCCCTTGGCGAACTTCCACGCCTGGATGCTGGTCTCCAGCGGTTTCGACCCGGCGATCGCCGCGCCCGCAAAGCCAGCCAGGGCTATGGGCGGCGTGACGTTGCTGTCCTGACTGTACCAGAACACCACCAGATGCGCGATCAGGAGCGGCACGCCGAACTCGTTGGCCAGAGCCGGACCGACGAGCACGATCAGCACGATGTACGACGCCGTGACCGGGAGCCCCATCCCGAGGATCAGGCTGGCGATGAGCACGAGGATCAGCGCGAGAACGAGGTTGCCGCCGGAAAAGGCGATCATCATCGAGGAAAACTTGAGCCCGAGCCCGGTCAGCCCGACGACGCCGACGATGATGCCGGCGATGGCGCAGGCCATGGACACGGCAACCGCGTTGCGTGCCCCCAGGACCAGCGCCTGTCCAAGCAATGTGAGCCCCGAGCGTATCGCGGCCGCGATGCGGCTGGCGGTGGCCGGGTGGCCGTTGCGGGGTTCGAGCACGAGAATCTCGACGCTGCGGCGCAGGAGCGCCACCGCCACCACCGACAGGATCGCCCAGAATCCGACGCGCATGGGCGACAGGTTCTGCACCAGCAGGAAGATCAGCAGGAAGAGCGGCAGGACGAATTGCCACCCGGCCTTGAGCGTGTCGATGACGCTCGGCAACTCGTCGGCGGGCATGCCCTTCATGCCGGCCTTCATCGCGACGATATGCACGAAGAGATAGACCGTGCCGAGATAGAGGATCGCCGGGTAGATCGAGACGAGCACGATGTCGACGTAGGGCACGCGCGTGTATTCCGAGATCAGGAACGCGCCTGCGCCCATCAGCGGGGGCGTGATCTGCCCGCCGGTGGAAGCGGCCGCCTCGATGCCGCCAGCCTGCGCGGGCTTGTAGCCGAGACGCTTCATCAAGGGGATCGTGAAGGCGCCGGTGGTCACGACGTTGGCGATGGCGGATCCGCTGATCGACCCCATGCCGGCCGAGGCCAGCACCGCCGCCTTTGCAGGGCCGCCCGGCTTTCGGCCGGTCATGGCGTAGGCGAGGTCGATGAAGAACTTGCCAGCGCCGGTCACTTCGAGGAACGCGCCGAAGAGGACGAAGACGAAGATGTAGGTCGCGGCGACCCCGAGCGGCAGGCCGTAGATCCCTTCCTGACCCAGATAGAGCTGACCCGTGAGCCGCTCCAGGCTGTTGCCCCGGTGTGAAAGAATGCCGGGAAGCCATTCGCCCAGCCACGGCAGCTCGCCCCGCGGTCCGGCCAGACCATAGAGGATCGCGACGACACCGATCAGGGTCATCGGAAGGCCGATCGCACGGCGGCTCGCCTCGAGGACCGCGACGGTGGTGATCAGGCCCATCCAGAGGTCGGTCTGGCTCCAGAACCCGGCGCGGGCGAAGATCGCGTCGAGGTTCCAGACGATGTAGGCGCCGCTTGTCACCGCTGCGGCGAGGAACGCGCCGTCTATGATCCAGCCGAGCGGCCCGCGCCCGCGCCCCCCGAAGGCCGGGAACATCAGGAAGGTCAGGGCCATGATGAAGGCCAGGTGGATCGATCGCTGGTAGAAGAGGCCCATCGGCTCGATCCCGGCGCCGTAAAGCTGGAACAGCGACAGGGCGATGGCCACGACGGCGATGACGGCCGCGATGGTCCGGCCCTGTGTCGGCGCGCCGGTGGGATCGACGAATTGACCTATGCGCTCTTCGGGCTCTGACATGGGTTCCTCAGGGGATCAGGCGCAGCGTGACGCGCAGGCCCGCCGCGATGTCGCTCAGGCCGATCTCGGTGTCGCCCGAGATCAGTCGATGGTCGACGCGCGGACGTCCGACGCGAAGGGGCAGGGCGTTGCCGGGGATGGCCTCGTCGATGTCCTCGATCCAGTAGCCGCCGCCCTCGGCCGAGCGCAGATGGCCGCGTCCCGGCACCTCGCCCAGACCGGCCGCGAAGTCGTGCAGGTAGGATCGGTGCAGCACCATCACTCCGGAGTCGTTCACGAAGCAGTCGGCCACCGCTCCGCCGGTGACGGAGTGATTCCAGCGCAGGCACCAGCCATCGCCGTCCGCGACCTCGATCCGGGCGAGCGGGACATCGGTTTCGATCGACAGCGTGTCGGCGCTCCCGCCCGCGGCCGTGCAAAGCGACAGGGCGACCGCAAGCGGCCGCCCTGCACGATGCGCCGTCAAGGGCGCAGGCGATCCGGCACTGTCGCGCCGATTTCCTCGTAGTAGCGGATCGCGCCCGGATGCATCGGAATGGGCGTCGAGTTCAGCGAGAACTCCACCGTCGTGTCATTCGCCGCCGGATGGACCGCGATCAGCTCGTCGGTGTGGTCGAACATCGCCTTGGTGATCTGGTAGGCGAGTTCATCGTCCATCGCCGCGTTCACGACCAGCACGTTCGGGATGGAGATGGTCTGCACCTCTTCGTCCACGCCGTCGTAGAGTCCGGCGCGCAGCTTGTAGGCGGCAAAGACCGGCTCCTGCTCGATCGCGGCGTCGATCTGCTCCTGCGTGAGCGGAACGATGGAGATGTCGCGCGTCGCGGCCAGGTTCAGAACCGAACTCGTCGGCGGGCCGACGCTCCAGAACCCGGCGTCGATGTCGCCGTCACGCAGCGCATCTGCCGTCTCGTTGAAGTTCAGCCGCTGCTCGTCGATGTCGTCGTAGGTAATGCCCGCCGCGGTCAGCACCTGTTCCGCGTTGACCTCGGTTCCCGAACCCGGGGCACCGACCGAGACGCGCTTGCCACGCAGATCGTCGAGACCCGCGATTCCGCTGTCCGCCAGCGTCACGATGTGCACCGCGTTGGGGTAGATCGAAGCCAGCGCGCGCGCGTCCACCGGCCGGCTCTTGAACGGATCGACCGTTCCGTTGACCGCTGCGTAGACCGTGTCGGCCAGGGCGATCGCAAGATCGGTCTCCTGCTGTGCGATCAACGCCATGTTCTCGACCGACGCGCCCGTGACCTCGGCCGTGGCCGAGGCGCCGTCGACGTATTTCCCGATCAGTTCGGCGAGACCGCCGCCGTACGGGTAATACGTCCCTCCCGTGCCTCCGGTCGCGATCGAAAGATCCTGTGCGGATGCTGCCGCGCCGAAGACCAGCGATGCCGCCAGAGCGATACCTGCTCGTTTCATGAATATCCTCCCGTTGATTGCCGCTGACCCGCAGGCCTTTGGCTCGCCGCGCTATGCCATCGGCAGTCGCGACGAATGTCAACGTGAAGGATCGCAGATGAAGAGGGCAGTGCGGGGCGAGAGCGCCTTTCGCGCGATCCGAGCCGTCGACCCGTCATCCGGGACGCGAGACGTCGATGAGACAGACAGCCGGATCGGCGTGTTGAACAT
>CAVPXL010000008.1:0-41626 GCA_963709765.1 uncultured Alphaproteobacteria bacterium | reverse complement strand
CAGCGAACGCCTGCGGGCGGGATGACTTCCCCCTCCCATTCCACCGGTGCTGGACCCGTAGTTGAAGGCAAAGCGGTGGGTTTCGCTGTCGCGAATGCGCAATCCGTCGCGGACCGGAGTAATCGGGATGTCGCGTTCGGTGGCGAATTGCGACACCAGCCTGTCCAGAGTCTCGTCGTCGACAACCCTCCAAGGTCAACGACCGGCCCCCGTTCCACCACCGCCGGCCGGCCGTCGGTGGTCGTCTCGCGCACGTGCCCGGCCTCCACATGCTCGAACCAGTGGCAGAAACGCCACCCACCGGACAGCGGCACGGCGGTATGGGGCGGCAGCAATTCCACAAGCGTGACAGTCGCGTCGAGGCCCGGGACATCGGGCGGCAGCGGGACAGAAATCGCCATCTCCCCGGTCTTGGCACCGCTCCGCGGGCCGAAATCGCAAGGCCGTCATAGGTCTCCAAAGCCGAGCGCAATTCAGGTGACAGCGTCGCGAGAGCGGGCGCGAACACCAGAGGCCAATCCGACAGATCCTGCGTATCGGCGCGATCACGTCCACCGAAAGGCCGGCGCGTCGCAAAGCGCGGTAGAAGGCGAACGACAGGCGGAAATAGTCGAAATCCGCGCCCTGCGGTTGTGTGCGCCACGCCCAGTCCGACGCATAGTCGAAGATCAGCGCGACGGGCGCCCGCGCCGTCCCGGCCTCGGGCATTTCCGCCAGTTCCCGGGCCACCTGCCGTGCCTCCGCGAGGGCAGGTGCGTCGGCGCTGTCCGGGCGCAACAGGCCGGCATGTTGCTGTTCCTGGGCGAACGGGGCCTGGCGCCAGCGGAAATAGACCACCGTCTCGGCGCCGTGGGCGAAGGCCTCCCACGCCCAGAGCCGTGCCATGCCCGGAAGCGGGGCGGGGTTCCACGGCGCCCAGTTCACCGGGCCAGGCTGTTGCTCCATGACCCACCACCGCCCTCGGCCCACGGCGCGGTAGAGGTCGTGGTGAAACGCCTGCATGTCGGGGTCGCCCTGCCGCATGTAACGCGCCTTGTGGTCTGGTGTCGCCTCGAGCCGGTCCGACAGAAAGCCCAGCGGATAGCTGTCCCAGGTCGCGATATCGAGGTCCGCCCCCACCGCGTAGTGGTCGAAGTCGAGTACGCGACCCATGTAATTGTGGATCAGCGGCCGATCCGTCCGCGCGCGCAGGATTTCGGTCTGAAGACGATTGAATGATACGACCTGATCGGAGGAGAACCGGCGGAAGGCCTGAACATGGGCGGGGTTCGGCTCGGTCACGGTCAGGTTCGGCAGTCCCACCTGGTCAAATGCGCCATATTCCATTGACCAGAAGACGTTTCCCCACGCCTTGTTGAGCGCCTCGACGGTGCCGTAGCGGTCCGTCAGCCAGCGCCGGAACGCTTCCCGCGCGGCGTCCGAATAGGAGGTCGTCGTGTCGTGACAGCCGTATTCGTTGTCGGTCTGCCAGGCGTGGATGTGCGGGGTCTTCCCGTAACGCTCGGCGAGAAGGGTGACGATGCGACGGCATTCCTCCCGGTAGCCCTCATGGCTGAACAGTAATGCCGGCGGGAGCCGAAACCGCGCGGGCGCCCCTGCGCATCGACTGCCAGCATGTCGGGGTGCCGGTCGAGCATCCATCGAGGCGGTGTCGCGGTGGGCGTGCCCAGCACGATCGAGGCCGGCGCCGCCCAGGATGTCGATCGCCCGGTCGAGCCAGTCGAAGCGCAGATCATCGGGACGGGGCTCCAGACGCGACCAGGCGAATTCGCCGATCCGAACCCAGCTCAGCCCGGCCTCGACCATGCGTCGCGCATCGTCGGGCCAGATCTCTTCCGGCCACTGCTCGGGGTAGTAGCAGGAGCCGAGCGCGCGCTTCATGCCGGCATTCCAGTCATGTCATGGCCTTTCGTGCCGCGACGAGGCCGGCGAGCGTCGCGGCCTCCGTCTCGTGGGTCTCCACGCCGACGCCCTGCGCGGCGAGCGCCGCCGCGTAGCCCGCCGCGGCGTCGGTGGTCCCCACAAGCGCCACGCGCTACCCAGCCAATAGGGGCGCGCGGCGGCCAGTTCGGCGCCGATGAGCGTGCCGGAGAGGCGCGCGCGCGCGGTCGCGCCGTCGAGGTCTTGCAGGAGCGCGCCGGCGCGAAGGGCGAAGAGGCGCGACGCCCAGGCCTTGGGCTTGCTGAGCGCGTCGGAGACGGCTTCGAGGAAGGCGGGTTCGTTCCACCGTGGCCGGGGATCGTGTGGCGCAGGACGGTGTGCCCCTGAAGCGCCGCGAAGATCTCGCCGGTCATGAACGTGCGGAAGCTGACAATCTCGCCCGCGCTGACGTGGACCCATTGGTGTGGCTGCCCGGCAGGCAGACGATGCCGTCGAAGTCGGGATCGATGGCCAGAAGGCCCGCCACCTGTGTCTCTTCCCCGCGCATGACGTCGGGCGGATCGGGCTGGGAGACGCCGGGGAGGATGTGGACGTCGAGGCGCGGGTCGGTCGCGGCGACGCGGGTTGTCCCACCGCCATTCGGCTTGCAAGGTGCTGAAATGTATGGCGCGGGTGCCCAGCCCTGACGCGCGCCGACCATCCCGCAGGCGATGATTGTCGTGGCGTCGGGGCCGAGCCAGCCCTCGACCAGCGACAGGAGAGCGGGTTCGAACCGGTCCTGCGCGAGGGTGTTCATGCCGGCGTCGGAGGCGGCGGACCGGCGCGGGGTGTCGCCGATCATTGCCCAGGCGCGCAGGCGGGAAGTGCCCCAGTCGACGGCAATCCAGTCGGTCATCCGGTGACCACCACGCCGCCGTCGACGACCATGGCCTGGCCCGTCATGGCGCGGGAGGCGTCGGAGGCGAGGAAGAGGCAGGGGCCGACGATGTCGTCGGGCGCCAGCGGGTCGGGCAGGCATTGTCGGGCGAGGTGGGCGTCAAGCGCCTCTTTCGTAACCCATTTCTCCTTCTGTTTGTCGGTCAGAACCCAGCCGGGAGCGAGGGCGTTCACGCGGATGCGGTCGGGGCCGAACTCGCGGGCGAGGGAGCGGGTGAGGCCGTTCACGGCGGAATTGGCGGTGGTGTAGGCCGGGTAGCCGGCGTTGCCCATCATGTAGCTGATCGACGTGAAGTTCACGATCGCGCCGCCGCCGGCGGAGCGCATCATGGGTATAACCGTCTGACATGCAAAGAAATATTGTTTCAGGTTGATGGCTTGGGACCAGTCCCAGAACTCTTCGGTGACCTCGAGCGCGGTGTGGCGCTGGTCGTTGGCGGCGTTGTTGACGAGGCGGGTGACGGGGCCGTGGGCCTCGGCCGCCTGGGCGATGGCGGCCTTGAGCGCGGCGATGTCGGTGAGATCGCAGGGGATGAAAAGCGGTGGATTTCCCGTGGCTTGCTTCATCCTCGACACGAAGTCGGACGCGTCCGAGCGCTGGACGAAGGCGACCTTCGCACCCTGCCGCAGGAAGCCTTCGGTGAGGGCCGCGCCGATGCCGGAGCCGCCGCCGGTGATGAAGACGGAGGCGCCGGAGAGGTCGGGAAAAGTGGGAGCGTCGGTCATCGGAGCGTGTCTTTCGGAGTGTGTTGCAGGGCGTATTGAAAGCGTATTGCATCTGTATATACGCGATTGCCGCACGCACGCTGGTCGAGCGGACGTGATCTGTGCGGAATTGCGAATTTGGCGCGTTTCATGCCGCCCTGCGATCCGCCGCCCAGTCGGGCAGCCAGTCGCCGTGAGCCGCGATCAGGTCGTCCACCAGGGCCCGGATCTGGCGCAGGTCGAGTTCGGCGGCCGTGCGCGGGTCGAGCATGGCGGCGTGGTAGATGTGCTCCCGGTTCTCGGTCAGGAGCGCCTGCACGGTCAGTTCCTGCACGTTGACGTTGGTGCGCATGAGCGCGGTGAGCTGGGGCGGAATGTCGGGGACGCGGGTGGGCTGGATGCCGTTGGCGTCGACGAGACACGGCACCTCCACCGCGCACCCGGCGGGAAGCTGCGGGATCAGGTCATGGTTGGCGACGTTGCCGTAGATGACGGCCGGATTGCCGGTGACCCCGGCGTTGATGATGGCGGCCGCGTATTCGTGGCTCTGGACCACGTCGATGCGCTCGGCGGTGGCGTAGGCGTCGGCGAGGCGGCCCCAGTCGGCGATCTGCTCCTCGCAGCGGGTGGGGTATTCGTCGAGCGGGATGCGGAAGCGCTCGATCAGGTCGGGGCGGTGCGACTTGATGAACCACGGCACGTATTCCGCGAAGTGCTCGGAGCTTTCGGTGACGAAGTAGCCGAGGTGCTCCATCACCTCGTAGCGCACCCGGTCGGGGCAGCGGGGATTGGCGCGGGGCGTGTCGCCGAGCCGGCCGGCCCGCCAGCCCTCGCGCAGGGCGGGGTAGAGGTCGCCGCCGGGCCCCTCGAGGTCGAGGAAGAAGGCCATGTGGTTGATGCCGCCGACCCGGTAGCGCAGGCGGGCGGGGTCGAGCCCGAGATCGCGGGCGAGGTCCTCGGCGGTGCCCTGGACCGAATGGCAGAGGCCGACCTGACGCAGCGCCGGGAAGCGGGCGGTGAGCGCCCAGGTGTTGATCGCCATCGGGTTGACGTATTGCAGCATCAGCGCGTCGGGGCAGAGGCGGGCCATGTCGGCCGCCACATCCCACAGGACGGGCACGGTGCGCAGGGCGCGCATGATCCCGCCGATGCCCAGCGTGTCGGCGATGGTCTGGCGCAGGCCGTGGGCGCGCGGCACCTCGAAGTCGGTGATCGTGCAGGGCCTGTAGCCGCCGATCTGGAAGGCCACGACGACGAAATCGGCGCCGTCGAGCGCGCGGGCGCGATCGGTGGTCGCCGTCACGGTGGCCGGGACGCCGAGCGTGTCGATCAGCTTGTTCGCCACGGTCCGGGACTGGGCGAGGCGGGCCTCGTCGATGTCCATGAGCGCGATCTCGGACTCGGCGAGCGCCGGATGGTGCAGGACGTCGCCGACGATGTTCTTCATGAAGATCGTCGAGCCCGCGCCGACAAAGGCGAGCTTCATTTGACGGCGCCCAGGGTGAGGCCGGCGATGAAGTGGCGCTGCATCGCGAAGAACATGATCACCGGCGGCAGGGCGGCGACGAGGGAGCCCGCGCTCATCAGGTGGTAGGCGGCGCGGTATTGCGCGTTGAACGAGGTGATGCCGGCGGTGACGGGCTGGCTGTCGGAGCCCTGGGTGAGCACGATGGCCCAGAAGTAGTCGTTCCAGATGAAGGTGAAGATCAGCACCGCGAGCGCCGCGAGGGCGGGCTTCATCAGCGGCAGGACGACGTACCAGAAGATCCGCCATTCGGCGACGCCCTCCACGCGGGCGGCCTCGATCAGCTCGCGCGGCAGGCCGCGGATGAAGTTGCGCATGAAGAGGGTGCAGAACCCGGTCTGGAACGCGATGTGGAAGAGGATGAGGCCGAGCTTGGTGTCGTAGAGGCCCATGCCGAGGGTCAGTTCGCGCACGGGCACCATCAGGATCTGGAAGGGCACGAAGTTGCCCGCGACGAACATGAAGAAGATCCAGAGGTTGCCGCGGAAGCGGTAGATGCCGAGCGCGAAGCCGGTCATCGAGCTGAGAGCCACGGCGCCGATCACGGTGGGCACCGTGATGAGGACCGAGTTCAGCAGGTAGCGCGGCATGTCCGAGCCGGTGAAGACGAGGCCGTAATTCTCGATGAAGTTGAACGACGACGGCCAGCCCCAGTAATTGCCCTGCGCGAAGTCGGCGTCCGGGCGGACGGAAAAGACCGCCACCGCGAGGAGCGGCAACAGCCACATGATGAGCGCCAGCGGCAGGAGCGCCTGGTAGCCGTAGCGGACGGGGGCGGAGGCGCGCTCGACGGGGGCGGGGAACATCAGCCGGCTCCTTTCGCCGGGGCACGGACCGGGTCGCGCAGGCGGTCGCGGCGGGTCATGTGCGGCGCTCGTCGCGGTACATCTTCCAGAGGAAGAAGGCGATGTAGACCATCATGATGGCGAAGAGCGCGACCGCGATGGCGGCGCCGTAGCCGTAGCGGAAGCCGTATTCGGAAAGCGCGACCTCGAACATGTAGAACGCCAGCACCCGGCTTTCGCCGAACGGGCCGCCGTTGGTCATCACCGAGATCAGGTCGAACGAGCGCAGCGCGCCGATGATGGTGACGACGAAGGCGATGAAGGTGGCGGGACGCAGCTGCGGCAGGATGATGTGCCAGAGCATCCGCCAGCCCCTGGCGCCGTCGAGGCGGCCGGCCTCGATCTGCTCGGGGTCCACCGCGTTGAGGCCGGTGAGGTAGAGGATCATGCAATACGCGGTCTGCGGCCAGAGCCCGGCGGCGATGATGCCGTAGGTGACGTAGGTGGGGTCGCCGAGCACGTTGATCGGGCCGAGGCCGACCAGCGCCAGAAGCTGGTTCAAAAGGCCGAAGGCGGGGTCGTAGAACCAGGTGAAGACGAGGCCGACCACCACCTGGGAGATCACGAAGGGGAAGAAGAAGAGCGACTTGTAGAGCCGGATGCCGGTGACCGTCTGGTTGAGGAACAGCGCGATGAAGAGGCCCGCCGGGATCGCCAGAAGGTAGAGGACCAGCCAGATCAGGTTGTTCCTGAGCGAGGTGTAGAAGGCCGGGTCGTCGCGCAGTTCGTCATAGTTGCGCAGGCCCACGAACTCTTTCGGGCCGAGGCCGTCCCAGTCGTAGAACGAGATCTGGAACGACTGGAACACCGGGAAGATCACGTAGAACGCGAAGAAGAGCGCGCCCGGAGCGATGAAGAGCCAGGGCGCGATCGCGATCTGGTTGCTCGCCCACCAGCCGCGGGGTTGCGAGGCGTGGGTCGTGGGCAGGGCGGGCGTCGTGTCTGTCATCCGCCGCCCTCCCGACAGGCGGCGATGACCGGGCGCAGCGCGTTCGACGACCCCGAGAGGTGGAAGTCGATGGTGCCCTGCGGCACGGCGATCGAGGCGCGGCGCCCGCCGCTGAGGGCGGCGAGGGCCTCGGCGTCGGCCGTCAGCATCGGTTGCAGCCCGTTGCCGTCGGGGCCGGGAATGGCGGTGCCGACGAGGGTGAAGATCTTCTGGTCGACCGCGAAGTCGAGGGCGATCTGGTCGCCGGCCGCGATGTCGGGCATCTCGAGGTCGATCGAGAGGTCGGCATCGATGGTCATCAGGATCGCGCCATCCGCGCAGACGAAGCCGAGCCGGGCGGCCGAGGGGTCGTCGCAGCGGCCGTACCAGGCGGCCGGTGGTGCGCCGGCGCCGGCGGTCCAGCGCATGCCGTCGATGCAAGGTCCGGTCTGCTGCGCGAGGGCCGGAAGGGCGGTGACGCACATGGCGAGGGCAAGGCGCAGTGCAGGCATGGGACGGCTCCACCTGAAGGAGAAAGGGGCCGGGCCGCGACGCAGGCGGCCCGGACCGTGCGCGTCAGTAGATCCGCTGACGGGCCTTTTCGAGCCGGTCGAGGATCTGGTCGATGTTGTCGGGACGGACCATGAACTCCTGGAAGCCCTCCATCGCGACCTTGGCCATCTCGGCGGGGGCGTCGCGGTCGAAGAACTGGGCGATGCCGCCGGGCGCGTTCTCGGAGAGGGTGGTGAAGCCCTCCTGCAGGAACTTGTCGTCGGCGACCTCGCTCCGGGCGTTGACCGGCAGCTGGCCGAGGCCGCCTTCGGTCTCGGGCTGGTTGATCAGCGTCTGGTTCTCGGGCGAGACCACCCACTTGAGGAAGGCGCGCGCGTTGTCCTTGTTGGACGCCTGTGCGGGGATGTGGAAGGTGTCGGTCGGCGCGTCCTCGGCCATTTCCACGTCCGGGTTGATCGCCGGGAACTGGTAATAGTCGAGCTGGTCGCTGCCCAGACCCGCCTCGCGCAGCGGCGCCACGGCGAAGTTGCCCATCAGGTAGGCCGCGGCGTCACCCTGGACCATGAAGGGCAGCGCCTCCTGCCAGGAATAGGCGGTGTGGTTGTCGATGTAGGCGCCCATGTCGATCAGCTCGCGCCAGTTGGCGAAGGTCTGCCGGACGCGGTCGTCGGTCCATTCCACCTCGCCCGAGGTCAGCGCCATGTGGAAGTCGTAGCCGTTGGTGCGCAGGTTGAGGTAGTCGAACCAGCCGGCGGCGGTCCACAGGAACTTGGTGCCGATGGTGAAGCACTTGACGTCGTTGTCGAGCAGCGTCTTGCAGGCGGCCTTGAACTCGTCCCAGTTCTGCGGCTCGGCGATGCCGTACTCGTCGTAGAGGTCCTTCCGGTAGTACACGCCCCACTGGTAGTAGGTGTAGGGCACGCCCCATTGCTTGCCGTCGATGGTCATCGCGCCCTTGGTCGAGGCGAGATTCTCGCTCAGCTCACCTTCCCAGATGTCGGAGACGTCCTCGAAGAGGCCCGCGTCGACGTAGGGCGCCATCCGGTTGCCGGCGTACCAGTTGGCGACGTCCGGGGCGTTCGCGGTCAGGAAGTTGCGGATCTGGGTCTTGTAGGCTTCGCGGTCGATCGTGGTCAGTTCGATGTCGAGGTCGGGGTGCAGTTCGCCGAAGCGGGCGATCATGTCCTCCATCACCGCGCGGGGGGCGGGGTTGGACATGTCGGAGAAGATCTTGAGTTCGCCCGAAAGCTGTTCGTCCTGCGCCGATGCCGTGCCCGCGATCAACGCGAGCGCGACGGCCGGGGCCGTGAAGATGGACCGCATCTGGTTCCTCCCTGAAAACATTTTGGTTCCATTATTCGGAACTTGGTTTTGTATGTTGAAAATTGTGCGGCAGTGCCGCTAGGCTTGTCAACAGTCGGGATTGGAGCCTGCGGTGAAACTGGATCGGTCGAGCGACGGAGGCACCGTGGGCAAGGCGCTTGCGGTGCTGGACGTGGTCGCGGCGCGGGGCCGGCCGATGCGGTTCGGCGAGCTGCAGGAGGCGATGCCCTATCCCAAGGCGACGCTCTACCGCTTCGTGCAAACGCTGACCGGGCAGGGGATGCTGGCCTACGACCCGGAGCGGCAGACCTACGGGCCGGGGGTGCGGCTGGTGCGGCTGGCCCATGCGGCATGGCGGCAATCGAGCCTGGCGCCGGTGGCGCGATCCCATGTGGACGCGCTGGCCGAAGACACGGGCATGACGGTGCATCTGGCGCAGCTCGACGCGGGGCAGGTGCTTTACCTCGACAAGCGGCGGATGGGCGAGCCGGTGCAGATGTTCAGCCAGGCGGGGCGGGTCGGGCCGGCCTATTGCACGGGCGTCGGCAAGGCGATGCTGGCGTGGCTGCCCGAGACGGAGCTGTCCGGGGTGCTGTCGCAGCAATCGTTCCACCGCTTCACGCCCGGCACGATCTGCGCGGAGGCGCCGCTGCGGGCCGAGCTGAACCGGATCCGGGCGCGCGGCCACGCCTTCGACGACGAGGAGCACGAGCGCGGCATCATCTGCGTCGCCGCGCCGGTCCTGAGCCGGGGCGGGCGGGTTCTGGGCGCGCTGTCGCTGACCGGAACGACGGCACACATGGATCTGGCCGACCTCGGGCGGCTGGCGCCGAGGGTGGAAGAGACCGCCGCGCGCATCGCCGAGGATATGGCGAGCTGGCGGTTTCCGGACGAGACCTGCGAGGGCAAGGGAGGGGTGCGATGACGGGTGTGACGCTTCAGGGCGCGGTCAAGCGCTACGGCGAGGTGCAGGTGATCCACGGCGTGGACCTGACGGTGGAGGACGGCGAGTTCTGCGTCTTCGTCGGCCCGTCGGGATGCGGCAAGAGCACGCTTCTGCGGATGATCGCGGGGCTGGAGGAGACGAGCGACGGGACCATCCGCATCGGCAAGCGCGACGTGACCCGGCTCGACCCGGCGGAGCGGGGCGTGGCGATGGTGTTCCAGACCTACGCGCTCTACCCGCACATGACGGTGGCGCAGAACATGGGCTTCGGCCTGCGCATGACCGGTCATCCCAGGGACGAGATCAAGCGCAAGGTGGCGGAAGCCTCGCGGGTGCTGAAGCTCGACCCCTATCTCGACCGCACGCCCAAGGCGCTGTCGGGCGGGCAGAGGCAGAGGGTGGCGATCGGGCGGGCCATCGTGCGCGGGCCGGAGGTGTTCCTGTTCGACGAGCCGCTGTCGAACCTCGACGCCGAGCTGCGGGTGGAGATGCGGGTCGAGATCGCGCGGCTTCACAACGAGATCGGCGCGACGATGATCTACGTCACCCACGATCAGGTCGAGGCGATGACGCTGGCCGACAAGATCGTGGTGCTGCGCGCCGGGGTGATCGAGCAGGTGGGCGCGCCGATGGAGCTTTATCGCGACCCGGCCAACCGGTTCGTGGCGGGGTTCATCGGCAGCCCGGCGATGAACTTCGCGAAGGGCGAGGTGATCGATGGTCAGGTGGCGGCGCCCGGCCTCGCGCCCGCTCCGTTTCCGGTGAACAATGCGCTGCCGGCCGAGGGCGCGCCTGTCTGGGTCGGCGTGCGGCCGGGGCATCTGCGGATCGTGCCGGGGGACACGCATGCGGTGGATATCACCGAGAGCCTGGGCTCGGTCAGCTACGTGCATGTGGACGGACCGGAGGGCGCCCGGTTCGTCGTCGAGTTGCCGGAGGCGGCCGAGCCGCCGGGAAGCCAACGGATCGGGCTCGACTTCGATACTGCATCGGTTTTCGTCTTCGACGGCGAGACCGATGCAAGGCTGCGCTGACACGGCTTAGTTGAGAATTATTCTCATTTGCGTTGACTCCGGTGCGGCGATCGTCACATCTAGCCACGACAGGTATCTGCGAGGCGACGCATGGGTGTGGTGAAACGGTTTCTTCCGACTCTGGCGCTGATCGCCGGCGCGGCCGTGGGGCCGGCGGCGGCTGACGGGCTGAAGGCTGTGACGACCTTCACGGTTCTGGCCGACATGGCGCAGAAGGTGGCGGGCGACGCGGCGGAGGTCGTTTCGATCACCAAGCCGGGGGCGGAGATCCACAATTACCAGCCGACGCCGCGCGACATCCTGCGCGCCCACGGGGCCGACCTGATCCTGTGGAACGGTCTGAACCTGGAGCTGTGGTTCGAACAATTCCTGTCGAATCTGGGCAATGTGCCTTCTGTGACGCTGAGCGACGGGATCGACCCGATCTCGATCGGCGAGGGCGTCTACAAGGGTCGCGCGAACCCGCACGCCTGGATGTCGCTCGACAATGCCAAGGTCTACGTGGACAATATCGCCGCGGCCTTTGCCGAGGCCGACCCGGAAAACGCAGAAACCTACCTGGCGAACGCCGAGGCATACAAGGCCGAGATCGAGGCCACGGTCGGTCCGCTGCGCGAGGCCGTCGCCGCGTTGCCGGAAGACCGGCGCTGGCTGGTGACCTGCGAGGGCGCGTTTTCGTACCTCGCGCGCGATTTCGGGATGGAGGAGCTCTACCTCTGGCCGATGAACGCAGATCAGGTCGGCACTCCGCAGCAGGTGCGCAAGGTCATCGACGTGGTGCGCGACAAGAAGATCCCGGCCGTCTTTTGCGAAAGCACCGTGAGCAACGCGCCGGCCGAGCAGGTGGCGCGCGAGACCGGCGCGCGGTTCGGCGGGGTGCTTTACGTCGAACTCGCTGTCGGAGCCGGACGGGCCGGTGCCCACCTATCTCGACCTTCTGCGGGTGACCTCGCAGACGGTGGTCGACGGGCTTTCGGGCGAGGGCGGGTGATGCTGCAGCAGATCCCCCTTCCGGCTTCCGAGGCCGGCGCTGCCAGCGCCGGCCTCGTCGCCGAGGCCGTGACGGTGACCTATCGCAACGGGCACACCGCGCTGACGGATGCCAGTTTCGACGTGCCGCCGGGTTCGATCGCGGCGCTGGTGGGTGTGAACGGCGCGGGCAAGTCGACGCTCTTCAAGGCGATCATGGGATTCGTGCCGGTGCGCCGGGGCGAGATCCGGGTGCTGGGCATGACGGTCGATCAGGCGCTTCGGCGCAATGTCATCTCCTACGTCCCGCAGGCCGAGGAGGTCGACTGGAGCTTTCCGGTGCTGGTCGAGGACGTGGTGATGATGGGACGTTACGGCCATATGGGGTTCCTGCGCCGAGCGCGGCCGGCGGACCATGCGGCCGTCGATGCGGCGCTCGCGCGGGTGGGCATGTCGGCGTATCGCCATCGCCAGATCGGCGAGCTGTCGGGAGGGCAGCGCAAGCGGGTCTTTCTGGCGCGCGCGCTGGCGCAGGACGGGCAGGTGATCCTGCTCGACGAACCGTTCACCGGGGTCGACGTGACCACCGAGGAGCAGATCGTGGCGCTCCTGCGCGAGCTGCGCGCCGAGGGCCGGGTGATGCTGGTCTCGACCCACAATCTCGGCTCGGTACCGGAATTCTGCGACCGCACGATCCTGATGAAGGGCACGGTTCTGGCCTCCGGGCCGACCGACGAGGTGTTCACTCGCGAGAACCTGGAGAACGCCTTCGGCGGCGTGCTGCGGCATTTCGTTCTGGGCGGCGCGGCGCTGCACGACGACGACGATCCGCGGCGCGTCAACGTCATCACCGACGACGAGCGGCCGCTGGTCTTCTACGGCAAGGCCCGGCAGGAGCGCGGCGAATGACGCCCCGGCGCCACGCGCCGGCTCGCGGGGGAGCGCCCGAAGGCGCGCGGGCGCCGAGCGGCCAGTGGAGCGGCCCGTGGGCGAGCGGGCATGAGCGTGCTGCTCGAGCCGTTCGGCTATGCCTACATGACCAACGCGATGTGGGTCTCGGCGCTGACCGGCGGGGTCTGCGCGTTCCTGTCGGCGTACCTCATGCTCAAGGGCTGGTCGCTGATCGGCGACGCGCTCAGCCATTCCATCGTGCCGGGGGTGGCGGGGGCGTACATCCTCGGGCTGCCGTTCTCGCTGGGCGCGTTCCTGGCGGGCGGGCTGGCGGCCGGGGCGATGCTTTTCCTCAACCAGCGCTCGGGGCTGAAGGAGGATGCGATCATCGGCCTGATCTTCACGTCGTTCTTCGGGCTGGGGCTTTTCATGGTGTCGGTGCGGCCGATGGCGGTCAGCATCGAGACAATCACCATGGGCAACATCCTGGCGATCACGCCCGCGGACACGCTGCAGCTGGCCATCATCGGGTTCGTGTCGCTGGCGATCCTGATGCTGAAGTGGCGCGACCTGATGGTGACGTTCTTCGACGAGACGCATGCGCGGTCGATCGGGCTCAGGCCGGGGCTGCTCAAGGCGCTGTTCTTCACGCTTCTTGCCGCCTGCACGGTCGCGGCGATGCAGACGGTGGGCGCGTTTCTGGTGGTCGCCATGGTCGTGACCCCCGGGGCGACGGCGTATCTGCTGACCGACCGGTTTCCCCGGCTCATCATGCTGAGCGTGGCGATCGGCAGCACCACCAGCTTCGTGGGCGCCTATGCGAGCTATTTCCTCGACGGCGCGACGGGGGGGGTCATCGTCTGCCTGCAGACGCTGGTGTTCCTGATGGCCTTCGTGCTGGCGCCCACCCACGGCGTGCTGGCCGCGCGGCGGCGGGCCGCGAAGGGGGAGGCGTGAGCGAGCTTCTTCTGCCCTTCCAGTTGCCGTTCCTGCAGAACGCGTTCCTGATCGCGGCGATCATCTCGGTGCCGACGGCGATGCTGTCGTGCTTTCTGGTGCTCAAGGGCTGGTCGCTGATGGGCGACGCGGTCAGCCACGCGGTGCTGCCGGGCATCGTTCTGGCCTATATCTTCGGTCTGCCGCTGTTGCTGGGCGCCTTCGCCGCCGGCATGGTCTGCGCCATCTCCACCGGCTACCTGGCGGACCACAGCCGGGTGAAGCGGGATACCGTGATGGGCGTGGTGTTTTCCGGCATGTTCGCGCTGGGCGTCGTGCTCTTCACCGCGATCGAGACCGATCAGCATCTCAACCACATCCTTTTCGGCAACATGCTGGGCGTGGGGCGGGCCGATCTGGTGACGGCGGGCGTCATTTCACTGGTGGTGAGCGGGATCCTGGCGATGAAGTGGCGCGATTTCCTGCTGCACGCCTTCGATCCGGCGCAGGCGCAGGCGTCGGGGTTGCGGACGGGCTGGCTGCATTACGGGCTGCTGACGCTTCTGTCGCTGACCATCGTTGCGACGCTTTCGGCGGTGGGCATCATCCTGGCGATCGCGCTCCTGATCTCGCCGGGGGCGATCGCCTTCCTGCTGACGCGGCGGTTCGGGTGGATGATGGTCTGTGCGGTCGGCGTGACCCTGCTGGCCGGTGTGGCCGGGACCTATGCGAGCGTGTTTCTCGACAGCGCGCCGGCGCCGACCATCGTGCTGATCCTGAGCTCGATGTTCGTGCTGGCCTTCATCCGCAGGATCGTCCTGACCCGCGCGGCGGCTCAGACGGCCTGATCGGCCGACGTCTGCAGCTTGTTGAGGTCGGGCACGAGGCCGGTGTGCCGCCGCATCGCCGCCACGACCTGACCGAAGGTCGTGAATCCCCGCGCGCGCAGCATCGGCAGCATCAGCCGCAGGACCTCGGCGGTGGCGACGGCATCTCCAAGGGCGGTGTGGCGCGCCTCCTCGGGGATCTCCACGTCGAGACGCGCGGCGATGGCATCGAGCGTGTGCTCGGCCTCGTTGCCGAAGAGCACCGCCGAAAGCAGCACCGTGTCGAGCACGGGGTGGTCGAACGTCGCGGCGCCGCATTTCTGCAGCATCGCCAGGTCGAAGGCGGCGTTGTGGGCAACCAGCACCGCGCCGCGCGCGAAGCGGTCGAAACGCTGACAGACGGCGTCTATGGACGGCGCGCCCTGCACGCGCGCGTCGTCGATGCCGTGAATGCGGCTGGAGGATTGCGGGATCGGCCGGCCGGGATCGACCAGGGTGTCGATGACTTCGCCGGCGACGATGCGCTCGTTCACGATCCGCACCGCGCCGAGCTGCACCACGTCGTCGCGTGCCGGGTTGAGGCCGGTGGTTTCGGTGTCGAACACCACATAGGCCAGATCCCTGATCGGGCGGTCGCGCATCTCGGCGACCGAGGCGCGGTCGATCAGGTCGAAGTCGAAGACGAGCGGCCGTTCCAGCGCCTCCAGCCCTGCGGTCTCGAGGCTCAGCATGAAGCCCGCATCGGGCCCGAGCGACCGGATCGTCGCCTCGTAGACCAGGTGGCCCTCGGCGTCGGCGATGCGAAAGACGTGGCGGTTGCCCGGCGCCAGCTCCAGCGCGGCGCGCGCCTCGGCGAGCTGGCCCTTGTCCAGCCATTCCCCGATCGGACGGTCGAGCGCGACGGCGTGGAGGCGGCCCAGAAGTTCGGCCGCGTGGCCGTCGTAGAGCACGATCCGCATGTCGGCGCTCAGAAGCAGGATGCCGACCGGGATCTTTTCGAGGATCTCCTGCAGGCGGACCTTTTCCCCCTCGATCCGGGCGGTCTCTTTGGCGACCGTCCGGGCGGTCGCGCCGCTCGCCTGGCTCAGCGCGTCACTCAGCGCCGCGGCCGCCGGCGCCAGATCGCCGAGCCACCCGGTCGCGCCGAGGTCGATCTCGCCGGTGCCGGCATGGGCCCGCGCCCGCAGCGACGCGGCGAGGCGCTGCGCGGGACGCGCGAGGCGTTCGTCCACCAGGAGCCAGACCAGAGCCGTCACCGCCAGGATGCCGAACCCGGCCACGGCGGCGGCGATCACGAACCCCGACATCGTGTCCGCCGCGAGCGCGTGCCGATATCCGAGCGCCGCGCCGACCAGGACGAGGGCTATTCCCGCGGCGGCCAGCCCGGCAAAGAGCAGGAGCAGCCGCAGGCGAAGGGGCTGACCGGTCCGCATCACACCTCCGCGCAGGCCGCCCGGATGAGCGGGTCGTCGGGGTCGAGCTGATGCCAGTCGGCGTTCCGGAGCAGGCCGTCCTCGGTGAAGTTCACGCCCTCCACCAGGTCGGCCCGGCGCGCGCCGGCACAATCGATCATCACCGGCACCTTGCGGGCGGGCGCCCAGCGGCCGAAGACGAAGAGATCGGCCATGCGCTGATCGGCCACCGCCTCGTTGCGCCGGATGGAGGCCGCGTCGAGCGCGATGAATCGGCTGGTGTAGGGCACGACGTAGGTCCAGGGGCGATAGATCGCGCGCTCCTCGACGCGGCGCACCACCGACATCTCGTCGGGCAGGGCGCTGCGGGTGCGGTCGAACCAGGCGTACTCGCTGGTGATGGTGAAGGCGATCATCGCGGCGCCGGCGCCGACCGGGATCAGCCAGCGCGGCAGGCGGCTGCCGGTCAGCCGGTTCAACAGCATGACGATCCCGGCGACGGCAAAGCCGGCGAAGATGGTGGCGATCAGCTCGAAAAACACATCCGGTCTCCTTTTCCGGTTCAGCTCAGGGCGCCGCGGCCCTGTCCGATCGCCGATTGCATGGTGCGCACCACGACGAAGGCGTCGCGCAGGTGGCTGCGTTCGAAATCCGAAAGCGCGCTTGGCGCCATGAAGTTGTCGGGCCGCTCGCCCGCGCGGACCTGCCGGGCCTGGTGGGCCAGCCGCGTCTCGGCGATCAGGTCGTAGGCGTCGAGCAGGTCGCGCCCGCCGCGATCGCTGACGACGCCGGCTGCCCGCGCCGCCTCGATGCGGGCGCGGGTGTTGACGTGGGTGAGCCGCCCCTTGAGCGCGTAGATGCGGCCGAGATCGACCACCGGCACGACGCCGCCGAGCTTGAGGTCGAGCGTGTTGCGGTTCTCGCCGGAGCGGATCGTCGCGAAGCCGCGCAGGAGGCCGAGGGGCGGCGCGTGCTTCAGCGAGTTGGCGACCATGTGGGCGACGAAGATGCTGTTGGCCTGGGCCATGGCCAGAGTTTCTTCCTGCAGGTCGAGGAACAGGCGCAGGTCGCCGCCGACGGGGCGCAGGTCGAACATGACCGAAGCCAGCATCTGCGCTTCGGGGTTGGGCGTGTTGATCCAGTTGGCGAAGTAGGTGCGCCAGGTCCTGACCGGCTGGCGCCAGCGCGGGGCGCTCGCCATCATCTCCCCGGGGCAGAAGACGTAGCCCGCCCGGTCGAGGCCGGTGGTGACGAATTGCGCGAGCCGGTCGAAATACGGCAGGTCCTCGGCCGTCACGCTGTCGTCCAGGAAAAGGCAGTTGTCCTGATCCGAGACGCCGGTCTGTTCCTGCCGCCCCTGGCTGCCGCAGGCGAGCCAGAGATAGCGTGCGGGCGGCGGGCCGAGCGTGGCCTCGGCCAGCGCCAGCAGGCGGCGCGTGGCGGCATCGGCGATGTCGGTGATCAGGCGGGTGACGACCTCGTGGCGGTGACCGGCGCCCACGAGCTGCGCCAGAAGCCTGGGGATGCGGGCGGTGGCACTGGCGAGGGATTCGGCATCCCCGGCGTCGGCCACGGCGCCGACCAGTTCGGCGGACGAGAGTGCCTGGAACCGCGTCAGGTCGGTCTGGGTCACGATGCCGACGAGCTTGCCACCCTCGACGATGGGCACGTGGCCGACATGGCGTTCCATCATCGTGTGCAGCACGTCCGAGCCGACGGCGGAGGCGGGCAGGGCGACCGGATCGGCGCTCATCGCCGTTTCGACCGGCGCGTCGCCCGACCGGCCCTCGGCCAGCACGCGGCCCAGATCGCGCAGGGTGAGAATGCCGGTGAGACGCTCGCCCTCGACCACGGCCAGCGAGGAAATATGACGCTCCGTCATCATGCGGGCGGCTTCGCGGAGCGGCGTTTGCGGGGCGACATGGAGGGGGGCGGCCGTCATCAGCGTATCGACCCGGCTTGTGAGCAGATCGGTGCCGGGCGTGGCTGCGCTGCGCGAGCGGGTGAAGAAGCGGCGAAAGGCCGGGTGCGCGTCGACGAGGGCCTGAAAGCGGCCGGCGGGCAGCAAGAGCATCCGCGTCGACTCGGTGGCGTCGGCGTTGGTGGCGGCGCGGCCGTCGCGCATGAGCCCGCGTTCGCCGAAGGAGTTGCGCGGGCCCAGAAGCGAGATGGCGTCGCCCGAGACGTCGGTGATGGAGACGGCGCCCGAATGCACCACGTAGAGCCCGTCGAGCCGGTCGCCGGCGCGGTAGATCGCAGTCGCCCGCCTCGACGTCGAGAACCTGGAACACCGTGGCGAGACCCGCGAGTTCGTCGGCCGGAAGGGTGTCGTAGGGATGCACGGAGGCCAGGAAACGGTCGACGGTCTCGGGCGTCTGCGCCATCGTGTCCGGTCCTCTTGCAAGGCCGCCCGCCCCGATGTCGGAGCGGGCGGACCGGGGAGTTGAGAATGGCGGCCCGGATGTCCGGACCGCCCTTGGGGCCTAGTGGTCGATTGCGGTGCCTGCGCCACGGGGGACGCGGATGCTCTCGACCAGGGCGCGGATATGCGCCGGCGGACGGGCCGTCATCGAGGAGACGCCATAGGCCGCCGCAAAGTTGAGCAGCGCGCCGACCGAGCCGATGGCGGTCGACTGGATGCCCAGCAGCGAGCCCGAGATCGTATCCTCGAACTGGTTGGTGCCCGGGATGAAGAACCAGCCCTTGTGCATGAAGATGTAGACCAGCGTGAAGGTCAGACCGGTCAGCATCCCGGCCACGGCGCCGGAGTTGTTGATGCGCGTCGAGAAGATGCCCATCATCAGCGCCGGGAAGATCGTCGCTGCCGCCAGACCGAAGGCGAGTGCCACCGTCTGCGCCGCGAAGCCCGGAGGGTTGAGGCCCAGATAGGTGGCCACCGCGATGGCACAGCCCATCGAGATCCGCGCCGCCAGAAGCTCGCCCTTTTCCGAGATGTTCGGGTTGAGCTGGCTCTTGATCAGGTCGTGGCTGATCGCCGAGGAGATGGCGAGCAGGAGGCCGGCCGCCGTGGAGAGGGCAGCCGCAAGGCCACCCGCCGCGACCAGCGCGATGACCCAGCCCGGAAGCTGTGCGATCTCCGGGTTGGCGAGGACGAGGATGTCACGGTTGAACGTGGTCAGCTCGTTGCCCTGCCAGCCCCTTTCGGCTGCGATCGCTTCCATGTCGGGGCTTGCGTCGTTGTAGTACTGGATGCGGCCGTCGCCGTTCTTGTCTTCGAAGCCGAGCAGACCGGTGGTCTCCCAGGTGTCCATCCAGTCGGGACGCTCGTCGAGCAGCATCGCGTCGTTCTGGATGCCGTTCGGCCAGAGCGTGTCGATGATGTTGAGCCGCGCCATCGCGCCGACGGCAGGCGCCGTCAGGTAGAGCAGGGCGATGAAGACCAGCGCCCATCCGGCCGACCAGCGTGCGTCCGCGACGCGGGGCACGGTGAAGAAGCGGATGATGACGTGGGGCAGACCCGCGGTGCCGATCATCAGGCTGAGCGTGAACAGCACCATGTTGATCACCTCGGACGGCGTGCCGTCCTGCCCGGTGTAGGAGTTGAAGCCTAGATCCTGAACCACCTGGTTGAGACGCATCAGCAGCGGCTCGCCCGAGGCTTCGTGGGTCGAGAACAGGCCCAGACCCGGGATCGGGTTGCCAGTCAGCTGCAGCGAGATGAAGATCGCCGGAATCGTGTAGGCGAGGATCAGCACGCAGTATTGCGCGACCTGCGTGTAGGTGATGCCCTTCATGCCGCCGAGAACCGCGTAGGCGAAGACCACCGCGGCGCCGATGAAGAGGCCGGTCGAGACCTCGACTTCGAGGAAGCGCGAGAAGGCGACGCCGACGCCGGTCATCTGGCCGATGACGTAGGTTACCGACGCGACGATGAGGCAGACCACCGCGACGAGACGCGCCGTCGGGCTGTAGAAGCGGTCGCCGATGAACTCGGGAACGGTGAACTTGCCGAACTTGCGCAAGTAGGGCGCGAGCAGCAGGGCAAGCAGCACGTAGCCGCCGGTCCAGCCCATCAGGTAGGCCGAAGCGGAATAGCCCGAGAAGGCGATGAGGCCCGCCATCGAGATGAAGGAGGCCGCCGACATCCAGTCGGCCGCTGTCGCCATGCCGTTGGTGACGGGATGCACGCCGCGCCCGGCGGCGTAGAACTCGGATGTGGACCCGGCGCGGGCCCAGATCGCGATGCCGATGTAGAGCGCGAAGGTCGCGCCCACAAAGAGCAGGTTCAGGGTGTACTGATCCATGTCGTCTTATTCCTCGTCCACGCCGTATTCACGGTCGAGCTTGTTCATCCGCCAGGCGTAGAAGAAGATCAGCGCCAGGAAGACCAGGATGGAGCCCTGCTGGGCGAACCAGAAGCCGAGGTCGGTGCCGCCGACCTCGAACCAGCCCAGCAGCGGCCGCAACGTGATGCCGAAGCCGAAGCTGACCACCGCCCATATGATGAGACTGATGATGATGATGCGGATATTGGCCTGCCAGTAACCGGTGGCCTCTTCCTGCGTATGCGTCTGCCCCGACGCATGGATTGATGGGTTCGCCATGGGGTCCTCCCTCGTTGTGGTTGTCATGCGGTGCCTGGGCAGGCGCCGGTTGGTTTCCTTCAGACGGCAAGTGCGGGAACGGCCTCGCGGAGGTCGCGCGCCACCCTGTCGATATCGCCCATGGCGTCGACCCGCGTGAGAACGCCCTGAGCGTCGTAATGGGCGATCAGGGGAGCGGTTTCGGCGTGGTAGGCCTCGAGCCGTGCGGCGACCGTCTCGGCGGTGTCGTCGGCCCGTCGCTTGAACTCGGTGCCGCCGCACTTGTCGCAGAGTCCGGCAGTCGCCGGCGGCTTGAAGCTGTCGTGGTAGCCCTCCCCGCAGGCGGCGCAGGTATGGCGACCCGAGATCCGGGTCACCATCTGCGCATCGTCCACCTCGAGCGAAATGGCCGCGTCGATGCGCCAGCCGTTCCGGTCGAGCAGCTCGTCGAGCGCCTCGGCCTGACCTTTGGTGCGCGGAAAGCCGTCGAGAATGACCCCGGCGGCGATGTCCGGTTGCGCGAGACGATCGCGCAGGACCGCGAGCACCACGTCATCGGGGACGAGCGCGCCCACCTCCATGAGCGCGCGGGCCTGCTGCCCGGCCTCGGTTCCGCGCGCCACCGCGTCGCGCAACAGATCACCGGTCGAGAGCTGCACGAGCCCCGCGTCTTCCTGCAGCAACCGGGCCTGAGTGCCCTTGCCGGCCCCCGGAGGGCCCAGCAGGATCAGCACCGTCGGACGGGAGGATTTCTGACATCCATCCATGTCTCAGACCTTGTTCATGCGGTTGTTCACGAGGTCATCGACCACGCCCGGATCGGCGAGCGTCGATGTGTCGCCGAGCGAGCCGGGATCGTTCTCGGCGATCTTGCGCAGGATACGGCGCATGATCTTGCCCGAGCGCGTCTTCGGCAGGCCCGGCGCCCACTGGATCAGGTCCGGCTTGGCGATGGGGCCGATCTCGCGGCGCACCCAGTTGCTGAGCTCGGAGCGCAGCTCGTCCGTCGGCTCGACCCCGTTCATCAGGGTGACGTAGCAGTAGATGCCCTGTCCCTTGATCTCGTGCGGGTAGCCCACGACCGCGGCCTCGGCGACCTTCTCGTGGGCGACGAGCGCGCTTTCCACCTCGGCCGTGCCCATCCGGTGGCCGGAGACGTTGATGACGTCGTCAACGCGGCCGGTGATCCAGTAATAGCCGTCCTCGTCGCGGCGGCAGCCGTCTCCCGAGAAGTAATAGCCCTTGTATTGCTGGAAGTAGGTATCGGCGAAACGCTGGTGGTCGCCCCAGATGGTGCGCATCTGTCCGGGCCAGCTGTCGGCGATGCAGAGCACGCCCTCGGCCGGATCCCCCTCGATCAGCTTGCCGCTCTCGGGCTCCAGCACCACGGGCTGCACGCCGAAGAACGGGAGGGTCGCCGACCCCGGCTTGGTCGCAGTCGCGCCCGGCAGCGGCGTCAGCAGGTGCCCGCCGGTTTCCGTCTGCCACCAGGTGTCCACGATCGGGCAGCGGCCCTGGCCGACGACGCGGTCGTACCAGTTCCAGGCTTCCGGGTTGATCGGCTCGCCGACCGTGCCCAGCAGCTTGAGCGACGACAGGTCGTACTTGTTCACCCATTCCTCGCCCTGGCCCATCAGCGCGCGGATGGCGGTGGGCGCGGTATAGAACTGGTTGACCTTGTGCTTTTCGCAGACGGCCCAGAAGCGGCCGGCGTCGGGAAAGGTCGGCACGCCTTCGAACATGAGCGTCGTCGCGCCGTTCGCGAGGGGGCCGTAGACGATGTAGCTGTGTCCGGTGACCCAGCCCACATCGGCCGTGCACCAGAAGATGTCGCCGTCGTGGTAGTCGAAGACAAGCTCGTGGGTCATCGCCGCGAAGGCAAGGTAGCCGCCGGAGCTGTGAACGACGCCCTTCGGCTTGCCGGTGGAGCCGGAGGTGTAGAGGATGAAGAGCGGATCTTCGGCCCCCATCTCCTCGGGGTCGCACTCGGCCGCAACGCCGTTTTCCATCTCGTGCAGCCAGTGGTCGCGGTCATCGACCCAGGCGACCTGTTTGCCGGTGCGCCGCACCACGAGCACCTTTGGCTCGATCGCCGCATGGACCAGTGCCTGGTTGACGTTGTCCTTGAGGTTGGTGATCCGCCCGCCGCGCGGGGCGCCGTCGGACGTGATCACCACCTTCGCGCGGCTGTCGTCGATCCGGTTGGCGAGCGCATCGGGCGAGAACCCGGCGAAGACGATCGAGTGGATTGCGCCGATCCGCGCGCAGGCGAGCATCGCGTAGGCGGCCTCGGGGATCATCGGCAGATAGATGACGACCCGGTCTCCCTTGCCGACACCGAGCTCCTTGAGCACGTTGGCGAACCGGCAGACCCGCTCGTGCAGTTCGCGGTAGGTGATGTGCTTGGCTTCGTCGTCGGGGCCGTCCGGTTCCCAGATGATGGCTGTCCGATCCCCGCGCGCCTCCAGATGACGGTCGATGCAGTTCGCCGAGACGTTGAGCGTTCCGTCCTCGAACCAGCGGATACGCACGTCGTCATAGTCGAAAGACGTGTTCTTGACGGTCTCGTAAGGCTTGATCCAGTCGAGGCGACGGCCCTCCTCGGCCCAGAATCCATCCGGATCCTCGATCGAGCGGGCATAGGTCTCGTCGTAGCGTGCCCGGTCGACATGGGCGCTCGCCGCGAACACCTCTTCCGGTTCGCGCGCCTTGTCTTTCCCTTTCACGTCGCTCTGAGTGTTCATCACGCCTCCCATCCCAGCTTTGCCGCGGCGCGAATCAGTTTGCCGCGAAAAGTTCCCCTGTCACAGAAGCGTTAACACATCCGAGAAAAGCGGTGCGCAAATCGTTCAGGACGCGACGTAATTCTGAAAAGTGATTTTCGGGATCCGGCTCAGGCCTGTAAATTTCAGTGAATGACGGTCTGGAACCGGGACAATAATGTCCGGATCAGGAGCCTGTCGAACGCGTTGGAGATCAGATGCTGACGCGGACGTCCGGCAGCGCGAGGGCTTTGAGGAGGTCACGAACCTCCTGACGCGCCGCGACGTTGGAAAGGCTCATCCCGCCGCCGATCCCGGCCTCGCGCAGATCAAGCAGCGTCAGCCCGCGCGGGAAGAGTTCGCGGAAGATAACGCGCTCCGAAAACCCGGGTGCGACGCGGAATCCGATGCGATCGGCGAGGTTCGCAACCGCGTCTTCCATCCGCCGCTTGTTGCGCATCTGCTGCGATCCGATCCGGTTGCGCACGACGATCCAGTCGATCGGGGTCATGCCCGCTTCGGCGCGGCGCTGGCGCGCCGCCCAGACCATCTCGGAATAGACCGACGGGCCCAGAATTTTCCGGCTGTCGCCGTCGATTCGCGCCAGCAGGTCGAAATCTACGAAGCTGTCGTTCAACGGTGTGATCAGCGTGTCGGCGAGCGAATGGGCGAGCTGGCTGAGCCGCGTATGGGCGCCCGGACAGTCGATCAGGATGAACTCCGTGGTCTCGTCGTGCGAGGACAATGCCGCCGCGAGTCGCCGGTCGGCCATGTTCTCGCCCGCCGCCAGCATATCCGGGTCGATCTCCGGGAGATCCGAGTAGGCAGGGGTGGGGAGGTCGAGCTTCTGGCGCCTGGCGAAGGCGCGCCGGTTCTCGATGTAGCGCCCGAAGCTGCGCTGGCGCAGATCGAGGTCCACCGCGCCGACGCTGTGCCCCATCCGTACAAGGGCCGTGGCGAGGTGCATCGACGTTGTGGACTTGCCGGAACCGCCCTTTTCGTTCCCGACGACGACAATATGGGTCATTGGTCCCGGCTCCCATACAACAAGGCGCGCCCCAATGGGACGCGCCTACCACATGCTGTATCAGGCTGCGAGGGTCTTAGAAGCCCAGACCTTCGTATTTCTTCTTGAACTTGGTCACCCGGCCGCCGGTGTCGAGCAGGCGGGACGAACCGCCGGTCCAGGCCGGGTGCGACGTCGGGTCGATCTCGAGTGACAGCGTGTCGCCCTCGGAGCCCCAGCTCGACTTCATCTGCAAGATGTCGCCGTTGGTCAGCTTCACGTCGATCAGGTGGTATTCGGGGTGAATCTCGGTTTTCATGATCCCGCTCCTTACGCTTCGACGCTGGTCTTGGGCTTGTAGTTGGTCTGTTCCGCGATCCGCGCCGACTTCCCGCGACGTGCGCGCAGGTAGTAGAGCTTGGCGCGGCGGACGCGGCCGCGACGGACAACGGTGATGCTGTCGATGTTGGTCGAATGCAGCGGGAACATGCGCTCCACGCCTTCGCCGAACGAAATCTTGCGGACGGTGAACGAACCGGCGATGCCGCTTCCGTTCTTGCGCGCGATGCAGACGCCCTCGTAATTCTGGACCCGGCTGCGCGTGCCTTCGGTCACCTTGTAGCCGACGCGGATCGTGTCGCCCGCCTTGAAGTCCGGGATCTCGCTGCCGAGCTGGGCGATCTGCTCGGCTTCGATCTGTGCGATCAGGTTCATCGCTCTCTCCTAAATGCCCGCGGTTGTTCCACGGAGTGTCTGCGCGCTCTCAGAGCTCTTGGTCTCCATCGGGGTTCCCACCTTGTTTCTCAAGATAAGCCCGCCAGAGGTCAGGGCGGCGTTCCTTTGTCAGCCTTTCGGCTTCAGCCTGTCTCCAGTCGGCGATCTTCGCGTGATGCCCGGAGAGGAGAATCTCGGGTATCGCGCGATCCTCCCAGACGGCAGGCCTCGTATATTGCGGGTGCTCCAGCAAGCCGTGCGAAAAGGATTCGTCCTCGACCGACGCCTGATTCCCGAGGACGCGGGGTATAAGGCGAACGGTTGCATCGATCAAGACCTGAGCCGCGATTTCCCCCCCGGTCAGGACGTAATCGCCGAGGGAAACTTCATCGACGGCATGCTTGTCGAGGACCCGCTGATCGACCCCCTCGAACCGGCCGCATAGCAGGGTCAGTCCGGGGCGGTCCGCAAGGGTCCGCGCCATCGCCTGATCGAAGCGCCGACCGCGGGGCGAGAGGTAGATGACGGGCTGGTCGGCAGCCCCGCCACGGGCCGCGGTCAGCGCCGCATCCACGACGTCCGGTCGCAGGATCATTCCGGCGCCGCCGCCCGCCGGAGTGTCGTCCACGTTCAGGTGGCGACCCTCACCAAAGCGGCGAAGATCGACCGTCTCCAGGGCCCAGATCCCGTCCGCGAGGGCCTTGCCGGTCAGCGAGGCGCCGAGCGTGCCGGGAAAGAGCTGCGGAAACAGCGTGACGACACGTGCGGTCCAGGCTGGCGACGTCCGGATCGATGGATCGGGGTCGGCGGGGTCGGTCAAGGGGCGTGACCTCTCGATATGGGCCGGGTCCTCTCCCTCCCGCCGATCCCGGGGTCAGGCGATCGCGATGATACCCAGAATTACCAGCAGGAAGAGGACCAGCACGATTCCGATCAGGATCTTTGCGCCCGTGAGGGCGACTCCCGAAATCTTGCCGAATCCAAGCAGTGCGGCCACGGCCGCGACGACGAGCAGTATCAGGATGAGTTCGAGCATCGGGTGTTCCTTCCATGTCTGTCAGTCGGACCAACCCACTCGAGGCCGTCGCGTTCCTGCTGCTCTCAATCGAAAAGCCCTTCCGGCGGATCTGCAACGATGCGCCCTGCCGCGATGTCGACCGTCGGGACGACGTCGCGCGTGAAGGGCAGGAGCGTGGTGCCCGAGCCGGCGGCGCGGCGAACTTCAAGCAGGTCTGTCGCACCGTGGTTCAGTACGGCCTGAACCCGACCGAGCGCCGCGCCGCCCGTGTCGACCACGTCGAGACCGACAAGATCCGCGTGGTAGAATTCGTCGTCCGGCAGGCGCGGCAGCCGGTCGCGAGGAACGTAAAGGCGCACGCCGCGCAGGGCGTCCGCCTCTTCCTTCGTGCCAACGCCGTTCATACGAACGGCGAACCCGCCCTTGATCGCGCGCAGGCCCTTGAGCTCGAACGACCTCCCCGCCTCGGAGACCAGCGGTGCATAATCCGCGATGGCCGCCGGTTCGGCGGTGAAGCTCTTCAGTCGCACTTCGCCTTGAACGCCGAAGGCGCCGGCAATGGCGCCGACGCAGACCCGGTCATCCATCCGGGAATCCTCCGACGGCCGACGGCCCGGGGGCCCGAAGCGGTTCCATCACGAAGACCGGGTCGAGCACGGGCTCACTCGGCGTTTTCGGTCTCGGCGGCCTTTGCGGCACGCTCCGCGGCGCGTTCCTGGGCTTTCTTGCCGGGCTCGGCCTTGTTGGGGTTGTTGCGGGTCGACTTTTCACGGGCGCCGGCGGCCTCCAGGAAGCGCGCCACGCGGTCGGTTGGCTGAGCGCCCTTCTCCAGCCAGTGCTGGACGCGCTCCATATCCATCTTCACGCGATCTTCGCTGTCCTTGGGCAGGAGCGGATTGTAGGTGCCGAGCTTCTCGATGAAGCGGCCATCGCGCGCCATGCGGCTGTCGGCGGCGACGATCGAGTAGTGCGGACGCTTCTTGGAGCCCCCACGGGCGAGGCGGATCTTCATGGACATCTATCTGGTCTCCTTGACTTATTTTCGATGTGCCTGGTGATGACGAATGACCTCCGAGATGATGAAGGCCAGGAATTTCTTGGCGAGTTCGGGGTCCAGGTCGGCCTCGTTGGCCAGCCATTCGAGGCGCTCGATCTGGGCGGATTCGCGGGCCGGGTCGCTCGGGGGCAGATCGTTCTCGGCCTTGAGGCGACCCACTTCCTGCGTGTGCTTGAAGCGCTCGCCCAGCGTGTAGACGAGGATCGCATCGAGGCGATCGATCGACTCGCGGTGCCCCTTGAGGAGTCCGGCGGCGCGAAGGGAATCGTCGCTCATGACGGCCTCCGGGTCGGACTGGAAAGGGTGACGCCGGCCGTACACCCCCCGTACACCCCCCGTACATACGCGCGTTGCATCAGACGGCCTCCGCTTTCGGGTGATTGATGAAGCTGACGGCCCTGTCCCGGCGCAGGTCGCGAACGATATCGCCGACGCTGGCGCGCCTGGCCTCGTCGACCTGGCCCCTGACCCCAGGCCTCCGAGGGCGTCCGGCCGATTGCACGCTCGGGGCAGTCCCCCGGAAGCCACGGACCGATCTGCCCCGCCGTGACGGGACCGTCGGGGCGCCGAAGGATCATGCCGCCCCCGTCGCGCAGCAGCCGGTGGCCGGCCAGCGCGGCAAGAGTGCGCCGGCCGCGCCCCGCGGCGGGCGGAGTGCCGATGTAGCACGACCGCTCGGAGTTGAGGACGTCGGTTCCGGACGGTTCGCCGGACGCGCGCCGGCCGCGCAGGACGAGGTGCTGCGCTTGCAGGACAGGCGTCTGCATCAAGTGCGGGAGGGCGCAGGAGTCTCTCATGCGCAGATTTCCGGGAAGGGGTTGCGGGATGCGCGCTTCATCGCTTCTTCCCGAAGCCCGAAAGGCCGGGGGGCAAGCTGCCACCGCCAGGACCGGGCAACCCGCCGGGCGCCGCGCCCATCTGTTGCGCGGCCCTCTGCAGGGCGGCCGGGTCGCCGCCGCCGGGCATGCCGCCCTTGCCGAAGAGGCCGCCCATCTGGCGCATGAGGCCCTTTTTCCCCATCTTGCCCATCTTCTTCATGACGTCGGCCATCTGCCGGTGCATCTTGAGCAGCTTGTTGAGCTCCTGCACATCGAGGCCTGCGCCCTTGGCGATGCGCTTCTTGCGGCTCGCCTGAAGGAGCTGCGGGTTGGCGCGCTCCTTCTTGGTCATGGAGTTGATGAGCGCGATCTGCCGGCGCAGGACGGTGTCGTCGAAGCCTGCCTCGGACATCTGCTTGGACATCTTTCCCATGCCCGGCATCATGCCCATGATGCCTTCCATGCCGCCCATCTTGAGCATCTGCTCGAGCTGGCCGCGCAGGTCGTTCATGTTGAACTGACCCTTCTGGAAGCGCTTCATCATGCGCTCGGCCTGCTCGGCCTCGAGCGTTTCCTGCGCCTTTTCCACGAGGGCCACGATGTCGCCCATGCCGAGAATGCGGCCGGCGATGCGCTGCGGGTCGAACTCCTCGAGCGCCTCGAGCTTCTCGCCGGTGCCGACGAACTTGATCGGCTTGCCGGTCACGGCGCGCATGGAGAGCGCCGCGCCGCCGCGGCCGTCGCCGTCCATGCGGGTGAGCGCGACGCCGGTGATGCCGATCTTGTCGTCGAATTCCTGTGCGACCTCGACCGCGACCTGGCCGGTGAGGCCGTCGACGACGAGCAGCGTCTCGCGCGGTCTGGTGACGTCGCGGACCTGCTCGACCTCGTCCATCAGGGCGCGGTCGATGTGCAGACGCCCGGCAGTGTCGAGCATGTAGACGTCGTAGCCGCCGAGCGAGGCCTGCTGCTGGGCGCGTTTCGCGATCTGGACGGCGGTCTGGCCCGGCACGATGGGCAGGGTGTCGACGCCGATCTGGGTGCCGAGGATCGCGAGCTGCTCCATGGCGGCGGGGCGGTTGGTGTCGAGCGACGCCATGAGAACGCGCTTGCCGTGGCGCTCCTTGAGGCGTCTCGCGATCTTGCCCGTGGTGGTCGTCTTGCCGCCGCCCTGCAGGCCGACCATCAGGATCGGCGCGGGAGGGCTGTCGATCTTGAGCTCGCCCGGTCGCGCATCGTCCCCGGCGAGGACGTGGACGAGTTCGTCGTGGACGATCTTGACGACCTGCTGGCCCGGGGTCACCGACTTGGTGACAGCCTGACCCGTCGCCTTGTCCTGCACGCGCTTGACGAAGTCGCGGGCGACCGGCAGCGAGACGTCGGCCTCGAGCAGGGCGACGCGCACCTCTCGCAGGGCCGTCCTGACGTCGTCATCGGAGAGCGCGCCCTGCTTCGTCAGCCGGTCGAAGACGCCGGAGAGTCGTTCTGACAGGTTTTCGAACATCGCCCGATCCCTTCGTCTCGCTTGCATCCGGACCGCAGCCCTGAGCCGGTCCGTTCGAACGCCAACGACGCCCGTGGGCGAATACTCGCTGACGGGCGGCGATCCTGCGCGGGGGCAGGACCGAAGGCTTGGCGACCTCCGGAATTGGGCGTTGCGATAGAGGAGGGTGCCAGGCGAGTCAAGACGCTCTCGCGCCCAGGCCTCGTCCGGCACGCCGGCCCGGTTTCGAGCCGGGCCGGGCCGTCAGGTCGTTCCGCAGCTTCCGATCGTGCGACCCGGGATGCGCATCTGCATCCGGGCGGGGCTGCAGGAAACCAGCCCTAGTTCACGAACGTGCTGGAGTTGGTGCGCAGGCCACCGTTCCGGACGAAACGCTCCCTGTTGTAGTCGTGGTCATCCATCGCGTTGCTGATGACCTGCTGCTCCGTGGACGTGATCGGACCGGACGCGCTGGCCTCGACCGGTGCCATCAGAGGCTGGTTGCCGCGGGCGAGGATGAACTTGACCCGGTTTTCGTCATTGTTGTCGAACGCCGACTTCAGTTCGACGAGCTGCAGCGCCGTGTAGACGCCGGTCTCGACGCCGAGACTGCGCTCAAGCTGCGAGGCCGCGAAGGCGGGAGACGCGACAATCATGGTGGCCGTAAGAGCAATGGCTTTGACAAACATGATCTGAACTTCTTTCTTTTCTCGGCCTCTTTCGATTTTGGCCGGCCGGCGGCTCCATGGCCGCCACGACAATGAGGTGGGGTCTTGCGCTTGCGAACGGGATGGCGAAAACTGCGGGGTGAGTGTTCTTCAGCGCACAGAAGATTGTGACAGTCAGCAACTGGGACGAAATCAGGACGGCGTATCAGGTCGCCCGCCATGGGACGGTCAGCGCGGCGGCAGAGGCTCTGGGCGTACATCACGCAACCGTGATCCGTCATGTGGACGCTCTGGAAAAACGGCTGGGCGTCAAGCTTTTCCAAAGACATGCAAGGGGATACACGGCGACGGAAGCGGGCCTCGACCTCCTGCGCGTGGCCCTGGCCACCGACGATCAGTTCACCCAGCTGGTGGGCCGGATCAGGGGGCGCGGGGAGTCCGTGACCGGCGAACTGGTCGTCACGTCGCTTGTTTCGGTCGCGTCCCTGCTGGTCCCATGCCTCGCGCGCTTCCGGGCCAGTCACCCCGATGTGATCGTTCGGTACCTGACCGGCGACCGGGTTCTGCGGCTTCAGTACGGCGAAGCGCATGTGGCGATCAGGGCCGGCGCTGCCCCCGAGGATCCCGACAATGTCGTCCAGCCTTTCGCGACCCAGCAGGCCGCCCTTTTCGGAAGCCGGGATTACCTGGATCGACGGGGGCATCCGAAAACCGACGCAGACCTCATGCAGCACGATTTCGTCGGCATCGACGAGCCGGCTACCCGCGCGCCGTTCCACCGCTGGATGAACGAGGCGATCCCTCCCGAGCGGATCGTCTTCCGGGCGAACGACAACCGGGTTCTCCGGGAGGCGATTCTGAGCGGTGTCGGACTGGGGTTCGCGCCGGTCTGGGAGGTCGCGCGCTTTCCGGGGCTGATCCAGGCGATCCCGGCGCGCCCTGAATGGTCGGCGCCGCTCTGGCTGGTGACCCATGTCGATCTTCACCGAACCGCGAAGGTGCAGACCTTCCTGCAGTTTCTCAAGACGGAGGCGAAGGGCTGGACCTGACCCCGCATCTGCGCGGTCACGCGGCGATGCTGGGCTTTTCGGCCTGCGTCGCGGGATCCTTCAGCCTGGGGGCAATGGCCGCGCCCGAGATCGCGCCCCTTGCGATCAACGCCCCGCGTTTCATTCTGGCGGCGGCGTTCGTTGGGATCCTGGCGCAGTCGCGCGGCGGATTGCCGCCGCGGGCGTTCGCCAGTCCGTGGCGCTACGCTGTCCTCGGCGGCATATTCGCCCTCTATTTCTGGGCGATGTTCGAGGGATTGAAGACCGCGCCGGCGGTTTCGGCCTCGGCCGTCTTCACCCTGACACCGGTCATGTCGGCAATCTTCGGTTTCATGCTTCTGCGCCAACGCCTCACCCGGCGCATGGCGATCGCCCTGGCGCTGGGCGCCGCCGGAGCGCTGTGGGTCATCTTCCGTGGCGATCTCGCCCTCTTCGTTGCCTTCGAGGTCGGGCGCGGGGAGGCGATCTACTTCCTCGGCTGCATCGCGCACGCCCTCTACACGCCGCTTCTCGCCCGTCTCGCCCGCGGGGAGCCGGGGTTCGCCTATGTGTTCGGGATCCTGACGGCCTGCGCCATTGTCCTGACACTGCTCGGCTGGGACGATGTCCGGGCGACCCGATGGACCTCGCTGCCGGCGATCGTGTGGATTGCGCTGGCTTATCTCGCTCTTGTGGCCAGCGCCGTCACGACCGCGCTCATCAGCTACGCCGCCCAGCGGCTGCCGTCGGCGAAGGTCATGGCCTACACCTATCTCGTGCCGAGCTGGGTGATCATCTGGGAGGTCTTCCTGGGCCATGGTGCACCAAGTGCGCGTCCATTGATCGGTGTTGTGTTGACGATGCTTGCCTTGGGACTGCTTTTGCGCGACGAACGCAAGGAACCCGCTGCGAACATGCGGGTTTAACGAGAAGATGAAAACGAAGGACTAGCAATGAACGCCATCATCTATCTCGTCGGTCTCGTGGTAATCGTTCTGGTTGTGATCAACCTGATCGCCTGAACGGAATTCACGGCTTCAACATAACAGGAACGAGGGAGAGCACCCCATGAGCAAGATCATCTACCTGGTCGGGCTAGTCGTGATCGTCGTGGCCATCGTGTCCTTCGTCCTCTAGGTCGACCGACAGGCCGGACCCGTCGAGGAATCTTTCGAACGCGTCGAGATCGACCGGATCGAAGACGCCAAAGCCTCGCATCCAGACCGATGCAGCGCCGAGCGCCTCGGGCTCCAGCCGACACCATTTCACGCGACCTCGCCGTTCCTGACTGATCAGTCCGGCACGCGCGAGGACGCCCAGATGCTTCGATATGGCGGCCAGCGACATGCCGAATGGCTCGGCAACGTCGCTGACCGCCATATCGTCTTCCAGCAACAGCGACAGGATCCGGCGGCGTGTCGGATCGGCGAGCGCCGCGAAAACCGTGTCGAGCGGTGTCTCCATCGGGTCGCCATTGCCGAACTTGGCGCGACGGTCAACCGATCGGTTGAAGTATGCCCTTCGCGGACGCCGATGGCGTCATGAGAATAATACATTCAATATCAGACGGTTGCCTCTGAGGCCGAGACGTATTGACTCCTTTCGGAGACCTTCCTAGTTTCCGCGCCACCGTCGTAGGGGGGTAACTTGGCAGAAGATCCGCAAGAGGCGCGACTGCGTGCTTTGGACGAGCGGATCGCGCGGGCCAGGAAGGCGCAGAAGCCGAAACCCCGCTCCGACGAGCATTATTCGCGCGCCAATCTGGCATGGCGGATGGTGATCGAGCTTGTGGCCGGTCTCGCGATCGGCTTCGGCATCGGGTACGGGCTGGATCTCCTTCTGGGGACGACTGCCGATCTTCCTGGTGCTGTTCATATTGCTGGGCTTCGCGGCCGGAGTGCGGGTGATGCTGCGCACGGCGCAAGAGGTCTCGGTCGGCGACGAGGGACGAGATGGCGACTGACACGGACGTGGGTCATTTGGCGGAACAGCAGGCCCCGGCAGCAACATCCATCCGATGGACCAGTTCATCATCGAGCCGCTGTTCGGCGACGGTGCGGTAGCTTGGTACACGCCGACGAACGTGGCGCTCTGGATGGCGATAGCGGTCGCATGCACGGCACTGCTTCTGGTCCTCGGGACGCGGGGTCGCGCGGTCGTCCCGAGCCGCATCCAGTCGGTGGCCGAACTGGCCTACGGCTTCGTCCACAAGATGGTCGAGGACGTGACCGGGCGCGAGGGGCTGAAGTACTTCCCCTACATCATGACGCTCTTCATGTTCGTGCTGTTCGGCAACATGCTCGGCCTCTTGCCGATGTCGTTCGCGCCGACTTCGCACATCGCCGTCACGGGGGTTCTGGCGCTGATCGTCTTCCTGACCGTGACCATCCTGGGCTTCGTCAAGAACGGCTCCGAGTTTCTCGGCCTGTTCTGGGTCACCTCGGCGCCGCTGGCGCTTCGACCGGTTCTCGCCATCATCGAGCTGATCAGCTACTTCGTGCGGCCGGTCAGCCATTCGATCCGACTTGCCGGCAACATCATGGCGGGTCACGCCGTCATCAAGGTTTTCGCGGGCTTCGCGATCGCCGCGCTGGATCGCGCCGATCTCGATTCTGGCGATCACGGCGATCTACGGACTTGAACTGCTCGTGGCCTTCATACAGGCCTACGTCTTCACCATCCTGACCTGCGTCTATCTGAAGGACGCGCTGCATCCGCATCACTGACGGTCGGACAACTTCTAGCCATTCCAAAAGGAGAGACGCAATGGAAGGCGATATCGCAAACATGGGACAGTTCATCGGTGCCGGCCTCGCCGCCATCGGCTCGGGCGTCTCGGCCATCGGTGTGGGTCATGTCGCCGGCAACTTCCTGTCGGGTGCTCTGCGCAACCCGTCGGCGGCCGCCGGCCAGACCGCGACCCTCTTCATCGGCATCGCATTCGCCGAAGCGCTGGGCATCTTCGCGTTCCTCGTGGCGCTGCTGCTGATGTTCGCCGTCTGATCAGGCGACCGGCGTCATGGGCGGGGCGGCGACAGCCTCCCGCCCGACCGAACCGATCTGACGAAAGGCTTGCCCCATGGCAACAGTGACCGAAAACGCGGTCGTGCTCGAGGTCGAGCCGCTGGGCGTGGTGCACGAGGCACCGGGCATGCCGCAGCTCGATTTCTCGACCTTCCCGAACCAGATTTTCTGGCTTCTGGTAATGCTTGCCGTCACCTACTTCATTCTCAGTCGGGTGGCGCTGCCTCGAATTGGCGCGGTCCTGGCCGAGCGGCAGGGCACGATTTCCAACGATCTCGCAGCCGCCGAAGACCTTCGACGCAAGGCACAGGAGGCAGAGGACGCCTATGACAAGGCCCTCGCCGAAGCGCGATCCGAGGCCCAGCGAATAGGGCAGAAGGCGCGTGACGAGATCCAGACCGACATCGATGCGGCGATGGCAGAAGCGGATGCCAGGATCGCGGCCCAGACGGCCGAGTTCGAGAAGGAGATCGCGACCATACGGGACGAAGCGATCCGGAACGTGCGAGAGGTCGCCATGGACGCGGCCGCTGCCCTGGTTGACGTCCTTGGCGGAAGCCCGGATCAGGCCAACATCGATGCGGCAGTCGCCGAAAATATGGAGCGCTGACGTGATCCGGAAACTGTCATCGCTGTTCATCGTTCTGCCCTTGCCGGCACTTGCCGCAACAGGGCCGTTCTTCTCGCTTGGCAATACCGATTTTGTTGTTCTGCTGGCGTTCCTGCTCTTCGTCGGGGTTCTGCTCTATTTCCGGGTTCCGGGCCTGCTCGTCGGCATCCTCGACAAGCGCGCAGACAGCATCCGGGCGGAGCTGGACGAAGCCCGTGCAGTGCGGGAGGAGGCCCAGACCATTCTGGCGTCGTTCGAACGGCGTCAGGCCGAGGTCAAGGAACAGGCCGATCGCATCGTGGCGCATGCGCGGGAAGAGGCGACGGCCGCGGCGGAACAATCCCGCACCGACATCAAGACGATGACGGCGCGCCGGATCAAGGGCGCCGAGGATCAGATCGAGTCGGCACGTGCCGCCGCGATCCGGGAGGTTCGCGATCGCGCGATCCAGGTCGCTGTCGCAGCCGCCGCCGATGTACTCGGCAAGCAGATGACGGCTGAGCGGGGGGACGAGTTGATCAATTCGTCCATTGAAACCGTGTCGGCGAAGTTGCACTGAGTCGATCAGCATCCGTCGACGAGACTTCCGTCAGGCCGGCCACCGAAGAAGTGGCCGGCCTTTTTTCGTGGCGTGATCGGGTTCCCCGGCCGACAGACCGGATTCCGTAGCCCACGCGAGAAAAAGCCGCCGGGGCGAATACCGCCGGCGGCCTGTCGAGTCTTGATAGAGGGCGGCGTCAGTAGGGCCGGATGATGATGTCCACGCGGCGGTTCTGCGCGCGCCCCGCCGGGGTCAGGTTCGACGCGATGGGCTGGTCCTCGCCACGTCCGACGGCCCGCAGGCGCGACGACGACACGCCCTCGGACCGCAGAATGGAAGTGACGGCCGAGGCCCGGCGTTCCGACAGATCCTGATTGTACGCCGCACTTCCGGAATTGTCGGTGTGGCCGATGACCTCGACCTCGGAATTGGGGTAGCGCTGCAGGTTCTGGGCGAGAACGCGCAGATCGCTTCGCAGGTCGCCGCGCACGGCCGTGCTGTCCACGTCGAACAGGATGTCCTGCGGCATGCGCACGATCAGTTCGGATCCGGTGTTCACCACGTCGATCTGGCTGTTGTCGAAGTCGTTGCGCAGCTCCGAAGCCTGCCGGTCCAGGATCGCGCCGGCCCCTCCGCCGATGGCAGCCCCAATGAGGGCTCCCTTGGCCGCGTTGCGCACCCGGTCATTCTTGTCGTCGCCCCGCTTGGCGCCGACGACGGTTCCGAGAGCGGCCCCGATCATCGCGCCCTGGCGCGTGCGCTCGCTGTTGGGGTCCGACATCATGCCCGGCTCGCACGCGGCGAGAGTCATGGCTCCCACACCCGCGAGCAGAAAAGGTTTGGTGTAACGCTTCATTCGACTCATTCCTCGTTGAACGTCGTGCATCTCCGTCTGAACAACTAAACCGACGCGCCATCGGTTTCACCTGCCTTTGCGGAGCCCCGGCGAAATTGCGCCTCATCGCCATCGAACACCGCCGCTTCCCGTGCCAGCATGGCGCGCTTGACCGGCAGCCCCCAGTGATAGCCCCCCAGCCCGCCGGACTTGCGCAAGGCCCGGTGACACGGAATGAGCCAGCTGATCGGGTTGCGGCCGACCGCGGTTCCCACGGCTCGCACAGCCTTGGGCGCTCCGATGGCGCACGCGATGGCCGAGTAGGTCGTCACATGACCGGACGGCACGCCCAGAAGCGCCTCCCACACCTTGATCTGGAAGGGTCCCCCGATGAGGTGGAGGCGCGCCGTCCCGCGCCGATGGATGGCCGCCTCGACGGCTGGCGCGACGACTTCGGGCGCCGCCTCGAAATGCGCGCGGGGCCAGCGCGACCGGAGGTCGGCCATGGCGGCCTCGTGACCGACGTCGTCGGCGAAAGCCAAACCGCAAAGCCCGCGATCGGTACCCATCGCGAGCATGCGGCCGAAGGGACCGTCGAACCAACCGTAGGAGATGGTGAGCCCCTCTCCGCCGCGCGCATATTCGCCAGGGCTCATCGCCTCCCAGCGCAGGAACAGATCGTGCAGACGGCCGCCGCCGGACAACCCCGCCGCGCCGGCTGCCTCGAGCGTGGTGAACCGGTCGCGCAGAAGCGACCGGGCGTGGTCCATCACGAGATACTGCTGGTAGCGTTTGGGCGAGACGCCCGCCCAGCGGCTGAAGACGCGTTGAAAGTGGGCCGGGCTCATCGTCATCTCCGCAGCGAGTTCCTCGAGTGACAAGGCGCGGTCGCCCGCGGCGTCGATGCGCTCGATCGCACGGCGCACAACCTGGAAGTGATAGCGCTCGTCCGTTTCCGGTACAAAGGTTTGTTCGTTCATTCCCGCCTCCATTCTTGACCCGATGATAGGTGCCGGTCCGAGGCCGGGCGACCCGAATCCTGCGCAAGGTATGCCGTTCCGCGCGATGCGAGTTGTAGGCCCCGAGACCGCATGGCATTGGAGCGCATGGCCGCGGCGATGGATTACTCCACACTCTGCAAGGTCTTCGCGCGTTTCGAGGCGGCGGAGCCGAACCCGGTCGGCGAGCTGGTCCATCACAACGCCTTCACCCTTCTGGTCGCCGTCGTGCTGAGCGCGCAAGCGACGGATGCGGGGGTGAACCGGGCCACGGCCGAGCTGTTCCGTCTCGCCCCCACGCCGCAGGCGATGCTCGATCTGGGCGAGGAGCGGGTGACCGAGCATATCCGCACCATCGGGCTTTATCGCAACAAGGCGAAGAACGTCATCAAGCTCAGCCGGATACTGGTCGAGCAATATGGCGGCGAGGTGCCGGAGAGCCGCGCTGCGCTTACCGCCTTGCCCGGCGTCGGGCGCAAGACCGCGAACGTGGTGCTGAACAGCTGGTTCGGACACCCCTCGCAGGCCGTCGACACCCACATCTTCCGGGTCGCGAACCGGACCGGTATCGCGCCGGGTCGCGACGTCGAAGCGGTCGAGCGCGCCATCGAGGACCGAGTCCCGGTGCGCTATCAGAAGCACGCCCATCACTGGTTGATCCTGCACGGGCGCTACGTCTGCACGGCACGGCGGCCGAAATGCCCCGTTTGTCCGATCCGGGATCTTTGCGACTACGAGGACAAGACCGAGACATGAGCAAGAGCTATCAGGTAGTCGGAATCGGCAATGCCATCGTCGACATCATCGCCCAGACCAGGGACGAAGATCTTGCCGAAAAGGGCATCGAGAAGGGTATCATGCAACTGGTCGAGCGCGACCGCGCGGAGGCCCTCTACAACGGCATGTTGGAGCGCCGACAGATCGCCGGAGGCTCGGTTGCCAACACGCTGGCGGGCCTGGGTGAGATGGGGCTTTCATGTGCCTTCATCGGCCGCGTCTGCGACGACGAGCTGGGCCAGTTCTACGCCGCGGACATGGGCGCGGACGGCACGGATTTCGTGAACCCGCCGATCGCGGCGGACCTGCCGACATCGCGCTCGATGATCTTCGTGACGCCGGACGGCGAGCGCTCGATGAACACCTATCTGGGGATCTCGGCCGAACTCGGCCCCGAGGATGTCGACCCCTCCGTGCCGGGGACGGCGGAGATCCTGTTCCTGGAAGGGTATCTCTACGACAAGGCGCCGGGCAAGCAGGCCTTCTTGACGGCGGCCCGGGCCTGCCGCGATGGTGGTGGCAAGGCCGGCATCGCGCTCTCGGATCCGTTCTGCGTGGACCGTCACCGGGCCGATTTCCGCCGGCTCGCGCAGGAACTCGATTACGTCATCGGCAACGAGAAGGAGTGGAAATCGCTCTACGAGACCGAGGATCTCGAGAGCGCCCTGGCCCAGGCCGCGCGCGACTCGCATCTGGTCGTGTGCACGCGGTCGGGCGAAGAAGTGATCCTGCTCCGCGGCGAGGAGCGTGTCACCGTCCCTGTCCATCGCATCGTGCCGACGGATACCACGGGCGCCGGAGATCAGTTCGCGGCCGGTTTCCTCTTCGGGTTGTCGCAGGGGCGCGATCTGGCAGCGGCAGGACGCATGGGGTGCATCGCCGCGTCGGAGGTCATCACCCATTACGGTGCCCGCCCGCAGACCGACTTGCGGGCGCGATTTCGGGAGTCAGGTCTGATCTGACGCGCTTTTCGCAGGCATGATTGCCGGAACACTCGCGCATTGGTGGCCTGAGGGAGCATTGTACCCGGTCCGTTCGACCTATTCTTGTTTGCGAGGTTTCGGCCAAGGACGACTTCGTCATTCTTCGCGACATGAATGCAGGCCACCGTCTGCACGGCGCCATGGGGCTGCCGGAATTCTTCGGTCCGGCGGCGCTTGGGATGGAATCGGTCCATGCCGCACCACCGGTTCCGATCATCGAGACAGAGCGGATGGGCAGCGCGGACCTGCGCGAGGTGCGTCGGGATCTGACCGTGATGGGGATCGCGCTGACGCAGCGGGATTTCACAGGCGAGGGTGACGGCGACAGGAACGGGCACGGCACCCCTTGCGCCGCCACCGTCTTCGGGCGCGAATTGAAGGGAACCCGCAACGGTGTCGCCTGTGGTCTCGACGACGCGCTGAACGGCAAGGTTCTGGGCGAGGGTGGCAGGGACGGCTCGCAGATAATGGGCGGGCGGCTGATCGAGGACGGCCTGTCTGACGGTTTTTGATGCGGGCCGCTGCGTGAGGGTGGTTTGCGGGCGGGTGCGGTTCGCGTTGAAAATCTATGGAGGACGAAGCCGCGGGGGTCTGGCTTCGGTTTGTGGGGGAAGCGCGCCGGTGTCGCTCGCCTATGGGCGGAATGACGGCTTTGATCCGGCAGGACCCCGGCCGGTGATGTCAGTGGCGGTGCGGTTGAGGGCGATCGGGCTTGTCGCCGAGGCGCCTCCAGCAGAATGGCGACGGCGCGGCGCGAGGCGCTTCCGGACCAATGGATCGATCCGGATCGGGCTCGACGAAAGAGATCATTGTGATCTCCGCCGGCAGGCTGAAGACGACTTGGAAGTACTCCACCGACAGCAGATCCTCGGCTCGTGCCGCCAACCACTCCCGCGCCGTCGGGCTCTGGCCCTTCGGGCGATCGCGGTTCTTGCACGAGTTGCAGGCGATGTGCCGGTGGCGGCGCTTCGCACGCCGCCACGTGCCCGCCGAGCGCTTCCGTGCGGCAGGTCTCGATCGCCGACATCACCTTGAGCTGGGTCAGGCCGACATGCCGGGCATTGGCCCGCCGCCACGCGGGACCGTGGGCGCGGAAGATGTGGGCAAATTCCAGCTTCGCCCGGACCACCCGGGACCGGGCGCTACTCCATCCCGCGCCTCGTCGTCTGGTCCTGAAGCTGCTTCAGCCGCTCGAACGGGCTCACGGTGTCGCGGATCGTCTTCGTGGCGACATGGGTGTTCCGCGCCGTCGTGTTCAGCTTCGCATGGCCGAGCAGGACCTGGGTGACCCGGACACCCGCTTTCGCCTCGAGCAGGTGCGTCGCGAAGCTGTGGCGGAGGGTATGTAGCGTCGCCGGCTTGGCGATGCCCGCCATGTGCTGGGCCAAGGTGAACGATGAAACCTTGTCCGGTCGGCGTATGCGCCGACGGTCCGAGGACAATCGTCGAACGTTGAGCTGGCGCGGCGACAGCGGGTTGATCTTCGGCTTGCCGGGAAAGAGCCAGCCTGCGGGCCGGGACTCGCTCCAGCAATCGCGCAAGAGGTCCAGAAGGCGGGGCGAGAGCATCGCCTTACGGTCTCTGCCGCCGTTTCCGTTGTCGACGTGGATCAGCATGCGGTCGCTGTCGTCGTTTCGAAGACGCGCCTCCGGCACGATATCCGTGACCTTCAGATTGCAGACCTCCGAGGCGCGCAACCCCGCCCCGTAGCTGATGCCGAGCGCGGCTCGGGACGTCAGGCCCGGGCCGGGAACCGCGGCGAGCAGGTCGTCCGGGGGATGCCCCTTCACGGGAACCTCCTGTGCGAGCGAGAAGGTCCTGAATCGTCAGCCCGGCGAGCCGGATCAGAGAAGCGCGGAGGTCAGGGCAGCATCCACCGTCAGCCACAGGCGCCTGTGCCGCGAGAGCGGCTTTGTCCTTCCGCCCGATCTCGCCACCTCGGCCGCTCTCGAAGGCTGGCGCGAGAAGATAGGTCTTCGAAGCCATGTTCAACCTCTTCCGTGCCCAGGCGTCGATGACCGGCGACGTCATCGTCTGCGCTGCCAGCGGCAACGAGAGCGGGCGCAATAAAGACCCTGGCCACGAGGAGTTCAGCGCCTCGCTGCCGGCCGCAGCGTTCGGCGCCGTTTCGGTGGGCACGATGGCTGAGGGCGAGACCGCTATCGCGCCCTTATCCAACACCGACCCGACCCTTTCTGCGCCGGGCGTGGATGTGCTGTCGGCCCGCGCCGGAGGCGGTCTCATGTCGCTGAACGGAACGTCGATGGCGTGTCCGCATTTGGCCTGCCTCACCGCCCTCCGTCGGCAGGCGGTGAGGGCGCGCAATTTGTCGATCACGGGGGGGGAGGCGTCGCCGCGCGGCTGCGCACCGCCGCGGCGACCGACGTCTTTGCCCCGGGAACCGACATCACCGACCGCGGCGTAGGTCTGGCACTGGCACCCCGATAGCCGCAGACGCGCGGCGCCTTCGGCTTGCAAGGTCTTTCCCAATTGCCGATCAACACACCATCAGGATGGTGGAGGGCCGCATGGCGTGGAGCTACGACGATCAGAACATCTTCGCGAAGATCGTGCGGGGCGAGATCCCGAACGACACCGTGGCCGAGACCGAGCATTCGCTGGCCTTCAATGACATCCGGCCGCAGGCGCCGGTGCATGTCCTGATCATTCCCAAGGGCCGCTATGTCAGCCACGACCACTTCGCGGCAGAAGCGAGCGACGCGGAAGTGCTCGATTTCATGCGTCTGACGGCGCGGATCGTGGCCGAGAAGGGCCTCGCAGAGGACGGCTTTCGCGCCATCACGAACGCGGGACGGTCGGGCGTGCAGGAAGTGCCGCACTACCACCTTCACATCCTTGGCGGACGGCCACTGGGGCGGATGCTGCAACCGGCGTGATCTTGCCGCTACGTTAAGGGTTGGTTCAGACTGGTTGCCAATTGCCAGCTTTCGTCAGCGTCCTGCCCCGATCTCGTCACATTCCGGAGGGCATCTGGCCCCGTGAGCACGAAATGCTCCGGACGTCGAGGGATGCTCCATGGACAGAGCGAAGAAACAGGCTTTCGCAGGCTTTTCCGCTTGGATCGGAGC
>CAVPXL010000007.1:0-211632 GCA_963709765.1 uncultured Alphaproteobacteria bacterium | reverse complement strand
GCCGTAGACGCAGAAGCGTGAAAAGCGCCCACGCCGCGACCACCGTAACCACCGGGATCGCGACCCGGCGCGGCAGCAGCGCGTGACGCCCGCCGTCGCCCTTGCCCGATGGCGAAGCTGCGCCGGCCGAGCCAGAGCCGCTGTGCCAGGAACGCCGACAGCGTGAAGCACAAAAGCACCGCGCCGAGGACGGCGGCGCGCGACGGGTCGTGCTGGGCGCCGACGACGGCGAAGAAGATCTCGGTCGAGAGCACCCCGCCCGATCCGCCGAGGACGAGCGGGTTGCCGAAGTCGGCCATCGGCTCGATGAAGCCGATCAGGAACGCGTTGGCGAGTCCCGGAGCCATCAGCGGCAGCGAGACCTTGCGGAAGGTGCGCCAGCGCCCGGCGCGCATGGTCTGGCTCGCCTCCTCCATCGACGGGCTCACGCCTTCGACGACGCCGATGAGCACCAGGAACGCGATCGGCGTGAAGCTCAGCATCTGCGCGATCCAGATGCCGGTGAGGCCGTAGAGCCAGCGGCCCAGCTCGAATCCCGTGACGTCCTCCAGAAACTCGGTGACGAAGCCCGAGCGGCCGAACATCAGGATCAGCGACAGGCCGATGACGAAGGGCGGCGTGATGATCGGCAGCACCGTCAGGAGGCGCAGGCCCTTCTTGAACGGTGCGCCGGTCCGCGTGGCGACGAGCGCGAAGGCGAGGCCGAGGAGTGTCGTGCCGGTGGCCGTGCAGAGGGCCAGGACGAATGTGCGCCAGGCGACGCCGCAACCGCCGGAGCCAGTGACGCAGCGCAGGCTCCAGATCTGCGGATCGGCGATGTTCTTGGCCACACCCGTCGTGGTGAAGGCGCCGCGGAAGTCCTGGAAGGCGCCGGTGAACATCGACGCGAGCGGGTAGAGCACGAAGGTCGCGACCAGGAGGACGAGCAGCGTGATCGCCGACAGCACGAAGGCGTCGCCCTTGAGCGCGCCTCGCTCGGCGAGGCCGAACGACACGAGGCCCGCGAAGCAGAGCGCCACACCGACGCGCCGGCGCCGAAGGCCGGCTGCCCCCCGACGGTCCCGAAGAGCATCTCCCAGAGGACCAGTTCCAGCCGCGCAGGCCCACCGCCAGCCCCTCGGCCAGTAGCCAGACGAGGCCGGCGAAACCGAGCGCGACCAGTGCCCCGCCGCGGCGCCGCCCGGCAGGCAGGGCAAGGCGCAGCGCCAGCGCGGCGAGCAGCAGCACCGGCACCGGCCAGAGCCACCAGCGGTCGGGGAAGATCTGGGCGACGCCGGCCAGAGCCTTGGGTCGCGGCCCAATCGCCCATCCAGCCGAACCCGAAGAACCCGGCCCGGATGTGGTACCACGGCAGGGTGGCGAAGGAGACGAGCGCGGCGAGGAGAAGGAGGTCCAGCCGGCGGTTGTCGCTGGTCATCGGGAGCATCCTCGCCCGGGGGCGGGCAGGGGGCGGCGCTCCCCCTGCCGCGCGATCCGCTATTGGGCGGCGACGCCGCCGACTTCCTCGTCCCAGCGGGCGAGCAGCGCGCTGCGCCGGTCGGAACTGCCGTACTGGGCGAAGTCGTAGTCGATGAGCTTGATCTCATCGAGGTCCGGCGCTGCCTCCGGCGGTGTCGCGCTCGCGTTCGACGGGATCTGATAGGAGCCCGCGTCGGGCATCTTGGACTGCACGTCGGCCTGCAGGACCCAGTCGTAGAATGTCTTGGCCTCCTCGACGTTCTGCGCGCCCTCGACCAGCGACATCGAGCCGATCTCGTAGCCCGTCCCTTCGCAGGGGGCGACGACCTCGATCGGGAACCCCTCCTCGGCCTGGGCCACCGCGTCGTGCATGAACACGATGCCAAGGCCCGTCTCGCCGCGCGCCGCCGCCTTCACCGGGGCCGAACCCGACTTGGTGTACTGATTGACGTTGGCGTCGAGCTTCTTGAGGAACTCGAACGCCTCGTCCTCGCCCATCAGCTGCACGAGGGTGGCGAGCGTCGTGTAGGCCGTCCCCGACGAGTTGGGGTCGGCGATCTGGATTTCGCCTTCGAGCGACGGGTCGAGCAGGTCTTCCCAGCAGCGCGGTGGCTCGATGCCCTTTTCCTCGAACGTCTCGGTGTTGTAGCCCCATCCGAGCGCGCCGGAATAGACGCCGACGGTGCGGTAGTCCGAAGTCTCGGCCTGATGCACCGCCCAGTCCTGCAGCTCCTCGAGCATTGGCGAGCGGTATTCAGCGGTCAGCCCGTCGTTCGCCGCCTGCAAGTGCGGGTCGCCCGTGCCGCCCCACCAGAGGTCAGTCTGCGGGTTGCGCGCTTCGGCCCGGATCTTGGCGTAGGATTTGCCCGAGGACATCCGCACCATGTTGACGTCGATGTCGTGCGACGCCTCGAACTCGCTCACCAGCAGCTCGCAGATCGCCTGGTCGGCCGAGCAGATGAGGTTGAGCTCCTGTGCGGCCGCGGCACCGCCGGTCACGAGCGCCACGCAGCCCAGCAATGTGATCCTCGTCATCGTCATTGGGTCTCCTCCCTTGATGCTGCATCGTTCGGGTTTGCACAGCTGTACAGCAGCGTTGCCGGGGCACCCATCAGCTGTCAACACGCGGCGACCGGATGGCCAGGGAGCTACCCGCGGGTCGGCTCGCAAAGCAGTCCAGCGCAGCCAATGTCTGCCGCGGCCGACGCGAGGGTCCCAAGGCGATGCAGACCCGGCGCGGCGAGAACAGCGCCACGGCAGCGCCCGAGACGGCGCGGGTCTCGTGCGTCTCGGCCTCGCGGACATTCATTCCCAGCGCCAGCGTGTCGCCGACCTCTTGTGACATAGATCCTCGAAGAGGCGGAGCGGTCGGGCTACGGTGTGAACCCCTTCGCCCGCGGGTTGATCTGCGCCGAAAGCGGCATCGCGGTGAAAATCCAGAAGCAGATCCGCGCGCCTGCTCTCGGCTGGAGCCGAGAGTTGAAGCTCACCGATGTGCCGCGCTTCGGCGCGCTCAGCGTATGGATTTCATCTGCGACGTACCTCAAGGCGCCCCTCTCAAGGCGGGGGAGCATGTCGTCACACGGCGCAGGGCCGCCGATCCGGTTCTTCATGACCGCAAGCCTGATCAACGACAATACCCACGCGCCGACATCGTGCGCGACGCTCACCACAAACTGGCCTGTCGCCGGCCGGGCTAAGGAGCAGACTGGCTCCGGACTGCCCTGAATGCCGAGGGTGCGAGGGTCTGCTCCTCCGATGCGGCAGGCCCCGTGCGATCCTGCGGGCCCCAAGACAGACTGCACGATGATATCGGCATCATGCGTGGCCATTCGAAAGGCTGAACACGCATCGCGACCGCCCCGAGCGTGGCGCCCGCAAGAGGTTCTCCATCGTCCCACAGCCGGGCGTCGATGCGTCCAGCCCGATGTCTCAGCTCGCCGTCTGTTGCTCGACGAGGCGCATGATGGTCGCTGCGATGTCGCCCAGGTCGACTTCGCGCTCGACGGCGCCTTGCCGCTTGGCTTCGGCAGGCATGCCGTACACGACGCAGGAGGCCTCGTTCTGGCCGATCGTTCGGGCGCCGCTGTCTCGCATTTCCTTCAGCCCGCGGGCGCCGTCGTCGCCCATGCCGGTCATGATTACGCCGAGCGCGTTGGCGCCGGCGACTTGGCTGACCGAACGGAAGAGAACGTCGACCGATGGCCGGTGGCGGTTCACGAGAGGTCCTTCGCGGACCTCGACACGGTAGGTTGCGCCACTCCGGGCGAGCAGCATGTGCGCTGATCCGGGCGCGATCAGCGCCTGGCCGGGCAGAACGCTGTCTCCATCACGAGCCTCGCGCACGGTGATCTCGCAGAGGTCGTCGAGCCGTCGTGCAAAACCGGAAGTAAAGGCCTCGGGCATGTGCTGCACCACTACAATCGGCGGCGCGGTGCGTGGCATCGCCTGCAGTACCCGGCGCAGTGCCTCGGTTCCGCCGGTCGAGGCGCCGATCGCGACCACCTTGTGCGTCGTCTGCACCATCGCCCCCCGCCGGGACGGCGGGATTACAGCATCGGCACTGAGCTTCTCTCCGTACTGGACCGGACGCCGGCGCGAAAGGCGGGCGTGGGCGGCAGCCAAGATCGCGTCCTGGATGCGGATCGAGGAATCCTCGAGAAACTGGCGCGTCGACAGATTCGGCTTCTGGATCACGTCGACCGCGCCGGCCTCGAGTGCGGCGAGGAACGTGGCGCTACCGTCGCCCACCAGTGTCGAGCAGATCACAACCGGCAACGGGCGCTGGGCCATCAGCCGACGCAGGAAAGTGATGCCGTCCATCCGCGGCATCTCCACGTCAAGCACGATGACGTCAGGCACTTCGCGGCGCAGGCGCTCGGCCGCCTGAAACGGATCGTTGGCGGTCGCCATGACCTCGAGGTTCGGATGAGCGTTGACGATTTCGGCGATCGTCTGCCTGACGACGGCGCTGTCGTCGACGATGAGGACGCGTTTCTTGGCAGCCATCAGGCGGAGACCTTGCGATAGATCGAGGGGCGAACGAGCTCGAGACCGGCACGGCGCGCGTGCGCCGCTTCCGTGTGGCCCACAAGAAGGAAGCCGCCGATCCGCAACCGGGCGAAAACGTTGTCGAGGACCCGCATCCGGGTGTCGGTATCGAAATAGATCAGCACGTTGCGCAGGAAGGCCACATCGGCGGAGATGCCATCCAGACCGTGACCGGTGACGAGGTTCGCCTGACGCCAGGCGGCGCGACGGCGCAAATCTTGAACGATCCGGTGGCGGCCGTCGCCGTTGCGGGCCGAAAGCAGGACGCGAGGCCGCAATCTGGGCGGAATACTCTCGATTTGTGACGTCGGATAGATGGCCTGTGCTGCGACCCTGAGCACCGGCCGCGAGATATCGGTGCCAATGAGTTGCGTCCTCAACTCCCATAGCCCTTGTTCGCGCGCGTGGTCTGCCACCATAAGAGCGGTGTAGCCTTCCTGACCGGTTGAGCAGGCGGCGCTCCAGAAGACCAACTCGCGGGCAAGCCCGCCTGGACGCGGATAGAGTTCGCCAAGTCCGTCGCTCAACAGCCAGTCGTACTGCGCCTGCTCCCTGAAGAAACTGGTTGTGTGGGTGGTCAGGGCCTCGGCAAAGGCCGTCTGCTCGGCTGCATCTTCCGTGAGGAGAGTTCGGTACAACGCCCAGTCCGAAAGCCCCCGGGCACTGAGGCGACGGCTGAGCCGTGCGACGAGGAACTCTCCCTTGCGCTCGCCAAGGGCGATGCCTGTCAGTCGATAGGCGTGACGGGCCAGATCGACGATGTCCTCCGGCCGCGGTGGAGCGACGGACGCGGATCGGAAGTCATGAAGGGGCATGTGCAACATTGTCTGCATCCATCCGCTGGATCCGCATTGAAAGGCCCTGCATCCTCATTCCGAGGACCGCGCTCGTGGACTTGCTTGCGAGCATCAGGACCGGCGTCTTGCGTCTCTTGAGAGGCAACTGTGTGTTCGTATCGTCTTGCGCGATTGCGGGTAGCGAAGCGACAAACCTGCCGGCGGCCCGGAATGGCTTGCTGTGGACAGGTAGTGCCCCGACACGAGCCGGGGCGCTCTTCATCTCAAAAGATGCCGTGACCGGCGCTGAGGTCGATCTCGTCGCCGCTGCCGAGTATGCGGTCGAGGTCGACAAGTACGACGAGGTCGTCGCCGCGCCGCCAAAGCCCCTGGAGGACACGCGCATCCCACGACCCGGCGCCGGTGCCCGGCACCGGCTCGATCTCGGCTGCCGTGATCTGGTCGACGTTGCGAACCCGGTCGGCCTCGACCCCGAGCGGCTTGCGATCAGGTCCGATCTCGAGCACCACGATCCGTTCCTCGCCCCCGAACTCGGTGTGCGGCAAGCCGAGACGTGCCCTGAGGTCGATGATCGGAACGCTGGTGCCGCGAACGTCGACCACACCGAGCACGTCCATCGGTGCGTTCGGCAGCCGCGTTATCTTCTGCGGGTCGATGATCTCGCGGACGTGGCGCACCTCGACCCCGAGGGTCTGGTCGCCGAGATCGAAGGTGAGGTAGGTGGAGGAGATGTCCTCCTCCACCACCGTTTCCTCATCGAGCTGATCGTCGAACATCGGCTCACCCGGCATAGCGCTGGAAGTCGGCGTCAGAGACCTCCTCGGCCGCGAGGTCGAGGTCGAACGCCTCGACGGCCTTGGCGGATTTCCCGGCGCTGGCGGGCTTGCCTCCGGCTACGGCCTTCGGCTTCGGCGCCGTCTTGGCTGTCACCGCGGGACGCTCGCCCGCCGCATCGACAGTGAAGTACGAGATCACCGCCGTCAGCTGCTCGGACTGGGCCGCCAGCTCCTGGCTGGTCGAGGCCGATTCCTCGGCTGCCGACGCGTTCTGCTGGATCACCTTGTCGAGCTCGCGGATCGCCTGGTTGATCTGCTCGGCGCCCACGTTCTGCTCGCGGGTCGAGGCGCTGATCTCCTGCACCAGGTCGGCGGTGCGCTGGATGTTGGGCACCAGCGTCTCGAGCATCCGGCCTGCCTCGCCCGAGACCTCGACGGTCTCGCCCGAAAGCTGGCTGATCTCGGCCGCCGCCTGCTGTGAGCGTTCGGCGAGCTTGCGCACCTCGCTGGCAACAACCGCGAAACCCTTGCCGTGGGCGCCGGCACGGGCGGCCTCGACCGCGGCGTTGAGCGCGAGAAGGTCGGTCTGCCGGGCGATCTCCTGGATGATGTTGATCTTGTCGGCGATCGTCTTCATCGCACGGACCGCGTTGCCGACCGCCTCGCCCGACTTTCTGGCATCGTCAGCCGACTGGTTGGCGATCTTCTCGGTCTGGCCGGCATTGTCGGCGTTCTGGCGGATGTTCGCCGTCATCTCCTCGATCGAGGCGGACGCCTGCTCGGCCGCGGCGGCCTGCTGGTTGGAGCCGGCCGAAAGCTGCTCGGCGGTGGCACTCATGTTCGAGGCGCCTTCGGCGACATACGTCGCGCTCACGGAGGCGTTCGAGATCACCTCGCGCAGCTTCGCGACCATGTCGCGCAGCGCGATCCCGAGCCGGTCCTCATCCGAGCGCGGCGTCACGTCGGCCGTCAGGTCGCCCCTGGCGATCGACTCGGCGGCTCGGCTCATGCCCTTGAGGTCGCCGACCATGCCGTCCATCGCGCCCAGCAGGACGCCGATCTCGTCACGGCTCTTGGTCTTCGCGTCGACCTCGAGGTTGCCGCGCGCCACTTCGCGTACGACAGTGACGGCACGAGACAGGCCGCGGCTGATCGTGGTCGACAGCCAGAAGGCGGCGGCGACGCCGATGACCGCGGCAGCAATGCCGAGCCCGACGAGGAGCCGGCGTCCATTTGCGGCGAGAGCGTGAGCATCGTTCGTTGCGGCGTCCATGACGACCGAGGAACGCTCCGCCAGATCATTGGCCGCGGCGGTCGCTTCGAGATAGGCGGGAACCAGACGCGAGTCCGAAAGAGCCAGAGCACGCGCGCCGGTCGATTGCAGGACCAGCGGGGTAAACACCTGCATGCCGTCCCGATAGACTTTCCAGTCAGCGGCGATCTGATCAATGGGATCGCTCGCGGCCGGCTCGATCAGGCCATACACACGCTCAAGCTTGCCCTCGAAAGCCGCGATCGATTCCTTGACAATCTCTGCGTTGTTCTCCCGGGCTTCTTGAGACGGGTCGACGATCATATCGATTTCCGATGCCCGGATGGCTCGAACGTCATCCATCCCGCTGTCGAGATTCTGCTCCAGCTGTACGAGATCGGGATCGGCAACCGTCTGCCTCGCAAGCCGCTCCCGCGCCGGCTGGATGACGGCGTCGAGACTGATCATGAGTTTATCGAATGCCGGCTCCAGTTCCTCGAGGCTCATGGTCCGAGCTCGGACGTCGGAATTCTCCAGGCCGAATTCACGCAGTTCCGCTTCGACGGCCAGAAACTCGCCCCACTCCTTCTCGAAACGCGCCATGATCGCTTGACTCTGCTCGGTCTTGAGCAGAGGCCGGATCGTCTCCACGGTGTCCGCGACGAAGGCTACATCTTCGTCCATGATCGGCACGAAAGTCTCGGCCTGCTCGCGAGTGGTGGCGGAAAGGTAGCCTCGAATGACCGCCATGGCGTCGGCGGCGGCAGCCTTGACCTGCAGGCTCAGTTCCTGCTGCAGGGCGAATTCGTCCGCAACGACGGCGATCTGGTGATCGAGTTTGTTCGTCTGCCGGACAGCCATGAAGCTCGATACACCGAGCAGCGCGATCAGCACCGCAAAGACGGCGATCAGCTTGGTCTTGATCGTCATACGCATTTCAGTTGTCTCTCTTTCATCTTGAGCTGTCAGTGGAGGTGCGTCGTCGCGAAGGCGGCTTCGACGTCGAGCAGGATCACCAGGGCGCCGTGCTTCTTGACGACGCCCCTGATGAATTCGGTGGGCCAGCGGACGCCGAGCTCCGGCACCGCCTCGAGATCGGCCACGGCAGTCTCGGTGATGTCGTCGACGTCGTCGGCGAGCATCGCGACCTTCACGGGCTCGCCCTCGACGGTAAGTTCGAGCACGAGCACGCGGTCCGTCTCGCCCGGCGCTGCGGGCTTCATTCCGAGGCGATGGCGCAGATCGACGAACGGCGCGATCACGCCGCGAACGTTGATCAGCCCCGGCGCAAACGGGTCGGCGTTGGGGGTCCGCGTCACTGGCAGCGGGTCGATGATCTCGGACACGTAGCGCACCGGGATCGCGAAGGTCTCGCCATCGAGCGCGAAAGTCAGCGCCATCTCGGACGCCTCAGGTTTAGCGTCGGTCATGAGGATCTCTTTGGTCATGCCGCCACTCGGCTCCCGGCCTGCGCCCGCTTCACGAGTGCTACCGCGTCGAGGATCAGAGCGACCGAGCCGTCACCGAGGATGGTGGAGCCTGCGAGCCCCTCGATCCCGCGGTGATAGACGCTGAGCGGCTTGACCACGGTCTGGTGCTGGCCGATCACCTCGTCGACGACGAGGCCGAGCCGGCGCCCCTCGACAGTGGTGATGACCACGCGCCGATCGGCGGCTTCGCTGCGATCGAAGCCGAAGAGCGTGTCGAGGCTGATGAACGGCACCAGCTCGTTGCGGATGCGCAGGATCGCGCGGCCGCTCGCGCGGTTGATTTCCTCTTTCGGAAGCTCGACGCATTCCTCGACGCTGGAGAGCGGCAGGACGAAGGGGCCGCCGGCGACCTTGACCAGAAGGCCGTCGATGATCGCCAGCGTCAGCGGCAGGCGCAGGGTCACTTCAGTACCACGGCCAGGCTGCGACTTGACCTCGACGGCGCCGCGCAGATCGTCGATGACGCGGCGCACCGCATCCATGCCGACACCGCGCCCGGAGACACTGGAGAGCGTCTCGGCGGTCGAGAAGCCGGGCTCGAAGATGAGCTGGTAGAGCTGTTCGTCGCTGACCTCCTGATCCTCCGCGATCAACCCGCGCGCGATGCCACGCCTGCGGATCGCGTCGGCATTGAGGCCCGCGCCGTCGTCGGCGACCGAGATCAGCACCTCGCCGCCGGATTGGCGAGCCTGCATCAGGACGCGCGCCTGCTCGGCCTTGCCGGCAGCAACTCGATCTCCGGGCGCCTCGACGCCGTGATCGATCGCATTCCGGATGATGTGGACGAGAGGCTCGGTCAGGCTGTCGATGACGTTCTTGTCGACCTCGGTTTCGCCTCCGCGGGTTTCGAGCCGCACTTGCTTGCCGAGTTCGGTCGAGAGGTCGCGCACGACCCGGCGAAACTTGCCGAAGACGAGCTCGATCGGCAGCATTCGAATCGAGAGCGTCGCGTCCCTCAAGCCCGTTACCAGCCGCTCGATCTCTTCGGCGACGCCCGAAAGGGACGTGTTGCTGGACTCGTCCGAGATCCGCTGCAGCCGCGCTTGAGCGATCACGAGTTCGCCGAGCTGATCCATCAACTCGTCGAGCCTGTGCGACTGGACCCGCACTGATTCCGGCTTGGCGGCAGCCTGCTCGGGCTTCGGGGTGGCCGTGCCGCCGACGCCCGGCTCAGCCTTCGCAACGGCAGTGGGTCCACTTCGGATTGCATCCTCCGCCTCACCGGAAGTCGGTGCGGGAGCATCTACGCCATCGGCAAGCTCGGCGGTGATCTCGAGCTCGCAGTCGCTGGCGAAGATGAAGACGTCGTCGATCGCCTCGCGTCCTGCGTTCGTCACAAGCTCGATCTTCCATGTCAGGTGGCAAACGGCAGGGTCGAGGTCGCGCAGCGGAGGCACGTCCTCCGCGTGACAGGTGACGGTCGCTTCGCCCAGCTCCTCGAGCTCACTCAGAAGCAGGTCGGGGCGCATGCCGTTCTTCAACGCCGAGGCATCGGGCTTGAAGGTGATGAGGAAGCGTTCCGGAAGCGTGGGCCTTGTCGCCGCGGCGGGGACGGCCGCGGCTGCGGTCTCACCGCCTGCGACAAGTGCCTCGATCTTCGCGACGAGGTCCTCGGTCGCGGGATCGACCGCCGGGGCGCCGTCGGGGTCGGGTCCGGCCGCCAACATCCGTTCCATATGATCGTGCGAGGCGAGCGAAAGTTGAATCAGCGCCGGCGTCACGCAAGCTTCCCCCTCGCGGATCCGGTCGAACGCGTTCTCGAAATGGTGCAGGAAACCTGCGAGTGCGGTGAAGCCGAACATCGCGCCCGAACCCTTGAGCGTATGCAGCGCGCGGAACACTGCGTCGACCTTTTCCGGATCTCGCGGATCGGCCTCGAGTTCGAGCAGCGTGCCGTCGAGACCCTCGAGGATCTCGGTGGCTTCCTGGATGAAGGATTGCGTCGCGGGGTGCACGGCCGTCACCCGACCAGCTTCGAGATGACCGAGACCAGCTTCTCTTCGTCGAAAGGCTTGACGAGCCAGCCTGTGGCGCCGGCCTGCTTGGCCTCCAGCATCTTCTCCTTTTGCGCCTCGGTGGTCAGCATCACGATCGGGATGCCGTCGAAGCGGCCATCGGCGCGCGCGGCGCGCACCATCTCGATGCCGTTCATGTTCGGCATATTGAGGTCGCAGACAACAAGGTGGACCTTGGTGCCGGCCATCTGGGCCAGCCCTTCCTTTCCGTCGGCGGCGCCGATTACCGTATAACCACGCGGCTCCAACGTGAAGCCAATCATGTCGCGAATGCTTTTCGAGTCATCGACACTGAGAATAACTTTTGACATTTCAGATCTCCTTGGCGGTCTCGAGAGTAGTCAGTGCCGCGACCGCGGTTGCGCCGAAATGCACCTGATTTTCTCGAAAAGAATTGGCCGCGCTTGCAAGCAGTTGAAGAGAAAGAGGCGACACTGAGTCGCTTTTCGCCAAATCGACCTGCGCGACTGCGTTTGTCTCGGAGGCTTCTGCAAGCAGGGTCACGAGCTCGGCGTGGACCGACACGACGCTGGCCGCGTCGAGATCGGATGGAATCGCGAGTTCGAGCGTTTCTTTCCTTGTGCCTTTGGTCAATGCTGCCTCCATTGCTTCGACCGCCTGATAGAGGAGCACAGGCAAACACGAAGTTAACGGGGGCGGGCATTCTGCCGAACGTTCTTCTTGGCTCATTAGGTCATTGATAATACTCGAGCAGCTATGGAGGCCGACAAATCCATTGCTCGAGAGAGATAATGACTGCTGATCCGAATCCGAACACGTCGTCAGAACTGACGGGTCTTTCGCGCGACACCGTTGCCGTCTTCGAAGGTGGCCTCGCCCATGTCGCGACCATTCGTGCATCAGCCAACGAGCTTGCGGACGATGTCCGCGAAATGCTGTCTGTCGCTTCGTTTCAGGATGACGGACAGGGCAATGGGGAGAACCTATTCCATACCTTTCTAGGGCGCGCGACGTCGGTTGCCGATGCGGCCGAGAGCGCCACAGCGCTGTTGTGCGGTGACAGTTTGCGCGACAACGTTCGAGGTCTGACTTCGGACTTGAGTGAGCTCGGCAAGAGGGCGAGCGAGCTGCGCATGATTTCGTCGCTGGCGAAGGTTGCGTGCACAGAGAGCGAAGACATTGACCGGCGCCTCGGCGCTTTCGTCCAGACCCTCGACGGCCGGTCGGACGATCTGGGCCGGATCGCGAAAGAATTGTCCGAGGCAGTCTCAAGGATCTGGTCGGCGAGCGGGCGTGCCGCCGATAGCCTGCGCGCCATGACCTCGGACTTCCGCGTCCTGTCGGTGTCCACAGGAGACGAAGCCGCTCGCCTCCGTGCGCTCGCGGCGGCGCACCGGGAGCATGTCTCCGGTGTTCAGGGCGCCAGTCACCGCCTGGCCGAGAACGTGCGTGGCTCGGTTGCGCGTCTGATCGACTGTCTGCAGTTCCCCGATGCTTTCGCGCAGCGTGCCGAGCATGTGGCGGCGATGCTTGCGGCGCTCGAAGAGAATCGCCCCGCGCCCGAGCGGGCGGCGATCGCGCGCCTTGCCGATGCGCAATTGTGCGCCATGGCCGATGCTCTCGAGAGCGTCACCCGCGATGCGGATGACGCTCTCACGTCCATTCTTCAAACTCTCGGGAGCGATTTCGCCGCCGACAATGTTCCCGGTCGCAATCCGTCCGTGGCGTATCTCGAGGCTGCGACCAGGGTGAACGCGACGATGCTGACGGCCGCCGACGCTGCTCGCAGTCGAACTCGACGCAGCGCTTGGCCAGGTGAGCGATGTTCAGAAACGCATCGACGCCGCGATCGAAGCGCTGAAAGTCTCGACGTCGCTGAACAAGCGGCTCGAAATTGCGGCTCACAATGCGGCCATTGCGGCAAGCCATTTCGGCTCGTCGACCTCGCCGCTGCATGTGCTCGCGGGAAGCGTCAAGACGGCTGTCACCCAAACCACGACTTTGACGACGAAACTCTCGGCGGGGCTTCAGCTGTTCCGTGACGCCTCGCGCCGGCTCGAGCAGGCGCATCTGGCGGACGAGCTCGGAGCGCTGGTGGAAATTCAGGAATGCGCCCGAACCGCGGCCGAACGACACTCAGCCGGCTTCACCGAATTCCAGCGGCTGCAGGACGAGGTGGTTGCGAAGAACCAGACTATTGCGCGCGCCGCCCAAGCTGCGGGCGTTGCCTTCGACGCGGCGGGCCGTCGCGGCGCGGAGCTTCGCAGACTGGCGCAAACGGTCAGCAGTCTGTCATCAGGCTCGGCTGAAAATGCGGAAGATTTCGATCTCGGCTGGTTGGAGGCACTCTACACGATGGAGGAAGAACGGGCGATCCATCGTGAGCTGTTCCCGAGCCTAGGGCTTGCAAAACCGGTCGAAAGCTCCGTCGATGAAGACGAACTCGACGATTTTCTGCTTTGAAGCGGCCTGCCGCGGGGACGTCATCTGCCTCCCGAGCGGGGATTTCGGCTTCGGCTTCCCGACCGTCCCTGTCCATCACCGCGCTCACGTCTTGACGAGGCGGTAGATCGCCGGGATCACCAGAACGGTCAGTGCTGTCGAAGACAGCAGGCCGAAGAGAAGCGAGATCGCCAGGCCCTGGAAGATCGGGTCGGCGAGGATGACCGCGGCGCCGATCATCGCCGCGAGAGCAGTCAGAAGGATCGGCTTGAAGCGTGCGGCGCCGGCCTCGACCAGAGTCTCGACCGTGACGCGGCCTTCGGGGTCTGCATGGCGGATGAAGTCCACGAGCAGGATCGAATTGCGCACGATGATCCCGGCAAGGGCGATGAAACCGATCATCGACGTCGCCGAGAACGGAGCGCTGAAAAGCCAGTGCCCGACCATGATGCCCAGGAACGTGAGCGGCACCGGGGTCAGGATCACCAGCGGCAGGCGGAATGAGCCGAACTGCGCCACGACGAGGATGTAGATGCCGAGGAGCGCCACCAGAAACGCCGCGCCCATGTCGCGGAAGGTGATCCAGGTCACCTCCCACTCGCCGTCCCAGAGCAAGACAGGCGAGGTCGTGTCCTCGGGCTGGGCGTTGAAACGGATGACGGGCCGTGCGACCTCCGTCCAGTCCATCGCCTCGAGCCGGTCGCCCACGGCGAGCATGCCATAGAGCGGCGCCTCGAAGGTGCCGGCGAGTTCACCCGTCACCATGATCACCTCGTAGCCGTTGTGACGGAAAATCGGGTAGGAGGCGCGCTCCTGCGATACCGCGACCACGTCGCCGAGCTCGACCACGCCGCGCGATCCCGGCAGGACGTTGGCGGGAACGGGAGTGGAGAGCGCACGCTCGTCCATCACCTGATCCGCCCGCGTGCGAGCGAGCACGATCGGGATCGGCGGGCGGCCGCCGCCCCGGTGCGAATAGCCAACCGTCGTGGTGCCGTTGAGCAGCCGCAGTGTCTGGAGCACGTCGCGCTCTTCGACGCGGTAGAACTCGAGGTCGGTGGGCTCGAGCCCGACCCGGAGGCGGCGCGGCGGCGTGCCGGTGCTGTCGTCGACGTCGACAACGAACGGCACGTCCTCGAACGCGGCGCGCACTCGGCCGGCGGCGGCACGACGGGTCGGCGCGTCGGGGCCGTAGACCTCGGCAAGCAGCGTCGCGATCACCGGCGGGCCTGGCGGAGGCTCGACCGTCTTCAGGACCGTCCCCTCGGGCACGTCGAGCGTCGCAAGCCGTTCGCGGAGTTCGAGCGCGATGTCGTGGCTGGTGCGGTCGCGCTCGCCCTTCGGAGCGAGGTTGACCTGAACCTGGCCCAGCTCCGGGCTCGAACGCAGGTAATAATGACGGACGAGCCCGTTGAAGTCGAAGGCCGCGGCAGTGCCAGCATGGGTCTGCGCCGAGATCACCTCGGGCAGCGAGAGGGCGAGCCGGGCGGCGCGCTGCGCGATCGCGTCGGTGGTTTCCACCGAGGCGCCCTCGGGCATGTCGATGACGACCGAAAGCTCGGATTTGTTGTCGAATGGCAGAAGCTTGACAGTGACGTCGCGAGTGTAAAGCAGCGTCAGCGAGCCGAAGGACAACGCAGCGACGACAAGGAGAAAAAGCGTACTCCGCCATTTGCTCTTCAGAAGCGGGCGGGCGACGGCGGCATAGGCGCGGCCCAGCCTGCCGCCGGGATGCGCACTCCTGTCCCCGGCGTGGTGCGCGGCATGGGCGGGGCCGGCGATCTTCAGCATCAGCCACGGCGTGATCATGACTGCGACGAAGAACGAGAAGATCATCGCCGCCGAGGCGACCGCCGGGATCGGACTCATGTAGGGGCCCATGAGGCCCGAGACGAAGAGCATCGGCAGGAGCGCAACGACCACGGTGAGCGTGGCGACGATGGTTGGGTTGCCGACCTCGGCGACGGCGGCGATGGCGGCGCCGAACGGGCTCTGTCCCTCGCGCTTCAGCGCCCAGTGACGGGCGATGTTCTCGATCACCACGATCGCATCGTCGACGAGGATGCCGATCGAGAAGATCAGCGCGAAGAGCGACACCCGGTTCAGCGTGTAGCCCATCATCCAGGCTGCGAAGAGCGTCAGGAGGATGGTGACGGGGATCACGATCGCCACCACCAGCGCCTCGCGCCAGCCGATCGCGAAGAGCACCAGCGCGACGATCGAGATCGTGGCGAGCGCAAGGTGGAAGAGGAGCTCGTTCGCCTTTTCGTTCGCCGTCTCGCCGTAGTCGCGGGTCACCTCGACTTCGACGCTGTCGGGGATGAGGCCGCCCTGCATGACGCCGACGCGGTGCAGGATCTCCTCTGAAACCGTCACCGCGTTGGCACCGGCGCGCTTGGCAAGCGCCAGCGTCACGGCCGGGCGGCGGAGGATCTCGCCGTCGGGCGTATGGGTCAGGGTCGCGACGTGCGCTTCATCGAGGTCCGTGACGTAGGCCACGTCGGCCACGTCCCGGATGTAGATCGTGCGCCCGTCACGCGCGGTAAGTTCGAGGTTGGCGATCTCGTCCGGCGTCGAGAAAGTCTGGCCGATCGCCAGCATGATCTGCTCGCCTGCGTCGCGCAGCAAGCCAGCGGGGGCGGCGCTGTTGGCGTGCTCCACCTTTGCAGCGAGCTGCTGGAGGGTGACGCCGTTGAGCGCCAGGCGCTCCGGATCGGGTGCAATGCGCAGCGCGTCGTCCGTCTCGCCGATCAGATAGGTGAGACCGACGTCGTCGATTTTGGCGAGCTCAACCTCGACCTCGCGGGCGACGCGGGTGAGGTCGGAAGCCGTGATCGCCGTCTGGCCGGGAGCGGGCGCGAATGTCAGCGCCACAATGGCCACATCGTCGATGCCGCGGCCGACCACCAGCGGCTCGGGGATGCCCACCGGAATGCGGTCGATGTTGGCGAGGATCTTGTCGCGGACACGCAGGATGGCAATGTCGGCCGACACCCCGACCTCGAACCGCGCGGTCACCATGACCCGATCGTCACGCGTGTCGGAATAGACGTGCTCGACCTCGGCGGTTCCCTTGACGATGGTCTCCAGCGGCTCGGTGACGAGCTTCAGCGCGTCCTCGGCCGGGAGCCCGTCGGCGCGGACGTGGATGTCGACGAGCGGGACGGAAATCTGCGGCTCCTCCTCGCGCGGCAGACTCGCGAGCGCGATGAGCCCGACGGCAAGCGAGGCAAGAAGCAGAAGCGGGGTAAGGGGCGAGGCGATGAAGCTTCGCGTCAGCCGACCCGCTATCCCGAGCGCGCCGCTCGGCGCATGGTCATCACTCATCCTCAATCACCACGCGATCGCCGGCCGTGAGCCCGCTGAGGACCTCCCGCCATGTCTCGCCGTCCATCCGGACCGTTCGGCCAGGCACGACGGTGCGCCGCAGGTGCGCGCCCTCGGCAGACTCGACGCGGACGTAGTCGAGGCCGCCGACCTGCTCGACCGCCTCCTCGGGCACCAGAAGGGCAGAGCGGCTGCCAACCGGCAAGCGCACCGGGATCCGGCGGCCGACGAAGCGGGCGTCGAGGCCCTCGACCTCGACGTCGGCCTGCACCCGCCCGCCCTCGATCTGTGGATAGAGTTTGACCAACCGGCCGGTTCGAGGCTCGGTCTCCCGGTCCGACGCGGCGCCGAGCTCGATCACATCGCCCTCCGCGAGAGTCTCCGCGTGTCGCTCCGGAATCGCGAGGCGCAGGAAAACGCCGCCACCGCCGATCACGGCCACCGCTTCGCCGGGGGTGATGACGGAACCGCGCGAGACCGGCACCGAGAGCACCACGCCGTCCTCGGGCGCCAGCACCGCCCCCTCGTCAACCTGTTGCTCGACGATGAGCCGCTCGGACTCAAGGCTGCGGATCTCGCCCCGTATGACGTCGACCTCGGTCTGGAGTGCGTCGAGCCGCTGGCTGGTGATCACCCCCCGCTCGAACAGCGTCTTTCCGCGCTCCAGCTCCGACCCGGCCGTATCGATCTGCGCCGCGAGCGCGTCGAGCCGGGCGTCGATCGCCTCCAGCCGGAACTGGAGCTTGTCGTCCTCGACGAGCGCGACACGCTCACCGGCCTCAACCCGATCCCCCTCGGTCACGGCCAGTTCGATTATGGTACCGCCGGTCCGCGCTCGCGCCGGCACCCGGTCGCGAGTTTCGACCTGACCGTAGACCGATTTCCACTCGACGATCTCATGCGGCGAGAGCGTCAGGACTTCCGCCGATCCGGCCGTCGCGACGAAGAGACACAAGAGTACGGCCCGGAACTTCATCGCAACACCTCACGCGGGAAAGGCCCGCGAGAGCAGGACTAACGCCGCCCATGCAAACCGCCAACTGCGCCAGAGCACAATGACTTGGATCAACAAGGCGATACGTCCAAGGCTATCATCCGGCCCGGCCCCAGTTTGGGCTGGTCTCATGGATCTGAGTGCGGTCGGAGCCAACGCGGCAATTTCGTTTCGGGCACTCGAAGCGTCTCGCCGGAACGGTCTTGGGGAGCGCAGCCGGCGGCAGATGCCACGGAGTGAAGCGACGCAACGTCGCGGCCGATCAACAACACCGTGACCGAATTCTTTACCGAAAATCCGGTAGTGTGCGGCGATGATCCGCACCTTGCCCCCGCGGTCCGGCTACAGCCGTGCCGAATTTGTCTCCGACGTCGCCATTCACTTTCTCGGCCTTTTGGCTGCGCTTGTGGCTGTTCCTATGCTGATCCTGCATGCATCTTCACTCGACAGCGAGATGCCGGTGGTCGTCGCAACGTCAATCTACGGCGCCACGCTGATCTCGATGATCCTCTGCTCGGCGCTATACAACATGAGTGGAACTGGAGGCTGGACGCCCGTGCTGCGCCGGCTCGACCATTCTGCGATCTACTTCAAGATCGCGGGCACCTATACGCCCTTCACCCTGCTTTCGGGCGGCCATGGCATGATTCTCCTGGCTGCCTTGTGGTTGGCGGCTTTGGCCGGCACGGGCATGAGAGTCTTCGCCCCCGAGCGCACCCGGGGAATTGCGATCGGACTCTATCTTGCAATGGGCTGGGTCGGATCCCTCGCCGGATGGCAGCTTTTCGCGCAGATGCCCCGTCGAGTTCTGTGGCTCATCGTTGCGGGCGGGCTTCTCTACACGATCGGCTTCGTCTTCTATCTCTTCAAGCGCCTGCCGTTCCACAACACGATCTGGCATGCCTTCGTCATCGTCGCGAGCGCGGCATTCTTCGCAGCGATCAGCACTTTCGTCGCCGATCTCGGGCTGCCCCTCGTGTCGCCCGCGTCGTAAGGGAATTAGCGCCGTCAGGGGGATGGAGAGCCGCACGTGTCGCTCGATGACCGGGGGCAGGCAGAACGCGGCGCCGCGACAGTGATGGATCGCGGCTCGCGCAACGTTCCTTCCTTTCGCTGCCGAGGCGTGATCGCTGCTGCGTCTGCGAGGCATCGCGACGGCGGGCGGAGAGCTGCCCCACGCCGCGCCAGCCCCCAAATGTCAGACAGGGGGCCCAACCGGCAACCTCTTCGCACTTGAGCGAATTGCCGCCAAGACCTGGCTGCAACAGCTCAGCGCCCGAGCCGCCCCATCACCCGCGCCCGCACCTCCTCCGGTTCCTCCCCCAGCGCCCGCATCAGGGCGAGGAAATCGCTGCGGGTGCCGTGGAGCTGATCGACCAGCTCCATCACGATTCCCAGCGCATCGTCGTCCAGCTCGAAATCGTCACAGAGGTCGCACAGAAACTCCATGCGCGCGATGTCCACCTGCCGGTAGACCGCGCGCCCCCCGGCATCTGAGGGGCGGATCACCTCGGTCCGGACGAAGCGGGTCAGACGCGCGCGATCGAGGCGGCCGACGGCGGCGAGCGCCTCCTCCTCGGACAGAAATCCGGTGCTGTCGGTCATGCCTTCACCCCCTTCCGCGGATCGTAGCCATGAGTTCTCGCGCCACTCCTTCATGAAACGGGCGAGATCCTCGTCCACCGTCTTCGGCATGACGATCTTCAGCTCGATCCGCTGGTCGCCCGCCGCGCGGCCCGGCGCCGCAATACCCCGGCCGCGCAGGCGCAGAACCTGGCCGCTGGTCGCGCCCTTCGGGACGGTCACCTTCACCGGCCCGGCGATCGTCGGCACCTCGACCCCGGCGCCCAGAACCGCCTCATCCAGCGTGATCGGCAGGGTCACCACGATATCGTCGCCCGCGCGCGAGAACACCGGATGCGGCCGGACCGAGAGCGTCACATAGGCATCTCCCGCCGCGCCGCCGCCATGTCCGGGCCCGCCCTTGCCACGCAGGCGCAGGGTCTGGCCGTCGGCCACGCCCTTGGGGATCTTCACGTCCAGATCGCCGCCGCCGGGCAGGGTGATCCGCATCGATCCGCCTGTCGCGACGTCGAGAAACGGCACCTCCAGCGCATAATGCGCGTCCGCCCCACGCGCACGGACGGCATGGCCGCTGAAGCCGTCGCCGCCCTGTCGGGCCTGGCGGCGCATGAACTCGGCAAAGATGTCGGCCTCGTCGCCGTAGCCCTCGTAGCGCGGCCCCTGGCGATAGGGATTGCCCGGCTCCTCGGCGAAGTCGCGGTAATAGGCACGCTCGCGCGGACGTTCCTGCCCGCTCGCGTCGATCTCTCCCCGATCGAATCGCGCCCGCATCTCCGGATCTTTCAGAAGGTCATAGGCTGCAGCTGCTGCCTTGAAACGCGCCTCGGCCGTCGCTACGCCGGGGTGCAGGTCCGGATGGCTTTCCTTCGCGATCTTCCGGTAGGCCTTCTTGATCTCGTCGGCGCTGGCACTCCTGGCCACGCCGAGCGCATCATAAGGATTGTCGCTCATCGCCTTCCCGCCTGTGACTCCTCTGGCAGGGAATAGACCGCTGGTTCCGCTTCCGCCATCCATACCGATTACGAAGTCACCTCCATTCCCGTTATCTGCTTCCTGTGCTTTGGAATTTCCGAAGGTTCCGAGCGAGCGCGGCGAGGGGGAACTCGTTCTTCGCGTCGCACGGCCCTCGGAATCTGAGCCGACCGAGCCCGAGGATGCGCGCGAGATGGGCGAAGCGCCGCTTGAAGCGATCGATCACGGCAAGCGCGGCTCCGAGGTCCGCCTGACGGATGGATTGTTGGACGGGACGTCGATCCACCGGATCGAGGTCTCACACGTCTCACACGTCTCACACGTCTCACACGTCTCACCTTCCACGTCGAGACTGACCGCGGTGTCAGTGTCGAAGAGGAAGGTGTCGCGATAGGTCATGACGGCGGGCCTCTTCCGTGGGGCTGTCCGTCGGCTGGCGGGCTTGGCGTGGCCTCAGGATCACCACTTGGGCGATCGACCGCTTCTTCATCTCGGCAGTCATCCGGCGCCTGGCGCCGAGTGCCGCAGTACGACACTCGGTTTCTCGACAGCCGCGGCCGACGCTGTTCCATCTCCGTCGCGCTCTTTCGGAGGCACGGCTTCACCGCGATTCCGACGAACCTCTGCCGCATCGCAATATCAGGCTCTCGCAAAGCGTCTGATGAGTTCCGCCCGCAATCGCTGCTGTCGTGGCTGGATTACCGGTGCACTTCGGAGGGCTGCGTTGGGGAGCTCGGGAGGTCGATGTTGATCTCGAGCCGGGACAGTTCATCGCCACGTTCCATCCTGATGTCGACCGCCTCGTTGTCGATCTGCATGTGACGCTTGATGACCTCGAGGATCTCGCGTTGCAGGAGCGGCAGCCGATCAGGGGTCGCGCCGCCGCCGCTACGCTCGTGCGCCAGCAGGATCTGGAGGCGGTCCTTGGCTACCCGCGCGGTGTTTGCCTTGCGGGGCCGAAGCGAAAATCCGAACATGCTCATGCCGTCCTCTTGAAGAGGCGCTGGAAGAAGCCCGGCCGCTCCTCTCCCTCGATGCGCATCTCGAGCTGCTCGCCGGTGAGGCGCGCCACCGCCTCCTCGTAGGCCTTGCCTGCGCGCGAGGGCTCGTCGAGAACGACGGGCATGCCGACGTTCGACGCTCGCAACACGGCCTGGCTTTCGGGGATCACGCCGAGAAGCGGGATCGCGAGGATCTCGAGCACGTCCTCGACCGTCATCATCTCGCCCCTGGCGATCCGGTCGGCATCGTAGCGCGTGATGAGGGCGTGCGCCTTGACCGGCTCGGCGCCCGCCTCTTCGGCGCGGCGAGTCCGGCTGTTGAGGAGGCCGAGCACCCGGTCACTGTCTCGTACCGACGACACCTCGGGGTTGGTCACCACGACCGCCTCGTCGGCGAAGTACATTGCGAGCTGCGCGCCGCGCTCGATCCCCGCCGGGCTGTCGCAGATGACATAGTCGAACTCCTCGCGCAGTTCGTTCAGCACCCGTTCGACGCCGTCGTGCGTCAGCGCATCCTTGTCGCGGGTCTGGGAGGTCGGAAGTATCGACAGGTTCTCGAGCCGGCGATCCTTGATCAGCGCCTGCTTCAGCTTGGCGTCGCCCTGGATGACGTTGATGACGTCGAAGACGACGCGCCGCTCGCAGCCCATGATGAGGTCGAGGTTGCGCAGGCCCACGTCGAAATCGATGACCACGGTCTTGTGCCCGCGCATGGCGAGGCCGGCGCTGATGGCGGCGGCGGAGGTGGTCTTGCCGACGCCGCCCTTGCCTGAGGTCACGACGATGATCTTGCTCACGAAATGCTCCTATCCCGGGGATTGTGTCCGAAGGTCTCGACCTTGAGGTCCTCGCCCTCGAGGAAGACCTGCACGCTCTTCTTGCGGATGTCGGCTTCCAGCGTCTCGCTCGTCCGGTAGACGCCGGCGACGGCGACGAGGTCCGCATCGAGGCTCTGGCAGAAGATCCGCGCGGTGGTGTCGCCGTTGACGCCGGCCAGCGCCCGACCGCGCAGCGGACCATAGACGTGGATGTTGCCGGATGCGATCAGTTCGGCGCCGGAGCCGACGGGTGCGACGACGACGAGATCGCCGCGGTCGGCGAAGATCGTCTGACCGGACCGGACGGGCGCGGTCACCAGCTTGTTCGCCGGCAGCGGCGCCGCGGCGGGGGCGGTGACCTTGGCATCGCTGCGCCGTTGGCCGCTTCTGGCAGGGACATCGCGGCCGCCCGAGAGTACGATGAGCCCGGCGGCGGCGGCTGCGGCGGTCTGCTCCGCGGTCCCGTTCTGCACGCCGAAGACCGAGAGCTTCCGCTTCCTCAAGCCGTCAACCAGACGGACAAGGTCGCCGCGCTGCACCAGCGCGGCGGCATGTTCAAGATCGATGACGACCGGCGCATCCGCGAAGAACTGCGGAGTCTGCTCCAGTTGCTCATCGAGCGCCGCCATGAACGACTCATCCGGACTCGAAGCAATGCGCAGGGCGATGGCGGTGAAGAACCGACCCCGAATCTGAAATGCCCGTGTCGCCACGCTGCCCGCGCGTCGATCGTCGGCTTCGTGTGTCTGCACGCGCCCGTCCTGCTGCTCTTGCTCAATGGTACCGGTGGATTCGTGCCACGCGGCTGCTTTTCCGCGTAGCTACTCCACTCGCGTATCGGGGTCCACCACCCCTGTGCCAGATGGCGGGATCCACGTTCATCCTTGCGGGCACCTTCCCGGCGGTCGGAGCCGACGCGCCCCGCCGCGCGTCGGCTTCCTGAATGACCGCCATCAGCGCCTGTTGCGTGGTCTTCCGGGCCTCGACGAAGCTGGAAATTCAGGTAGCGATCGCGGTCGTCTCGGTCTTGGACAAGCGGGGCTTTCGTCCCCTTGTCGGTCGTCGCGCAGCATCGCGTTGGCGAGCAGTAGCAGGTGGCAGGCACACCCGCCCTGATCGCGGCCCGAAGGAAGCAGGCCAGCGCTTGGTGCTCGAGAAGCGGATCCGCGGCTTCGCCGTGGTCGTCGACGTCCGCCTCCCATGCGCCCACTCCCGCAGCTTTGCCGGCTATGCCCTCCGGGCGAGCGACGGCATCGAGGATCTGGCCGAGGCCATGGCCCGCCGTTCGTCGTTGCTGCAGCGACGTGTGTGGCCTGACCTCGCACAACGCGGGACAAGACAGACCTGTCCGCGCGCCTGTTGGGCCGGCATGCCATCGATCGTTGAAGCACGATCGCTGAACGGTTGCGCCGAAAACCGGAAACTGGATGCGCCTCCGTATCGACGTCGCAATGCAGTACCGTTTCGCGAAAGCGAATACCGTGTTCCTTGCATTGAAGGCCGCGAGAACCGAAGGGCAAGAGTTGTGCACGAAAACCTGGAACTCGGAGACGTGGACCTGAACCGCATGGCGGGTGACGCGGGTGTCGGGGAACGGATCTGGGCCCACTTGGGATCTGGGCCCGCTTGCCTGAGTGCGAGATGAGCGTGGCCTACCGCGCGCTGCGCGACATCACCCGGCCGATCACGGAGCTGGACAAGCTCGACGCCGCTCCGCTGCACCTCATCCCGGGCGAGGTCGCGCCGTATCTGCGACCCTCACGCTATTGCCACTCCGACAAGTTCGTGAGCTTCGTGGAAAAGCGCTTCGGCCACCTTGCCGGTGGCCGGAAAGTCGCGGCGATCCGCGATTGGATCGAGGCCGAATTGACCTGCGTTCCCGGCAGCTCCGATGCCGACACCAATGTCCGCGGAACGAGAGGGTGTGTGCCGAGACTACCCACATCTCAGGTGCGCGATGGTCAGGGCCGCGCAGATCCCGGCGCGGATGGTGTCCGCCTACGGCCCGGACGTGACGCCCCCGGATTTTCACTCGGCCGCCGAGGTCTGGTTGAGTGGACAATGGCACTTCGTCGACGCCACGGACATGTGCAGCGCTGACACGATGGCTATCATCGCTGTCGGGAGAGACGCCTATGACATCGTGTTCATGGATTCCCAGTCGCCCGCAGAAAGGCTGTCCCAACCGGTCTGCGTGACACGGGCCTGAAGCGCCGCCACGCGGTCCTCCTTTACCTCAATTCCGGGTTCGGCCCGGGGGAAGGGTGCGGCGTGTGAGGGACGGCGGCGCAATCACGGCACAGACATGAACGGCCCACCTGCCTTTCCACAGCGCAGACGCCACGCCCTGCAGAGCTCCACCCTCGACCTCGACCCGGATCATCCAACGGCGCCGGCTCTCCCGGCTGCATCCGATCCTGGGCGCAATCGGCCGGATCGCAACCGCCCGATCCGCATGCCCCGCTTCGTTCGCCAGCATCTTTCTCCATAGGCTCCTCCCATAATCAGATGGGAGCCTCCGCCAAAAATCGGGCGGTTCAGGATGTGGATCTCGGCGGCGGCCGCATTGCCACTCTTCATGCTGATAATGGGCGAACGGGTCGTCCTGCCGGTGCGCAACTCCATCGTGCATCAGGGCGCAATCTATCTGGAATGCGTGCCGGCCACGCCGATCATTCTCTGGGCCGCACTGCAGTTCTTCCAGCGCGGCTCGGACTCGGTGGTGAACCGACGCCCCGCACCCGACAGCAGCCGCGGTCCGGGCACGCCCGGCTCGCGTGCCGCGACCGTCGGGCGCCCGATCGGACGTCCCCGGCCGCACCCAGACGACAAGCGTCGCCGGCGGCGTGGAAAGCGCGTACACTGCAATCCGGATCCAAGCCATTCTGAACTGACGAAAGGCCATCCGGCGGTCAGCCGCGACATGACGCCAAGGCCGGTGACCTTTGCCTTGAGGTGCATCATGATCAGTTTGAGACATTCCGTCCCCTTGGCGGCACTCATCGTCGCGCTCGGGAGCTCGCCGGAAGCGGCGGCGCCCGTCCGGCTGCTGTTCGAGAGCAACGCCGACCTCGACGGCGGGTTCGGGGTCTCCACCCAGACCTTCGCCACCTTTGGCGACCTGCTCGACAACACGTCGACCTCGCTGGGTGCATTCTCGAAGATCAACACAGCCTCGGCCTAATCGCTCGCGGACCTCGTCTTTGAGAGCGAGGTGCAGCTACTGACGCCGATGCCGATGCCGATGCCGCTGCCGTCGACGTAGCCGATCCTTGCAGAGGCTCTGGGCCTCTTCGGGTTCCTGTCGAAACGCCGCTCCGGCCCCGCCTGACCGGCGCGGTCGACACCGACCCCGGAGGACAACTGGCGCCGGGTTCGGGACCAGAGCGCGACGAGAACAGCGCGCCACTTCCAGTGTGCAGAGGACGATCGAGGCGGGGTGGAGACGGTCCTGCCGTTGTGGCGCGGGGCCTGCCGCCGCTCGGCGTCAAGGACCGGCCAGCCGAGCCGATTGCCGAGATTTTTCGGCCCTCGAAACGCCGGCATCGGACTGCGCGGCGACAATGCTGCAGATCCTGCGCATTGCGGAGAATTCGCCTGGTCGAGTGGTGCGCAGCGAAGCAAGACGGAAATGCCGGCGATCAGCGCCTCCATCACCGGCGTGAACTGGCGGCCGCGGTTCTTCAGCAACCCGCGCGCCTCGGCATGAGCGAGCAGCGGAGCAGGGTGACCAGCATGCTGCCAAGGCACTCCGTGCGCTCGCAGTCGCGCGCCGGCTGCACTCGGCTCGACCGGCGCTCAAATTGGAAGTCGAATGCGACGATGTTGCGGACGCCAAGATCGTTGCGTCAGTCGCGGGCCGGCGTGTCTGCGGAGGTCGTCTGCATGAGGTATTTTCGCTCCTGCATTGGAAGCGTCTTCCTGCTGTCCAACCGGACCGGCCCGGAGCGATCGGCTGCGCGTCACGCCGCTGCGAAGTCGGTCGGTGCGGGAATCTCTTCTCGCCCAATTTCGGACATATCAGCCGAGCGCACTCTCGTCGATGGCTGACGGAAAGGCTGTCGAGCTTGGAGAAAGGGGGCATTATGCTGGATTTGCCATGTCGAGGCTTGTCATGGCAGCTCGGCTTTGGTTCCTGCCGACAACGCTGAGACCTGGTGGGAGGCGTGACTCGTGATCAAGTTCCTGAAGCAACATGCGCTCTTGAGCCTGGCGTTTGCTGCCGCACTACTTTTCACGCTCCTCTTTTTGGTCAGGTTCACAGTGTCGACGTTGGCGTGGTCTGATCCCGATCAACTCGAGCAGCCGATCGCCGGCTGGATGACTCCCCGCTATGTATCCAGATCCTGGCAAGTGCCGCCGGAGGTTGTGTCCAGCGCGCTCGACCTCGAGATGGACGGCACAGGACGAAGGCTGACGCTCGAGGAAATTTCGATCGCCCAAGGTCGCGATCTTGATGCACTCGTCCTGGAGTTGGAGGCCGCGATCCTTGCTGCGCGGGAGCGCTCCGATGAGTGACATGCTCTTCGGCTACGTCTCAAGCTACGGACTGCCGGTCATCGCCATTGCCGCGTTCCTTTCCTGCCTCGCGGTGCCGATACCGACTTTCGCGGTCATGCTGTCGGGCGGGGCCTTCGCGGCGTCCGGCGACCTCGTTCTCTGGCAGGTTCTGGCTTCCGCCTATGTCGCTGCCGTGCTTGGGGATCAGTCGGGGTTTCAGATCGGGCGATGGGGCGGGCCGGTCGTGGTCGGCACCCTCGGACGACGGCCGAAGAGCGCGGCCATTATCGTGCGCGCGCAAGCGTCTGTGGCACGGTGGGGAGGCATCGGCGTATTCTTCTCGACATGGCTCTTCGCCCCGCTGGGTCCTTGGGTGAACCTCGTCGCCGGCGCCGCAGGGATGTCCCGAACCCGCTTCATCGCATGGGACGCGGCGGGGGAAGCGATATGGGTGTTGGCATATGTCTCGCTCGGATTCCTCTTCGGGGCACGCCTGCCGGACCTCGCGAACCTCGTCGGCGACTGGGCCGGATTGATTACATCCGCCTGCCTCAGCGCTGTCCTTGGGGCTATTCTTGTCAAGACGGCGATCCGGCGTCGCCGCAACGGCTGAAAATCTCGGCAGGAAGCTCAGCCGGCGCTGAAGCGCCACGCCGGGCGCCCTTCCATCGATCCGGAGCTGATGATCTGCATGCTCCCGGTAAGCCATCGCTTCGGCATCAGGGCGCCCACGGGCAGAGCTCGGCGCCAAGGGGGGGAGAATGGGATCCTGCGCGCATCGGCCCGGCCGACGCAGAGCGTGCCGTGCGCACATACCTCGACGTTCTCGATGCGGCCGCTGTCGGCGCGGCGACCGATGTCGAACGAAAGTTCACGAGTCATTGCAAGTAGGCGCGCAAGGGTCCGCCTTCCCCGTCGATTCGATCAGCTACCTGATCGACATCAATCATCAGAAGTCGTCGCAAGAAACCTCATGCATGCTGATTGGTTGGACTATGGTTCCTTGAGTGGTTTCTCGGAAAACCGCGTGGAGTGTGATTGCAGGTTCCAGCGACAAGGGCTCACGCATGAAGAAATCTGGCCTCGATGCTATCGATATCCGCATCCTCAGCGCGGTGCAGAAACACGGTCAGCTGAGCAAGACCAGGTTGGCCGGGATCGTAAACCTGTCGGCAACGCCATGTCTGGCTCGGCTGGACCGGTTGAAGACGATGGGTTTCATACGCGGATACCATGCCGATATCGCACTCGATCGGATCGGCGACTTTACCCAGGTCATCGTTACCGTCGCCCTGACCCAGCACCGCAAATCGGATTTCGACAGGTTCGAGCGCCATATCCGTGACTTGGATGAGGTGGCGGAATGCATCGCGACCGGTGGCGGCATGGATTACGTCATGACAGTTTTCGTGCCCTCACTGGCCGCGTTCCAGAACTTGATGGAAGCCTTGCTCGAGACAGATCTGGGGATCGGCCGGTATGTGACCTACATCGTGACCCGGCGGATCAAATCTGACCGGCCCAATCTTGCGAAACTGGTCGCCTGGGGCGGGCAGTAGAACAGGCGACCCTGCGGCCCGTTTCATGGCCCATAACGGACTGTTTGGTCGCGGAGCCGCCTAATTTCAGTCCGCTCTCAGGCCGGTTCGTGATTACTTTCCGGGCATTGTGCAAACATTCCGCGAGGCCTTTCGCGGCTGGTCAACAAGGGAGAAACGGCATGATCCACTCAACAGACTTTGGGTTTGGAACTCAGATCCGTAAATCTCCCTATTTCGACGCAACGGTCCGATGGGGCGCCCGGGAGTTTTCAGTCTACAACCACATGTATATCCCGCGTGATTTCGGCGATCCCATCCAGAACTTCTGGAACCTTGTGAACGACGCGATCCTGTGCGACGTGGCCGTTGAGAGACAGGTCGAGATCACCGGGCCGGATGCAGCGAAATTCACGCAGATGCTGACGCCGCGCGATCTGTCGAACATGTCCGTCGGGCAGTGCAAATATGTTCTGATCACCAATGCCGATGGCGGCATCCTGAACGATCCGATCTTGCTGCGCCTGGGCGAAAACCACTTCTGGCTTTCGCTGGCTGACAGCGACATCCTGTTCTGGGCTCAGGGCGTGGCCGTGCATTCGGGTATGGATGTCACGATCCGCGAGCCAGACGTATCGCCGCTGCAACTGCAGGGTCCGAAATCGGGTGACGTGATGAAGGCGCTGTTCGGCGACAGCATCATGGATCTGCGGTATTATTGGCTGCGAGAGGTGGAATTGGACGGAATCCCGCTGATCGTGTCGCGCACTGGATGGTCCAGTGAGCTGGGTTACGAACTCTATTTGCGGGACGCCTCTCGCGGCGACGAGTTGTGGGAAAGGATCATGGCTGCGGGAGTTCCTTTCGGGCTGAAGCCCGGCCACACCTCTACCATTCGCCGGATCGAAGGCGGGATGCTGTCCTATCACGCTGACGCAGATCTCAACACCAACCCCTACGAACTGGGACTGGATCGATTGGTCAGCCTCGAAATGGAGGTGGATTTCATCGGCAAATCCGCATTGCGGAGCATTCGCGAAAAAGGGGTGGGGCGCAAGCAGGTTGGCCTGCGCCTCGACGGCGCGCCGCTCAGCGGGCCGAATACCAGGTCCTGGGACGTCCGCCACAACGGCAAACCTGTGGGTCATGTCACATCCGCCGTCCATTCGCCGCGACTCAAGCAGAACATCGCGCTGGCCATGGTTTCGGTCGAATGCGCCGACCTCGGGACCGAGCTGGACGTCATCACGCCTCGGGGCCCGGTCCGGGCCACCGTCGTCGAGCGGCCATTCTTCGACCCGAAGAAAAAGCTGGCGATCGCATACATACTGCAGCCCGATCCCGCCCGCCTGAATCTGGAGCCGACCATCTTCAATCATTCCACAGAGAATACGTGGGGTGATCAGCGCCTTCCGCCTTGTTCCCGCTGACGCTATCGGGCAAGGCCTCGCCCTCCGGCGAAATTTTCGTGATTGCCTAAAAGGCGCCGCCGCGTCCGCAAACTTGCCGTTTCGTGATGTCTTACTGTGCGCAGTGAGCATTTTGCGGCAAGGTCTTGGGCATGTACAAAGCCTTCGCTCACATAGCCAGATCGAGCCTGGGCTTCCAGAAAGGCCGGAACAGCTCGATTTTGGGACAGCGGTTCATGACAACCTTGAGCCCTGCGTCTTCGGCCAGCTTGGCCGCCTTGTCGTCATAGACGCCGATCTGGCCCCAAAGTACCTTCGCCCCGATCTCGATGGCCTGTTCGGCAAAGCCGTAGAACTCTTCCTTTGGCCGGAAAACCTCGACCATGTCCACGGGGCGGTCGATGTCCTTGAGGCTGCGGTACACCTTGATGCCGCGGATCTCGGCAATTTCGGGATTGGGGTTTACCGGCAACATCTCGTAGCCGGTTTCGTGCAGCACGCGCAGCACGCCGTAGCTGAACTTGGTTTTGTCCGCGCTGGCACCCACCATAGCAATGGTTCTTGTGTTTTTCAGAATGTCGGACAGATAATCCTGTGGGTACTCATAGATTTGATCGACATCGGCGTCGGGCATGACTTATCCCTCCTTTGGCGTGGCGATATCCGCCTTCAGTTCATGTGGTTGAAGCGGGTCAAGGAACGGGTTGCGATACAGCCTGTCGTGGCTTTCGACTCCGATTTCCAGTGTGATATCAGAAAGCGGACGCGCCACGCACAGGATCACATATCCGTTGGCGATCTGGCGATTGTTGAGCGCGACCTGGCGACGCTGATCGACTTGTCCCGCGACCAATTTTGCGGCGCAGGTGATGCAACCGCCATATTTGCAGCCATAGGGCAGATCGACACCCTGCGCGCGCAACGTCTCGAGCAGGGGGCGGCGCGCCTCAACCTCGTGGGTGGCGTTGCCAAGGTTCGCTATGGTGACGGTACAGGTCGTCATGTCCTCTCCTTGACGGATGCTCGCGTTCCGGGCTTCTATTTGCTTGCCAGGCTCAGAGCCAGATATCGCTGGTGCAGTCGCCCCCCGGATATCGGGTTTCGTGGCAGCGCGAGGGGCCATTCGGCTCCTTGCCGAAATCGACGACGAAGTCCTCATTGAGCGTCATGCCGCCGTTCTCGGTATCGCAATCGATCATCACCATGACTCCGCCTTGTTGCCGGATCTCGGGGTAGAACTGATTGTCCCAAGTGCTGAAGAGGCTGGTGGTGACGTAAAGCCGCTTGCCGTCGAGGCTCAGCTGGAACATCTGCGGACCGCCAGCCATCTTCACGCCGTTGACCTCGGGCGCGCGGCCCAGCAGCCCGCCCATCCAGACCTGCCCGGTGAGCCTGGGATTGTGGGGGTCCGAGATATCGTATTGGCGCATGTCGCCATGCAGCCAGTTGTTGAGATACAGATACCGGTCATCCATCGACACCAGAATCGCCGACATCACACCCGGAACGGGGATTGGCCAGTCGGGATGCGGCTCATTCCCCACGTCGATGATCTTTTCCCATTCCCACTTGCCTGCGTCGCTTTTCCAGAAGTGGATCACGTTGCAACTGAGCGCGGCCCCGCAGAAACCGTGAGTGCTGTCGGGGTCGTGGTGGAATTTCACTTCGAGGGGAATGAGACCATCCTCCCCCAGATAAAGAGTCTCGATCGGCTCTCTCTTCTCGAAGTCCCAGACATGCAGGCGGCGGCCGTATTTCAGGTGCCCCACTTCTTCCAGATCGAAGCCCGGCATGAAGGTGTTTGGTGCGGCCCATTCGGACGAGACCATCGCATTGTGGCGCGGCTGATACCAGAAGTCGTAGGAAAACGGGATCTCGCCCATGGAGTTTTCCCAGTGACCGATGATCTCGAACTCCTTGTTCAGATGGAGATATCCCCCCGGCGCCTCGCCTTTGGCATCGCCGAGCATGGAGATGATGATCTCGGATCCCAGACAATGCACCGTATGCGGCGCGGACAGATCTGTCCTGGCCTTGATGTCGGATCCGTCGATGATCTTGTGCAGGCGCGGCGCCCGCGGATCGGTGGCGGTGTCTACGATATGGATATTGTTGGACCTTACGCCCGGAACCAGCAGGTATTTGCGCGACATGCTGGAATCATCGTGACAACTCGAACAGGCGTTCCACCCCATATGATGCAATTCGTCGCCGATCCCCGGCATCTCGAGCCGATGAATGACCTGGCTGTAGGTCGGACTGTCCGGGTCCACGTCGACCGTCGCCAGGTAGTCCGGCTTCTGAATGCCAGTGCCAGTATAGATCGCGATCGTATAAAGCAGCTTTTCACGCGGAGCCTTTATCGCTTCCGCCGGGGAAGCGTAGCCCGGTCCACAACAATCCATATCTGTTCCCTCCAAGCTCAACTCACCGGCGTTGACTTTTGATAGCTCATTTTTAGTATATGAGACAAATGTTCATCTTTTGAGACGCCCGTGCACCTAGACCGCCTGATGACCGTGCTGGAGGCCGTGGCGATCGCCGGACGCGCCGTGACGGCATCAGAGATCCAGCGAACGACCGGATTGCCGCGCCCCACCTGCTACCGGCTCCTGCAATCACTGGTTGACCATCGCCTTCTCGATGAAGCCGGGCAGGGACGGTATCTGGTGGGAGATCGTCTTGTGCGGCTGGCGTTGCTGGGGCAGGCGGATGTGGATGTCTGCCAAGCGGCGGCGCCCACATTGAAGCTGGCTGCCGATCAGTTCGGCGAGTCGGTCTTCCTGTCACGCTACCGCAACAAGGGCGTCGAGATCATCCATGTGGAGACGCCCGCCGATGGTGCGCGCTCTTTCGTGCATCCCGGGCTGGGGTTTCGCCCGATGCACGCCTGTTCATGCTCAAAGGTCATCGCGGCCTTTGCCGAGGAAGGCTTTCGCGAAGAAATCCTGAACGGTCCGATGCGCAGCTACACGCCGCAAACCAAGCGCGACCCCGATGCGCTGCGCGAAGAATTCTCGGCAATCCGCATGACGGGCTATGCGGAATGCGTTGAGGAGATCGAGGTCGGCGTCTCTTCGGTGGCGGCGCCCATCCGCATTGGCAATATCGGGGCCACCTACAGCATCGGCTCAACAGGGCCCGTGCGCCGGTTTGCACCCGGGCAGCGCGCGCATATCGGCGCGGAACTGTGCCGATATGCAGGCAAGATTGCTCTGACCTTGCAGATGCTCGGGCCGCCTCGGACAGGTCAATCAGGCATTCAATAGGTGGAGTCGCGCGGTTTCGGTATGTTTTCGCGAGACACAACAAGACCTGCCCGCGGCATTCACCACAAGGCGAACCCGGCGGAATAATCCGTCAACGCACAAACGGCACGCGGTCTTGAGGGCACGCGAGGCCGTGGCGCCGCTGATTGCCACCGGGGAGATCGGTCGCCGGCGCGACGCGTCTCATTCGGTCAAAGCTGGCACGCACGACCGCCTTGTGAGCGTCCGGACATCGTCGCAGCCTGCGTCCAGGCGGAAAGCGTCCATCTGTGGCAGCGCCCTCGGGTTCTTCGACAGATGAGAAGCTGACCTTTTCTCCTGTCTCAGGCCTGGCCGCCCGATTTCCTTGCCTTGTGATCCAGGCGCCGGACGATCTCCCGAATGTGGGTCGGACCGACAGCGCAGCAGCCGCCGATGACGGCGGCGCCCAGAGACAGCCAGGTCTCGGCGAAATCGGCGTAGGCGTCGGGCCCCAGGTCGCCTCGTGTATTGAGCTGATCCACCGTCGCGCCGATATGGTCGAAATCGTCGCTGATCCCGGTAAAGCCGTTGGCGTAGGCTCCAAACGAGCTCGCCATTTCCTTCAGGAGCGGCAGGCCGTGGGTGATGGCCTCGGGGCGGGAGCAATTGAGCAACACGCACTCCGGGCGAAACTCGGTGAAGAGCGCCGAGACATCCGCCAGTGGCTCACCGGAGCGAAGGCAGGTTCCGTCATCGTCGTCGACGCTCAGCGCGAGCCAGACCGGCTTCCCCGTGATCCGCGCGCCGAGAAGCCCGCCACGCGCCTGATCCACTGACGACATCGTCTCCAGCAGGTGCAGGTCGACATATGGCGAGTGCAGCCTGGCCATCCGGGCGTAGATTTCGGCAGCAATCTCGGCGGGAGGTGCCTTGTCGGGCTGGTACGAGAAGCCGAGCGGCCCGAGCGCCCCGGCGACGAGACCGCGCCCATGCGCGTCGCGCGCGCGGCACGCGATCTCGCACGCCCTGCGGGAAAGGTCCTCGAGTCGATCGGCGATGCCGTGCGCCTCGAGCCGATCCGGCAGCACCGAGTAGGTGTTCGTGGTCGCCACGTCGGCTCCGGCGGCGAAGAAGTCATCGTGCACCGCGCGGACGACCTGAGGCGCGTCAATCAGCGCTTGCGTCGACCAGAGCGAGGTCGCCCCGCTGCTCCGGGACACCAGTTCCTGTCCGACCCCGCCATCGAGAACCGTGATGCTCATGCGGCAATCCTACTCGATGGGGATCCGGGGGCGGCTCGATGATGATAGCGCGACTGGCATCCGCGCTTCAACTCTGGACGTCACGCCTCTGGCAGGAGGCGGCAAGTCGAGTGTGCTGCTCGCCATTTCAAGAACGCCGGAGGCGATACAGCTTTAATCTCGGGAAGCGTCGTCTAAGGTCATCGTAAAACCGGGAGAGGAAGACGAATGAAAAATATCGCCCTGACGACCGTCGTGATCGCCGCGACGGCCGCAACGCCGCTTGTGGCAGAAAACAGGATTGACGGGCAATCGCCCGACGCACCCGAACTGGCGGCCTATGGCAACCTGCCTGTGGGTGTGCGCCAGTTCGAGTTCGTGAACGAGAACCAGATCGATATTCTGGCGATCGATCCTGCGGGCGAAAAGCCGGCCGAGTTCCCCAGATATGATCGCCCGCTGACAGTCGAAATGTGGTACCCGGCTGCCGAAGGGGCGACGGGCGACACGTCGCTGCACGCCTATCTGCGTGATGGGACGACGGAAGTGACCCTCGAAGGCCGCGCGATGCGCGATGCCGCACCGGCGGAGGTGGCGAACCCGTACCCGCTGCTTCTGATGAGCCACGGATATCCGGGCAACCGCTTTCTGATGTCGCATCTGGCGGAAAACATCGCGTCCAAGGGATATGTGGTCGCCTCCATCGATCATACCGATTCAACCTATCGCACCCGGGCGGCATTCGGATCGACGCTCGTGAACCGGCCGCTCGATCAGCTGTTCGTGCTGGACGAGATGGCGCGGATCAACAACGACAAGACGTCCGATCTGGCCGGGTTGATCGATGCGGATAACGCCGGGCTGCTGGGGTATTCGATGGGCGGTTATGGTGCCGTCATCACCGCCGGGGGCGGCGTGACCGAAGCCTCCGTCAACTATCCCTGGGGCGGGCCCCATGGCACGCTCGGCATTCACCAGGCAGGCAGCGACACTCACGAGGCCCTGCCGGACCCGCGCATCAAGACCGCCGTCGCGATCGGACCCTGGGGCATGAACGCCGGTTTCTGGGACGCCGAAGGGCTGGCGGGTATCGAGATTCCGATGCTGTTCATGGCAGGCTCGGCGGATGAAACGTCCCTTTATGACGAAGGTGTACGCGCGATCTGGGAGGGGGCAACGAGCGTTGACCGTGCATTGCTGACCTTCGAGGGTGGCAGCCACAACACCGCCGCGCCGATGCCTGCCCCGGAGGAGAGCTACTACTTCAACGAGGAATTGGGGTTCAACGTCTCGGAACACTACACCGATCCGGTCTGGGATACGGTGCGCATGAACAACATCGCGCAGCATTTCGTGACTGCGTGGCTGGACCTCGAGCTGAAAGGCGATGCCGGCAAGCAGGCGTATCTCGATCTTCTGGACGTCGCGAGCGACGGCGTCTGGTCCGTGAACGAGGACGGCACGTTCAGGGAAGACCACACCTACTGGACCGGGTTCGCGGAAGGCACGGCCGAAGGGCTGCGGTATGAGGTCCTGGCTGCCGAACAAGCGCCGGCCCCGGTTCCGCTGCCTGCGTCGGCTTGGCTGCTTGGATTGGCTGTTGGCGGACTTGGCGTAGTGCGCAGCAGACGCAAGCAAGACGCCTGATCGCCACGGTTTCGCGGCCAAAGCTTCACGAGGTTGCGGAAACGGTTGAAACACCCTTCGAAGCCTGGATCCACGGCCCCGATGGAGCCGTGGATCTGTTGGCCGATCGCGAGATCGACGCCGCCACGCAGGCGCTCCATGTCTTCCACATGGTCAACTCTTCCGGCTTCATCGTGCAGTTCGAGGTCACGCGCCTGGACGACGGGGCGATCAGCCGGATCGAGGGCCGTTGACCCGCTGCCCTGAAGCATTTGCGATCCGAAGTTGGCCTGTTCTCCAGATGAGGAGACGTCTGGCGACACTGAGGGAAGTCCTCAACAGAAACATCTGAGGTCCGGTTCGAGGCGGCGTGCCTTGGTCCGGGTCATGCGGGCAATTGCTGTCCGCAAAGGCGGGCCTGGGCCCGGTTGACCTGACCCCTTTCGCTCAACCACGGGCCGCTGGAACGGTAGGTCGAGACTTGCCTTTCGGGGCGGCGTGAGCAATGGGCATCGGTGCGGAGCCTCCGATATCGCGCATCGGCGATGCCCGTTGCGGTTTCAGTGAGGCTGCGTAGGGCCGAATGTCCACGTTCGAGCGGAGGCCATCAGCGTCACCCTGCGCTACGTGGGAGGTGCAACGCCCGGCCTCCGACACGACGAACGGGACACTGCCCATACCCGCAGGATTCCGCATTCTTCGGGAGTCACACGCCAGGCGGGAACTCGTCGCAGGCGCGGCTGGAGCGGTGTTGCCCCGTGACGCGCCTCACCGTGCGCTGTCTGAGGCGCGGAACACCGGCAAGATGCATGACGTTCCATCAACTATACGTTGAGCCTCCGCCATTCTTACCGCGAAATTTTCGGGTGGGCAGACGCTGTTGGCAAGCAGAGGGACGAGGTTACGTTGGATCAAGATCTGGGGCCACCGGCATTCCTTCCTGCGCGACGCAGGATCGACAAGCGCGCGAGACAATGGTCGGAGTGGCTTGCCATTGCCTGTGTCTGCATCGCCTCATTCGTGCTCGTCGGGTGGATGGGCGGGATCGAACCCCTGAAGCGGATCTGGCCGGGCTATGTTGCGATGGTTCCGAGCACGGCTCTCTGCTTCCTGTTTCTGGGAACGGGACTTCTGCTCTTTCACCGGATGGAGGCAGCCTTTGCGACGGCTCCGGGGCTCGCCCTGAGCGGTGCGGCAGCCGCGTTCGCAATCATCAATTTCGGCCTGTCATGGGGCGGTACCGCGTCCGGGCTCGGCGAGCTCGCTCTGCCGATCTGGATCGACGGAGACGCCATGGCGTTCGGAACGGAAGTCGAAGTCTTCGTTTCGGCCTATTGTCTTGCAGCCTTGTTCAGCCGCCATCTCTGGAACGCTCGCGCCTATGTCGCGAGCGCGACCGCGGGGCTCATCCTGGCCGGGATTGCGATCGTGGGATACCTGTTCGGGTCATCAGACCTGTACCAGGTCTTCCTTTTCGACGCGATGGCATTGCACACCGCAATCTGCTTCGTTCTGTTGCATTCGGCCTTCCTGCTGGCGCAGCCGGGAGAAGGATGGGTCGCCCTCCTGCTCGGCCGCGGAAGCGGCTCGAGCCGGGTGCGGCGGCTGTTTCTGGCCGCAATTGCGGCGCCGATAGCGCTTTGCTACCTGACCCTCGTTCTCTCGAATGCCGGTATAATGAGTACGAGTCTTCGCCTCGCGCTCCTCGCGATCGTGGTCGCATGGCTCGCGGCGGTGACCCTTCTGGTCTATGCACGCGGCGAGAACAGGGCGGAGTACTTCGCCCATTTCGATTCTCTTACTGGCCTGGCAAATCGCCAGTATTTCAACGAACACCTCCAGGAAGCGGTGAACTACGCCAAGTCCGACGGCGACGCCGGGCTGATCCTCATCGATCTCGATCATTTCAAGCAGGTGAACGACACGAAGGGTCACGTGGTCGGAGACAAGCTCCTGATCGCGGTGGCTGCGCGCATCCAGTCGCAAATGTCGACCGGCGATACGGCCGCGCGCATTGGCGGAGACGAATTCGCGGCCATCCTGTCGGGGCGGGACTTGCACGAGAGGATCAGGTGCGAGGCCGAAGAACTTCTTCGGGAAGTTCAGGAGCCGCTGGAAATCGACGGCATCCGGTTCAAGCCGAGCGTCAGCCTTGGCGTGGCGGTCTTTCCGCGCGACGCGCAGACCAGTGAAGAGCTGGTGGTCCGCGCGGACCTGGCGCTTTATGCGGCGAAAGCGCGTGGCCGATCGACTGTGCACGTCTACACCAAGGCCGAAGACACGCCGGGCACATACCTCGACGTCGAAGCGCAGGTGGTCGGCAGAGCCCAGCTCGAGCACAAGGTGGAGCCAACGCCTCTGACGTCCTGCCCTTGCTGAGCGGCACAGCCTCCTCCGGCTGACGGGGAGGATGGGTCGAAGGAGCCGCCCCTCGCGCGACGGAGCACGAAGGGGCGGGTCACGGGCAGATGGCGGGAAGACAGAGCCGTATGGCCATACGGTCAGACGGAGTTGGGCCCGACAACCTCAGTTGATTGAGAATTTTGTCTTGGGAAAGGCGGCGATACCGGTCATGGGGATCCGTTCCGCAGAGTCGGTGATGAGATCGTCGATGCGCCGGAATCCGCCCTCAGCATCGGGCAAACCATGATCCGGGTCGCGGCCGACGCGTCATCTGCTTGCCCTGACAGATGCAGCCACTCATCGGTTTCGTCTGAGACCTGACGTTCAAGAGCGACGCCGTCTTCGCGGCGCTGATCTCGACAGTCGCGACGCCTTTCCTCTATTGCGTGTCGGGCATTCACCGCCTTGCGGGGCCACTCCTGACGGAGGAGGAACGCGTAACGCCCGCGTCCGGCCTTCGGGTTGCCCCGCAGGTTCGCGGCGACCGGGGGCCCACGCTTCTACGGAAGAACACGACGTGCCACATTCGCTCGATCAACTCCTGCCATCATTCCAGTCGCTCGGGGTCTGGACCTACTGGATCATCGCGCTCTTCGCGCTGCTCGAGGCGGTTGTCCCGACGGGGCTGATTGTCCCCGGCTCGCTTGCCGTGCTGGCCGGAGGGGTTCTGGTGCATCAGGGCGTCATCGACTTCTTCGATCTCGCCTGGTTCGTCGCTGTCGGAACTTTCGTCGGAAGCGAGATCAGCTTCCATACAGGACGGCTCGCGGCGCGCGGCCTCGGGCACCGGCGCGGCCTCGCCACATCCGCCCAGGCAGTGCGGGCACGAGAGCTCCTGGCGCGACGCGGCGGGTTCGCCATCCTCGTCGGCCGGTTTCTCGGGCCGGTCTCGGCTTTCGTCCCGTTCGCGGCCGCCCTTGCCGGAATGGATCGGCGCCGGTTCATCCTCTGGAACGCCACCAGCGCCGTGGTCTACGGGCTTGTCCACCCTGCCATCGGGTACGTCGCGAGCGGAGCGCTGGGGACGCTCGGGGCCGCCGCTCCACGTCTCCTGGCGTTCTCGGCGGGCGTCCTCGGGGTCCTTGCGCTCCTGTGGTTCATCGCGGGCCGCATCCGTCGCGCGCTTCCCCTCGTCTTCGCGATCGTTCAGGCAGGGCTGCGACACCTGTTCTACAGCCGGCCCGTCCGACGCCTCGCGGCGCGATACCCACGTCTCTCCGCTCTGGTCCTGGCGCGGTTCGAGACGGCCGAGTTCTTCGGCCTGACCGCGACCGTCCTCGCTGTCCTCTTTCTCTATCTTTTCGGGGTCTACCTCGACTCGGTCTACGACTTCATGAGCGCCGGGACGGGCGCGACGCTCGACGACCGGCTCGCCAACCTGCTCTATGTGCTTCGCGATCCGCGACTGGTCGCCGCCTTCGGCTGGATCACCCAGTTCGGCGGGTGGAGGGTGGTCGCCGTCCTGTTGCTCGGCGCCAGCGCAGCGCTCCTCTCCCTGCGTCGCTTCGAGCTCCTGACCGGGCTCTGGATCACGGTGATCGGAAACCAGATCACGGTGACGCTGCTGAAGAGCTTCTTCGGCCGCCCGCGCTCGCTCCTGGGATACTTCGCCGAGACATCGGGCAGTTTCCCGAGCGGGCACGCCGCAGCGTCCGTCGCGATCTGGGGGATGCTCTTCTACCTGGCGTGGCGGACGCGCCTTCTTTCGTCGTCGGTGGCGGCCGTCGCCGCAGTCACCGTCGCCTTCCTGATCGGGCTAAGCCGGGTCTATCTCATCGAGCACTACCTTTCGGACGTGCTCAACGGATACCTCGTCGGGGCTCTCTGGCTGATCCTCGGTGTCGCATTCTGCGCCTGGCGGCAGGATCGCGCCGGCGCACCCCCCATTGCGTCGAGGACGCGGGCCAAGACGGCGGCGGCCACCGTGGGTCTTGCCCTCGTCTGCGCCGTCGCGGTGGCCTCCATCGTGTCCAGGCCGCTCAACCTGCCGGTTACTCCACTGCGCGCGACGATTGCCGACGCGCAGGCGCTTTTCGCGTCCGGCACACTGCCCCGGATGACCCAGACCATGCTTGGCGCGGACCGACAGCAGATCAATGTCCTCGTCCAGGCGACCGGTCGCGACGCGCTTGCCGAGGCGATGGCCGCCGCGGGCTGGCAAGCGGCGCCGACCCCGGGCCCGACGCGGCTCGTGCGCGGGGCAATGGCATACTGGAGGGGGAGTGCTGCGCCGGTGCCCCTGGTCTTTCCCACATATTGGGACGGCCGCCCGAACGACCTCGGGTATTCCATGCCCAACGAGGCGGGCAGGATGCACGCCCGGTTCTGGCGGAGCGGCTATCGGTCGCCCGATGGCAGGGTCGTCTTCGTCGGCACCATCGCCGTGGAGGATCCTCTTTACTGGATGAACGACGACACGGCCGCAGAGCAGGCAACAATCCCCCGCCCCGTGCTGGGGGCGAGCGTGGCGGCGATCGCCGGTGCGGGGCCCACCGTCGTCGCGTTGCCGTAGCGCGGACGTCATCGCAGGAATGCAGCGATGCAACCCGACCGGCAGGAGGCTGACGCTTGGGGGCGTCGGAGGCCGGCGTCTTGGCCCCTCTCTTGACGACATCAACGTCTTTCGCGCGATCTTCACCGCCGCAGTTTTGCGAAATCATGTACGAAGCGGCCGAGATCCCGATCTCGATGATCTTCCTCGCAATTTCGCTGGCGCAGAAGGACGGCTGCCGCTGGCCTTGCCCTTTCGCCCTAAACGCTCTGTTCAACGCGTTGCGGAGGTGTGCGTGGATGCATTCGAAACATCCGTCGGCAGCTTGACGGAGGCTTGAAATCCCGAGGACGCGCCCGGACGCGGTGATGTAAGTATCAGCGGGCTCCCGATGCGCTCGGCAATGGCGGCAACGATGGCGAGGCCCAGTCCGCTGCCGTCAGTGCTTGCACCCGCGCGCTCGAAGCGGGCCGTCAGACGGTCCAGAGTGTCGGGCGACAGGACGGGCCCTTGGTTCGCAACGATCAACTGTCCATCCGATGTCAGGGTCACCTCGACCGGGGCGGAGTCCGAGCCGTGACGCAGGGCGTTCTCCACCAGGTTTCGACACAATATCCCGAAGGCGTCCGGATCGAGGTCCGACATCACCGGTGTCTCCGGCAACCCCAGCGCGATGCGCTCAGGCGCTCCCGCGCGGGCGATATCCTCGACCACGACGCGTGCGACGGGTCTCAGATCCGAGGTTCGGTCCTGGCGAAGCTGTCCGCCTTCGGCCCGCGCGAGCTGCATGAGGCGTTCGGACAACCGCGCAAGTCGCTTGAGCGTGCCCTCGATTTCAGCCGCCCGCGCCCCGGCGGCGGGATCGGAGGTTTCAGACTGAAGACGCTGCGCCTGGGCAATGGCGCCTGCGACCGGCGTTCGCAATTCGTGCGCGGCATTGGCGGCGAAGCTGCGTTCGGCCTCGAAGGCCTCTTTCAGGCGCACCAGCAGATCGTTCAGGGTGCCCGCCATCGGCGCGATTTCGGCAGGAACATCCTCTGCCGGAACGGGTGACAAATCACGCGCATCGCGCGCCTCCAGCCGCTCCCGAAAGCGGCGCAATGATCCGAGACTCGCCCGCACCGCGAGTATGATGGCAAGCAGGGCAACAGGGATCACGATCAGAAGCGGCCACCCGAGACCGATCTGGATTTCGCGCGCAACCATCTCCCGGTGCTCAAGCGGTTCGGCGATCGTGATCCGGATGCTGCCTTGCAGCGCGTCGTCGTTGTAGAGCCTGTGGGTTGCGGTCTGTCGGAAGCCCGGCCCGTCATAGGCCGGAAAGACCGCCGGATCTGCGGAGTGCGATTGCAGCAGGATGCGCCCCTGCGCGTCGCGGACGATGTACGTGAAGAACTCGTCGTGCTCGCGGATCACCCCGAGGCGTTGGGCGATTCCGTCGTCATCTCGGCCGACGATATCGACAACGGCAAGCGGCAGAAGGCGCTGTGCCGTCTCCTGGAGTGCGAAGTCGAAGATTTCGTCCATTTCCTGCCGCAAGATCAGGGTCGTCACAGAAGCGGCGGCAATCCACAGGACCGTCAGCAGAATGCCAAGGGACAACCCGAGACGGGCCTGAAGGCTGCGCGGCAGCCTCATGGCGCGCCCAGGCGGTAGCCCATGCCGCGCTCTGTCTCGATGACCTGCGGCCCGAGCTTCTTGCGCAGCCGGCTGACATGGACCTCGATCGTGTTGCTCTCGATCTCGGAGTCGAAGGCATAAAGCTTGTCCTCCAGCTGCGCCCTGGACAGAAGCTGGCCAGGGCGGGAGAGGAACGCCTCGAAGAGGGCCCACTCGCGGGCGGTCAACTGGACCGGCTTGCCGTCACGGCGGATGCTGCGTGCGGCGAGGTCGATCTCGAGTGACCCATGGGTGACGATCGGGTTGGGATTGCCGGAGTAGCGCCGCGCGACAGAGCCGATCCGCGCCGACAGTTCGGAAAGATCGAACGGCTTCACGAGATAGTCGTCAGCGCCGGCGTTCAGCCCTTCGATCCGGTCTGATACCTGGTCGAGCGCGGTCAGGATGATCACCGGCGTCACGTCGCCCCGCGCGCGCGCGCCCTTCAGGAAGCCGATACCGCGGCCGTCCGGCAGCATCAGGTCGAGCAGCACCAGATCGTAGGAGGCCCCGGCCATGGCATCCCCTGCCGCATCCAGCCGCGTGACCCAGTCCACCGACTGGCCGTCGCTGGCGATCTGGTCACGCACGGCGGCGCCCAGAACCGTATCGTCCTCGATCAGCAGGATGCGCATGGCTGGTTTCGACCCTTTCCCGATGACCCTCCATCATCCGTCCGGCTGACGCAAAGCTGACGCTGCCAGCCCAGGCGCTTCAGGCTCCTGTCAGCTTCGCCGCGCATCGAGTGCATCGAGATGGCCGCAGCGAGGAGTTTGGCTCATGAAGAAAGCATTGACAATTATCGGCTTTCTCGCGGGCTTCCCGGCCGGGGTGGCTCTGGCGGACGACGATTGCTTCGTTCCGATGACGGACTGGCAGCCACGGCATGCCATTGCGCGGCTGGCCGAAGAGAACGGCTGGACTGTGCGCCGCATCAAGATCGACGACGGCTGCTACGAGATCAACGGACGCGACGCCGAGGGTCGCCAGATCGAGGTGACGGTTCATCCCGCCACGCTTCAGGTGATCGAGCTGGAATACGAGGGCGAAGATGAGGATCGTCCGAAACAGGATCAGGGCCGCGACCGCGAGGGAGGCGACGATGACTGATACCGCCACAAATGAGGCACCGCAGATGGAAACAAGCGCGCCCGGCAAGGTGCGGGTCTGGGATCCGCTTGTGCGCCTTTTTCACTGGAGCCTCGTTGCCGCCTTCACGGTGGCCTGGCTGACCGCGGAGGAGTTGTCCACCATCCACGAGATCGCGGGCTACGTGGTCGCGGGTCTCGTCGCGTTCCGGCTTGTCTGGGGGCTGGTCGGAGGCCGATATGCGCGCTTCGCCCAGTTCTTGAAGGGTCCCCGCGCTACGCTGTCATATCTGGGCGACATGGTGCGGGGGAAGGAGCGGCGCTATCTCGGCCACAACCCGGCAGGCGCCGCCATGATCGTGGCGCTGCTCGTGACACTCTCGGGCACGGCGCTGACAGGCTGGCTCATGGCCGAACCTTCGCGCGTGGCGATGCTGCCCGAGATGCCGCAGATCGTGGCGTCCGCCCGGGCCGACGAGGCCGGCGCATACGGCGAGAGCGGCGGAGTGGGGCTCGAGGAGCTGCACGAGGTCTTCGCCAACCTGATGCTGCTGCTGGTGGCGCTGCATGTCGGCGGGGTGGTGCTGGCGTCGTTCCGGCATCACGAGAACCTCGCCCGCGCCATGGTCACCGGCGACAAGCGCGGGCCCGGCCCCGGCGACACCCCCTGAGCCGGAGCCGATCGGGATACCAGGGACGACTGTCCCTTTGGCCCGAGCTGCCCCCGCCCACTTGGGAGCCATTCCGCACTGTAGGACACGAGCCCTGACAGCCTGCCGACCGAGAGGTTGGCAGGCTTTTGTTCTTCCGCCCTAATCTCGTCTGATTTTTCCGCCATCAGAGGCGAACTGGCGGGAAGTTCGAACTTCCCGCGGCGAGCGCCCATTTGCGCCCGCTTGATTTCGTCATTGGCCAGACTGGCCAATCTTAGAGGTGCGCGAGCTCTTGACCCAGCAACGGACGAAAGGACCGGACAAGGTGAAGAGCCTGGAGAACCTCACGCTCGCGCAAGTATACCCTCGCGTCTCGGGCGATACAAATCTCAACTGCTGCGGTGATCCCGACTGCGGTAACTACGGGATCGAACCGGCTCCGGCGAAGCACGCTTTTGTGGGGCGTGGCGCGGCCGAGAAGCGACTGAAGGCCGCCATGGCCGACCCCACGATCGCGCGTGGCGTCGGTCGCTACAAGATCGAGACAGAAAGCGGCGACAACCTCCATCGAGAGACCGATGCTTTCGAGTTCTCTGGCGATCCGCGGGCCTGGAATGATGGTCGGGTCCTGATTTGTCAGCACCTCCGAGCGAACTCGGAATGCGGCGTTCGGACGAGGCTGATTTCGAACGAGGCCTACGAAGAAGAGCGACATCGACTATGGGTCCAGAACGGTGCCTCGGAGGGTCCCTTCTGCGGCAACTGCGGCACCGCCTACCTGGAAAAGCCCGAAGAGTTCATTTTCAATGGGGCCAACGGCAAACCGTCGCGAAAGGTCGGCCACAAGAAGGGATCTGTGCCGCGTGCGCGCTCCGTCCGCGTGATCCACAAGCCCTGCAAGGGACTGCCTGGCGCCCGCTTCACGGTCTCGAGCGAGCATCGTCGCCAGAAGAAGCGCAATGAGAACATCGAGATCTTGTCGCTTCTGGCCAACGGCACCGGTCTTCACGACATCCGGCGCATCCTGCGCACGCCGAGAGGCGAAACGGAACCGGGAATGTCCAGGCTCTACGATCGCATCTTCTGGCTGGAGCGGACCCTCCTGGCATACGAACAGGCGCAGCTTGCGGAGTGGCGGAAGCGCGTCGAACGGCAGCGCATCAAGGACGGAAAGCCATACACCCACACCCGCATTGCCCACGACGACATCTCCGTCGGCGTGAACTGGCAGACGAAGATCGACCGGAAGATCACGCAACTGAACTGCGCTGTCAGCGCGGACATCCGGTCGGGCTATGTCTTCCGCTGCGATGTAGATTTCGATCCGACTATCGACCCGCTGGAGGTCATCGAGGACGCCTATTTCGGCGTCGCTCGGAGCTCGACGCTTCGCAAGCAGTATCGGAACTCGAAAGGCACCTTCACCGCACCACTGCTCCACTTCCAGCGGCCGACAGCGCGGTTCGACGAGCCGGCGCTCTTCTCCGCCGCGGAGAAGCGCCTGCGCCACTTCGTGGGGCGGACTGCCGAGGCATTCGATGCTGCCGGAGAAGCGCTTTCGCCAGAGGCCTACATGGCGACGCAGGCCGCCAGCGCCCGGGCAGACGAGATCGAGCACCTGCGCGATCACTGGTTCAACTTCGTGAAGCACGAGCGCGACAGCCGGAACGCCTTCGATGGCGTTATGACGCGCGATACCTACACGAAAGCAGCGTCCCTTGCCTGCCTCAAGTGGATGATCCCCAGCGGCAAGCTCACCCTCGTCGGGGAGAGGGAGGGGCAGATGGCCCGGGTCGTGCCTCACATCTTCCGCAAGGAGATCCTCGCGGACAGGTTCGAATGGGCAGTCATCGGGTTCAAGAAGGATGCGCCGATCGACCGTATCCGGGAGAAGCAGGCGGAGTTTTCGGAGAGCCTCGCGGTGTGGCGCGAGATGCATCCCCACCTGATGCCCTGGGAAGCACTACAGAGCTGGACTTCCGCGAACCTGAGTCCCGCCTACCGAACCGACCCGAGCGACCAGTCGAGAAGCTCGTGGGTGGGGCCGAACCTTGCCTCGGCCGCATTTCCCCGCTTGTGGGTTAATAGACCCATTCAGTCGGCCAACGAGATCGACAAAGCCGTGGGCTTCCCAATCCTGTCGCCGCGCTATCGCGCCGCCTATCGACGGCTCGGCATCGACGACGAGATCAACGACCCAGAACTCCGCGCCGCCATCACCCGAAGGGTCATACACGCAACGATACAGCCGACTTCCACCTTCATGAACGCCATCCGCGAGCGGGTCAGCATCATCCAGCGTGCGGGCGGTCGCAGCTCTCGTGTGGGCGCCACATACATCAACGGCGCCGCCTACAATCCGCGCGTGTTGATCGCCCTGATGAACATATGGTGCGTGCACTACAACTTCTTCGACTGGAGGCCCTACAGAACGCCTCTGGAGGCGGATGCATCACCACCGGAAGGCCCAACGACAGGCGCTATAGAGGATGCTGCTGGTCCGGCAGAGAATGTCGATCAACTGAGGCGCCTCGCAGTGCCGGGCACGGACAAGGCGATCTTTGTGCCGAAGAGGCGCGCCAACAAGGTCGTCCGGACGACCCCGGCGATGCGGATGGGTGTCCATCAGCCGTCGCAACCGAAGGGCTTGGGGCAGGAAACGGAAAATGCCGAAGAGGCGGAAGCCTCGGGCGGAGCCACCCGGAAGAAGCGAGACCGCCGACGGGACGACCGTCCTCACCTGCCCGACCTCGCCAGGGTTCTCTACCAACCGTGGCTGTTCCACGGCACCCCGATGTGGGCAAAACTTCAGGGACGATGACAGCCTGAAACGGAAAACGGGCGACAGTTTCCAGCCGCCCGTGTCCTACAACTCGGATTGGCTCCCCTTTCCCGGCGGGGCCTTTTTCTTCCTGAAGGCAAGCTGAAGCGGGAATCGCCCTGTCGTCAGGAATCCCTCAGGTCGGATCTCCAGATGGGTCTCAGCAGACGAAAAGGAGACCCTGCCATGCGAAAGACCCTTACGCTTCTTGTCGCTTCGACGGCACTGACGGCCGCCGTCGGCCTGCCGGCCTGGAGCGCGATGCACGCGCCCGCCGACGGGAGCCCTCGGCCCTTCGCGGCGCTCTTCGAAGACGCCGCGCAGGCGTTGCCCCTAATCCTTGCCAGCGGCGATGACGACGATCATGTCCGCGGCGACCGCCAAAGTTCGAGGCGTGATCACGACGATCATGAGGAAGACTGCGACGATGATGATGACGACGACGACTGCCGTGGCGGCGCCCGCAATCCCGCGCCCGCCGGCACCGTCGCACCGCCGCAGAACGGACTCTTCGGCAACGGCGCCCCGCCGCAGGTTCAGGTGAACTGAGCCTCTCCGACGCAACTTCCGAAGAAGGATCCACACGATGAAATCGCTTCTCGCGACGCTCGCGCTGACCACGGCGCTGACCCTTCCCGGCCTCGCCATGGCGCGCCCGGTCACGCTCACCACGACGCTCAACAATTACGGGGGCGACGGCGCCTATCTCGCGCTCTACGTCACCGACGCGTCCGGGGCCTATGTGGGCAGCCTCTGGATGGCTGGCGGCAAGTCCAAGTACTACGAGCACCTGAACGGCTGGTACCGCGCCACTGGCGGCGACACCGCGCAGGTCAACGGCATCACCGGCGCCAGCGTCGGCGCCGGCCGGTCGCTTGAGATCACGCTCGACCTCGCCGACGCGCTGTTCGATGCCGGCTACACCCTGCACATCGACGCTGCCGTCGAGGACATGCGCGACAGTCCGGACGAGGTCGCCATGCCGCTGACGGCCGACGGCGCCGATACGCCCGTGCGCGGCCGCCGCTACGTCGCCAGCTCCGCCTACGAGATGTGAGGAGACAGGGTCATGATCCGTGCTCTTCATCGCTGGCCGGGTCTTCCGGCCCTCGTCCTCGTAACGATGCTCGCGCTCAGCGGCGCGGCGCTGTCGGTCTTCCCGGCGGCCGAGCGCCTGGCCGCGCCACAGGCCGAGGCAGGCCTGAGCGTCGCAGCTCTCGCCGAGAACATCCAGGCGGCCTATCCGGGCGTCGAGCAGATCCGCCGGTCGCCCTCGGGGCGGATCACCGCCTACTGGTTCGACCAGGGCGCGCCCGGCGCCGCCGTCATCGACCCCGCGACCGGACAGGGCGTCGCCTCGGCGGATCCCAACCGGACGGAACGCTGGCTCACCAATCTGCACCGCTCGCTGTTTCTGGGCGACGGGGGCCGCATCGCCATGGCGGCGGGTGCTGTGGCGATGCTTGTGCTGTCGTTTTCCGGCGCGGCGCTGGTCGCGCGGCGGGCGGGGGGCTGGCGGCACTGGTTTGCGCCTACGCGGGGGAAGCTGTCCGGGCGCGTGCATGTCGAGATCGCGCGGATCGCGGTGCTCGGCCTGTTGCTTTCCTCGGCCACTGCCCTGTGGATGACCGCCTCCACCTTTGACCTGCTCCCCGACGGCAGCGCCTCACCGGCCTTCCCGGCCGAGGCGAGCGGCGAGACCGGCGTTGCGCTTGCCGAACTGGCGATGCTCGGCGACACCCCGGTGGTTGAGCTGCGCGAGCTGAGCTTTCCCTATCCCGGTGACGCGACCGACGTCTTCACGCTGAAGACGGAGCGGGGCACCGGGTATCTCGACCAGGGCAGCGGTGCGCTCTTGATCTGGGCCGAGCTGAGCGGGTGGGAGCGCGTCTCGGAAACCGTCTACATGCTGCACACGGGGCAGGGCGCCGCCACGCTGGGGCTGGTGCTCGGGCTCATGGCCCTCGGCGTGCCCGCAATTGGAGCGACGGGCGTGCTGGTCTGGCTGGCCGGCAGACGCGGGCGGCCGCGCATTCGCGGCAATTGGTCGGCGGGCCGGGCCGAGACGATCCTGCTCGTGGGCAGCGAGGGCGGCAGCACCTGGGGCTTCGCCGCAACGCTGCACGCGGCTCTCTCCGAGGCGGGACAGAGCGTCCATGCCGCGCCGATGTCGGCCTTCGCGCCGGATCGTTACACCCGCGCCGAACGGATCATCGTGCTCGCGGCGACTTACGGGTACGGCGACGCACCGGCCTCGGCCAGGGGCTTCCTCGACCGGCTGGGATCGCTCGGCAGCGCGCCTGACACGCCGCTGGCCGTGCTCGGTTTCGGGGACCGCGGCTTTCCCGACTATTGCGCCTTCGCCAAGGCTGTCGCAGTGGCGGCGGAAGCGAAGGGCTGGCCCGAGCTCGTCCCCCTCGACACCGTGGACCGCCAGTCGCCGCAGGATTTCGCCCGTTGGGGGCGGGCGCTGGGTGCCGCACTCGGGATGGAGCTCGAGCTGGCTCACCGGCCGGTTCTGCCCGCGACCCGGAGGCTCACGCTGGTCTCGCGCCGCGACTATGGTGCCGAGGTGCAGGCGCCGACTGCGATCCTGCGGTTTGCGCTCCCGCGGGTCACGCTCTTGCAGCGGCTGACCGGCGCGGGCTTCGCTCGCTTCGCCGCGGGCGACCTGATCGGCATCCTGCCCGAAGGCTCTCACGTGCCGCGCCTCTATTCGCTCGCCGCCGCGCGTCGCGACGGCTTCGTCGAGATCGTGGTGAAGAAGCATGCCGGCGGGCTCTGCTCCGGCCAGCTCACCGCACTGGAGCCGGGCGACAGCGTCACCGCCTTCCTGCGCCGCAATCCGGGGTTTCAGCCGGGCCGCGGGCGGGCGCCGCTGATCCTGATCGGCGCCGGCACCGGCATTGGTCCGCTGGCGGGTTTCGTGCGCGCCAATGCCAGGCGGCGTCCCGTCCACCTCTTCTTCGGGATGCGCCACCCCGAGAACGATTTCTTCTACGGCGAGGAGATGGCGGGCTGGCAGGATGACGGCCGTCTTGCCCGGCTCGTCACGGCGGTCTCGCGCGCGGCGCGCCCCCACTATGTCCAGGACGCGTTGCGCGGCGATGCCGCGGAGGTCGCGCGACTGATCGGTGACGGGGCGCGGGTCATGGTCTGCGGCGGGCGCGACATGGCCGCCGGTGTGGCCGATGCGCTGGACGCGATCCTCGCGCCCGCCGGGCTGACGCCGGCGATGCTGAAGGCGGAGGGGCGGTATGTCGAGGATGTCTACTGAGCCTGTCCGCCATGCGCTGAACGGTTCGACGATGGGCACGCGCTGGTCGGCGCTGTTCTTCGCGCCCCGCGGGGGTGACCCGGAGCCTGTCCGCGCCGCGCTGCAGGCGGCGGTTGACGAAGTGGACGCGCAGATGTCCACCTGGAAGCCCGACAGCGACCTGATGCGCCTCAACGCGGCGCCCCCGGACGCATGGGTGAAGGTGCCGGCCCGGCTCATCGAGGTTTTGCGGCTCGGGCTCGAGCTTGGGCGCGCCTCGGGCGGGGCCTTCGACGTCGGCATGGGCGATGCGGTGACTGCCTGGGGCTTCGGCCCGGAAACCGCCGCGCCAGACCGCATCCGGTCCGCGATGTCCGCACGGCGCGTGCCGGCCCACGAGGCGTTGGAGATCCGGCAGGGGCGCGTGCGCAAGACATCGCCCCTCGCACTCGACCTTAACGGTATCGCCAAGGGCTACGGCGTCGACCGTCTGGCCGAGACACTCGTTTCCCGCGGCATCGAGGCGGGCCTCGTCGGTATTGATGGCGAGATGCGCGCGCTCGGGCTCCGGCCAGACGGGGAGCCCTGGACCGTTGCGGTGGAAGCGCCCGATCCGGCGCGCCGGGCGCCCCATTCCATCGTCGCGCTGGAGGACGCCGCCGTGGCGACATCGGGCGACTACCGCCACTGGGTCGAGGTGCGGGGGCGCCGCCTGTCGCACACAATGGACCCTTGCCGCGGTGCCCCGATCCTCTCGTCGCCTGCGTCGGTCACTGTCGTCGCACGAAGCTGCGCCGAGGCCGACGCCTGGGCGACCGCGCTCATGGTTCTCGGGCCCGACCGGGGAGCGACGCTCGCCCGGAAACGAGGGCTCGACGCCCTGTTTCTGCTGCGCAATGATGACGGGAGCGCAAGGGGCGCGGGCGTCGGGCGACTTTTTTCCGGCGAACCAGCGGCGAGCGTCTCGACCGGGGTGAGATGAGCCGCATGGAACATACAGGCACCGACCGGCTGAAGACGGCCATCCTGCTCTTTGTCGTGGCGGGCCTCGTCTCGGGACTGGTCCTCTACGTCCTTGGCGAAACCGAGATGGCCAGCATCGCCTGGTTCATCGGGGTCATCCCCGCCCTCGCCGCGCTTCTGGTCGAAATCCTGCGCAGCATCGGGCGGGGCGAAGTCGGCCTCGACATCGTGGCGGCTCTGTCCATGACGGCGGCGCTCGTGTTCGGCGAGACGCTCGCCGCAGCCGTCGTCGCGGTGATGTACTCCGGAGGCACGTTCCTCGAAAGCTTTGCCGAAGGCCGGGCGCGGCGAGAGATGCATGACCTGCTGTCGCGCGTTCCGCGAACGGCCACGCGCCACAAGAACGGCGGGCTCGAGGACGTCTCCCTGGACGAGATCGAGCCCGGCGACCGGCTTCTCATCCGGCAGGGCGATGTGGTGCCCGTGGACGGCACGGTGACATCCGACGCAGCCTTCGTGGACACTTCCGCTCTTACCGGCGAGTCGCTGCCTGCGCGCCTGCCCCGCGGGGGCGACGCCATGAGCGGTTCGACCAATGCGGGCGAGGCCTTCGATATCACGGCGACACGTCGCGCCGCGGAAAGCACCTATGCCGGAATCGTCCGGCTGGTCGAGGAAGCCCAGCGGTCGAAGGCGCCGATGTCGCGTCTGGCGGACCGCTGGTCGCTGGGGTTTCTGGCGGTGACTGTCGCAATCGCTTTCGCCGCATGGTGGTTCACGGGCGACCCGATCCGGGCCGTCGCCGTGCTGGTCGTGGCGACGCCCTGTCCCCTGATCCTCGCCGTTCCCGTCGCCCTCGTCGCGGGGCTGTCGCGCGCCGCGCATTTCGGTGTTCTGATCAAGGGCGCCGGGCCGCTCGAGACCATGGCGCGCATCCGGACCCTCATCCTCGACAAGACGGGGACGCTGACGGATGGCCGCCCGCAGATCGTGTCGATCGACAGTCGCGACGGTATTGGCGAGGACGCCGTCCTGCGCCTCGCCGCGTCGCTCGATCAGGCATCAAAGCATCCGGTGGCGCAGGCCATCGTCGCGGCGGCGAAGGCGCGCGGACTCGCGTTGCCAGTGCCCTCGGACGTGACCGAAATCCCCGGCGAAGGGCTCGAGGGGCGCGTCGAAGGCCAGAGCGTCATCGTCGGCGGCGACAGCTTCGTCGCCCGCCGTGCCGGGCAGGCATCCGGCGACCATCCGGCTCTGGCCGCCGGTTCGGTCCTGGTCGCAGTTGCGGTCGACGGCCACATGGCTGGCCATCTGGTCATGTCCGATCCCTTGCGGGAGGGTGCAGGCGCCATGCTCGGCGGGCTGCGCCGGGAGGGGATCGAGCGCATCCTGCTGGCCACGGGCGACAGGGCGGAAGTGGCGAAACGCGTGACCGAAGGTCTCGGCCTCGACGGGCTCCGGGCAGGCCTGACGCCCGATCAGAAGGTCCTGCTGGTTCTCACCGAGCGCAAGCACGGACCGGTCATGATGGTGGGCGACGGGGTGAACGACGCGCCTGCGCTTGCGGCCGCCGATGTCGGCGTCGCCATGGGCGCCCGCGGAGCGGCCGCCTCTGCGGAAGCGGCCGACGTCGTGCTTCTGGTGGACCGGATCGACCGGCTGGGACCGGGGATCGAGATTGCACGCGCGTCCCGCCGGATCGCCGTCGAGAGCGTCGTCGCCGGGATCGGTTTCTCGGTCCTCGGCATGATCGCTGCCGCCTTCGGTTACCTCACCCCTGTGCAGGGCGCGCTGCTTCAGGAGGTCATCGACGTCGCCGTCATCCTGAACGCCCTGCGCGCCCTGCGCATCGCGCCGCACGAGCCCGCCGAAGCGGAACCGGTGCCTGTGACGTGCGAACGCGGAGAGCTTCTGAACGATACCGTCCGATGAGCCGCCTTTCGCATTCCGCAATCCACAGGGTGCACCGCATCGACCTCGTTCCGGCGCCGAGCTTTTCAAGCCCGCCAGGGCCGGCCTGACCTTGACGGGGATCCGAGCCGTTGCCCCCCGCGCCAGCGCGCGCTGATCGGGAGCCGTTTGCTTCGTCTGGTCGCGGTCGTGAGGATACACATCTTCACGCGCACCAGTCGAGAAAGGCCCGGTCGGGGAGCGCGCGGCGGACCTCCGCAAGTGCGGCCAGCGGGTTTCGCGCTCGACCGGCGACGGCGAAGGCGACGTTCAATGAAAAGCTCGGTCTCGGGGTGGTGACGACATCCCGAACCGTCCGGAATGCCGCCGGCGTTTGAAGCCGGAACAGGCAACGCCTGGCCCCGCATGGACCGGCTGACGAAACGGCGCTGAGATGCGCTGGCCTGCTGCCGGTTCCGCGGTCAAGACGACAGGATCGCGATCGCCGGAAACGTTCTTGCCCGAGACGACCTGGCCGAGACAAGACCCTTTGATGGACCGGGTATGTCGATCTTTTGCCGCTTGTCGGGATGTATCGTCCCGTTCCCAAGATGCGACGAGATACCATCGTTCAGGTCTTGTCACGACCAGTCGACCCACACCCCGCCGGCATCGGCGGACCGGACGCAATTCGCAATCCAGCGCACCCCATGGACCCCGGCCTCGATTCCCGGATAGCTCAGCTTCGACCGGCGATCGGTGTTGGCGGTATCCGTGGCCTCCATCGCGATGGCAAAGCGCTCGTAGAGGTTGGCCCACGCCTCGAACAGCCCCTCGGGGTGGCCCGCTCCGATCCGGTCTTCCGCCAGCGCCGCAGGGTGGAGGTAGCCCATGTTGCGTTCGAAGATGCGCACCGGCTGGTCCTGCACCTCGTAGCGGAGCTGGTTCGGCTGCTCGTCCCACCACTCGATACTGGCCCTCTCGCCGACGATCCGGATCTTCTGCTGGTGGGTTGATCCTGCGTTGACCGCGCTCGACCAGAGCTGCCCGAAGGCGCCGGTGTCGTACTCCATCAGCACGACGGCGTTGTCCTCGAGCGGGGCGCGGCTCTGCACGAAGCTCTGGCGTGCGCACATCAGCCGCCTGATCCTGAGCTGCGGGCAGATGAGCTCCGAGAGATAGAGCGGGTGTGTGGCGAGGTCGCCGAGGACATAGCTTGGCCCCGCGTACTTCGGGTCCACGCGCCATCTTATCGCCGGGTTCTGTTCCTCGACGGGGGCGGAGTGGAACCCATGCGCGAATTGCAGATTGAGGAGGCGGACCTCGCCCAGCTCGCCCGCCGCCACCATCGCGCGCGCCTGCTCGATCATCTGGTAGCCGGAATAGCCGTAGGCAACACCCACAACGCGGTCGCGGTCCCTGGCCAGCGCCTGCAGATCCTCGGCTTCCTTGACCGTGAACGTCAGCGGCTTCTCGCAGACGACGTGCAGGCCAGCCTCGAGCGCGGCCTTCGTGATCTCGTAATGCGTGCTGTTCGGGGTCGTCACCGAGACCGCCTGGATGCCGTCCGGCCGTGCCGCCTCGGCCGCGAACATGTCGCGGTATGCGGGGTAGCACCGCTCCGGAACGATCCCCAGTTCGGTGCCGAAGGCGCGCCCCCGCTCGGAGTTGAGGTCGAGCGCGCCGGCGACGAGCGCGAAGTTCTGGTCGCGCAGCGCCGCGCAGCGGTGAATGTAGCCGATCTGGCTGCCGCGCCCGCCGCCGACCATCCCCCAGCGGATTGGCGCCGCGACCTGCTTGCCGCCGTAGATCATTTCTGCTCCTCCCTCAGAACCCGACGCTCATCAGATAATCCCGGCTCGCCTTGACGTCGGCCCGGCTGCCGCCCGCGTTGCGCGGGTCGCGCTCCTGCTCGACTGTGATGAATCCGCCGTAGCCTGTCCGCGCCAGCGTGTCACGGATCGTCGGATAGTCGATGACGCCGCGGCCGATCGGGCACATGGCTCCCTGCGCGCAGGCCTCGAAGAATTGGATCCGCTCGCCCATAACGCGGTCGAAGACGGTCTGGTCGATGTCCTTGAAGTGGATGTAGTCGGTCCGGTCGGCATACCGCTCGCGTGTCGCGACAGGGTCCATCCCGGCGTAGTGGCAGTGACCGGTGTCGAGGCAGAGACCGGCGGTCTCCGCGGGCATGTTGGCCACGATCCGCTCGATCTCGTCCGCGAACTCGATGTAGCCGCCGGCATGGGAGTGGATAACCGGCGCATGCGGTACTCGACGGCCTTCGCGGCGACCGCGCGGATGTTTGCGACCATCCCGGTCCAGGCCTCCGGGCGCGGTCGGAATGGCCGGCGGCGTAGTCCCGCTCGTCGTGGCCCCAGTTCAACACCGTCAGGTACGGCGTCGGAAATCGCTGCCCGGCAAGCGGCGCCGGCTGCGGCAGGCTCGAGACCAGCGCGCAGATCCCGTCGGTGTGACGCACAAGGCTCTCGCGGTTCGCAGGCGCGACAAGGTCGTCGAAGATCGTCCCGACGATGATGTGGAGTCCCTGCGGCCTCAGCGCCTGCGACACCCTTCCGAGGTCGAGCGGCACATGGCCGTCGGGCCCGAGCTCGAGCCCGCCAAATCCAGCAGCCGCCGCCTCGTCGAGCATCCGCTCCCAAGGGGGCAGGTGCGGGTTGCTGACGTCGTCGACGCCCCAGCAGCAGGGCGCGGTAGTGATCGTGATCTGCATGTCTCTACCGCTTCCCTGCGAACGGCATTGCAAGCCGCCGGTACAATCCCCATCGGTGCCCCGGGCAGCCTTGGCGGCGCCTTCCCGGGGTCGGGCTCAGGAGCTCCACCGCCAGTCACCCCGACCTGTCCTTCCAGATCGTGCGGGTGCCGCTTGGCTTCTCGCTGTCGCAGCGCGAAGTAGCCGTCGCGGGGACGCTCTGTTGGCCCGGGAACGGCCGCCTCTGCGTCCGCCGCCTGATCTACGCGCCCAAGCCGAACGACATCGGAGACGTCTTGCTTGACCGGTGCCCCGCAATCGAGGTGTCGACCGCCCTCGGCCAGACCGATGCCGTTTGCTCCAGCGCCGTCATCGCCGTCCTCCACGACTTGGTGGCGGAAGTAATTCCGGATCTCATGCGCCTCTTCCGCGAGCGCGGCGTCCCCCGGACCTGCTGGACCGTCTGACGCGACAACGACCGCGTCCCCGGTTTGTGTGCGGGCCGTCGTCGACCTCATCGACGCGCCCGTTCGGTAGGAGCGGCACCGGTTCCGCCGCGACTGACCTCAACCGCTGACGACGACGCTCACCGCCCGCCATATCAGCAGCAGCGACAGACAGAGCAGCAGCCCCTCGATCACCCGCAGGTAGGTCGCGTCGTGCAGCCGGCCGACGATCCAGCGTCCCACGACCGTCCCGGCGATCCCGGCCGCGATCAGCGTCAGCGTCAACGGCCAGTTCAGCGCCTCGAATTGACCCAGCGCCCAGTATCCGGGGACCTTGGCCAGGTTTCCCACCGCGAACGCGATCGCGATCGTGCCCGCGAAATCCAGCTTCGGCAGGCGTTGCGGCAGCAGGTAGGCCTGGGACGGCGGCGCGCCCGAGTGGGTGATGAAGCTCGTCACCCCGGTCAGCGTGCCCCAGAACAGGCCGGGACCGAGTCTCGCCTCGGTCGGCCTCGGGGACGTCCTGCCGAACCAGCTTCGCCCGCAGTACCAGAGGCCGATCAGCCCGGTGACGAACAGCAGCGCGCTCTCCGACGTGTAGGGGGTGATGACGGTCGCCAGCGCAATGCCGAACATCATCGCCGGGATCAGGATCGCGAGGTTCCGGCCCGAATACGTCCCTCGGTAAAGCCAGACCGCCACCCAGTCCGTCACCAGGAACACCGGCAGCAGGATCGCGGCCGCCTGGATCGGGTTCATGAACAGCGCCAGCATCGGCACCGCGAGGGCCGCCGCCGAGGCGAGGCCGCCCTTTGACATGCCGACGATCAGGGCGGCGGCGGCGAGGGGAACGAGATGCTCGATGGCCGGACTCCTGCGCCGTTGCTGCCGCTGGACGGGACAATGCCGAGTCGCTCACGCGTCGCGCTGCGCGATCCAGTCGAAGTCCGGGTGGTTCTCGAACCGCCATTTGCGCATCGGCCCGGCCATCACGTTGAGGTAGTACATCTCGTGTCCGTAGGGCGCGCCGCAAGGATGGTGGCCGCGCGGCACCAGCACCACGTCGCCGTCGGAGACCGCCATCGTCTCGTCGAGCGACAGGTCGTCGGTGAAAACCCGCTGGATGCCGAAGCCGGTGGCCGGGTTCAGCCGGTGATAGTAGCTCTCCTCGAGGTAGGTCATCCGTGGATAGTCGTCCTCGTCGTGCCGGTGCGGCGGGTAGGACGACCAGTGGCCGTCGGGGGTGAAGACCTCGGTCACCAGCAGGCTGTCGGCGACATCGCGCTCTTCCATCGCGATGGCGTTGATGTGGCGGGTGTTCGTCCCCTTGCCGCGCGGGGTCAGAGAGATGCCCGCCGGGCCGATCACCTGCGCGTCGTGGCCGCCGTGGCCGGGCGCGGTGCACACGGCGAGGGTGCAATCCGTCGTCGCCTCCGCGCTCCAGTCCGCGCCGCTCGGGATGTAGACGCAGTGCGGCGGCGTTTTCTCGAAGACGTCCATCCGGTCGCCCAGTTCGCCGAAGTCGCGGCCGCCGCCCGACATCTTCGCCTTGCCCTCGACCAGCACCAGTATGACCTCGCGATCCCCGGTCGCCTCGGACGCGACCTCGCCGGGCTTCAGCCGGTAGAGGCCGAAGCCGACGTAGCTCCATCCGGCCTTTTGCGGTGTGATGTCATGGACCTTGCCACCGGTTCCGTGTGGCTTGCGCAGGAGATCGGTCATGGCTCGTCCCTTGGGTTGAAATCGATGAAGAACTTGTAGGCAGCATAGACGCCGAGGGCGCCGAACAGGATCCCCCAGAACGGGGATCTGCCGAGCGAACTCGACCAGCGCCCAGCCGATGCATATCGTGACGATGACGATGCGCCGCCAGAGAGGCTTGAAGAACGGATGGTCGAGGTCGAACATCAGGCGTAGAGGCCCGGCCGGTCGACGAGCTCGACCTCGACCGGCTCGCCCGTGTCTGCGGCCTTCAGCCCGGCATCCGAGACGGCGGTGATGGCGTAGCCGTCCCAGGCGGAGGGGCCGGTGGCGCCGCCCGCCGAGGCCGCCGTGATCCATTCGGCGATCTCGAGGTCGTAGGCCGCGATGAACCGCTCGCGCCAGTCGGCCGGCACACGGCCCGAGAAACTGTCGCCGGTCTTGAGGACCACCGGGTTCGCCTCGGCAAGTCCGGCGGTGCCCTTCTCGCCCGAGACCTCGCCGCGGATGTCGTAGCCGTAGCCGATATTCACGCTGATCTCGACGGTGGCGAGCACGCCGCTGCGCATCTCCATCACCGCGAAGATCGGGTCGCGCAGGTCGCCGCCGCGCGCGTTCTTCTTGCCGGCGAGGACCCGCACCCGCGCCACCTCGTCGTCGAGCAGCCAGCGCGCCACGTCGATGTCGTGCACCATCGTGTCGCTGATCGCCATGTCCGAGGTGTAGAGGTCCGCCGGCACCGACGCGTTGCGGTGCGCCGCGTGGTACATCAGCGCCGCGCCGATCTTGCCGGAGGCCAGCGTCTCCTTCAGCGCCCTGTAGGCGACGTCGTAGCGGCGCATGAACCCGACCTGGATCAGCCGCTTTCCAAGTTTCACCTCGGCATCGATGATCCTGATGCAGGCGTCCTGCCGGGGCGCGAGCGGCTTCTCGCAGAATACCGGCTTGCCGGCCGCGAGTGCGGGCAGGATCGCCTCTTCATGCGCCGGGCCCCACGAGCAGATCATCACCGCGTCGACCTCGCTCACCGCGATCAGCGCCTTCGCGTCCTCGTGGACATTGGCGCCCGGCTTCTCGGCGGCCGCCTCGGCGCGGGAGCGATCGGCGTCGGTCACCGCGACGACCTTGCCCCCGGCGAGGACGTCGGTGATGCGGCGGATGTGGTCCTGACCGATCATGCCGGTGCCGATCACGCCGATTCCCAGGGTCATTTGCTGCTCCAATGCTTGTCGACGTGGCGCTGCATCTCGTTCCGCATGAAGCGGGAGCTGTCCTCGGCGCGCTCCTCCCAGGCGAAGACGCAGGCGGTCATGATGCCGTCGAAGCCGACCTCGGCCAGCGTGCCGAAGAAGTCGTCCCACGGGATCTCGCCCTGGCCGATGTCGAGGTGCTGGTGGACGCGCGCCGCCGAGCCAGGCGGGTTGATGATGTAGCGCAGGCCCGAGGAGGCCTTGTGGTTGAACGTATCGGCGACGTGGACGTGGGCGAGGACGTCGGCGCATTCGCGGATCATCGCGGGGATGTCGTCGCCGAAGTAGAAGGTGTGGGGCGCGCAGTAGAGGAACTTCACCCTCTCCGAGTTCACCGTGCGGATCAGGTCCACCGAGGGTTGCAGCGTCTCGACCCAGTCCTCCGGGTGCGGCTCGATGTGGAGGTTGACGCCCTCCTTCTCGAGGATCGGCACCAGCTCGTCCATCGAGCGCCACCAGGCATCCTCGCAGGCCTCGACCATGCTGCCGGTATGGCAGCAGTAGCAGGTGCCCTTGTCGGGATGCGGCCCCCGCCCGAACTCGGAATTCAGGGTGTCGACGCCCATCTCGACGGCGATCTCGATGGCTCGCTTCCAGTGGCGCACCGCCGCCTGCCGCTCGGTCTCGTCGTTCGAGGCCCAGCGGTACATGGGCAGGAGCGAGGCGACGCCGACGTTGGCGTCGGAAAGCGCCTTGCGGAAAGTCCTGATCCTGTCGGGGAACACCCGCGGCGCCTTGAACCATTCGAGGAAGTCGGCGCGCGGGCTGAGCTCGATCCACTCGTAGCCCATCCGGGCAGCGAGCTCGGGGATTTCCTCCAGCGGCAGATGCCGGTGCATGAAGGGGTCGAGGGCAATCTTCACGGCTGTACTCCTTCGTCGAACCGCTTCAGGAGACGACTTTCCACCCCTCCCCGCCTTCCGAGCCCGACGTCGCGGGCGATCTCTTTCAGCGTCCGCAGGCCGAGGCCTTGGTACTCGAGCGGGTTGCGGACCGCAAAGTCCTGCTCGGCCTCGATCACCACCCAGCCGGAATAGCCGTGCTCGGCCGCGACCTTCAGGACTGGCGCGAAGTCGACGCAGCCCTCGGTGTCGCCGGGCACGGTGAAGGCGCCGCGGCGGACGCCTTCGAGGAAGCTGAGGTTCTCGTCGCGAACCTGCTTCGCGATGTCGGGGCGGACGTTCTTGCAGTGGATGTGGGTGACGCGGTCCATATACTTTTGCGCGATCTCCTCGGGATCGGCGCCGCCGAACCAGGCGTGGCCGGTGTCGAGGAGGAGGCGGGTGTGCGGCCCCGCCATCTCCATGAAGCGGTGGATGTCGGAGGCCGACTCGATGATCGTGCCCATGTGGTGGTGGTAGCCCATCTTCACGCCTTGCTCGGCGGCGAAGGCCGAAAGCTCCTCGTAGCCCTTCGAGAACCGCTCCCACTGCTCGTCGGTGAGGATCGGCCGGTCGTTGACCGGCACGTCGTCTCGCCCATGGACCGTGTTCGAGCATTCGGCGGCATTGATGTGGTCGCCGCTCGCGGCGCGCGTGAAGTCGATCCAGGCCTTGAGCGCCTTCTTCTCGGTCTCGATGTCGTTGACGAGCAGGTTCGTCGAGAACCAGCCCGCGGCGAAGCGCAGGCCGTACTCACCGAGCTTCGCCTTCAGCGCCGCGCCGTCGTCGGGCATCTTGTGGCCCTTCTCGATGCCGTCGAAGCCGATCTTCCGGCAGTCGGACAGGCAGTCGTCGAGCGACAGGTGGTCGCCGATCGACCAGTCGTCGTCGTTGGACCACGCGATGGGGTTGGTGCCGTAGCGGATCATACCGGTTGTCTTTCCTTGACGTGCTGGGCGTAGTTCTTGCGCGCCTCGTTCACCTCGACGCGGTCCGAGACCTCGGGGACAGCGACGTCCCACCAGAATCCGCCGACCTCGCGGGGCGGATAGGGCGTGGTGTCGATCACGACGACGTAGGGGACGGTCTTGTCGTGTCGGGACGCCAGCGCCTGTTCCAGTTCGTCGATGGAGCCCGCCTTGACCGCCTCGGCCCCCATCGACCGGGCGTGGGCGACGAAGTCGATCCAGATGTCGTTGACGTGGTAGCTGTGCGCGATGAGGTTGTTGAATTCCGCACCCCCGGCGCTCGTCTGCAGCCGGTTGATGCATCCGTAGCCGCAATTGTCGGTCAGCACGACGGTGTAGGACAAACCCATCATCGCGGCCGTCGCGAGCTCGGAGTTCAGCATCATGTACGAGCCGTCTCCGACCATGACGATGACGTCGCGCTCGGGCTCGGCCATCTTGATGCCGAGGCCGCCCGCGACCTCGTAACCCATGCAGGAAAAGCCGTACTCCATGTGGTAGGAGCCGGGGCGGCCGGCCTTCCACAGCTTCTGCAGCTCGCCCGGCATGGTGCCGGCGGCGCACATGATCACGGTGTCGGCGTTCGCCTGCCGTTGGACCGCGCCGATGACCTGCTGGTCGGAGGGCTTCTCATTGGTGTCCGTCGGCGCGGCGGTGACGTCATCGAGATCGGCGAGCCAGTCGGGCTTGAGGCTGTCCGCGACCGGCGCCGCCCTGTGGTCGCCGAGAAGCGGCGTCAGCTCCTCGAGCGCGATCAGCGCGTCGCCGATGACGGGAAATGCCCCCCGTTTGTGCGCGTCGTAGGGGGCGATGTTGATCGAGGCGAAGCGGACGTCGGGGTTGCGGAACAGGCCCCACGATCCGGTGGTGAAATCCTGGAACCGTGTGCCGATTCCGACCACCAGATCGGCCTGTGCCGCGTAAGCGTTCGTGGCCGACGAGCCGGTGACGCCGATGGAGCCGAGGTTCAGGGGGTGGTCCCACGGCAGCGCCGACTTGCCCGCCTGGGTTTCGCCGACGGGGAGGGCGTGACGTTCGACGAACGTCCTGAGCGCATCGCTCGCATCCGCGTAGTGGACACCGCCGCCGGCGATGACGAGCGGCTGCTTCGCGGAGCAGATCGCCTCGGCCAGCGCGTTCAGCTCGCGGACGTCGGGGCGCGGGCGGCGGCGGTGCCAGGTTTTCGGCTCGAAGAACTCCACCGGGTAGTCGTGGGCCTCGGTCTGCACGTCCTGGCAGAAGGCGAGCGTGACGGGGCCGCAATCGAGCGGGTCGGTCATTGTCGCGAAGGCGCGGGGCAGCGCAGTCAGGAGCTGCTCCGGCCGGATGATCCGGTCGAAGTAGCGGCTGATCGGGCGGAAGACGTCGTTGGCGCTGATCGTGCCGTCGTGCCACGACTCGATCTGCTGCAACACCGGGTCGGGGCCGCGGTTGGCGAAGATGTCGCCGGGGATGAACAGGACCGGCAGGCGGTTGACGTGGGCGAGCGCGCAGGCGGTCACCATGTTGGTGGCGCCGGGGCCGATGGAGGACGTCACCGCCATCGCCCGCTTGCGGCGGAGCTGCTTGGCATAGGCGATGGCGGCGTGGGCCATCCCCTGCTCGTTGTGGCCGCGCCAGGTTTGGAAGCTGTCCCGCTCGGCATGCAGCGCCTCGCCGAGGCCGGCGACGTTGCCGTGGCCGAAGATCGCCCAGCAGCCGGCGAGGAAGGGCACGCCGTCCTCGTTCATCTGGCGGGAGAGGTAGCGCACCATGGCCTGCGCTGCGGTCAGTCGGATCGTCTTCATGCTGCCTGTCTCCCTTCGGCGCGGGCCCGGTCCCAGGTCCGGGCCAGGCCCTCGAACGTCTGTGCCATCTCGGCGACGGCGGTCTCGTCGGTGATGCCGCTTGTCAGCCAGCGCCGCGCGACGTCGCCGAAGATCGTGCGCCCGACGGCGAAGCCTCGGACCAGATCGTGCCGCGCGGCGCGGACGAAGCTTGCCTCGAGCTCGGCCGCCGATGCGTCGAGGCCGAGAACGACGATTCCGCGGGTTTTGGGGTCGTTGCGGTCGATCGCGGCGCAGGCGCGGGCCCAGGCGCCGTCGGTCGTGAATGGCTCGAGCTTCCACCAGTCGGGAAAGATGCCCGCGTCGTAGAAGCGCTGGATGATCTGCGGGGTCGTGTCGTCGTCGACCGGCCCGACCTTCGACGGGATGACTTCCAGCAGGAACTCGAGCCGGTTGCGGCGGCTGGCGGCGAACAGGCGCCGGATCGTGCCGAGCTGGTCGGCCCAGGTCGCGTCGTCGTCGTCGGGGTGGCAGAAGCAGAGGCACTTGACGACGTGGTCGGAGGGCCATTCGGAGAGGCCGCCGCAGTCGGGGCCGATCTCGGGTTCGAGCGTCAGGGGACGGGAACCGGGCCATTCGACGGGGCGGCCGATCCAGAGGCCGGTGCCGGCGGCGCGGTAGAGCGCCTCGCGGCCTAGCCGGCCGTCGCAGAGAATGCCGTAGCCGGGGCGCCCGTCCGACACGCGGGTCGCGGCATCCAGGCAGAGGACCTTGAAGGCGCCGATCCTGTCCGGCGTCGCGCCCTCCATCTCCTCCATCTGCATCCGGTGGTCGAAGGCAAAGACACGCATCTCGGACCAGTCGCCGGTGCGGTTGGTGGCCCAGTGAACCTGCTCGAGCGCGGCGTCCTTGCGCAGCGCACGCTCGCGAATGCCGCGGTCGAAAAAGAACTGGAGTTCGGCCAAGGACGGATAGGCCGGCGTGCAGCCGTGGCGGCTGACCGCGAAGGCCCCGCAGGCGTTGGCGTATTTGAGCGCGGTCGGCCAGTCGGTCTGCCCCTCGGGTCCGTCGAGCCAGCCCTTGAGAAGGCCCGACATGAAGCCGTCGCCGGCGCCGAGGACATTGAAGACCTCGATCGGAAATCCGGGGCCGGCCTGACCGGCGTCGAGGCTGTCGGGGATGGGGCCGGTGAAGGCGACCGCGCCGGCGGCGCCGCGCTTGCAGACGAGGGTCGCATCGGAGATCTCGCGGACCGCGCGCAGGGCGGCGAGGGTGTCGGTGGTGCCGCCGGCGATGTGGAACTCCTCCTCCGTGCCGACGATCAGGTCGAAGTGGTGCAGGTGCGATTGCAGCTTGGTCGTCACCGCGTCGGAGGCGACGAAGCGGCTCTCGCCCTCGCCGTGGCCGGCGACGCCCCAGAGGTTCGGGCGGTAGTCGATGTCGAGCGCGGTCTGGGCGCCGTTCTCACGGGCGAGGCGCAGGGCCTTGAGCACCGCGGCCTCGGTGCGCGGATGGCTGAGGTGAGTGCCGGTTGCGACGAGCGCGCGCGCTTCGGCGATGAAGGCGGGATCGATGTCGTCCTCGGTCAGGCCCATGTCGGCGCAGTTCTCGCGGTAGAAGATCAGCGGGAACTGCTCCTCGTCGCGGATGCCGAGCAGGACCAGCGCCGTCAGCCGCTCGGGGTCGGTCTTCACGCCGCGTACGTCGACGCCCTCGCGTTGCAACTGTTCGCGGATGAAGCGGCCCATGTGCTCGTCGCCGACGCCGGTGATGACGGCGGAGCGGAGGCCGAGGCGGGCGGTACCGCAGGCGATGTTGGTGGGCGAGCCGCCAATGTACTTCTCGAACGAGCGCATGTCCTCCAGTCGGCCGCCGATCTGCGCGCCGTAAAGGTCGACGGACGACCGGCCGATGGTGATGAGGTCAAGCGGCTTCGTCATGGCGCACCTCCGAGACCGGAATCGAGCGGCCCTCGCGCGCCGAGCGCAGCGCCGCCTCGGCCAGGACGAGGGCCATCAGGCCGTCGTGGCCGGTGGTCGGCGGCACGCTGCCGGTCTGCACCGCATGGACGAAGGCCGCGATCTCGGCGGCATAGGCGGCGGTATAGCGCGTCATGAAGAAGTCGAGGAGCGGCGGGCGGGTGTAGCCGCCCGCGCTTGCCAGCATCGTGCGGGACTGATGGACGTTCTCGGCGGCTATGGCGCCCTCTGAGCCCAGCACCTCGATGCGCTGGTCGTAGCCATAGGTCGCGCGGCGCGAGTTGGTGATGGTGCATTGCCGGCCGCTGGCGGTGCGCAGGATGACGTTGGCGCTGTCGTAGTCGCCGCGGCGCCCGATCTCGGGGTCGACGAGGACCGATCCCGCGGCCAGCACCGTCTCGACCTCTTCGCCCAGCAGCCAGCACGCGATGTCGAAATCGTGGATCGTCATGTCGCGGAAGATGCCGCCCGACCGCTCGATGTACTCGTAGGGCGGAGGGCCGGGGTCGCGCGAGGTGAGCGTCACCATCTCGACATTGCCGATCCTGCCGCCGTCGATCGCGGCCTTCAACGCGCGGAAATCCGGGTCGAAGCGGCGGTTGAAGCCGACCATGAAGGTTGCGCCGGTTTCCTCGACCACCTTCAGGCAGTCGACGACGCGCGCGATCGAGAGGTCGACGGGCTTCTCGCAGAAGATGCCCTTGCCGGCGCGGGCGAAGCGCTCGATCAGGTCGGCATGGGTGTCGGTCGGGGTGCAGATGACGATTGCGTCGATGTCCCCGGCCTGCTCGATCTCCTCGATCGTCCGGACCGTGGCACCGTACCTTGCCGCCAGCGTCTCCGCCGCTTCCGTCATCGGGTCAGCTACCGCAGCAAGGCGTGCGCCCTCGGTCGTTGCGACGGCGCCGGCGTGGACCTTTCCGATGCGGCCGGCGCCAAGGACGGCTAATTTCATGACCATTGGCACAAATCTCCCCCTGAAGCGCAGTCCCTGCGCCAGTTCGTTTCGATCACAGGCGGCGACGACGGCCTCGCCGCCCCTTGTCGGGATGTTTCAGGCGGCCTCGATGTACTCGTCCTGCGTCTTGGCGCCGGTGATGTAGGCCACCACGTCCTGGCCGTCGGTCTCCTCCTTGCGGAGGTTGGCCACGACCCGGCCGCGCCGCCAGACCACGATCCGGTCGCAGAGATCCATCACCTGGCGCATGTTGTGGCTGATCAGGATCAGCGGCTCGCCCTGTTCCTTGAGGGTGCGGATGATGTTCTCGACCTGCGCGGTTTCCTGCACCCCTAGCGCCGCAGTCGGCTCGTCCATGATGGTGAGCTTGGAGTGGAACGTGGCGGTGCGGGCGATCGCGACGCACTGGCGCTGGCCGCCCGACATGTTCTGGATGGTGTTGCGGATGTTGGGAATCTTGACGCCCGTCTTTTCCAGACCGCGTATGGTCGCATCGCGCATCCCCTTGTAGTCGAGGATAGAGAAGGGCCCGAGGTTGAAGAGGGTCTTTTCGCGTCCGAGAAACAGGTTGTCCGGCACGTCGAGATGGTCGGCGAGCGCGAGGGTCTGGAACACCGTCTCGATCCCGGCCTCGCGGGCTTCGAGCGGGCCGTCAAACTCCACATACTCCCCGTTGAACCAGACCTTGCCCGCGGTGCGCTGCTCGACGGCCGTGATCTGGCGCACGAAGGTCGACTTGCCGGCGCCGTTGTCGCCCATGATCGCGACGTGCTCGCCCTGTCGGATCTCGAAGTTGCAGTCGATCAGGGCGTGGACCCCGCCGTAATGCTTGGTCAGCCCCTCGGTCTTGAGGATGACTTCGCCCGGGGCCTTTGCGGAGTGTGGCGCCTCGGTGCCCAAGATGTTCGTCTGAACGTCGCTTGCCATGATGTCCTCCCTCAGGATCTGGCTGCCGAGCGGCGCTGCCGCCACTGGTCGAGAACCACGGCGCCGACGATGATCGCGCCCTTGACCATCTCCTGGTAGTAGGCGTCGAGCCTCAGGAACGTGAAGCCGGAGATGATGACGCCGAAGATCATGGCGCCGAGCACGGTGCCGACGATCGAGCCGCGCCCGCCCTGCAGCGAGATGCCCCCGATCACCGCCATCGCGATGGCGTCGAGTTCGTACATCACGCCCATCCCGGCCTGCGCGGTCAGGTTCTTGGCGCTGAGCACGAGTGCGGCGACCCCGGCGAGAAGCCCGGCGATGGCGTAGACCATCACCTTGTGACGGGCGACCTTGATGCCCGACATCCGCGCCGCCGCCTCGTTCGAGCCGATGGCGTAGGTGTGCTTGCCATAGACGGTGTATTTCAGGATCAGGTGGAACAGGATTGCCAGGAACACGAAGATGAAGACAGGCATCATGCCCGAGCCGATCGAGGCGTAGCTCTCGGTGGGGAACGACACCGGCTGACCGGCGGACCACCAGCTTGCGACGCCGCGCGCCGAGACCATCATGCCCAGCGTCGCGATGAAGGGCGGGATGCCCGTGTAGGCAATGAGCAAACCGTTGATGAGGCCCGCGATCAATCCGCAGGCGAGCCCCACGACCAGCGGTATGATGATCGGCAGGTTGACCCAGCCCTGCTCGAAGAAGACAGCGCGCGTGTTCACGAGCCCGTTGATCTCGCTGACCTGCGCGAAGCTCATGGCGATCATCGCCGTCGCGCCCACGACCGAGCCCGAGGACAGGTCGATGCCACCAGTGATGATGACCTGCGTCACGCCGAGCGCGATGATGCCGATGATCGAGACCTGCAGGATGATGATCTGCAGACGGGCCGTGTTGAAGATGCCGTCGACATTCTCGCGCGTGTTGAAGAGAAAGCTGTCGCCCATCAGGAGGCGGCCCAGCACCTCGAAGACCACGACGATGAGGACGAGGGCGATGAAGACGCCCGCCTCCGGCGGCAGATTGCGCCTGGACGCATCGAACGTCAGCCCGCCAGTTGCATGAGAAGCTTCTGCCATCCTCGATCCTCCCCTGGGATCCGGCCTGCGGCCGCGAGGGGAAGGCGGCGCGGGACTGCGCCGCCTTCGATAGTTCAGTTCTTGGCCGTGAATTCCGACATGTTCTCGGGCGTCACGAGCTGGAACGGGACGTAGACCTTCTGCTCGACGCTCTCGCCGCGTGCCAGCTTGAGCGCGGCGTCGAGCGCGCCTGCGCCCTGGCCCGCCGCATCCTGGAACACCGTCACGTCGAGCTCGCCCGCAGCCATCGCCAGCAGGGCGTCCTGGGTGGCGTCGATGCCGCCGACGACGACGTCGTCCATGCTGATGCCGGAGGCCTTCATCGCCTGGATCGCGCCGATCGCCATCTCGTCGTTGTTCGAGATCAGCGCGTCGAACGGCTCGCCGGTCGAGAGCCAGTTGGTCATCAGGTCCTGCGCCTCGTCGCGTGACCAGTTCGCCGTCTGCTTGTCGATGACGTTGATCTCGACCGCGCAGTTTCCGCCATCGATGACGTCACTGATGTCCTGCGTGCGCTGCACCGCGGCCTGGTTCGAGAGCTCGCCCATCATGATGTAGACGTTCGCAGGATCCTTGCCGGCGGCGGCGAGGATGTCGCAGATCTCGGTTGTCTCGAGGGTGCCCGACTTGCGCTCGTCGGAGGCGACGAAGGCCTGGTTGTCGGGCAGCGAGTTGACGTTGACCGGTTCGCGGTTGACGTAGACCAGCGGCACGCCGGCACTTGCGGCGGCATCGGACATGGCCTGCGTCGCGGACGTGTCGACGGGGTTCACGATGATCGCGTCGAGGCCGGACGCGATGAAGTTGTTGATCTGGTCGAGCTGCTTGGCGACGTCGTTCTGCGCATTCTCGACCTGGATGTCGACGCCGTCCATGGCTTCGGCCTGCGCGACCATGCCGTTCCTGAGCACGGTCAGGAAGTTGTCGTCGAAGAGCGCCATCGACACGCCGATCGACTCGGCCATTGCGGCGGTCGACAGGAGCGACATGAGCCCCCCTGCGATGATCATTCTTTTCATTGTTTTCCTCCTCCGGTCGGTGTCCGGCTCACCTGAACTTTTCGCCGGATCGCGTCGCCAAAGGCGAGGCGGACTCAGGCGGCCGCCGCGGCGGCCGACGTCTCGATGTACTCCATGGTCTCGCGCAGTGCGCGCCGGGGATCGCCGATGCGGTGGACCTCGGGCGAGAACGCCTCGATCGAGATCGGACCCGCGTAGCCTCCGCGCCGCAGGGCAACGATCTGTTCGACGTTCCCAAGCCTGTCGTCGCTATCGACGAGGATGCGGTGCGCGTCTGCGATCTCCTCCAGCGCGAGGCTGCGGTCAATGACGCCCGAGATGTGCACGATGCCGGTGCGTTCGGGAAAGAGCGGCCCGCCGCCCGAAAGGTAGTGATGGAACGTGTCATGCACGAGCTTGAACAGCGCGCCGCCGCCTATCTCGTCGATCAGCGCGAGTGTCTCGGCCTTGTCGCTGAGCGAGGACGTGCGCGGGAAGCCCAGCGGCTCGACGAGCGCCACGATCCCGGCGGCTTCCAGCATCGGCTTGATGCTCGAAAGGGCGATGCGCGCATTCTCCTGCCGCTCGCCGTCGGCCATGCCCTGTCCATCGTTGCGCGGGATCAGGCTGATCGTCTCGGCACCGCAGGCCCTGGCGTTCGCGATGAGCGCCTCGACCTCGTCGCGGACCGCGTCGGACCAGGAATTGAATGGATAGACCTGCGACAGGCCGACAATTCTGATGCCGACGTCGCGTGCGGCGGCGCGCGCCCTAGCGCCATCATCGCCGTCGAAGAGCGGCCGCTCGAGATCGTTTCGCAGCTCGACGCCGACGCAGCCGAGCGTTCTCGCCAGTTCGAAGAGTTCCCCATAACCGAGGTCCGGAACGGTCATGTGATTGATCGCAAATGGCAGCATCTGGATTCCGCGCCCTCCCGCCACCATTCCATCACGGCCCAATTCGCCATGGGCGTCGGCCTCAAGATCCGAACTCGATACATGGAATGGATATTCTATTCCGAGAGACGCGGCAAGCTGAATCTTAACGGGATCTTTCGGCGCCGGTGGCCACGGCGAGCACCGTGGCCAGTGTCATCGTCGCGGCCAAAGCGCGGAACGCCCCCACGTCAACCTCGCGAATCCAGAGTGTTGCCCCGGGCAGGCCGGCAATCGGGCTATCGGCGCCGTCAGTGATGCCGATCACCGGAACGCCTTGCCTGGCTGCGGTTCGCGCCGTTTCCACGGCCTCTGCCGTGTAGGGCGCGACCGTAGTCACGATGACGACGTCTCCGGCGCGGATCAGGCCTTGCGCATTCAGCCCGCCTGGCCCCCCATGCAGAACCGCTGGGACCTGCATCTTGTCGAAAACGTAGGCGAGGTAGCTCGCCACGGGATACGATCGCTTCAGTCCGACGAGGTGAACCGTGTGTGCGTCGCGCAGCAACTCTACGGCACGCGTCAATGTTGCAAAGTCTATGGATTCAGCCAGCAATGACAAAGACTTGTGGCCTGCATCGACGAAGTCGAGAAGCAGTTGTGCACCTTCGCCCTCCCGGCTGCGCAGCCGTTCGAGCCGCGTGGCGTAGTTTGGCCAGCGCTGCGAATAGTCGGCGCGGAACAGCTTCTGCATTTCGGAAAAGCCAGAGAAGCCTATGACCTGGCAGAACCGCATGAAGGCCGAAGCCTGCACCTGCGCTCCCGCCGCGAGCTCGGCAACGGTGGACACCGCGATCTTCTCGGGGTGCTTCAGGAGATACTCTGCGCATTGCCGCAGTCGTTTCGGCAAGCCGTCGATGACCTCCAGTATCCGCTCGCGAACCTCCTCCGGCGAGGCGGGAGGCTGATCGTTCCGTGTCGCCGCGTCCATCATGGCCTCTCAATCTACCGAGGCTGCAAGATGTGGAATGGATATTCCACATACTGATGCCCCTGTTTGCCGTCAAGTTTGGAATTCTTGTTTCGGTTTCTCACCGTGCCATTCTGATCAGGGTTGGCAAGCTTCCCATACAGGCTGCCCCGAGGCTCCAGTCAGGATCTCGATGGGTCTTGGGAGAACGAGCCTCGACGCGTCCCCGGACGTCGGCGCTCGCCCTTGGCCGTCAGAAATCCTCGATATCGATCCACGCACGCCGCGTCGACGAGGTCGAGGCCGCGGACACGATGCGGTCGACTTCCATCCCGTCGCGAAACGTCGGCCAGACCGGTTCGCCGGTGGCGATGGCGGTCAGGAAGTCCTTGGCTTCGATGATGATCTGATCCTGGTAGCCCGTGCCGTGGCCGGGCCCCTGGCAGAACGGAAGGTAGTCGGGATGCGCCGGGCCGGTCAGTATCTTGCGGAACCCGCGCTCGGCCTCGGGGCCGTCCATTAGATAGAGCCACAGGGCGTTCTGGTCTTCCTGGTCGAAGCGGATCGCGCCGCGCGTCCCGGTCACCTCGTAGGCATACCCCATCTTCCGCCCCGTCGCGACGCGGCTGAAGAAGAGATGGCCCATCGCACCGCTCTCGAACCGGCACATCAACTGCGCCTGATCGTCATTTGAAACTGCCTCGGGTCCGTGCGGCCCCGGTCTCATCGCGTGGACGGTTTCCACCTCGGCGACGAGGGATACGATGGGCCCGACGAGTGCGAGCGCCGCGTTGAGCATGTGCGGCCCAAGATCTCCGATGGCGCCGGCCGATGGATCGCTGGTGCGCCACGTCGCCGGGGCCGAGGGGTCGGCGTAGAAGTCCTCTGTGTGCTCGCCCCGAAACCAGGTGACGGACCCGATCTTGCCCGCCGCGATCAGTTTCCGGGCGTATTGGCTGGCCGGTGTGCGGATGTAGTTGAAGCCGACCATGTTGGCCTTGCCGCTCGCCTCCGCCGCCGCGACCATCGCGCGGCTGTCTTCGAGCGACGCCCCCAACGGCTTCTCGCACAGCACCGGCTTGCCCCGAGCGAAGGCGGCCTCCGCGATCTCCCTGTGTGCCGCTTGGGGTGCGGCGATGACGATCGCTTCAACCTGCGGGTCGTCAACGAGGTCGCGCCAGTCTCCGGTGCCCCGGCGGAACCCGAAAGCGGCCCGATAGCGCTCGGCGCTTTCGGCGGACGTCGCCGCGACCATCTCGAGCCGCGGTCGCAGCGGCGTATCGAAGACGGCTCCCACGGCCGACATCGCGACGGCATGGGCCTTGCCCATGTAGCCGCCGCCGACGATCCCGATCCTGATTTCGCTCATGTCTGTCACATCGCTGTTGGACCCAGCCCCCGATTTTTCTTAGGCTTCCATCCACGTTCCGACAAGGGACGCCCGGGCATCCATCGCGCGTGAAGAGACATGGCAAGGCGTCCCGCAACGATCCGTCTGACGACCGCGCAGGCCATCCTGCGCTGGCTGATGGCGCAGTTCACCGAGATCGACGGAACGAAGACGCGCATTTGCGGCGGCGGATTCGGTATCTTCGGCCACGTCAACGCACCGTGTCTTGGTGAGGCCCTGTACCCCGTGCGGGAGGAGTTTCCGCTCTGCCGGGGGCAGAACGAACGGGGCATGGGCTTCGCCGCAGCGGCCTACGCCAAGTATCATCTGCGCCAGCGGTTCATGTTCTGCACTGCCTCGGCGGGCCCCGGCACGGCGAACCTCCTGACCGCGGCGGCGCTGGCGGGTGCCAACAGGTTGCCGATGCTCATGCTCTGCGGCGACGGGTTCGTCACGCGGCTGCCGGACCCGATCCTGCAGCAGCTCGAGCATTTCGGCGATCCGTCTCTGAAGCTCAACGACGCCTTCCGGTCCGTTTCGCGCTACTGGGACCGGATCACCCATCCGGCGCAAATCCTCGGCTCGCTGCCGGCGGCGCTGGCCACGCTTCTCGACCTCTCCGATTGCGGGCCGGCCTTCATCGGCCTGCCGCAGGACGTGCAGGGCTGGGCCTACGACTATCCGGAACGTTTCTTCGGGCGGCGGACCCACCGCATCCGCCGCACGACGCCGGACGCTGCGGAGATCGCGGATGCCGCCGCCGTCCTGCGCGACGCACGGCGGCCGATGATCATCGCGGGCGGCGGCGTGCAGTATTCCGGCGCGGTCATGGATCTGATCGGGTTCGCCGAGGCGCGCGGCATCCCGGTGGTCGAGACCATCGCCGGCCGCGCCAACCTGCTGGCGGGTCATCCGCTCAACATCGGGCCGATCGGCATCACGGGGTCGGACAGCGCCAACGCGATCGCCCGGCGTGCCGACGTGATCCTCTGCGTCGGCACACGGCGGCAGGACTTCACGCCCGGCTCGTGGACCGCGTTCGCGCAGGATGCGCGGCTGATCGCATTGAACGCCGCGCGCCACGACGCGGGAAAGCACATGTCCCTGCCGGTCGTCGGCGACGCGAAGCTCGGGCTCTCCGCACTGGCCGCGGCCACGGCGGAGTATAGCGCTCCGGCCGCGTGGCTGGAGGACGCGCAGGGCGCGCGCGCATCGTGGGACGAATACATCGCGTCCAACGTGGCGCCCGGCAATCGGCCGAATTCCTACGCGCAGGCGATCGGCGTCGTGAACGCGCTCTGCCACAAGCGGGACCGCATCGTGGCGGCCGCGGGCGGACTTCCCGCAGAAATCACCGCGAACTGGAGGACGCTCGACATCGGCACCGTCGACGTCGCGTCCGGGTTCTCGTGCATGGCTACGAGATCGCGGGCGGCTGGGGCGCCCGCATCGCGCAGTCCGAACGCGAGCCGGAGCGGGACATCATCGTCTTCGTCTGCGACGGGTCGTACCTGCTGATGAACTCCGACATCTATTCGGCGGCGCTGACGGGAGAGAGACTCATCGTCATCGTGCTCGACAACGGCGGCTTCGCGGTGATCAACAAGCTGCAGAAGAACATCGGGAACGAGAGCTTCAACACCTGTTTCGCCGACTGCCGGACCGTAGCCGAGTCCTTCCCGGTCGATTTTTCTGCCCACGCCGAGGCAATAAGCGCTGTTGCCAAGAGCGTCGCCAATCCGCGTGAACTGGGCGAGACGTTCCTCCGCTCCAAGGCGGGCGACCGAACCTCGGTCATCGTGATGCAGGTCGATCCCCACGAGGGCTGGACCGAGCGGGGCCACGCCTGGTGGGAGATCGGGACCGCCACCGTCCCGGGCAGCGAGAAGGTCCGATCCGCGCACGAGGAGTGGGAGGCGGGCCGCGTCGACCAGAGGTTCGGCCTTTGATGCGCGACCTGTCTCGCCTTGAAGGTCGCAACTTCCTGGTCGTCGGCCGCGCCGGCATGGACTTCTACGCCGACCCGCCCGGAACCCGGACGGAAGTGGCCGGGCGCTTCGTTGCCTGCATCGGCGGATCGTCCGCGAACATTGCCGTGGCACTGGTGAAACAGGGCTGCCAGGCCGCGTTGCTCACCCGTGTTTCCGACGACGCCGTGGGGCGTTTCTGCCTGAACGAGCTCGACAGGTACGGCGTCGACCGTTCCCACGTCGTGTTTGCCGGCGGCGAGGCGCGAACGTCACTCAGCGTCGTGGAAACCCGGCTGGAGGACTGTCAGTCGGTCATCTACCGGAATGGAGCCGCGGACTTCGCGCTGACGATCGATGACGTCGAGGCCGTCGATTACGGCCGGTTCGCCGCGATGATTGTCACGGGAACGGCGCTGGCCGCCGAGCCGTCGCGTGGCGCCGTCTTTCGATCCATCGACGTGGCTCGCAGGGCAGGGCTGCCGGTGATCCTCGATATCGATTATCGCCCCTACAGTTGGGTTTCGAATGCAGACGCTGCAGAAATTTGCGGGCAGGCGGCCCGGCTGAGCGACGTCATCGTCGGCAATGACGTGGAATTCGGCGTGCTGGCGGGCGACGCAAGGCGCGGCCTCGACCGGGCGCGAGAACTGGTCGACGGCGGAGCCGCGATCGGTGTCTACAAGATGGGCGAGAGGGGTGCGGTCGCGCTGACCTCGGGTCGCGAGATCCGTACCGGGATCTTTCGAACTGAGGCGCTGAAGCCGACCGGAGCCGGCGACGCCTTCATGGGGGGCTTCGTGGCGGCATTGTCCGGGGGATGCGACGTCGAGGAGGCCGTCCTTCGAGGTTCGGCATCAGCCGCGATCGTCGTGTCGCGCGTCGGCTGCGCGCCCGCGATGCCCACCACGGACGAGCTCGAGGCGTTCATTTCGGCGCGTGACGGACCGGACGAGAACTGACAGGATCAGAGGCATGCACATCGCCCCGTACGACAACCGGAACGAGCCGATCGTCGATGTCGACAATCAGCTGGTTCCGCTCAACTACTTCAACATCGTCAGGCTGATGCGCGGAGAGAAGTACGCCTACCGCCTGTCCGGCTACGAGAGCTGCATCGTTCCGGCAACCGGCACGATCGATGTCGAAGTCGGCGGGCAGGTCTTCGGCGACCTTGGCCGGCGCGGCACCGACGTCTGGGATGGCGAGCCCGAGGGCGTCTACGTCCCGACCGACGCGCCGGCCCGCTTCACCTGCAAGAGCGATGCGGCGGAGGTCTTCGTGGCGGGCGCGCGATGTGACGAGACGCTCGAGCCCTTCGCCGTGCGCGCCGACGACTTGGACGTCGTGCAATATGGCTCGGACGACACCAAGACGCACCGCAAGATCAAGCACATCCTTGGCGCCAACCAGCATGGCCGCGTTGGCCGCCTGCTGGTCAGCGAACTTTACACGGTCGGCGCCGGCGGCTGGTCCGGTTTTCCGTCGCACAAGCACGACACCGACCGCCTGCCCGACGAGACGCGCCACGACGAGACCTACAACTTCCGCTTCCGCCCGAACTACGGGTCGGGGCTGCAGATGCTGCAGCGCGTCGACAACGAGCCGGGCGACGCCTACCACGTCGTCGACGGATCGACGGTGCTGATCGACAACGGCTACCACCCCTGCGCGGTGCTGCCGGGCTACGAGATGTACTACTTCACCATCCTCGGCGGACTCAGCCAGCGCAGCCTCAGGCAGTACTTCCAGCCGACCCACGCCGAGCAGCTGAAGACCATCCCCGGGATCATGGACATGGTCGCGAAGTTCAAGTGACGCTTGCCACCCTTTCCGCGATCCTGCAGCCGGCGCTGCGCGACGGATACGCCGTCGCAGGGCTCGTCTGCCTCGGCTGGGAGGATACGCGCGCCTATGTGATGGCGGCCGAGGCCGAGAATGCCCCGGTCGTTCTGCAGGCCGGACCGGGGTGCCGGGCGCACACCCCGCTCCCGGTGCTTGCGGCCATGATGCGCACTCTGGCGCAGAGCGTCCGGGTTCCCGTCGCCGTTCACCTGGATCACGGGCACTCGGCAGACGACTGCCGCCAGGCGATCGATGCCGGCTTCACCTCGATCATGTTCGACGGCTCGGCGTTGCCGGTCGACCGGAATATCGAAATCACCGCGGCAATCGTCGAAATGGCCCATCGCGCCGGCGTTTCCTGCGAAGGCGAAATCGGTGTCGTCGGCTATGCAGACGGCGCCTCGTCGACCGGTACCGATCCCGAGACCGCCGCGCGATTTGCGGCGGCAACCGGCGTAGACGCGTTGGCGATTTCGGTCGGCAACGTCCACCTTCAGTCGACCGGAACGGGCGGGCTCGACCAATACCGGATACGCGCGATCGAGGCCGTGACCTCGGTCCCCCTGGTCATCCATGGCGGGTCCGGCGTCCCTCGCGCGCAGCGCACCGCCCTCGCCACCGGCTCCGCCATCTGCAAGTTCAACATCGGGACCGAGCTGCGCATGGTTTTCGGTCAGGCGCTGCGCGACGTCCTCAGGCGGGACACATCGCTCTTCGATCGCATCGAGATCCTCGCGCAGACCGAGGCGCCTGTGATGGATGCTGCGCGCAGGGCGATCCGCTTGCTTCGACCGGATCCTGCGGGCATCAGGTAATGCCTGTGATCGGCACCTTCAAAGATTGTTCTGCGCGGCCGGGAGCGGTCCAACTGACGGCGAACAAAGTTCGCACCCGGCCACATCTCCTTTCCCGGGCCACGACCGCCATCGCCGCGGGAACGCCCTACTCGGGCCAGTAGAACACGCGCTCACCGCGGCTGACGCGAATTGCGCGGTAGGCGTGCCAAGTGGCGTGGCCGAGCGCGGGGAAGATGACGATGAGGCCGACGAAGGCCGTCAGAACCGAGATCGCGAAGAGCCCCACGACAATCGCGCCCCAGGCGAGCATCACCGGCAGGTTGTTCCAGACGAGTGACAGGCTGATGCCCATCGCAGTCAGGGCATCCGTCCTCTCCTCGAGCATCATCGGCATGGCGAAGACGCTGACGGCGAAGGCGAAGGCGGCGAAGAGACCGCCGACAACGGTGCCGGTAACGAGGAGGGACCAGCCCATCCACGTGGTGAACAGCCACGACAGGGCTCCATCAAACCCGGGGAACGGACGCACTCCGATATGCAGGGCATAGAGCAGCACCGCTGCCCGCTGCCACAGCATGAACAGGAGCAGCAGCATGAGGCCGAGAAACAGCGCCTGATAACCCGAGGTGGGGCGGACGAGCAGCATCTGGCCGAAGCTGGTCCGCTCGCCCTGCTCGAGCCGGCGACTCTTCTGGTAGAGGCCGGTTGCGATCAGCGGGCCAAGCACCATGAACCCGCTCAGGGCAGGAAAGAAGAAGTAGTCGATCTCGAACCGGAACATTCCCCAGACGACGAGGATCGACAGTGCGAACACGGCGACCCCGTAGAGCAGGCTCGGGACCGGGTTGATGCGCAGATCGTGCCATCCCGCCTTCAGCCAGCCGAACGCCGCTTTCCTCGGCAGGTTCTTCGCCTTATCGGTCGGCCGCGGGAGTGGCGGGACGATCTTCGGGAGGGCTTCGGTTTCCATCGGCTTCTCCGTCAGCAGGCGGATTTGGCGGCTCGGTAGGCGATGCCGCGCTCGTCCGGTTCCTTAAGGTGTGGCACGCAGTCGGGTTGCGAGACGAGCGAGACGTAGACGAGATGCGCATTTGCCCCCGCGACCACCACGAAGATGGCCGTCGCGATCCCGGCCAGGGTCCAGCGGCCGCGGCGGCCGAGGCCGGGGGCGTCGCTCACCTGTCCTCCGGCAATACGTCGAGAAGATAGACGGCGAGCATCTTGCGCTCGGCCTCGGTGAGGCGGCCGTCCCAGGCAGGCATCCAGCCTTGTCGTCCGTCGTGGATCGTCTCGAACAGGGTATCGGCGCCGCTTCCGTAGATCCAGAACTCGTCGGTCAGGTTCGGCGCGCCCAGCTCAACGATGCCGGCCGCATCCTCGCCGTGGCAGCTTGTGCAATTCTCTGCAAAGATCGAGGCGCCCTCATCAAGGACCGCCGGCGGCGGGGTTTCGAGCCCCGACAGCGACCGGACGTATGCCGCGACAGTCCGGATCTGATCGCGGGTGAGGATGCCGCCCGCGCCGAAGGCCATCATTTCGGAGTACCGGGTCTCTGGATGCGGCGAATTGATGCCGACGCGCAGCGTCTCGAGCACCGCCTCGTCGCTGCCGCCCCAGAGCCACGACGCGTCGACGAGATTCGGGAACCCCGGCCCGCCACGGCCCTCGCGCCCGTGACAGACGGCGCAATTGTCGCCCCAGATCGCGGGCGCGGCGCCGGTTACGATCGTCATCAGCGTCTCGTCCTGGCGTATCTCGTCCATCGAGTCACCCTCGAAGCGTGCCACCCAGTGCTCTCGATAGCGTTCGCCGGCCTCGATCTCGCCCGCCACCAGCTCCCGCTGATCGATGCCGAGGATTCCCTTCGTGTACGTCGTCACCAGCGGCCAGGCCGGCAGCAGGATCCACATGATCAGCGCCCAGAGATGGGTGATGCCGATGGCCCACCAGATCGCGCGCGGCACACGGGTGTTCAACTCGGTGATGCCGTTCCACGCGTGCCCCGTGGTCTGGTGGCCTGTCAGCGGATCGCGTTCATCTACCGACATGGGCCATCCTCGTCGTCGAGGACGCTGCGGGCGGCGCGGTCGAATTCGTCCTTCTTCGAGGGCCAGAAGGCGTAGGCCGCCGCCACCAGGAACATGCCGATCAGGTAGAGAAGCCCGAAGCTCTTGGCGAAGACGACGAGGGTCTCGTGGTCGATGTCCATGGTCACTCCTCTCCGACTGTCGCTTGTGCCGCCTCGATGGTCTCGATGTCGATGAGCTGCCCCAGTACCTGCAGGTATGCAATGATCGCATCCATCTCGGTGGGAACGCCGATCTGGTCATCGAAGTTGCGAATGTTCGTTGCTTCACCGTAGCGCTCGATCAGTCCGTCGGCGCGGTCGCCATCCGGGCTGACCTGGCCGAGTGCGTCCTGCACCGCATTGTCGACCTGCTCATCGGTGTAGGGCACGCCCACGGCGCGCAATGTGGCGAGCCGCGCAGGCAGGTCGCTGAGATCGGCGTCGCGGCGGGCAAGCCAGCGGTACGCCGGCATCACAGAATCCGGCACGACGTCGCGTGGGTAGTACAGGTGAGCAATATGCCAGGCGTCGGAATACTTGCCGCCGACACGGGCAAGGTCGGGGCCGGTGCGTTTCGACCCCCAGAGCATCGGATGGTCGTACTTCGACTCCACGGCGAGCGAATATGGTCCCCAGCGGTCCACCTCGTCCTTGAGTGTGCGGATCATCTGGCTGTGGCAGACGTAGCAGCCTTCGCGCAGGTAGATGTCGCGCCCCACCTGTTCGAGCGGGGTGTAGAGGCGCATGTCCGGCGCCTCCTCTACCGTTTCGTCGATGGTGAAGAGCGGCGCGATCTCGACGGCGCCGCCGATGCCGCCGGCGATGATGATGCCGAAGGCAAGGCCGAGCGAGTATCGCTCGAGCTGATAGTGGCCGCGGAAGATGCCGTGGAACAGCGCCCTGAACGGGGTGAGGAGCCGTGCGAGCTTTTCGTTCAGTCTCTCGAGCATATTTCTACTCCGCCGGCACGCTGCGCTCTTCCGCCTCGCCTGCGGGTGAGGTCGGATGGTCGAGTGCAAGTTGCGCATCCGGCGCCTGCCGGATCGTCATCCAGATGTTGTAGATGCCGATGAGCGTGCCGGTGAAGAACATCGTGCCGCCCACCGCGCGGGCGATATAATAGGGGTTCATCGCCATCACCGTCTCGATGAACGAGTATCGCAACGTGCCCGAGTCATTGTACGTTCTCCACATGAGCCCCTGCAGGATGCCCGAGTTCCACATCGCGAAGACGTAGACGACGGTCCCGCCCACGGCGAGCCAGAAGTGCCACTCGATCAGACGGTTCGACCACATCCGCTCGCGCCGCCAGATCACCGGCACCGCCGCGTAGATTGCCCCGAAGATCAGGATCGCGTTCCAGCCGAGTGTACCTGCATGGACATGGGCCACCGTCCAGTCGGTGTAGTGCGACAGCGCGTTCACGCCGCGGATCGCCAGGAAGGATCCCTCGAACGTGGTCAGGCCGTAGAAGATCGTTGCGACCATCATGAAGCGCAGCGTCGCGTCGTCGCGCACCTTGTGCCAGGCGCCGTTCAGCGTCAGCAGCGCGTTCGCCGCAGTCGCCCACGAGGGCACCAGCAGCATGACCGAGAATGTCATCCCCAGCGTCTGCACCCAGTGCGGCAGCGCGGTGTAGTGCAGGTGGTGCGAGCCGACCCAGACGTAGAAGAACACGATCCCCCAGAACGACAGGATCGACAGGCGGTAGGAGTAGATCGGCCGCTCCGCGCGCTTGGGCAGGTAGTAGTAGAGCATGCCGAGAAAGCCCGCCGTCAGGAAGAACGCGACCGCGTTGTGGCCGTACCACCACTGCATCATCGCGTCCTGCACGCCGGACCAGACGATGTAGCTGCGCGACCCCGCCCACGAGACCGGCAGTGCGATGTTGTTGAAGATGTGTAGGACGGCGACGATCAGGATGAACGCCATGTAGTACCAGTTCGCCACGTAGATGTGCGGCTCGTTCCGGCGCGCGAGCGTGCGGATGTAGAGGACGAAGTACGTCACCCAGACCACGACCAGCCAGAGATCGGCGTACCACTCCGCTTCGGCGTATTCCTTGGACTGGTTGATGCCCATCAGGTAGCCGCTGACGGCGAGGATCACGAAGAGCTGGTAACCGATCAGCACGAACCACGGGCTGAACTCGCCGGCGAGGCGCGCCCGGCTCGTCCGTTGCATGACGTGGAACGACGTGGCGATCAGCGCGGTGCCGCCGAAGCCAAAGATCACGCCGGTCGTGTGGGCGGGTCTGAGCCGCCCGAAACTCGCCCAGGGCGCGTCGAATGTCAGGTCCGGCCAGGCCAGCAGATAGGCCACCCAGACGCCGAAGAACATGCCGATCGCCGCCCAGATCATCGCGAGGATGATCCCGACCTTGATAGGATCGTCGTAGTAGGATCGCAGCCGTTCCTGCGGCGGCTCAGGATCGTCGAGCCGGTTGAGCACGGCGAAGAGCAGCACCCCGCTGAAAGCCAGAACTATGAAGCCGTGCGCGCCGAAGGCCTCTCCGGCGCCGGCCACTGCCATGCCCAGGCCGACGAGCGCACCCAGGATCAGGATGACGATCGCGAACTGTCGGGTTCCTATCGTCAGACCGGAAATCATTCAGTTCTCCTTGGCAGTCGATTTGCCCAGACCTTGGCTCATCGCGCATGGGTTGTTAAGGCGCAGGCCGCGAGGCCGCCCGGGTCTGCCCGAGCGAGTTGCATCGCGGGGGCAGTCTCCGTTCGGCCTTCCAATCAGTGAGGCATCTCTGCTTGCGGTAAACAAGCTCATTTTTCGACCTTCGGCTTGCACATGACCTTCCCCTTGTGTGAGGCGCGGCCGCACCATGAAGGGGCCAGCCAGTCGGGACTCTCCGACTCGCACGCACCGTGCGCATCCGACCGGGCGAAAGATCCGGGGGCCGCGACAATACCCAATGACGCGTGGAAAGCCCCGAGCAGAGCCGGCTGGAGCGGATGCGGGCCCAAAGCGCCGAAACTGAAGGTGCAAGGCGAGCCGCATTTTCAGCGCTCCCGCACCATTCGCAGGCCGGCCTCGGTCACGACGGCGTCCATCGGTATGTCGTGCGGCTGCGGAAAGATCGTAGGCAGGCGTGCCGCCTCGAGCCCGACTCCGATGACGAGGGGCCGCCGTGAGAGTGCGGCGAGAGTGCGGTCGAAGTAGCCGCCGCCATATCCAAGACGGTACCCCGCGCCGTCCCAGCCGACGAGCGGGGCAAGGGTGATCTCCGGCGTCACAAGGTCCGAATCCGGCGGCGGCACATTGATGTTCCAGTCGCCGCGGATCATTCGCATGCGAGGCTCCCAGAGCCGAAACACCAGAGGCGCTGCCTTGGTCTCGACAACGGGCAGCGCCGTCACGGCGCCTGCGTCGTGAAGTCGTCCGAGCCAGCCGCGCAGGTCGGGCTCGGATTTGATCGGCCAATAGCCGGAGACGACACGCCCCACGACCGGCCCGATCCGCTCGGCAAGAAACGTGTCGAGGGCGCGGGACAGCGCCGCTGCGATTGTCTCGCGCGCAGAGACCGGCAGCGTCGTCCGTGCGTCGCGCAGCCGTTTGCGCTCGACCTTGCGCCACCGGGCGACGTCGGCCGCCTGCTGCGGATCGACGGCCATCGGGTCGAAGTAGGCCGGATCGACCTCGTGCGCGAGGCATGGAGGTGAGGCGTAGCCATCGGACCGGTCGTTGCTCACGAGGTGTCCTCCAGCCGCTCGACGAGATAGTCCCACAGGACCACCGCCTGATTGGGTTCGCGATCCCTCGCGCCGAAATGGAGCGTTACCGGCCCCTTGCCGCACCAGTCGAGGCAGCGTCTGACGGCCTCCTCATTTTCGTCGAACTCCCGGCAGTAGCGCTTCCGGAACTCGCCCCACTTCTTTCCTTCATGGTCGAGCCGCTCGCGAAGGTCGTTTGACGGGGCGACGTCGCGGATCCGGTCTTCGTGCCCCAAGCCCTCCTTGGAGGCGCCGCGCGGCCAGACCCGCTTCCGGGGAAGGGGTGTCATCGAGAGGACTATGTCGAAACCTGCCTCCGGCGGACCGGTCACAAGGCTCTGTCGTCGCGCCTCGACGTCCTGTGTCGCGTGAGTCTGGCTTGTCATGGCTGGCTCCTTCGCGATTGCAGTCGAACGTTCAGCGGGCCAACGAGGGCGCGCGCAGGTTCGGCGGCGTATCCGCCCTTGAATCCTCGACCGCGAAGTGAAGCGAGCGGGCGATGCGCTCGGCGCGCTCAACCACAAGGGAGGCGCCGGCAGGGAGACACACCTCGTCCGCCGTTTCGCGGAACAGCGCCAGCCACCGCTTGAAGTGGTCCCACTCCACCGGGAGTCCCGCGTGAGCCTGGACCGGGCGACCGCTGTAGCGCCCGGTCATCAGCGCGACGGATGACCAGAATGCGGTCAGGCGTTGGAAATGCTGCTCCCAGTCCGTGATACGAGCCGCAAAGATCGGGCCGAGCATCGGATCCCGCCGCACCTTGTCGTAGAACCGGCGGACGAGCGCATTCAGCACGTCCTCCGAAAGGCCCGTCTCTTCCATCAGCGCGGCGGTCAGTTCCGGTCTGGCCGAGGTGATGGTCGCCTCAGTTTCTGTGGACATGTTGTGACCTCGAAGAGCTGAAGACTTGCATTCGTGCCTACGCCTGCTAATAGGTATTGTAAATACCATTTAGAGAACCGATCAGAAATCGATGCGGCTGACCTCCTTCACAGACTACGGCCTGCGCGCCCTGATGCGGCTGGCGAGTGAGCCTACCCGCGGATTTTCGACGGCGGAACTCGCCGACGAGTTCCAAATCTCGCGGAACCATCTGACCAAGATCATGCAATGCCTGGCCCGCGCCGGAGTTGTCACAACGCGCCGAGGCGGCGGCGGTGGCGCGACGCTGGCGCGGCGGCCGGAAGACTTGCGGCTCGGCGATGTCGTGCGTTTGCTCGAGGAGGGGCATGTGCTGGTCGAATGTTTCGGCACGCACAACGACTGTACCCTCGACGGACGCTGCGCACTGAAGGGACGCTTGCACCGGGCGGAGGCGGTCTTTCTTGCCGAACTGGACCGCTCCACTCTCGCGGACATCGCCCTTCCGCGCCGCGCGCGCGAGTTGCAGGGACGGCAATGAACAATTGAAGGCGCGAACGGGGACCGCGCGAGGGCGTTGTTGCTCGATCCGGTCAAGAAAGGCGCGGGTTTTCCCTGATGTTGTCCAAGATTTGCCAAGCCATAATATTGTTCGGCTACTTCACTTTGCTCCTGTCGAGGAACTGAGCGAGTTGTGAGGACAGCGCCTCCCAATCGGTGAACTCGTGCTCTTCGTCCAACGGGTCCACCTCGCGGTCGCGAAGCACGACATGGCGAACGACCTGGCGGGCGAAGTAGTCGTAGCGGCTGGTTCGAATGGCGCCCGCGACGAGCATCTCGACGTCGGGCGTAAACTCCGTTCGCATCTTCAATTCGGTGACGTATTCACCGGCCTCTTCGAGTCCTTCGGGAAAGGCTGCGCTGAGGCTCACCGAGATCAGCAGGGTATCTTTTGCCTCCAGGTCGCGCCGGTGACCCGCGAGGAGGACCTCGAAGTCCTTGGGATGTCGGCGCTCGTGGACCGGAGCCGCAAGGATCACCTTGTCGAAATTCTCGAGCGACAGGGATTCGGTCTCCTCGGCTGCGTCGAACAGCATGACCTCATGTCCGCCCGCGCGCGCCGTGTCCTCGATGAACCGAGCAACCCGGGCGGTTTGCCCCTCGATTGTCGCAAAAACGATCAGGACATTCATGGCGGCCTCCCATCGGGATCGACTGTGGCGTCGGTTTATCAGCCTACGATTGGCTGGCATTGTTCTGGCGCGAGTGATCATCGACCACGTGCGCGCGGTCGGCTTTGTTCGAGATCAATCAACGGGCACTTGCTTCATTCCGGCCGACTGATCGTGTGCGCTCGGAGGCAAGACCGGCTGACCCTGCTGCAGCATTGCCACATCGCGCCGAGGTCCGCGTGGAGCGCGATGGGCAGCGGGTTGACGCGCAGCTCCAACTTTCCTCGCCGCCTCGCCGCCTCGTCGCATGAAGATTTCCAGACTTTTGCGACCTTAACGGGGGCTTTTTCCAGCTGTGGCCAACGATCCGAGAAACCGATCGATTGCGCGCTCGATTTCGGGCAGGGGATCGTCTGGCGTCGGGACCTGATAGATATGTTGACGGATACCGATATAGACAATCCCGCCGTGAAGCGACCACAGGTCTTCGCTCGTCGGGGTCCTCTTGTCGCCGAATTCATACCGAATTTCTTCCAGCATCGGCTCGAGTATGGTTTTGCTCAGGTGCCCCAGGTACCGGCGGTTCAGGTCGGCTCCGGCCAGGCCCGAGAACATGAAGATTCGCATCCACGCATAGTCGAAGATCCGCGCGCCGTACTCGCTATAGAATGCGATCATACGCTCGCGCAGGGGGCAGTCGCGGTCGCGCAGCATACTCGACCAGTCCGGTGAGATACGGTCGAGATAGACGCGTGCGTAGACGGCTTCGATCAGGGCCTGCTTGCTCTCAAAATACTTGAATATCAACGATTGCGTCACGCCCAGTCGTTTGGCCAGTTCGCGGGTATTTCCGTCCAGCCCCACGTCGGCGAAGAAGCGTACCGCCTCGTCTACGATCTGCTTCTGCCGCTTTTCGGGCGGAAGCCTGCGACGGTCGCGGTCCGTTTGTGCTTCCGCACTCCGCATCTCATCCATGGCAGTCTCCCGTGATCAGTCGATTTGGGATTTCCCTTGCTTTTTCAAGCGAAGCATCTCAACCATTCCGCTTAGTGATCGTGTGATCAACAAGTTTGTGCGATTTCGTGCGATCACGAGCGTCGGGAACGACGCCAGGGAGGGGGGACACATGAAGGCTCAGGTGGGGGGCTATGCCCGCGCGGATGACGTGGCGCATGCGATCCAATTGTTGATCGATGCCAACGGTGCAGGACGGGTGCTTGCGGGTGGCCAGAGCCTCGTCGCGGCCTTGAACATGGGGCTGAGCACCGGCGACCTGCTGGTGGACATCACCGGCCTCGCTGCGCTGCGCGGCACACGGATCGAAGGCGAGCGGCTGATCATCGGTGCGTTGACCCGCCACGCCGAAATCGCGGACGACGCCTTGGTCGCCGAGCACGCGCCGCTGTTGTCTCAGGCAGCCCCCCTCATCGCGCATGAGGCGATCCGCAACCGCGGGACCATCGGCGGCTCGATTGCCCATGCCGACCCGGCGGCGGAATTCCCCGCCTGCGCCGTCGCGCTCGGGGCCGTGATCCTGCTCGAAGGGGCTGGCGGCACCCGCGAGGTGCCGGCGGAAGACTTCTTCATCGACGTGTTCGAAACCGCCATGCACGAAGGCGAGATCCTGACAGGGCTGGCCGTGCCACTGGCGGGGCAGGGGGAGCTTCAGGTCATCCGCGAGGCCGCACGTCGCGCGGGCGATTATGCGCTGGCCGGGCTCGCCGTGGTGCGGCGCAACCGGGCGCACCGCATTGCCGCGTTCGGCGCGGGGCCGACTCCGATCCTGTGCCGCGCCGCCATGGGGAAGCTTGACGAGGGCGATATCGATGGCGCGGTCGATGCCTTGGCCGCCGCCCTTGATCCGCCGAGCGACACGCAGGCGAGCGCAACCTATCGCCGTCACCTCGCGGGCGTGCTGCTGCGCCGTATTGCCGCCGAACTGGGAGACGACGCATGACGGAAACATTTCGCAATCGCATCGATCTGGAACTGAGCGTGAATGGTGAGGCGGTCGAGGTGACCGTGCCCGCCGGACGGCACCTGATCGACATGCTGCGTCTCGATCTTGGCCTCACTGGCTCTCACGTCGGGTGCGAGCACGGGGTCTGCGGGGCCTGCACGGTGCTGGTGGACGGCCAACCCGTGCGCGGGTGCCTGGTCCTCGCCCCGCAACTGGCCGGGGCCGATGTCTGGACCGTCGAGGGGCTGACCGACACGGGCGTGATCGCCGATCTGCAAGCCGCCTTCGTGGAGCGGAACGCGCTGCAATGCGGCTACTGCACGCCTGGAATGCTTGTCGCCGCGAAGGCGCTGATCGAGGCCGCCGAAATCCCTTCGCGCGAGGCTATCCGCGAGCACATGTCCGGCAATTACTGCCGCTGCACCGGCTACGAGGCCATCGTGGACGCCGTCGAGACGGTGGCGCGCGCACGGGCCGGAAAGGGGGAGGCATGACCATCCGACTCGACGATCCCAACCGACCGAACAGCTACATCGGCCGCACCGTGCCCCGCCCGAACGCGGCGAGATTGGTCGCTGGCAAGGGTCGTTATGTCGACGACATCACCCTGCCGCGCATGGTTCATGTTGCCTTCGTCCGCAGCCCCCATGCCCACGCGCAGGATCGGCGAGATCGACGCCGAGGCCGCCCGCGCCGAGAAGGGTGTCCTGCGTATCTTCACGGGCAAGGAGCTGGCCGAGGTCTGCACGCCGTGGGAGGGCAAGCTCGTTCATCTCGAGGGGATGAAGACGCCGCCGCAGCACGCGCTGGCGGTGGACCGGGCCTGCTGGGCGGGCGAGCCCGTGGTCGCGGTCGTCGCGCGCACCCGTGCCGAGGCGGAGGCTGCCGCGGCACTCGTCATTATCGATTTCGAGGCGCTTCCGGCGGTCACCGACATGCGCAGCGCCCTCGACGCGGAGACGCCCGTCCTGCACCCGCAGTTCGATGACAACCTGTGTTTCCGCAAGACCAACGCGACCGACACGCCGGAGGTGGCGTTCGACGGCGCGCACACGGTCGTCGAGGCCGCGTTCAAGACGGGACGCCATACGGGCGTGACGCTGGAGCCGCGAGTCATCCTCGCCGACTGGAACGGAGGCGAGGGCGAGCTGACGGCCCATGTCTCGAACCAGGCGCCGCACATGCTGCAGGTGCTGCTGGCCAAACACATGGACATTCCCGAGAGCCGCGTGCGCGTCGTCTGCGGCGACGTGGGCGGCTCCTTCGGCCTGAAGGTCCACGTCTATCCCGACGAGGTGGCCACCGCAGCGATCGCCAAGATCATGGGACGTCCCGTGAAGTTCTGCGCCGACCGGCTGGAATCCTTCACGAGCGACATCCATGCCCGCGATCATGAGGCGACCGGCCGGATCGCGCGTAGACAAGGACGGAAAGATCCTCGGCTTCGACGTCGACGACTGGACCGGGATCGGACCCTACTCGATCTATCCGCGCACCTCGGCTGTCGAGGGGCTGCAGGTCACCAACCTGATCGGCGGACCCTACGATTTCCAGCATTACCGCGTACGTTCGAGCACCGTGTTCCAGAACAAGGGCATCTGCGCGCAGTATCGTGCGGTGGGTCACCCCGTCGCCGTGGCGATCACGGAAGGGCTCGTGGACATGGCGGCTGCGAAGCTGGGCATCGACCCCGTCGAGTTCCGGCGCCGCAACCTGATCCGGGACGATGCCTACCCGCTGACGACCGCCGCCGGGCTGAAGCTCGAGGGGCTGTCGCATCACAAGAGCATGGACGCCCTGGTCGAGGCGATGGACTACGACTCGCTCCGCGCCGAGCAGGCCGATCTGCGCCGGAAGGGCATCCATCGCGGCATCGGCATCGCGAGTTTCATCGAGCTCACCAACCCCTCGCCGTTCATGTACGGCATCGGCGGCGCCCGCATCTCGGCGCAGGACGGCTGTACGGTGCGGATGGATCCCGACGGCTCGGTCGTTGCGCTTACGGGCGTGACCGAGCAGGGGCAGGGGACCGAGGCGATCATGTCACAGATCGTGGCCGAGGCCGTCGGCATTTCACCCGGCATGGTCCGGGTCGTCACGGGAGACACCCGCGTCACGCCCTTCGGCGGTGGCACCTGGGCCTCGCGGGGTGCAGGCATTGGCGGCGAAGCCGCGTTCCAGGCGGGCCGGGCGCTGCGCGAGCAGGTGTTAAGCGTCGCCGCGGCGATGCTGCAGGCAAAGCCGGACGCGCTCGACATCCGCGACGGACAGATCGTGGATGCCGAGACCGGCGAGGAGCGCCTGCCGCTGGAGGAACTGGGCCGGGTGGTCTATTTCCGCGGCGACACGCTGCCAAAGGGTCTGCCGCGCGAGCTGATGCAGACCCGGCATTACATCACTTCGGACTACCCCTATGCCTTCACCAATGGCGTGCAGGCGTCCTACGTCGAGGTCGATACCGACACGGGCTTCGTGAAGCTTCTGAAACACTGGTGCGTCGAGGATTGCGGGCGGATCATCAATCCGCAACTCGTGGACGAGCAGATCCGCGGCGGCATCGTGCAGGGGATCGGCGGCGCGATGTTCGAGGAGGTCTGCTACGACGACGAAGGGCAGATCCTGAACGGCTCGATGGCCGACTACCTTGTGCCGATGTCGGGCGAAATGCCGGACATGGTGATCCGCCATGTCGAGACCCCGACCGAAGAAAGCGAACTCGGGGCCAAAGGCGCGGGAGAGGCCGGCACAGCCGGTGCGCCGGCGGCCGTGATGAACGCCATCAATGACGCGATCCGACCGCTCGGCGGGCTGGTCACGCAGATGCCGTTTACGCCCGAACGCGTACTGCGCGCTTTGGGAACACTGAAGGACTGACGAGGGCGCCGAACCCGGCGTTCGCCATAAGGGAGGACAACATGAAACACACGACTTTCGCATTCACCGTCGCTGCGACCCTCACGGCAGGGGCGGCATCGGCGCAGCAGACGATCACCGTCAATATCGGCTCGTCGCACCCCGAGCAGAACATCTGGGTCTACGCGATGAAGAACACCTTCCAGCCCGAGGTGAACCGCATCCTCGCAGAGGCGGGAGAGTACACGGTGAACTGGAACGAGGCCTATGCCGGCACGCTCTACAAGTACACCGACACGCGCGAGGCGGTGCAGGACGGCATCGTCGACGTAGGCATGGTCGGCACGGTCTGGGAGGGCTCGACCATGCCCTTGCAGAACGTGACCTATTTCACGCCCTTCGCGACGCCCGACCACCGGATGCTGATCGAGATCTTCGACGATCTGAATGTGAACCTGCCCGAACTCGCCGAAAGCTGGTCGGACAACAACATGGTGCCGCTTTCGTCGCTGATCACCGACAGCTACGACGTCTACGCGACTTTCCCGGTCGAGACGATGGAGGACCTGCAGAACCGCCGTCTGAACGCGCCGGGCACCTCGGCCAACTGGCTGCAGGAAACCGGGGCGACGCCGGTGGATGGCGCGCTGACGACCTACTACACCAACATCCAGACGGGCGTGACCGAGGGCACTCTGTCCTTCGCTTCGGGTATTCTTCCGACCCGCGTCTACGAGGTCGCCCCGGAGCTCACCCGCGTCGGCATCGGGTCGATGTATTTCGGCTCGATCGCGGCCAACAAGGACTTCTTCGACGGACTGCCCGCCCCGGTGCAGGACGCATTCCGTCAGGCCGGCGCGGCGACTTCGAAGGCGCACGGCGATTATGTGGCCGAGCTTGCCGCGAAGGCCATGGACGAGATGCAGGCAGCGGGCCTGACGGTCAGCGAACTTCCCGACGCCGAGAAAGAGAAGTGGGTGCAGGGCCTGCCGGACATCGTCCAGCCCTGGCTCGACCAGACCGGCGAGGATGGCAAGGCTGTGTTGACGGCGTATTTCGATGCGCTCCGCGAGCACGGCGCGGAGCCGCTGCGCAACTGGGACGAAGGTCGCTGAGGACCGGAGGCCCGGCCGAAAGGCCGGGCACTCCACTTCTCACCGGGGATGCGCGAGGCTGCCATGAGCGACAGCGATCTAGACGAGATGCAGCGGTCCGAGGCTGAGACTGTGCCGCCCTTCTCGGATGCGCCTGCCGGGGCGGTCCTCGGCACTGTCGCGGCAGTGCTGTCTTCGGTGGGCACGATCTGGATCGGCCTGCTGATGCTGCTGATCGTTGCCGACGTGATCGGTCGCAACTTCCTCGATGCGCCGATAACCGGCGTTTCCGAGATCGCGGGTCATTCGGTCGTCGCCATCGTGTTTCTGCAGACGGCCGCGGCGATCATGCAGGGGCGGCTGACGCGCGCCGACTTCCTGTTCCGCCGCGTCGCCAAGGCAAGCCCCGCCCTTGCGGGCCTGATCGAAAGCGTCTTCTGCCTGACCGGCGCTGTGGTCTTCGCTGCGATCGTCTGGGCCTCGTGGGACAAGGCGCTGAACGCCTGGGTCGTCGGAGAGTTCTTCGGGGTGCAGGGCGTGTTCACCGTCCCCACCTGGCCGTTCCGGGGGATCATCGTGCTGGGCTCGACGCTGGCTGCCCTCGCCGCGCTCTACCGCGCGATCAACCGCAACCCGCTGCAGAATGGAGCAGGCATATGACCTCGCTCGCGCTCGGCTTCGTTCTCATCGGGCTTCTCGTACTTCTCGTCATCCTCGGCATGCAGATCGCCTATGCGCTGCTTGGCGTGGCATTCCTGGGGATCTGGCTGATCCGCGACAGCCTCGACCTCGCGTTCCGGATGCTCGAACTCACCGCCTATAGCGGCATTTCGGACTATCTTTTCGCGACCATCCCGCTTTTCGTCCTGATGGGGCTCCTGGTCAGCGTCTCCAATGTTGGCCGTGACACGTTCGAGGTAGCCGAGGTCCTCCTCAAGCGCGTCCTTTGTGGCCTCGGCGTCGCAACGGTGGCCGCCAACACGATCTTCGCCGCGGTCACCGGCGTCTCGATCGCCTCGGCCGCCGTCTTCACCCGCGTCGCCGTTCCCGAGATGGAGCGCCACGGCTACCGCGCCGCCTTCGCGAGCGGCACCGTCGCGGGCTCCTCCGTGCTCGGCATGCTGATCCCGCCCAGCCTGCTTCTCATCATATACGGCGTGCTGGCCGAGGTCTCGATCGGCGGCATGTTCCTTGCCGGGATCATTCCGGGACTGATGCTGGCGGGCGGCTTCGTCGTCATGCTGATGGGGATCACCTTGCTGGCGCCGGGCTTCGTCTTCAACGACCCGAAGGCCGCGCGCGAGCGTCGGCTTCAAACCGGCATCGACATGCCACTGCGCGAGATGATGACCAAGCTCATGCCCATCGTGCTTCTGGTGATCCTCGTGCTCGGCGGTCTCTACACGGGCTACTTCACGCCCACCGAGGCGGGCGGAGTCGGAGCCTTCGGCGCGTTCATCGTGGCGCTCGCCCGTCGCAGCCTCGACCGTCGCAAGCTGTGGGAAGTGATGAAGCAGACCGGCGTGGTATCGGTGTCGATCCTGCTGCTGCTGGTCGCAGCCAGCTTCTATTCCCGGATGCTCTCCATCGCGGGGCTGCCCAATGCTATCGCGGGCCTCGTCTCGGACAGCGGCTTCGGGCCCACCGGCTTCATACTGTTCTACGCCGCGATCGTTCTGCTGATGGGCATGATCCTCGACTCGACATCGATCCTGCTGATCATGGTGCCCATCGCTGCCCCCATCGCCCAGGGACTTGGAATAGATCTCAGCCACTTTGGCATCATCACCGTGATCGCGGTCGAGATCGGTCTGCTTACGCCACCATTCGGAATTTCGGTTTTTACCGTCCACAACACTCTCAACGACCCCAATACGTCGGTCGAGCAGATATTCCTTGCGACCCTCCCATTCATTTTCGTGATGATCGCCGTGCTGTTGATCGTTACCTGGCTTCCGGCGACCTCAACGCTTTTCCTTCGATGATGGAAATTCGGTCTTTAACGGGACATGGGCAGGCAAAGCCTGAGCGACACGGGGAGCCGTGCGCCGGCCATCTTCCACGTTTAAGACCGCGGCTCCGCTGCACGACCGCAGATCGTCCGCCAGCCACATTGCGAGCAGGCCGAGGACTTTCGGCGCGGAATTCCGTCGAGACGCCCATCACCGCTCGGCGATTGTTCGATTGACAAAGTGGTCTTCCGGACCATGGTTTGCGAGTGCGCCGAGCCTCTCCACCAGCAAATCGAGGTCGGCATAACGGGTGCGGTGGTTCGTGATCGCGACCCGGAGGCAATGGACTCCCTTGAGGGTCGTGTCCGAGAGCGATGCGAGGCCCTGCTCCTGAAGCCGGAGCATGATCTCGACGTTCCAGCGCTTGAGGCCGTCCGCGCCGATCTCGGAGTCGGGCCGATGCCGGAAACAGACGATGTTGATCGAGGTTGGCGCCGCGATCTCCAGTCCCGGCGTCTGGCGGATCAGGGTGTCGAGGTAGTGCGCCTGGGCGATGTTCTGGTCGATCAGCCGGCCGAACTTGGCTGCGCCATGTTCCTTCAGCGCCATCCAGACCTTCAGGGCCCGGAACCCGCGCGAGGTCTGCGGGCCCAGATCGTAAAGCCACGGCGCGGCGGCGAGCCCGCGCGACGTCCCCTGGAGATACTCCGCCGAAAGCGCATAGCTGTCGCGGTGAGCCCTGGCGTGGCGGACGAGGGCGCAGCCGGCCTCGAAGGGCGCATGCAGCCACTTGTGCGGATCCATGGCGATGGAATCGGCCCGCTCCAGCCCGGCAACCAGACGAGGCGCTCTTCGGCGCGATGGCGATCAGCGCGCCGATGCAGCCGTCGATGTGGAACCAGAGCCCCTCCGCCGCTGCCAGATCGGCAAGCGCGCCAAGATCGTCAATGGCGCCGGTGTTGACCGTCCCGGCAGTCCCGATGATGCAGGCCGGCTTCAGGCCCGCTTCCCGATCCTCGGTGATGGCGGCGCGAAGCGCGGCGAGGTCGATCCGGAAATCCTCCGTCGTCGGGATCTGGCGGAGGGCCTGCCGGCCGAGCCCCAGAGCCTCCACCGCCTTGAGGTGACAGCCATGCACCTGATCGGAGGCATAAAAGCGCAGCGGGCGGGGCAAGGCGCCGACGCCCTCGGTTCGGACATCGATTCCGGCCATGACGTTCCGCGCGACGGTGAGGCCGATCAGGTTGGCCTCCGATCCGCCACTGGTCAGGGTGCCGCTGGCATCGGCCGGGAAGTTCACCATCTGCTTCAGCCAGCCCACGACCTGATCGTCCATCCGCGCCGCGGCATGGTTGCCGCCGCCGAGGTTGGACCCCTGAACGGCGGCGAGGAACTCGGCGAGTGCTCCGGTGAGGTTGCCCGCCCCCATGAACCACGACCAGAACCGGGGATGGGTGTTGCCCATGGGATAGGCCATCGCGGTGTCGAACACTTCGCGCACGACGTCTTCCAGAGGCATCGGCCCGCGCGGCAGCGGGGTGGTGAGGCGGGCGCGGATCTCGGGCGGCATGTCGCGCCACACCGGACGGGAGCGGACGTCGCGCAGGTGATCGACCGCCTCGGCCGCAACCCGCGCGACGAGATCCCGCGCCGCGTCCCAGTCAGCGGGGTCGAGCGTTTCCTCGACGGCCGCCGCATCCCGTTCGAAATCCCGCACCTCAATCCTCCGTGAGCTGGAAGCCGGGTGTCGAGCGGGAGAGTGCCACCTCCTCCTCGTCCATCTCCGCGGCGATCGACTCGAACAGCGGCGTCGTCATGTAACGTTCTCCGGTGTCGGGAAGCATGCACAGGATGACCGAGCCCTCGGGCGCCTGTTCCGCGATCCGGACACCCACGGCGAATGTCCCGCCGCCCGAGATCCCGGTGAAGATCCCTTCCTTCTGAGCAAGATCGCGGCTCCCTTTCATCGCGTCCGCGCCCGAGACCGGCAAAAGGTCGTCATAGGCGTTGCCCGAGAGCGCGTTCTGCAGGACCTGCGGAATGAAGTCGGGGGTCCAGCCCTGGATCGGGTGTGGCTCGAAGGCGGGGTGAGTTGCGGAAGGCGCACCGTGGTCGCCGCGTTCCTGAGCCTGGCCGCTGCCGAGGAGCTGGGCATTCGCTGGCTCGGCAAGCGCGATCCGCGTCTCGGGGCGCTCGCGCCGCAGGACGGCCGAGACTCCCGCCAGCGTGCCGCCGGTTCCATACCCGGTCACGAACCAGTCGAGGCGCGAGCCGGCGAAGTCCGCGATGATCTCGCGCGCCGTGGTCGCCTCATGGATTGCGGCGTTGGCCGGCGTCTCGAACTGGCGGGCGAGGAACCAGCCGTTCGCCTCGGCGAGTTCGACGGCCTTGCGATACATGCCGAAGCCCTTCTCGGCGCGGGGGGTCAGCACGACCTTTGCGCCGAACATCCGCATCAGCTTGCGACGCTCGATCGAGAAGCTGTCGGCCATCGTCACAACGAGGGGATAGCCCTTCTGGGCGCAGACCATCGCGAGGCCGATGCCGGTATTGCCGCTCGTCGCCTCGACCACCGTCTGGCCGGGCTTCAGGTCACCGGAACGTTCCGCTGCCTCGATGATGGCCAGTGCGAGCCGGTCCTTGACCGAGGCCGCCGGATTGAAGAACTCGGCCTTGACGTAGAGCGTCGCGTGCTTCGGGCCGAGATTGTTGATGCGGACCACGGGCGTGTCGCCGATGGTCTCGAGAATCGAATCGTAGAGGCGGCCGCGCCCCTCTGTCGTCCTGACCTGGCTATCGAGGGACATGTTTCTCTCCTTGTGAACGCCCATACCCATGGAATCCATGATAGCGTCAGTTCATCGTCCTGTACGTGGGTGGCGACGTGGGAACTGCCGTGGAAACGATGCGGCCGGTGGAGACGACCCCGGGAGCGGGGCTGGAGATCCTTCTGCTCGGGCCGGTCGAGGTCCGCCGAAACGGGGCTCCGGTCCCCCTTGCGCGGTCGCGCAAGCTGCGGGCGCTGCTGGCCATTCTGGTGACCGAGGGACGCCCGGTCAGCCGTACCCGGCTCTGCGACCTTTTGTGGGACCGGCCGAACGACCCGCGCGCCGAACTTCGCTGGCATCTCAGCAAGCTACGGCAGGTCGTCGACGACCCTGATCGCATTAGGGTTCTCTCGGGCGAGGACGAGATCGGCATCGACCTCGACGGCTGCCTCGTCGACGCGCTCGAGGTCCTGATTATCGAGAGGGACGATGCGCCCTCCGCAGAGCGGTTGGCGGCGCTGTCGGCATGGTTCCGGGGAGAGTTCCTTGGTGGGCTGGACCTGTCAGGGGCGCCGGCCGAGCGCTGGCTGACGGCCCAGCGTCGCAGGTTCGCCGCATGCCGGATCGAGATCCTCAAGACCCTCGTCGCGGCGCTGCCGCCCGATTCCGGAGCATTTGAGTCGCCACTGGAACAGTGGCTGGACCTCGCGCCCTTCGATCTTGAGGCGCATCGTTGTCTGCTTGACCACCTGATCCGCGGCGGTCGTATCGCGGAGGCGCGCTCGCATGTCGCCGCCGCCGAGCGGCTCTTCGCCGACGAGGGTCTCCCCCCCGCCGGGCTGAGCCGGATGTGGAGCGCGATGACGTCGCAGGGCGCGCCCGCGCCGGTGGCAACAGTCGCGGCGCTGACCCCGGCTGCCGGGCCCGAGGATGATGCCATCGTGCCGTCTTGCGTTGTCTCGCGGCGTTCGGCACTTGCCGTGCTGCCGTTCACGACCGGAGGCGAGGATGCAGTCGCCCAAGGCGTCGCCGACGGTCTGACGCAAGACGTCATCACGCGACTGGCGAAGCTCCGCAGCCTGTCGATCATCGCCCGCGGATCGGTCTATGCGATGGCGGAGCTAGGCATCGCGCCAGCGGAGGCGGGGCGGCGGCTCGGGGTCGACTACGTGGCATCGGGGACGCTCCGCCGGAAGACCGGCCGGCTCAGCGTCGAGATCGAACTCGTCGAGACCACTTCGGAGAGCATCGTCTGGGGAGAGGTCTGCGAGGCATCGGCCGCGGACCTGCTCGATGCGGTGAACGAACTCGGTAACCGGATCGTCGCGTTGCTGACGGGCGAGATCGAGCAGGTCAGAGCGCAACCGCGCCATCCTGCGGCCGCCCGCGTCGCTCGACGCGTGGGGCGCCCATCACCGGGGCCTGTGGCACATGTATCGCTTCACGAAGGAGGACAACGCGCAGGCGCAGCGTTTCTTCGCCCGGGCGGTGTCGCTCGATCCGACCTTCTCTCGCGCCCATGCGGGCATCTCCTTCACGCATTGGCAGAACGCTTTCCAGGCCTGGAGCGATCCTGCACGCGAGACCGAGCGCGCCTATGCCGCCGCGGCGCAGGGCCTGCTCGCCGACGAACACGACCCGGCAGCGCATTGGGCGATGGGGCGTGCCCTGTGGCTGCGCAACGAGCACGAGAGCGCCGTCGCAGCGTTGCGGGTTTCGGTCGATCTCAGCCCGAACTTCGCGCTCGGCCACTACTCGCTCGCCTTTGTCCACTCCCAGACCGGCGACCCGGCGGAGGCGATCAGGGCCTCGGACACGTCGCGCGCGCTCAGCCCATTCGATCCGCTGATGTTCGGAATGCTGGGAAGCCGAGCGATCGCGCATCTGCGCCTCGGGCAGTACGAGGAGGCCGCAGACTGGGCGACACGGGCCGCCGCGCGTCCCAATGCGCATGTCAACATCCTCGGGCTCGCCGCCTTGTGCCTCTCGCTGGCCGGCCGGGTGCCGGAGGGCCGGGCTCTGACTGCCGCGATCCACGCGACGCAGCCCGGATACGGGATCGACGACTTCCTCGGCGCGTTCCACTTCACGCCGGACAAGGCGGAGCTCCTGTGTGCCGCGGCGGCGCAAGTGTCGATGACCTGAGCGCGCCGACCGAAGTTCCCACGTCAGTTCCCACGTTGAACGCCGCGCGCGCACCCATGCCCGCAGACTATCGAGGGACACGGCATCTCGAAACCGCCGCACACCCGTTTTTCCGAATGGAGAGATCAATGAGACGTTTCAATGCGCCCCTCCGCCTTTTCGGCGTCACGGCCGCCATGGCGCTCACTGCCTGCCTGGGGATCTTCGCGCAGCCTCTCGCGGCCGAAGGTGACAGCCACAGTGTCATGCCCGCCGAGGACGTGGCCTTCGGCGCCGGCCCGCCATTCCTCCCGGCCGGGGTCGAAATCGTGGTGCTGGCCGGCAATCCCGGCGAGGCCGGCGTCTTCGTTCTCCGGCTGAAGTTTCCCGCCGGCTACGTCATCCCGCCACACACCCATTCGCAGGATGAACTGGTGACGGTGATCTCGGGCAGGCTCGGCGTCGCAATGGGCGACACGCTCGACCGCGATGCCGCGCCGCTGCTCGCGCCGGAGAGTTTCGTTCAGCTTCCGGCGAACATGGCACACTACGCCTGGGCCGACGAGGAGACGGTGGTCCAGCTCGCCGGCATGGGTCCGTTCGACATCACGTACGTCCACGAAACCGACGATCCCAGGATCTACTGAAACCCTGCCGATTTCCACCTGGGCGCGGCTGGCTCAACAGATAGCCGGCCGCGCCGCCTCAGCGCCGGGTCCTTGTCGGAGCAGGTGCGGGCTCACCGACGGATCCGGAAGCAGTCCCGCCATCCTCGTTCCGGCGGAGGCGCTCCGGCTGGATTCCAACCGATGCTGATCTGAGCAACCGCGCTCGACCGACGCGGTAGCACCTGAACCTCAGAGCGCCGCGCCTTTGAATGTGGTGACGCGCACTCCGGCGCTTTCGAGTGCATCGCGCACCGTCCTGGCCATCGTCACGGCCCCGGGTGTGTCCCCATGCAGGCAGATTGTATCGATCCGTGACGGCAGTTTTGCGCCGGATACGGTTACGATGGCGCGTTCGCTGATCATTTCCACGACGCGCTCGGCTGCCACCTGCGGGTCATGAATCACCGCCCCCGGCTGGCTGCGGTCGACCAGCGTTGCATCGTCATTGTATGCGCGATCGGCGAAGATCTCGCAGGCCGCGCGGCAGCCAAGTATTCGCGCCGCCCGTTGTTGCGCGGTGCCGGCCAGCACCATGATCGTGATCTCCGGCGCGACCGAGAGTGCCGCACGATAGCAGGTCAGTGCCATAGCCTCGTCCTCGGAGGCCATGTTGGCGAGAGCACCGTGCAGCTTGAGATGAGCGAGCGGCGCGCCGACGCTTCGCGCCATCGCCTGGGCCGCACCCGTCTGGTAACGGACGAGATTGCCGAGACTCTCGGGCGAAAGGGTCATGCGGCGGCGACCGAATCCTTGCAGGTCGGGAAAGCCTGGATGGGCGCCGATGCCGACGCCGCGGTCGGCGGCGCTCTGCATCACTCGCGCCATCGTGTCCCAGTCGCCGGCGTGCAGACCGCAGGCGATGTTGGCCGAGCTCACCACGTTGAGCAGTTCCTCGTCGTCACCCATACGCCATGGGCCGAAGCCCTCGCCCATGTCCGAGTTCAAATCCACCCGCAGGCTCATGTATCGCTCCTTTCCAGGTCGTCCCCGGCGGTCACGCCGCTGATCAGCTGATAGGCAAGGAGCCCCCGGATCTCCTCTGGCTGACGGATCAGGGGCTCGATCCGCGTGCGCAGATCGGCGCGGTCGCGTCGTGCCCGGATCTCGGCAGCTATGCCTTCTTCGAGTGTGACGAAGCGGAAACGCAGCGTCACGCCCGCGGCAGCCTGGGCGACGCGCGGCAGATCGGACGGCAGGACGGAGCCGATACGGGGATAGCCGCCGGTCGTCTGGCACTCGCAGAGAAGGACGAAGGGCGCGCCGTCGCCGGTGATCTGAATGTCCCCCGGCACGATCACCTCGGAAAGCACGGAGAGGCCCGCTTCATTTTCGAACCCGCCGTCGTCGTGCAGGAAACGCACGCCCATGCGGTTGCCGCGCGTGTCGCGGCGAAAGGCCGTGGCGGCGAAGCGGTCGCGCTCGGCTTCGGTGAAAAGCGCGGTTTGCAGGCTCGGAACCACACGCACCGTGCCGCCGTCGAAACGCGACTCCGTCTTCACGCGGTAGGCGGTCACGCCCGGACGTGGATCGAACCCGACCGCAAGCCGGTCACCTGCCGAGAGCGGCGCCCCGAGGCCCGCGGCGAGGTGCGTCGAAACTGCGCCGAGGCGCTTCGGCGCGTCGATGCCTCCGCCGACGTGGAGATACCCGTAGCAACCGGCCTCCATCGCGCCGATGGACAGGCGCGTGCCAGCGAGGAGCGCGTGGCTCGCGTTCCATGCAACGCGCTCTCCGTCGATGCTCGCCCGCATCGGGGCACCGGTCAGAGCGATGCGAATGTCCCCGGTCGTCTCGAAGTCGCCGCCCATTCCGGCCATCTCGATCGCTGCGCAGTCTCTCGGACTGTCGAAGCAACGCCGCGCCCTCGGCGAGGGCGAGCCGGTCAGCGGCGCCACCGCGGGAGAGGCCGAAGCGCAAGTATCCCGGCCGGCCGAGATCCTGAACCGTCAGGCCGGGCCCGGCGCGATGCACCATCAGTTCGGCGCTCATGCCAACGCCTCCGAGACTGCACCGCCATCGGCGCGATCTCTCATGTTCTCCAGGTTTTCGCGATCGCACGGCGTGAACAGCACCTCGTCGCCAGGGCGCAGCACGAAAGGAGAATCGCTCTCGGGGCGGAAGAGCGGGAAGGCGGTCTGCCCGACATGCCGCCAGCCGGTGGGCGTGGGGACCGAGAACAGCACCATCTGGCGGATCGCGAGGCCGAGCGCACCGGCGGGCACCTTTTTCGTCAACCGGGTCTGGCGAGGGATGTCCCAAGTCGCTGGCAACTCGCCGAGATAGGGTTGGCCCGGTGCGAATCCGATGGTCTGCACCCGGACCTGCGTCTCGGCGATCGACCTGATCGCAGCGTCGGGGTCGAGCCCCGCGGCCGCAGCGGCTTCGTCGAGCTGCGGAGCGAGGTCGGTGCCAAACACGGTCGGAATTCGCCAGAGACGCCGGCCGCCCGGCAGCTCGGCGGCATACCAGTCACGACCGGCCAGCATGCGCTCCAAGACCAGGCGCAAGGCCGCGTGGTCGACATGTACAGGATCGAACCGGAGATAGGTCGAGACAAGTGAGGTCGAGGTCTCCTCGATCCCCTCCGGCCCGTCACGCTCCAGCGCGTCCAGAAAGGCCAGCGCCGCGCGATTGGCCGGTTCGCCCAGCCGCTCCCCGAAGCTGACCAGCAGCCCGTCGATCCCGACGTTGCGGATCCGCGGCCAGTCCGGTGTGCCGTCTTCGCTCATTGCAGCGCATCCGGCAGGAACAGGGCAATCTGCGGCACGGCGAGCAGGGCCGCCGCCATCGCCAGCATCGCGAATATGTAGGGGATCGTTCCCAGCATGACCTCGCTCATCGAGCCGCTCTGGCGTGCGCCCTGCACGACGTAGAGGTTCAGCCCCACCGGCGGCGTGATCAACGCCATCTCGATCAGCACGATCATCAGGATGCCGAACCAGATCGGATCGTATCCCATCTCCACCACCAGCGGCACGATGATCGGGATCGTGACCACCATGAGCGAGAGCGTCTCGATGAAGAAGCCGAGGACGATATAGATGCCGACGATGACCAGCATCGTCATCATTGGCGACAGCCCGAGCCCCTCGAGGAAGGACTGAAGCTCGCGCCCGATGCCGGCCGAAGCGAGCGTGAAGTTCAGGAAGGAGGCCCCGATCACCACCAGCATGATCATCGAGGTGATCTTGACCGTTCCGAGGACCGCGTCGCGGAACATGGCGAGGTTCACGCGACCGAAGAAGAGCGCGATCACGATGGCGCCGGCGACGCCGACCGAGGCGGCCTCGGTCGGGGTGGCCCAACCCTTGTAGATCGTGCCGATGATCGCGACGAAAAGCAGAATGATCGGAACAAGCTCGATGAGAGCGCGCAGCATCTCCGTCAGCGGAAACACCCGGCGCTCGCCGCCGAGGCTCGGGCGGATCATGCAGAGGATGATCGTGATGATCACGAAGGCCAGCGCCAGCGCGAGCCCCGGCACCAGCCCGGCCAGAAACAGGCGCGGGATCGAGGTCTGCGTCAGGAAGCCGTAAACGATGAGGTTGATCGAGGGCGGGATCATGATGCCCAGAGTGCCGCCCGCAGCGATGGCGCCGGAAAACAGCTTCGGATCGTAACCCAGTTTCTCCGCCTGCGGCATGGCGACGGTGGCGACCGTCGCCGCGGTCGCGACAGAAGAACCGGAGGTCGCCGAGAACATGGTCGCGGTCGCGATGTTGGCGTGAACGAGGCCGCCCGGCAGCCAGCTGACCCAGCGGTCGAGCGCGGCGTAGGTCCGGGTCGCAATGCCGCTGCGGACGAGAATTTCGCCGAGAAGGACGAAGAACGGGATCGCGATCAGCGTGGCGTTGTTCGATGTCGACCAGACCAGATTGCCGAGCCCGCGGATCAGCGGAAACGGGCTGAAGAACAGGTCCACCCCGAAGGCAAGCAAGAAGAGGACGATCCCGACCGGGATCGACAGGCAGAGCAGGCCGAGGAGCCCGAGGGAGAGATAGGCGATCATTTCACCTGCTCCAGTTCGCCGAAGGTGCCTATCGCCGCCTCGGAGGTCCCGAAGTCGCCCCGCAGCACCAGCGTCACGGCCGCGACGAAGGTCAGCCAGGCGGCGATGGCGAACCAGATCCAGCCTGCGAACCACGGTGCCTGTACCAGTGCCAGCGGCGTCTCGAGCGGCGTGTTCGCGCGTGAGCCGTTCACCAGGGATCGCTCCAGCACAGGCCAGGATTGCACCGCGATCAGCGTGATGGTCATTGTCAGCGCGAGAAGCGAAAAAAGATCGAAAAGGGCGCGTCCCCGCGGCCTTGCGCGAGCCCGCAGCAGATCGATGCGGACATGGCCCAGCTCGCTCAGCGTGTAGGCCATGCCCCAGGAGGTGGCGATCGCCATGACGTAGCCGCTGATCTCGTCGGTGCCGCCCAGGGAGGACCCGACCTGCCGGAGCAGCACGTCGACGAGCACGAAGGCCGCGCATGCGAGCAGCAGGATGCCGATCAGGATCGCGATCACGCCATTCGTCCTGCGCAATGTCTTCAGTACCGTCTCGGGCATCGGAGGCCTCCCTTTCTTGCGGTGCCGTCTCTGGTCGCTGCTCAGTTGACGGGGATGGTGACGCCGACAGCGGCGCCGACCTCGTCGTTCCAGCGCTGCGTCCAGTCCTTGCCCGCGCGCTCGGCCCATTCCGGCAGGACCTCGTTCACCAGCACGTCGCGGGCCGTCTCGAAATCTGCCTCGGACGCCTCGACCAGAACCATGTCGCGCGCCTCGCCTGCAGGGCACTCGCCGTTGCCGGTCAGGCAGGCGATGTCGTTTACCAGTGCATCCTGCGCGCTGTTCCAGGCCGGGTCCTCGAAGTTCGCGGCGATCTCGTCCGAGATCAGGGTCTGGGTCTCGGCGTCGAGACTGTTCCACTTGTCGAGGTTGATGGCCGTCACGACGCTGTCCCAGCCGCCGAGCGGAATCGGCATCAGATGGGTCGAGACTTCCCACCAGCCGGCGCTGTAGCCCGATCCTGCACCGGTCACGGCGCAATCCACCACGCCCTTCTGCAGCGCGCCGGGCACTTCGGAGAAGCTCACGTTGATGCCCTCGGCACCCAACGCCTCAAGGAACTTCGCGGTCATCCGGCCCGAGGCGCGCACCTTCTTGCCCTCGAGATCTGCGAGCCCGGCGATCTCGGCGTTGCAGAACACGACCTGCGGCGGATAGGGCGCGATCGCCAGGACATGACTGTTGAAGCGGCTGTTGTAGATGTCCTCGACCATCGGGCGGGCGGCTTCGACCATCTTCCGAGCCTCGGAAGCGGTCAGCGCCAGCAGCGGCACGTCGAGACCTTCCAGCTCGGGCGCGTCAGCCACGGCGTAGTCGGCGACCGTCATTCCGACGTCGTAGACGCCGTCGCCAAGCAGCCGGTAGACATCGCCCACCCCGAGATTTCATCTGGTCATGCGTGGTCATCGAGACGTTGATGTCGCCACCCGATGCCTCGGGCAGCGTCTCTGTCCAGAACGGCGCCTCGTACTGCTTGTGCAGCGGCAGACTCGACCAGCTGCCGACGACCGAAAGGTCTTCGGCTATCGCCGGTGCTGCGAGCGCGGTGGTTGCGGCGAGGATCGTGAATGTACGTGTCATGGTCTTCTCCCTGGATTTGTTTTGTTGTTCAGTCCTGTTTCGGATTGCGCACCGGCACTTCGGCATCTTCCGCGATATCGGTGATCAGCATGTGCCCGGGCCTGTGCGTAATGCAGAGCGGCACGCCGGCGCGTTCGATCGCGACCTGCGGGGTCACGCCGCAAGCCCAGAACACGGGCACCTGTCCGTCTTCCACCGGGGCCGGGTCGCCCCAGTTCGGACGCGAGATGTCGTCGATGCCGAGGCCGGCCGGATCGCCCCAGTAGACCGGCGCGCCATGGGCCAGCGGGAACCGCCGTGAAATCTGCGTCACCGAGTCGATCGCGCCGGGATCGACGGCGCGCATGCTCACAACCATCTTGCCCGAAAACGGACCGGCGGGAACCGTTTCGATGTTCGAGCGGAACATCGGCACGGTGCTGTCGTTCTCGATATGCCATAGCGAGATGCCGGCATCCTGCAGCGCCCGCTCGAAGGTGAACGAGCAACCAAGGGCGAAGGCGACGAGGTCATCTGACCAGAGTGCCGAAATGTCGGTTTCAGTGTCATCGAGCCGGCCGTCGCGATAGATGTTGTAGGCTGGGACATCGGTGCGGATATCGATGTCGGCGCCGAGCGTGAACATCCGCGGATCGCCGGTATCGCTGACCCCGACTAGAGGACAAGGCTTCGGATTGCGTTGACAGAAGCGCATGAAGTCGAGCGCGTAAGCCTCGGGGAGGATCGCGAGGTTCGTCTGCAGGTAGCCGGCGCCCAGCCCGGCGGTGTGGGAGCGATAGCGCCCGGCCCGGATTTCGGCGCGCAAAGCGGACAGGTCGCACTGACGAAGACGGTTGTAATCGGGGGTCAAAACCTGGCTCCTTCTGGCGTGCAAGAAGGTTGCCCTACGAAAGCTATCAAAACAAATTACATATTATTGTCGAAAGCGATCAATAATGTTTATCCCTATGGTAGTCCAGCGCCACCTCGCGTGCCAACTGCGCCGTGCTGGCGATCATGTGGCTGGTGGGCAAGCCACGATATGAAGCCGAGAACTGGAGCGGCTTCGGCACCCATCCGGGATCGAACTTGCGGATCGTCCCCGCCTCCAGATAGCTTCGTCCGAGCGCGTTCGGCAGCGCGGCGACCCCGAGACCGGCCTCGACCAGCCGGAAACAGGCCGAGAGCGACGACGAGGGAAATATCCGGACGTCCGGGCCCACCCGCTCGAACAACTGGTCCTTGAGCTCGCGATGCGGGCGGGTGTGCCGGGCGTAGGTCAGGACAGGGCGCGCGAGGTGGTCGGCCGGATCGGCGGGCTCAGGGGCCTTCGCCGCCACATACCAGCTCAGCTCGAAACCCGGCAGCTCAACATTGTCGATCGATTGCTCTGAAATCGGCCCGAGCAAGATCGCAAGGTCCATCTCGTGGCCCAGCAGAGCGGCCCGCAGGTTGGTCGAGATGTCGACGCCTAATTCGATGTCGAGGTTGGGATAGCGCGCATGGCAGCGCGCGATCAACTCGGGCAGCCAGCATTGGGCAATCGTCTCGGACACACCGAGCCGCAACCGCCCCTCGACGCCTTCGGGGTGGATCACGTCGCGCGCCACCATTTCGGAGAGGTGCTCGAATTTCTCGGCATAGGAGACCAGCAGTTCGCCGCGCTTGGTGAGCTTCATTCCTCCCGAGCTTCGGTCGAAGAGTTTCGCGGCGAGTGTCTCTTCGAGCGCCTTGATGCGCGTAGTGACTGCCGGCTGCGTGAGGTGCAGTCCGGCGGCGGCCTTCCGAACCCCGCCCAACCGTACCACCGCCAGGAATGTCCTGAGCTGTTCGAGGTTCAATCGGTTCATGCCGCAGCTTCCTGCATCTTATCCTTCCTGAGAGCACCGGATGCTTCGTGGGTTGAGCAAGACCGGATGCTGAAGACGAGGGACACCCTCGGAACCAATATCAGACATCGACAGACGATCCGCGGACCGATTGACGTATCTCCAGCGCCGGATCGGATCGATGCTGTGAAGCTGGTTTGGGAACGCCCTTTGCGTGGACCCGCCGTTTTCATGCCGGGCAACATGGCGGTCGGGAATGTCAGGTCTTGCAGCTCAGAGGCAGGGGCGAGGGAAACCCGCAGGATGGATGTTCCTCGCCGGAGGTTCAGAGCAGGGCCAGCAACTTGCGTGCCGCTTCCTCCGAAGATGCCGGGTTCTGGCCGGTCACCAGCTTGCCGTCCGTGACGACGAACGACGCCCAGTCGTCGCCTTTGCGATAGTTGCCGCCATTGGCGCTCAGCATGTCCTCGACCGGGAAGGGCACGACGCTGGTGAGGCCGACGCCCTCTTCCTCGGTGTTGGTGAAGCCGGTCACGGTGCGGCCGGCAACCAGCGGCTTTCCATCGGCGCCCTTGGGATGCTTGAAGACCGCCGGCGCGTGGCAGACCGCGCCAAAGGGCCGGTCGCTGGCGGCGAAGGTTTCGATCAGGGCCCTGCTGTCATCATCCTCCGCCAGATCCCAGAGCGGGCCGTGGCCACCGGGGTAGAAGATCGCGTCGTAAGCTTCGGCGGACATCCTCGGAAGAACCTCGGTGTTGGCAAGATCCGTCTGGGCGGCCGCATCATCCTTGAACCGTCCGGTCGCCTCTGTCTGTGCGTCGTCCGCGTCGCTGGAGGGGTCGAGCGGCGGCTGGCCACCCTTGGGCGAGGCCAGCGTGACATCCGCGCCTGCATCCCTGAACACGTAATAGGGCGCCGCGAACTCCTCCAGCCAGAAGTCGGTTTTGTTGCCGGTGTCGCCCAACTGGTCGTGCGACATGAGAACCATGAGAATTTTCATCGGCATGTTTCCTTGAGCCGCTCGCTATCAGTCGTTCAGCTTGACCACGCGTTTGCCGAAGGCTTCGCCCTTCAGCAGGCCGACGAAGGCCGACGGCGCCTGTTCCAGACCAAAGATCATCTCCTCGCGATACTGGATCTTTCCTTCCTTGACCCATGCGGCCATCTGGCTGGCGAATTCGGGGTAGTAGCTGCCGAAATCGTCGAACACGATGAAGCCTCGCATGGTCATGCGCTTGCGCAGGATCTGACCCATCAGATAGTTCATCCGGTCCGGCCCATCGGGCAGAGACGTGGCGTTGTATTGTGAGATCAGGCCGCAGACCGGGATCCGGGCAAGCGGGTTCAGAAGCGGCAGGACAGCGTCGAACACCGCGCCGCCGACATTCTCGAAGTAGATGTCGATGCCATCCGGGGCGGCCGCCTTCAGGGCTTCCGGAAATCCGTCCGCCTTGTAGTCGACACAGGCGTCGAAGCCGAGCGTGTCGACCACATGCGCGCATTTCTCGGCGCCACCGGCGATGCCCACGACGTGGAGGCCGAGGATCTTGCCGATCTGACCCACCGTGGCGCCTACCGGCCCGCTGGCGCCGGCGACGACGAGAGTTTCACCGGCCTTCGGCTGACCGATCCTGGTCAGCCCCGCCCATGCGGTCAGCCCCGGCATCCCGAGGACACCCAGCGCCCACGAGGGGTTCTCGGGACTCTGCCCCATGTTGACCACGCCCTTGCCGTCCGACAGAGCGTAATCCTGCCAGCCGCCGAACGCGACGACCCAGTCGCCCTTCGCGAAGCCATCGACATCGGACTTGACGACCTGCGAGACCGTCCCGCCGATCATGACTTCGCCAATCTCGACCGGCGCGGCATAGGACGGCGCGTCGCTCATCCGACCGCGCATATAGGGATCGAGCGAGAGGTATTCGTTACGCAAGAGTATCTGTCCCGGGCCGGGGGTCGGGACTTCGGCCGTCTCAAGCCGGAGCGTGTTGTCGTTCGGCTCGCCCTTGGGGCGCTCGGCAAGAACGAACCTTCGGTTCTGTGCGGGGGATTGTGCCATGTCGGGTCCTTTTTCAGAACATGTGTCCGGGGAAGGTGAAGGGGTCGCATCGACGTCCGGTCAGGAATAACTGCCGGCGGAATAGATCAGCAGGCAGCTGTGGCCGTAGAGCTCGAAGACAATGCCGAAGGGGTCTTTCATCTCGACCATGCGGTAGGGCTATTCGTCGCGGAAGTATTTCCGTACCGGCATCCGATGTTTTCCACCCGTTGCACCGATGCGCGCCAAGAGCCCCTCAAGGTCACCGTCCTGTGCGGCGAGATGAAAGGTGCCTTGCCGACGGTGGTACAAGGTCGAAGGCATGCACATTCGCGGTTTTGTCAATCAGCCCAGCCAGATCCCGGTCCCAGACGCGGAGGGCATCGGCTACCCTCTCCTTCCCCGCAGCGGCTTCGACGCCTGTCCGCGCAACGACCTTCTGCCGAGCGCGCCCCTTGAACGCTCACGGCCTCACGATCTGTGGCTGATCGGAGGTGATCGAATCTGTCGCCATCACCCCGGAAACCGGCCATGCCTCGCCGAATGGTGGAGACGTCTTGATCGCCGATGTGGCGTCAGACGCTGTTCGTCCGTCGCTGCGGGTAGTTGCTCGAACCCGACGCCCCGAGCGGGCGGTGGTCATAGCCAAGGCGTCCTGCTCCCCAGTCGAAGGTATCGTTGTGGTGGCGCGGCAGGATCGGCACCGCGATCTCGGTTCCGCTCGCTTCTGCCGTGGCGGCGGACGTCGCGACCTCTTCCTTCAAGGCGAGGCCAACCTGTTGCGGTGATATCAGAACGCCACGCAGGACCTCGGGGGCAGACACGCTGGTCCCGCTCAACAAGGCCGTGGACCCGCTGAAATATCCCGCGATAAGCGTTCCCCGATGCACCTCGCTGAGATCTGCCGCGTAGGACGCCGTCGGCTTGATGTTGCGCTCGGCCTGAGCCGAGGCCTCGGGAATGCCGCGGCCCGAATACGAGGTCGGCAGGCGGTTCGACGCCAGATGTGCGGCACAGACGACGGTCTTCAGCCCGGTGCCGACATCCGAAAGCGTTCCGGAATTGGTGATACGCTGCCTTGCCGGTGAGGACGGGGCAAAGTAGGATTGGCGCGCTCGGGTCGGAAGACGGAAGATCTGGTCGTCCCGCGCCACCCACAGGTCGACAAGATCGTCATTCTTGATCGTTCCGCGCCGAAGTCTGATCTCCACGTCGCCCGTTAGCTCAATGAATCCCGGTTCGGGATTGCCGAATATCGGCGGGCGAAGCGATGTCCGGGCGATCATGAGCTTGATGCACCGCCGTGAGCAATCCTTGCCCTTCTCGTCGCGAGCGGGATCGTTCGTCACGATCAGACGGGCCGCCACCCGGCCATCCATGCGGTAGATGTAGTGCGCGCCGTCAAAGAGGTCGGCCGGACGGAAGATCCTGTCGAGGCCGGTCGGCATCCTGACGTGCAAGCCCACCTGATCGTCCGCGTCGTTCGGAAGCCAGATCTCGAGAAAACTCGGCGTGCCGTCATCGGGAAGGATCCGCCACATCAGCGCGTCACTTTCGAACCCGATCTCCGATCCCTTGAATGCCGCATGAACCGAACGACCGTAGCTGTTGCCGGCGGGCAGGAATATGCCGTCGATCAGGCCGCTGCGGATCCATGAGTTCATCCGCCGCTCGAGACCGCTCAGACCGTCGTGACGACCGGCATGGCCGCCGACGCTGATATTGACGAGCGTTTGCGGATAGCGGCCGCCATTTGCGATCCATGTCTTGAACGCGACGAAAGCCACCACGGACAGGGCAAACCGCACGAAATGGTCAAGGTGATAGCCGTGGGTGAGTGCGACGGCGAACCGAGGGAGCTGCACGGCGACGATCACCGTCCTGCCGTCGTCAGAAAGCACTTCTCCTCCGACCGCCGCGTCGAGGACGCCGGTGCCGTGGCCCGCAAATGGCGACGGCCGCGCGCGCCAGGGCTTCGGGTAGGTGTCAGCCTGGTAGTCGAGGTAGAGCTGCGTCTCGCTGTAATCCCGGTTCTTCAACCGACCGAGATAGCCGTTTATTTCAGACGCCGAGAGATAGTTGCCGGGGAAATTCTCGGGATGATTGCCGATGGCGTCCATATCCAGGAAGCCGGCAAGCCGGGTCGTGCCGTCGCTGTTCCGAAACCGCGCATTTGCAAACGCGATGTCGGAGTTGATAAGACCCACGATCCTCTCGATCTTGCCGCCCGAGGCTGCATCGACATCAAACGTGGGCAGATCTCTTCGCTCGTTTCGTTCCAACGATTGCACAGGGACGGGGATTCCGCCGGACTTTACGTCACTGATTGTCGACAGAAGGCTTCGGGCCTGATCACCGAGCGGCCCGAAGAAAACTATCTCGTATGGGGCGCTGAAGTGCTTTCGGCCCTCCTCCGAGAAGAGCATTTCTTCGTAGAAGTCAGGAAAATACCAGCCGATGCCATCTCCCGCAAATTCACGGACCTGCAGGTATATCCGCTCCAGCTCGCCAAGTGTTTCGGCCTCGATCAGGAACGGCGCCACGTACATGACGCCTTCGTCGCGGGTCAACTCCTCTTCGAACCAGTACCGCAGGGGTTCCATGCCCGGCGGCAGGGCTGGTCCTTCGTCCCAGGGCCCGTCTTCGGCCTTGACCGTCATGGCGCTCGCCATTCCCTGACGGCGCGACGCCACAGCTCGCCGAGGATCGCATCGGTGTCGAAGTTACCCGGCGCGTTTGCCGCGGGCTCGCCCGCGTCGGCCTCCGCGGGCGGGAACCAATGGCTCTCCCAGTACTGATGATAGTCGAAATCCCCGTAGAACTCGAAGCTCACGTCTTCCCGCGTTTCCGGCACCGGGTTCGTGGGTGGGTCTCCGGCGGCCCTCTGAAAGCGATCGACGAGGTACATGCCGATCCTCAACCCGAGTGCCGCACCGGCCGCATTGTCGACCGGGAAATGCACACCTGCGACGACCCGGTTCTGGGTCGTGCGATAGGCGTGCGCCGCGAGCTGGTCCGCCGTCTCCGCCGAGGCGTTGGTGCCGTGTCCGGCATGGGACCTGTAATCCGCCAGCGTCGCGAGGATGAAGGCGAAGGCGAAGGTTTCCGTCGCATGGCCACTCGGATAGGTCGAATGGCCAGGAGTCTGGATCATCGGCTGGATCTGCGCCGAGTATTCGACCGGTCGTCGGCAGGCCATGGCGTTCTTGAAACGCATCTCGACCGTCGTCACGGCCCGGTAATACGTCTCGAGCAGCTCGATCGTGTAGGGTCGCCGCGCGGGGTTGAGATCAACCACCGACGCCATGGGAGCGAGAATATTGGAGGTCTCGAGGAGGATCTCCGAAATGCGTTCGCTGCGAAGGGCGGACCAGTATTCAAGCCATTTCAGTTGATCCCTGAAGAGTTCGGGATCCGGGCGCGCCATGCTGAGAAGCTGCCTCGGAGTGCCGTACGAAATGGCGTCGTCGAAATGGTCGGGCGCACTGATCGGAGGATGCACCCAGAGATTGGCGATACCGTCCTTCGACTGCACGACATCGATAGGCGAAATAAGAATGTCGTTGAAAATGCGCGCCCTTACCCAGGGCGACCATTGAAAGACGTTCCGGGGGTTTCCGAGTTCATACGGGTCGGGTGTCCAGGCGCTGTCTTCCTTCCATGCGCCGACTACGCCGTCGCGGGAGGTGATGAGAACGCTCGAAACGAGACCCGAATTCGCGTCGAGATCAGGCCTTCCGGTTCCGCCGGGAGATCCCAGACCGAGACCGAGCCCCTGTCCGAGACCCAATCCCAAGCCCAGTCCCTGTCCCAATCCAAGACCCAATCCGAGTCCAAGTCCGAGCTCCGCCACGACAAATCCTCCGTGGAAATAACAACCGTCGAATGAAATACTCAAATATGACTTCAGCCTATGTTTGTGCGCGGAATGAAGTCAAGATAATCTGGCTGATCGAAATTCCGGGAGGGGTCTCGTGAGCGCCAATGAAAGGGTTTCCGGCCCGCTGAAAATCCGGACACTGGGTCCGATTGCGATCGTGGCTCCGGATGGCGCTGACCTCACGCCATCATCGCAGAAGGCTTGCGGGCTCATCGCCCTGCTTTGCGACGCCCCCGAGTTCAAGCGCTCGCGGGAGATGATCCAGGACAAGCTCTGGAGCGATCGTGCGCCGCCGCAAGGAGCCGCCAGTCTCCGCCAATGCCTGACCGAGATCCGACGCGCCTTCGGGCCCTATCGTGATGTCCTCGTTGCCGACTCGCGCATCGTTTCTCTCGACAAGAGCCGGATCGAGAGCGACCTCGACGATCGCGCAGCGCTGGCCGAGAAGATCCGTGCCGGCGCGGTTTTTCTCGACGGGATCGCCGCGCGCGATGTCGAATTCGAGAACTGGCTGCGTGACAAGAGGTTGGCTCTCGAAGAGTTCCTCGACGAGAGCGAGCAGGTCGCCGCACCGGTCAGAGCCGGCGGAGCGACCCTTGAACGGCGACCTCTGGTCCGGCGGGTCCCGATCCTCATCGTGGGTTACAGGGCGACCATCGGATCGCCTGTCCTGGCCGGACACATCTCTCACTCGATCGCAAAGGGAGTTTCCGACATCGGCGCTGTCGACCTGCGCATGGCAAACGAGGGCGCACCCTTGGACATGGGAGAAATCCAGCGCTCCGGCACCGTCTATTCGCTCGACGCCACGGAGCAGCCGCTCGGTGACGGGGTCTCGGTCCTGCTGCAGCTGACGACAGTGCCGGCGCGCCAGATCTGCTGGCAACGCTCCGAAATCCTTCCCGCTTCCGAACTTACGGGCATCTCGATCGCGATTGCGCGACTTATCAACGACGGGATCGATCGCACGGTGGCCGCATTCTCGGGAGAGCGACTTTTCGGCCCCCTCCTGCCCGACGATCCGGCGGTGTCAGGCACGGCGGCAACGATCAGGCGAATGTGGATGTCGGCCGGCCAGAACCCGGGCGCCCTGATCACCGAGCTGCAGGAGAGCTATGATCGCGAGGGGCGCGGGGTTCACCTCGCCTGGGAAGCCTTCGTATGGTGCTTTGTCGTCGGCGAGCGCCGTCAGAGCGACAAGACGATGCCCGATGCCGAGCGGCTGATCCGCAAGGCCATGGAGCTGGAGCCGCACAATCCCCTCGTTCTCGCCCTGGCGAGCCATGTCTTCGGCTTCGTCCTTCGACGCTTCGAGGTTGCCCTTGACCTCGCCGAGCGCTCCGTCCGGCTGGATCCTCACAATATTCTCGGCTGGGCGTTCCTTGGTCTGGCGAGGGTCAATCTCAAACAGAAAAAGGGAGGATACGAGGCGGCCGCTCGTGCCCGGGCCATTGCCGGAGAAGGCCCCCACCGTGGCTTCATCGATGCGCTGATGACGGCCGCGGCCGCTCTGAGTGGCCGGCACGATGTCGCGATCCCGATGGGGGAAACGTCGAACGCCCTGAGGCCGGACTTCGCGGCGCCCCTGCGGTACCTCATTGCCAGCTACGTCGCGTCAGGCGAGGTGGACCGGGCGAGGATGACGGCGTTGCGCCTCCGCAAGATCGAGCCCGATTTCGAAATGAGCCTTCTTCTGGAGACCGATTATCCGCAGAGTCCATCCGGAGAAGCGGCGTTCTCGATCTGAAGAAGCTGCCGAACCTCTCGTGACAAGGGCCCACGAAAGCTGCGGGACATCAGGCGCATCCCGCAATCCCGGTAATACTTGGATCCGGCACTTCGGACGCGAACTTTTCACCGACCCGGCAACACCAGCGCCTCCTGGGGGCGTATCCGTCGGCTGCGGGCACGTCCTTCGATTTCAATAAAACCGCAACGTCCGCTCAACCCGGCAGCCCGACACTGCCGCCGGGAACTGGGCAAACCGGGGGCCTTCCCGTGTGGTCCGGCCGTGATCGGAAGGCTCCGGCTGAATGCCGCGCTCAAGAGCGCTGTCGCCGGTTTCGGGCAGGTTCCGCAAACCGGTATCTTTCCATCTGCCCCGTTTCGACGTCCGGGTCGCGATCCGGTTGCACATTCGCACCCGCCAGCGCCGCCCGGCGTATCTTGATCAGCAGCTTGCTCGCTGGGCCCATCCGGCGCGCGGGTCGGGCTGCAATGACAGTGGCCGCGACGTCAGGTGTCAGTCGGCCCCGCGCGGCGCTGGCGAGTGATTTGCGCCAGGATCGACAACGCGAACTCTTCGGGCGTGATCGCGCCGATATCGAGCGCCGCGGGTGCGCTGACGCGATCCAGTCGATCCGCGAGAACCGGTTCCTGCGGGCGCTATCTCTGGGCCCAGGTGTCGAACGTGCGCCGACTTCCCACGAAGAAGACGTGTCCCGACCGCACCGAAACGGCCGCGCGCGGGGCGGGGCTGTCGCCCTTGCCCTGGGTCGCCAAGACGGTGAACGCTGCCGCGCGCCTCCGGTGATCGCCTCGCAAGCAGCGCGACCCACCGCTCCGCGCGCGCAGCCTCCGCCGATCCAGCCGGCCAGCAGGTTCCCCTCGCGGTCGAGCAGGGCCTTGCCGCCAGGTTTGGCGGAGGTCGCGTCGAGCGTGCGCACCACGGTCGCCATGGCAAGGGACTCGCCTTGTCCTTGACGACCTGCATCCACGCCTCGAGCCGTGCCAGATCAGACCGCGAAAGCGTCATAGCCGCGCCATCCGGCCGTCCAGCGCGGCGATCTCCGAGAGGGTCGCTGCCGGCGCAGTCTCGCCCGTGCGGCGGCGACCGCTTCGGGCCCGTCACTGTTGTAGCCGTCCGAGAGGATCAGGACGATGGTGCGACCGTCCATGAAGCGGCGGGCCGGGTCGGTGGCGAAGCGCATCAGCGTCTCGCCGTTCAGACATTGCCGGAATCATCCACGGCCCTCCCAAACCCCGCATGTGCCGGTATTTCAGACGCGGCGGGCCGCTCGCGGCAATCGGCAAGGCCTGAAATACAAGGCTCTGCGCACGAGATGCGACTGGCGTGCACGAATTGCGCCGCATGCGGCGCCCGGCCGATCAGATGCCGAGCCGGCCGCGCACCTCCTTGAGGAACGACCGGCTGACCGGGGCGCCGTCAAGCGGAATACCATCGGCGATAAGACAGACGCCGCGGTCCTTCTTGCGCTCGAAACCGGTAACGAAGTCCGGGTTCACCAGATAGCTTCGATGGCACCGGATGAAGCGGGCGAGCGGAAGCTTGCGTTCCGCCTCGCTGATCGACCACGGGCAGAAGAGCCGCCCACGGGAATGGTAGATGAAGGTATAACGACCCTCGGCGCGGAATGCCGCGACCTCGGTATCCGGCACGAAGCGGATGCCGCCGCCTTCCTCGAAGGGAACGGGAACGCCCCCGGTCGGCTCCGGCGGGTCGGGCGGGACGGCGACGGTGGCCGGCTCCCCGACGCCCTCGGGCAACGCGGTCGGGCGGCCCGCAAAGGTGACACCGACGAGCAGCGAAGCGCCTGAAATGATGAAGGATGTCAGGGTGACCCCAATCGCGAGCGCCTCCTTGCTCAGCCCGAGCCCCGCGGCTTCGCGACCGTCGGTCGGGCGTAGATGTGTGCCCGCCATGGCAACGAAATGCACCGCCACCACGCTGGCGCCCAGGGCCAGCGTGCCCAGCAGGATATTCCGGTTCTCCCGCCGCCCGTAGGCGATCCAGACGCTGCCGACGCAAAGCGCCAGGGCAACCACGACGGCAAGCGCGATCCCGCCCGCGGAATAGACCGGCCGGACCAGGCGGATCCCCGACATCCCGATATAGTGCATCCCCACGATGCCCATCGCCGCGCAGATCCCGGCCAGAGTGATGCTGGCCGGGGAGCGATGGCGAAAATGGAGCAGAAGCAGCGCGCCCCCCATCACCAGCACAGCCACCAGTGCCGAGATCAGCGTCACCAGCAGGTCGAAATCGAAGTCCACCGGCAGGCGCATCCCGAGCATGGCGACGAAATGCATGGACCACGTTCCGCTGCCCAGGGCGAAGGCGGCGATCGTCACGACGAGCTTGCGCCGCCCGATCGGCAGGCTCGAGGCCCCGTAGGTCAGCGACAGCCCGGTGAAGGCGGCCAGCAGCGCAATGGCCAGCGCGGCAAGGATCAGGGGGAGTGAATGGTCGTGCTCGAGCATGCGCCGATCCTCATCGTGCGCCGGCGATCTTGCAACGCCTTCCGGCATGGACCGACCGCCGGCAGCGAAGCGCGGATTGTCACGTCGTCGCTCAAGGCTGGCCGACACTCGTGGACTGTCTTCGTGACAGACCGCCGGATCCCGGAACGCGGGCATCACAAATGGAGCCAGTAGCTTGCGCGAGCGACAGGTGCACAAGCGCGGGAAGTCGCGGTCTCAGTTCACACGCAAGAGCACGTTGCGCAGGCGGAAATCGTCCCGATCGTCGGGAACGTCGGGGTTTGCGACCAGGCTACTGCAGATCTGAAGCCGGGCAGAACCGGCAAGCGTTGCGCCTACGGGAATTTGCAGTCGCTTGCCGTTTTCCCAGTAATTGGGGCGAGTCCGTCCGGTCTTCGGGATCTGGCTTTCGAACGGATACTGGCGGCCTTCGAAGACGAGCACCGTCTCTTCGGCGCCGTAGACGTCGTAGTCGAGGGTGAGTGTCTCCACCCGGCCGGAATAGTCGAACCCGATCTCGTAACAGGGGCCGCTGGTCGGCTCCCAGCTTTCGATGAATTCGTCACCGATATGGATCGGTCCGCCCTCCTGATGCGCGATCAGCGTCGGGCCGCGGAGTCCGAAATCGCCGCCCCCGGATGACCCGGTTCCGGCGCGCGGCGGGGCGAGACCGGCGGGAATGAACAAGAAGTCGCCGCCCTGGTGCCCGGTGCCGGCGAGGCTGCCGTATTCCGGCGCCTGGGCGTCGTCGCTGAGCACACGCCGGGCGCGGGCGTGCACTTCGGACTTGATCGTGTCGTAGAGGCTGCTGGCGTCGAGGACCTCGTTGTTGATCCGCAGCCGGTCGAGAAACTCGGCGGCGAAGATCGAGTGATCGGCGCCGCCGACCGCATCGACCACCGGCTCGGTTCCGCCCGATGTCAGCACCGTCCGGGAGCGCCGCTCGTTCATGCGTGCCAGCCAGTTGTCGCGGGTCTCGTTGGGGTCCGGTGCGCTTTCGGGGCCGGCCGAGCGCAGCGCGGCGCCCGAATAGCAACTGTCGGCCACAACCAGCACGTGGCGCGCCGCAGCGCCCCCGCGCGAGTCGATCAGGTCGTTGATGGCGTCGTACTTGAGCCACCCCGAACGGCTGCCGGTGGTGGCCTCGGTGCCGATCCAGTAGCCGCCGTCCTCGCGCAGGTAACCGTGGCCGGCGTAGTAGATCATCAGGCTGTCGTCGTCTGTCAGGCGGTCGTTCATGGTCTCGATCTCGTCGATGATCTCGCCGCGCGTGGCGTCGCTCAGGACAGTTGTCTGGAACCCGTATTGCTGGCGCAGGATCTCGTCCAGCACGGCCACGTCATTGCCCGGCGTCCGCAGGTCTGGCCAATGTTCGTACTCGTTGTTCGCGATGAGCAGGGCATAGTACCCGGCAACGGTCGGCGAGGTGCCGCCAAGCAGCAGCGCCAGAGCGAAGGCGTAGCGGATCATTGCTGGATCTCCTTTTCGACGGCAGCGGCGGCGGCGGGGTCGGTGCGGCGCAGGGCCGCGAGTATGTCTCGCGCGGTTCCGGTTTCACCGCGCGCCGCCTCGACACGGATCATCAGATCGAGAACCGGGCTTTCGTCGCCGCGCAGGCCGTAGACGAGACGCACGAGCGGGATCGCCTCGTCGTCGCGTCCGGCCCTATGGTAGATCGCGGCCAGCGACAGCATGTCATCGGCCGCCGCGCCCAGGGTCCGGGACGGATCGTCGAGGCGACCGGCGATCGTACGCACCAGCGTCTGGTCGTCGCGCGGGTCGTTCATCAGGCTTTCGAGGTCGAACCGTCCCTCGGGCGCACCGCCCCGGAGCCGCGTTTCGGTCCGTCCGGCTTCCTCGGTACGAAGGTATTCCGGGTTGCCGTTCCAGATCATCAGCCCGATGAGCCCCGCCCCGAAGAGCGCAAAGCAGGTTCCCGGCGCTGCGTTCGTGACCGTAAGGCGCACCTTGCCGGCCTCGCCGGTAAGCTGTGTTCCCTCGGCCGGCATCACGCCAAGCACGAACAGCCGGTAGCCAAGGAAGAGGAACAGCGTTCCCGCCGCAATGATCGCCAGCCGGAATGCGGCCGCGTAGAGAATGAATTCCATCGAGGCCCGCCGAAGCGCGTGAATATCTCTCCATACTACAACGTAACCGGGAATTTCGCGAAACAAAGTTCGCGCCGGCTGGCTGGAGCATGGGCGGCGCCGGACAGCGGCGCCCGCAGTGCGATCCGGCCCGGACGGCCGGCCACCGGCACCCACAGCCTCGAGGATTGCCTAATAGATTTGCACTCGCAGCCGGGCTGCCGCAATTTCATGCACCACGCTGCGGCGCAGCAATCGGACGCCTCCATTCACTTGGCGCCGGCCAGAAGCTGGCGACACGGTTCCCCCGTGAGCACCAACTGGGGGACCCCGAGACATGCATCGCATTACGCTGTTGACCTTCGCCTTCGTCCTGCCGGGCCTTCCGGCTTTGGCACAGGACTGCCCGATCAAGGTGGGTGTGCTCCATTCGCTTTCGGGCACCATGGCGATTTCCGAAACCACGCTGAAGGACACGGTCGAAATGCTGGTCGACCAGCAGAACGAGGCCGGCGGCCTTCTGGGCTGCGAGCTTGAAGCCGTGGTCGTCGATCCGGCCTCGGACTGGCCGCTGTTCGCCGAAAAGGCGCGCGAGCTTCTGACGGTCGACAATGTCGACGTGATCTTCGGCGCCTGGACCTCGGTGAGCCGCAAGTCCGCGCTGCCCGTCCTGGAGGAACTCAACGGGCTCATGTTCTATCCGGTCCAGTACGAGGGCGAGGAGAGCTCCAGGAACGTGTTCTACACCGGCGCCGCGCCGAACCAGCAGGCGATCCCGGCGGTCGACTACTTCCTCGAGGAGCTGGGCGTGGAGCGCTTCGCGCTTCTGGGCACCGACTACGTCTATCCGCGCACGACCAACAACATCCTCGCGGCCTACCTGAAGTCCAAGGGCGTCGCGGAAGAGGACATCTTCGTCAACTATACCCCCTTCGGCCATTCCGACTGGGCGACCATCGTGGGCGACGTGGTGGAGATGAGCGAGGACGGCCGCCAGGTCGGCGTGATCTCGACCATCAACGGTGATGCGAACATCGGCTTCTACAAGGAGCTGGCTGCGGCCGAGGTTTCGGCCGACGACATCCCCGTCGTGGCGTTCTCGGTCGGCGAGGAGGAGTTGTCTGGCCTCGACACGACGAACCTCGTCGGACACCTCGCCGCGTGGAACTACTTCCAGTCCGCCGACACCGACGTGAATGCCGAATTCGTCGCCGCCTGGAAGGAGCGGATGGGCGAGGATCGCGTCACCAACGATCCGATGGAAGCCCATTACATCGGCTTCAACATGTGGGCCAACGCGGTCGAACAGGCCGGCACCACAGACGTCGATGCCGTGCGCGAAGCGATGTACGGGCAGGAATTTCCGAACCTGACCGGCGGCACGGCCGTGATGCTGCCCAACCACCACCTCGCCAAGCCGGTCCTGATCGGAGAGATCACGGCCGACGGTCAGTTCGATATCGTCAGGCAGACCGCCGAGGTGGAGGGCGACGCCTGGACCGACCATCTGCCGGAGAGCGCCAAGCTGATCTCCGACTGGCCGGGCAAGGGCTGCGGCATGTGGGATACCGAAACCGAGAGCTGCGTTCAGACACTGTCGAATTACTGACGGCGCTGAACCGTAGGGCCGGCCCGGACTCCTCCCCCGGGCCGGCCGTTTGCCTGCGTCAGGAATTGTCATGCGTCTCATCGGTCTGATCCTCTGCCTTGCCCTGTGCCCGCTTTCCGTCGCGGCGCAGGGCGGTCCGGTTCAGGAGCGGTTGCAGCGTCATGCCGACGCGCTCGCCAACCCGTCGCGGCAGACCATCCAGCCCGTGCTGGACGATCTGGCGGAATCGGGGCTCGCCGCGATGACGGCATTTCTGGAAGCCTGGGCCGACAAGGGCGTGGTGCAGCGGGATGCGGACGGCCTGTTCTTCCTGGGTCAGATCGATGGCGACACCTATCGGCTGCGCTCGGTCGAGGACGGGAGCGAGGCCGGCTCCGCGGGGCGGCGCGACGCCACCCAGCTCAAGCCCAACGCCGGGGTTCGCAAGCTGATCGCGACCTCGCTGGTGCAGTTTCAGCTCGACGACCCCGATCCGGACCGGCGCCGCGCCGCGCTCGACGCGCTGATCCGCAATCCGACGCCCGACCTGCTCGGGCCGCTGCGCGCGTCGATCGAGAACGAGGAGAACCGGGCGATCCGTGCCCGCAAGGAGGCGCTCGACCGGCTGATCACGATCCGCTTCGGCGACGATACGGCGCGGCGGGTGGAGGCGATCGAGTGGATGTCGGATCGCATCTCGCTCGAGGCCCGGGCCGCGTTGAACGCGGTTCTGACGACCGACCGGGTCGTGGGCGCGACGGCCGGCGGCGCCAATGTCGCGCGCGTCCTGGAAGTCGGCCGGGACGTGACTGAGGCCGAGGCGCTGGCGGCCCTTGCCGGGGCCGGCATCGTGCCGGACCGGGTCACGCGCGCCGACCGCGACGCCGCTCTCATCGCCGCGATCGACGGCGAGACCGTGGCGGGCCGACCCGTGGCAAGCCTCGGGAGCGAAACCGCGCGCTGGTCGGCCTACGACGCGCTCGCGAGGGCCGGCAATGCGCCCGCCCGCCCGCCATCCGATGCAGTCGCGACGCTCATCGCCGCGAACCCGATCACCGAAGTCTATGACGAGCCCGACAGGGCCGTGACCGATGCCGCCCGCGCGGCGCTGGCGGAGGTGGAGGCGCGCGTCGCCCGCGCGCAGACGGTCGACCTTGCCCTCGACGCGCTGAGCCTGGCGTCGATCTACTTTCTCGCGGCGATCGGGCTGGCCATCACCTTCGGCGTCATGGGCGTGATCAACATGGCGCATGGCGAATTCATCATGATCGGCGCCTATACCGGGTACGTGGTCCAGCGGATCGTGCCCGACTACAACGTGTCGCTCGTCATTGCGCTGCCGCTCGCGTTCGTCGTGGCCGCGGCGGCGGGCGTGGCGCTCGAACGGCTGGTGATCCGCCATCTGGCGCACCGGCCGCTGGAGACGCTGCTAGCGACGTTCGGCATCTCGGTGGCGCTCCAGCAGATCTTCAAGAACATCTTCGGGACCCAGGCCGTGCCGCTCACCTCGCCCGACTGGCTGGCGGGGGCTTGGGTGCTGAACGACGTGGTGGGCATCAGCTATATCCGCGTCGCGATCTTCGTCCTGGCCGCGTTCTTTCTTGCCGCGCTGGTCTGGATCCTGCGGCGCACCCGGCTCGGGCTCGAGGTGCGCGCCGTTACCCAGAATCCGGGCATGGCGGCCTCGCTCGGCGTCGATCCCGACCGGGTGGGCATGGCGACCTTCGCGCTCGGGTCGGGGATCGCCGGGGTGGCGGGCGTCGCCATCGGGCTTTTCGCGCAGGTCACGTCGGAGATGGGCGCGGCCTACATCGTGCAGAGCTTCATGACCGTCGTGGTCGGGGGCGTGGGCAGCGTCTTCGGGACGCTGGCGGGGGCCGGGCTGATCGGCAGCCTGCAGAAGGGGATCGAGTGGCTGAACCCCTCCAACACGCTCGCCGCCCAGACCTACATGATCCTTTTCATCATACTCTTCATCCAGGTCCGGCCGCGCGGAATCGTGGCGCAGAAGGGGAGGTTCGTTCAATGAGCCTCGCCCTCCTCGACCGGCCCCGCCGTGACGCGCCGCGCCCTCTGGCCCGTCCAGACCTTCTGCTCGTGCTGCTGGCGCTGGCGGTCATCACCATCGGCGCGACGGTGCTGGCGCAGACGGGCATGGTCTCGACCTCGTTCGTCAAGCTGCTCGGCAAGACGCTGTGCCTCTGTCTCGCGGCGCTGGCACTCGATCTTGTCTGGGGCTTCACGGGCATCCTGTCGCTCGGCCACTTCGCGTTCTTTGGCATCGGCGGCTATGCCATCGGCATGTGGCTGATGTGGGAGCGCACCGAGACCATCGTCCTGAGACAGCTTTCGCAATCGCCGCTGCCCGCGACACCGCAGGAGATCCGTGAGGCGATCGGCACCCAGATCTTCGGTGTCGTCGGCTCGTCGGACGTCCCCTGGCTCTGGACCTTCGCCGGCTCGCTGCCAGCGCAGCTGGCCCTTGCCGTACTGGTGCCGGGACTGATCGCGCTGATCTTCGGCTGGCTGGCGTTCCGCAGCCGTGTCGCCGGCGTCTACCTGTCGATCCTGACGCAGGCGGGGACGCTGGCGCTGTCGCTGTGGCTCTTCCAGAACGACAGCGGCCTGCGCGGCAACAACGGTCTGTCGGGGCTTCAGAACATTCCCGGCCTGACGCACCTGCCGCAATCGACGCTGTCGTTGTGGTTCCTCTGGGCCTCGGCGCTCGCGCTCGCGCTGGCCTATCTCGCCGCGGCGTGGACCGTCTCGGGGCGTTTCGGGTCGGTCCTGCGCGGCATCCGCGACAACGAGGCACGGGTCCGGTTCCTGGGCTACGACGTGGAGCACTACAAGCTCGCGATCTTCACCGGCACGGCGATGGCGACCGGCATCGCGGGGGCGCTCTACTATCCTCAGGCAGGCATCGTGAACCCGGCCGAGATCGCGCCCATCGCGTCGATCTACCTGGTCGTCTGGGTCGCGATCGGCGGACGGGGGCGCCTTTACGGCGCGGTCATCGGCGCGGCCTTCGTGTCGCTCGCGTCGAGCTGGTTCACCGGCGGCGGCGCCCCCGACATCGACCTCGGCGTCTATACCGTGAAATGGACCGATTGGTGGCTGGTGCTGCTCGGCCTCTCCTTTGTTCTGGTCACACTCTACGCACCCAAGGGTCTGGGCGGGCTGGTGGATCTGTGGACCCACCGGCGGGCGAGCGGGCGCGGCGATCTCGGTCCCGATTCCGGGGCCCTGCGCGGCGAGGAGGAGACGCCTTGACCGCACTTCTGGAAGTCTCGGGCGTCTCCAAGTCGTTCGACGGATTCAGGGCCATCGACAACCTGTCGTTCTCGGTCGGCGAGCCGGAGCTTCGGGCGATCATCGGCCCCAACGGCGCGGGCAAGACCACGTTCATGGATCTGGTCACCGGCAAGACGCGGCCCGACAGCGGCGCCATCCTCTACGGCGAGTTGTCGCGCGACCTGACATCCATGTCCGAGGCGCGGATCGCGCGCGCCGGCATCGGTCGCAAGTTCCAGAAACCCACCGTGTTCGAGGATCAGACGGTTCTGGAAAACCTGACGATGGCGCTCGCGTCGCCGCGCAATCCGCTGAACGTGCTTCTGCGCCGGCCGGACCGCAGCGCGCGGGCGGCCGAAGCCGCTGAACGTGTCGGGCTTCGGGCACGACTTGATGTGCGGGCAGGAACGCTCAGCCACGGGCAGAAGCAATGGCTGGAGATCGGCATGCTCCTCGCGCAGGAACCGCGTCTGCTGCTGGTCGACGAACCGGCGGCGGGGATGACGGGGGCGGAGCGGGAGCGCACGACGGAGATGCTCGTCGAGGCCGCTCGCACGCGCGCCGTCGTGGTCATCGAGCATGACATGGATTTCGTCCGCCGCCTCGATTGCCGCGTCACGGTCCTGCACGAGGGGCGCGCGCTTGCCGAGGGGGCGCTCGACCATGTCTGCGCCGACCCGCGCGTGATCGACGTCTATCTGGGCCGGCCGGAGCATGCGGATGCTTGAGGCCAGGGGCGTCACGCTCGATTACAGCGGCAGCCGCGTCCTGCATGGCGTCGACCTGAACGCGGCGCGCGGCGAGGTCACCTGCGTCATGGGTCTGAACGGGACGGGCAAGACGTCGCTTCTCAAGGCGATCTCGGGGCGCCATCCGGCGGGCGGCACAATCACGCTCGACGGCGCCGTCCTGCCGCCGGGCGCCAAGTCGCGCGCGCGGGCCGGGATCGCCTACGTTCCGCAGGGGCGCGAGATCTTTCCCCAGCTTACGGTGGCCGAGAACCTCGCCGTCGGTTTCGCCTGCCTCGAGCGTAAGGCGCGCGACGTGCCGGGCGAGATATTCGACCTGTTTCCGGTTCTGGACGAGATGCGCGGACGGCGCGGCGGCGACCTCTCGGGCGGTCAGCAGCAACAGCTCGCCATCGCGCGGGCACTCGTGACCCGGCCCAATGTGCTGCTGCTGGACGAGCCGACCGAGGGCATCCAGCCCAACATCATCGACCAGATCGGACGCGTCATCCGCGATCTGAGAGGCCGTGGCGACATGGCCATCGTTCTGGTGGAGCAGCGTTTCGACTTCGCCTGGGGACTTGCCGACCGGATCGTGGCCCTGAGCCGCGGCACCGTCTTGCGTGACGAGGCGCGTGCGACAGCCTCCCGCAGCGACGTGCTGGCCGACGTTTCCGTCTGAGTCCGTCCGGGTCGCGAAACGCGGGCTACGATCCGCTCCCCGCCCCGGATGCCTCGGCCGTCGGGTCTCCGGGAGAGACGCCCGAATGCCGAAGCGTTTCACCGGGAAGACAAGAGGGTGGCTTCGCCGGCTCCCGCCCCCTGCCAGATGTGTTGCAGCCCGTGCGCGAGTTCAGATTCCGGCCGGGATTGCGCGCACTCGACAACTCGCGGAAACCTGCGAGAGCGAAGCGTGGACTGAAGGTCGGTTGTGCGGGACACTTCGCTGCCTTGAGGTTCTGCAATCGCCTTTCTCGAGAGACGCGCCTGGCGTCGACAGGATCGAGCGGTATGGGTGCGAAGGCATTGTCGTGGACCATCGCCGTGTGGGGTCCGCACGTCCTGTAACAACACAACCGGCAAGGAGCTTGTCGCTGCCCAAGCCCCGGCATCGTCTCGCGGGCGAGGCGGTTAATCCACCGCTTTCTCGTTGGAACGGCCCCAGGTTTCGTGCCCCGAAAGTCCGCCGGTAATCTCCTCTGTGGCTTCGTCGGCGAGCTCCTCCGGAAGCAGGAGGTTCAAGAAGATCGCGATGAACGCGGCGGGTAGCAGGCCGCTCACCATCAGCACCTGTGCCCAGTCGGGCAGATGCTGCACCGCGTCGGGCTCCAGCTGAAGCCCGAGGCCGATGGACAGGGCCACCGCGAAGATGACCATGTTGCGGCGATTCCACGTGACGTCCGACAGCATCGAGATCCCTGCGGCCACGACCATCCCGAACATCACGATGACCCCGCCGCCGAGAACCTCGATCGGGACGGTCCGGATCAGGGCGCCGACCTTGGGAACCAGGCCACAGATGATGAGAAAGATCGCGCCGCAGGTCACCACGTGCCGGCTCATGACGCCGGTCATCGCGATCAGGCCGACATTCTGGCTGAACGACGTGTTCGGAAGTCCGCCGAAGATGCCGGCCAGCGCGGTTCCGAGGCCGTCGGCGAAGGTGGCGCCCGTGATCTCGCGGTTCGTGGCTTCGCGCCCGGCACCGCCCTTGGTGATGCCGCTGACGTCTCCGACCGTCTCGACCGCCGACACGAAGGCCATCAGGCAGAAGCCGAGGACGGCCGCAATGGAAAACTCGAAACCGTACTTGAAGGGTTGCGGCAGCGCGAATGCGGCGCTGCGTTCCCACGAGCCGGTGATCGACTCGAGCGGCAGCATTCCGATGAGGATGGCATAGACGTAGCCCGCGATGAGTCCGAGCAGCACCGCCGAGATCGCCAGCATCCCGCGGGCGAAGAACTTGAGCGCCAGGGTGACCAGGATCACCACGCCCGCCGCCGACCAGTTGAGCAGGCTCCCGTATTCCGGCGTGCCGATGGCCGGGACGCCGCCTGCCGCGTACTGGATGCCGACGCGCACCAGGGCCAGGCCGATCATGGTCACCACCAGTCCGGTCACGAGCGGCGGCAGAGCGAACCGGATACGGCCGATGACAAGCCCGAGCGACGCATGAAACAGGCCGCCGAGGAAGACGCCGGCGAAAAGCGCGGCCAGCGCGTCGACGCCTTTCCCCGCGACCAGGGGAATCATGATCGGCAGAAACGCGAAGGACGTTCCCTGGACGATCGGGAGCGCGGCTCCGACCGGGCCCAGCGTGACCGTCTGCAGGAGCGTCGCAACACCTGCGAAAAGCATCGACATCTGGATGAGGTAGAGCAGCTCCGGGAAGTCCGGCGAATTCGATCCGAACCCGAAACCCGCCGCTCCCGCGAGGATGATCGCGGGCGTCACGTTCGAGACGAACATGGCAAGCACGTGCTGGATCCCGAGCGGGATCGCCTTGTGCAACGGGGGTGTATAGTCGGGATCGCGGAGTTGCTCCGGTGTCCCGATGGACGTGTCTGCCATGGTCGTCTCCCTGCTTTCGACGTGGGCCCCGCCCCTACGGCGGCTGGTCACCCACGACCCTGCGTACCGCCCTTCCGCCCCTCGGCCCGAGAGGCGCAACTGTCGCCGGTCAGGTTTTCGGGAGCAACGCGTCGCGAACAGGGCAAATGCGTTCGGACCGGGGCAATCTGGCCGAGTCTGCCCTGAAATCAGGCGCTGTGCCATCGGCAAGCCCGACGTTCGGTCGATGAATCGGCGTCTTAGCCGCGCCGGGTGATACGGACACGGGCGGCGACGCCGGACCGGTGGTGCAATTCGACCGATCCTGCCTCCGGCGCAATCGGCCGATCTCGCTGCGCGCCTTCGCGTTGTGCCGGTCCCGTCCGAGCATAAGGGCCGTCGGGAAACCGGTCATTCCCGGGCCGAGCGCAGCGCGATGCGCGGAGCCCCAGACGCGGCTTGACACCGTAGCGGCCCTACGGGACCGTTCGGCAACGGGGAGGATATGAATGTCCGCACTGAGTGAGGCCATTTCGATCGGCGTCGAGGAGGAGTACCTCCTTGTCGATCCGGAAAGTCGGTCTTTGGCGAGCCGGCCGCCGCCGGGATTCATGAGATCGTGCAAGGAGATCCTCGGGGGGAGGGTCACGCACGAGTTCCTGCAGAGCCAGATCGAGATCGGGACCGGTGTCTGCCAGACGGTCGCCGAGGTGCGCGCCGAAATCACCGAACTGCGCCAGACCGTCGCGAAGGCGGCCGAAGATCATGGAATGCGGATGATCGCCGCCTCGACCCACCCCTGGTCGCACTGGCGCGAGCAAGAGCCGGTCGACATGGACCGCTACCGTATCCTCGGCGCCGAGCATCGGAGCCTGGCGCGGCGCATGGCGATCTGCGGCATGCACGTCCACGCCGGCATCAAGGATCAGAACCTGCGCATCGACCTCATGGGCCAGGCGGCGTACTTCATGCCGCATCTGCTGGCGCTCAGCACCTCGTCGCCCTTCTGGGAGGGGCAGGACACCGGCCTCAAGGCATTTCGGCCGATCATCGTGGGCGACCTGCCGCGATCGGGCTTTCCGGAGGTCTTCGACAGCTGGAACGACTGGACCGAGATGCTGGAAGATCTTTCGGCGACCGGGCTGGTCTCGGATCCGTCGAAGATCTGGTGGGACATGCGCCCGAGTTCGCGCCACCCGACCCTCGAGTTGCGGATCTGCGACGTCTGTACCTGGCAGGAGGACGGGCTCACCATCGCGGCGCTCTACCAGTCGATCCTTCGGCTGCTCTGCCATCTGCGCGAGGAGAACCAGCGCTGGCGACAATACCGGCGCATTCTGGTCCTCGAGAACAAGTGGCGCGCGCAACGCTACGGTGTCGAGGCCGAGATCGCCGATTTCGGCAAGCAGGTCCTGGTCCCGTTCCCCGAGCTCATCGACGAGCTCGTCGAGCTCCTGCGGCCTCATGCCGAGGCGCTCGATTGTGTCGCCGAGGTCGAACATGCGCGCACGATCGCCCGTCGGGGCACCAGTGCCGATCACCAGCTTCGTGTCTACAACGAGGCGATCGAGAGCGGCGCCGAGGATCGGGACGCCCAGATCGCGGTCGTCGACTGGCTGGTCGAGCAATCCGTCAACGTGGCATTGCAGGATGCCGCAACGTAGTCTCGCGTCGCGTCATCGTCGTATCTTTGCCTTCTAGAGCTAGATCCTCTAATCATGGCCGGCCGACGGTGACGTGCATGCTGCACGCAGCGGCCGCGAACACTGGGATCTGACGCATGAACAGCCAGCCGAACCCCTCTTGCGGGGAGGATGCGAGTCTTGTCTCTGGCGCGCCGGTTCACCCGACGCTTGCCGCCTTGCTGGCGGGCGGCATTCCCGGTTCCGACGCGGTCGATGCCTTCGTCTCGACGAACGAGTTTCCGCTCGTCGAGCCCGGATCCGTGACATTCGCCTGGCGTGGCGAGGCGCAGCGCGTAGAACTCTTGCGCTGGATCCATGCCGGCGTCGACCGCAAGCACTTCCACCGCGTTCCCGGAACGGATCTCTGGCTTCTCCGTGTCGATGTCGAGGATGAGGGGCGCTTCGAATACAAGCTCGCGATCGGCTATCCCGACAACGAGCACTGGACGCTCGACCCGCTGAACCCCGCGCGTGCGGGTGACCCGTTCGGCGAGAACTCGGTATGCCGGACATATGGCTACGAGCGGCCGCAATGGAGCAGGCCGAGCGGCGCGAAGTCGGGCCACTTCGAAACCGTTCGCGTGACCAGCGAGGTTTTCGGCGAAGAACGCGAGGAGCGGGTCTATCTGCCTGCGGGATACGACCCCGCGCAGGCCTACGCCCTTGTCGTGATCCATGACGGCGAGGATTACATGACCTACGCCGATCTGGGGACTTCGCTCGACAACCTGATTCAGGCGAAAGACATCCCCCCGGTCGTCGCGGTTCTTCTGCAGACCCACGACAGGATGGACGAATATTCCCACGGGCGCCGGCACGCCAGCTATCTGGTTCGGGAATTGCTGCCGAAGCTCTCGGAGAATTTCAGCCTCACGCGGGAGCCGGCGCAGCGCGTGCTGCTCGGGGCCAGCCTCGGGGCCGTGGCGTCGCTCTCGACCGCGTTCCGGTATCCCGGCGTATTCGGCGGGCTGGTGCTGAAATCCGGATCCTTCATCTTCGACGAGAAGATCCTCGCCGCTCGTCCGCATCCGGTTTTTCACCGAATCGCGCGGCTGGTTCAGGCGCTCCGCCGGGCGCCGGAGCTGCCGGTTTCGCGCGCCTTCGTCTCGACGGGGGAACTCGAGGGGCTGGCAGACCAGAATCGCGAAATGGCTTCTTTCTTGCGTGAGCACGGCGTCGATGTTCTGTTCAAGAGCGCGTGGGATGGACATCATTGGCACAACTGGCGTGACCAGTTGCGCGATGCCTTGATGTGGGTTCTTCCCGCCGGGAACGCAAACGAGTGACGGCGCGCCCTTCGCGGTAGCGCTGCGGAGGGGGGGTTATGTCCAGAAGAGCCGTGAACATCGGCCTGTCGCTTGGTGCCGACATCTGTTGGCCGATTGCGTACGAGAACCTGTTCGAAAAGGTCACGCAGAACATCGAGGTCGACGGGCAGAAGCTCGATTTCAACCTCGAGAGGGTCACGATCGAGCCCTTCGACCTGCGCCAGCCGGTCAAGTACGACGTGGTCATCGACCGCCTGACGCACTGGTATTCGACCAGCCGCGAATGGATCAAGAAGGCGATCCTCGTCAACGATCTCTACGTCTACAACAATCCCTGGTCGCTGCAATCGAACGAAAAGCAGACGTCCTATGCGGCGATGATGCGCCTTGGCCTGCCAATTCCCGACACTTGGATGCTGCCGCCGAAGGCCTACGATCCCTCCGACGATCTTGAGCCGACGTTGCGGAAATATGCCCGCATGTTCTCGCTCGCGGATATCGGCGAGAAGATGGGCTACCCGTTCTTCATGAAGCCCTACCACGGCGGCGGTTGGAAGGGTGTCAGCAAGATCGACAACCTGCGCGACTTCCAGCGCGCCTACGACGAAAGCGGTACCGAAGTCATGAATATCCAGGCGGCGGTGCTGCCGCACGATTGGTTCGTGCGCTGCGTTGGCCTGGGGCCCCAGATGCGGATCGTGAACTACGACCCCTCCGCGCCGCTCCACGACCGGTACCGGATGGACATCGATTTCCTGCCCGAGGAAGACCGATCGATCCTGCGCGACACGACCATGTGCATCAACGCGTTCTTCGGCTGGGACTTCAACTCGTGCGAGAGCCTGCGGCGGAATGGCGTCTGGCACCCGATCGATTTCGCCAACGCCTGCCCAGACAGTCAGGTCACATCCCTGCACTATCACTTCCCGTGGATGATCAAGGCCAACCTGCGGTGGTCGATCTTCTGCGCGGCCACCGACCGGAGCATGCGCAAGAACATGGACTGGGCGCCGTTCTACGAGATCGCCGACCGCGACATATCCCCGCGCGAGCGTCTCGGCGAGTACGCCAGGATCGCCCACGAGCGGTTCGAGACCGAGAGGTTCACGGAGTTCTGCGACACCCATCTGGGGCAGCTGGACGAGCTGGCCTATGACTTCTTCGGCTCCGGGACGTTGCGCGACGCGATCCACCAGAAGGTCACGGCCCTCTTCCCCGCCCACGAGATCGATGAGTTCACGGAACTGTTCTGGAGCCGTGTGCAGCTCTGGCGTGAGCAGGAGGGGCAGCGTGGCGATCAAGACATCCTCTAGATGGCACTCGCCGCGGATGGAGCATGACATCACGCTCGTCCGCTGGGGCCATTGGGGGCAGCCGGTCCTGCTGCTGCCAACGGCAGGAGGCGACGCCGAGGAGGCCGAGCGCATGGGCGCGCTCGACGCCGTCTGGCCGCTGATCGAGGCGGGGCGGATCAAGGTCTTCTCCTGCGACTCCATCGGGGGGAGGGCGCTCGCCGCGGGCTGGGGAACGGTGGCGTACCGCTGCTGGCTGACGAACCGCTACCAGGCCTGCCTCGCCGAAGAGGTGGTCCCCGCCATCCGCGCGGATTGCAGCGACAACGCGGCCGAGGTGGTCGTCGCGGGCGCCTCCATCGGAGCGTTCAATGCCACCGCGCTCGTCTGCCGCTATCCGCACCTCTTCCGGGCCGCCCTCGCGATGAGCGCGAGCTACGACCTCGAACGCTTGCTCGGGTTTCATGGCACCGAGGACTTCTATTTCGCCTCGCCCATGCATTTCGTTCCCGGCCTGACCGGACCGCTTCTCGACATTCTGCGCCATCGCTTCATCCTGATGGCGCTGGGCGGCGGCCGATGGGAGGCGCCGGACGAAAACTGGCGCATGGCCGAGGTGCTTGGCGACAGGGGCATCCCGAACCGCGTCGTCGAATGGGGGCCGGAATGGGACCACGACTGGCCGACCTGGCGCGGGATGCTGCCGGTCTATCTCGACGAAATCACGGCATGAGGCGCCCATGAACGTCCTTTTCATCGAACCGGCCTTTCCCGCCAACCAGCGCGAGTTCGTGCGCGCCCTCGCCTCCATCGGCGCCACCGTCTGGGGCATCGGTGAGCGGCCCTACGACTGGCTCGACGGGGAGACGCGCGGCTGGCTCGCGGGCTACCAGCAGATCGAGTCCGTCACCAACGAGGGCGCGCTGGAATGGGCGGTGCGCGAGGCGCAGTCGCGCTTCTGGGTGGACCGGCTGGAGGCCACAGTCGAGGCGCATATCCTTCCCGCCGCCCATGTCCGCGAGCGCACCGGCATCCCCGGCATCTCGGCGCGCACCGCCTACCTCTGCCGCGACAAGGTCGCGATGAAGGAGGTGCTGCGAAAGGCCGGCGTTCCGACCGCGGCGTCGGACGGTGTGGCAAACGCGCAGGAGGCGTGGGATTTCGTGCACGCGCACGGCTTTCCGGTCATCCTCAAGCCGCGCTCCTCGGCCGGGGCCGCGGGCACGTTCCGGGCGGGCCACGCGGATGAGCTCAACCACGTCATCCGGGCCAGTGGACTTGCGGACGGCGCGCCTGCGGCCATCGAGGAGTTCGTGGAGGGACACGAAGGCATCTACGACACGCTGGCCGTCAACGGCCGGGTCGCGCACGACTTCGTCAGCCATTACTACCCGAACGTCCTCGAAGCGATGCGGACCCGCTGGATCTCGCCGCAGATCGTCGCCACCAACCGGATCGACGCCGCGGACTACACCGAGGTCCGGGAAATGGGGCAGCGGGTGATCGACGCGCTCGGCATCGGCACGGCCGCCACGCACATGGAATGGTTCTTCGGCCCGAAGGGATTGCGGTTCTCGGAAATCGGCTGTCGGCCGCCGGGGGTGGGGCAATGGGACAGCTACTGCGCCAGCGGCGAGTTCGACCTCTACCGCGAATGGGCGCTGGCCGTCTGCCATCACACCGTCGACCGCTATCCGACGCGGCGCTACGCTGTCGGAATTGTCGCATTGCGGCCCGACAGCGACGGCGTGATCCGGAGTTACGAGGGAACTGAAGAGATCTTCCGCAAATACGGACATCTCGTGGTCGGTCAGCATTTCCCGCAGCCCGGCACACCGACGCAGTCGGTCGAGGCCGGCTACATGGCCAACGCGTGGCTTCGTATGAAACACGAGGATTATGACACCTTGCGCGGAATACTGACCGAGGCCGGCGAGCGCATTCAGGTGTGGACGGCCTAGGGAGACCCGCAGGAACGCAGACGTCCCCTCGGTCAGGCGATCTATGGTGCGGGGCCTTCGACGGTCAGTCCGGATATCCGCTGTGGGATAGGCGCAATGTCATGGCCATGGGCCGGGTGCTGGAATGGCATGTCCTGACGGGGGCGATTGCCAGCTTCGGTCCGTGGTGGCCGACCCCGGCGCCTGCGAGGTATTCATCCACCGCCGCATTCATTCCATCGGGGGTGGTGCGCCGATCGACACCAGCTTCGTCTGCGGCACCGCGCAGACGACGGGTGTCTTTCCCGTGGTCACTAGGTCGCCGGCCGTTTCAGATGGTCGAGGATGCTCTCGGTCGCATTGTCCAGATGCGCCGACATGGCGTCTTCCGCCCTGTCTGGATCGCCGCTCAGAACCGCGTCGATGATGGCTATGTGCTCGCGGCAGCCCGGCTCGAACCGGTCGGGCAGGGCCGTCTTGTCGAAGTTCCGCGTCCGCAGGCGCAGGTTGGCGATCAGTTCCGCCAGCACCTGCGACCGGGCCATGATCGCGAGCGAATTGTGCAGCCGGTCGTCGAGCGCCATGTGCGCGGCGGCATCCGGCCGGTCTCCCTCCAGATAGGCCACCAGAACGCGCCGCAATGCCAGAAGGTTGTCCCGCCCCGGCGCGTTGCAAGCGCGCCGCGCGGCCTCCACCTCGAGCAGACGCCGCACGTTCTGGATCTCGAGTATGTCGTCGGCCGAGATCCGGTTGACGATCGGCGCGCCACCATCCGAGCGGGCGATCAGTCCCTCCGTCATCAACCGCCCGATCGCTTCCCGCACCGGCGTCCGGGAAATGCCGAGCCGCGCCGCACAGTCGTTTTCCATGACCCGGTCTCCCGGCGCCAGATCGCCGCCGAGGATCATGTCGCGTATGCCCGAATACGCCATGTCTCCCCGGCTCTGGCGGGGAGCAGCCGCGGGAATCGTGTCGTCGCGGTCGACGGGCGTGGCCGGGTCTGAACTCATGTCCGACGTCTGTATACGAGGCTTATCGATCCGCAAACGAGAAACCGCCTGCTCGCAATCGAGTGGATGTCTGGATGACGGGCGACCCGGCGGAATTCTGATTAAATCCCTGTCATCGTTCAGAATTCATGCCAGCGCCATGGGTCCGCCGATTGTGTCTCGGAAAAAGAGCGTTGACACTCGCCGTGTATACACGCGACGGTCCAGCGGAAATTGGGGGGCAATGGTGGCGGCGGAACAGGGCGACGCAGTGAATGGCAGGCCGGCGGACGACAGCGTCGAGCTGGCGATCACGTTCATCTATTTCCGCGATCTGCCGCGGGCGATGCGCTTCTACGAGGATCAGCTCGGGCTGAAGCTGGCCATCGATCAGGGATGGTCGAAAATCTACCGGATCGCCGATGGCGCGCATCTCGGCCTGGTGGACGAGACGCGCGGCGCGCACCGTGCCAGCGACATCAAGCCGGTGCAGCTCTGCCTGCGGGTGGCCGACGTGGACGCGTGGCACGCCTGGCTCTCCACGCAGGAGGTGGAAGGCCTCACCGCGCCCAGGAACTCGGACGAACTGGGGATCCGGGTCTTCGTGCTGAAAGATCCCGAGGGCCACCAGATCGAAATTCAGACGGCCACGCGATGATGGCCGCGACAAGCAAGCAAACGAACGAAACAGGGAGACCTCGCATGAATTCGGTTCTCAGGGGGGTTCTGGCCTCCGCGCTTCTCACGACGGTGTTGCCCGCGGCGGTGCTGGCGGCGGACCTCACCGTCGGTCTGACTGCCGATCCATCGCACCTCGACCCGCAGGCGGGCGAGGAGCTGTCGTCGAACATCATGTTCTACCATCTCTACGACCCGCTCGTGCGCCGGAACGCGGATCTGACGTTTTCGCCCGGTCTGGCCGAAAGCTGGGAGGTCGTGGACGACACCACCTGGCGTTTCAAGTTGCGCGAGGGCGTGACCTTCCACAACGGCAATCCATTCAACGCCGAGGATGTGGTCTACACGATCGAACGCGCTCGCGCGTCGATCCGGCCTGGTCTCGTGAAGAACATCGCGTCGGAGAAGGCGGTGGATGACCTGACCGTCGAGATCACGACGCCCGCGCCCTACGCGGTGCTTCCCGCCGAGCTGGCGGAGCTTCTGATCCTCGACAAGGATTACACCGAAGGTCTCGGCTGACGGCGAGCTGGAGCAGGCCCCGGTCGGCACCGGCCCCTACAAGCTGGTGGACTGGGTCAAGGAAGAGAAGCTCGAGCTGGAGGCGTTCGCCGATTACTGGGATGGCGAAGCGGACCTGCAGAGCGTCGTGTTCCGGCCGATCACCAACCCGGCCACGCGCACGGCGGCGCTGCTCACCGGCGAGGTGGACGTCATCCAGGACCTTTCGGTGCGCGACGTGGACCGCGTCAAGGCCGAGGAGGGCTACAAGGTGCTGACGCGCCCGAGCCTGCTCAACGTGGTCCTGGCCATGGACGTGCGCGAGGAAAGCCCCACCATCGAGGGCAAGAACCCGATGACCGACGTGCGCGTGCGCGAGGCCATCGCGCGTGCCATCGACGTGGATGCCATCAACAAGATCGTCATGAACGGTCTGGCGACTCCGTCCGATCAGTTCGTGCCCGACTCCCACACCGGCTATGTCGAGGGCATGAGCTTCCGCGAGATGTACCCGATGGACATCGAGAAGGCCGAGGCGCTGATGGAGGAGGCGGGCTACGCCGACGGCTTCACCATGACGCTCGACGCGACCAACGACCGATACGTCAACGATGCCCAGATCGCCCAGGCGCTGGCGTCGATGCTGGCGAAGATCGACGTCGACCTGCAGCTCAACATCATGCCCAAGTCGAATTTCTGGGGCTACATCCGGGTGCCGACCGAGAATTCAAGCTTCATCATGTCGGGCTGGGACGTGCCGTCAGGCGATGCCGGATCGATGTATTCGGCCCTGTTCTACAGCCGCGACAAGAAGGAGGGTTTCGGCGAGGTCAACCGGACCAGCTACTCCAACCCCGCGCTCGACGAGGCGGTGGATCGCGCCGACAGCACCGCCGACATGGACGCGCGCGACGCCGCGCTTCAGGATGCGACGAAGGTTCTGCTGGAGGATATCCCGATGATCCCGCTCCATTACGAGCAGGACATCTACGGCGCCAAGGAGAACGTCCAGATGGAGCCGCGCGTCGACAAGTTCCTCTGGGCCTACGAGATCCAGGTGGACTGACCCGCGGCCTGCACCTCGGCGGGCGGCCCCGGACGCGGCCGCCCGCACTCTTTTCGATCACCCTGAACGCGCAAGGCCCCCATGCTCGGCTACATCGTCAAGCGGCTGATCCAGATGGCGGTCGTCCTTTGGGTCGTGTCGCTCGTCGTCTTCGCGATGATGAGCTTCACGGGCGATCCGGTCTTCATGATCGTGCCCATCGACGCCACCGATTTCGAGATCGAGCAGGCGCGGCGGCTGCTGGGCCTCGACCGCTCCATCGCCGAGCAATACGTGCTTTTCCTCAAGAACCTGCTCAGCGGCGATTTCGGACAATCCTATGTCTTCCGGCAGCCGGCGCTCGATCTGATCCTCGAACGGATGCCCGCGACGGTCGAGATGGTGGTCGTCGCGATGGCGCTCGCGGTGGGTGTCGCGATCCCGCTCGGCGTCTATGCCGGCGCCAACCCGCAGAGCCGGATCAGCCGCGCGATCATGGCAAGCTCGCTGCTCGGCATCTCGTTGCCGGGCTTCTGGGTCGGGATGGTGCTGATCTTCGTCCTCGCGGTGCAGTTCCACCTCTTCCCGTCGTCGGGGCGCGGCGACACGGTCGAGTTCCTCGGCCTCCGCCTGTCGCTCCTGACGCTCGATGGCTGGCACCACATCGCGCTGCCGGCCTTCACCCTGTCGCTCGGCTCCATGGCGATCCTGTTGCGGATCACGCGCGCCGGCATGATGGAGGTGACGCGTCAGGACTACATGAAATTCGCCCGCGCCAAGGGCGTCTCGCGCGGCGAGATGCTCTACGGACACGGGCTCAAGAACGCGCTCATCCCGGTCGTGACGGTCTTCGGCCTGCAGATCGGCGACCTCATCGCGTTCGCCACGATCACCGAGACGATCTTTTCGTGGCCGGGCATGGGCAAGCTGCTGATCGACTCGATCTATCGTGCCGACCGGCCGGTGATCGTCGTCTACCTGATGCTGGTCGCGGCGATCTTCGTGGTCATCAACTTCCTCGTGGATCTGGTCTACACGATCATCGATCCGCGGATCACCGTGAAGTGAGCCGCGCCATGATCGCCACGCTCGCCCGCTCCGAGTTCTTCCACAACTACCGCCGCAATGGCTCGGCCATCACCGGCAGCATCCTGATCGCGATCTTCGTCTTCGGCATCGTCGCCGGGCCGTGGCTGGTCGCGCAGGACCCCTACGACATCGCCTCGCTCGAACCTGATGGACAGCTACAAGCCGCCTTTCTGGCTCGCGGGCGGGGAGGCGCGGTTCCCGCTCGGCACCGACGGGCAGGGGCGCGACGTGCTGGCCAGCATCATCTACGGCGCCCGCATCTCGGTCATGATCGGCATGGTCGCGATGCTCATGGCCTGCGCCATCGGCACGACGCTGGGCCTGCTCGCGGGGTTCTACGGCGGGCTGATCGACAGCTTCATCATGCGGGTCGCGGACATCCAGCTTTCGTTTCCGTCGATCCTGATCGCGCTCTTCCTGATGTCGGCGGTGGGAACGGGCATCGACAAGGTGCTGATCGCGCTGACCGCCGTGGGCTGGGTCGTCTATGCGCGCACGGTGCGCGGCTCCACGCTGTCGGAGATCGAGAAGGACTACATCCAGGCCGCCCGCGTCGCGGGCCTGCGCGACCGGCGGATCATCCTGCGCCACGTCCTGCCCAACGTGCTGACGCCGCTCATCGTCATCGCGACGATCCAGGTCGGGACCTTCGTTCTGATCGAGGCGTCGCTGAGCTTTCTCGGCGTCGGCGTGCCGATCACCGAGCCGTCGTTGGGCCTGCTGGTCAAGAACGGGTTCGACGTGCTGTTCTCCGGCCTCTGGTGGACCTCGGTGTTTCCGGGGATGGCGATCATGCTGCTGGTGTTCGGGATCAACCTTTTCGGCGACTTCCTGCGCGACGAACTGAACCCGAGGCTGAAATGAACGCGGTTCCTCCGCTTCTGGCCGTCGAGGGCCTCGTCACCCGGTTCCACACCTTCGCGGGCACGGTGAACGCGGTCGGCGGCGTGGGCCTGACGCTCCGCCGCGGCGAGATCAGGGGGCTGGTCGGCGAAAGCGGCGGCGGCAAGTCGGTCGTGGGCTTCTCGATCCTCGGTCTCATCGACGAACCGGGGCGGATCGACGGCGGCTCCATCCGGTTCGAGGGGCGCGAGCTGACCGGTCTGGACGAGGCCGAGATGCGGAAGGTCCGCGGTCGCGCGATCGCGATGATCTTCCAGGACCCGATGACCTCTCTCAACCCAGTCCACAGCATCGGGCGCCAGATGGACGAGATGCTGCGCCTTCACACCGACCTCGACCCGGCGGCGCGGCGGGCGCGCTGCATCGAGACGCTGGCCGAAGTGGGTATCCCCGAGCCGGAAAGCCGCCTCAGGCAGTATCCGCACCAGTTTTCGGGCGGGATGCGGCAGCGGGTCGTCATCGCCATCGCGCTTCTGGCCGATCCCAAGCTCATCATCGCCGACGAGCCCACGACCGCACTCGACGTCACGATCCAGGCGCAGATCCTGAACCTGATGAAGCGCCGGGTGCGCGAACGGGGCACGGCGCTGATCCTCATCACCCACGATCTGGCCGTGGTCTCGCGCGTCGTGGATTCGATCACCGTCCTCTATTGCGGGCGGGTGGTGGAGGAGGGGCCGAAGGCGCGGGTGCTCCGCCAGCCCGCCCATCCCTACACGCGCGGCCTGATCGGCTCGATCCCCAGCCTGCACGACCGTCGCGCGCGCCTGAACCAGATCCCGGGCACCGTGCCGGATGTGCGCGACCTGCCCTCCGGCTGCGCCTTCCGCGACCGCTGCCCGCGCGCCGGGGCGCGCTGCGCGGCCGAACGTCCCGAGCTGCGCGACATGGGCGGAGATCAGCGGGCCGCCTGCCACTTCCCGGCCGTGGAGGGCGCGTCATGAGCCTTCTGGACGTCCGCGACCTGGAACAGCAATTCGACGTGTCGGGCGGATTCCTCGACCGCCTGAGCCTGTCCGGCGGCCGCATCGTCGCGCCGCGCCGGATCGTCCATGCCGTCAACGGCGTCAGCTTCTCGATCGAGCGCGGCGAGGTGATGGGGCTGGTGGGCGAATCCGGCTGCGGCAAGTCCACGATCGCCAAGACCATCGCCCGCATCTACCGCCCCACCGGCGGCGAGGTGCTCGTCGACGGGCAGGACATCGCCGGGCTCGGCTTCGCCGCCATGGCGCCGATCCGCCGCAAGGTGCAGATGATCTTCCAGGACCCCTACGCTTCGCTCAACCCGCGCCAGCGCGTGAAGCACATCGTCATGGAGCCGATGTTGCAGCACGGCGACATGACGCGGGCCGAGGCGGAGACGCGCGCACTGGACCTTCTGGCGCGGGTGGGAACTCAATTCCGAGCAGGCGAACCGTTATCCGCACCAGTTCTCGGGCGGACAGAGGCAGCGCATCGGGATCGCCCGCGCGCTTTCGGTCTCGCCCGACCTTGTGATTGCCGACGAGCCGGTCTCGGCGCTCGACGTGTCGATCCAGGCGCAGATCCTCAACCTGATGATGGACCTTCGCGACGAGTTCGGGCTGTCCTACCTCTTCATCACCCACAACCTGTCGGTCGTCCGGCATATCTCGGACCGGATCGGGGTGATGTATCTGGGCTTCATGGTCGAGATGGGGCCGCGCGACGCGCTCTTCGAGACCCCCCGGCACCCCTACACGCGCGCGCTTCTGGCCGCCGCGCCGTCGCTCGACACCGAAGAGGGCGAAGACGTGGGCCTCAGCGGAGAGGTGCCGAGCGCCTACGACCTGCCGTCAGGCTGCTGTTTTCGCACGCGCTGTCCCTTTGCCGTCGCCCGCTGCACCGCCGAACGCCCGGCCCTGCGCGATCTTGGCGGCGGTCACACTGTCGCCTGCCATCTTGTCGAGGAGGGGAAGCTGTGAGTTCCCGAGAAATCACGATCGCCCAGCCCCGCCTCGTCATGGAGGACCCGCACAATTGCACCGACATGGCCGACGCCCTGACCGTGCTGGAGGCGGTCCACGACACGCTGGTGCGGCGCGACGGGCAGGTTTTCGTGCCATCCCTCGCGACAGGGTGGGATGTCGCCGACGACGGGCGCCTCTGGACCTTCACATTGCGCGAGGGCGTGCGGTTCCATGACGGGACGCCCTTCGATGCGCAGGCCGTCGTCGCCACGCTGCGACGGATGGCGCGGCCCGACATGGGCGTGACCCTCGGCGCGCCCGGCGTCTATGCGCAGTATCTCCGGGGTGCGCGCTTCGCGGCGGTCGACGACCTGACCCTCCGTATCGAGTTGGCGGAGCCCATGAGCGACCTGCTCGACCTTCTGGTCTACGGCTACGTTGCCGCGCCGGGCGTGCTCGACGACCCCGTCGCACAGCCCTGCGGGACCGGGCCCTTCATCGTGGAGAGTATCGGCGCGGATCGGATCACCGCCCGCGCCAACCCCGACCACTTCGCCGGACCGCCTGCCGCCGACCGGATCGCATGGACTTGTGTGCCCGACGCGCAGGACCGGCGCGCCGCCTTCGCCGACGGGACGGCGGACATCGCCAACAGGCTCCCGCCCGATCAGCCGCCGGGCGCGGACATGCACGATTACCTCGCGCCGACGACGCTGATCTATCTTTTCAACGCCGCGGAGGGGCCGTTGGCCGACCGACGCGTGCGCCGTGCGCTCAATCTCGCCCTCGACCGCCGCGCGCTTGTCCAGGACGTGATGGGCGGCGCGGGCGTGCCGTTGCACGGCCCGTTCAGCCCGCTCCACCGCGGCCATGTGCCGCCTGCGGCGACCGGCCCGGACCGCGACGCGCGCCCTCGCGTTGCTCGACGCGGCGGGGCATGGCGGCGGCCTGACGCTGAAGGTGGATTGTCCGACCAGCCTGCCCGACGAGGCGGAGGCGCTGACCGCCGCCGTTGCCGCGCAACTGGCGCCGCTCGGCGTGCGGTTCGACGTCCGGCTCATCGAGGATCGGGAGGAATACGCCCACATGGTCCGCCGCAGCGAGATCCGCGACATGTGCGTGTTCGATTCATCGCCGCTCTCGACCTACCGCGTCCTGCGCGAGAAGGTCGACAGCCGCACGAAGGGCTCCTGGTGGCTCGGCTACGCCAACCCGGAGCTCGAAGCGCTGATCGACCGGGCCGCGCGCACGCCCGACGCCGCCGCCCGCGACGCCATCTTCCGTGCGTGTCACGACATTCTCGTCGAGGATCCACCCTGGCTCTACTGCTACTGCCACACGCGGCGGATCGGCCTGCGCGCGCCACGAGGCTGGCGGATGCGCGACGATGCGGTGCTCGACGTGCGGACGCTCGCGGCGGGCGACGCGTGATGGCCGACCTGATCGTGACCGGCGGCCCGGTCCTGACCATGGACCCGGCGCGCCGCGTCGTTCACGACGGCGCCGTAGCCATCGCCGGCGGCCGCATTCTGGCCGTCGGGCGGGCGGACGAGATCGCGGCGGCCCATGAAGCTCGAGAAGTCATCGACACGGCCGGCAAGCTCGTCATGCCCGGCCTCATCGACGTCCACGCCCATGCGGGCCACGGACTCATCAAGAACATGGGCCAGGACTTGGACGGCGCCTGGGAGGCACTCTGCGGCGCGGTCTACACCAAGGCGTCGCCCCCCGAATTCTGGCGCGCGGAGGCGGAGCTGGCCGCGCTGGAGCGGTTGCGGTTCGGCACCACCTGCGGCGTCTCGCTTCTGGGCGGCGGCGACACGATCATGCGCTCGGACGCGCCGGATCACGCGGCGGCCCATTGCGAAGGCGTGCTGGCGGTGGGCATTCGCGACATGGTCGCCATCGGTCCCACCCGGCCGCCGCACCCCCTGACCTATGCGGCGTGGGAAGGAGACGTCCGGCACGACTACCCGGTGGATTTCGACCGCCAGCTCGCCACCTCGCTCGCCGTGCTGCGGGAATGGCACGACACGCGCGAAGGCCGCATCCGGGTCGCGCTGCTGACGCCGGTCCTGCGCGACGAGCATGCGGAGAGCCTCAGCCCCGCGCTGCTCGCCGAGGCGATGGCGAAGACCTGCACCGTTCGCGCGCTCTCCCGCGAGGAAGGCGTGGTCTTCACCCAGGACGGCCATTGGCGCGGCTCCATTCATCGGGCGCACGAAATGGGCATTCTCGGCCCCGACGCGTTGCTCAGCCACTGCATCGACATCGACGGAGAGGAGATCGCCATCGCCGCCGAGACGGAGACGCGGATCGCTCACAACCCGTCCGCCGTCGCCTCGATCCTCGGGCGCTGCCCGGCGACCGAGCTGATGGAGGCGGGTGTGACCGTCGCGCTGGGCTCGGACGCCACCGCGCCAGACCGCTCGGCCGACATGTTCCGGCACATGCAGCAGGCGATGCACTACCACCGCACCCATTTCCGCGACCCTTCCGTCCTGCCGCCGGGCAAGGCGCTCGCCATGGCGACCATCGACGCCGCCCGCGCGCTGGGAATGGAGGCCGAGATCGGGTCGCTGGAGCCCGGCAAGCGCGCCGACATGATCCTGCTGGACCTCGAGCGGCCGCACATGGCGCCGGCCAACATGCCGGCCTATCGCGCCGCCTGCTTTGCCAATGGCAACGACGTGCACACCGTGATCGTCGGGGGCGAGGTCGTCCTGCGGGATCGCCGCGCCACCCGCATCGATGAGGCGCAGGTCATCGCCAACGCCAATCGCGAGGCCGCGCGGATGATCGAGCGTACCGGATCGGCGCATCTGCTGGAGCTGTCCGAGCGGTTCTGGGGGCGCCAGGCATGAAGATCATCGTGCTCAACCCCAACAGTTCCCGCGCGGTGACCGCCTCGATGGCGGCGTGCCTGTCGGACATGGCGGGACTATCCCGGCACCGGATCGTCTGTACCGAACTGGCCGACGCGCCGGAGGGGATCGAGACCGACGGCCACGTCGCCGAGGTCGCGCCGATGGTCGCGCGCTTCGCGGAGATCTGCGAGGCCGACGCGCTCGTCGTCGCCTGCTTTTCCGACCCTGGTGTGGCGCTCGCCCGGCAGGCGGCGGCAATGCCCGTCATCGGCATTGCGGAGGCCGCCTATTGCACGGCGCTGCAACTCTGCGATCGGTTCGGCGTGGTCTCGCTGGGGCCCTCATCCATCGCCCGCCATGCCGCGCAGATTGGGCGGCTGGGCCTCTCGGCGCGGCTTGCCGGCGACCGGTCGGCGAACCTGACGGTGGCCGAGGGCCATTCCGCCGCGGACGCGTTCGACAAGGTTGCACGGGTCGCGCGGGAGCTCGTCGACGAGGACGGGGCGGGCGCGGTGATCCTCGGCTGCGCCGGGCTGGGCGAGAAGCGGATGGCGCTGCAGGACGCGCTTGGGCTGCCGGTCATCGATCCGGTGCAGGCGGGCGTCGCCACGGCGATCACCCATCTGGACATGGATTTCGGCAAGGGAGGATGGTGATGGATCGCCTCGTCTGCGGCACGATCGTCACCCCGGAGGGCCTGCTGGAAAACGGCTGGGTCGGCATCGAGGGCGAGCGCATCGCCCGCATCGGCAGCGGCGAGCGGCCCGCCGCGCGCGAGGTTGACGATCACGGACAGGCGCTGGTTCTGCCGGGCGTGGTCGACGGCCAGACCCATGCCACCAGCTATCGCGGGCTGGAGGGGATCGCGGATACCACGCGCCTCGGCCATTGCGGGCGGCGTCACGACGCTGGTCGACATGCCCTACGACAACCCGCTGCCGCTCGACCGGCCTGAACGCTTTGCCGCGAAGTCCGAGGCCATCGCGCGCCACGCCCATGCCGACATGGCGCTTTACGCCACCGTGACGGTCGAGACGGGGGTCGCGCATGTGGCCGAGCTGATCGGGCTCGGGGCGGTGGCCTTCAAGATCTCCTGGTTCGAGAGCAGCCCGACCCGGTTCCCGCGGATCCCGGCCGACCTGACGCTCGACCTGCTGGAGGCACTGGCGCCGACGGATCTGCCGCTGGGGCTCCACAACGAGGATCAGGAGATCGTGCAGGCGCGCATGATCCGGGCGCGCGAGGCGGGCGTCGAGGGGATCGAGGCGCATTCCACCTCGCGTCCCGAGGCGGCCGAGCTGGCGGCGACGGCGGCGTTTCACGCTCTGGGTCTGGCGGCGGGCGCCCATACCCACGCGGTGCACCTGACGACGGGGACCGGGTTCGCCCTGACGCATGCGCTGGGCGCCATCGCGCCGCGCGCGACCGGAGAGCTCTGCGTGCACTACCTGTGGTTCGATGCCGGCCGCGACGGATCCGAGCTGGGCGCGCGGATGAAGGTCAATCCGCCGATCCGGCGCAGACGCGATCGACGGCCTCTGGCGGGCGATCACGGAGGGCGAGGTCGCTCTGGTCTCGTCCGATCATTCGAGCTGGCCCATCCAGAGCAAGCTGACCCGCTCGATCTTCGACGCGGGCGCCGGGCGTGCCGGGGGTGGAAACGCTCCTGCCGGCGTTCTTCACGGCGGCCCGGCGGCGGGGGCTCGACGCGCCCGCGCTGACCGCGTGCCTGCTGTCGGACGCGCCGGCGCGGTTCTTCGGCATCGACGACAGGAAGGGGCGGCTGGAAACGGGGCTGGAGGCCGACCTCGCCGTGCTCGAACAGGGCAGCTTCGTCTGGGACGAGGCGCGGGCCCATGACGGACTCGAACTGGAGCCCGTTTCACGGCCGCGCATTCGATGCGCGGGTGCGCGCCACCTACCTGCGCGGCCGCCCGGCCTAGGACGGCACCGACATCGTCAATCGAGAAGGAGCGGGCCGCGTCGTCGCCCGGCAGACCGCAGGGTGGTTCGCCCGAGACCGGGGAGAAGAGCGCATGAGCAGGCTGACCGAGGCCGCAAGCGGCGTCTACGTGATCTCGGTGACCCCGTTCACCGATGGCGGCGGAATCGACTGGGAGAGCCTCGACCGCGTGACCGACTTCTATCTGGAGGCCGGCGCCGACGGCCTCACCATCCTCGGGATGATGGGCGAGGCGCCCAAGCTGACCCCCGACGAGGCCGCCGAGGTGGCGCGCCGGGTCATCGGCCGGGCCGGGGTGCCGGTGGTCGTCGGCGTCTCGGCGCCGGGCCTCGCGGCGCTGCGCGATCTGTCCGCGACGGTCATGGACATGGGCGCGGCGGGGGTGATGGTCGCGCCGCCGGGCACGCTCCGGACGGACCCGCAGATCCACGGCTATTACGGGCAGGTCGTGCGCGCGGTGGGCGAGGAGACGCCGGTCGTCCTGCAGGATTTCCCGCTCAGCACCAACGTGCAGATCAGCGACGAGGTGCTGGGCCGGATCATCGATGACTACCCCTCGCTCGTCATGCTCAAGCACGAGGACTGGCCCGGTCTCGCCAAGATCAGCCGCGTCCGCGAGGCCGAGGCCGCGGGGCGTCGGCGCATCTCGATCCTCTGCGGCAACGGCGGCTCGTTCCTTGTCGAGGAGCTGGCGCGGGGCGCGGACGGCGCGATGACGGGCTTCGGGTATCCGGAGATGATGGTGGAGATCTGTCGCCTGCATGGCAAAGGGCGCACAGGATCGGGCGCAGGACATCTTCGACGCCTACCTGCCGCTCATCCGCTACGAGACGCAGCCGGGGCTCGGGCTCGCGGTCCGCAAGCACGTTCTGGCGCGGCGTGGCGCGATTGCGTCAGCCGCTGTGCGGCAACCCGGCGCGATGCTCGATGGTCAAACGGCTGCCGAGGTCGACCGATTGATGGCGCGGCAGGAACGGCGGCTCGCCGAACTGGGCTGAAGCGGAGCGTTTCCCGCAGAAGGCGATCGCGGAATCGTGGATTCTCCATGCGGCCGTTTTCGTGTAGGTTGGGCCGCAGACAACCTCTCGAAGTATCGTGAGGGAGCGTCACCTGCGAGGCCGCCATGGCGAAAGACGGGGCCCCTGTTCTGACCGGACGACGCCTGGCAGTGGCGGCCGTCATTGCAGTGCTCGCCGTCGCGATCGTCTGGTGGCTCGGCCGGCCGACGGGCGAATTGCGGCTTGCGGCGGCGGATGGCGGCGCGCGTCTGGGGACCGAACTGCGCGACGATGTCGAGACCATCTTCGTCCGCGCATTGGCCCGGATCGACGATGCCCGCGACTACCACAAGGCCCTGTCCTTCGTCGAAGACGAGGCGGACTATGACCGCGCGATCCGCCTTCCGCGCATGCCCGAACCCAACCGGATCGAGATCGAGGATCTGTTCGAAGGCAAGGTCTCGGCGGAGGGGGAGGCGAGCGGTCTGAGCTATTCACTGGCCTTCAAGCTCAACGCGATTCTCAAGAAACTCTATGACGTGTTCGGGTATCGCGACTATTACGTCGTGATCCGGGATGCCGCCGAGACCGCTTGCGATGACGCGGAGCAAAGCGGCTGCCTGCGTGTCGTCGTGCAGTATTACCCGTCGGCTCTGCCGCCGAGCGAGCTCCGTGGCCCGCCCGACACCCTGACCAGCGACATCGCGGCGCTGGTCATGCGGGGGGCCGTTCATGCACACGACCGGGCCTGGGCGATCGAGACACAGGCCGATCCAGACGCTGTGCCGCCCTACATGCCCGCCCTCAACACGCCGGAAACGATGGAAGCGCTGCGCAGTGCGGCGTTCGGGTTGCAGGTGCTGCGCGAAGGCACGGCTCACGAGGCCTGCGGCGGCGAAGGCGAATGCCTGGCCCTGGCGGCGTCGGCGTTCGCACACAGCCTCGATGAGGACAGTCAGCGCAATGCCGCCGCGGCCTTGGGTGCCGCCCTCATCGAGTTCGACGCGGCCCTCGACGCGGCCCGCAGCCTGCAACCGGTCCTGCGGGTCGAGCAGCACCTGCGGGCTGCCGGCGACTGGATGCGCAAGGCCCGCCGCAGCGATTTTCTCCGCGCGCGGCTCGGTCCGGAGCTTCTCGACCCGCTGGTGCTCATCGACATCGATGATGCGCTGATCGCCGACGGCGCGTATCAGATCACCCACGGTTTCGCCTGCGCCATGGCCGAATACCGCCGCGGCCGGTGGGGCAACTGCCTGAAGAAGCTGGAGACGATGGGCGATCTGCCGGCAGAGCTTCAGCCCTATGCCAACGCCGCCGCTCTGGATTCCCGCCTGCAGGAAGAACGCAATGCCGGCGGGGACCAGATTTTCCGGGCCCTTGCCGAGGAAGTCATGGGCGGGGACGTCACGGATGCGGATGGCGCGATGCGCCGTCTCGTCTTTCTCAAACACGCCTGCGATCATCTGGTCGGTGCCGACCGCGGGCGGATCGAGGCGATGGTCGACCCGGCCACCACGACCATCCCCAATGAGCTCTGGCCCGTGGGAGTGCTCTACGCCGCCGATTGCTGGGACGATCAGGGCGCGCCGACGCCCGAGGATCTGGAGACCGTGGTCAGTCAGATCGACCGGCTCGCCGACGATCCGGTGCGGCTTGAGTACGACCTGATGCTGAGCGCGTCGCTCTCGCGGCGGGGCATGGCCGAGGCCGCGCTCGAACGCGCGCGACGGGCGATCGACCTGCCGTGGAGCAGCGAGATCCTGCGCAACGCACCGGAATTCGCGTCGCTCAAGCAGCATCCGGGGTACCGAAAGCTTATCCGCGACTCGATGGTGCGTCCCGGGTTGCCGGATCTGGAAATCTGCATCGTGGAAGGGCTCTAGCCATGTCACGCGCCGGTCTGTTGCTCGCCTTCGCACTCTCGATGACCGTGGTCGGAGAGGGCCGGGCGGGCGGCATGACCATGGGGCATCCCTATCCCGCCGGCAGCAGCTTTGACATCTGGGCCCGCGACCTCGCCCAGTGCATCGAGAAAGAGGTCGGACTCTACATCGAGGTGATCGGCGACGGTCAGCTCGGCCGATCTCAGGATCTGGCCAAATCGGTGGTCGCAGGTGTCGTGGATGCGGCGCTGCTTCCGGCGACGGCCTTCGACGGCATCTGGCCGGAACTGAACGAACTCGCCACACCGGGTTACGTCACCGATACCGAGACCGCGCGGCATCTCGCCGGCCAGCCGGATCTGGCGCGTAATCTCGAGGACAGCGGTGGCTGGGAGCGAAACCTTGCGATCCTCGGTGTCGGCTGGCGCTACAGCCTGCTGGTGGGCCACGCTACCGATCCGACCGATCTGATCGGGCGCAAGGTCCGGGTGAGCCAGGATGCACAGGGCAGGTTCATCGAGGCGATGGGCGCGGTGCCGACGCCGATCCAGCTCGCCGAAGTCTTTTCGGCGCTGGAGGTCGGGGTGATCGATGCCTCGATCATGGACGCCGAGATGGCGCTGAGCATGGCGGAACAGGACGGTTTCGAGCCGATCGGCTGGAGCGACCAGATGACGCCCTTCATCTCGGCGCATGTGGCGGTCATGAGCCAGGCGAGCGCCGAGATCTTCGGGCTGAAGGGAGGGCGCGAGATCGCGTCGGCCTGCGCCTGGACCGCGCTCGCATTCACCGACCGATCGATCGAGACGGCGCGCGCGGCGGCGGCACGGGCCCCTGACGCAGGGTCCTCCGCGCTGACGCGGTGGCGCGATGCGCTCGAGAATTTCAGCCGGGATGCCGCCCTTGATCCAGGCATCCGCGCGGCAATCGACGAAAGCCGTCGGTAACAGGCGCGCCCTGTTTCCCGTGTCTGCGGCAAGCTCCGTGCCGCGGCTCGGGCGCGCCGTCATGCAACTGCTTGCACCACCGGATGCCGGCAGCGACCGGCCCACTCCACTTTCCCGACCATGTATATCAGGCGTCTCGCCCTCGCCGAGTTTGCAACCGTTGTAGCCGGCGGCGATCTGTAGTTTTGTGCGCCGCGGAACGCAAAAGACGACTACAGGTGAGGAATGACATCATGAACAGACGTACGTTTTCGTTGCTCGGCGCGGTCGCGGTCGGTGTGGCCGCCGGCGGCATCGCCCTGGCGCAGGCGCCGCAATTCTTCCGGATCGGCACAGGTGGCACGGCCGGCACATATTATCCGATCGGCGGTCTGATCTCGAACGCCATCTCGAACCCCCCCGGATCGCGTCCGTGCGAAGAGGGCGGCTCCTGCGGCGTGCCGGGTCTGATTGCGACCGCGCTGTCGGCCAACGGCTCCGTGGCAAACGTCAATGCAATCCAGGGCGGCACCATCGAAAGCGGGTTCTCGCAATCCGATGTCGCGACCTGGGCGCAGACCGGCACCGGCATCTGGGAAGGCCGTGAACCGGTCGAGAAGCTGCGGGCCATCGCCAACCTCTATCCCGAGACCATCCACCTCGTCGCCAGTGCCGACAGCGGCATTTCCAGCGTCGCAGACCTGGCCGGCAAACGCGTCTCGCTTGACGAGCCGGGCTCGGGCACGCTGGTCGACGCGCGCATCATCCTCGAAGCGTACGGCATCAGCGAGGACGGGGTCGAAGCCAACTACCTCAAGCCCGACCAGGCGGCCGAACGGATGCGCGATGGCGCGATGGACGCGTTCTTCTTCGTGGGCGGGTTCCCGGCCGGAGCCATCGCCGAACTTGCGAGCCAGGACGAGATCATGCTGGTTCCGATCACCGGCGATGAGGCGGGCGCGATCCGGGAGAAATACACCTTCTTCGCCGAGAACACCGTACCGGGCGGCACCTACGAGGGCGTCGACGACGATGTGCAGACCCTTTCGGTGGGCGCGCAGTGGATCACCAGCGCCGATCAGCCCGAAGAGCTGATCTACGAGATCACCAAGGCGTTGTGGAACGACAACACGCGCAAGCTCCTCGACTCGGGTCACCAGAAGGGCAAGGAAATCACGCTCGAGACCGCCACGGACGGTGTCGGCATCCCGCTCCATCCGGGCGCCGAGAAGTTCTATCGCGAACAGGGCGTGCTGTCCGAGTGACGTGATTGGCCGGCCCCTTCGGGGGCCGGCTTTCCGAAGGAACGGAATGTGACATGACAAGGTCCGAGGCCGTGGACGAAGCCGCGCGCGCCGAGGCGCTGACCGAAGCGGAAATGAAGGCGCTGGAAGAGCGCTACGACCCCGAAGTCCGCTTTCGCGCCCTGCCGCCGGTCCTTCACTGGCTTTCCGCGACGGCTCTGTTCGTTCTTTCCTGCTATCATTTCTACACGGCGGGCTACGGCATTCCGCAGGCGACCACCCATCGCGGGACGCATCTGGCCTTTACGCTCGGCTTGATCTTCCTCTCCTTCATGGCGTTCGGGAAACCGCGCCCGCCGCGCAGCACGATACTGTCACCGTTGGGTCTGCCGCTATTCGACTGGGCGCTCGCCATCGCCGGCGTCGCGGCGGCGCTCTATGTTCCGTGGATCTTCGCGGATCTGGCCTTTCGCGTGGGCGCGCCGCTCCTCATCGACGTGGTGATGGGGACGATCCTGATCGTCGTGCTGCTGGAGGCCACGCGCCGTGCGATGGGCTGGCCGCTGCCGGTGATCGCGATCCTCTTCATGCTCTACGCCTATTTCGGACAGTCGATGCCGGGCGTGCTGACCCACCCCGGGGCGAGCTGGACGAACATCGTCAACCACCTCTACCTCACCAGCCAGGGGATATACGGCACCGCGCTGGGCGTGATCTCCACCTATGTCTTCCACTTCGTGCTCTTCGGCGTGCTGGCCACGCGCATCGGGCTGGGGCAGCTCTTCATCGATCTCGCCTCGGCGGTGGCCGGGCGTTATGCGGGCGGTCCCGCCAAGGTGTCGGTCCTGTCCTCGGCGCTGCTCGGCTCGATCAGCGGCAGTTCGATCGCCAATACCGTCACGACCGGATCGCTCACCATCCCGGCGATGATCCGCATCGGCTATCCGCGTCACTTCGCGGCCGCTGTGGAGGCCGCGTCCTCCACGGGCGGACAGATCACGCCTCCGGTCATGGGGGCGGTCGCGTTCCTGATGATCGAGTATCTGGGCGTGCCGCTCACGACGATCCTGACGGCGGCTCTGGTGCCCGCGTTCATGCACTTCTTCGGTGTGCTGGTGCAGGTCCATCTGGAGGCGCGGCGCAACGGCCTGCGCGGGCTCACGCGCGAGGAGCTGCCGGTGGCGTGGACGGTGTTCAAGGCGGGCTGGCTGACGACGCTGCCGCTTTTCGTGCTGGTGGCAATCCTCCTGTCGGGCAAGACGCCTTATCTCGCCGCCTTCTGGGGGATCGCGTCGTGCCTTCTGGTCCTGGTGATCCAGAACCTCGTGCGCCACGATATCCGCACAGCCGTCACCGAATCCGTGCGCGAGACGTGGGACGGCTTTGTCGTCGGGGCCAAGTACTCGCTGTCAGTCACGGCGGCGGCGGCGCTTGTCGGCGTCATCATCGGCGTCGTCACGCTTACGGGCGTCGGTTTCAAGATTGCCTACATGGTCACTTCGCTCGCCTCCGAATGGGCCGGAAACGTCGTCGCCCTGCTCGCCTTCCTGCCGTTCGAGGTGATCGACGTGACGTCGCTCACGCTGCTCTTCACGCTGATCATGACGGCGATCGTCTGCGTGCTCATGGGGTGCGGTATCCCGACAACCGCCAATTACCTGATCATGATCGCCGTGGCGGCCCCGATTCTCGGCCTGCTCGGCGTGCAGCCGCTGGTGGCGCATTTCTTCGTCTTCTACTACGGCGTGCTGGCCGACATCACGCCGCCCGTGGCGCTGGCCGCCTATGCGGCGGCGGGCATTGCGAACGCGAACGCATTCAAGGCGGGCAACACGGCCTTCCGCCTCGGCATGGGCAAGGCGCTGGTGCCGTTCGTCTTCGTCTTTTCACCGTCGCTCCTGCTGGTGGTGGACGGGTTCACCTGGTCCGAGTTCTTCCTGGCGGCGGGTGGGGCGATGCTCGGCATCTACGCGCTCTCGGCCGCCTTCACGAACTGGCTCTTCGCGCCGCTGCACGGATACGAGCGCGTGCTTCTCGCGGTCTCGGCGCTGTTTCTCGTGGCGCCGGACCTTGCCGCGACGTTCGTGGGGCTTGTGCTGATCGTGCCGGTGCTCGTGCGACAGGTACCGTTGATGCACTCGCATGTGCCCTCCGTGCCGGGCAGCTGAGGGGAAGGCCCGCATGATTCCCGCGGCGCGTGAGATCGCCGTCGTGACGCCGAACCTCAAGCAGCGTCTTTCCGGTGTGACGGCGACCATCGTGCGGCTGGTTCCGATACAGAACGCGCGTTTCGGCGTCTGGGCGACGGGGCCGGGCCTGCCTGCGGACATTCCGCATATTCCCCTGTGGCGCGCCGCCTTTCTCCCGAACGACCGGATGCGCGTCTGGCATGCCCGTCGGAACACCGAGATGCTCCTCGGCCTTTGTCTGCGCCACGTTCTGCGGCGGCGGCTGCGGCTGGTCTTCACTTCCGCCTCGCAGCGCGCGCATAGCCGCTACACAAGCTGGCTCGTCGCGCGGATGGATGCGGTGGTGGCGACCTCGGTGCGCAGCGCCGCCTATCTCGAACGCCCCGCCGAGGTGATCCTGCACGGCATCGATGCACAGACGTTCTCGCCCGCCGCAGACAAGGCTGCGCTCCGCCGCCGCCTGGGCCTGCCGGAGGATGCGGTGCTGGTCGGCTGCTACGGCCGCATCCGGGAGCGAAAGGGGACCGGCGCCTTCGTCGAGGCGCTGGAGCGGCTGCTACCCTCGCGACCGGGAATCGTCGGTGTGGTGATGGGCCGCGCCACGGCGGAGCATCAGGATTTCCTCGCCGGGCTCAAGGCGCGGGCGGGGCGACTCGAAGGCCGCATCCTCTTTCCGCCAGAGGTTGAGGTGGACCGGATTCCCGACTGGTATCGTGCGCTCGACCTCTACGTCGCGCCACAGCTCTGGGAGGGGTTCGGCCTCACGCCGCTGGAGGCGATGGCCTGCGGCGTTCCGGTGGTCGCGACGCGCGTGGGCGCGTTCGAGGAACTGGTTCTCGACGGGGAGACGGGTGCGCTCGTCCCGCCCGGCGATGTGGACGCGCTGGCCGAGGCGATCGCATCCTTCCTTGACAATGCCGGACGCCGCGCCGCCTTCGGCGCAGCCGCGCGCGCCCATGTGGAGGCGCATCACCGCATCGAGCAGGAGGCGGAGGCGCTGATCGCGCTCTACGCCGGGCTCCTCGCGCGCTAGGCATTCGCACCGCGATGCGCTAGATGCCGCGCAAATCCCCGCATGGAGGAACTGGAATGGGCTATCGAATCGCCGTCGTCGGCGCCACGGGCAACGTGGGTCGCGAGATGCTGAACATTCTGGCCGAGCGCGAGTTCCCGGCCGACGAGGTCGTGGCGCTGGCGTCGCGGCGCTCGCTCGGGACCGAGTGCAGTTATGGCGACAGGACGCTGACGACCAAGGACCTCGACACGTTCGACTTCGCCGGGTTCGACATGGCGCTTTTCGCCATCGGCTCGGAGGCGACGAAGCAATACGCGCCCAAGGCCGCGAAGGCCGGCTGCGTCGTGATCGACAACTCGTCGCTCTACCGATACGACCACGACGTGCCGCTGATCGTGCCCGAGGTGAATCCCGACGCGATCGAGGGCTATTCGAAGCGCAACATCATCGCCAATCCGAACTGTTCCACCGCGCAGATGGTCGTGGCGCTCAAGCCGCTGCACGATCGGGCCAGGATCAAGCGCGTCGTCGTCTCGACCTACCAGTCGGTCTCCGGCTCGGGCAAGGAGGCGATGGATGAACTCTGGAACCAGACCAAGGGCATGTACGTGCCGGGCCAGGAAGTCGCGCCGAGCGTCTACCCGCGCCAGATCGCCTTCAATGTGATCCCGCATATCGATGCCTTCATGGAGGACGGCTCCACCAGGGAAGAGTGGAAGATGGTGGCGGAGACCAAGAAGATCGTGGACACAGCAATCAAGGTCACCGCGACCTGCGTGCGCGTGCCGGTCTTCGTCGGCCATTCCGAGGCGATCAACGTCGAGTTCGAGGAGTTCCTCGACGAGGACGAGGCGCGCGAGATCCTGCGCGAGGCGCCGGGCATCATGGTCGTCGACAAGCGCGAGGACGGCGGCTACGTCACGCCGATCGAATGCGTGGGCGACTTCGCCACCTTCATCAGCCGCATCCGGCAGGATTCGACGATCGACAATGGCCTGAATTTCTGGTGCGTGTCGGACAACCTGCGCAAGGGCGCGGCGCTCAACGCGGTGCAGATTGCCGAGCTTCTTGGCCGGCGCGTCCTGAAGAAAGGCTGACAATCGGGTCATCCCGGGGGAGCGGCGCCAACGTGCGCCGTCCCGCAATGCCGTTGACCTGGCCCAAGGAGTCGGGAGGAATGCGGATCCGGTGCGGGCAGGGGCGGATCCACCATTCCCGGCGCTGCGGTCTCGCGCGTCAGATCGGACGGAACCCCTTCGCCTCGCGGTCGTATTCGTGCAGTTCGCCGCTGCCGATGTCGGTCCAGAGGCCATGCATGCTGAGTTCTCCGGTTTCCACGGCGTCCGCGACGAACGGGAACGTCATCAGGTTCTCCAGAGAGACCAGCACCGCCTCGTGTTCCAGCGCCTTGACCGGGTCCTCCACGCCGCGCTTCTGAACGCGGTCGTAGCCCGGGCGCAGGATGTCCATCCAGCGGCCGACGAAGCTCGACGTCTGCTCGAGCTCCGGCGCATTGCCGGAGCACATCGCGTGACACCCCGCCACGCCGCCGCAGCGCGAATGGCCCAGCACGATGAGATGCGCGACGTTGAGCGCCGTCACGGCGAATTCCACAGCCGCCGACGTGCCGTGGTAATGCTCGTCAGGGCTGTAGGGCGGCACGAGGTTGGCGATGTTGCGGTGAATGAAGAACTCTCCCTGATCCGCGCCGAAGATCGAGGTGACATGCACCCGGCTGTCGCAGCACGAGATCACCATCGCCCGCGGACGCTGTCCCTCTTCGGCAAGACGTCGGTACCAGGCCCTGTTTTCGGAATGCGTCGTCGCCCGCCAGCCGTGATAGCGCTGGACAAGGTAGGCGGGCAGGGCCTTGGCATGTTCCATCGTGAAACCTTCTTTCGCGGCGGGCGCCGTTCCGGCACATCTTGTTAAGCAGCAATTCGAACCAATTCCCATCGCGGAATCAAGGAATTGTTGAGCCTCTAACGGATATGTCCGACCCGGTGGTCAAGTAAGGGGTGACGTTGTGTGTGAGTTCGCACGTTTGAAGATTCATGAGATTGCGCGCGTCGATCAGACGCTCCTCGATGAGCTGACACGCGAGATGGGGATGGCCAATGCGGAGCGGTTCATCGGCCATCGTCTTCGACGAGCTGGGCGAGGCGCTGGGTGACATCGACGCCGCCTATCGCGCCGGCGACGTCGAGCGCATCGTCGCACGCGTCGAGTCGCTCGCGGAGCCCTGCGAGCGGATCGGTCTGTCCGCGTTGTCTGCGAGCGCGCGCGCGGTGGTGGCAACCGGACGTGCGGGCGACGCGGCGGCTTTCGCGGCGACGGTCGCGCGGCTTATCCGGCTGGTCGAGGGATCGCTGACGGCTGCCTGCGAAGCTCCGGACATGATCGTCTGAGAGGCCTTGCGGGCGGACCGGGCGCCGGTAGGTTGGGCGCGTCCGAACTGCGTGAGGAACCATGACGCTCGTATTTTCCGGGGCCTCTGACGAGGCGCGCCCGCTCTATCTGGTCAGCCAGGCCGACTTCGGCGACTGGCATGCCGGATTATCCGACCCGGCCCGCAACTGGGTCGAAGCGTCACGATTCCGCGCCGGAGCGGGATCGGTTCTCGTTCTGCCCGGTCCGGACGGTGCGGTGGCGGGCGCCGTCATGGGCTTGGGATCGGCGGTCGATGCGCAACGCCAGCGGTTTCTCGTCGGCGCGGCGCGTGTCGCCCTGCCGGAGGGCGTTTGGACCATCGCGTCGCCGCTCGACCCCGAAAGCCGGGACGAGGCGGCGCTGGCGTGGCTGCTCGCCGGGTATCGCTTCGAGCGCTACAAGAGTGAGGGCGCGCCGCTTTCCGATCTGATCGCGCCCGAGGGCACTGACGCCACGCGCCTCGAGGCGATCGCGGCGGGCGAGGCCCTGACCCGGGATCTGATCAACACGCCGGCCAGCGACATGGGGCCGGACGAACTGGAGGCGGCGGCCCGCGATCTGGCGGCGGAATTCGGTGCCGATTCGAGCGTGGTCTCGGGCGACGCGCTCGAGTCGGGCTTTCCGCTGATCGCCACTGTCGGCCGTGCCGCGGTACGCCATCCCCGGCTGATCGAACTGAACTGGGGGGATAGCGGGCCGCGCGTCACCCTTGTCGGCAAGGGGGTCTGCTTCGACACGGGCGGGCTCAACCTCAAGCCTGGCGGGTCGATGGGCCTGATGAAGAAGGACATGGGCGGCGCCGCCACTGTTCTCGGCCTGGCGCGGATGATCATGGCGACGGCGAAGGGGATCCGGCTGCGGGTTCTGATCCCGGCGGTCGAGAATGCGGTGAGCGGGTCGGCCTTTCGGCCCGGCGATGTGCTGACCTCGCGCAAGGGCCTGACGGTCGAGATCAACAATACCGATGCCGAAGGCCGCCTGGTGCTGGCCGACGCGCTGACGCTGGCGGCCGAGGATTCGCCCGATCTGCTGATTTCGATGGCGACTCTCACGGGGGCGGCGCGAGTGGCCGTCGGCCCTGACCTCGCGCCGTTCTACACCGACGACGATGCGCTGGCCGCGGCGCTCGCGACGGCGGGGGGGAAGGTGCGCGACCCGCTCTGGCGGATGCCGTTCCACGCCCCCTACGAGGCGATGATCGAGCCGGCGATCGCAGATCTCGACAATGCGCCGAAGGGTGGATTCGCGGGATCGATCACCGCCGCACTCTTCCTGCGCCGGTTTGCAGGCGACGGACGCTTCGCCCATTTCGACATCTATGGCTGGCAGCCCAAGCCCGCCCCCGCGCGACCCTTGGGCGGAGTTGGACAGGGCGCGCGAGCGATACTGGAGGCGCTGGACGAGGTGCTGGAATGAGTGACCGGAGGGCCCTGCAATCGAATGGCCGCGTGGCTCATGTCGATCTGAGGGGTCGGGCGGAGGCGGCGCACTTCGTCGCGCCCGACGCGCGGACGGTCTGCGGGTTTTCCGCCTTCATCCATGCCGAGCCGGACGGACGACGTGACCGGGAACTGGTCCACGGCGACCGCTTCGACGCCCTCGAAGAGCACGAGGGCTGGGTCTTTGGCGCCGCCGCACGCGACGGGTATGTGGGCTATGTCCGGGCCGACGCGCTGGGCGCCGGACAGGACCAGACCGATATCGTCGCCGTTCGCCAGACCCACCTCTATCCTGCGCCCGACATCAAGCAGCCGCCGCGCGCGCGCCTGCCGTTCGCGGCGTCGCTTCGCGTCGATGGCGTCGAGCAAGGTTGGGCGCAGACCGCCCGAGGGTTCGTGCGCGCGCGCCACCTGCGGCCGATGGACCAGCCGATGTCCGATCCGGTGGCGGTGGCCGAGATATTTCTCGGCACGCCTTACCTCTGGGCCGGGAATACCGGTGACGGCATCGACTGTTCGGGTCTGGTGCAGGCCGCCTGCCTCGCCTGCGGCATCGCCTGTCCGGGCGACAGCGATCAGCAGGAGAAGGTTCTGGGCGAGCCCCTGCCACAAGATGCACCGCTGCGGCGGGGCGATCTCCTCTTCTGGAAGGGACACGTGGCCTGGGTGGCCGGACCCGACCGGATCCTTCACGCCAATGCGCACGCAATGGCTGTCACCTACGAGGAGCTGGAGGCGGCGATCGCGCGGATCGAGGGGCGCGGCGACGGACCCGTCACCTGCTGTCGCCGGCTCTAGTCCACAGATCGGATCAACTTGCGTTCCAGAACGCGGAGCACGCCGCGCAGGTCCTGTCCGCGCTTGAGAATGCGTCCATCCATGCCGATGACCGAGAACATGCCCTGTCGCTGTCGCAAGGCCGGGCGCTTCTCGATCCGGTAGATCGGATGTTCGGCCGAGCGGCGGAAGATCGAGAAGACCGCGACGTCAGGCAGGAACGACAGGCCGTAATCGCGCCATTCCCCCTGCGCGACCATGCGACCGTAGATCGAGAGGATCGCCCCCAGTTCCGCGCGGTTGAACGTGACTTGTTCGGGCACCGCGCGGGCATGGTACGAGGGGGGCGTCTGCACCGTCATTCCGACAACAGTGAGGCGGCGGGGGCACAAAATCAAGCGTCACGCGCGTGGCAGGCCGGTTCGGGCAGCCAGCGGCCGTGCCAGGGCGTCGCGGTGGCTCTACTCGGCGGCCTGGTGAGACCAGACGGTGCGGGTCGGGAACGGGATCTCCACGCCGGCCTCGTCGAGCGCTTCCTTCACCCGCCGCTTCATGTCCGCCTGGTAGTCCCAGAAGCTGGCCGCATCGACCCAGGCCCGGACCAGGAAGTCCACCGAATAATCGCCAAGGTTGTTGACCTGGCACCAGATCGGCGGGTCGGAATGGGTGCGCTCGTCGCCTTCTATCACTCCACGGATGATGCGCTCGGCGACGGCGAGGTTGGCGCCATAGGTGACCCCGAAGGTCCATTCGGCGCGTCGCTTGGGGTAGATGGAATAATTCGTGATCGCCGATCCCCAGACATCGGAATTCGGGATGATGATCTGGAAGTTCCCGATCGTCGCCAACTCGGTGTACATGATGTTGATGTCCTGAACGACGCCCATCTTGCCGCCGACATCCACGAAGTCGCCCACGCGGATCGGACGAAAGAGCACCATCATCACCCCCGCCGCGATGTTCGACAGCGTTCCCTGGAGCGCCAGGCCGATGGCAAGGCCGGCGGCACCGATGACCGCGACGATGGACGCGGTCTGCACCCCGAAGCGGTTCAGCACGAAGGTCGCCGAGAACGCGAGAATGGTCCAGCGCGCAAGGTTGCCCAGGAACGAGAACAGCGTCTTGTCGATCGCCTCGTAGCGCGTCGAGATGTTCGAGATGCGCCGCTTGATCCAGCCCGACACCCAGAACGCGATGACGATCACCATGATCGCAAAGAGCACGTCGCCGGTCACCGCCAGCAACCATTCGAGGGTCAGGATTTCGCCTATTGTCGTGCCGGCGACCTTCATGGACAGAATGCTCTCGATCATCTCCCGATCCCGTCCAGCCGCCGCGCCAATTCGACGTCCTGTCTCGTGAGCCCGCCGGAATCATGGGTCGTCAGCGCCACCTCAACCCGGTTCCAGACGTTCCGCCAGTCCGGGTGATGGTTCATCTTCTCGGCAATGAGCGCGGCCCGCGTCATCCAGCCGAACGCCTCCTGAAAGTTCTTGAACTCGAAGGTGCGGGTCAGCGCGTCACGACCGGCATCGTGGCACCAGGCCGGAAGGTCGGCCAGCGCCGCCAATCTTTCGTCGTCTGTGAGCTTCGTCATCGCGCGTCTCCTTCGTCGGCGTTTGTTGTCCGGGCGCGCGCCGGGGGCAAGGCCGCGCCCCGGGACCCGCACCCTGCGCGGCATATGCGCGACAATGGCGCCCGGAGGTCAGTCCATGCCGGTCTCGCCAGTGTACTCCTTGCGAAACGGACCGTAGCTCGTCAGAACCTCGATTTCCTCGTCGACGGCCGCGCGTTCGGCGTCAAGGTACTGCGCGACGGCGCTGGCGAACCCGTCATCGGCAAACCAGTGCAACGAGTGCGTCTGCACCGGCAGATAACCGCGCGCGATCTTGTGCTCGCCCTGCGCGCCCGCCTCCACCGTGTGGAGCCCGTGCGTGATGGCGTAGTCGATTGCACGGTAGTAGCACGCTTCAAAATGCAGGCAGGGGTGGTGCTCCTGTGCGCCCCAGTAGCGTCCGTAGAGCGTCTCGCGCCCGATGAAGTTGAGCGCCCCGGCAACCGGACGACCGTCTCGCAGCGCCAGGATCAGCAGCACGTCGTCGCGCATCGTGTCATGAATCTGCTCGAAGAAGGCGCGCGTGAGATAGGGCGTGCCCCATTTTCGCGCCCCGGTGTCCTGATAGAAGCGCCAGAACGCGTCCCAGTGTTCGGGCAGGATCTCCTCCCCCGTCAGCGAGACGATCTCGCCGCCGAACGCCTGCGCCGTCGCGCGTTCCTTGCGTATCGTCTTGCGCTTGCGCGACGACAGGGCGCCCAGAAAATCGTCGAAGCTGCCGTAGTTCTGGTTGCGCCAGTGATATTGCTGCGTCACCCGGTGAAGCAGGCCCATGCGTTCGCCCAGCCGCGCCTCGGCCTCGGTGCAGAACGTGGCGTGGACGGACGACAGCTTGTTCGTTTCCGCCACCTGCACCGCTGCCTGAATGAGCGCCGGCTGTCCGATGTCCTCGAAGCCGGGACGCACCAGAAAGCGGCGCCCTGTGACCGGAGTGAACGGCACCGCGATCTGCAGCTTGGGGTAGTAGTCTCCTTTCGCGCGCTCGTAGGCGTGGGCAAAGTTGTAGTCGAAGATGTATTCGCCCTGGCTGTGACCCTTGGCGTAGAGCGGCGCGACCGCGACGATGTCGCCGCCAGCGAGCGCGGCGAGGTGACGAGGCTGCCAGCCGGTGCCGGAGCCCACCGATCCGCTCTGCTCCAGAGCGTCGAGAAAGCGGTGGGTGGTGAACGGATCGAACGGGCGTCCACCATCCGCGGTCTCGGGGCAGGCGCACGCGTCCCAGCGCGCCGCGTCGATGTCGGCAATCGCGCCGAACAACTGCACTTCGATGCGCTGGTCGTCCATTTCCCACCCGGCTCTGCTCAAAGCGCAAAGTGTGGGGCCGGGAAGCGGCGCGTCAAGCCGGTCGGCGGATCAGGGAAGATACCCCTCGAAGGTGACGGCGTCGGCGACGCGCAGGGCCGCCGACGCCTGCTCCGGCGAGCGGATCGTCCAGCACAGAATTGCCGCGCCCGCCTGCTTCAGCTCGCCGATCCTGGCGCGGTCAAGGTCTGTATGCTGATGGCTGACGAAGGTGGCACCCAGCCGCGCGTAGTCGGGTATGGTCGCCAGTTCGGCGCGGCGCTCGGGGGACAGGGCGGACCAGTCCTTTTCCGGAAAGCCGCAGGTCGTCAGCCCGCGCGGGATGTCCGGCGCCAATTCCTGCATCAATTCGATGGCGTGGGGATTGAACGACATGACCGCCGTGTTCTCCGCGTTCCGAAGCGTCCCGGCAACCGAGCGTTCCAGTGCGCCGTCGACCGGGACAAGTGCGCCGGACGTATCCTTGATCTCCACCAGAAGCGGCACACGCCCTGCCACGAGGTCGACGATTTCGCTCAGCGGCCTGATCGTGTCGGTCCCGCCCTTGAGCGGAATGCGGCCCAGTTCCTCGGCGGAACGGGCGCGCACGAGGCCGCTTTGGCCCGTCAGGCGGTCCAGCTTTTCGTCGTGGAAAACCACCGCCACCCCGTCGGAAGAGACCTGCACGTCGATCTCGATGCCGTATCCGGCGGCGATGGCGGCCTCGATGGCCGACGTGGAGTTCTCGATCGCCCCGGCAGCGCGGTCGTGCAGGGCGCGGTGTGCGAAAGGGCGCGAGAGGAAGTGCGCGGGCAGGTTCATCGGATCTCGAAGATCCCTTCGATCTCCACCGCCACACCCAATGGCAGGGAGGCGGCGCTGACAGCCGACCGCGCATGGCGCCCCTTGTCGCCAAGCACGTCCACGAGAAAGTCCGATGCGCCGTTCACGACCTTCGGCTGGTCGGTGAAGTCGCCGGTGGAGTTCACGAAGCCGGTCAGCTTGACCACCCGTTCGAGCCGGTCGAGGTCGCCGTCACAGGCCGCCTTGACCTGCGCCAGAAGCTGCACCGCGCAGGTCTGCGCCGCGCGGGCCCCGTCCTCGAAGCTCATGTCGTGGCCCAGCTTTGCCGTGATGAGGCCGTCCGGGCCCTGGCTGATCTGGCCCGAGACGTAGAGCATGTTGCCGCTCTTGACCCAGGGCACGTAATTGGCCGCCGGCGCTGCCGCCTCCGGCAGGGTGACACCCATTTCCTTCAGGCGATTTTCGATTGTCCCGCTCATGACATCCCTCCTGCGCGTTCCGGGGCGCACGCTAGCGGGGCGCGCGGCCCAGCGGAAGTGCTATCGCGTCACGTCGCTTCGGTTGTCAGCGCTGTTCCGCGCGATTAGGCTTTTCGGCGACGCAGCCCCTCCCGACAGTTTTCGAGGATTCGCCTTGCCGCCTCCCGCCGCACGCATCGCAGCATTCGCCGTGCTGACCCTCCTCGCCACCGCTTGCACGCGCCCCGACGCGCCGCGCGATCCCGGCGACCCGTTCGAGATGCAGAACCGCAAGGTGCATGCCTTCAACAAAGGTGTCGACCGGGCGCTGTTCCGGCCGGCGTCGCAGGTCTATGGCGGCGGCGTGCCGAAGCCGGTCAGGGCGGGGATCATGAATTTCGCCGAAAATCTCTCGACACCGGGGTATGTCGTGAACGACATCCTGCAGGGCGAGGCCGAGGATGCGGGCCACAATTTCTTCCGCTTCGTGCTGAACTCGACACTCGGTGTGGTCGGGATCTTCGATCCGGCGACCTCGTTCGGTCTGGCCGAGCGCGAAAGCGATTTCGGGCAGACCCTCTATGTCTGGGGCTCGGGCGAGGGTGCCTATCTGGAACTGCCGCTGATCGGTCCGTCGACACAGCGCGATTTCGCCGGGACGATCATGGACGTGGTACTCAACCCGTTGCGCCATGCGATGCCTGACGAAAGCGGCCGCGTCGTGACCGTCGCGCGGGTCGGCTCCGGGCTGGGCAAACGCGATCGTTACGCCGGCGTCATCGATTCCGTGCTCTACGAGAGCGCCGACAGTTATCTTCAGGCCCGCGAAGCCTATCTTCAGAACCGCCGGTTCGAGTTGGGCGGGGCGCAGAGCGAGGACTACTTCAATCCCTATGACGATCTTTATGCAGAATAATCCGGGCCGACGGGCTGTACTTGCCGGTCTCGCCGCTCTCGTCGCGGCGCCGGCCGCCGCGCTGACGACAGGTCAGGCGGACTCGCTGATCCAGAAGGTTACCGCCGAGATCAACGCGGTGATCAACTCGGGCAAGCGCGGCCAGGCGATGTACGATGCCTTCGAACAGATCTTTGCGCGCCACGCCGATGTGCCGACGATCGCGCGCGCCACGCTGGGTCCGGACGCGCGTCGTGCGTCCGCGGCGCAGCTCGACGCCTTTGCTGGAGCATTCCGGCATTACATCGCGCGGAAGTACGGCCGCCGCTTCGAGGAGGTCGCGGGCGGTCGCGTGGATGTGGAGCAGGCCCGTCAGGTCAAGTCGTTCTACGAGGTCCGGGGCATCGCGCGACTGCGCGGCGAAGCCCCGTTCGAGGTCGCTTTCCTGGTGTCGGACCGCAGCGGGCAGGTCCGCTTCTTCGACCTGCTGATCGAAGGAATCAGCCTGCTCAAGACCGAGCGGACCGAGATCGGGGCGATGCTCGACCGCCGGCGCGGCGACATCGACGCGCTGATCGCCGATCTCCGCAACGCCGGCTAGGCGGACATCGCGCGGCCTGCCGCCGCACAGGCGCGGAACTCGGTTCCTGTCTGTGCGCCGCCCCGTCGCACCGGAGCACGCCCCCGCAGATCCCTCTGGGCGAGTCAGTTCCCGAACAAACCGTTCAGGACGTCGAGGATGACGCGCTCCAGCGGGTCATCCTCGCGGGATTGCTGCCGCCGGTTCGACCCGGCTTCGCGGCTGTTCCCGGAAAAGCGCGGCGGGTCGGCGCGCGCCGATTCCGGCGCCGAGGGCCTTTGCCCGCCATTCGCGTCGAGACGGGTGTTGTTGACAGGATTCGCGCCCGGAAGCGGCTTTGCCGGCAGGCCCTCGTGCACTCGAATCATCGTCTCGCGCCAGATCTCCGCCGGAAGCCCGCCGCCGGTCACGCCCGATAGCGGTGTGTTGTCGTCGTAGCCCATCCAGACGCCGGCCACATAGTCGGCGGTGAATCCCAGGAACCAGGCGTCGCGTGCTGCCTGTGTCGTGCCCGTCTTGCCGGCGGCGGGATGGCCGGGAAGGGCGGCACGCTTTCCGGTGCCCCGTTCCACCACCTGGCTCATCATGTAGACCAGTTGCCGCGCGGCCTCCTCGCTGATGACCCGTTCACCGAGGCCGCCCTCCTGCCCGATCAGCACCTCTTTTTCGCCCTTGAGGCGCAACTCGACGAGTCCGTAGGGCTCGACAGCCGAGCCGCCGTTGAGGATGCCGGCATAGGCCCCGGTCATCTCGAGCAGGGTCGAATTCGCTGGCCCCCAGCGCCAGGGCAGGGCCCAAGGCGAGATCGCTCTCGATGCCGAACCCCTCGGCGATCGCGCGGACGTTCTCCCGACCCACGGCCTCGCTCACGCGGACGGCGGGAATGTTGAGCGATTGCGCCAGGGCGTCGGTAAGCGTCACGATTCCCTGGTAGTTCCGGGTGTAGTTCTGCGGGCTCCACGGTCCTGATCCGGGGATGTTCGAGCGTGAGGGGCGCGTCCTCGACCCGGTCGTCCCATCCGTACCCCATGTCGAGCGCGGCGGCGTAGACGAAGGGTTTGAACGCGCTGCCCGTCTGACGCTTGGCCTGGATGGCGCGGTTGAACTGGCCGGCCACGCCGCGCAGCTTGCGTCCGCCGACCATTGCGCGCACCGCCCCGTCGGAGGACATCACCACGATGGCCGCCTGCGCCTTTGAGCCCTTCTTGACCTGATTAGCGAAGACCTCCTTGAGCGCCGATTCGGCGGCGTTCTGGATGCGAGGATCGAACGTGGTGCGGACAATGACGTCCTCGGTGGTTTCGCTGGTGAGGAAGGCCGGTCCCTGGTCCATCACCCAGTCGGCGAAATAGCCGCCGGCGCGGGCCTCGGCCGCCTCGCTCAACTCGGCAGGGTTGGCGCGGGCGGCCTTTGCCTCGGCGGCGCTGATATAGCCCTGGTCCGCCATCAGCCCGACGATGACGTTGGCGCGGCCCTGCGCACGGGCGAGGTTCGCGGTCGGCGCAAATCGCGAGGGGGCCACGAGCAGGCCCGCCAGCATCGCTGCCTCGGCCGCATCCACATTGGCCGCGGACTTGCCGAAATAGCGCTGCGCCGCGGCCTCGAAGCCGCGCGCGCCGGCGCCCAGATAGGCGCGGTTGAGGTAGATCGTCAGGATCTCCTCCTTGGAGTAGCGAGCCTCCATCGCCAGGGCGAAGGGCACTTCCTTGACCTTGCGGATCAGTGAGCCGCGGCGGCAGTCGGTCTCGTATTCCGCCTCCGTCTCGATGGCCGGGTCGAACGGTCGGCCCAGGCAGAGCAGCTTGGCGACCTGCTGGGTGATCGAGGAGCCGCCGTGCCCTTCGAGCGGTCCCCGCCCCTCGATCAGGTTGATGCGGATGGCGCCGGCGATCCCGATCGGATCGACGCCGAAATGGCTCCAGAAGCGCTTGTCCTCGGTGGCGACGATGGCGTTGCGCAACTCGGGCGCGACCGTGTCGGCTGTGATCTGTCCGCCGAACTGCTCACCGCGCCAAGCGTAGACCTCGCCTTTGCGATCGAGCAGTGTGACCGATCCACGCGCCCGGCCGTCCAGCAAGTCGCCGACCGGCGGCATCGATACGTAGAAATAGAGCACGGCCGCGCCGAGGATCAGGCCCACCACGACACCGAGCCGCCAGGTCAGCCGCCAGACCAAGCCCACAAAGCCGCCGACCAGACGCGCGATCAGTCCACGCCTGCGTGGTTGGGGTTTGGCCTTTGCCCGACCCTTGGCGGGTCTGGCGCGGCTGCGCCGTTCCGCAACGGGCGCCGGCCGGCGTTTGCCTGAGGTGCTCATGTCCTGCCTGACTGTCGTTGGCCTGTGATCTTAGCGGCTCGCGAGGGGGATGTGGAGCGTCCCCGCCGCCGGCGCAACCCGTCCCGCGAGTGATCAAAAATCAGGCACATTGTTCCAACTGTGCAAAAATTAGGCACAATGCCCCGGCAGCAGGTCTGGTCGGAAGCGCCATCGTCTTGCCGCGATGCGGCATCGTGCCCCTTCTCGTTCGCGACACCGAACACAGCGGAAAGGGGACCGTGTGAAGCTCGTCATTGCAGCAATCAAGCCGTTCAAGCTCGAAGAGGTGCGCGAGGCGCTCACCTCCATTGGCGTGCGGGGCATGATGGTCACGGAAATCAAGGGGTTCGGCAGTCAGTCGGGTCACACCGAGATCTACCGCGGGGCCGAATACGCCGTGAACTTCGTACCGAAGGCGAAACTCGAGATCGTCGTCTCCGACGGATTGGTCGAACAGGTGGTCGAGACAATCGCCCGCGCCGCCAAGACCGACAAGATCGGTGACGGAAAGATCTTCGTCGTCGACGTGGAGAGCGCCATGCGCGTGCGCACCGGCGAAACGAACGAAGACGCGATTTGACGCGAACATGAGGAACGACATGTACTTCAAGACGATTCTGCCGGCGGTGCTGGCCACGGCCTTGCCGGGTCTCGCCACTGCACAGGAGGCTGCCGCTGCCGCGCCGGCCCCGGACATAAACTCATACATCTTGACTTCGCTGCTTTTCCTGATCGGCGGGTTCTTGGTCTTCTGGATGGCGGCGGGCTTCGCGATGCTCGAGGCCGGCCTCGTCCGGTCGAAGAACGTGACGATGCAGCTGACCAAGAACATCGGCCTCTTTTCGATCGCCGCGATCATGTACTGGCTGATCGGCTTCGGGATCATGTATCCCGGTGAGTGGCTGATCGAAGGCTGGCTGGGACCGTTCTTCGCCGTCACGTCGCTCGAGCCCGTGGGACTTGCGGCCGAAGATGCCGCTCTCGATTATGCCAGCGCCGGATCGGACTTCTTCTTTCAATTGATGTTCTGCGCCACCACCGCGTCGATCGTTTCCGGCACGCTGGCCGAGCGGATCAAGTTGTGGCCTTTCCTGCTCTTCACCGTAATCCTGACCGGCCTGATCTACCCGGTCGAGGCGTCCTGGCAGTGGGGTGGTGGCTGGCTCTCCGAACTGGGCTTTGCCGACTTCGCGGGCTCGACCCTCGTGCATGCGGCAGGCGGCTTCGCGGCGCTGGCCGGCGTGATCGTGCTGGGTCCTCGCCTGGGCAAGTATGCCGCCAATGGACGGGTCCAGGCGCTGCCCGGCTCGAATCTGGCGCTCGCCACGCTCGGGACGTTCATCCTGTGGCTCGGCTGGTTCGGCTTCAACGGCGGCTCGCAGCTCGCCATGGGCACGGTGGGTGATGTCACCGACGTGAGCCGCATCTTCGCCAACACGAACATGGCCGCCGCCGCGGGTGCCGTGGCCGCTCTGATCCTGACGCAGCTGATGTATGGCAAAGTCGACCTGACCATGGTGCTCAACGGCGCACTGGCGGGCCTCGTCTCGATCACGGCCGAGCCGCTGATGCCGTCACTCTTCGGTGCGCTGCTGATCGGTGGGATCGGTGGGGTGATCGTGGTCTTCGTGGTGCCGATGCTCGACCGGATGAAGATCGACGACGTCGTCGGCGCCATCCCGGTGCACCTGGTCGCCGGGATCTGGGGCACGATGATCGTGCCGGCCTCGAACGGCGACGCGAGCTATGTGACCCAGGCCATCGGCGTCGCCGCGATCGGTGCCTCGGTATTCGTGGTGAGCCTCATCGTCTGGCTCATCCTGCGCGCCACGATCGGCATCCGTGTGAGCGAGGAAGAGGAGATGGTGGGTCTCGACCAGGCCGAGCTCGGGATGGAAGCCTATCCCGAATTCGCCAAGGGTTGACGCAAGACAGTGTCGTGATGCGGCCCGGGAGCGATCCCGGGCCGCTTTGCGTGCGGGGTCAGGTGTTCACGCGCTTCGGACCGCCTGAATTGGGGTCGGTGCCGACATGCGGTTTCTTCGCCTTTTTCCAGGCACCGAAACCGCCAGCCATATGCGCCACCGGCGAGATGCCGGCCTGCAGGCAGGTTCGGGCCACCTTTTCGGACCGCACGCCCGAGCCGCAGTGGAAGACGATGCGTTTGCCTTCCTGACTGGGGAGCTTTTCCGGCATGAGAAACGACATCGGCAGGAGCAGCGCCCCTTCGATATGCTCGAACATGTATTCGGGCGTCGTGCGTACGTCGACGATCGCGATCTCACCCTTCTCATAGGCTTCCGAGACCTCTTCCACGTCCCAGGTTTCGAGCGTGCCGCCCTCGGCGTCTTCGGTCTTCATGAAGTCCCTCCTTCTTACAGCTTGTTGGCAGGTATCTTGAAATAGCTGTGCCCGTCGCTCTCGGGCTCCGGCAGGCGTCCGCCGCGCAGGTTGACCTGCAGGGCATGGAGCATCCGGTCGGGAAGGGGCAGTGTCTTGTCGCGCGCCTCGCGCAATTCGACATACGCCTCCTTCGACCTGCCGCCGCCCACATGAATGTTGTTGGCCCTATGCTCGCTGACCGTCGCTTCCCAGGCGGGCTCCTCACGCTCGTCGGTGCCGTAATCGTGGCCGATGAAGAGGCGCGTGTCGTCGGGCAGCGCCAGGATCTTCTGGATTGAGTCGTAGAGCATTGCCGCGCTGCCGCCAGGAAAGTCGGCCCGTGCGGTTCCTGCATCCACATGCATCAACGTATCGTGGACGAAGGCCGCGTCGCCGACGACGTAGGTGATCGATCCAAGGGTGTGTCCCGGCGAAAGCATGACGCGTGCGTCGAGGTTGCCGATCCTGAAGGTGTCGCCATCGGCAAAGAGCCTGTCGAAGCAGGAATCTGGGTCGAAGGCGTCCGGCATGTTGTAGATGTCACGCCAGAGTCCCGCGATCTCGCGTACCTTTTCGCCGATCGCAGTCGGAGCGTCGATCCGCTCCTTCATCCAGGCTTGCGACATAAGGTGGTCGGCATGGGGGTGGGTGTCGAGGATCCAGACGACTTCGAGCCCTTCCGTCTCGACGAAGTCGAGCACCGCCTGCGCCGGCGATGAATCGGTGCTGGCGTTGGCGGGATGAAAGCCCATGACCACATCTATGATGGCTGCCTGTTTCGTTTCGGGGCAGGCGACCACGTACTGAACGCTGCCAGTATCGGGCTCGTAGAAGCCCGCTACGTCGGGCGAGCCGGGACCTCGAGATGCACTGCGACGCATCTTCATGCCGTTCTCCTTCGGTGAATACATTTCATAAACTGAATATAATAAAAAAACTTCGGTCTCAAGGCGTGTTGGTGTGATCCCGGTCAGTCCTCGACGAGATCGTAGTGGCGTATCGATCGCGCCTCGACCAGTTCATCTTCGGCAGGATCGATATGCGGGGCGCGATAATCGTCCCCGGCGAACACCTTGAGCGCCGCAAGGTCGCGCCACACCATGACAAAGGCGAACTGGTTGGGGGTCTCGGCACGCCGCGCCAGACAGCACGTTGATGATGCCGTCCGTACCCTTCATCAGCGGAATGGCTGTCTTGCGGAAGAATTCGGCACAATGCCGCCTCCTTGCCCGGCCGCGCCGTGACCTGAAAAATCCTCATGATCATCGGATCGTCCTCCGTAGGGGATCCGGCCTGCATGAGAGTGCCTTCGGTCAGGATGCATCTTCCGCAAATCCTGGCAAGCCATCTCGCGCCGGTCCAGGTCTGCGGGGACGAACCCGCCCAGCCGACAGAGCAAGAGGCGCGGCAGGCGCCGCGCCTCTCTCTGCATGACGCTTCGAACTCGTCAGCTGCGCTGGCCGAGGTTCTTCTTGTCGGCTTCGGCCTTGGCGGTGTCAGCCACCTGCTGGGCAGCGTCCTTGGCCTTGGCCTCCGCCTCGCTCAGCGACTGTTTGGCGTCGGACTTGATGTCCTGGGCAGCATCGCGCGCGATGTGCTTGGCTTCGTCAGCGGTGGACTTCGCGACGGCGACGAGTTTCTCGCGCTCCTCGCGGTAGACGCGCTCGGCATCCTCGAAGAGATCGTCGCGATAGGCGCCGAAAGCATCGTCTTCCTGACGCGTTCTGGGCAGGGCCGCGCCGATCGCGGCGCCCAGCGCCATAGCGATGATCCCGCCGAGCACCGGCTGGTCCTCATAGAGATCCATCGCCTTGTCGCGCCCACGGGCGGTCAGGTGCTCCGCCCTGAGCTGCGCTTCGTACGCACGTGTCCGGGCCGCAAGAACGCGAGCGCGGGCGTGTTCGCTCATGTCGCGGGTCCCATGCGTGATGCGCTCGCGCAATTCGGCGGCCGACGCATAGGCGCCCTGGCCTCGGCGACGAGCACCTTCGGCAAGCCGATCATAGCCATGCCGGGCACGGGCGGCGGCGCCATGCAGACCCGACTGGGCCTGGTGCGCCGCATCCGAGGCCGCGGAGCCGGCGCTGTGGGCCGCTCCCGAAACCGCTTCACCGCCGCGATGCATGGCATCCGAAGTGCCCTGAGCGGCGCTCGACGTGTGAGCCGACGCGGCGTCACGGCCAGATTGCAGCTTGTCGCTCGCGGACTGAGCCGCCCCGGAGACCGTGCTCTTGGCCTTGTCCCACCTCGAATCCGGATCCCCTTCGTCATAGTCATGCGACGAGATCGGCCGGCCACCGGCGTCATAGACCGGACGCGGGTAGTCCGGTTGCGTCGAGCGGGTATAGCCGCCCGTGGTCGACGCGGAGCCCCCGGCAGAGCCGTAGGTTGCAGGGTCGCGGCGATAGTCCTCGGGCTCGTAACGGCCGTATTCAAGGCTGCCCGAGCGCGGTCGGCGCGTGGTCGAATACCTGAGCTCGTCGCGGTCATAGCCGCCGCCCGAGGACGAGCGGTTGGAACTGATTGCAAGCCAGGCAAGACCGATCGCGGTCAATGCCAGCGGAACCGGATTCTCCTTGACCGCGCGCGACATGGAATGTGCGATATCGCCACTATGCTCGCGCAGGCTGCCTACCATGTTGTTCGAAAGGGCTTCGAACGACAGGCGGTCCTGGATTTCATCGAGCGTACTGGTCAGAGCGTTACGCTCCTCCACGATTTCGCGCTCGATCTCGGCGGAAGACCTGTGGTCACTAGCCATTGTTGATCGTCTCCTTCACTGCGTGCGCATCTCGCTGCACGTTTTTTGCTGTTCTGGTCGGGGCAAGGCTGCTCGCCTTGAGCTGGCTCGTGCCGCTCTTGAGCATGATCGCGGCGATGACCGCGAAGAGGATGCCCACGATGAGTGCCGCCCAGCCTGCGTCGAGGCCGAGCGAAGCCAGACCATCGACAAGTGCCGCCGCCAGTACATTGAGCGCGGTCAGCAGCAGAACGACTGCGCCCACGATCATGCCGACGGCAACCGCGGCCTTGGTTACGTTCTCGCTGACCTCGGCCCGTGCCAGGTCCATTTCCTTGCGCACGAGACCGCTTACGTGGCTCATGGCATCCGAAAGCAAGCCGGTCGTCGACTTGGCTTCGGGCGGGGGAGTGGTGATTGGATCGGCCATTTGCTAGCTCTCCTCCCTCAGACGGGTTTCTTGGTCGTGTCGGTGCTGCTCTTCGCGGCGCTGCTACTGGACGCGGAACTGCCCGTGCTGCCCGGAGCTGATGTAGAGGCGGGCGTGCTGGTTGCCGCGGCTCCCGTCATGCCGCCTGTCGATCCGGCTGCAGATGTGGTGCCCGAACCTCCAGGCGTGCCGGCAGGGCTCGTCGTGCTCGTGGAGCCGGCGGGCTTGGTGGCCGGCGACGGAATGGGCTCGGCTGATGTGGCTGTCGTGCCACCGGTGGCCGACGAGGGCATCGGACGTGCGACACCCGCGCTGCCGGCGGGACGCGGCGCCGGGGGCGGATAGCTGCCGACAGGCTCCTGATAATTGCCGCCGTTCCGCGCGGACGCCTTCAGGAAGCGGGCCGCGGCAAAGCCGATAAGCGCCGAACCGGCAAGGAATGCGCCGGGATGGCGGCGGGCGAAATGGGTTGTCTCGCTCAGGACGTCGTCGATCGTCATGCCACGCATGCGATCCGCGGCTTCGGCGACTTCATCTGCGATGCGCCCGACCATTCGCTCCTGCGGCGAGCCAGCGGCGAGATCCTCGGATGCCCGGCGCAATGCCGAGGCCACCTTGCCGGTCTCGTCCGCGGCGTAGTCACGGTATTCCTCGCCACGCGCATAAGCCTCGTCACGAGCGCGCTCTGCATAGTCCTTCGCCGTGTCCTTGGCGGCCTCGGCTGCTGAAGAGCCTTTCTCGCGAATTTCTTCCTTCAGACCCTTGGCGTCCGAAGACGTCTGGCCCCCCGGCTTGTTCGTATCGGTCATACCCGACCTCCTCTTCGACTACACCGTCGCATCGTGCGACGTTCGAGAAGCGAACAGCCGAAGGGCCGAGAATGTTCCGTAAGGTCGCTCGGGTAGGCGTCAGCGCGCCACTTCGGCGATGGCGGCGGCAAGCGCGGGGATCTGCGGTTCGGACAATCCGGCGAGATTGATGCGGCCGTCCCCGACCATGTAGACGCCGTGCCGCTCGCGCAGGTCCGCCACCGCCTCCGGTGCGAGCGGAAGTCGCGAGAACATCCCGCGCTGCCGCGCCACGGCGTCGAACCGGTCCGAGTTGGTCGTGCGGGCAAGCGCCGTGGCCAGGTCCGATCGCAACCTCTGGATGCGCCCCCGCATACGGTCGAGCTCCTCGAGCCAGGCCGCTTCCAGGTCGGGCGTGCCCAGGATCTCGGTCACGATGCGGCCCGCATGGTCCGGCGGGAAGGAATACGCGACCCGGTTGAGGTGCGCCAACGCTCCCTGGGCCGTCTTTGCGGCCGCCTCGTTCGCCGCGACGGCAAGCAGCATCCCCGCGCGGTCGCGGTAAAGGCCGAAGGATTTCGATCCGCTCACGGCGACGAACGCTTCGGGAAGGGCGGAAACGAGGCGCCGTGTCGCCCGGGCATCCGCGTCGATTCCGTCCCCGAAGCCGAGATAGGCCAGATCGATGAGCGGCACGGCCCCGCTTCGGCCGATGACGTCTTCGAGCGCCGTCCAGTCGGATTCGTCCGGGTCAGCGCCGGTAGGGTTGTGGCAGCAGCCGTGAAGCACCACGACGTCGCCGGATGCGAGCTGCGAAAGGTCGGCCAGTGCACCGTCGCGATCGAACCCGCCTGTCTCGGAATCGTAGTGGCGGTACTCCGCACGCCGCAATCCGACGTGATCGACCAGTGCCGCATGGTTCGGCCATGTGGGGCGGGGCAACCAGATCGTCACGTCCGGCGTTGCCCGCCGCACCGTCTGCAGCGCCAGATGAAGCGCGCCGGTGCCGCCAGGCGCCGCCGCCCCGGCCACGCGACCCGCCGGCACGGCATCGCCGAGAACAAGGCCCCGAATGGCATCGGCAAAGGCGGGATCTCCGGCGAGCGCGACATAGCTCTTGGTGTCCTGCCGCTCCCAGATCCGCTTCTCGGCCTGTTTGACGGCGTTCATGACGGGGGTGCGACCATCTGCATCGCGATAGACACCGACGCCAAGATCGATCTTGGCCGGCCTCGGATCATCGCGGAACGCGGCGATCAGCGCGAGGATAGGATCGTCGCGTTCCGGTTTCAGGTGGTCGAACATGCGCGTCACTCCACGTGGTGCGACAGCGGGCGGCGCAGCACCCGCGTCCGCTCTTCGCGTCGCTTCGGCACGAAGCCGTGGCGCTGATAGAGGCCCAGCGCCCTTGGATGATCGAGTGTGCAGGTATTGATCGTCATCGTCGATGTCCCGGCCCGGTCCCAGCCGGTGAGGATCGCCGTTCGGAGCAGATAGCTGCCCATTCCGGTCCCGACTTTCTGCGGCGTAAGGCCGAAGTACGACAGGTCGCAGATCGCCTCCTGGCGCCAGTCGAGCACGAAGAATCCCGAGGGCCAGCCGTCCCTGACCAGCGAGAAGAGGCCGACGCCGGAATCGCCCAGCCAGCTCTCGATATCCTCGTGGCTGCGTTCGTGCATGTCCTCCCAGGCGTAATCGCGTCCGACGGCATCGTAGAGCGCCAGAAAGTACCAGGCGGGCGGCTCGTGCGCGCGCAGCAGATGCGCGGGCCGCGCGCCGGGAAGATGGGGGTGCGGATAGTCCGGTCGCTCGGTCATCTCGAGCCAGGTGACGGTATAGTCGACGCTTTCGCCTGCCTCGATTTTCCTCATCGCCTGTCCTTCCGTCGGTCTGGGCGGGGCGCTGCCACCGCGCCTATCGGCCCGTAGCTACCTTGAGCTCGCCGAACATGCCCCATTCGGACCACGATCCGTCGTAGAGCGCATGGTCACGATGTCCCAGCCGCTCGAGCGCAAGGTTCAGGATCGCCGCCGTGATGCCCGACCCGCAGGTGGTTATGGCCGGACGGGACAGGTCCACACCGGCTGCCTCGAAGGCCGCACGCAGCGCGTCGTCGTCCAGCATCGTCCCGTCATCGTTCAGCAGGTCGCGGTAGTGGACGTTCTTCGAGCCGGGAATGCGCCCCGCTCGCAGGCCGGGCCGCGGCTCTGGCTCCTCCCCGGCGAAGCGTCCCGGCGAGCGGGCATCGACGATCTCGCGGTCGCCGAGCTTGGCGGCGCTCGCGACCTGGGTCACGTCCTTGATCAGCTGATTCTGACGCGAGGTGGTCATGTGGCGGTCGCGCGTGACGGGCGGCATGTCCTCTACCGGGCGATCCTCGCGCTGCCATTTGGCGAACCCGCCATCGAGCACGGCCACGTCGGTCTTGCCCATAAGCCGGAACAGCCACCACATCCGAGCCGCGGAAAAGAGGCCGGCGCCGTCGTAGACCACGATCTGATGACCGTCTCCGATGCCCAGCCCGCGCATCCGGCTGACGAACTTCTCGGGCGGCGGCGCCATGTGCGGCAGCGTGCTGCGGCTGTCGGAAACGTCGTCGACATCGACGAACCGCGCGCCGGGAATGTGCGCGGCCTCGTATTCCGCCCTCGGGTCGCGGTTCGCGTCGGGCAGATACCAGCTCGCGTCGATGATCCGAAGGTCGGGGTCCTTGAGATGCTGTCCCAGCCAGTCGGTCGAAACCAGGGTGGTCGGATCGTCTCGCATGCCCATCTCCGCGCGGCCCATCACTCGTGGCTAGCCCGCACGGCACCGGCTGTCCAGCGACGCGCGCAGCTGCGCGGGCCTCCGGGTCGGGATTGGCTAGCCGTGTTCCTTCAGAAGGCGCTGCTTCTGGCGCTGCCAGTCGCGCTTGGCGGCGGTCTCGCGCTTGTCGGCGACCTTCTTGCCCTTGGCGACCCCGATCTTCAGCTTCGCTATGCCGCGGTGGTTGAAGTAGAGCACGAGCGGGACCAGGGTCATGCCCTGCCGCTGTGTCGCATTCCACAGCGCGCTCAGTTCCTTGCGGGAAACCAGCAACTTGCGCCTACGCCGATCTTCGTGACCGAAGGTCCGGCCGGGGTCGTAGGGTGCGATGTAGGAGTTGATCAGCCACAACTCCCCATCCTCGACGCTGGCGTAGCTCTCGGCGATGTTCGCCTGTGCCGTCCGCAACGACTTGACCTCCGATCCCATCAGCTGGATCCCGCATTCGAGGTCCGAACTCGATGGCATAATCGTAGCGGGCCCGCCGGTTCTCGGCGATCACCTTGTAATTCGGGTTGTCCTTGGGCTTGCTCATGTCGGGCGGGAGATAGCCGCCGCGCTCAGCCGAGTCCACCATTGCCGGAGCAACCATGGCCTTGCAGATCGCGATCGGCACCGCGCTCATCCTCCTGTCGCTGCTTTTCGTGCTGCTGGCCTTCTGGTCGCTGCAGGCGATCCTGTCGCGACCCAGAGACTGGCTGGCGCAGGAGCCGCACAGTCCCAAGATGCTTCTCGTGCTGGTCGTCACGGCTTTCTGGGTGCTCGGCACGGTGACGATGGGCGTGTGGCTCTGGGCGCTGGTGCTGCTGTGGCTCGACGTCTTCCAGACGCTCGAGGCGTCGGTCTATTTCGCGCTGGTCGCGTTTACGACTTTGGGGTTCGGCGACGTGCTCCTGCCACAGGCATGGCGGCTCCTGTCGGGCATGGCGGCGGCGAACGGGCTGCTGCTCATGGGGTTGCTGACGGCGATGCTGGTCGAAGTGCTGCGCGACCTGCGTGTCGCGCAACAGGACTGGCTGCGGAGCCGCGACACCAGCTAGAGCACGCCCGCGTGCTTCATGGCGTCCTTGATCGCGATACGCACGCCCTCGGTGACGGGCACGAGGGGCAAGCGGACATCTTCGCGGCACCGACCCAGCAGCGACAGCGCATATTTGGCCCCGGCCAGTCCCGGCTCGAGAAAGATCGCATCGTGAAGCGGCATCAGGCGGTCCTGGTATTCCAGCGCCCTTGCGTAGTCGCCGGCCAGCGTCGCCGCCTGGAACTCGGCGCACAGACGCGGCGCGACGTTGGCGGTCACGCTGATGCAGCCGACGCCGCCATGGGCGTTGAACCCGAGCGCCGAGGCATCTTCCCCCGAAAGCTGCACGAAACCGGTGCCGCAGGTGGCACGCTGCTTGCTGACCCGCGTCACGTCGCCGGTCGCGTCCTTGACGCCGACGATGCGCGTCAGTTTCGCAAGTTCGCCCATGGTGGCGGGCGTTATGTCCACGACCGAGCGGCCGGGGATGTTGTAGATGATGATCGGCAGATCGCAGGAATCGTGCATGGCCGTGAAATGCGCGATGAGCCCGGCCTGTGTCGGCTTGTTGTAATAGGGCGTGACGACCAGCGCAGCGTTGGCGCCGACGCTTTCGGCGTGACGGATCAGGCGAATGCCTTCGACCGTGCTGTTCGACCCGGTTCCCGCGATGACCGGAATCCGACCGTCCGCGGCGCGCACGACCTCCTCGATGACCTGCTCGTGCTCGGCATGGCTGAGCGTCGGGCTCTCGCCGGTGGTGCCGGTGGGGACGAGGCCGGTGGAGCCTTCGGCGACATGCCAGTCCACAAGCTCGTGCAGCGCCTTCACGTCCACATTTCCGTCGTTGAACGGCGTGACCAGGGCGGGGATGGAACCTTTGAACATCGTGAGGCCTTTCGGAGGGCGATAGCGGGCGCGCGGACCCTAATGGTGTGCTAACCGCTTGCCAAGTTAGTGAGTTGCGGGCCGACGCCGCATCGTTAGGTTGCGCGCCATGCTGCTTCGCGTTCTCTTCGTTCTTGTGGTGCTCATCTGCACCGTCCCCGGTCCGGCGCGCGCCGTCGACGGAGCCAATTCGATGGCCGCCGCGCTTGCGGCCATGCGGACCGGCGCCTGGGACGAAGCCGCGACTCTCGCGCGCCGCGCGGGCGGCGTGGCGCCCGCAATCATCGAATGGCATCGTCTGCGCGCGGGGCGCGGCACGTTCGCCGAAGCACAGTCGTTCCTGTCGCAACACGGCGACTGGCCCGGTCTTCCTTTCCTGCGACAGAAAAGCGAGGAAAGCGTTCCGATCGGCGGCCCGGCCGACGCGGTCGTGCGCTTCTTTGCCGGCAACCCGCCGCAGACGGGGCACGGTGCGGTGGCGCTGGTCACGGCCTATGGCCAAAGCGGGCTCGAAGGCGATGCGCAGGCAGAGGCGGTTCTGGCATGGCTGACGCTGCAACTCGATACGACGTCCGAAGCGGCGCTGCTGGCGCGACACGGTGATCTTCTGGCGGGAATGCACGAGGCGCGGCTCGACATGTTGCTCTGGCGCGGGCTTCAGGTGCCCGCCGAGCGGATGATGGTTCGCGTCAACGACGGCTGGCGCAGGCTGGCGGAGGCGCGGCTCGCGCTGAGACTGGACCGGCCCGGCGTGGACGCGCTGATCGAGGCGGTGCCCGCGGCGTTCGCTGACGATCCCGGCCTTGCCTACGAGCGCTTCGCGTGGCGCGACAAGCGTGGACGCGACGCGGATGCGGCCTCGCTGATGCTGGAGCGTTCGCCCGACCGGCTCGGACGCCCGGAAGTCTGGTCCGACCGCCGCCGAACCCTTGCCCGCGCCGAGATGCGTGCCGGGCGGGCCGACCGCGCCTACGCGCTTGCGGCCCATCACGGTCTTGTCGAGGGCTCCGATTATGCCGATCTCGAATGGCTGGCCGGATTCGTCGCGCTGGAAGATCTCGACGACCCCGAACTGGCGCGCTTCCACTTCCGCCGGTTTCGTCTGGCCGTGACGTCCCCGATCAGTCTCGGCCGCGCGGGCTACTGGCTCGGCCGGGCCGAGGAGGCGCTCGGCAATGCCGAGGCGGCGCGTGCGGCCTATGCCTTCGGGGCCGAGCACCAGACCAGTTTCTACGGGCAGCTGGCGGCCGAGCGGGCCGGCCTGCCCATGGAGCCGACGCTGGTTGGAACCGAGGTTTATCCCGACTGGGAAAGCCTGCCGGCTGCGGGGTCGAGCGTCGCGCAGGCGGCGGAACTCCTCTTTGCCGCCGGCGAGACGACCCTTGGCGCGCGCTTCATGGCGCACCTCGCCGAAAGCCTGCCGCAGGAACAGAAGGGGGCGCTGGCCGACCGGGCCCTGGCCCTCGACGAGCCCTATGCCGCGCTGTCGGTGGCCAAGCTGGCGGCGCAGTCGGGCGAAGTTCTGCCGCGCGCCTATTTCCCGGTCATCGACATGGGGCTCGACCGGTTGCCCATCCCGCGAGAGCTGGCCCTCGCCATCGCGCGGCGCGAGTTGGAGTTCAATCCGCGGGTTATCAGTCCGGTCGGCGCGCGCGGCTTGATGCAGCTGATGCCCGGCACCGCCCGTCTGGTCTCTCGGCGGCTGGGCGTCGGCTATTCCGAACAGCGCCTTCTGAGCGACCCTGCCTACAATGCGCATCTGGGATCGGCCTACCTGGCCGGTCTGATCGAACAGTTCGGACGCAGCATCCCGCTCGTCGCGTCCGGCTACAACGCCGGGCCCGGCCGTCCGAGCCGCTGGATCGAGCTCTACGGCGATCCGCGCCGGCCGGGCGCGGATGTGGTGGACTGGATCGAGCACATCCCGTTCCGCGAGACGCGCAACTACGTCATGCGGGTGGCCGAATCGATGCCCATCTACCGCGCCCGGTTGAGCGGACAGGCGGGCAGTATCGGGCTGACCTCCGACCTCACCGGCCGCTGAGCCGCCGCTCGCGCGCCAGGGCGAACAATCCGGCGCCGACCACGATGGCCGCGCCGAGTGCCACATTGGGTGTGAGCGTCTCGCCGAAGACCACCATGCCGAGCGAGGCCGCGAAGACGAGTTGCAGATAGGCGAAAGGCTGCACCGCGCTCGCCTCGGCTGTCTCGTAACACTTGATCAGCAGCCAGTGTCCGAACGCCCCGGTGACGCACAAGAGGGCCATCCAGAGCCAGTCGCCCGCTGCCATCGGCTCCCAGAATCCGATCCCCGCGGCGGTCATCGCGACGGCGCCCACGCATCCGACCCAGAAGAAGGAGGTCGCCGCGCTGTCGCGCCGGGCAACGTACCGCGTGAGCAACCCGTAGAGCGCGAACATCGCCGCCGCCGCCAGCGGCACAAGCGCGGCGGGCTGAAAGACGCGGACGCCCGGCTGCAGGATGACCAGGACGCCAAGGAAGCCTGCGGCGATCGCGCACCACCGTCGCCAGCCGACGCGCTCGCCCAGAACCGGTCCCGAAAGCGCCGCGATCAGGAGGGGGTAGGAGGTGAAGACCGCATGACTTTCGACCAGGCCCAGCAGGACGAAACCGCCCACCATCACGCAGATTTCGGCGGCCAGCAGCAACCCGCGCGTAAGTTGCAGGATCGGAAATGCCGTCGCAGCCGCCCGGCCGACGCCGCCCGCCCGCCGGCCCGCCACCGCGATCACGAAGGCGGCGAAGAACCAGTAGCGGATCATGACCACCATCAGCACGTTGTATTCGCTTGCGAGATACCGCGAGATGCCGTCCTGCAGCGAGAAGACGAGTGTCGCGGCGATCATCAGCCGGATCCCGCGCCCTGTGTCGGCCGACTGGCCCGGGGCGGTGGCCGCGTCGCTCATTCCCGGCCCGTCAGGCGAGCGGCCGTCATGTGCCGCTTGCGCCCGAAGCCCGGCTGCCGCTCCACGGCGAAGCCCGCCCCGGCCAGCGCACGCCGCACGGCACCCGCGGCAGTATAGGTGGCCGCGGTGCCGCCGGGCGCGGTGTGGCGGGCGACCTGTGCCAGGAGCGACGGCTCCCACAATTCGGGATTGCGGCTGGGCGCGAAGCCGTCGAGGAACCACGCGTCGGCCTTGCCCTCCCAGCGCGGCAGCGTCGCGCGCGCGTCCCCCTCGACGATGTCGAGATGCAGCGTGGGCAGGCGGATCTCGCGTGCGCCCGTCCCGAGCGCTTCGAGCATCTGTGCGCTGAGCGCGGCAAGCGAGGGAAAGGCGGCGAGCGCGGTCGACATGGTCGCGACGTCCAGCGGAAATGCCTCGAAGCTGGTGAAGCGCAGCGGGCCGGGGCCCGGCCATGCCTCCCATGCGGCGAGGCAGTTGAGGCCCGTGCCGAATCCGAGTTCGGCGATCCGGAATTCCGGTCGAAAGCGGGCGGGCAACCCGTTGCCGCCAAGAAAGACAAACCGGCTCTCGGCCAGACCATCGTTGAGCGAGTAATAGGGATCGCCGAACCGACGCGATACGGGCACGGCCCGTTCGCGCCATTCCACGTCCGGGCGCTGGCCCATCATGTCGGTCCGTCCTACCAAGGGTTGATCGGCGGCGAGAATGATGAGGCCAGGAACGAATGACAATGGCGGACGTGACGGTGCGCGGCGCCGGTATCTTCGGGCTTACCATCGCCTGGATGTGTCGTCGGCGCGGGGCGCGGGTGAGGCTCGTCGACCCGCACGGGGTTGCGTCCGGCGCATCGGGCGGGGTCGTGGGCGCGCTGTCACCGCACGCACCCGACGCCTGGAACGACCTCAAGCAGTTTCAGCTCGACAGTCTTCTGGCGACGGAGACGTTCTGGCAGGAGGTCGATGCGGTCTCGGGGCAGGCCTCGGGCTATCTGCGCAACGGTCGGCTGCAATCGCTGGACAATGACCAGGCGGTCGTCCGGGCCCGCGAGCGCGAGGCGACGGCACGGACTCACTGGGGCAGGTCCGCGGCGTGGCAGGTCGTGCCGGCCGAGGGCGACTGGCCGGTCTCCGGGACTCGATTGGCGGTCTTCGACAGCCTGACCGCACGGCTCAATCCGGGACGGGCGAGCCACAGTCTCGCCACGGCGCTCGAGGCGGAAGGCGTCCCGGTCGTTGCCGAGGCGCCCGACGAGGGAAAGGTCGTGTGGGCGACCGGCCCCGCCGGGCTGGCGCAGCTGGGCACGGCGTTTGGTCGGCCGGTCGGCCGCGGGGTCAAGGGACAGGCGCTGGTGCTTTCGTGCAACCTCGCCAACCGGCCGCAGCTCCAGGTGGACGGCCTCTATATCGTGCCGCATGCGGGCGGAACCGTCGGCGTCGGCTCGACCTCGGAGCTGGATTATTCGGACGGGCAGGCCACGGATCATCTCGCCGACGACCTCCACCGCAGGGCGGTCGAAGCCTGTCCGGCGCTGGGCGATGCGCCGCTGGTGCGGCGCTGGGCCGGTGTGCGTCCGCGGGCGCGTTCGCGGATGCCGATGCTGGGGCCATGGCCGGAGCGACCGGGCCATTTCGTCGCCAATGGCGGGTTCAAGATCGGGTTCGGCGTCTCCGTCGAGGTGGGGCGGGTGATGACCGACCTGCTGCTCGACGGGCGTGACGCGATCGCGCCCGACTTCAGGGTCGAGGCCAACCTGAAGTAGCCACGGCCTTTTCGTCGTCGGCTTGATGTGCAAACCAGAGACAAGGGCCGGCGGTCCGGCAGCGGCGAAGGGGGCGACATGAAGCGGGTTCTGCTCACAGGGGCGACGGGCGAAGTCGCGAGCTATTTGCGCCCGTTCCTGCGCCGGCGCTACGAAACGCTGGTGCTGAGTTCGCGCAGCGGGATCGACGATCCCCAACCGGGCGAGGACCTGCGCCGGGCGGACCTGACGGACCCGCGCGCGCTCGCCGAGGCGGTGCAGGGGGTGGACGGCATCATCCATATGGGCGGCATGTCTGTGGAGGCCGATTGGGAGACGGTGCTCGTAGCCAACATCGTCGGACTGAACAATCTCTACGAGGCGGCGCGGACGGGCGGCGTGAAGCGCGTCGTCTTCGCCTCGTCGGTCCACGCGGTGGGCTTCTGGCCGCGCAACCGGCGCATCGGCATCAACGACCGGGCGCGACCGGACACCCGGTACGGCCTGTCCAAACTGTTCGGCGAGGGGCTGTCGTCGCTCTATGCCGACAAGTTCGGCCTGCGCACGCTGTCGGTTCGCATCGGCAGTTGCACGTGGACGCCCCGGGATCTGCGCAGGCTCTCGATCTGGCTGCACCCCGAGGATCTCTTCCAGCTCTGCGCGATCGGTCTCGAACATCCTGACGTGCACAATCAGGTCGTGTTCGGCGCTTCTGACAACGTGCGCGGCTTCTGGGACAACGGCGAGGCGTTCCGACTGGGATATCGCCCGAAGCACAAGGCCGAGGACTACTCGGCCGAAGTTCTCCGTCAGGGGTCCGAGCCCGACCCGGTGGGCGATCAGTTCCAGGGTGGGGTCTTCGCTTCGGAGGAGTTCGACGGCGACGTCGAGCGGGCGCTGTGGTCGTGAGGCACGGGGGCCGGATCCTGGCCGACCACCTCGCGGCTCATGGCGTGCGGCGGGTCTTTCTGGTGCCGGGAGAGAGTTTTCTGGCCGCGCTCGACGGGCTTTACGACCTGGACATTCAGGTCGTCGGCGCGCGTCACGAGGGGGCGGCCGCCATGATGGCCGAGGCCACAGGAAAGCTGACGGGCCGACCCGGCGTCGCCTTCGTGACCCGGGGGCCAGGCGCCACCAATGCCTCCGCGGGCGTGCATGTGGCGCGGCAGGATTCCACGCCGATGGTCCTCTTCGTCGGGCAGATCGCGCGGGCCCATCGGGACCGCGAGGCGTTCCAGGAGGTCGATTATCGCGCGATGTTCGGCCCCCTCGCGAAATGGGTCGCCGAGGTGGACGATGCGGCGCGGCTTCCCGAATACGTCACCCGCGCATTTCATGTCGCGCAGTCGGGACGGCCGGGGCCGGTGGTCCTGGCCCTGCCCGAAGACATGCTTTCGACCATCATCGACGTGCCGGATCTGGCGCCGACGGCACCGGCCCGTCACGCCATCGACGAGAGTGACGTCGAGGAGATCGACGCGCGTCTGGCCCGGGCCGTACGCCCAATGATCGTCGTCGGGGGCCCGCATTGGAGCGAAGCGGCCGCCCGGGCCGTCACCCGCTATGGCGAAGCGCGCGGCATTCCCGTGGCGGTCACGTTCCGCCGGCAGGACCGGATCGACAATGACGACCCGGTCTATTGCGGTGATCTGGGTGTCGGGATGAACCCGCGTCTGGGTGCCCGGCTGGCGCAGGCCGACTGCCTCCTTCTGCTCGGGGCGCGTTTCGGTGATATCGCGTCGGGCGGTTATGCGCGGATCTCGCCTGCCGCGCCGCCCGCCATCCTGCACGTCCATCCTTCGCCCGACCTGCCTGGCTCGGTCTTTCGCGCCGACGTCGCCGTCGCGGCGCGCGCGGACGACATGGCACTGAGACTGGCCGCGCTCCCAGGCGATCGCACCCGGGGCGACGCCGTCGCGGCCCGTGCCGATTACGAGGCGTGGCAAGTGCCGCACGAAACGCCGGGATCGTTGAAGATGGAGCGGGTCGTGGCCCACCTCGCCGAAATCCTGCCGGATGATGCCATCGTGACCAACGGCGCCGGCAATTATGCGGCCTGGCTGCACCGCTACTACCGTTTCCGCCGCTTCGGCACACAACTCGCACCCACCAGCGGCAGCATGGGATACGGTCTGCCCGCAGCCATCGCCGCGTCGCTGGAGCACCCGGAGCGCACAATCATCTGCCTCGCAGGGGACGGCTGTTTCCAGATGACGGGCAACGAGCTTGCCACCGCCGTGCAATACGGCGCGCGGGTGATCATTCTCGTGTGCAACAACGGACGCTACGGCACGATCCGGATGCATCAGGAAAAGACCTACCCCGGCAGGGTGAGCGGCACCGACCTCGTGAACCCTGATTTCGCGGCATTGGCGCGGGCATGCGGCGCGCATGGCGAAACGGTGAGTCAAGGACGCCGACTTCGCCGCCGCCCTGTCGCGCGCCAGAGAAGCCGGCGGTCCGGCCCTCATGGACTTGCGCCTCGACCCCGAAGCGCTCGCGACAGGCGCCACGTTGAGTGAAGTGCGGCGGGCTGCTCTCCAACGATAATCGTATCAATATGTCATGCGACGTAGAAAAGCCTTTTCAGTCGGTTATGCTTCCGATCACATGCATGTCACTCGCGCCACATCCGCCTTCGCCGCGCTTTCTCAGGAAACCCGGCTTCGCACCATTCGCCTGCTGTCTAACGCCGGGGAAGCAGGAATGCTTTCAGGTGAGATTGGCTCGGCGCTGGAAGTTCGCCCCAACACGATGTCCACGAATCTGGGCGTCCTTGTGTCCGCCGGTCTGGTTCGCAACCGGCGCGAGGGTCGCACGGTTCGCTATTTCGCCGATTTCGAGGCGTTGGAACGGTTGGCGGGCTATTTCCTGCACGAATGCTGCAATGGTCTGTTGCCCTCGGCCTTGTCCCCGGCCGAGGCGCGCATTCCTGTTCAGATGAATGGCGACATGTCCACACGCTAGAACAACCAGTTGACGAGGAGCGGCGCAAGCAGCGCCGTCAGCAGGGCGTTGAGGCCCATACCGATTCCGGCGAAGGCGCCTGCTGTCTCGTTGACCTGAAAGGCGCGGGCGGTTCCGATACCGTGGCTCGAAACGCCGACCGCAAAGCCTCGCGCCCGCCAGTCGCGAACGCCCAGCGCGTTGAGAAGCGGTGTTGCGACGATCGCGCCGGTGATGCCCGTCAAGATCACCAGGACCGCGGTGAGCGTCGGTGAGCCGCCAATCTGTTCCGAAATGCCGAGCGCCACGGGGGCCGTCGCCGATTTGGGCGCAAGCGAGAGAATCACCTCACCCCGCACGCCCAGCGCCCAGGCAATGCCGATCGCCGAGCAGATCGCCGTTACCGATCCCGCAACGAGCGCCGCCATGATCGGCAGGAGAGCGCTTCGGACCCGGGCAGCGTTCGCGTGGAGCGGCACCGCCAGCGCCACCGTTGCCGGTCCGAGCATGAAGTGAACGAACTGCGCGCCTTCGAAATAGGTTGAATAGGGCGTGTCGCTCAACGCCAGCAGGACGGCCAGTATGGCGACAGCGATCAGGACCGGATTTGCGACCGGCCGCCGCCCGGCCCACCGAAAGACGCCGTCCCCGGCGAGATAGGCCAAGAGCGTAGCCGCGAGCCAGAGAAGCGGTTCGCGGCTCAGGTAGCTCCAGATTTCCGCGAAGTCAGTCATCGGCGCCGCCCGTCATGCGTTTCACCGCCAGGAACGCGCCGACGGCCGCGAGCATCGACGCCACGGTGCTGAGCACGATCGCCGTGAAGACCGCCGCGCCGTCCTGACCCAGACTGTCGATATGCCCCACGACGCCGACGCCGGCGGGCACGAACAGCAAGGAAAGGTTCGCCAGCAAGACGCGGGCCGTCGGCGCGACCACCGTCACGAGCCGCGGCATGGCGAAGAACGCCAGAAGCATCAGCGCCATTCCCAGAACCGGCCCCGGCACGGACAATCCCAAGGCCCGCGAGGCGACCTCGCCGACAAGCTGGAACGTCAGCAGAAGGGCAATGCCTGCGATCATGCGAGAACTCCGGTGCGTCGGGGCCACGTTAGACCGAACGGCGCGGCCCCACAATCTTGAGCTATCCCCGACATGTAGGTTCGGCCCTCGCGCGCGGCCCTCGCATCTTGACAAAGCCGTACCGGATCGAGACTCTTGGCGGGACACGCGACAAGGGAGCGGCGCAGATGCGTTTCACCCGCCTTCGGCTCAACGGCTTCAAGAGTTTCGTCGATCCCACCGATCTGCTGATCCATGACGGCCTGACCGGGGTCGTCGGCCCGAACGGGTGTGGAAAGTCGAACCTGCTTGAGGCGCTGCGCTGGGTCATGGGCGAAAATCGCCCCACGGCCATGCGCGGCGGCGGGATGGAGGACGTGATTTTCGCGGGGGCCAAGTCGCGCCCGACGCGCAACTTTCGCCGAGGTCGCATTGACGATCGACAACGGCGAGCGACTGGCGCCAGCAGGGTTCAACGACGCCGATCAGCTTGACGTCGTGCGGCGGATCACCCGCGATGCCGGATCGGCCTACAAGGCGAACGGGCGGGACGTGCGTGCGCGTGACGTGCAGATGCTGTTTGCCGACGCCTCGACCGGGGCGCATTCGCCCGCGCTTGTCCGTCAGGGCCAGATCAGCGAGCTGATCAATGCCCGGCCCGTCGCACGCCGCCGAATACTCGAGGAGGCGGCGGGAATTTCGGGCCTGTACGCCCGCCGGCACGAGGCGGAGCTGAAGCTGAAGGCCTCCGAGGCGAACCTTGCCCGGGTCGATGATGTGCTCGAACAGCTCACGGGCCAGCTCGGCGCCCTGTCCCGGCAGGCACGACAGGCGGCGCGCTACCGCGAGATCGGAGCGATGCTTCGCCAGGCGGAGGCGGTACTTCTTTATCTGCGGTGGCGCGAGGCCGAAACGGTTCGCGCTGCGGCGGAGCACGCGCTGACCGAATCCGTCACGGCGACCTCTGCGGCGGAGCGCGCCTCGCGGGAGCTTGCGGCGGCCCAGACGGCGGCGCAGGAGCGACTGCCGGGCGCGCGCGAGGAGCTGGCCATCGCCACCGCCATCGTCCAGCGGCTCAAGGTCGAACGCGATCAGCTTGCGGCGCAGGAAGACGATGCGCGTCGCATGATCGAGACGCTGACGGCGCGGCGAACGCAGATCGCGCGTGATCTGGATCGCGAGAAGCAACTCGATCAGGACGCGGCGCAGACTCTCGGGAGCCTTGACGCCGAAGTCGCCCGACTGACGGCGCAGGGCGAGGGCCACGAGGAGGATCTGGAGCGCGCGAGCTGGGCTGCGCAGGAGGCCTCCGAGGTTCTGGTCGCACGCGAGGCCGACCTTTCGCGCCGCACCGACGAGATGGCGACGCTGATCGCGCACCATCGCTCGTCGACCCGACTGGCCGAAGACACCGGCAAGTCGCTGGCAAGGGCCGAGGCGGAAATGCGGCGCGCCGAGGCCGAGGCGGAGCTCGGCAAGGGCGGATCTGGCTGCCGCGGACGAGGCCAGGATGTCCAGTGCGCGGGCACAGGAGGCCGCGCAGGCAACGGCCGAGGCCGCTGAGCGGGCGGCCGCGGAAGCCGAAGCCGCCCGGGCCGATGCGCAATCGGACGAAGGCGAGTCGCGGGCCCGACCGGGCCGCCGCGGAGGGCGAGGCGCAGGCACTGAAGGCCGAAGCGACGGCGCTGGCGCGTCTGATCGGTCAGGACGGCGATGCGCGCGGACAGGTGTTGGATCGCATCACGGTCGAGTCGGGCTTCGAGGCCGCACTCGGAGCAGCGTTGGGAGACGACCTGCGCGCGGCCGAATCCGCGGCGGACGAGACCGGGTGGCACGATCTCCCTGACCCGGGCTCCCGCGTCGTCGTTGCCGCAGGACGCTATTCCTCTGGCACGACACGTGAAGGCACCGCGGGTTCTGAGCCGCCGGCTTGCGCGAACCGGGCTGGTGGCGGCCGAAGACGGGCGGCGCCTGCACGCCGCACTCGAGCCCGGGCAGAGGCTGGTGACGCGCGACGGCGATCTCTGGCGCTGGGACGGGTTCTTTCGAGCCGCGTCGGATTCCGGGTCGGCGGCAACGCTGCGACTGCAGCAGCGAAACAGGCTATGCAGCCCTCGAACGCGAGCTTGCCGAGGTCAGCATGCGCGCGCAGGCGGCGCGCGATGCGCACGAGGCAGCCAAGGCGCAGCTGGCGGCGCGGGTCGAGGCTGACCGGGCGGGACGCGACCGGCGGCGCGAGGCGGACCGGGCCCTGGTCGAATCCGCCCGGCACCAGTCGCAGACGGACGCCGATCGCAGCATTGCCGACGGGCGGCTCGGATCGGCCCTTCAGGCCCGGGATCGGCACCGTGAAGAGGCATTGGCCGCACGGGCCAGACTGTCCGAAGCCGAGGCGGCCCTGCGCGCGCTGGGCGATCTCGGCGCAGCACGGGCGGAGATCGAAGAGATCAAGATGACCGTCGAGGCCGCACGGATGACAATGATGACCCGGCGCTCGGCACTCGACGAGCTGAGGCGGGCAGGGGAGGGACGCGCGCGGCGGCTCAAGACGATTGCCGGGGACCGGACGAACTGGCTCCGGCGTCTCGAGAGCGCAGGCGGACGGGTGGCCGATCTGGAGAAGCGGGCCGCCATGACCGATACCGAGCTGGAAGCCGCCACCGCGCGTCCGGTCGCGCTGGAGGCCGAGCGCGACCGGCTGCGCGTCGCGCTGGAGGCCGCGGAGGGTCGCGCGGGCAAGGCGTCCGACGCGGTCGCAGAGGCCGAAGCCGCCGAGCGCACCGCGGCGATGGACGCGCGAGACGCGGAACGGGCCGCAGGCGCAGCGCGCGAGACGCGGGCAGCTGCGCAGGCGCGTGCCGAGGCCGCGCGCGAGGCCGCCGTCGCCGCCGCGGAGCGGGCGCGCGACGAGCAGGGGCAGCCACCGCAATTGCTGGCCGAGCGTCTGGAGGAGGTGGAGTTGCGGCAGGCGCCGGCCGAGGTCGAGGCCAAGATCGTCCGCCTGCGCTCGCAACGCGATGCGCTTGGCGCGGTGAACCTGCGGGCCGAGGAAGATGCCATCGCCGTGCGGGAAGAGCGCGACGCGCTGGCCGCAGAAAAGGCGGATCTGGAGCAGGCGATCGGAGCGCTGCGCCAGGGGATTTCAGGGCTGAACCGGGAGGGGCGGGAGCGGCTCCTGACCGCGTTCGAGCAGGTGAATGCGAATTTCTCGACCCTGTTCACGCACCTCTTCGGCGGTGGGGAGGCACGGCTGGCCCTTGTCGAGAGCGACGATCCGCTTGAGGCGGGTCTGGAAATCATGTGCCAGCCCCCGGGCAAGAGACTGAGCGTGCTGTCACTTTTGTCAGGCGGAGAGCAGACGCTGACGGCGCTGGCGCTGATCTTTGCGGTGTTCCTCGCGAATCCGGCGCCGATCTGCGTGCTCGACGAGGTCGACGCGCCGCTGGACGACGCCAACGTGACGCGGTTCTGCGACCTGCTGGACGAGATGACGCGGCGGACGGCGACTCGGTTCCTGATCATCACGCACCACGCCGTGACCATGGCGCGGATGGACCGCCTGTTCGGGGTGACGATGGCCGAGCAGGGGGTCAGCCAGCTGGTGAGTGTCGACCTGCGCCGCGCCGAGGCGATGGTGGCCTGACCCGGCGCGGGAGGCTCCCGCCCGCCGACTGTGCGCTTCCGCGCTTGCCGTCCGTTGGGCCGGCGCCGCGCCATTCGGCGCGGCGGTGTCGCTAGAGACGGCGAAGCAGTTCCCGGGTGGGCCAGGCGTCGGCGGGGAGCCCGAGGCGGATCTGCTCGTCCTGTACGGCGTCGCGGGTCAGGGCGCCGAGAATGCCGTCGATGCCGCCCACATCGTGGCCATGCGCGGCGAGCTTGCGCTGCAGCTCTTTCATCTCGGCCTCCGAAAGGGCGGGCGTGGGGTTGCCGGCCTTGTAAATCGGCGCGCCCTCGATGCGGGTCGCGAAGTAGGCCGCCGTCGTCACGTAGACGAAGCTTCGATTCCACTCGAAGAGCACCTGGAAGTTGGGATAGGCGAGGAAGGCAGGCCCTCCCCGCCCCTGGGGCAGCAGGATCGAGGCGGGCAGGCTGGCGATCCGACCTTGCCGGGGCCGAACGCCCATACGCGCCCATTCGTCGCCGCGACGGGTCGTTCTGAGACCCGTTTCGGACCATTCGAAGTCCTTGGGCAGGACGATTTCCTGCAGCCACGGCTCGTTGGCGCGCCAACCCATGGCGCGCAGCATGGCCGCCCCCGAGGTCAGCGCGTCGGGCGCGGAGGTCTTGAGCGATACCACTCCGTCATTGTCCGCGTCCTGCCCGTGTTCGATGATGTCGCCCGGCAGCATCTGAACCATGCCGATCTCGCCGGCCCACGCGCCTGTCGTGCGGCTCGGATCGAGCCCGCCCCGGCGGAAGAGTTCGATCGCCGCGAAGACCTGCGGCTGGAACAACTCGGGGCGGCGGCAATCATGCGCGAGCGTCATCAGCGCATTGACCGTGTTGAAGTTGCCCTGCACCTGGCCGAAATCGGTCTCGAATGCCCAGAAGGCAAGAAGGACGCCGCGACTGACGCCGTAGCGGCGCTGGATCGCATCGAAGACCGCATCGTGGCGCTGCGCCATGCGGGCGCCGTTCTGTAGGCGGTTCTGGCTGATCAGTCGGCGTGAAAAGTCGAGGAACGGGAGCTGGAAGACGCCTTGCGCCCGGTCGGCCCGGATCACTGCCGGGTCGCGCCGGATCGGGGCGAAGAACCGCTCGACGAGCGCCGGATCCTGCCCCCGGCTCACTGCGGCACGCTTCATTCCGTCAACGAAGGTGCCGAAGTCGCCGCCGCAGGCGACCTGCGCGTTGGCAAGCTGTGGCATCAGAAGCAGAAGCAGGGCTGCGAGACGCATGGGTGACTTCTCCGAGATCGTTACCTGGCGAGGGTGAACGCCTCGCGCGGATGGCGCAAGGTCAACGGCTCCATGCTTGTCAGATGGCGGACGACGAAATAGAACAAATGCTTAGCAAGACGGGGCGGAGCGGCGCATCGGCTCGACGCCGCCTTAACCGACGCTTAGCGTGTTGGGTTAAGGATCGTGAGCAGATCGTAAACGCCAGACCATGTCGGGTGGCAAAGGGGTCCGGATGCGGGTGCTCATCGTCCAGTCGAATGCGAATCTCGCCGAAATCTGGCGGGGCCATCTTGCGCGGCGTGGCGTGGACGTCGCCGTGGCTGGCACCCAGCAGCGTGCGATCCGCGTGCTTCAGACCGAGCCGGCGGTTGACGTTGTCATCCTCGATCTGGTCCTTCCGCAAGGGTCCGCCTTTGCGGTCGCGGACTTCGCTAGCTACCGACGGCCCGAGGCGAAGGTGATCTTCGTCACGAACACCACCTTCTTCTCCGACGGCTCGATCTTCCGCCACATTCCGAACGCCTGCGCCTTCATCCAGTCGGAGACACCGGTGGACGATCTCGCGGCGCTGGTCGAGCATTACGGGGCGCAGCGCCACTAGGCTCAGCCGCGACCGTGGGGCTCGGTCCAGTCGATCTGCGGGTTGATCGGGATGATCCGATGCGGATTGATCGTATCGTGGCTGTAATGGTAGTGGCGCACGATGTGGTCGAAATTGACGGTCTCGGCCACCGCACCGGTGGGTGCTTGCCATTGGTAGAGTTCCCGCGTGTAGCCCCATAGGTTCGGGTATTCGCGCAACCAGGCGCGATTGCATTTGAAATGCGTGTGATACACCAGGTCGAAGCGCAGGAGCGTGGTGAACAGGCGCCAGTCGGCTTCGGTCAGGCGATCTCCCGTCAGATAGCGGTTATCGGTCAGGATGGCTTCCAGCCAGTCGAGACTGTCGAACAGCGCCGTGGCCGCCTTGTCGTAGGCCTTCTGGCTGGTGGCGAAGCCGGCCCTGTAGACGCCGTTGTTGACCGTGTCGTAAACGCGCGTGTTGATCCGGTCGATGTCGTCGCGCAGGTTGACGGGCCAGTAATCGTCGTCGTTTGCGGTGATATCGTTGAAGGCGCTGTTGAACATGCGGATGATCTCGGCGCTCTCGTTTGAGACGATGGTTTGACGCTGCCGGTCCCACAGGATCGGCACGGTGACGCGGCCGGAGACCTCGGGCATGGCCCGGATGTAGACGTCGCGCAGATACGGCAGACCGTAGAGCTCGTCGCCGGTTGCGCCCGCGTCATCGGAGGCGGAATTCCCAGCCTTCCGACAGCATTTCGGGATGCACCGCGCTCACTCCGATATGGTCCTCCAGCGCCTTGAGCTTGCGGAAGATCAGCGTGCGGTGCGCCCACGGGCAGGCATAGGAGACATAGAGGTGGTAGCGCCCGCTTTCGGCGGCGAAACCGCCTTCGCCGGATGGCCCCGCCGATCCGTCCGCCGTGACCCAGTTGCGGAATTTGGAGGTATCTCGCACGAACTCGCCGCCATGCGCGCTCGTGTCGTACCATTCGTCGCGCCAGATGCCATCGACCAGCTTTCCCATGATCCACTCCGTTGATCTGTCTTTCGACTTCACCTAACCGCGCAGGCGCGGAGGGGAAGGCCCGCCGACGCGCAGTGAAGGTGCACGAGCGCACGCGCCGCGTCCGTTAACGCTATCCATGCTTGATGGGAATCGGAACGCTTGAAAGCATGGGCTCGAGAGGGAGGAATCCGGCGATGAATGACATGCTGCCGAACGAGGTTCTGGAGGGCCTCGCACAGGCGCGCCGCGCGCGCCAGAAGAGAAAGAGCACGCTGCGGGTGGAGATCGACGGGCAGTGGTTCCGTGTCCTCAGGCTCTGGGCAGACGGGTTCGCGGTCGCGGACACCGATGCGCCGCGCCTGCGGGGCCTTGTGGATCTTCACGACGGGTCGCGGCATGTCTCGCAGTGTCTCATCGTCGCTTCGACCGCGGCCGATGGCGAGATGCGCTACGAGTTCAAGCGCGCGACCGCAGTCAGCGACACCGCACCCCTGGATTTCGCGCCCGAGAGGCCGCCACCGGCAGGATTGCTTGGCCGCGACTAGTGCGATGGGGCGTGCTCGTCCGGTAGCGCTGTGGCGGCACGCCGTCGTCCGCCGGGTGGAGGGCCGCGAACGCCATTCCACGATTTCGCGCAGCCGTCGCTCGCCTCGCCGCAATACAGCGCACCTGACAGCTTTTCTGCCGCGACGGTGGGGCGGCGGGGGCCGGCGCTCCAGCCCCGACACCTGTTGCCCGGCTTACTGCAGGTCGGCGAAAACACGCTTCAGTCGCGCGCCGGCGTCTTCCACCCGCGCGCGAGGCGTGGCGAAGTTGAAACGGAGAAAGCTTTCGCCACCCTCGCCGAAGGTCGTGCCGTGGTTGACGGCAATGCCGGCCTCCTTCTCGATGCGGCGGCACACTTCGTTCAGGGTCCATCCCCATGCCGCTGAAATCCACCCAGGAAAGATATGTGGATTGAAGCGGCATCGAGGCCGCGCCCGGGATCGCCTCGAAGGCCGCATCGAGCACCTGCCGGTTGACATCGAGATAGGCGATCAGGGCGTCGAGCCATTCCGCGCCCTCGGGCGAATAGGCAGCAGTCGTCATCGCGAGGCCGAATGCGTTGGGCGAAAGCCCCAGCGCGGCCATCCGGTCTGAAAAGCGGCGCGATCAGCGCGGAGTCGGGGATGATGACGTTGCCGACATGGCCGCCAGCCAGATTGAATGTCTTGGAGGCCGACGCCATCATCACCAGGCGATCCGCGATGTCAGGGCAGGCGACGGCCATCGGGATATGCACGGAACCCGGAAAGACGAGGTCGTGGTGAATCTCGTCGCTGATCAGCAGAAGGTCGTGCCGGACAGCGAAATCGGCGATTTGCCGCAGCTCCTCGCGCGTCCAGACCCGGCCGCCGGGATTGTGGGGCGAGCACAGGATCATCATCCGTTCCCGCCCGGTCATCGCGGCGTCCCATGCCTCGATATCGAGCGCGTATCGGCCCTCGTCGATCGCCAGCGGCATCTGGACCAGAGTACGGTTCGAAGCGCGGATCACCTTGTGAAAGGCGTGGTAGACGGGTGTCATCAGCACGATTCCGTCTCCGGGCACGGTGAACGTGTCGATGCAGAGCCCGATGCCGTTCACCAGGCCCGCCGTCACGTGGATGCTGGCGGGGTCCGGATCCCATCCATGGCGTGTCTTCATCCACCAGCAGGTCGCATCGCGGAAGGCATCGAGGCCTGAAGGGTAGCCGAAGACACCAAGATTCGACCATCTCGCGCAACTTCCGGCAAACGACTTCGGGCGCGCGGAAATCCATGTCGGCGACCCACATGGCAATCCCGCTGTCGGGCGAGACGCCGAAAATGGCTTCCATGTTGTCCCACTTGGCGCAGTCCGTCCCGCGCCGGTCGATGATCTCGTCGAAATTCATGAAGCCTCCTTCGTGACGGCGCGCACGCTAGCCATCGCTGTTCCGGACGCAAGAGGCGTTGCGTGGATTGGCCACGTCCCCTAAATCATCCGCCATGACGCTCAGACCGATCCTCATTCATCCCGACCCGCGCCTGAAGGCCGTGGCCGAGCCCGTCCGTGATATCGACGACGGGATCCGGCGGCTGGCCGATGACATGTTGGAAACCATGTACGACGCGCCGGGTTCCGGTCTGGCGGCGACGCAAATCGGCGTGATGCAGCGCGTTTTCGTCATGGATTGCGCCAGGAAGGAGGGCGAGCCACCGGCGCCGATGGTTCTCGTCAATCCTGAGGTCGTTGCCCGCTCGAGCGAAACGAAGATCTGGGAAGAGGGCTGCCTGTCGATCCCCGAGATCTACGCCGAGGTCGAACGTCCGGCCGAAGTCATGCTGCGCTGGCTGGATCTGGACGGGCAGACGCAGGAGCGGATGTTCGACGGGTTCGGGGCGGTCTGCGTCCAGCATGAAGTCGACCATCTCGACGGGCGTCTCTACATCGACTACCTCAAGCCGTTGAGACGGCAGATGATCACCCGGAAGATGCAGAAGCTGAAGCGCGAGTTGAAGCGCGCGTGATCCGGCCCTTCGTCATGTATCCCGACCGGCGGTTGGCGACGCCGGCGGCACCTGCCGGAGAGATCGACGCGGAAACCCGCGCTCTTTGGGACGACATGATCGAGACCATGGAAGCGATGCCGGGGGTCGGGCTTGCCGCTCCGCAGATCGGGGTGATGCGGCGACTGGCGGTCGTCGATGCCTCCCCCGAGCGGGGGAAGGCGGTCTGCCTGGCCGACCCGGAGATCACGTGGAAGTCTGACGAGCTGCGCGCGCATGACGAGGCCAGCCCGAATCTGCCAGGCGTGCATGCGCGCCTGGAGCGGCCGGCGCGTGTGCGGGTCCGGTATCGCGACTCGCGGGGGAAAGCGGTCGAGCGCGAGTTCGAGGGGCTGTGGTCGACCAGCGTGCAGCACCAGATCGACCATCTGGACGGGAATCTCTACATCGCCCGGCTGTCGGCGCTGAAGCGCAGAATGCTGATCAAGAAAGCGACGAAACGGACCGGGTAGAGAAAGCTCCCGCCCGTCATCGCCGCAGGCGGCTCTTTCCGTTGGGCCGGGCGCCGCGCTGGCGCGCGGCGCTGTCGTCAGGGACAGGAATCGTGGCAAGGAGACGGATATGCGGCTGATCTTCATGGGAACGCCCGATTTCTCGGTCCAGGCGCTCGATGCGCTGGTCGCGGCGGACCACGAGATCCTGGCCGTCTACACCCAGCCGCCCCGGCCCGCGGGACGCGGGAAGAAGAAGCGGCCATCGCCCGTGGCGAGGCGTGCGCGCCGAACTCGGTCTCGACGTGCGTCATCCCGTCTCGTTGCGTGGTCCGGACGAGCAGGCCGGCTTTGCGGCGCTGGACGCGGATGCGGCGGTCGTCGTGGCCTACGGGCTGATCCTGCCACAGCCGGTGCTTGACGCGCCGCGGCGCGGCTGTCTCAACATCCACGCATCGCTTCTGCCGCGCTGGCGGGGCGCGGCGCCGATCCATCGTGCGATGCTTGCGGGAGACGCCGAGACGGGCGTCTGCATCATGCGGATGGATGCCGGGCTCGACACCGGACCGGTTCTTGCGAGCCAGAGCACGCTCATCGGCTCCGAAGAAACGGTCGGCGATCTGCATGACAGGCTGGCGGCGATCGGCTCGAGGCTTGTCACGCAGGTGCTGGATGACCTCGACGGGCTCACGGCCCGACCGCAGCCAGACGCGGGCGTGACCTACGCCAGCAAGATCGAGAAGGCAGAGGCGCGCATCGACTGGACGCGCCCCGCAACGGAGGTGGACCGGCAGATCCGCGGACTGTCGCCGTTTCCGGGGGCCTGGACCCGCGCAGGGGACGAGCGACTGAAACTGCTTCGCAGCCGCGTGGTGAAGGGGGGCGGACAACCCGGCGAGGTACTGGGCGGATTGTGCATCGCGTGCGGGACCGGGGCCGTGGAAATCGTGGAGGCGCAGCGCGAGGGCAGGCACCCCATGCGCGCTGACGATCTTCTGCGCGGGATGGCGTTGCCGGCGCGGCTGGACTGACCCTTCCGCTCAGCGCTTGCGCGCTGCCGCAAGACCTGCGCGAGCCAGAACATCGGCGCGTTCGTTCTCGGGATGGCCGGCGTGGCCCTTGACCCATTCCCAGGTCACGTCGTGGGTCTTCCGCGCCTCGTCGAGCCGCCGCCACAGGTCGTCGTTCTTCACCGGTTTCTTCGCGGCCGTCTTCCATCCGTTGCGTTTCCAGCCACTGAGCCACGTCATGATCCCGTTGCGCAGATAGGCGCTGTCGGTGACGACGGTGATGCGCGTCGGACGCGAGAGGCTTTCCAGCGCGCAGATCGCGGCCATCAGCTCCATGCGGTTGTTGGTGGTGTCCGGCTCGCCGCCCGAAAGCTCGCGCTCCTTGAGCACCTCGTCGCCGTCGCGGGCGACCATGAGCGCGCCCCAGCCGCCGGGGCCCGGGTTGCCGCTGCACGCGCCATCGGTATAGGCGAAAAGCTCGGGCATCTCAGAAGATTATCGGCAGGAGGCTGACAAGCACGCCCGCCGTCAGGATCAGGCGCAGCGTCATCCACCACGCCGGCGCCAGACCGTGGCGCCAGAACAACCAGTCGAGGCCGAGAATGCCGATGAACCCGAAGGCGAGAAACGTCGCCGCCGAAACCGGGCCGCCGCCCACGAAGAGGAACGCCCAGAGCGCCGGCAGGACCGAGAGCCCATAGCCCGTCGCGGCGACGCGGCCGTCTGCCTTCGTCGCGAAACCCCAGAGAACGCCGGACATGAACGACAGGATCACCGTGCCGTAGGCGAGCTGGACATAGGGCCCGACGAAGCGCGGTCCGGCGACCTGCGCCGTCACGCGGGCCAGTTCGTCGGAGAACAGGGTCGCCAGCCCCCAGAAGAAGGGGAGCAGGCCGGCAAGGCCAAGGAGCAGGGGGGCACGCGGTACCGCGCTCATGTGGACTGGCGCAGGATGCGGGGCACCTTGAATTCCACCGCCTCGACGGCCGTTTCGACGTTTTCCACGGTAACCTCGTAGCGATCGCGGAAGGCCTGGAGCACTTCTTCGATCAGCACTTCCGGCGCCGACGCCCCGGCCGTGAGGCCTATGGCCCGTGCCCCCGAGAGGGCGCGCCAGTCGATGTCGGTGGCGCGCTGCACGAGTTGCGCGTAGGCGCAGCCCGCGCGTTCGCCGACCTCCACCAGACGGCGCGAATTCGACGAGTTGGGCGCCCCGATCACGAGCAGCGCATCGATGTCCGACGCCATCGCCTTCACCGCCTCCTGACGGTTGGTGGTGGCGTAGCAGATATCTTCCTTGTGCGGCCCGACGATGGCCGGGAATCTTTGCCGAAGCGCCGAGACGATACCGGCGGTGTCGTCGATGCTGAGCGTGGTCTGGGTGATGTAGGCCAGCTGCTCGGGATCGCGGACGTCGATCCCGGCCACATCTTCGACGGTTTCGACAAGGACGACCTCCCCAGGGGGCAGCTGGCCCATCGTGCCTACCGTCTCCGGATGGCCGGCATGGCCGATCATCACCATCTGGCGACCCGCCTCATGGTGGCGCGCGGCCTCGATATGGACCTTGCTGACCAGCGGACAGGTCGCGTCCACGTAGATCATCTCGCGCCGCGCGGCCTCGGCCGGCACCGCCTTGGGTACGCCGTGGGCGGAGAAGATCACCGGCCGATCCGGCGGACATTCCTCCAGATCCTCGACAAAGACGGCGCCCTTCTCGCGGAGGCCGTCAACGACGAAGCGGTTGTGCACGATCTCGTGACGCACATAGATCGGCGCGCCCCATTTCTGCAGCGCCATCTCGACGATCTTGATCGCCCGATCGACGCCGGCACAGAACCCGCGCGGGGCGGCGAGGCGGATCGTGAGCGAGGGTTTGGCAGCATCTTTCATCGCGGGAGACCTAAGGCGGAGCCTGCTCCGCGTCTAGCCCCCGAGGGCGCGGTTCGTGAGCCACGCGAGCGCCACGTAGCGGCCGGTCTTGGCCAGACCGACGAGGAGCAGGAACACGAGAAACCGTGTCCGCATGATTCCCGCCGCCACCGTGATCGCGTCGCCCAGCGGCGCCCAGGACAGCAGCAACGACCAGACCCCCCAGCGCGCATACCAGCGTTGGGCTCGATCGAGCTGTTTTTCCGAGGCGGGGAACCAGCGCCGGTGGCGAAAGTGTTCGATCCAAAGGCCGAGAACGTAATTCACCACCGATCCCAAAGTATTGCCGAGACTTGCGACGGCAACCAGAGTCACGAGACTGATTTCGGTCCGCAGCTGCAGGGCCGCGAAGACTATCTCGGACTGGAAGGGAAGGATCGTTGCGGCACCGAAAGCGGCGCCGAACATGGTCAGAAGCGAGAGCAGATCATCCAACCGCTTTCGCCGTCAAATTCATAGCCGGAGCCTACTGGCTGACCGCTTCCGAGACACGATCGTTGTCGCGGGGCTCGCGGGGCGGGCGGCCGATCACTTCCTTGAGTTCGTCGAGTTCGATGAAGTTGTCGGCCTGGCGACGCAATTCGTCTGCGATCATCGGTGGCTGGCTGCGGATGGTCGAAACCACGCTGACGCGCACGCCCTGACGCTGCAGGCTTTCGACGAGTGGCCGGTAATCCCCGTCACCCGAGAAGATCACAGCGTGATCCATCCGCGGCGCGAGCTCCATCGCATCCACGGTCAGCTCGATGTCCATGTTGCCCTTGACCTTGCGGCGGCCCTGGCTGTCGATGAACTCCTTGGCGGGCTTTGTGACCATGGTGAAGCCGTTGTAGTGCAGCCAGTCGACCAGGGGGCGGATCGGCGAGTAATCCTCGCTTTCGAGCAGGGCCGTGTAGTAAAAGGCTCTGAGCAACTTGCCGCGACGCATGAATTCCTGCCGCAGCAGCTTGTAATCGATATCGAACCCCAGCGCCTTGGCGGCCGCATAGAGGTTTGAGCCGTCGATGAACAATGCAAGCCGTTCATCTCGATAGAACATTCAGTATTACCTTTCAGGATGCGGTTTGCCATTCTCATCTGGCGTACCGAACAGATGCCGGCAAAATAGGATCTTAGCAATCCGGTGCAACACAACAAAGATCAAGAATATGAACAAGTCCTGGTTGCCGTAGGGTCAAATTCCTCAACCGGCGGTCTATCGCCTATCAGCATAGCACGCGCAGCTTGCAAAAGATTGGCTGAATCGGGCTCTTCGACGATTCTGGTATCCAGGATGTACCGCACGCCTGCCTGGCCTCCGGGTTCGGGTCCGGATTTCATCAATTCGGCCGTGGCCTTGCCGCCAAGCGGTGCGCCGGAGGAGATGCTGCGTCTGCTCCATTCAATAGAGCGCGAGTTCGGGCGCGTGCGTCGCGAGCGGTGGGGGCCGCGGACGCTGGATCTTGATCTCATCGCCTGGGGGTCCCGCGTTCTGCCGGATCGTCAGACTCATTCCAAGTGGCGTGGGCTGCCGCCTGAACGGCAGAGGGCGGAGGCGCCGGAGCGCCTTGTCTTGCCCCACCCTCGCCTGCAGGAGCGCGCCTTCGTTCTCGTCCCGTTGGCCGATGTCGCGCCAGATTGGATTCATCCCGTTCTTGGTCTCAGTGTCGCCGACATGCTCAAAGCCTTGCCAGAGGCCGAAAGAGACGCAATAGTTCCGGTGGGATAGGCCCTCCGGGTGCTTTCCGCTTGTCAAGCGGAAAGGCATTCCCTATGGCTGTCACTCGTCTTTTCCAGTCGAGGAGTATCCGATGGCCCGCGTGACGGTCGAAGATTGCGTTGACAAGGTCCCGAACCGGTTCGAGCTGGTTCTGCTGGCCGCTCATCGCGCGCGAGAGATTTCCAGTGGTTCGCCGCTGACGGTCGATCGCGACAACGACAAGAACCCGGTCGTCAGTCTGCGCGAGATCGCCGACGAAACCCAGGGCGCCGAGGCGCTGCGCGAGCGGCTGATCGAGAGCAACCAGACCCAGATCGAGGTCGATGAGCCCGAAGAGGACGCCATGGCGCTTCTCATGGGTGCGCAGCCTGACAAACCCGAAGTTGACGACATGTCCGAGGAAAAGCTTCTGCGGGCGCTGATGGAGGCGCAGGAGCGCCCGTAAGGCGCTCCGCAGGGCGGGCGGGCAGGTCATGATCGACGTCGACGACCTGATCGCCCTTGTCCGCAACTACAATCCGGGGACGGACGCGCAGCTCATCACGCGCGCCTATGATTACGCGGCGCAGATGCATGACGGGCAGCTGCGCCATTCGGGCGAACCCTACTTCACCCATCCCGCCTCGGTCGCCGCGATCCTTACCGAGATGCAGCTCGACGACGCGACGATCGTCACGGCGCTCCTCCACGACGTGATCGAGGATACCCGCTCGACCTATGCCGAGGTGGCGGGCGAATTCGGCCCCGAGGTCGCCGGCCTTGTCGATGGTGTGACCAAGCTCACCAACCTCCAGCTTTCCTCCACCGAAACCAAGCAGGCCGAGAACTTCCGCAAGCTCTTCATGGCGATGGCCAAGGATTTGCGGGTCATCCTCGTCAAGCTCGCCGACCGTCTGCACAACATGCGCACCATCAAGTCCATGCGCGTCGACAAGCAGGCCCAGAAGGCGCGAGAGACGATGGAGATCTATGCGCCGCTGGCGGGCCGCATGGGCATGCAATGGATGCGCGAGGAACTGGAAGACCTGGCCTTCCGGGTCCTCAACCCCGAGGCCCGTTCGTCGATCATCAGGCGCTTCATCACCATGCAGCGCGAGAGCGGCGACGTCATCCACCGCATCTCGACCGACATCCGGACCGAGCTCGACCGCAAGGGCATCGAGGCCGACGTGTTCGGCCGAGCCAAGAAGCCCTATTCCATCTGGCGCAAGATGCAGGAGAAGGATCAGGGGTTTTCCCGTCTCTCCGACATCTACGGCTTCCGGATCATCACCGAGAGCGACAATGACTGCTACCGTGTCCTTGGCGCGATCCACCAGCGCTGGCGCGCCGTGCCGGGTCGGTTCAAGGACTATATCAGCCAGCCCAAGTCGAACGGCTACCGCTCGATCCACACCACCGTCTCGGGGCGCGACGGCAAACGGGTCGAGGTGCAGGTCCGCTCGCGCCAGATGCACGAGGTGGCCGAGGCCGGAGTCGCCGCGCACTGGGCCTATCGCGACGGCGTGCGCGCGGAAAACCCCTTCGCGGTCGACCCGGCCAGATGGATCGCCAGCCTGACCGAACGCTTCGACAGCGCCGAGGACCATGACGAGTTCCTCGAAGCCGTGAAACTCGAGATGTACCAGGATCAGGTCTTCTGCTTCACGCCGAAGGGCGACGTGGTCAAGCTTCCGCGCGGTGCCACGCCGATCGATTTCGCCTACGCCATCCACACCCGCATCGGTGATTCGTGCGTCGGCGCGAAAGTCGACGGCATCCGCGTGCCGCTCTGGACCCGGGTGAAGAACGGCCAGTCGGTCGAGGTTCTCACGGCCGAGGGGCAGCGCCCGCAGGCGACCTGGATCGACATCGCCGCCACCGGGCGCGCCAAGACGGCCATCCGCCGGAGCCTGCGCGAGGAAGACCGCGAACGCTTCGTCAAGCTGGGGCGCGAGCTGGCCCGCGTCGCGTTCGAGCATGTGGGCAAGCGGCTGACCGACAAGGCGCTGATGACAGCGGCGCGACAGCTCGGGCTGGAGGATTCGCACATGCTCCTGGCCCGCCTCGGGTCTGCCGAACTGGCGGCGCGCACCGTCGTTCGCACCCTTTACCCCGAGCTTGCCGCCACCTCGGGCGAAGGGATCGACGCGGCCCGCGCGGTCGTCGGCCTGTCGCCCGACCAGACCTTCAAGCGCGCCGAATGCTGCCAGCCGGTGCCGGGGGAGCGGATTGTCGGCATCACCTATCGCGGTCAGGGCGTCGTGGTGCACGCCATCGACTGCGTGGTCCTCGCCCAGTTCGAGGATCAGCCCGGCCGGTGGGTGGACCTGCAGTGGCACTCGGGCAAGCATCTCGCCGTCCACGCCGTCAGCCTCGAGATGACCCTGGCCAACGACGCCGGCACACTTGGCCGCATCTGCACCCTTATCGGCGAGCAGAAAGCGAACATATCTGACCTGAGAATGATCGATCGGAAACCAGACTTTTACAGGATCATCGTAGACGTGGAGCTGCGTGACGCCGAGCATCTTCACGCCGTCCGGCTGGCCCTTGAAGCGGACAGCGACGTGGCGCAGGTCGAACGACACCGCGACCCCGACAGGAGGCCGTGAACCGAGGAGGAGAGAGCCAGGGTGTTCAAGCGACGCACGCCGCGAACCTACTACGAATCCGCCGTGCAAGCGTTTTATCCCCGCGGCGGCTGGCGTCGTGCCTCGCGCTACGTCATGCACCGCCTCCAGCGGCTGCCCGATCCGGCCTACAAGATCGCACGCGGCATCTCGGCGGGCGTCTTCGTCAGCTTCACGCCGTTCTACGGGCTGCACTTCGTGCTGGCGGCAGGTCTCGCCTGGGTCATGCGCGGCAACATGCTCGCCGCCCTGCTGGCGACCTTCTTCGGCAACCCGGTGACGTTTCCGATCATCGCCGCGATATCGGTCGAGATCGGCTCGGTTCTGCTCGGACAGGAGCCGGTTCCGCTGCCGCAGGTGCTCACCGGCTTTTCCTACGCCTCGATGGAGATCTGGTCGAACCTCGCGGCCTTCGTCACCGGTGACGTGGTCAGTTGGGAGCATCTGCCCGCGTTCACCCGGTCGGTCTTCTGGCCCTATCTGGTGGGCGGCCTGGCGCCGGGCATCTTGGCGGGGGCCATTGCGTTCACCATAAGCCGGCCGATCATCACCGCCTACCAGAAGGCGCGAATCCGCCGGCTCAAGAAGCGGTTCGAGCATCCGGACCTGCGGGGACCGGGCTGACACCGGAATGATCGCGGTCTAGTGTCGCGCCACCAGGACCGGAGGGCAGCATGACCGAGCCAAGGCGGCTACGGCTGGGCGTCAATATCGATCACGTGGCGACCGTGCGCAACGCGCGCGGCGGCGCCTGTCCCGACCCGATTCGGGCCGCCAGCCTCGCCGAGGAGGCCGGCGCGGACGGCATCACAGCCCATCTGCGCGAAGACCGGCGGCATATCACCGACGCCGACATCGACGGCCTCACCCGGACGCTGCGCGTGCCGCTCAACTTCGAGATGGCAGCGACCGACGAGATGCAGGCGATCGCCCTGCGTCACCGGCCGCACGCCGTCTGCCTCGTGCCCGAGCGGCGCGAGGAGCGCACCACCGAAGGCGGCCTGGAAGTGGCCCGCGACGAGAACCGGCTGGCCCATTACATCGCCCCCCTGCGCGAGGCCGGCTGCCGCGTCTCGATCTTCATCGCCGCCGACCGCGCGCAGGTCGAGGCCGCCGCCCGCATCGGCGCGGCGGTGGTCGAGCTGCATACCGGCGCCTATTGCGATGCCCATGCCGAGGGGCGTCACGACGATTCCGGGTCCGAGCTCTTGCGCCTGACCGACATGGCCGCCTTCGCCGCCGACCTGGGGCTCGAGGTCCATGCCGGCCACGGCCTGACCTACGACACCGTCGCCCCCATCGCCGCCATCCCCCAGGTGGTCGAGCTGAACATCGGCCACTTCCTGATCGGGGAGGCGATCTTCCGCGGCCTCACCCCAGCCGTCACCGAGATGCGCCGCCTGATGGACGCGGCGCGCGCCGGCATTCCCCCTTCAAAATCTTGTTAGAAGTTGAAAATGGGGGGGTAAATTCTTGCATGAAGTTGCCAGTTTCGGCCCCTCGGGGCAACGCGCGGTGATCCTCGGCATCGGCACCGATTTGTGCAACATCGACCGCATCCAGGGCACGCTCGACCGTTTCGGCGACCGTTTCCGCAACCGCGTCTTCACCGAAACCGAGCAGCGCAAGGCCGAACGCCGTCGCGACGTGGCCGGCACCTACGCCAAGCGCTGGGCCGCGAAGGAGGCGTGCTCCAAGGCCCTCGGCACCGGCCTGCGCATGGGAATTGCGTGGAAAGACATGGCGGTAAGCAACCTGCGCACCGGCCAACCCGTGATGCACGTCACCGGCTGGGCCGCCGACCGCCTCGCCGGGATGACTCCCGAAGGCCACGAGGCGATCATCCACGTCACCCTGACCGACGACCATCCCTGGGCGCAGGCCTTCGTGGTCATCGAGGCGCGACGGATCGAACCCGCCGCCCCAGCTTGACTCCGCCACCCCCCCGCCGCATGAAGCGCCGATCCCGGGGACAGCGAGGCAGTGCGATGATGGCGGACAAGGCCGAGAAGAAAGAGGGCGTCTTCGAGACGGTCAAGACGATCGTCTACGCGCTGCTGATCGCGGGGATCTTCCGGACGCTGTTCTTCCAGCCGTTCTGGATTCCGTCGGGGTCGATGAAGGACACGCTGCTGATCGGCGACTTCCTCTTCGTCAACAAGATGGCTTACGGCTATTCACAGCATTCATGCCCGTTCTCCATGTGCAAGTTCATCGACGGCCGCTGGTTCGGCTCCCAGCCCGAGCGCGGCGACGTCGTGGTCTTCCGACATCCCGTGACCGATGCCGACTTCATCAAGCGCCTGATCGGTCTGCCCGGCGATCGGATCCAGGTCCGCTCCGGCGTGCTCTACATCAACGGTGAGCCGGCCCCGCAGGAGGCTGTCGGCAACTTCGACGAGATCTTCGAGAAACAGGGCCCAGCCGGCAACCTGCCGCAATGCGAGAACGCAGGCGTGGGCCTCGGCGGCGTCTGCTCCAAGTCACGCGCCATCGAGACTCTGCCGGAGGGCAAGCGCCATGATGTGCTCAACATCCGCGAAAGCCGGCTCGACAACACGCCTGTCTACAACGTGCCCGAGGGGCATTACTTCTTCATGGGCGACAACCGGGACAATTCTACCGACAGCCGCGTCAGCCAGAACGCGCTGGGCGTGGGATTCGTGCCCTTCGAGAACCTGATCGGTCGCGCCGACCGGGTGATGTTCTCCTCCGCCGGACGCTCGATGCTGTTCTTCTGGACGTGGCGTCCGGACCGTTTCTACGAGAAGATCATTTGAAGCTGTCGGGTGATCTCCAGGCCTTCGCCGCGAGGGTGGGCCACGAGTTCAAGCGGCCCGAGCTGCTGGTCCGAGCGCTGACCCACGCCTCGATTTCCGGTCCGCAGCGGCCGGACAACCAGCGGCTGGAGTTTCTCGGCGACCGCGTCCTCGGCCTTGTGATCGCCGAGGCGCTGCTGCGCGCGGACAAGGCGGCCCCCGAAGGCACGCTCGCTCCGCGGTTCAACGCGCTCGTCCGCCGCGAAGCCTGCGCCGACGTGGCGCGCCAGATCGACATCGGTCAGGTACTGAAGCTTGGACGCTCCGAGATGATGTCGGGCGGTCGCCGCAAGGAAGCGTTGCTGGCCGACGCGATGGAAGCCGTCATCGCGGCGGTCTATCTCGACAGCGGTTTCGACGCCGCGGAGAGGATGATCCTCGGTCTCTGGGGCGAGCGCATCACCTCGGTCGAGGAAGACGCGCGCGATGCCAAGACGGCCCTGCAGGAATTCGTGCAGGCGAACGGGCAGTGCCTGCCCACCTATCGGGAGGTGGAGCGCTCCGGCCCCGATCACGCGCCCCGCTTCACGGTGGAGGTCATGCTCGAGGACGGAACCCGTGAGGTCGGCCGCGCGACATCGAAGCGGCAGGCGGAACAGAAGGCCGCCAGCAAGCTGCTGAAACGCCTGGAGGTAGGCAGTGACTGAAACACGCGCGGGATTCGTGGCCCTGATCGGCGAGCCGAATGCCGGCAAGTCCACGCTGCTGAACCGGATGGTCGGCGCAAAGGTCTCGATCGTCACCCACAAGGTGCAGACGACGCGGGCGCGGATCCGCGGCGTCGCGATAGAGGGGCGGGCCCAGATCGTCTTCGTGGACACGCCGGGCCTGTTCCGTCCGCGCCGCAGACTCGACCGGGCGATGGTCGCGGCCGCGTGGAGCGGTGCCGCTGACGCCGATCTGGTCGTCCTGCTCGTCGAGGCGCACCGCGGGATCACGCCGGGGGTCGAAGCCATTCTCGAAGGGCTGGCCGAACGCACGGGCGGCCGCCGTGTCGCTCTGGCGATCAACAAGATCGACCGGGTCGAGGCGCCGTCGCTTCTCGCGTTGACCCAGGCGCTGAACGAGCGGTTCGCCTTCGAGCGGACGTTCCTGATCTCGGCCGAAAAGGGACATGGCGTCGACGCTCTGCGGGAATGGCTGGCGGCGGAGCTGCCGGAAGGGCCGTGGCTCTATCCGGAGGATCAGATCGCCGATCTGCCGCTGCGCATGATCGCCGCCGAGATGACGCGCGAGAAACTGACGCTGCGGCTGCATCAGGAACTGCCCTACCAGCTCACCGTCGAGACCGAGAACTGGCAGGACCGCAAGGACGGCAGCGCGCGGATCGACCAGATCGTCTATGTCGCCCGAGACGGCCACAAGGGGATCGTCCTCGGCGATGGCGGTCAGACCATCAAGGCCGTGGGGCAGGCCGCGCGCCGCGAGATCGAAGAGTTCCTCGACCGCAAGGTTCACCTGTTCCTGCAGGTGAAGGTCCGGCCGAACTGGCTGGAGGAGCGCGAGCGGTTTTCGCAAATGGGTCTCGATTTCTCCGACGGCAATTGATGACGCGCCTGACGGCCGATTTCTGGGTCGGGGCTTATCTCGCACGGCTCCGGCAGGCGGCGATCCCGGCCTACATCGTGGCCAAGGGCGACCCCACGGCGGGGGCGGTGCTGGTAAAGTGCGCGACGCTCGACGGGCAGGCGCAGGCATTCCAGCGATCGTTCGATCTGATGACCGGCGCGCGCAAATGGATCGTTCTGGCCGAAGGCGCGGAAGCGGAGGTCGACGCGCTACTGGCCCGGCAGCGGGCGCGCGACCCCGACCTCTGGATCGTCGAGATCGAGGATCGGAAGGGGCGGCACCTGCTCGACGAGGTCGGGCTGGCGGACTGACGCTGAAGCCCTTGGCGGCGTCGCGGTCAGGCGCGACACTGCCCGGAACCGCAGCCGGGAGGGGCGATGCTGGAATGGCGCGAGGAGGGCATGGTGCTGAGCGTTCGCCGCCATGGCGAGAGCGCAGCCATCCTGGAGCTCTTCACGGCCGGGCGCGGCCGTCATCTGGGCGTGGTCCGGGGCGGAAACTCGCGCCGTCTGCGACCGCTGCTCCAGCCCGGCGCCCAACTCGAGGCAACGTGGCGCGCGCGGCTCGAGGACCACATGGGCGCGTTCACGGTGGAGCCGGTGCGGAGCCGCGCGTCGCTCCTGTCGGACCGCAGATCGCTCGCCGCGCTGAGCGCGGTTGCCGCGCTGCTGTCGTTTTCCCTGCCCGAGCGCGAGGCGCATCCCGGTCTCTACGCGCATTCGCTCGGACTGCTGGACGCGCTCGACCGGCCCGATTGGGAAGCCGCTTATCTGCGCTGGGAACTGGCCCTGCTGGAGGAGACCGGCTTCGGCCTGTCGCTCGGCATCTGTGCCGTTTCGGGATCGCGGGACGATTTGGCCTATGTCTCGCCCAGAACGGGCCGGGCGGTGGCGCGCGGCGCGGCGGGGGATTGGGCGGACCGGCTGTTGCCGTTGCCGCAATGCCTCCTGGGTCAGGGCCCCGCCAGTACCGAAGAGCTGGCGGCGGGATTGTCGACGACCGGCCATTTCCTCGAGAGCCATCTGGCGGCGGCGTTGGGCAGGACCCTGCCGCCCGCCCGGCGTCGACTGGTCGACCTCCTGACGCGGCGGGGCGGTTAAGGCCGGAGAAAGACCATGCGAACCGCATCTTCGCTCGACAGGATCAGGACCTTGCCCTGCACCTCCGCTTGCGTGACCGAGGCCAGGGCATGGATCGCCGGCTCGTCCGCTTTCGAGGCGGCGCAGGTCAAAGGCGTCAATTCCAGATGCGACAGGATGAACCAGGGATAGGGGGCGCTCTGCTGCGCGCGCCATTCGTGGCAGGGCAGCCGGCCGCTCACCCGACTGGGCGCCGGCAGCGACAAGGTGGCCGTGCCGGAATAGGGCCTTCCGTTCAGCTCGGCCAGTCGCCACGGTCCGGGATGCGCGTATCCCGACACGGTCTCGTCGGCGCAACCCGTCAGCGCGAGCGCGGCCATGAACGCCAGTCGTTTCACCTGCCGCGCTTCGCCAGATAAGCGGCCGAGGTCAGGACGCTGTCGCGCGGTTGCGTGAACCGGATCTTCATGTCGGCCCGCGCGCGGTCGTTCGACAGCGACAGCTTGCGCCCGAGGTTCGGGCGGATCTCCCCGATCGTGCGGTCGAAGAACGACAGGAAGGTCAGGAGCCAGCGCGGAGCGATGCGGGTCCGAACCTTGCGCTCAGGGTAAGCCTCGGCGATCCAGCGCGCCATTTCGGGCATCATCACCCAACCGGCCGCCGCGACGTAGCGCCGGCCTTCCGTCCCCGGCTTGCCAAGCGCGGCGACATGCATGCGCGAGACGTCCCGAAGATCGACGACGGGAAAGCCGACATCCGGTACCGCAGGGTCCTTGCCACCAAAGATCCGCTCCACGACCGACAGGGAGGTGCCGTAGTGATCGTCCATCGGCTGCCCCAGGACGAGCCCCGGATTGATGGTGGTCAGGCGCAGGTCGGGATGGGCCTCGGCAAACTCCCAGGCGGCGCGCTCGGCCAGCGTCTTGGACCGCTCGTAGGCGGTGGCATGGGGATGGTTCGGCTCGGCCCAGTCGGCTTCGGTGAGGGTGTGCCCCTGCGGCATGGCATGATCCATCATCGCGACCATCGACGAGGTCAGGACAACGCGGCGGACGCCGGCGGCCTGCGCCGCCTCCAATGCCCGCAGCGTGCCTTCTGTCGCGGGACGGATGATGTCGTCGGGCCGTTTGGGCGGCGACGCCGGAAAGGGCGAAGCCGTATGGACCACGGCGTCCACGCCGCGCATGGCCTCGTTCCAGCCCGCATCGCGCGTCAGATCGAGTTCGATGAAGCCCAGCCGGTCCAGCACGCTGCCATCCGTCAGGTGCGGGCGGATGGCATTGCGCACCTCCGACACCCGCGACCGGTCGCGCAGCGAGCCGCGCACGATGTAGCCGGCGCGCAGCAGATCCAGCGCGATCCGCTTGGCGATGAAGCCGGTCACGCCGGTCAGCAGGACGGTCTTTGGCTCGGCCATGGGGCACCTCCGGCCGGGAGATGATCAGGCGCGACGCGCTTTCGCAAGCGGTCTGGCGCCAGTTACGCGAGCAGCCGCCGCGCGATCACCTGCGCCTGGATCTCGGCCGCGCCTTCGAAGATGTTGAGGATCCGCGCGTCGCAGAGCACCCGGCTGATCGGGTATTCCAGTGCGAAGCCGTTACCGCCGTGGATCTGCAGGCTGTTGTCGGCCGCCGCCCAGGCCACGCGCGCAGCAAGCAGCTTGGCCATGCCGGCCTCGAGGTCGCAACGCTCGCCCGCGTCCTTGCGGTGGGCCGAGAAATAGGTGAGCTGCCGGGCGATGGCGATCTCCACCGCCATCATTGCGATCTTCGAGGCGACACGCGGGAACTCGATCAGCGGCTTGCCGAACTGGCGGCGATCCTCGGCGTAGGTCAGTGCCAGGTCGAGCGCGCATTGCGCCACGCCGATCGCCCGCGCGGCGGTCTGGATGCGGGCGCTCTCGAAGGTCTGCATGAGCTGCTTGAAGCCCTGGCCCTCAACTCCGCCCAGGAGGTTCTCGCCGTCGACGCGGAAGCCGTCGAAGCCCAGCTCGTACTCCTTCATGCCGCGATAGCCGAGCACCTCGATCTCGCCGCCGGTGAGACCGGGGTCCGGGAACGGCTCGGCGTCGGTGCCTTGCGTCTTTTCGGCCAGGAACATCGACAGGCCGCGATAATCGTCGGTGCCGGGATCGGTGCGCGCCAGCAGCGTCATCACATGGGTGCGTGCGGCGTGGGTGATCCAGGTCTTGTTGCCGGTCACCGTCCAGTCATCGCCCTCGCGCGTGGCCCGCGTGCGCAGGGAGCCGAGGTCGGAGCCGGTGTTGGGCTCGGTGAAGACGGCCGTGGGCAGTATCTCGCCGCTGGCGAGGCCCGGCAGCCACTTGGTCTTCTGCGCGTCGGTGCCGCCGCAGAGGATGAGCTCGGCCGCGATCTCGGACCGTGTGCCGAGCGACCCGACCCCGATATAGCCCCGGCTCAGTTCCTCGGAGACGACGCACATGGTTGCCTTCGGCAGGCCGAGGCCGCCGAATTCTTCCGGGATGGTGAGGCCGAAGACACCGAGCTCGGCCATCTCGGAGACGATCTCCATCGGGATGAGCGTGTCCGACAGGTGCCAGCCATGGGCGTGGGGTTCGACCCGCTCGCGGGCGAAGCGGCGGAACTGCTCGCGGATCATCTCCAGCTCGTCGTCGAGCCCCGACCGGCCGGTGATCGTGTCTGCGCGCCGCTCGCGCATCAGCGCGACGAGGCGCAGGCGCGCGGCCTGGCTGTTGCCGCGGGAAATGAGCTTGGTCACCGCGGGCTGTTCCAACGGACCACGATTGGCGTGATCGAGGCCAAGGTCGGCAAGCCGGATGAATTCGTTCTGGCTCATGGGAATGCCGCCGGAGATCTGCGACAGATATTCGCCGAAGCCGATCTGCAGGATCAGCGCTTCGACTTCTCCGAACGTGCCCTCGGCGTTCAGGCGGTCGGCCCAGGCTTTCAACTGTCTCAGGCTCTCCACATAGGTGGCGAGCCAGGCGAGCCCGTGGGCGGCCGTCTGATGCCGCTCGATGGCCTCCGACGTCACCTTTGAATCGATCACCAGCGTGGCGCGAACACGGCTCGTGGCCACTTCCAGCAGCGACGCGACGGCGGCAACGGCAGCCGAGGCCAGATCCAGCGCCTCGGGAAAAGCCACGGCGTTCCTGTCCGTCCCGTCCTGTCCGTCATGTGCCATCGGGCCATTCCTTCTGTTGGTTCGACCGCAATAATGCCTTCGCAGTTGCAGCGCAACAACCTTGCGCCAGATCGGGCGGCGTGGATCGAATGTGTCGGTGGGATTTCGAAGCGACGGCGCCAGGGAAGCCTGTTATCGGAGGGCGAACCAGGGGCGAGGGGCGAGGTGGACGGTGGACGTGACGATCTGGATGATGGCGGCGGCGATCGGGTTGCTCGCCGGATTCGTGAAGGGCGCGGTGGGCTTCGCGATGCCCATGATCATGATTTCCGGGCTCGGATCGATCCTGCCGGGCGAACTGGCGTTGGCGATTCTCATCCTGCCGACGCTCGCGTCGAACCTGTTTCAGGCCGTGCGTGACGGGGTGCGCGAGGCCGGGGCGTCGGCGCGGCGGTTCTGGCGCTACCTCTTGATTGTTGTCGCCTCGATCCTCGTCTCGGCGCAGCTCGTCACGGTCATGCCGCAGCGGGTCATGTTCGCGATCCTCGGCGCCTTCGTCACGCTTTTCGCTGCGCTGCAGCTACTGGGCTGGCGCGCTTCGGTGGCGCCGCGGAACCGGCCGCGCGTGGAATGGAGCGTGGGCGCGCTGGCGGGCGGGATGGGGGGTATCTCGGGCGTCTGGGGGCCGCCCACGGTGATGTACCTGTCGGCGATCGACGCGCCCAAGCGCGAGAGCGTGCGGGTTCAGGGGGTGGTCTACGGCATCGGCGCGGTTGCGCTGTGCGTGGCGCACCTCGGGTCGGGGGTGCTTAACGGCGAGACGCTGCCGCTCTCGGCGGCGATGCTCGTGCCGGCGGGCGTCGGCATGGCCCTCGGGCTCGCGGTGCAGGATCGGCTGGACCAGGTGCGTTTCCGCAAGGCGACACTCGTGGTTCTGACAATTGCCGGTCTCAACCTCGTGCGCCGCGCGCTTTTCTGAGACCTGTCATGAGGAAAGGCTCCGGGACGCCGTCCCGGAGCCTTGCGATCCTTCTGTCGTGATCGTCTTTCAGCCGATCGCGACGGCCCGCACGTCGTCGTCGATGTATGTCTCATACTGGGCGAAGTTCTCGGCGAACATTGAGACCAGCTTTGCTGCCTGCCGGTCGTAAGCATCGGCGTCGCTCCACGTGCCCCGCGGGTCGAGCAGGAAATCGTCCACGCCGGGCGCACTCATGGGAACCTCGAAGCCGAAATTCGGATCCTTGCGGAATTCCACCTCCGCGAGCGAGCCGTCCAGCGCGGCGGTCAGCAGGCCGCGCGTGGCCCGGATCGGCATCCGCTTGCCCGTGCCGTAGGCGCCGCCGGTCCACCCGGTGTTGACGAGCCAGCATGTCGCGCCGTGGCGCGCGATCTTGGCCCGCAGGAGGTTTCCGTAGACCTCGGGGCGGCGCGGCATGAACGGCGCGCCGAAGCAGGTGGAGAATGTCGGCTCGGGCTCGGTCACACCCTTTTCCGTGCCGGCGACCTTGGAGGTGAAGCCCGACAGGAAGTGATACATCGCCTGCGCCGGCGTGAGGCGCGCAATCGGCGGCAGAACCCCGAAAGCGTCGCAGGTCAGCATGATGATGTTCTTGGGATGGCCGCCCAGGGCACTCTCGGACGCGTTGGAAATGTAGTTCAGCGGGTAGGCGGCACGCATGTTCGGGGTCAGGCTGTCATCCTCGAAGTCGAGCGCCAGAGTCTCTTCGTCGAAGACCATGTTCTCGATGACCGTCCCGAACCGCGACGTGGTCGCGAAGATTTCCGGCTCGGCATCGGCCGAGAGGTCGATGGTCTTGGCGTAGCACCCGCCTTCGAAGTTGAAGGTGCCGCGGTCGGACCAGCCATGCTCGTCATCGCCGATCAGGACCCGCTCGGGGTCGGCCGAGAGCGTGGTCTTGCCGGTGCCCGACAGGCCGAAGAAGACGGCCGTGTCGACCGGATTGTCAGGCGCGTGGTTGGCCGAGCAATGCATTGGCATCACGTCCTGCCCGGGAAGCATGAAGTTCATCAGCGTGAAGACGGACTTCTTGTTCTCGCCCGCATATTCGGTTCCGCCGATCAGGATCAGCTTCTTGTCGAAGTTGAGCGCGATCACGGTGCCGCTCCGGCAGCCGTGAAGGTCGGGATCGGCATTGAACGTGGGGCAGTTCAGGATGGTGAAATCCGCCTTGAAGTCGTCCAGTTCTTCGCGCTCCGGCCGCCGCAGCAGGTGACGAATGAACAGCGAATGCCAGGCGAGTTCGGTCACGACCCGCACGTCGAGGCGCTGGTCCGGGTCGGCGCCGG